>NZ_CP108735.1:0-846027 GCF_045162475.1 Streptomyces sp. NBC_00984
CGAACGCGACGCGGTGCCGCTACGCGGCACTTCCCCGAATTGCTTCGCAATTCGGGTTGCTGGGCCACTCCGTGGCCCAGGGTCAGGGTCGGCGCTCCGCGCTGACCCTGACGATCCGCCAAGGCGGATCACTACCAGCCGCTCCGCGCCTGGTAGTTGGGCCGCTACGCGGGCAGCGGGCTACGGGAGGTTGGCCGAGGGTTGGGTGAGGTGACGAGCCATCAAGCTGCGGGGGCGGATTCTGTCGAGGTTCGCACCTGATCGTATCGAGTGCGAACACTTCCGGTCATCCTCCCACGAACTGCATGCGTCATAGTTCTGAGTCAGCTACCTTGTTCCTAGAGGACAGACACCCACCAGCACTGGAGAGTCCGAGGAAATGACACTCTGGCTGCGTCCATAAATCCTGTTGAGGATGCGTCAAATTCACGGCCTGGATGGTTTGTCCGCCCGGGGGCGGATGCCTCCGCGGCACTGGAAGCTGAGAAATAGTGTCGCTCTTTCTTTCGTGTCCGTTTCTGATTGAGGAGAAGAGAATGTCTCGGGTGAGTTTCTACGGAAGCGGATACTGCGAAGAGTGTGACTCGACGTGGGAATTCGGTCCGGTAGAGGACGGAACGCTCCTGGAGTCTGACCACGAGTGCGAATCCGAGCGGGACGGCGAGTAACGGGGAATGGTGACAGACCAGGGCCTGAGGGCGCACCAGATCGAGGCGGTCGACGCCGTGCTCCGTCATCTCCAGTTCCCGGCCGGCGTCGCGGTGCCGGAGGAGGGGCTGCGGTGCCAGGTGATCGCGGCGACCGCGTCAGGGAAGACGAGGATCGCGGCGGTGGCCGCTCAACGACTGCGTGCCCGGCGGGTGTTGGTGCTGGTACCGACGGTGGATCTGCTGGCGCAGATGGCCGCGGAGTGGCGTCGGGCAGGGCGTGCGGGGGCGATGGTCGGTGCGTGCGAGTCACGGGTTTCGGCGTCCAGCGGGATGCCCTGCACCACGGACGCGGCGGAGCTCCTGTCCTGGGTGGGGGACGAGGATGTGGTGACGGTGTTCTCGACGTACGCCACTGCCTCCACGGCGGTGCAGGGGGCGCACCGGCTCGGGCTGGACGCCTTCGACCTGATGGTCGTGGATGAGGCGCACCGCACCTCGGGGGATGCGGCGAAGGCGTGGGCGGCCGTGCACGACCAGGTGAAGATGCCGGCCGTCCGGCGGCTGTACATGACGGCGACGGCGAGGATCTGGGAGTCCGCCGAGGATGCCCGCCGGGGCGGCCGGGAGGCTCCGCGGCTGATCGCGAGCATGGACCCCGAGTCGCCCGTGTTCGGGCCTGTGGCCTGGAAGCTGACGCTCTCCCAGGCTATTCCGGGGGCTGGTTGCCCCCTATCAGGTTATTTGCGTTGATATTTCCGATCCGGACTTGTATGCCGCGCAGGCGGGTGGCGACCGGGGCTCGGACCTGGTGCGCGGGGCGCGGCTCGCGGCGCTCCAGGCGGGGCTGCTGACGGCGGCTGCGGACGAGAACCTGCGGAAGTGCCTCACCTTCCACTCCCGGATCGCGGAGGCCGAAGCGATGGCCGAAGGCCTGCCCGCCGTCGCGAAGCGGCTGTATGCCGAGGATCCGAAGCACTACCACCCGGCGGAGCGGGTGGGGGCGTCCTGGCTTCATGGAGACCACAGGGCCGGCTACCGAAAGGCAATGCTGGAGGAGTTCGCGTCGAACGTGGTCAAGGTGCCCGACGGGAAGGGTGGCACGGTCTCCTGTCCGGCCATGTTCAAAATGATCGCGTCGGTTCGCGTCCTGGGGGAAGGAGTCGACACGAAGAACTGTGACTCTGTTGCCTTTTGTGACGCGCGCGGGTCAATGGTCGATATTGTGCAAATGGTCGGGCGGGCTCTCCGAATGCAGCCTGGCGAGGGAAAAATCGCCAGCCTGGTCGTCCCTGTTTTCCTTGCTCCTGGTGAAAGTCCGGACGAAATGATGACCTCCAGGGGGTACGAAACCCTCGCGAAGGTCCTCGGGGCGCTGCGTGCTCACGACACGGACGTGATCGAGGCGCTCGCCGACTCCCGTCCCCGTACAGGGCGTTGGAAGCCCGACGGGGCCGAGGGCGTCGACGGGGCGGAGGGCCGGGAGCGGACGGGCGAGGCGAAGGGTCCGAGCGCGCCCGCGCAGGGGCTGCTGAGGTTCTCCACTCCGCGGGATCCGGCGGAGGTGGCGCGGTTCGTCGCGCTGCGCGTGCTGCACCCCGAGACGGACTACTGGCGCAGCGGGATCGCGGCTGCGGCGCGGTACGTGCGCGAGGTGGCGAAGGACGGGGTGCTGAAGGTTGCGTACGACTACGTGACGCCGGTGGATGAGGGTGGGAGTCTGCGGGGTTCCCGCTGGGGACATGGCTGCGGAACCAGCGCATGGACTACCGGGCCGGAACACTTGCCCCGGAGCGCGTGAAGGCGTTGGAGGAGCTCGGGGTGGTCTGGTCCCACCGCGATCACGCCTTCGAGGAGGGGCTTGCCGCTGCCCGGCGCTGGGCCTCCGAGCACGGCCATTTCCTGCCGCCGGCCCATGCTGTGTGGGACGGGTATCCGGTCGGGACCTGGGCGAAGAATCTCCGCACGGCCGCGAGGCTCGCGGATGCGCGCGCGGAGCAGTTGGAGGCCGGACTGCCCGACGATGCTTTCGCGGGTGGCCTGTCGCAGGAGCGGCGGGAAGCACTGGACGAGATTGACCCGGGGTGGTCACCGGTCTGGGACGCGGGGTGGCAGCGCTGCCTGCGGCTCGTGCAGAACCATCTCGCCCAGGGCGGCAGCGTGCCTTGGGAGGCTGGGGAGGTCGTGGTCCAGGGCGAGGACTTGGGGCGGTGGGTTAAGGGATGCCGGTTGGGATGGGACGCCCTGCAACCGGCACAGCAATGGCTTCTGGAGAACGCCCTCGGGCTCGGACCCGCCGGTGAGGACGAGCGCCCGGTGCAACGCACCCAGGACGACAAGTGGATGCTCAACCTGGCGGCCGCGCGGCAGTTCCACGCCCGCGAGGGGCACCTGCGCGTACCCCGCAAGCACGAGGAGCAGCTGGTTTCCGATGGCGGCGGGTTCGGTGCGCAGGTGGGCGCTGGCGGGGTCGTGGTGGTCAAGCTCGGCACGTGGATTGACAACGTCCGCAAACGCGCTGGGAAGCTTCCCGAGCAGCGGCGGGCGGAACTCGACCAGCTCGGCATGCAGTGGGCGGCGGGCACGGCGGG
The DNA here is from genome assembly GCF_045162475.1 of Streptomyces sp. NBC_00984. NCBI lineage: Bacteria > Bacillati > Actinomycetota > Actinomycetes > Kitasatosporales > Streptomycetaceae > Streptomyces > Streptomyces sp. NBC_00984. The sequence continues at coordinate 3,239 of NZ_CP108735.1, forward strand.
GCGGTCGCGGTGAACGCCGGGGTGTTACGGCTGCCTCCTCTCGCCGGGGAGACGACGTTCTCCTTTCTGTGCCGTATCGCTGCTTGCTACGGAATGGAGGAGCAGACGTTCATGGCGCGCTGGCAGGCGGTGAACCACCGGCCCCGTCATGAGGGTGGGGCCGTGCGTGCGGATGGGGAAGTGCTGCTGGACGCGGCAGCCCGAAGGACGCTGGGCGCTGTGTGCGGGGTCGGGGAGCTGTCGCTGGGGCGGGCGTTGCCGTCGTGGGGGCGGGAGGATCCCAAGCTCGACGGACCGGAGGGCGGCCGGGGGCGGGTGGTGTGGAGGGTCGGGGGCGTGGTGGCGGGGCCGGTGGCGTTCGGGTGCCGGCTGTGCACGGCACGGCGTACGGGCGAACCGGCCCGGGTGATGCGGTACGCGCCACGGTGGGAGCGGGTGTGCGTGCGCCATGGTCGGTGGGCTCTGGACGCGGACGCCGACCAGCCCCGCGAGTACCTCGATCTGCGGGGTCTTCCGGAGGTGGTCGCGGCGCAGCGGCGGTGGGCTGGTGTGGTGCGTCGTGCGGTGCGGGCCGGTGTGGACCCGGGTGAGGTGTTCGGGCTGGCTTATGCGGTGGTGGCGCGGTGGTGGGAGGGGGCGTACGGGTGGGAGCGGGAGGAGATCTGGCCGCGGCGTCTGCACCTGGTCGCCGGGGGTGATGCGGGGGTTGATCTGGAGTGGTGGCGGGTGGTGGGGCGCGATGCGGTGATCTTCCCGGAGGTGGTGGCGGTCGCGGATGCGCTGCTGGATCCGGTCATGGCGCAGCTTGTGTGGGTGGACAGCGGGGGTGAACGGCCGCGGCCGTTGGGGGCGGACGGGAAGTTCTGCCGCCGTCTCGGTGAGCGGGTGGGGCGGTCTTGGTTGGGGCCGTTGATCGCGGTCGACTACGGGGGTCCGCTGATCGCGTGGATGGGGACGGTTGTCCGCCTGCGTCGTCATCCCGAAGGGCGGCCGGGTCTGTATGCGCGGTTCGGGGAGAACGTGTGGTGGGTGCGGCAGGAGCATCAGCCGTCGACGGTGGCTGCAGGGCTGCGGGTCTTGGCCGGGGAGAAGAAGTTGCCCGGCTCGGGGACGAACTGGCGGGCCGTGGTGCCTGCCGAGCAGCGCTTTTTGATCACCAATCTCCTCGGTGAGGTAGAAGAGCAGCTGCAGCAGTTGCGTGGTGCGCAGGTCGGTACTACCGCCGAGGTGGCCCGGTCCATGCTGGAGGGTTTGAGCCGGGGCACGGATCTGCTCGACCAGGTGCTGGGGCGGGTCATGGTGGCCGCGGTGAACGCTGGGATGAGGGTGGACGAGGTGGCCCGGTGGGCGCGGCTGTCCGAGGAGGAGGCGGTAGAAGTCCTCGGGACGTACCGGGGTGCGGACGGCGAGTAGAGCCGGGGCTGGCCGGGGTGGTCCGGTCGCTGCTTTTAGCGCATGAGGCGGCGGCTTGTGATCAGAACCCGTGAAACGTGTCCGGTGCGGTGGGGGCACCGGTGGGGTGGGGGGGATGAGCGGCAGGAGCGTGGTGGGCGGCCCTGAAAGGGCGGCCGGGCAGCGGGACGTGGTGGTCGGGGCGGGGTTCGAAGCCGTCTTCCTCGATCCGGTGGGGCGGATGGTGCAGCAGCGGTGGGCGGACGCGGCGGTGGCGGTGGCTTTCGAGGAGCTGGATCCGGTGTCGGCGTTCCCTGTCGTGCCGGGCCGCCGGTGGGGGCCGGGCCTGTGGTGGTCGGCCACCACCGGACGGCACGTGGCGTCGGGATCGAACGCGATGCGGGCGCAGCTGATGGTGCTCGACCGCGACCCCATGGTGGTGGGCCTGGCCGGGCGGCCGGTACGGGCGCTGTGGCGTGATGGCCGGGGGCGGGTGCGCTCGTGGGTGCCGCAGCTCTTCGCCCGCTACAAGGACGGCACCGGGATGCTGGCCGACTGCCCCAGCCACACCGAGGCCGGCGGCGAGCGGGCGTTGGAGGCCGCGGAGACGGTCGCGGAGGCGTGTGCGCAGGTAGGGCTCGTCTACCGGCGCCTTGAGCCGCTGGAGAAGACTCTGGTGGCGAACCTGAAGTGGCTGGCCGGCTACCGGCACCCACGCAACCAGGGCCGCCCGGGACTTGCGGCCGACGTGCTGGAGGCGTTCGCGCGGCCGCGGCCGCTGATCGACGGCGTGGAGGCGGTCGGCGACCCGATCGAAGTCCTGCCCGTCGCCTTCCACGCCTTGTGGCACGGGCAGCTGACCGTGGCGCTGGACGTGCCGCTGCACGAACGGGTCCTGGTCCACTCCCCCATGGTCCCTGCGGGTACGGGCGGCCCGGTTGATCAACGGGCCGCCGCCGTGCAAGGTTGCGACGTCGTCCGTGGTCGCGGCGGACATGAGGTGGGTGGCGGAGCAGGGGGCAGGCCGTCAGCGGCGGCACGAACCAATGCGAAGGCGGCGCGGCTGGCGGCAGTGGCCGGGGCGGGGAGGCGGTGTGAGCGGGGTACGGCGTGGTGGGCGGCCGGTCGTGGCCGTCGGTGCCCACGTGCGGTTCCGGGGGGTGCGGTGGCAGGTCGTCGCCCTGGCCGGGCAGGGCTTCCATCTGGTCGGCCAGGACGGGATGGATGAGGTGGTGCTGTCCGGGCATCTGTTCGCCGACCCAGGCTTCGCGGTCCTGGGCGCGGAGGCGGATCAGGCGCAGGCGGTGCCGCGGTGGGGGCTGTTCGAAACGGCGCCGGCCGCGGCGCGGGAGAAGGCGCTGGCCTGGGAGCGGCACATCCGGGAAGTCGAGTGCGGCCTTCCCGGCGGGGTCGGCAGTGGCGGGACGGTACGGGAGCAGTACGACCCGGATCGGTTCACACTGGCCCAGCGGGAGCAGGCCAAAGCGCAGGAGCTGACCGCGCTGAGGTTCGGGCGGGTGTCGCGGGCGACGGTGCAGCGCATGCGGCTCGCCTACCGTAAACAGGGGCTATGGGGGTTGGTCGACCACCGCGCCACCCGCGGCCCGAAGGGCCGTGGCGGTCGGCAGGACGAGCGGGTCGTCACCGCGATCAAGGACGTGCTGCGCGGGCAGCGGGGGCGTTCCAAAGGCACCGTCAAGGCGCTGATGCCGCTGGTCGCACGACTCCTCAAGGACCGGCATGGAGACGCGGTGCCCATGCCCGCGCAGGCCACTTTTTACCGGCTCGTCCATCAGCTCGCCCACCCGGCCGACCACCCCGCGCGGCCGGTCCGAAATCCGCCGATCACGGAAGACGGGCGCGCCATGACCCCGACCGTGGCTCTGCGGCCCGGGGAGCAGGTCCAGATCGACACCACCCGTCTGGATGTCCTCGCGCTGTTCAACGACGGGACGCTGGGGCGGCCCGAGCTCACGATCGCCGTCGATGTGGCCACGCGGGCGATCCTGGCGGCGGTGCTGTGTCCGGGCGGGACGCAGGCCGTGGACGCGGCGCTGCTGCTCGCGGAGATGGCTGTACCGCGCCCGGCGAGGCCCGCGTGGCCCGACGCCCTGCGCTTCACCCACGCCAGGCTGCTTGCGGGCGATCGGCTGCTGTCGCTGGACGAGCGGCTTCAAGGGGCGGCCGCCCGGCCGGTCGTGATGCCGGAGACGATCGTTGTGGACCGCGGGAAAGTGTTCCTGTCGCAGGTGTTCACCGCCGCCTGTGAGACGCTCGGGATCAGCGTGCAGGTGGCGCCGCCGTTCGCGCCGACCGCCAAGAGCATCGTGGAGCGCACCTTCGGGTCGATCAACTCCCTGTTCTGCCAGCATCTGCCCGGCTACACCGGTTCCGACGTCACCCGCCGCGGCAGAGACATCGAACGCGAGGCGTGCTACACCGTCGCCCAGTTGCAGGACCTCCTCGACGAATGGCTCGTGCACTGGCACCACCGCCCGCACGAAGGACTGCGCCACCCCGTACTGCCCCGGGCGGCGCTGACGCCGAACCAGATGTGGGCGGCGCTCGTCGCGGTCGCCGGGTACGTGCCGGTCCCTTTGAGCGGCAGTGATTATCTGGAGTTGCTGCCGGTGCGGTGGCAGGCCATCACCGAGCGCGGCATCCGTATCCATCACCGCACCTACGACTGTGATCTGCTGGGCCCCTACCGGGGCCAGGAGTCCGAAGTAGCGGCCCGCGGCGGGAAATGGGAAGTCCGCATCAACCCGCACGATGTCCGCCAGATCTGGGTACGGCTCCCCGACGGGCAACTCGCCGAGATCCCGTGGATTCACCGCGACCACGCCCACCACCCGTTCAACGACCGCACCTGGCGGTACGTCCGCACCACCGTCACCCGCCACCTGGACCCTGACCGGTACGAGGCCGGCCTCGCCGACGCCCTCGACCAGCTCCTGCGCCGTGCCCGTACCGGGCATGCCACCCCCGCCGAACAGCACCTGATCACCCGCACCGCCCCTGTGCGGATGCCTATGCCCGCACAGCGGGCCTCAGACGGCCCGCAGCACCCGGACCAGGCTGCCGATGAGACGGTTTCCGGAACAGACGACGACAGCCTCGACGCTCTCGACGACACGCCGGATGAGCCGTCGCCCCCGGACCAGGACACCGGTGAGGACGACGGCTCACCGGACGTGCCGTATACCGGGTACGGGCTGTACGACGCCCGCGCGGAGGCCCTGAAATGGTGAACACCAAGGCATCCACGGCCAGGGGCAGTCGCCCTGTCGGCACCCGCGACGAACACGTGGGCAGCGGGCCCGGGCAGGGGGCTGCGGGTGCTGTCCCCGAAACGGGTAGCGCCGGCAGGCCGGTGACCACGTGGCAGGGCTGGCAGCACTTCGCCACCACACCACCGCCCGTGCCTCCCGGGCCCGGTGCCCCGCCACGCAGCACGGAAGAACGCCTGGCCTACCACTCCGCGTTCGTCACCCTCCGCACCCCGGTCATCGACACCCTCGCCACCAGCGTCCGCACCCTGATGATCCTCGGCCGCCACCAGACCGTGACTGCTCGTCCTTCTCTGATCGTCACCGGGCCCGCGGCGGCCGGGAAAACCACCGCGCTCCTCCACGTCGGACGCACCTGCCACCTCGCCCACACCCACCGCAACCCGCCATCACCCGGCCTCCAGCATCCGCACGTACCGGTCGCGTACGTCCTCGTCCCGCCCGGTGCCACCGCGAAAACCCTCGCCACCGAATTCGCCCGCTACCTCGGCATCCCCGTCACCACCCGCATGACCCAGGCCCAGATCACCGACGCGGTCTGCCACACCTACCAGCAGGCCGGTGTCCGTCTCGTCCTGATCGACGAGATCCACCGCCTCAACCCCCGCACCACCACCGGCGCCCAGAGTGCCGACCTCCTCAAAGACCTCACCGAACGCATCGGTGCGACGTTCGTGTACGCGGGCATCGACGTCACCACGACCGCGTTGTTCAGCGGTGTGCGTGGCGCGCAGCTCGCCGGGAGGGCCTCACTCATCGAGTGCGGGCCGCTGCCCGCCCGGCACGGGACACACGAGCCGTTCAAAGAACTCATCACCGGCCTCGAGAAGGCTCTGAACCTCCAGCAGCATCGGCCCGGAACCCTCCCCCGTCATGCCGCATATCTCCACCAGCGGACCGCGGGCCGGATCGGGAGCCTGACCCGGCTGATCCGCCAAGCCGCGATCACCGCGATCTGTGACGGCACCGAAAAAATCACCAAAACCTTGCTCGACGGGATCCAGCTCGACCACCTCGCCGAAACCCACCACCGCCCCACCCCGACACCAACCCGGCCCCGTACACGACGGTCCTGACCCCCCGCCACCCCACTGACCAGCAAGAACACAGTCAATGCCTTTAGACCCAGGAACATATCCGCGACATCCCGCGCTCTGTCTCAACGAAACTGCAACAGCCCCAGGTCAGACCCCCATCCCACACCCTCAAAACCACCCCGAAACCGTTCTCAATCAATCATCAACACCCCAGCTCACAAACCACACACCACCGCAACTAACCACCCCCAGCGTTAGGTGGTGTTTGTGCAACCGCTTCTTCATCGCGTCGAACCAGTCGATCCACTCGCGTGGACTATCTGGCTCGTATTCCGCGCCGACGATGAGCGCCTGACCACAGAGCGGACAGAGTCCTTTCTGACGGGCTGCCAGAGTAAGGCTGATTCTGTCCATCGGTGGGGGTGTGCGCGTCTTGCGGCGTTGGCCCCAGTAGTCGCCGAGCGCGGGATCGTCAAGTGAGGACTTTCTCCTGACTAAGAGGTTGTCTCACGTGGCAAGTTTCGCGAGCTTCTTGTAGCAGGTCAGGGCCGCGGCCATGGCCACTCCTCGGCTCTGCCAGTCGTTGCGGACCACGTACGGGATCTTGAGACCACGAGCAACCCATGGAAGGTTCATGCCGCATGATCGATAAATTCGCGAAGGACAACCTGCACGGGAGACTGCGGCGGGACCGCAAGGCGCTGCTCTGGAAGCTCGACGGCTTGTCCGAATACGACGCCCGCCGACCTTTGACAGCGACCGGGACCAACCTCCTCGGCCTGGTCAAACACGTGGCCACCGTCGAGGCCAGGTACTTCGGCGAGGTCTTCGACCGCCCTTCCCCGGAGCCGCTGCCCCGGTGGCAGGACTACAACGGCAGCGATCAGTGGGCGACCGAGGACGAGACCCGCGATCAGATCATCGGGTTCTACCGGCGCACGTGGGAACACTCGGACGCGACGATCAACGAGCTTCCCCTCGACGCCCCCGGCCACGTGCCGTGGTGGCCGGAGCCTCATCCCAACACGAACCTGTTCGCCATCATGGTCCATGTCCTCGGCGAGTCCAACCGGCATGCCGGGCACGCCGATATCCTGCGCGAGGGCCTCGACGGCCGGACCGGGGTGCGCCCCGAACACGAGAAGCAGATCGACGAGGAAGCCCGTGCAGCCTACTGCGCGAAGATCGAGCAGGCCGCCAGGTCGGCCGCACCAATCGGGACTGTAAAACGTTCGGTGTAACTCCCGATCATGGAAGATGCATCGATGACCAGCAATAACGTGACCGAGGCCGAGTCCGTCGAGCCGTCTGAGACGGTGCCGGCGAAGTCTGTGGACGACCGGCTGATCGATGAATTGGTGGGACGGGCTCAGGCCGAGGGCCTTCAGCTGACCGGCGAGGGCGGGCTGCTCCAGCAGCTGACCAAGCGGCTCCTGGAGTCCGCTCTCGAGGGCGAGATCACCGACCACCTCGGCTATGACAAGCATGATCCGGCCGGGAAGAACGGCGGTAACTCACGCAACGGCACCCGGGCCAAGACCGTGCTGACCGATGTCGGCCCGGTCGAGATAGTCGTGCCCCGAGACCGGGAAGGCAGCTTCGAGCCGAAGATTGTCAAGAAGCGGCAGAAGCGTCTGTCCGGCGTGGACGAGATGGTCATCTCGCTCGCGGCCAAGGGCCTGACGACCGGTGAGGTTCAGGCCCACCTGGCCGAGGTCTATGGCGCCGACGTATCGCGCCAGACGATCTCCACGATCACCGACAAGGTCCTCGAGAGCATGGCAGAGTGGCAGAACCGGCCCCTCGACGCCGTCTATCCCGTGATCTTCATCGACGCCATCCACGTGAAGATCCGCGACGGCGCGGTCGCCAACCGGCCCATTTACGTGGCCCTGGCGGTCACGACCGAAGGCCGGCGGGACATCCTCGGCCTGTGGGCCGGCGACGGCGGCGAGGGCGCCAAACACTGGATGCACATCCTCACCGAGATCAAGAACCGCGGCGTGAACGACGTCCTCATGCTCGTCTGCGACGGGCTCAAGGGCCTGCCCGACGCCGTTGAGAACGTCTGGCCCCGCACGGTCGTGCAGACCTGTGTGGTCCACCTGCTGCGGAACTCCTTCCGCTATGCCGCCCGCCAGGACTGGGACAAGATCGCCAAACTCCTCAAGCCCGTCTACACCGCGGCGACTGAGGAGGCCGCCCTCGAGCGGTTCGCCGAGTTCGCCGACGCCTGGGGCCGGAAGTATCCGGCGATCGTGCGGCTCTGGGAGAACGCGTGGGAAGAGTTCACCCCGTTCCTCCGCTTCGACACCGAGATCCGCCGCATCGTGTGCACGACGAACGCGATCGAGTCCGTGAACGCCAGGATCCGCCGGGCGGTCAAGGCCCGCGGCCACTTCCCCAACGAGCAGGCCGCGTTGAAGTGCGTCTACATGGCGATCATGTCCCTGGACCCCACCGGCAAGGGCCAGGCCCGCTGGACCATGCGCTGGAAGACCGCACTCAACGCCTTCGACATCACCTTCGACGGCCGCCTCTCCGCAGCCCGTCAGTAACTCCAACAACCTGAGTTACACCGTTCCTTTGACAGACCCGTACTAGGACGCGTCTGGGATGCGTTTTGGTCCGGTGGGATCTCGAACCCACTGGAGGTGACAGGGGCCTTGACCCCGAATCCTGAACACGGTTTAGGATTCGGGGTCAAGGCCCCGCCTCGATCCACGCCGCCAGTAGGCGTCCTCCGGGTCGATACCCCGCAGCCGCATGAGCTGCGCCGCCAGCACGGCCGGGTCGCGTTCCTCGCTGAACCGCAGCACCCCGGCCGCCGCCCCGATCGGCTGCCTTTTCTGCGGCTGCGACTGAGCATCCAGGCCCGGGCCTGTCCGTTGAGATCCACCCTCAGTGGGCTGTGCATCAACGTCATCGGCCGTCGTAGTACGAGTACCACTCACCTCCGACGATCTTGCAGCCCGGTTCGACAGTGACGGAGTGGTGTGGTCAGGTTCCCAGGTCGGCGTCTCGTGCCAGCAGTGCGGCCTGCACTCGGTTCTCGCAGTCCAGCTTGGTCAGGATCCGGCTCACGTACGATTTGACCGTGGCCTCGCTCATATGGATCCGCTGACCAGCGTCCGCGTTGGACAGGCCCTCACCCAGCAGTGCCAGGACCTCCAGCTCGCGGTTGGTCAGCGCGTCCAGCCGGCAGCGGGCCTGCTCAGCACGGTGGGCGCTCTGGCTGGACGCCAACGAGTCCACGACACGGCGGGTGGCACCCGGCGACAGGTACGCGTCTCCGGCCGCGGCAGCCCGGACCGCGCGCATGAGTTCCGCGGGCGCCGAGTCCTTGAGCAGAAAGCCCACGCTGCCCCCAGTCAGTGCGCGCAGTACGTTTCGCTGTTCCCCGAAGGTTGTCAGGATCAGCACCCGCGTGTCAGGCACGGTCCGGTGCAGCTCGGCCAGGGCCGTCAGTCCGTCCATGACTGAGGTTCCCCCGAGATGCGGGGATGGGTGACAGAGGGTCAGATGGGTCTCATGAGAGGAGCCCAGACGATGCCTGCCCCGAGAAAATACCCGCTGGAGTTGCGTGAGCGTGCGGTGCAGATGTACCGGACTGCCGAGCCGAAGCCTGTGATCCGTCGTATGGCCGAGGAGCTCGGCGTGCACCACGAGGCCCTGCGTAACTGGATCCGCCAGGCCGAGGCCGACGCCGGCGAGCGGGGCGACCTGCTCACCACCGCCGAGCGTGAGGAACTTGCCGCCCTGCGCAAGGAGAACGCCCAGCTCAAGCGGGCGAACGAGGTCCTGCGGACGGCCTCGGCTTTTTTCGCGGCCCAGCTCGACCCGACCCGGCCCAGGTGACCGCGCTCCTCGACGCGCACCCGCATCTGGGGGTCGAGCCCGTACTCCGGGAACTTTCCATCCCCTCCTCCACCTACTACCGGTGGCGCCAGGCCGAGACCGAGCCGTGCGAACGAAGCCGCCGGGACGCCGAGCTGACCAGCAGGATCCGCCAGGTCCACGCCGAGTCCGGCGGGATCTACGGCTCACCCCGCGTGCACGCCGTCCTCAGGCGTGAGGGCGTCCACGTCGGCAGAAAGCGCGTCGAGCGGCTCATGCGCCAGGCCGGCCTGGCCGGGATTAGCCCCCGCCGGGGCAAGGGCTTCACCCGGCGCGACCCGGACGCCGATCTCGCCCCTGACCTGGTCGGGCGCGACTTCACCGCGAACGGGCCGAACCGGCTGTGGGTCACCGACCTGACCATGATCCCCACCGGGGAGGGGCCGCTGTGGCTGTCCGCGATCCGCGACGCGTTCTCCCGCCGGGTGGTCGCCTGGGAGACCTCCGCCCGCGCGGACGCCGACCTGGTCCTCACCTCGCTGGAATACGCCCTGGCCAACCGCGAAGTCGCCCCCGGCGAGCTCATCCACCACGCCGACCACGGCTGTCAATACACGTCCGTGAAGCTCACGACACGCCTGGTCAGGGCCGGTATCCAGGCGTCCATGGGCTCGGTCGGCGACTCGTTCGACAATGCCCTGGCGGAGAACCTGTGGATGGTCATCAAGACCGAGTGCATCCGCGGCCGCGTCTTCGCCACCAGGGCCGAAGCGAACCTCGCGCTCTTCGAGTACATCGACGGCTTCTACAACCCCCGCCGCATCCAGAAACGGCTGGGCTACCTCAGCCCGATCGAGTACGAGGAGAAGCACTACGCCAACCAGGCAGCAGCCGAACAAGTGAACCTGAAACCACGTCAACCCGCCCTGACCAGCTAGTCAGCCACTCCCGCACAGCGGGGGAACCTCACTACGGCCTGCGACGCAACGAGACCCGAATGCTGGATCTCACCGATTTCGGCCGCAACCCGGAGGGCCGGGAGTTCGGTGAGTACGGCACTCTGCTGGTCCGCTACGGCAAAGCCAAGAAGGGCTCGCCACCCAAGCGTCGCAGCGTGCTGACCGTCTGGCACTGGACGCCGGGCACGATCGATGAATGGATCAGCGAGGTGCGGCCCGGGATGCGGCATTCGACCAGTCGGGCTCTCTGGCCGTCCGAGCGAGGCCCTCGGGTCGGTGTTCAACGGCTGGACTCCCGCTTCGCCGCCTACCGGGACGCCGTCGGTCTGGACCCCGCGCTGGAGTTTCACTCGTTGCGCAGGTCCTACATCACCCACCTGATCGAGGACGGCCACGACCCGCTGTTCGTCCAACAACAGGTCGGCCACGACCACGCCTCCACCACCGCGATCTACACCTGCGTCTCCTCCGACTTCCGCACCCGCTCCCTGCGCCGCGTCCTGGACGCCACCATCGAGGCCGCTCTGCGGCCGGGAAGGACCTCCTGATGCCACGCCAGATCAGCTACCGATGGCGCCTCCGCGAACTGATGGCCGCCCGTGGCATGTTCACCGTCACCGAACTCATGCCGCACCTGACCGAACGCGGCATCACACTGTCCTCCTCCCAGGTCCACCGCCTGGTCTCCGGCACCCCGGAACGGCTGTCCCTGCCGGTTTTGGCCACCCTCTGCGACATCCTCGACTGCACGCCCGCCGACCTGATCGCCACCTCGGCCCAGAACCTCCCAGCCCGACGCGCCGCCGGCGAGGAGGCGCCGATCAACCTGGCCGCCCGGCGGCCAACACGGGTCCGCCTGACACCCGAGGGATGAGCAGTGACACCGGAGGAGTACGAAAGGTGGCACGTCCGGACCTGCGCACGCTGCGGCCGTCGGGCGGCGAAGTCCGCCGAGTGGTCAGACGGTCCGATCTGCCGGACCTGCTACGAACGCGCGATGCGCGACCGCGGCCGCTGCCCCGGCTGCCGAGCCGACCGACTGCTGCCGGGCCGAAACGACGCTGGTGCACCGGTCTGCCGCGACTGCGCGGGCATCGTCCGCAACTTCTTCTGCACCCGCTGCGGCTTCGAAGGGCCCTTGCTCGGCGGGCGCCTAAGCGAACGCTGCACCCTCGCCGACACCCTCGGCCTACTCCTCGACGACGGCACCGGCCGTGTCGCTCCTTCCCTGCAACCGCTGGTCACTGCCCTGCTGGAGATGGACCGGCCCAAGAGCCGCCTGATCTGGCTCCGCAACCCCAACGTCGTCCGCCTCCTGCGGGACCTGGCCACCGGCACCATCCCGCTCACCCACGACGGGCTGCACCAGGAAACACCCTGGCGAACTGTCGTCCACCTGCGTGACCTGCTGATGGAAAGCGGCGTCCTGCCACGCGTCGACCGGCAGCTCATGCTCTATCAGCGCTGGCTGACCGAACGGCTCGCCGCTATCGAGGACCCCAAACAACGTCGTCATCTTCAGCACTTCGCCATCTGGCACCAGATGCGACGCCTGCGGAGCAAGGCGGAGAAAGGGCCGTTGGGACGCTCCCAGACCAGTCAGACGAAACAAGAGATCACCCAGGCCAGCGCCTTCCTCACCTGGCTTGCCGACCGAGGCCGCACCGTCGAACACTGTCAGCAGGCCGACCTCGACGCCTGGCACACGGAGAAACTTGCCACCCGACGCCCGGCCCAGACGTTCCTGCGCTGGTGCATGAAGACGAGCCGGATGTCCCGCCTCACCCTGCCACCCCAGGTCATCAACCAGGACCAAGCGCCGTTGCACCAGCATCGCCGACTCGCCATTCTCCGGCGTGCCCTCAACGACGACTCCCTGCCCCTGCGAGCCCGGGTCGCCGCCGCGCTGGTTCTCCTCTATGCGCAACCCGTCACCCGCATCGTCCGCCTCACGGTCGACGACGTCCTCGACGACGGGGCCACCGCCGCCGTCCGGCTGGGAGATCCGCCGTCCCCGCTCCCGGAGCCCGTCGCTGACCTCATGCGGGCCTACATCCAGTCCCGTCGGCACCTGCCCTACGCCAGCAGCAGAAGCTCACAGTGGCTCTTCCCCGGCCGCCAGCCCGGACAGCCGATGAACCCGGTCAGCCTCCAAGTCCACCTGCGAGAGATCGGCGTCCCGCCGCAGCGCGGCAGGACCTCCGCGATCCGCCAACTCGTCCTCCAGGCCCCGGCCCCCGTCATCGCGAAGGCCCTCGGTTACCACGACAAGACAGCCACTCGCCTGGTCACCGAAGCCGGAGGAACCTGGAGCCGATACGCCCCTGGCAACCATGAACGGCGCAGATGACTGACAATGCCGGGATGACCCGACCCAGAATCCGTGTCGCCGCATACGTCATCCGGAACCGCGCCGTCCCCGAAGTTCTGGTCTTCGACCACATCGGTATGCCCGAGGTCGGCACCCAAGTTCCTGCGGGGGGAGTCAAATCAGGCGAAGAACTGGAAGAGGCGGTCCTTCGAGAGGTCGCCGAGGAAACCGGTCTGCTGACAGCCACGGTCGTCCGACAGATTGCCGTGGAGGGCAAGCCCCATCCTGACACCGGTCAGCCACGACGAACCACCTTCTTCTTTCTGCAAGCATCAGCAGAAACCCGCGATGCGTGGAACCACCACGTCAAGGGCGACGGAGAGGACGCTGGTCTTATCTTCGCCTGCCGGTTCCTCCCCCTCCCTCTGGAGCAACCACTGGCGGACGACCAAGACGCATGGCTGGGCCACATTGACCCGCGCTGGACCACCGCCACCGGCGACAGTCAGTAATCAAAGATCGGCCCCAGCCGCTGAATACGCGACACCTCAACATGCGGGCTTACCAGTCCCGAGGCCGGTTTCACGCTACCGCCTCAGCCCCCTCCCCCGGACAGGGAACCCACTCGTTCGGGGTGGGGCCAAAACAACTTGTCGGAGCGAGGTTGACGGCCCTCACCAGCCCCCGTCTCAACCCCCAGTGGGGCCAACTTCAATGTCGGAGTGGGGCCAAAAGAACCTGTCACAAACAGGCGTGCTCTCCGCGCGAGCGGAGGTGAGCCGCCGATTTCCCCGGTGTCGACGAACCGGCGGATTGGGCCAGGGGCCTCGGGCAGCTCTTGGTGAAGCAACGCGATGCCGTACGCCTGCCAGTCGGTGAGTCTTTCGGGCATGGCCCCTCCGTAGATGGTCCCGGCCAGCCGACGGGGGTACGACTGGCCGGGACGGCTGGACCCGCCCGCGGCTGGCCGGCGATTGCAGCCGCGGGCGGGAGATCAAGGGCGGCTCGGCTCGGGCTCGGCGGGCCACGACGTGCCGGGCCGGTCCCACGACGGCCGGGTGTACGGGGTGTAGTGGTCACCCGTATGCCCCGGTTCCTGCACGCACCGGGCGCTCGTCTGCGGGTGTACGTCCCAGCAGTAGCAGGGGATTATGTCCGACGCTTTGTCCCTCATCGGCGGGCCTCCCGCCAGGCACGGCCGAGCTGGACCATCGTGGGGCAGGACGCCCCAGCCCGGCAGGCAGCACAGGTCAAGGTGTGGTCGAGCAGCGTACGGTACGCGGCGTCGGACGCCGAGGCATGGCTCCGAGCAGTGGCCGTCATCGCACCGCCCCTCGGCCAGGACTGGCCGCATCTTCGAGCGCGGCTCGTAAGGCCGCGGCCTCCGTCGTCCACGCCTCGTCACCGGGGCACACCCGCCAGTGCGGGCCGGGGCCCTGTGTGCGCCTGGCCGGGGGGATGACCAGGTGCGCGGTCTGATCGAGTACGCGAGTGCCTGCCACGTCCCACGTTGCGGCGGTTCCCGGAGCGGTGAACCAGTACAGGGCCGCATTGAGGGGGTCTTCGAGGACGGCGCCGGACCGGCCGCCGAGGATCGCGAGGGCGTCGAGGCCAACGCTGCGGGGGACGCGGATGGCGTCCCACGTGTGGCTGGCCTCTTCGAGACTGCATGCTCGGATGGTGCGGATGCTGGGTGGGGGCATGGTGGCGGCTCCTCGGGGGCACCGTGCTGGGTGGTGCGCCAAGACTGGCCCTCGCCAGGGCGCATATCGAGGACTTCCAGAGGTCTTTTCGCGACGCAGAAGCGGACTTTCATGCCGTCGTACGGGTGACGACTGGCTTCTGAAAGGGCCTGCCATGAAACTGACTTGAGAGCCCGCCAGGAGGACACGCATGCCGAAGCCTGCAAGCAATACCCGTCTCCGGTCAGCCCGTCACGCCGCGGGCTACCGCTCCCAGCAAGAGCTAGCCACAGCCCTCGGGGTCGGTGTCCGGCAGGTAAGACGCTGGGAGTCCGAGAACCCGCCGTGGCCGCACCCGGACCTTCAGCAGGCTCTCACCGAACTGCTCGGACAGGACCTGGAATCGCTTGGGTTCACCCCTCCGGTTGGTCGTGACCGGTCGAGCACGTTGCCGTCGGCGTCAACGGCCCGCCACAGGTACTTCTGCTCTCCGTTGATCTTCACGAAGACCTCGTCCAGGTGCCACTTGTCGCCGGGCCGGGGCCGCCTCCGGCGCAGGCCGTTGGCGTAGGCCTGCCCGAACTTCGCACACCAGCGGCGGACCGTCTCGTGGGAGACGACCACGCCGCGCTCGAGCATCAGCTCCTCGACCTCGCGGAACGACAGCGGGAAGCGGTGGTACAGCCACACACAGTGGGCAATGACCTCGACCGGGTACCGGTGCCCCTTGTACGACGGCGATGCGCTGTCCACGGACGACCCCTCCCAGCACGACCAACCAGAAGATCATCCCACCCGGTCAGTCAACGTGACAGTGCCGTGTTGGGACAAGGCTCCGGCCACCACGGCACGTGGCCGGGGGCGTCGAGGGGAAGCTCGTTGATCGTCGCGTCCGAGTGTTCCCACGTGCGCCGGTAGAACCCGATGATCTGATCGCGGGTCTCGTCCTCCGTCGCCCACAGATCGCTGTCGTTGTAGTCCTGCCACCGGGGCAGCGGTTCCGGGAAAGGGCGGTCGAAGACCTCGCCGAAGTACCTGGTCTCGACGGTGGCCACGTGCTTGACCAGGCCGAGGAGGTTGGTCCCGGTCGCTGTCAAAGGCCGGCGGGCGTCGTATTCGGACAAGCCGTCGAGTTTCCAGAGCAGCGCCTCGCGGTCCCGCCGCAGTCTCCCGTGCAGGTTGTCCTTCGCGAATTTATCGATCATGCGGCATGAACCCTCCATGGGCTGTCCGTGGT
The DNA here is from genome assembly GCF_045162475.1 of Streptomyces sp. NBC_00984. Taxonomy (NCBI): domain Bacteria; kingdom Bacillati; phylum Actinomycetota; class Actinomycetes; order Kitasatosporales; family Streptomycetaceae; genus Streptomyces; species Streptomyces sp. NBC_00984. The sequence continues at coordinate 18,984 of NZ_CP108735.1, forward strand.
CTCAAGATCCCGTACGTGGTCCGCAACGGCTGACAGGGCCGAGGCTTAAGGACTCCTTACACAATGAACTACCGGGAATGACTGTCTGTCAGAGAAACGTGGGGTGGGGGTGGGGTGCGTATCGGCTCGAGGCCGACCCGACCTGCGAGGGTTACTGCGCAGGAGAACTACACGCATGCTGTTCGGTGCCGTTCTCTGATCCCGTTGAGTGGTTCGGGACGGGGACCGGGGATGTGGGCGGGTGCCAGGTGAGAATCCAGCCGGCGGTAAGCGCCACCGCGCCGCCTGCCAGGGCGATTGCGCCGCCTGTTCCGATGCCTGCGGCCACCGAGCCCAAGCAAACCGGCCCGACGCCCTGCAGCGTCATGCTGCCGGAGCCGAGCAAGCCGAAGGCCTGGCCTTGGCCATCCTGCGGCAGGGCGTCCAGGAACGGCCGTTGCAGGCCGAGACCGTAGGCGTATCCGAAGCCGCTGAGCAGCAGCAGACAGGACGAGACGCTCACTCCGGGCTCGGCAGCAAAGCCGATCAGTGGCAGCCCCGCCAGCGCAATCAACGGGACTACCAGCCGCTCCCGGGCGCGTGGCCGTAGCAGTCGACCCACCAGCAGGTCACCGACAAGCATGCCGACCGGCAGACAGCCCATCAGCACCGCGTACCAGCCGGGCGCGAATTGACGTTCTCCCGCGTAGGCGACGATGAGGCCTTCCGCGCCCGCTACGAACGCGGGCGGTAGCCACTGGGCCAGCATCAGTCGTCGCACCGTGCGTCCGCGCAGCAGCAGGCCTGCACCCTGCAGGCTTGCACGGACGGCCCCGCCATCGCCCCCAGCGCTGCCGGGTGTGCCGCCGAACTCCCCCGGCTGTAGCCGGGGTAGCCCGATGCGGATAGCAAGCGCGCAGCCGAGGTAAAGGACGGCGCTGACCGCGAGCGCCCGGCGCGGGCCGAGTGCCGCGACGGCCGCACCTCCCAGGGCCAGGCCGAACAATTGCGCGCCGGCGCCAGCGATGTTGTTCAGCGAACGGCCCAGTACATAGGCGTCACCCTTCAGCGACTGCGCGACCAGCCGACTCGACGCGCCGTGAAACACCGGTGTGGCGAGGGCGACCAGCGCCACGACACCGAGGCTTGCCGCGACCGGCATCCGCACCAGGGCGAGCAGCAGGGCGGCGGCGCACGTCAAGGCGTAGCCGCCGGTAATGAGCACGCGGGGCGGCAGTCGGTCGGCCAGTGAGCCCAGCAACAGCGAACCGAACAGCTGCGGGATGAAGCCGATACCGAAGGCCACTGCGCTCAGCAGCGCGGAGCCGGTGGCCGAGAAGACCAGCACCGAGAACGTGGTGATCCGCAGCGCGTCCGCAGTAATCGCGACGGCGCGGGTTGAGAAGAGCAGCCGGAATCGCGGCTCGGCCAGCACCTCCCGGTAGGTGGCACGGTGGTTGCCCTGCGCGGGCTCGGCGGTTGGAGTCATGACCCCCAGCCTCGCCGTGCGCCCACGCCACTCACCAATGATTCGTCGCTGGACGAATCGGAACAGACGTCCTTCGGTAGCATGGCGCGGTGCTCCGCTTCGAAGTCTCCGTCGAGGACCTGCTGCGCAGCCGCTTCGCACTGTCGCCCGCGATGGACCTGTGCTTCCTGCTGAGCTCGCTCGACGGCCGAGACAGGCCGCTGCCGCGAGCCTGGGCTACCCGGCTCCTGCCGGCCTTTGAACGGCTTCGCCGCGAGAGCGAACTGAACGCAGTCCTCGCCCTGTATACCCCGCAAGGCGGACCGAACTTCGTCGCTCCGCCCCCGCGCGGCCTCAACCAGACCTGGGCGGACGACCTGGCCATGATCCGGGCCACACCGCTGGAAGCGGCCCGCCACGAATTCGCCACCACCGCGACCGGCCCGTCCGCCCGTGATCCCCGCGTACGCGCAGTGCTGGACTCGCCGGACGCCGTCTCCAGGATCGCCGAGGCGATGGACCGGGCGTGGCACGAACTGCTCGCCCCGGACTGGCCGCAACTGCGCGCGATCTGTGAGCGCGACGTCGTGCACCGGGTGGGGGTGATCGGCGAACACGGATGGGCCACGACCATCGAGAGCCTGCACCCGAGCATCACCTGGCAAGCCGGCGGCATCGAGATCGGCCACTTCCCCCGAGTCGGAACAGTCCGCCTCGCCGGCGACGGGCTCCTGCTGATCCCTTCAGTCTTCGTCAGGAATATCGCCGCCCACACGGAAGACCCCTGGCCCCGGACCTTGATCTATCGTGCCCGCGGCACCGCCGCCCTGTGGGGCGAACAGGAAACCGTCCCACAACCGGACGCCCTGACCGCTCTGGTCGGCCGGGCCCGAGCCCGGCTGCTGTTGGCGCTGGACGCCCCGGCCAGTACCAGCCACCTCGCCCGCAGCCTCGCCATGACACCCGGCGCGGTAGGAGACCACCTCGCCATCCTGCGAAGCGCGGGACTGCTCGTCCGCGCCCGATCCGGACGGTCAGTGCTCTACCGGCGCACCCCGCTCGGCGAAGCACTGGTCGCCGGTTCGGGCTGAGGGCTCAGATCTGCACTGCTTCTTGAGGCGCCGCCAGCAGCCGATTGCGCAGCCGAGGGTGAGGGGGGCCTGGTGGATGTCGGCGCGGATTTCTCAGCGGATACGCAGTCGGCGCAGAAGTGCGAATCTTCGGGATATGGCATGAGTGGGCTTACGAAGGCAGAGGTGTCCGGGGCGGGGAGGCCCAGTCGGTGGTGGAGAGCCCGCCTTGAGGCTGCCGCGCCGGGCATACGCAGAACGGGCCGGGGCCGACGCCGTACGGGCCGATATCTCGTTGGCGTCGACCGCAGAGGTTCGGACCGCTAGGTTGGAACGTGAGTTCGAGTTCGGGGTTGCGGTACGGCCAGAGACCCGTGAATACCCGGGTACTTGCCCCGGTACGCCTCCGGCTAGGGCATCGTTAGACCACACGCGCCCGTTCGGAACAACGCGCGACAGCGTGCACAACAGCAGGAGGACAACGGTGAGCGACCGCAGCGCCATCGAATGGACCGAGGCGACCTGGAACCCGACCACCGGCTGCGACCGCGTCTCCTCCGGGTGCGACAACTGCTACGCGCTCGCGCTCGCGAAGCGCCTGAAGGCGATGGGTGCGGCGAAGTACCAGAACGACGGCGATCCGCGGACGTCCGGGCCAGGGTTCGACGTGACGCTGCACCCGGACGCGCTGGACGTCCCGTACGGGTGGAAGAGCCCGAGGGTGGTGTTCGTGAACTCGATGTCGGACCTGTTCCACGCCCGGGTACCGCTGGACTTCGTCCGGCAGGTGTTCGAGGTGATGGCCGATACGCCGCAGCACACCTACCAGGTCCTGACGAAGCGGGCGCGGCGGCTGCGGCAGGTCGCGCCGCGGCTGGAGTGGCCCTCGAACCTGTGGGTGGGGGTGTCCGTGGAGACGAAGGCCGAGCTGCCGCGGGTGGATGATCTGCGGCAGGTTCCCGCGGCTGTCCGGTTCCTGTCGTGCGAGCCGCTGCTCGGCCCGCTGCACGGCCTGGACCTGGACGGCATCGACTGGGTCATCGCGGGTGGCGAGTCCGGGCCGGCGCACCGCCCGCTCGACGAGTCCTTGGTCACCTCGATCCGCGACACCTGCCTCGACGCGGGTGTCGCGTTCTTCTTCAAGCAGTGGGGCGGGCGCACCCCGAAGGCCGGAGGGCGTCTCCTCAACGGTCGGACCTGGGACCAGATGCCGCTCCCGGTCGCGGCCTGACCAGGAGCAAGAAGCGGCCGAAGGTCCCTGCGCGGCACTGCTGCGCAGGGACCTTCGCCGTGTCAGGCCGCGACCGGGCCGGGCCTGAGGACGATGTTGCGGACGTGCCGCTCACCGACTCCGTCGCTGGGTGTCCCGCCCTGCTTGTGCAGGAGCTGGACCGCCTTCCGGACCACGGGGTCGGGGACCTGTCCGTAGTAACGGCCGAGGACCTCCAGGGTGTAGTCGACCAGCTTCACCGGCCGGCGCTCCCGCTGCAGGAGATCACCGAGGTTCCCCGCGATGTGGGGGACTGCCCGGGCCGCGATCTCCCCCGGATCCGGCTGCTTCAGCGACGTTGTGGAGAAGAGCGTCATCTCCGTGTCCTCCTCACGCAGTTCAAGGGTCTTCCACCACTCGTCGCGCGCACGGGCCACCGTGTCCCCGAACACCCACAGCCCGTACGGGCTCCGGGTCCCGAAGACCAGGTGGTACACCGGCTTGTCGCCCGGCTTGTGCGCCACCGGCACAGACACGACCGAAAGCCCCGCCCGCCGGCCGAGACGCCGCCCGTACTCGGCGGCCACCTTCTCCGCCGCGTCCGGCCGCCCGGCGGCGAAGTACTCGCGCCACCAGGTACCGCCGCACACGGCATCGAACCGCTGCAGGGTCTTCTCGTTGCCCTTCGAGGACCGGACGTGCCCGCCGATCCGGCGCACCGCCATCATGCTGAAGTTCATCAGCAGCTCGGTGGGAGGCCAGCGGTGCGGCCTCTGCCGGAACGCACCCGCCAGCCGGTCCAGCGGGAGACACAGACCGCACGGGTCTAGAAACAGGAACAGCGGCGCCTGGACCGCCTGGTGCAGCACGTCGTCCAGGACGTCGTCGACACCGCCCCGCCGGGCCACGGCCTGCACACCGCGCCGCTGATACCCGGCGACCACCTCCTCCAGCCGCGCGAACGACTTCGCCTGCTGCTCCACGAAGAAGCAGGAGAGCGTCAGCCCCCGCGAACGGTGGTGCGAGGCCACCCGGAGAGCGATTTCCGCCGACCCGGGCTCACCGCTCTCGTACCGGCCCTCACCCGCGTACCCGTCCAGGTACACGACGAGTTTGTCGCGCGCGTGCGAACCGGTCATCCCTCCAAACGGCGAGAGGTAGCGCTTGAGGAGCTCGTGCTTGAACACGCTCGGCAGCGCCTTCTCGTCCCAGTAGCCCCCGCCCGTTCCCGAAGACATATCCCACCCCAGTCACGTTGGTAACTGCTCCATCACAGATGGTGAAGCGCGTGCAAAGCCTCCGGCAAGCCCCCGCAGTGCGAGCGCGCCCGGATCCAGCCGCCCCGTTCCTTCCTTCGTCCCGGTCAGCGTCATCCCCGCACCGCCTGCCCGGTCTCCTCCCAGGCCCGGCCGTGCTCACGCTCCCGGCGGGACCTGAGAGGCGGCTTGGGACGTCGCCCTTGTCTCGCCGGGGCAGCCGTGCTGCCCGCGGCCGCGAGCAGCACACCAATCTGCTCGGCGAAACCAGGGCCGGGCAAAGGCAGATCGATGTCCGGTTCGTCGTTGACGTAGCCGATGGCCACCGCGGTCGGCAGATAGTGCATGAGGGCGTTGACGGCTTCGGTCCGCGGGCGGCTGGTCCGCCCCGTCAGATTCCTGAACACCCTCAGGAGGGTGGGCGTGCTGGTGCCCGAGGTCAGCATCGGCACGGGGCCGGCGGTGTCCCCGCGCTCCTGGGAGTGTTCAGAGCCGGGAGGGATGTCGAGCCCGGTCTGCTGGTACCAGCACTCGGCCGCTTTGGTCGCGCCGAGAGCGCGGTGGTGCAGGTACAGGCAGTACGCGGCGGCGTCTCCGGCGCCGGCCGCGCACTGCCACCAGGCCCTGGCGCCCTCGGCCGCGTTGGCGAGCTGGAGAACACAGCCCAGAACTCGGGCCCCGGCGGGCTCGGGGATCTGTTCGGTCACAAAGACCTGCAGATCGGAGGTCGGCGTGCGGGAGACCAGGATCTCGCAGAGGGCCTGCAGATCACGGCCGGCCACAACGGCGAGCGTGTCCTGACGCCTGGACGCCTCCTCGGAAAGGGCACCCGGCGCGGCCTCGGTACTCGGCCGGACGACGTCACGCGGCCGGGCCGGTTCTTCGAGCAGCAGCGCGCGGGCCAGCAGTGCGTCAATGGCTGTCACGGGGGTTCCCTTCGGGATTGTCGTCGGAGCGCAGAGCGGTCTCCAGCAGGTACCGGGCGTGCCTCTGGTCCGAACGGACCGAGGCAGCCGGGACACCGAGCACATCGGCGACGGCCAGGACGGACATGCCACGCAGGTGGTGAAGGACGCTGCCGCAGCTGGAAAAGGCGGCCAGGATCACGGCCAGGATCTCGAAGGTGGTCATCGAGGAGCTGGAGCTGCTGGAGGAGACCGGCTGCGACCCGGATCGGGCCGCGTTGTGGCGGGCGCTGGAGGAGATCGCGCCGCGGGCCGTGCTGTCCAGTGCGGCGGCCATGGTGGTGAGCCTGGTCCCGGAGGACGACGACTCGGCGGAGATCGCCATGCGCAACGCGCTGGCGCTGCGCTACAACACCGTCAAGCCGTTCCTCGCGCTGCTGGGCGAGACCTCGGCGCTGGGGGCTGCGACCGGCGGCAAGCGGGTGCTGGCCGGAGTGAAGCGGCTGCCCGCCGGTCCCGGCGGCGGGTGAGCGAGAAGCCGCTGCTGCCGCGGGAGATCGACGACAAGCTGGTGCCGCCGGTGTGGCGCAAGGCGGTGTACGCCAACGCCGATCTGCCGGAGGGGGCGGTGGACCGCGACGCGTACGTGGTGTGCGTGCTGGAACAGCTCTTCCGCGCCCTGAAGCGCCGGGACATCTTCGCCTCCCCCTCGTACGGCTGGTCCGACCCGCGCGCCCGCCTGCTGGACGGCAAGGAGTGGGAGGCCGTACGCGACGACGTCCTGGCGGGCCTGAGCCTGGACGCGGACGCCGAGCAGCATCTGAAAGGCCTGGTCGCCGTGCTGGACGCGGCGTGGAAGCAGATGGCCGAGCGTCTGGAGGAGGCTGGCGACGACGCGAAGATCAGCATCGAGGTGCAGCCCAACGGGCGGGCGAAGCAGGCATTGAAGGACGAGCGCCGACCTGCTGGTCGGCCGTCTCTCCGACGCATGGACTTGGCTGGAGGCGAACGCCCTGTCCGGAATCCCGGGCCAGGAACATTTCCGCCAGGTCTCCCGAGACGGCCGGGAGCTGGTGGACGATCCGCAGGGCATCCTTCGGTTCGATGCCCGTCAGCGGCTGGCCGGACCCCTCCACCCGGCGCTGGACGGCACGGTGCGGATCAACTTCGACCTCGGCGACTACGAGACGGCCTGCCTTGCCGCGATGAAGGCCGTAGAGGTAGCCGTTCGGGACGCCGCCGACTATGACAGCTCCCAGGAGCGGAGGCCGCATCCTGCTCGCCGCCTTCAGCTTCGGCGATTCCACCGCCCGGGTGCTGGGCCTGGTCATTCCGGCCAACAGGTCACTTTGCGTCAGCATTCGATAACTGGGCGGCGCGGGTGGGGAATCCGGGATACATAAGGGGGGTTGAGCAGCCCGCCGTGTACCGGCCGGGCTCAGATGGTGGAAGTCCGACCGGGGCGGGACAGACAGAGTGCTGACGGTCAATCTGGGGCTGCTGCTCGCCGTCATCGTCGTCTTCCGGCTCCGGCGGCGTACGCAGGCACGCAGCCGGACCGATGAGAAGTTCACCGTTGTCATCGTGCTTGCCCTGGGCGTGGTCATCGCTCCGACTCCGGTGGGCGAGGGGATCCTGGAGTTCCTGGGCCAGCTCGTCTCCGGCATCTCCGACTCAAGCCGCTGACTCCCGGAGCACCCGATGGCCACCCGCCGCCCCGCCCCACGCAGGCCCTCACACCGCCCTGTCGTGCGACGCCGGACTACCCGTTCCCGCAAGTAGCGCCAGCAACGTGGCGCCCAGGTCCTGCTGCTCGCAGTCGTCGGCCTGTGGGCTGCCGGGCAGTTGCTCGCCTGGCTCGCCGCGCACCCTTGGATGGTGCCCGTCGTCCTGGCCGCCGCGGCCGCCGGGGTTCTGCTGCGGCACCGGCACCGCACCACACAGTTCCGTCGGAGGGCCCAGGCCGCCCAGGCGTTGCGCTACCCGGTGGAACACCTGGACCGGCTCGACCACCGCGAGTTCGAGCACGCGGTACGCGATCTGATGTTCCGCGTCGGCTGCACCGACGCGGTCCAGGTCGGAGGAGTCGGCGACAAAAGCGCCGACGTCAAGGCCACCGACCCCTACGGCCGCCACTGGGTGATCCAGTGCAAACACAGGCGCAACGGCCTCGCGGGCTCCGCCGTCGGCACGCCGGACCTTCAAGTCCTCAACGGCACCGCCCGCCAGTTCCACGGCGCCGACATCGCAGTGATCGTGACGAACGGCCGCGTCACCGGCCCGGCTGTCACCTTCGCCGAGCAGCAACGGCTCCATGTCGTCGACCGCCACACCCTCGCCGCGTGGGCGGCCGGCTCACGCCCACTGTGGGAACTGCTGCGCGCCGTCCCACCGCCCCGCAAGCCGAACGCCCTCTCCTGAAGACGCCCGCAACCGCCCGACCAGCACCACGAAGGAAAACCGCATGCCCGACAACGAGCAGCAGCGCCCATGTCCCTGGCTGTACTCCGACGGCGTTTGGACCCGCCTGGACCACGACCCGGTCCCCTCGGGGAAGGGCGACCGCTACGAGGACTCCATCAAGGCCGCCGGGTTCGTGTACTGGTTCGGCGCCGGCAAGCTCTACAACACCCCGCTCCACTTGAACGTCTACGTCCGGTGGCACCCTCACCCGGAACCGCGGTACCTGATCGAACTGGACGGTCCCGAGTACGGACAGGTCGTGTACGCCGCTGAGCTTCCTGATGCTCTCACCCTGACTCAGCAGATCGCCCCTGCCCTCCAGGCCCTCACGGTCACGGATCAGGTCGGCCACGCCGACTCCGAATCCCTCTCCGTTCTCGGAGACCTCCTGGACAAGATGCACGACCGCACCCAGGTCAAGAACGGCAAGACCATCCGCCGCTGACCGCCCGGCCCAGGGATAGGCCCCCGGCGTGGTCCTGACCGGCCGCCAGGTGGAGTTTGCCGGTCTCCAGGCCGCGCCCGCCGACGAAGAGGAACGCCGAACCGACCCGTGCCATCACCACGCCTGTATGACCATGCCCCGCACACGCTGAACAGCAAGACGCCTACCCGAAGGAGCCGACCGTGACCGACGACGAGCAGCAGCTCGCCGCCCTCCTCAACGACCTCCCCGGCCACGACGACGCCCGGTTCTGGCGCGGACTCAAGGAAGCCACAGGCATCTACCGCATACGCTCGACGATGTCCTCCGCCGTCCAGGAGGCCCAGGACGGCGACTTCGAACCGCTCGCCGAGTTCGTCCTTGACGTCTTCAACCGCGACGCCCGGCTCAAGGACATCACCACAGCCCTCGCCACCCATCTCGGCAGCACCCTGCGCGCCAGGGCCTGGATCACGGACGCCATCGCGGCCGCGGACCGCGTCAGCCGGACACACGCCGGGGATCCCCTCGACGAGCTCACCAGGAAGTGGTGAACGCGGTGGCAGGGCCGACTGCTGATCGCTGAACCTGGTAACCGCGGTCCGTTCTGCTGTCGCCCGGCACCGTACCGGCCGCGCACAGCCGGATCCGCCGACCAGCAGGAAGGGGCGGACGGGGCCGGCTACTCGCGGCGCGCGAGCTCGTCTGGCGAAGGAAGCCGAGCAGGAGAAGCGGGGCGGTGAGGATCACTGCGGGCCGCCGGCCGCCGTGAGGGTCAGGCCGAGTTCCTCGTGTGCTCGGTCGACCATGGCGCGAGCATGCCGGAGGCCGATGCTGTCCATCTCGGTGCACAGCTCCTCAAGGTCGGCCGCGGTCTGTCCGCGTACCTGGCCGAGGCGGGCTCGGGAATTCACCAAACCGATCCGGGCGAGGACCTCACCACGCCGCTCGCCCATATCGCGGAACTCAGCCAGGGCCTGCTCGTAGACATCGCAGGCCTCCGAGTAACGCCCGGAACGGTAAAGCACGTTGCCGCGCACCTTGTGGTTGTAGGCCAGAGCGCTGTCCAGCCGCGTCGTGCGGCAGGTCTCCTCCGCCTCGGACCTGTGCTTTGCCTCCTGGTGCAGGAGCAGGTCGTCAGGCGTTGATGAGCCATGGCACTTCCCGCAGCGTCCGCCCATGCCTTCGACGGTCCGTCACAGTTCTGCCCATGGGGAGGGGATGGCGGCGTGCGGGAAGGAGGCGGGGTCGGGAGCGAGGGTCAGGCTGTCTGGCGGGCAAACCCTCGTACCGCCAGCACGACGCACACCACCGCCAGTGGCAGTTCCGCGCCGAGCGCCATCGCTATCGCCGAGACCTGATCCGCGCCCGGTGCCGCGGTCATCGTGTCGAACCAGGCGTCGACCACCAGCAGCGTCGCGGTGGCGGTGGCCGTCAGGGCGTGCAGGTGGTGGCCGCGCATGGCCAGCAGCCCCGTGGCGATCAGTCCCAGCGCCTCCAAGGCGTCCAGGCCGATCCAGGCGGTGCACCAGTTCGAGGCGATGGCGGTCCCCGGCAGCCCGTTGGCCAGCACGACCAGCCACGGCAGCAGGGCCAGCCCGCAGCCGACCAGGACGTGTTCCAGGCGGTACCGGCGGCGGATGCGCGGACCGGTCGAGCCGCGGGCCTCGTCCTGAAGTCGGCAGACGCTCAGCGTGCTCATCGGATCGTTCTCCTCGCGTTCCTGGCGTTCCTTCACGGCCTCAAGCCTCGTCCGCCCGGCGCTCATGGTCAGTAACGCGAATGTCCGTTGTGGGGGTGGCACTAGCTACACCCCGAGGCGGATGCTCTTGCCATGGCCCGCCCCCGGCCCGGACACCTACCGTTTCCTCATGCACGCAACCGCCCGCCTGCGGCGCCTACTTCTGTTCCCGTTCCAGGGAGCCGGACGACCGGTCTCGTTCCTCGTCACGGGCGTCCTCGTCCAGCTCGGCGTCCTCTTCGTCGTGTCCCTGCTGTGGCTGCTCTTCGTCCCGGTCCTCGACCCGGCGGGCCAACTGCCCGTCGCGGTGTTCGTCGCGTTCACGGCCATCGTGCTCGCCGGGCCGCTGCTGACCGAAGTGCAGCGCGGCCGCTTCCGCACCCGGCTCGACGTGGCCATCCCCTCTCCTTACGCGGGACAGCGGCCCCGGCTGCCGGAGTGGCTGCGATCCCAGGCGGGGCACCGGCAGCTCAGGTACCACCTGCTGGACGGGCCGCTGCTCGCTCTCGCGGGGTCCTTCACCCTCCTGGCATGGGTCGTGGCCGTCACCGCCACCTCGATCTACCTGTGGATCTGGCTGGTGCCGCTGGACTGGCGCGTCGACCATCCCGGCTACTACACCTGGGCGGCGTACGTCACCGCGGCGGGGCTCGCCCTGCTCCACATCGCGCGGTTGTCGACCGACGCCCTCTCCCGGCTCGACACCCGCACCGCCACCGTCCTGCTCGGGCCCAGCCGCGAGGAGCAGTTGGCCCGCCGAGTCGAGGACCTGACCGAGAGCCGGACCGGCCTGGTGGACGCAGTCGACGCCGAACGGCGGCGGATCGAACGGGACCTGCATGACGGCGCTCAGCAGCGGCTGGTCTCCCTGGCGGTCAACCTCGGCCTGGCCAAGGCCACGCTCCAGGACCTGCCCGAGGACGCCCGCCAGGTGATCGATGAGGCGCACCGGGAGGCGAAGGACGCGATAGAGGAGCTGAGCGGCCTGGTGCGCGGACTGCACCCGGCCGTTCTGGAGGACCGCGGCCTGGACGCCGCGCTGTCCGGCATCGCCGCCCGAGCACCCATCCCGGTACGGGTGAAGGTGGACGTGCCGTCACGTCCGTCTCCCACGATCGAGGCGGTCGCCTACTTCGTCGTCTCCGAAGCGCTGACGAACGTGGTGAAACACGCCGAGGCCTCCAGGGCCGAGGTCACCGTGGAGCGCTTCGGGAAGACGCTGCTGGTCGTCATCAGCGACGACGGCGTGGGCGGCGCGGAACCCACCGGTGGTACCGGGCTGGCAGGGCTGGCCAAGCGGGTCGCCTCGGTCGATGGCACGCTGTCGGTCGACAGCCCCGTCGGGGGGCCGACCGTCATCACCGTGGAGCTGCCGTGCGTGCCGTGATCGCCGAGGATTCCGTACTGCTCAGGGTCGGAGTGGTCAAGGTCCTCGAGATGGCCGGGTTCGAGGTCGTCGCCGAAGTGGGCGAGGGCGAGGCGCTGTTGGCCGCGGTGGAGGAGCACCGGCCGGACATCGCCGTGGTCGACGTCCGTATGCCCCCCGGTTTCACGGACGAGGGCGTGCGTGCCGCGCTGATCATCAGGCAGCAGTGGCCACAGACCGCGGTGCTGCTGCTCTCGCAGTATGTGGAGGAGCGGTACGCGGCCGATCTGCTGTCCGCCAACACCTCCAGCATCGGCTATCTGCTCAAGCAACGCGTCGCGGACGTGGAAGAGTTCGTGGGCGCGCTGCGCCGGGTCGCGGCCGGCGGGACGGCGCTGGACCCGCAGGTCGTCTCGCAGCTTCTGGCGCGCCGCCACAGCGGCCCGCTGGACCGGCTCACCCCGCGGGAACGCGAGGTCCTGGAGCTGATGGCGGGCGGCCGGTCCAACGCCGGGATAGCGGGGCAACTCGTGGTCAGCGAGAGCGCGGTGGCCAAGCACATCAACAACATTTTCGCCAAGCTCGACCTGCCGAAGGCGGACGCCGACCACCGCCGGGTGCTCGCCGTACTGAGCTTCCTCGGCGTGGCCTGATCCCGGCCCACCCTGCGGACCGCATCAAACGCACAGCGCCTCAGCTCACAGCCACGCCCGCAGCCACAGCCGGCCTCGTGGCAGGTCATGGATATCGCCTGCCCTGACTGCAACGCCGCGCCGAGCTCGCGCTGTAAGCCGCGGGGCGGCCACCCGCATCAGGTGCGTGTCAGGCAGTTCAGGCGCCGATTCCCGGCCCGCTGAATCGCACCGTCCGCTCCGGGCAGGGTGTTGTTCCGGTCAGTCGTCGGGGGTGGTGTTGACGGCGCCGCATGACCAGCAGTTCCATTCGCCGGGTAGTTCGTAGTGGGTCGTTGTCCAGAACCCTTTGGGGCGGCCTTTGATGTAGTTGGTCTCCCAGCAGTCCCAGCACTCGAACTCGAAGTCCTCCATGTGCCAAGGATGACGCCGCCGAAAGCCGGTTGGGGCTCGATTACGGCAGAACGCAGCAAGTGGTGGCGGCGACGGCGCTAACGTGTCGAACAGGACCTGCCTGGAGGAACCCATGAGCGCCCAGCCCGAGTACGCCCCCGCACCGCCCCCCGCGCCCGCACCCGGTGCGGCTGCCCAGCTCCTCGCACGGATCCGTACCAACCACCGCGCCGACGCCTGGGTGCCGGCCTTCGAACGGGACTGGGGCAAAGCGCTGGAGGACTCGCGCGCCAGTTACAGCCTCACGCCGCTCCACGAGGTCGTCCGCACCTGGCAGATTCGGCTGGACACCGCCCCGGCCGTGGACGCGTTCATCGATTCCGGCATGGACGACAGCGGCTTCGTGGCCCTGGAGGACGTCCTCGAACCCCGCCCATGAGCAACAAACCGTGGCCCGCCAGGCTGTCGCCCCAGGCAGCCAAGACGCTCAGCGACCTCCCCGATCACGCCAAGGAGATGCTGCGCGACCTCCTGGACATCGCAGCCCGCTCCCCCTGGGGCTTCCCCCAGTGGAACGCCAGCGATCCGGAAGACGAGGACGTACGGGCCGCCTCGGTCGGTCAGCTCAGCGTCATCTACTTCCTCAACCGCCACCAGCGGCACCTGTCCGTACTGGACATCGTCCGGCTTGGGTAGCCACTCACAAGCCGACGCTCACGGCTCTGCCCTCCCACGACCGTCTGCATCGAGCAGGACGGATGCGCTCGGCTGCGGAGCGAACCCCTGGACTGAGACGCTGAGTTGATACGAAGGTGAGGCTTCATGCGGGGGGACAAGCGGCAGATCCAGACAGCTGTCCTCGGCGGCGCGGACTCGGAGGAGCCGTTGATGCTGCCGATGGAAGCGATCGAGCTGGATGCATTCCGCCGCGCTCACGAGGACAACACCTTTTGGTGCGGGACTCTGCTCGGCGGCTGCGGCGGCCAGTTGACCACGAAGCTATACACGGACCTTCTCTGAACTAACTTCGCAGCTGTCGGCGTACACGTGAACGGGCTCTGGCGCTGATCTTGTGACGGCCACAGCCGGCAGACATTAGGGATGCCCAGTGGTGGTCGAGGATGATGCGGGGATGACTGATCAGGGCTCCGCCGCAATTCCGGCGCTGGTATTCGATGAGGAGCACGTATCCGTGCTCGTCGGTGGCTCGGTGAGCGCGGGGCGCTTCATGGTGGGGGGTGCCAGCATCGTCATAGGCCAGGCAGGGACGGTGATCACCGTGGAAGCGGGTGACTCGCCCGCCAGGAGCGGTGTGTGGAGTGCAGAGAAAGTTCGTCTGATCGGGCCCGCACCGGCTCCGGTCACAGAGCGGCTGATGGGATCGCCCTGGGCCGCGGACGAAAGCTCGTTGCAGATCCACATTGCGGTCCGCCTTGGAGAAGAGGCCCTGTACCTCGGCACTGCCAAGGTGAGCCAGGCCAGCACGTCCGACGCCGTTCTCACTAACTGCGAATTGCGCTTTGAAGCACCCCTGAGTCGACAGCTCCTCAACCGGGTACGCCCACCGCTTCCCGCCGTAGACCTGCCGGGTCTGGAGTGGCTCAGGAACATGAAGGGTGACCGTGCGGCAGCGCTGGAACAGTTCATCAACGGCTGGTATCCAGACGCAGACGCCACCGAACCACCTGCCACCTGCTTTCCGTCGTGCCTGCCTGCTGGACTGAGGCAGCTGTACCAGCTCGCGAAGCAGCGGCCGAGCGCCCTCGGAACCCAGAACAGCATCCTGCCCGAGCCAGACCTGCACACCGACCACCTGGGGGAGATGCTCGTCTTCGGCGTCGAGAACCAAGGAGGCTTCTTCTGGTCACTCCTGTGGACCCTCGACGGACCTGAGGCCGATCCGACTGTCTGGTTCCGTGAATTCGACGAGGAACCGATCGCCGAACAAGAACCGCTCAGCGGCTTCCTGATCCAGTTCTCCCTCTTCGAGGCTTCCATGAGTGCCGACTACCGGGCGCTGCCGCGCAGACTCACGGCAGCACAGGTCGCTCGACTCACCGAAGCGCTGCACCTTGTGCCCCTGCGTCCCTTCTGGCCGTGGGCACCCACTCACTTCTACGTGGCCCCCGGACTCGTCGTGCATGTCAGCAGCGAGGACGGCGAAGAATTCGATGTCTGGGCCGGCGCCACCCACCGAAGCGCCCTGGCACCGCTAGCCGACCTGCCCGTCGACTGGATCCGCTTCGACGGCTGACATCACAAGATCAGCGACAGAGTCCGTTCATCCGTACCTGAACACCTCAATGAGTACGCGGACAGCAGGGTCCGTTGGCTTGTCGCCAGGGTCGCAAACGGGTCATTGATCACCAGCTCTGAAGACTGGAATCCCCAGGTCGACGGTCATGCTCCGCCTGGCGTCCTCGGTGTCTAGCTGTGCGATCTTGCCCTCCGCGCCGGCAAGGCTGACCTGGAGCCCTTCGATCTCGCCGAGCCATCCCTCCCGCTCAGCTTCGATGGTGCGGGCGACGAGGGTGTCGCGGATTTCGATCAATCGGTGCCGCTGGGCGGGCTCGGGCCTGAGGAGCGAGCAACGAATGCAGGCTTCTCTGAACCTGCTTCTGTTCCCTCCGAGCTGGTCCTGCCGCTCGTTGACGGGGGTGGCAGGTCCGTCGAAGCATCAATGCCCGATCATGGAGCGGTGAACAGAAGTACTCCCGGCCTTGATCTCGAAGCGCTCTCTGCCTTGTGGCAACGGCAATGGCCTGCGCCGCAGCAGGACATCCCAATGCGCCGGGCCTATCCCGACCGATGGGTGCGCTTTCATAGCCTCCCCGGATCGAAGCGATACCCGGACGACGAGACCGAGTACAGCATTCTCCTCGAACGCCATCACACGCTGCTGGTCGAGCTGGGGCCGAACGACAACGAGCTGTATGCGGTCACCCGGGAGTGGAACGGAGACCCTGAGCCTGTCACGCGCATGGCGGACCTTCAAAGGGTCGACCCGGATGCCCAGCACTGGGGCAGTTGGGTTCATGACGACGACTTCCCGGATGACATCCTCTACGATCACGCATACATCAGTCGTCGTCCGCGTAACAGGCAAGCTCTTGATCCGCTTCTGCGGCTCGTGGCCGACGAGGTGATCGCAGGAGTTACCCTGGCCCCGCGCGATCTTCGCTGGCTCTATCACCCCTATGACGGTGGCGGGGATGTGTTCGCGCCCAGCGCCGCGGTCCGGGACGCTCTCAAAGCTGCGCACCCCGACTGGCTGTCCGCGCATCCCAGCGGCATGTGATGTCACGTCTGTCAATCCCCTCGAATTGTGGAGATCTTCTAAGCGGCCAGTCCCAAGGCGGAGTTGGCCCGGTGGTCGTGCTCGTAGTCGATCGGACTTCGATACCCACACACGCTGTGTAGTCGCCGAGTGTTGTAGAAGCCGGTGATCCAGGTCGCGATCCGCAGCCGGGCCTCGGTGCGGGTGGCGAACGTGTGCCGGTGGACATATTCGACCTTGAGCACGCTGTTGAACGCCTCGCTGACGGCGTTGATGCCCCTATGGATGTCAAGCGGAGTCTCGGGCTGGTCCCGTGCGGTCTGCCGCGGTGTATGTGGGGACGATGAGCCGGTAGATCTCTCGTGCGACGTACCGCTTGAGGCAACGGATGATCTCGCGGCGCGTCCTGCCCTCCGCGAGGCGTCGCCGCATGTAGTCCTGGGTGCGGCCCTCCCAGCGCAGGCGGCTGAGGACGAACCGGAAGAGGGCGGCGTTGGCTTGGCGGTCGCCGCCTCGGTTGAGTCTGCGGCGCTGAGTCTTGCCGGAGGACGCCTCGACCGGGCTGGTGCCGCACAGGGCGGCGAAGGACGCCTCGCTGTCGAGACGTTCGGGGTTGTCACCGGCCGCGATGAGCAAGGCTGCCGCGCTGTCCGGGCCGACGCCGTGGACGTCGAGCAGACCAGGAGTACTCGCTGTTACTGCTTCGGCTATCCGCTTGGTCAGGTCGTTGATCTCCTCGGTGAGGTTCAGGATGCGGCGGGCCAGCAGTCTCAGGGTGTGACGCGCGGCCCCTGCCGGCCCGGGGATCTCCGACTCCGCGAGTGTGGCGCACTGCTGGAACAGCTTCGGGTTGCTCAGCCCAGCCAGGGACTCGCGGAGCTCGGCGTTGGCGCAGACCAGGACGCTCTTGAGCTGGTTGATGGCCTGGGTCCTGGACTTGATCGCGGACCCTTTGGCCAGTTTGAACAGTCGCAGCATCTCCACCGGGCCGTCGCTCGTCTTCGCTGCGGCCGTGGCCCGACCGGACAGCACGGCGCGGGCGGCGGCTTCGGCATCGATGGCGTCGGTCTTGCCGTGGCGCCGTCGGGCGGCCTTGTCGGGTTGGTTGACCTCGGTCACCTCGATGCCCTCGGCCTGCAGGCGCCGTGTCAGGGCGGCCCCGTAGGAGCCGGTGCACTCGACTCCGGCGCGCCGCAGTATGCCGAACGAGCGGGCCCAGGCAACGAGTTGGCCATAGCCATCGGCAGTCGTCGGGAAGCTCCGGCCGTCCAGGGAGACGCCGAGCGTAGTGATGACGGCTGCGGCGTGAACATCCTTGTGGGTGTCGACGCCGAGGAGGACTTCCTCGGCGGCGTCGGCAGGGATGTGACACGGGGCCGTGGACTGCGTGATGCTGGGCAAGGTCGCCTGTCTCCTGATCGCCTCGGGTAATGGTGGCCGTCGCCGAGGCGGGGCGGTCAAGACTGTGACGGTGCCTGTCGCGAAGGCCTCTATCGGGACACGTCCCCTGCCCGGCGGTAGCGAGTACCGCTCCAGGCAGTGGCCGACAGATCAACGCCAAGGCAACAACGCCAGTCGAAGCACGGGTCAGGCCACCGCCCGAAGCGGCACCTGATCATCCTCACAGTCGAAGCAGCTGCCGGTCCGCCCCATGCTTTGCCGACACTCCAACTCGCCGATTTTCATGCGGAGTTGGCCGGAGGTGTATTCCGATCCGCGGTCGCTGTGGATCACGCAGCCGGGCTCCAGGCGGCCCAGCGCGGCAGCCATGTCCAGGGCATCGACAACGAGTTCGGCACGATGGTGGTCGGCCATCGAGTAGCCGATCACCTCCCGGGTCGCCAGGTCCAGCCACGCGGCGAGGTAGAGCCAGCCCTCGGCGGTGGGGATGTAGGTGATGTCCCCGACGATCTTCGTACCGGGGCGGGTCGCGGTGAAGTCCCGGCCGATCAGATCCGGCGACGGGGCGGCCCTGGTGTCGGCCTTGGTCAGGCCGCGGCGTCCGGTGCGCCGGCTGTGCCCGGCGATGCCGTGCTCCCGCATGACCCGCTCCACCCGCTTGCGGTTGACCAGTCGGCCCTGCCGGCGCAGTTCGGCGGTGACGCGCGGGACGCCGTAGTTCCGCCGGGAAGCCAGGTGGATCACCGTGATCTCGTGGGCCAGGGCCTCATCTGCCTGCCGCCGCGCTTCGCGGGCCTGCCGCCCGGCCACCCACGCGTAGTACGTGGAGCGGGCGGTCCTCATCACCTTGCACAGCAGCGTGACCGCATAGTTCGCCTTCTCCGCGTGGATGAACCGGCATATATTGCTCACCGGTCGCTCTCCTTCACGAAGAAGGCAGTGGTGAGGTCAATGGGTCGGTGCAACATCCCAGGTAGAACGGTTGCTGGAGTGTTGCTGGGTGGCGAGGATCGGGCGTCCGGGGTTGTCGCTGAGCGAGATCGGGCGTGCGCTGGGCAAGGTGCCCGGGTCAATCCACGGGGTGGTCGCGGCGAACGGCGGTTTCGTCCCGGCGGCCAGGACTCGGTCGGCCGGAGTGCTGTCGCTGGCGGAGCGGGAGGAGATCTCCCGAGGTCTGGCCGCCGGTGACTCCTTCCGGGCGATCGCGGGCCGGCTGGGTCGGGCACCGTCCACGGTCAGTCGCGAGGTGGGGCGTCACGGCGGGCGTGAGAGGTACCGGGCCGCTCGCGCGGACGAGGGCGCCTGGAGCAATGCCCGGCGCCCGAAGTCGTGTCTGTTGCAACAGAGTCCGGCCCTGCGGGACACGGTCGCGGGCAAGCTGAAGGAGGACTGGTCGCCGCGTCAGATCGCAGGCTGGCTTGCCCGCGCCTTCGCACCCGAGGACGGTATGTACGTGTCTCACGAGACGATCTACAAGAGCTTGTTCATCCAGGCCCGAGGCGTACTGAAGAAGGAGCTCGTCTCCCATCTGCGCCGCCGACGCACGATGCGCCGCTCGAAGAACGCCTCCACCGCCGGTCAGCAGCGCGGCTGTATCCGCGACGCGGTCTCCATCCACGAGCGTCCGGCCGAGGCCGAGGACCGGGCTGTTCCCGGCCACTGGGAAGGCGACCTGATCACCGGTGCGAAGAACAGCCACATTGCCACATTGGTCGAACGGCACTCCCGCTACGTCATGCTCGTCCGGGTCGCAGGCAAGGACACCACCAGTGTGATCTCCGCACTGAGTCATCAAGTCCGTTATCTGCCCGACGGGTTGATGACTTCACTGACCTGGGACCGGGGTACTGAGCTGGCCGACCACAAGCGGTTCACGATGGCCACCGACGTCAAGGTCTACTTCGCCGATCCGAAAAGCCCCTGGCAGCGGGGATCGAATGAGAACACCAACGGACTCCTCCGCCAGTACTTTCCCAAGGGAACCGACCTGTCCGGATATACCCAGGCCGAACTGGATGCCGTCGCCCTCAAGCTGAACACCCGCCCCCGGCAGACCCTCGGGTTCGAAACTCCCGCTGATAGGCTCGCGGCAGCTGTTGCATCAACCGGTTGACTCCGCCGTCGCTTTTTTCAGGATCTCGATCGTCTTCGCCTGCTCGGCGGTCAGCTTCCGCAGCCGCTTCAGCTCCTCGTCCCGATCGTCGGCGGCCCGCCCCGCTCGCACGCAACCAGGTCCCGATCCGGTGTCCTGGGCAGCGCGGGCCTTCTTCACCCAGCCCCGCAGTGACTCCGAACTGACCCCGAGCTCCCGGGCGACCTCGGTCACCGTCCGTCCCGACGACCGCACGAGTTCGATCGCGTCCCGCTTGTACTCCTCCGAGTACCGCTTCGTGTACTTGCTTCCCACCTGGCACTGCTTCCTCTGGGCTCTCACGTCCCAGTCTCCAGGTGTCCACGATCAAGGGGAAGGTTCAGGACCGGCTCACCGCCGCGCTGGACGGCTCCCGGCTCGCCGACCGGCGGATCTCCGAGCTGGAGGCCGAACTCATCGAGGTGAAGGGCATGGTGCGCCAGCGACAGACCCAGCGGCTGAGGGTCAGGCGTTGCCGGGAGCCCAGCCGCCGCGTGACCGTCAGCGGTACTCCCAAAGGTTGTCGCGGGAGATCAGGTCGGTGTCCAGGCAGAAGACCAGGCCGTGGTGGTCGGAGGCACCCTTGGGCTGGTCGAGCAGACGGTAGTCGGAGACCGCGTCGGTCAGCGGCCCGCTGACCCATGCCTGGTCGATCCGGTCATCGGTGCCCGTGGGCCGCAGGAGCTCCAGGTCGCCCGTCTGCTGGTAGAGGCGTCAGGCGACGTCGACGTACCCGTTGTGGACGAGCTTGCGGGCGACCCGCCGGTCCGGCTCCAGACTCTGGCCGGGTTCGAGGTCGCCGTCGGGCAGAAGCGTGCGCGAGGCAGTATTGTACGGGCGCATCTCGGCAAAATCGGGCAGCGGACTGCGTGAGGACGCCGACACGGTGGGCACCACGACCGGAGAGGCATCTCGCTTTTGATCTGCTGCCGATGGGCAGAGCACCCGCAGTGTGTGATCGCGCTACCACGGGCGGGTGATCGTGTTGGTGTCCAGGGTGACCGATCCGTCGCGGGCCAGGGTCTGGCCGTTGACCGTAACGCCGGTGGTCACCGTGATCGAGATGGCGGCCAGGAACCTGCCGGCCAGGATGCTGTCGGTACCCAGGGTGCCTGAACTGCCGATCTGCCAGATGATGTTGCGGGCCGTGGCGCCGTTGACGAGGAGCACGCTGCTGGCGGTGGCCGTCGTCAGGGTTGATCCGATCTGAAAGATCCAGCGGGCGTTGCGGTCGCCCTGGGCGTCCAGTGTGAGCGTTCCGGTGAGTCCGATGGAGGTGGCGGCGTTGTAGACGCCGGGGGTCAGTGTGAGGCCGCCGAGGTCTCCGGAGATGCTGGCGTCGGGGATCTGGGCGGCGGCGTTGTTGTAGGTGGCGATCAGGTCGGCGTGGGCCGCGGTGGCTGCCGCGTCGGAGATGTGGATGGTTCCGGTGACCTGGCCGGGCGGGAACCCGGTGACGGACACTCCCGGGCTCACACCGAGGTCGCCGGTGACACTGGTGGCGCCGGTGTTGGTGACTGACGCTCCACCGAGTACCGCGAAGCTTCCAAGATACGTGTAGGCGTTCGTGGCGGTCGTGGTGCCGCCGAGGGTGGTGATGGAGACGTCGGCCGGGCCGAGGGCCCCGGCCGGTACCAGGGCGTCGATCTCGGTGTCCGAGGCGATCCGGTAGGAGGTGACGGGTGTGCCGTCGAAGGTGACGCCAGTGGTGTAGGAGAACGCGGTCCCGGTGATGACGACGAGGTTGCCGCCCCCGACCGGCCCGGAGTCGAGGGTGACGACGGTGAGGGAGGGCGGGGCGAGGTAGGTGTAGGTGACCGTGTCGGCGATCCCGCCTCTGGTGCGCACGGTGATCGTCACCGGACCTGCGGAGGCCGCCGCGGGGGCGGTCACGGTGAGCTGGCTGTCGGAGTCGACGGTGAATGCGGCGGCCTGCGTGCCGAATCGGACTTCGCTCGTGGTGCAGAGGTTGAGGCCGGTCAGGATCACGGTGTTGCCGCCTGCCAGGGAGCCGGCAGGAGGCGGGGTGATGCGGAAGGTGGGCGGCGGCAGGTAGTAGAAGGTGCCGACCACCCCCGTCCCTCCGGGGGTGGTCACGGAGACCGGGGCGGCGCCGTTGCCGGAGGGGGTGACGGTGGCGGTGGTGGTGTCGCTGACGACCGTGAAGCTCGCCGCCTTGCGGGGGCCGTAGCGCACGGCGGTGGTGCCAGTGAAGTGGCTGCCGGTGAGGGCCACCGCGTCGCCGCCGCCGGTGGAACCCTGGTTCGGTGAAACGGGCATGGGAGTGCTCCTTGGGACGAATCGCAGAGCCACCCTGCGGCCCGTCGGCCGCGATCGACCGTGCGACCAGACTGGAGCCCGGATGGCTCGGGAAGACCCAGGCCCCGCGGGTGGGGCTCGGACCAGTCAGAACGGTGCAGCGGCGGACGAGGCCGCGGGATGGTGCTGTCACGTTGTTGGGTTGCAGGTGCCTGACGGTGCGTCGTGGCCTGGTGGGGCTTGCGGTCCGGGCCTGTGGTCAGGCGGTGGTGGGCCGGCCGGCAGCGCCGGTGATCTGGTCCCAGATCGCGAAGCGGACGGTCATCTCGGCTCGGTGGTCGGAGGCTGTCATCAGGTGGCGGTGAGGGCGGAAGTGGGGTGAGATGCCGCTGAACGCGGACAGGAACCGCTGGGCCCCGCCGGCGGAACGGAATCTCTTCATCGCGCGTTCACGCTGCCGCGTGGGCTGGTGGGAGTTCTCCGCCCGGTTGTTCAGGCCCTTGTGGGAACGGTGTTCCACCGAGGGCATGACCTCGCGGTGCGCCGCGCCGTAGGAACGGAGCTTGTCGGTGACGACCACCCGCGGCACCGTACGGGTCTTCTTCATCAGGCAGCGGAAGAAACGCCTGGCCGCGGCCTTGTCCCGGCGGCTCTGCAGGAGGATGTCGAGCACGTTGCCGTCCTGGTCGACGGCCCGCCACAGGTACTTCTGCTCTCCGTTGATCTTCACGAAGACCTCGTCCAGGTGCCACTTGTCCCCGGGCCGTGGCCGACGGCGGCGCAGTCCGTCCGCGTAGGCCTGACCGAACTTGGCGGACCAGCGGCGGATGGTCTCGTAGGAGACGATGACGCCGCGCTCGAGCATCAGCTCCTCGACCTCGCGGAAGGACAGCGGGAAGCGGAAGTACAGCCATACCGCGTGCGCGATCACCTCAACCGGGTACCGGTGGCCCTTGTACGACGGCGACGCGGACGACACGAACGAATCCCTCCCCGGCACGACCAACCAGAAGATCATCCCACCCGGCCAGTCAACGTGACAGTGCCGGCAGGGGCGACTGGTCGGATCCAAGTCCTCTACGGGGGCGCCCATCGCGGCCATCCGGAACAAATGATGCCGAGGTCCGTCACGCATGGACGGTCGGCGAACAACGGTTCCGCGCTCCCCCGGAGAGGGATGGGCGGCCCACCGGTTCAATTACCCAAGTGACCCATACAAATGAAACATGACACAAGAGCCTTGACGGGTAGCCACCTGAATAGACGAGCGCACAGAGGGCGGATCGGCTGGCGCGCCAGGGGAAGGCGAATCCACCCCCTGTACCACCACGCGCGCGCCCCCATGGGAACCAGCACGCACCAGCTCTCCCCGATGGACGAACCTCGGCCACGCAGAGGCTGATCGGGAGGAACGACGACATGCCTGTGCAACAGCGACTGATCGAGAGCCTGCTCACACGACTGCCGGCGACCCAGATCACCGGCGCGTCGACAGTTACCCCACGCATCCAGCACGGTTCGGACGAGCAGGGCCAGTGACGGATAGCGGGGCTTCAGCAGATTCTCGCGAGGAACCGACTATTTTGACGAATTGCTCGTCAGGCTGCAGCGTGTCCAGGCCCGCACGGACGAGCGTGGCCTGCCAATCCTTGCTGCGGGGGCGCGCGACGCCGGTCGAACGCAGACCCTGGAGCAGGCGTAGTGGGCTGATCAGCGGCACAGGGTCTTCGTCGAGCTTCTTCACCCAGGCCTCGATGCAGTTGATCGTGGTGCCTTTGGGGTCGGCGCCGGGGAGATTCCGGATGGCTTTGACGTCGAGGTAGTCAATCACGCCCTTGGCGAGGGTGAGGATCTGGTTGTCCGTCTCCTGCCGTTCGCTGCTGGTGGGCATGTGCAGGCCGTCGAACGCGATCTTGTCGGCGGCGTCCCAGGGGCGGTAGATCTCTTGCCCCACGACTCGGGCCAGCGCGGTGCTGAACCGCTGTCTCGCTGTTGCCAGGCTGCGCAGGGGGTTGAGGGGGACCGTCGTGCCACTGGCCGAGGATGTCGCGCCGGAATCGGTCTTCGTCCAGCCCGCCGCTCGGAGCCTCGTTGAAGCTGAGCCAGTGGGCGCGCTCCGCACTGGGCAGGTCACGTCCAAGGTCTCCGACGCAGGCCTCGATGAGGCCTACCTTGTTGCGGCCGATGCTGATGCCCCAGAGCCCCAGGCAGGTGAGGCGGTTGCTGTCGACCTGGTAGCGGGAGGGCTCCGGGCGTCCGGCGAAGCTCAACGCGACCCCCCGCGCGGGAGCGCTCAGCGGATCAAGGACGACGCGGTCCCCGAGCAAGTCGCCGCGGAACTCGGCGTGAGCCGCTCCAAGCTGTGCCGGGAACCACGCAAGTACCGCGAAGACATGTCCGCGAAACCTGTCATACGGGAAAGCTGACCAGCTTGCCGGAAACGGCGTCGCCCCAGGTCATCGATATCCACTCGGTAAGGGCGAGGGATTCGCGCGCTCGGCCAAATGGGTGGCGAGGCGACAGCTCTCTTGTCATGCAATCAGCTGGGATGGGTTACTGATGTAACTCTGAACCTCTGGGCCGCCCATCCCTCTCCGAAGGGTGCGCTGCCATCGGCGTGTGCCGGGCCCCGCTCACGGTGCCTGGTGATTTCCGCGTCAGCGATGTCGCAACGCGCATCCTGCGTGGAGGAGATGCAACGGCTCGCACAACGTCTACGTTGCGTGAGGAATGCCATGCCTGTCTCTCCTGATCAGGGCACCACCGCTGGTGGCACCACAGTGACCATCACGGGCACGAACCTCGGCGGGGCAACCGCAGTGGACTTCGGCTCCAAGTCGGCCACCAACGTCATCAATGTCTCGCCCACCCAGCTCACCGCCGTCTCACCTTCGGGAACGGGGACGGTGGCTGTGACGGTCACGACCGCCGGCGGCACCAGCAACCCTGAACCGTTCTTCTACACGGGCCCGCCGTTGGTCGTCTCCGTCAGCCCCGACGCGGGACAGTTCAGCGGCGGAAACACCGTCACCATCACCGGCCTGAACCTGGCAAGTGCCAGTGCCGTGGACTTCGGGGCCAACGCGGGCACGATCACCAGCGTCAGCGACAGCGAGATCACCGTCACTGTACCCACGGCAAGCGGTGTCGGCACCGTTCCGATCACCGTGGTCACCGCAGGAGGAAGCACCGACGGCATCAGCTACAGCTACTTCGCCAACCCGACGATCACCGCCCTCGATCCCGCCTCGGGCCCGTCGTCGGGCGGCACGGCCGTCACCATCACCGGCACCGAACTGAGTTCGACCGAGCAGGTAGTCATCGGCCCCAACGCCATTCAAGCCGGCGGGCCAAGCGCTCCGTTCACGGTCGTCTCCGACACCGAGATCGCCGCTGTCGCACCGCCGAACGCAGCAGGCGCAGCTGACGTCATCGTTAAAACCCCCGGTGGCAGCTACAGCCTGCCCGGCGGCTACACCTACCTCACCGGACCAGGTATCTGACCCCCAACCGGTAAGGATTCCGGAGCCGGAGGCGCCCGCGAAGCCGTCCACGGCGCCTGTGGGGCCTTCGAGCGGGGCGTGGCGGCCCCTGGCGCAGTACAAGGCCCGCACGGGCTCTGTGAAGGTCCCGCCCACGTAGAGCGGCTGGAGGACGGGACCGAGGTCAAGCTCGGGGTGTTTCCGTCGAACGGCAAGAGCAGGCGCGCGAAGCTCACCGCGGACAAGCTGGCCGCGCTTGGGCTGGAGTGGGCGGCCTTTCGGAACAACGGCGGCGCCCGCCCCGGGGATGTGGCCCGGGGCGGGCGCCGTCGTTGTCAGCCGCAAACGGGGGCCTGTCGGATCGTGATCTCAGGCCAGCAATTCAGTTCATGCGAAGAGCGAGAAGTGCGATTCCTGCGGTGGCAGCGCGGTGTTGGTAGGCGCGGAGGCCGGGTGCTCCGGGGGGTGCGGGCTTGCGGGCGTTTCGGTGCCAGTGTCCGGTGAGGGCGGCGAGGAACGCGGTGGAGGCCAGGGGGTCTGTCGCGGTGGCGGGGTGTTCGTCCAGCAGGCGGGCGATGTCCTGCGGAGTGTGTCCGGCGAGGACGAGCTGGGGGCGAGAGAGACGGCGTCGATGCGTGCTCGCGGGCGCCGACGCGCGCGGCCCCGCCGTCGCGCGAGAGGGAGTGGCCGGCCACGGCGCCGGGGGGTCGGGAGATTACTGCGGTGTCCTCGGGTCGCCGGTCGTACGTCATCGCCCAACTCGCAAGAGAATAAGGGCATTTGGCCGTGATGCGCCTTTTTGTTTCGTATTCTTCGGATATGCGTCCATACGTTGCAGTTGAGATTGATGGTGTGCTCTCCCCGCACGGAGGGCCGCTGCCCGCCGGGTACACCGTGCACGAAGCAGAGTCGGCCGCCTGGCAGGGGTGGGCCGCGATGGTCTACCCGCGCCCGCGCGGTCTACGGCTCGCCCTGAACGCCGAGGTCGGCCGGGCCCTCATGGATCTTCCGGCGGACCTGGTCCTGGTCTCCTCGTACACCCCGGGCGAGCTGGAGCCGCTGCTGCCCGCCCTCGGGTGGGAAACGGTGCCGCCGCTGGTGCCGATGCGGCACACCGCGACCATCCACTACATGCGGGTAGAAGACCCCGGCCGGTCCCCCGACGCGGCGGCCGGCCTGCACTGGCGGGCTGAGGAGATCCGCCGGACCACCGCCTACCTCTCGACAGTCGGCCCGGTCCTCGCGCACGCCGTCAACCCGGCCGCCGGGATCACCGCCGCCGGCCTCCAGGCGCTGCGGGAGTGGGCACGGGGGTGCTGGCCAGGGCGAGGAAGAACTCGATGGCCGTTCTCCAGCGTTCGGTGCAGCGCCGGACCTTGCCGAAGTTGTTCACAGCGACCGTCTCGACCGGCCGCGCGTCTGGCTAGAGTTAGGCTGCATGCGCATTGGTAGAACTTTCCTGGGCATAGCCATGACCGCTCTCGTCACCGCGGGCTGCGGCGGGTCGGGATCGCATGACAACGCCTCCCGCCCTGCGGACACCGCGCCGCCGAAGAGCGGCAAGGAACTCCCCATCGCGATCACCTCGGCCGAGCCTGGACTCCTGACGGTGAAGACGCTGCTCGGCGCTCTGCCGCCGGAACCCACCGACGACGCCGCGTTCACCGAGCGGGTGCTGTGGACGATGCGTAAACACACCGTGGCCATGGCCGGGATACCGGGGAGGACCAGCGCCGCGTGCGAGGGCGACAAGGTGAGCAAAAAGCCGGGCGTGACCACACGGTGCACCGTCACCTACAACAGCGTGAAGGTCCCCTGGTCCATCCGTTTCGAGGAGCCGGCCGGTGACTTGAAACCGTACGAAATCACCAACGCGGGCCAGGCCGTGTTGACGGCGAAGTCTGTCTACGGCGAGTTCTGGAGGGAGTACAACCGGGTCAGCAAGCACCTACGCTGCGGAAAGGTGCCAGACCTCGAACTCGTCGCATACGGCCAAGACACCGGTCACCGCTGCCAGTACGCCTCGTCCATCGACGGCAAGGCCCGGTGGGTCAATGTCCCGGTGAGCGTGGGCGAGCGCGGGGTCATCTTCGACAACGGCCGCTCGCCGGAGTCTCCTTGAGGCGCGCTGATCACATGGGTGGAGTCGGTGCGCTGCTTGCCCCCGGCCGCCACCAGACCGTCACCAGCGACAACACCCCGGGCGGCAGGCTCGGCGCCCCGCGCACCCCGAACGCCTCGGCGAACGGCTCATCGACGAAGACCTCCGCGAGGTGGTGCCGCACCCGTATCGCCAGGCTCCCCCTGGGGAACGCCGCCCGCGCCACCACCACGGTCTGCTCCGGGATCTCCGGCAGTCCCACCGGCCGCATCGACATCCGTACCGCCTCCACGGCCGCACGACGGAAAGGCGACCTCGCGAACGATCAACGCGGACCCGCCCTCACCCCCGCAGTGAATTGGGCAGCAGAGTCAACGACCCAGTTCGGACAGATCGCTGTAGAGGCGGTTCAGCGCGTACGCGCCCAGGCCGAGGCCCTGGTCGATTCGGCGTCGTGCGGCTGGGTTTCGGTAGTGGGGTTCTAGCAGCAGGAAGAAGTCCTCTGCGTGTTGTTCGTCGATTTCGGAGTGGAGGCCGTAGTGCATCAGGTCGGCTTGAGCGACCCAACCGCGGTTCACAACCGCGTTGCCCGTGATGGCCGATACCGAGGCGAATGCGTACTCGATCGCGCCCATGCAGCCAATTCCTACCTGCGGGTCCTCCCACGTACACACCGCACTGAGAACGCTGTTGTACGCGTGGACGGCCGGCATCATCTTCAGGCCGTTCAGCCGTACGGTGTCGCTGCCGATGCTGGCCAGAAATCCGCGGAAGGTCTCGTGATGGAATTCCTGAGGGCGGAATCCGCCGTGTTCTTCCACGACATTGCCCAGGATTCCGATGCGATCCGCGGGGTGCTCGATCCGGGACACCAGCGCAGCCATCGGACGGGCGAAGTAGGTGACGGCGAAACCTAGTTGCTCCTGGCTTGCGCGGAAGTTCTCCAACGACATGCTTCCGTCTACCAGCGTTCGGAAGTAAGGATTGTTCAGGACACCGGTCTCGGCCACGATGTGCTTGGCGTGCGCTGTCACCAGCGGGGCCTTGGTTGTCTGCAGATGGGTGGTCACAGTCGATTCTCCTGGCGTGTTGTTCCTGAGCGCGGCTCGATGCGGGACCGGCGGAGCCCCTCTGATCGCCGGTGCCGAGTGGAATGAGCACCCGACGGCGGACGAGAGGACGCTGTCCGGTTCTGTCGGCTCAGGAACGCAGGGCTCCCAGGAGGCGGTGACCTCGGTCGTTCGGATCAGTCCTGCTGTGGAACACGCGAATGGCCGCTCTCAGCTCGTCAGTTGAGATGGAGCCGGAGCTGTCGGTGTCGATGTCGGCGAACGACACGTCGATGTCTTCGTCGCTCAGCGCGAAAGAGGACTGAAACAGGCGCTTGAACTCGGACTTGTCGAGTTCGCCGTCTCCGTCGACGTCGGCGGTGGCCACGAAGACCTTGGCGGACGGCGTGACAATCCGCGCGTAATCATCCGGCTTGTCCCCCAGGCTGACAAACCCGGCCAAGAATTCGTCGCGTGATACGACGCCGTCCCCGTCTGTATCCATAGGGACAAACAATCTCTTCCAGTACTCCAGAAGGGATCTCTGCAGCGCGCTGGCGGGGGCGGTTCCTGGCGTGAGCTTGAATTCCCGCGTCGTGCGGCCCACCCAGGCGTACACGTCGGTTTCGCTGACCCACCCGTCGCGCTCGCGATGGAACACGTTGTAGTAATGCTGGGCCTTGCTGTGGATAATGGATTTTTCCGGCATGCGAAGACCTCGAATTTTCTTGTGCGGTGGGCGAATCGAATACCCACCGCGACCCGGTCCACGAGCAATGACTCGTGAGCTCAGGGTGGCAGCGTTTCCCTTCCCGGGCGCCGGCACCAAAGCTTCACCACTCATTCGAGTGAGTAATTCGACCTGGCAGTTTCAGGTTCAAGGGCGTGGCGCCGGCGCGACCGCGATCCGGCGATGGATGTCCTCAAGCAGGTTCCGCATCGCTGTGCGGAAGATCTCAGTGTGGTGGTCACCGAGGAAAGAGGTATGCCGGAACACCTCAAGGGCGACGAGGCCATGCAGGTGTCCCCACGCGATCAGCAGGAGCGCGGTCACTGGGGGCGGCAGATATCCCAGGCCGTAATGCGGCAGCTGGTCCAGATAGGCCCCTGGATGCAGGCGGTCCACTGGGTCGCTGGGTCCGGGCTGTACCGGCCGCAGCGGCACGGTCGCGCGGGCCGCGCAGTTTCGGGCCGACGACGGTGCGGGTCGCCCAGGAGCTGGCGCAGCTGTTCCCGTGCCGTCCTGGGATCGAGTACCTGGTGCGGCGTACCGGGCTGTCGGAGCGGTCGGTGGAGTACCACCTGGGGATGCTGCGGGAGGCCGGGCTGCTCGCGTACATCGTGCGGGCACCTCGGCTCCTTCGCTGGTCAGACCTCGATGTACGCGACGACCACCGTGGTGTCCAGGGCGCTCACCCAGTACAGCAGGCGCACGTGCTCGACTTCGTCGGCGTACTCGCGCAGCCGAGGACCGGCGGATTCGGAGAACGCGATCCGGGCGCGGCGGCGGTGTTGGTGGGGCATCAGGCGACAGCCGGGCGCTGAGCGGCGAGGCGGGTGAGGTGGGCCTCGCGCAGTTCCTCCCACAGGGTGCACTGCTCGGGGTCGGGCAGGCCGTTGGTGGCGATGTCCTCGAGGACGACGGCGAACCGGTCGGCGTCGGCGCGGGTCTTGGCCGCGTACGCGCGCACCGCGTCGGCGGCCGCGGGCTCCAGCTGCCGGGCGGCGGTGTCGGCGGGGGCCGGCTGTTCGCTCATCGAGGGCTCCAGAGGGCAGAACTGGCGTGTGCCACCACGGTATCGCCGGGCAGGCGGGCCCGGGAGCACTCCGCAGAACCCAGGCCGTAACTACGCTCCGTGCTACTCACAAGTGCGCGGGAGGTTCAATCTTGAGTGTCACGCTCCACTCCCGAAAATGGCCTCTGGAGAGCCCATGTCCTCTGACAAGTGATCTTGGCCGTTTGTCAGGAGATTTTGACGACCAGCAGTTCCCTGCCACCTGATCTTGACCGATGGTCCTCTGTGAGTCAGGTGTCGTTTTGGTCGGACATCCCGTTGGGCCCCTTCCCGGCCTGAGATGATCAGCGGGACCGTACGAATGAACGCAGAGGTGGGGAACATGGTCGGCCTGGTGCTGCTCGGCGTCTTGGCGCTCGCCGCCGGCGGGTGTGCGTGTGTGGTGTGGGCGGAGCGTGGCGGGCCCCGCTGGGTCCGCGGCGTGGCGACCGTGACGCTCGCGGCGAGTGAGCTGGTGCGTCGCTCCGAGAAGAACCGGCGCCGGAGTCTGAACCGGACCACCAGCGACGGCGAGTAGGAACGGACGAAGCGGCCTGAACCGGGCGGTCAAAGTCGCCCGGCAATCGGTCAAGATCACTTGTCAGAGGTCAGCCCAACGGCCCCGAGAAACGGACAAACAGGGGCGGATTCGTGGCAGCGTGACACATAAGATCTGACATCGCGAAGGGGCGTGACAGTCACCGTCCGTCAGCGTGACACTGGTTCTGGGCCCGCAGGCGGTCGGCCGGTGGTGGGGCCGGCCTGCTTCTGCCAGGCCGTACGCCAGATCGTCAGTTCGTCCTCGGTGTAACGGACGGTCTGCCCATCCAGCTCGCCCTCGGGCACCGGGATGCCGCGCTCCGGAGAGCGCCTGCGCAGATAGGTGCGCGCCGTCGGTGCCTTCCACGGCAGGATCCCCTTCTTCCACGCCTCCTCCAGCGAGTACCGGACCGGCACGGGGTGGCCGAAGGCATCGTTCGCCGACGGGGGCTGGCGGATCACGGGCGCCACGTCCGCGGCCTGCTGTGGCAGGGCCGGGCGGCCGGGTGGAACGACGGGACTCTGCCCGCACACGTGCGGCCGCTCCTGTTCGAGCAGCGGTTCCATCCCGGCCAGGATCCGGCGCAGGGGCGAACCCGGGGCGCCGGCCGCGGGGCCTGCGCCGCGAGCTCGGCCACGGTGGAACCGGCGGTACGCAGGCTCGCCACCCTGCGGTTGCGCACCTCCACCGCGACGGCGAGTTCCCGGGCACGTACTGGTCGGCCACCGTGGGCGGTCACGTGATCTACGAGTCGCGGCTGGAGCTGGGGCGGCTGCTGTTCGCAGACTTCGCTCCGGAGGTGCGGCACATCGTCGCCCAGCCGTTTCTACTCAAGGCCGACGTGGAGGGGAAGGTCCGCAAGCACATCCCGGACTATCTGCTGCTGACGGACGAAGGTCCGGTGGTCGTGGACGTCAAACCGCGCCACCGGCTTCAGAACCCGAAGATCGCCTTTACCTTCGGCTGGACGCGGGAGGCGGTCACGTCGCGCGGGTGGCGGTACGAGGTGTGGAGCGAGCCGGACCCGCATGTGCTGGAGAACGTCCGGTTCCTCGCCGGCTACCGCCGTGGCTGGCTGTTCGACCCGGACCTGGTGGCCGCCCTGCGGGCTGCGGACTTGGGCGGCATGTCACTGGGGGATGCCTTCAGGCTGCTGTCGGAGTGGCCACGGCCGCTGGTGAAGTCGGCGGTGCTGCACTTGCTGTGGTCCGGGTATGTGGCGACCGAGTTGGACCGGCCGCTGAGCGCGGGGCACGTGCTGCGGAGGCCTGTATGAGCGGGGCGGGGACGAGGCTGGGGGTCGGGTCCCATTTCCGGCTGGACGGTGAGACGGTCGAGGTCGTGGAGTTCGCCAGTTTGGTCACGGGCCTGGAGGTCGTCCTCAAGGACGGGCGTGACCGGCTGGCGCGGATGTCGCTTCGCGAGCTGCTGACCTCGGATCGCGCGGAGCTGATTCACAACGGATCGGGTCCGGCTTCCTGCAATGAACCGTTCCGGGTTCGATAGAGACTCGATTCCGTGAAAGGATTGAGTCATGGCACGTCCCTCCTCCTATCCCGTTGAGCTGCGCAAACGAGCGGTCCGTATGGTCGCCGAGGTCCGTGGTGACTACCCGAACGAGTCGGCCGCTCTGCGGGCGGTCGCCCAGAAGCTGGGCATCGGTTCGGCCGAGACCCTGCGGAACTGGGTGAAGCGCGACGAGGTCGACTCCGGGAAG
The DNA here is from genome assembly GCF_045162475.1 of Streptomyces sp. NBC_00984. Taxonomy (NCBI): domain Bacteria; kingdom Bacillati; phylum Actinomycetota; class Actinomycetes; order Kitasatosporales; family Streptomycetaceae; genus Streptomyces; species Streptomyces sp. NBC_00984. The sequence continues at coordinate 51,624 of NZ_CP108735.1, forward strand.
CGTCCGGGGACGACCACGGAGGAGTCCGCGCAGATCAAGGCGATGAAGAAGGAGATCGCCGAGCTGAAGCGGGCGAACGACATCTTGAAGGCGGCGGCGTCTTTCTTCGCGGCCGAGCTCGACCGGCCACACACACGCTCGTAGCGTTCATCGACGAGCACCGGGCCCGCTTCGGCGGTGTCGAGCCGATCTGCCGCGTGCTCACCGAGCACGATTGCAAGATCGCCCCTTCCACCTATTACGCCCACCGCAAGCGCCTCCAGGCCCCGTCCGCCCGCACTGTCCGCGACGCCGAGCTGAAGCCGCTCATCCAGCAGATCTTCGAGGGCAACTACCGTGTCTACGGGGCCAGGAAGGTCTGGCGTGAGCTGCACCGCCAGGGCCACGTCGTGGCCCGGTGCACCGTCGAGCGCCTCATGCGCGAGCTCGGCGTCACCGGTGCCGTCCGCGGAAAGAAGATCATCACCACGATCCCGGACAGTTCCGTCGAGCGGGCACCGGACCTGCTGGACCGCAACTTCGTCGCGCCGGCCCCGAACCGCTGCTGGGTTGCCGACTTCACCCACATCAGCACCTGGTCAGGAGTGGTATACGTCGCCTTCGTCGTGGACACCTTCTCCCGCCGGATCGTCGGCTGGTCCGCCGCCACGTCGAAGCAGACCACGCTCGTCCTGGACGCCCTGGACATGGCTCTGTGGCAACGCGACCGCGACGAACACCCGCACCGAGCAGGCGAGTTGATACATCACTCCGATGCCGGGTCGCAATATACGAGTTTCCGGCTCGCCGAGCACCTGGACGCCGCCGGCATCGCGGCCTCGATCGGCTCGGTCGGTGACGCCTACGACAACGCCCTCATGGAGTCCACGATCGGCCTGTTCAAGACCGAACTGATCAAGCCCGGACGGCCCTGGCGAACGCTTTCCCAGGTTGAACTCGCCACCGCCGAGTGGATCGACTGGTACTGCCACCGTCGGCTCCACGGTGAAATAGGGCACATCCCCCCCGCCGAATACGAGACCAACTACTACCGCGCAACCACCAAACCCCAGGTCACAACCACAATCTGAAGTCTCTATCGAACCCGGAACGGTTCACACAGTTCACGGCGAAGGCCACACCGAACGAGGGAGAAGACGTGAGCACGAACGATCGTAGAGCCCGCTCCTTATGGGGCGCTCTGGCCGCAGGCCTGCTGGTCCTGACGGTCGGAGCGCCGGCATCGGCCGACTCGGGTCCTTCGGACGGCCCGGGGGAAGCCACGATCTCGGCGGGAGATCTCGGACCGGACCACCTGGTCACCTGCAGCATCAACGCGGCCAAGCCCAACTACAGCGGAACCACGGTCACCGCCGTTGGCTACATGAGTAGCTGCACGCCCAGCACGCCGGAGACCTGCCGGACGGAGACGGATCTCCTGCGCTACTACCCCGGACCCGGGACGTGGGAAGTCCTGGCGTCTGGGCCGGTGAACTATTCGTGCCCGCCTCCGAACCGCACCAGCACTGCGGTCCTGCAGAACTGTAAACCCGCTTCCGTCAACTGGACCTACATGACCCGGACCTCCGGGACCATCATCCACGACGGCAAGCCGACGGCCGGCCACGTGGACAGCTCCCTACTGAACGTCAAGTGCGTCTGAGATAGGGGCCAGCCGTCCCATCCACGGGTACATACTCCAAGGGGTGCAGCGACGCCTGCGCGTTGCTGCACCCCTTGGAAGAGGCTGCTGCCTCCAGAAGAAGGGGCGGAAATGACTGGTGATCTCCGAGAAAGTGCCTGGCGGTTCTGCACGGCGGTGAGTACACACCTGCGCGACCTGTGCATGCGAGATGCTGCGTTCCGCAGCGAGAACGCTCAGCGCTACCAGGACTGGCAGGTCGATGCCGCAGGCACTGATACCAAGGCTCGCCTACTGCTGTCGCTCGCGCTGTACTCCCTGATACTGGATCGCCGTCGTTCTGACGAGTCCGATTGGGAGCAGATCACGACAGCTGACATCCTCGAAGCGGTCGTGGCCAGGCCCATCCACGAGCTCTTCGCCTCTCTGCCGACCCTCGGCACAGAGGACGAAGGGCACGTCCAGGCCCTCAAGCTCATCAGCTATCAGTTCGGAACCAGCCTAGGCCCTTCAGCCTCAACCCATTACTGGGCATACCTCACCACAACGGTCGGCTTCTTCCTGGAACAGCTCGGCACAGCAACCTCAGAGGAATCACCCACCTGCAAGACCATCCTCTCCTCGGCTCAGTGAAACCAGCCCTGCGACACGTGCGCTTCCCGGGCGGGTGACGCAGGGCCCAGCCCAGGCATCAAGATCTAAGGAACTCGCCGCCGCCCGCCCGACGACGATCGCGGCCCGAGAGCATCGAGCGCATGGGCGAGCACTCCCGTCCCTGACCCTCGAACCAGCCGTCCCGCGCCGTCCAGCGCGTGGACGCCAACGACCCGCTTGCCGCGTACAACAAGCGGCGCCGGCCGCCGATGGGCATCTACCGCCGCCACCGTCCGGAGCACCGCGGCGGCCACCTCCGGCCCGACGAGCCACGGGTCCTGGAGGAGTGGGACGACTTCACCTACCAGGTGGTCGGCACCGCACCGAACCTCGCCAAGGCCCAGAACTGGGTTGCTGAGCTGGCGCTCGACGACGGCCCCGCCGCGTGACGCGGCCGGTCAGCCCTTCCGGGCGGGCCGGCGACCGGGCAGGTCATGTCGTCGGCCCAGGTAGCTGATCATTCCGAGTGAGAAGCCGGTCTCCTCCGCGAGTTCGCGGCAGGTGCGTCCAGCGGCGCGTTGGTCGCGGAGCCAGTCGAGATCGATCTGGCGCCAGCGGGTCGCTTTGCCGTCGCGCTTCATGCCGTATTCGCGGACGAGGACCTTGATGGCTTCCTCATTCACGCCGGCTTGATCCGCGATCCACTTCAGCGTGCGGTATTCGTCGAGGTACAAGCGTGCGAATTTGTCCCTGGGGAGCTCTGCGCGAGCCCGTCGGACAGTGGCTCCTCTCTCCCACTTCGCGCTCTTCGCCTTTGCGGGAGGGGCTGGCCGCTCTTGCAGGACGAAGCGGACGGCGTCATGGCTGACGCCGAGGCGGCGGGCGGCCTGTGCTGTTGTCAGGCGTTCGTCCCTGATGAGCCGGTGCAGCATGCCGGGGTCGATGTCCCGCAGGTCGCAGCCGGGCAACTTGAGATCGCGAACGATGTCTGCCGGGGGCTGCCAGGAGACAGGTTCGTCGCGGATTCCCTGCCGGGTGAGGAAGTCGGCTGCGTGTTCTTCGAGTTGGCTCATCAGCGCCGGGGTGAGATCTGTTTCGAAGGTCCGCAGCATGGTCCGCAGCTCCTGGGTGCTGGGTGTGTAGGCGGCCGGGGCGAGAGTCGCGGGGGATCCGCTGAGTCGCTCGAACAGCAGCGCTCGGGCGAACTGGTGGCGCCGTACTCCGCCGGCGTCGAATTCGATGTCCCGGCAGAGCTGCTTCCAGGTGTCCAACGGCAGCAGGTCACGGTAGTCGACCGCGCGGCGGCGGTCGTAGTCGATCGGTGATCCCTCCTGGTCAAGGTAGTCCGCCAGCGCGGACAGGCCGAGACTGATGGGGTCGAAGTGGCCCCGTTTCATGAGCCTGAACGTCATGTGAGAGCCCAGCCTGTCTTCTACCGGTGCGTGAAGGCGACGGGCCGCCGCGGCGAAGTCCCTTGTGCCCCCAATCAGCAGGAGGTAGCACGACAGCGCCGGACGGATCGTGCGCGACAGGGCTCCTTCAAGGGGACTGAGCCGGGCGGACCAGGCTGGCCAGAGTTGAGTCGGAACCTGGCGGGCCCGCTCTGCGACCTGCGCTGCCGCCGAGCGGCCGGGCCTGCGGGGCATCCGGTCCATCGTGCGGTAACGCAGCTGATCAGTGCCCTTGAGGCGGGGGGCCAGCGTTGCCAGGTGGATCGCGTCGAAGACCGGGCTGGTGTGACTCCACCGGTGCACGACCTTGAGCGGCATGGCGCCGTCGGTGTCGCCGATCAGGTGGCGAAGAGCGGATCCGGCCGTGTGGGCATCGTCTTGCCCGAGGATGTGCAGGGCCGCGCTGACGGCCAGAGCGGCGGTCGCGGCCCGCCGTGGAGCCAGACGGCCCGGCAGGGTCTCCACGGCGGGGTCGAAGGACCACCGTTTTCCGGGCACGGGGTGCTGATGCGCCGGCAGGGCCTCGGGCGGGACGAAGTCCACCAGCCGTTCAGGGACGCGGCGAAGGAGGACGCAGGCCAGGGCTCGAAGGTCGCCGAACAGCGCAAGACTGGGCTGGGGCTTGTCCTGGTAGACGCCGAAGTCGGCCTGCCCGGAAGTGATCGCGTTCTCGATGAGCCTTTGGGCTGCGATCACCGATCCCTGCGCGGTGAGCTCGATGGCGTCGGCCTCCTCGAGCGGCTGACCGCACCGCGCTGCCCGCGGGGAGTCGCCCTGCGCCGGGCTGTGGCAGTGCCCCGGAGTAAGAGGGTGCCGGGTGGTCGCCGGGAAGTGCCGTGGCGTACGGCTGCAACGCGGGCACGCGTCGACCAACAGCAGATGGTGATCCAGGCAGGCGAAGGACCAGCCGAGTCTCCATCTCAGCAGCCATCTGCCGCCGTTGTCGGCCAGGCAGGCCGGGCAGTAGCGGGAACCGCGGGCCCGTCCCCAGACATGCCGCGCCGCGACCCGGCGCCGCCTGGGATCGATCACGTGGACCCGCCGGTCGTAGCGGGCCAGGGTCATGGCGTGTACCTCCATCGGGGTGACGCCGGCGGACCAGGCGGCTGTCGCCGCCTGGTCCGCCTCGAGGAGGGTGACGAGGTGCCCGAGGATGCCCGAGCTCACCGGCCTGGACGGGCTGCGCGGCAGCAGGCCCATCGAGGTCAGAACGTCGCCGGTGGTGGTGCCCAGCCGGTGGGCGATCGCCTCCCACCAGGAGTCGAGTGCCTCGCCCGGGTGCGGGGCCAGGCGGATCGGCAGGGTCCGCGCGTGCGTCACCGGCGAACCGCCTGACGACGGGGCCGTCGGGAGCGCTGGCCCTTCAGGAGATTGCGTACGTCGTCCTGGGCCAGGTGGGCCGCCTGGTCGATCTTGACGCGGCTGAGCAGTTCCTCGTCGAGATGCTCGGCGCCGGTGCGGACGGCTCGCTGGCAGCCGCGGTTGATGAGGGTCATCAGCGAGCCGATGTGGCCGCTGGAGCGGATGAAGAGGTAGTCGAACAGGTCGTCGGCAAGCATCCCTTGGTATTTGCCGCTGAGCACCAGGCGCTTCTCCAGGGCCAGCAGCAGCTGCCGCCACTCGGCGCGGCCCTGGTCGCTCTTGAGCTCGAAGGTCCGCATGTCCAGGCGGGTCGTGCGCCGGCCCGTCTGGGCCAGGACCGCGTTGTCGTAGGTCTCGCCCTCGGAGAACAGGCCACGCGCGGCCAGGCCGACGCCGACGAACAGCAAGGTGACCGGGAACTCGTTCGCGATGTACTTGAAGTGGTTGCTCACCTCGACACCGCCGGTCGCCCTCCACCGGAGGAAGTGCAGATCGTCGACGATCAAGAGCTTCACATCACACGAGAGCACGCAGTCCAGGGCCCGCTGGGCGAACTGGGCCGTGGTGCCGGTGGTGCGGCCGGGGTGGCCGAAGAACTCCAGCATCGCCCGGTTGAAGTCCTTCATCCCGGTGTTGCCGGTCAGCCCGACCCGGCAGACGGGGAGCCGTTCGTGCCCGCCGGCGGTGAACGCGCCGCCCTCGGCGATCTCCCGGCGGTGGAAGTCCCGGGCGAAGGCCAACACCGCGGTGGTCTTGCCGAGCCCGGGGAAGGCGTCCACCGCGACGGCGCCCTTGGCCTTGTCGCCGTCCTGGAGGTTGCTGTCGACGATGTCCCACAAGTCCTCGTGCAGCTCGGCCAGCTGCGGGGTGCGCAACGGACCGAGGTTCGCGTGCCACAGTCGCCGGGCCTGGTCGTACTCGGCCCGCGCCCGCTCGCCCAGCGCCAAATACGCACTGCACGGCAGCAGTTCGGGCTGGACACGCGCCTCCGCGTCCGCGAACGCCGCCCAGCCCTCCTTGCGGGACAGCGTCAGCGCGTCCAGACGGTGGGAGTCCCCCGGCGTCCACGTACTGTCTCTGTTCACGCGTCCTCCAGGGCGTCGGTGTAGAAGTCGCTGTCGTCTTCCAGCTCCACCAGCTCGGCGTCAACAGCCACGTCGTCGTCGCCCGCCTCGGCCGCGGCCTCGGACGCTGTCTGCGGCTCTGCCGCGTCGGGCAGGTCCATCAGGCGCCTCACGCTCGGCAGCGTGGCGACGCTCTCCTCGGGCTCGGGCAGGTCCAACACCGCCTGTTCCCGGGCGAGCCGCAGCGCCATCCGGCGTTCGACCAGCGTGGTGCCCAGGCCGAGGTTCCACCGCTCGAACAGGTCACGGACGGCGGCCTTGTCGTCCGGGAACCGGTCCCTGGCCGCGGCCAGGCGGCGGGCGAACTGCAGTGCCTCCTCGCTCACCGGCATGTCCCGACCCGGTGCGTGCTCCCAGCCCAGCGCATGCCACCTGCGGCTCGCAGGATCGCGGAAGTAGACCGCGTTGATGTCGTCCGGGTTCACCGCGATCGGCCACTTGCCGTCCCGCTCATCGCTGAGCAGCCCGCGGTAGGGGTCCAGGGCGGCGCCGTTGTAGCGGCGCGCGTCCAGGTCGATACCGTAGTGCTGGATCTTCCGCCGTTCCACTCGCAGGAACTCAAACGCCAGGTCCGGATCGCGCGGGACCTCGATGTAGCCGGCCCTGTTCAGGCCGTGCTCGAACATCGCCGCGGGCGACATCCGCAGCCCCGGCACCCCGGGATCGATCAGACTGGTGTGTGGCCTCACGTGATACACGCAGGCCACCCACTCGCGGATGATCGCCTCAAGTTCGTGGAGGAAGAAGAACGCCTCCCCCTCCGGGCGCTCGCCGCGAGAGTGCAGATCGGGCCCCTTGTAGCCTGGCAGGCCCTGCAGCAGGTCCTCGCGCAGGGTCAGAAAGAATCTCTCCAGCGGGCCCTTGTCCCGGCCCGTCCGGAGCCTCGCTGGCTGCACCGATATCCCCAACCGGCGGCAGACGCTGGTCAGATGCTCCGAGACGAACACCTTGCCGTGGTCGACCAGCACCGTCTCCGGCACCAGCGCGGGCGACGCCGCCAAGCGCATCGGCCCCTCAAGCGCCGTGGCGTCGACCAGCACCGACCGCGGGATGCCGTGCTCGGGCCAGACCGCGTGTGCCGGCCAGTCCGCTCCCGCGGGCCGGGGGCGGAACGCCTGGTAGAGGGCGACGCTGGCATCGACGGCCTTCGTCGACACCGGGGTGATCCTGATCCCGCAGATGCAGCGGGTGTACCAGTCCATCGCGACCGTCAGCTCCGCCTGCAGCCACTGCAGCGTGACCGGGTCCAGCGCGAACACGTCCAGACGGTTGGTGTCCATCAGCAAGTACTCGCCCGGCCGAGTCGGCCGCAACTTGCCGTAGACCCCGCCGGGCCGGGCAGCGATGTCCCGGTTCCGCTTCGTACTCAGCCGGAACGTCGGATGACGCCGCTCCAGGTCCTCCAGGAGGCGGTAGGCCGTCGCCCGGCTGGGCAGGTCCTCCTCATCGAACCCCCTGGCCAGCAGCCGGGCCCGGGTCCGCTCGATGACCATCTTCCTCGACGGCTTGGACTGGCCCGTGTGCTCGACCATCACCTCCAGTGCAGCCTCCGACCACACCTCCGCGTTCCGGTGCCCCGAACGCGGCCCGCTGCGGGCCGGCACCAGGCCCGCCTCACCGTCCCGGCGAAAAGCCGACACCCACCGCTTCACCGTCCGCGCGGCTACCTCGAGCTCGGCCGCCTTCGCCACGTACCGGCTCTCCATCGGCTCGCCCGCCACGTAGGCGGCGCGAGGCTCCCCCGCCGCCGCAAGTTCCTCGCTGCCGCTGCGGAACCCGGTGAGCACCTCCCTCACGTGCGCGGCCCGCTCCAGTACCCGCTCGCGCTCCGCGGTATCCAGCTGGTCCAGCACCACCGCGGCCACGTCCTGCGGGTCGTCGGAGGCCGGTCCCGGCCCGTCCGGAATGACGCGGGCACGGTCCGAGAGCAGCAGTTCCTTGATGGCCAGCCGCAGCAGCCGTCCCCGCCCGTCCTTGAGGACCACCTCGCCGCCAGCCTGCATGCTGGCGAGCTCCACCACCTCGACGACCTCGCCGTCGTAGGAGAAGCGGGTCCCCACTCCCACTCGCACCGCCGCCCGGTTCACGACGCGCTCCTCAGCACGCTTCGGGCACTGAGCGGAACGCTCAGGTCGGTCAGCCACTGCTGCTTCCATAGCAGATGCAACACCGCGGCCCGCACCAGCGGCGCCGGACGTTCCGGCAGGCAGGCGAACGCCTCCCCCAGCGTCTCCCCGTCCACGACCCGGTCGCGTACGTCGTCGAGGATCGCCGGATCGAAGAGCCGAACCGGCGATGGCTCCTCGTCCACCGTCTCGTCGCATTCCTCCTCGAGCAGGTCCCATTCGAACAGCCAGTCGCGGCGGTAGCCCGCCAGGAAGCGGACGTTGGCCAGCTCGGCGTCCGGCGGCTCGCTCCACACCTCGTAGCGCCAGCCCTTCGACTCCACCGCTGATCGCGTCCAGGCGAAGGTGAACGCATGCTCCGGCCTGGCCACCCGATGTCGCGGCTTGACGTCCACCACCAGCGGGCCCTCGCCGGTGACCAGCAGGTAGTCCGGGATGTGCCGGCGCAGCGCACCGTTCACCTCGGCCCTCAGCAAGAAGGGCTGAGCCACGATCGCCGACACGTCCCGGTCGAAATCCGCGTAGAGCAACCGCGCCAGCTCCAGCCGCGACTCGTAGATCACATGATCCGACTGCGTACTCGACCAGTACGAACCCGAGTAGTGCTTCTGCCCCATGTACCAGCGGAACGTCCGCCACGGCTGGGCCGCGGACAGCATCTCCACCGGCACCGACTCCCAGGCGAGGCCCTCGCGGACCTCGTCCTCGGCAAGCCGGACACACACCTCTACATCCACCATCCGCCCCCAGTGCCCGTGTAACTGACATTGATCGCAGGACAGTTACACGGGCACTGGAGTACGAATGATCACACGCGCTTTCGATCACTCGAAAGGGTGATCATTCCAAGCTGGGCATCTCAGCGTCGCGTCATAAGTGCTACTCAGAGGTCATCGCTCGCGAGAACATGACGCAGATTCTGAGTACCTACATGATGTACCGGGCGAGGTTGAGCTCCGGGGCGTTGAACTGCTCGCGGACGCCCTCGCCCCACAGCACGCTCTGCGTGCCCTCCCACTTGACCAGGCCGGGGTTGACCCCGAGCTTGAAGCCGCCGGGCAGCGGTTTGCCCTCCCGGTAGGGCAGGAAGTCCAGCGGGCGCCGTCGGCCGCGCTGGAGCAGTGGTGGGCTACCTCCGGCATCACCCCGTGCGCAGCGAGCCCGGGGGGCCGGGGGTGCGGGCGGCCGACACGGCCGCGCTCCTGCGGCACGAACCCGGCGAAACCCCGACATCAGTCCTGCTGACCGAGCTCGGCGAAAGCATCATGCAGCAGCTGCTGCCCGCCCAGGCCGGAATCCACGACGGCATGCCCGACCACGAACTCGCAGCCGCGGCAGAGAAGATGCGCACCGACCCGACCGTCCAGGTCTCCAGAGTCCTCCTGGAGACACTCAAGGCCCTCGCCCCGACCGCGACAGCGAACCAGGCCGAGATCATCGCCCGGTCCCTCATCAGCTATCTCGTCTCCATCAGCGACGCCACCGAGGACGACGTGCTGCCGCTGCTCAACACGCTGCGCCAAGCCGCGCTCCAGCGCTGCGGAGACCAAGACACCTGACCAGTGCCCGACTCCACCGTCTGCCGGGCCCATCAGCACGCCGCCGGGGCGTCGAAAAGGGGGGACCTGCAGAAGGAACCGCCCAGCGGCAACGCCGCCGAGCCAGCCGGTGCCCCGGCTGCTTCCTCGGACAAGCCCTTCAGAAGAGCCCCTGGCCGGCGGCGGTGGGTAACCCATCGGCGCCGACGTAGGACGCGAGTTTGTGCCTGCTGTAACGAGTGGCGGAGTGGTTCGCGCCCAGGACCCGCGCCCGGTCCACGACCACTCCGGCCATCAACCGCGCAGCCTCCGCGTGGTCCCCAGTGTCGTAGACGAATTCCGCGTGCAGGTGCCGGCTCCAGAGGGTGGACTTGTGGTTGGGGCCGAGAACCCGCGCCCGATCCAGGGCATTCTGCGCCAACAACCGCGCCGCCTCCGCATAATCGCCGCCCTTGCCGAGAAAGAGCGCGTGCAGTTGTCCACTTCGAAGAGTCTCTTCGTGGTCGGGACCGAGGATCCGCGTCCGGTCCGCGACCACCCCGGCCATCAGCCGCGCCGCCTCCGCGGACTCCCCGGCGATGTCGAGGTAGAACGCACGCATGTGGCGGCTCTGAACGGTGTCAGGATGGTCCGGGCCGAGGACCCTAGCCTGGTCAACCGCCAGCTGTTCCATCAGCCGCGCCGCAGCCGACGGATCCAGATCGCGCTCGGTCTCCCGCACACGGGTGTATCGAAGAGTTAGCTCCTCATGGGTCGGGGAAACCTCCCCGACCCGCTGCGGACCCCAGCCGGGGAGGCGGTGACGGGGTAGGAGCAGGGTCACGGGAGTGGGCCAGGGGGTTCCGTTCGGCCACTGCTCGGGCGGGCCCCAAGACGCGGTGATGGCCTGAAGGACCTCGGGCGACGTGGGCCGATCGGACGGATCCTTGGTCAGGCAGGCGGCCACCAGGCCGCGGAGCGGCGCGGGGATGCCGTCCAGCCGAGCGTCGCTGCGGACGATGCGGTGCAGCATGGCCAGCGGCGGGCCCTCGCCGAACGGGCTCTGCCCGGTGGCGGCGAAGGCGAGCACGATGCCGAGCGTGAACACGTCGCTGCTGGGGCCCTGTTCGGCGGCCTCAACCTGTTCGGGCGACATGAATCCGGGGGTGCCGATGACCACGCTGTCCGGGGTCAGGGAGGCACAGTCGAGGGCGCGGGCGATACCGAAGTCGATCACTCGCGGGCCGTCGGCGGCCAGCAGCACGTTGGCCGGCTTCAAATCGCGGTGGACCACCCCGGCGGTGTGGATGTCGTGCAGGCCCTCGGAGAGTCCGGCGGCCAGCGGCCACAGCGACTCCAGAGGGAACGGTCCAGCTTTGGCCACCGCCTCGGCGAGGCTCGGCCCAGGCACGTACACGGTCGCCAGCCACGGCGTTTCGTCGTCCGGCCCGGCGCCCACGAGCGGGGCGGTGAAGGCGCCGCTCACCGCCCGGATCGCGGTTACCTCATGGGCGAACCGCCTCCGGAAGTTTGCCTGGTGCGCCAGGTGCTCGTGGACCGCCTTGACCGCCACCGGCCTGCCGGACGGCGATCGCCCCAGGAAGACCCGGCCCATCCCGCCCTGACCCAGCCGCGCTCGCAGCATGTAGGAGCCGATCCGCCGCGGGTCACCTGTGCCTAAATCCTCCATGACCGCCCCCGATTCAATACGCTCATACAACCGGTTTGCGTTGTCCCGCGATCGTAGCGGCGAGAGTTGGGACGTGGACAGCCGTGGCGGGATCACGGCAGGTAGTCAACGGGGTGTTGGCCTGTCGGGAAGCCGATGGGGAGAGTCGATAGCCGTGGTAGCGGAGGGTCCTCGCGCTTCGATACCACGGCTAGTGCTGTGACCGGGATGGTTCACCGTGGTCGGGAGACGGCTCACGGGACGAGCGCAGTCCGCGAGGCGACTGGTATTACTGGTGCATGCAAGAAGAGACCGCGCGGTCCGCGATCGACACGTTCATCTCCGCGTTCAACGCCTCGGACGACAGCTATGTGACTGCGCTGCTCTCCCAGGCCCTGACCTCGGACGTGGTCTTCTGGGGACCGTTGGGCCGCAGTGAGGGGATCGAGGCGGTCGAGCGGTTCGTGCTGGACATCCGGCGCCACCCCGCGGGGACCGGCACGATGGTGCGCTGTTCGGCGGTGGACATGCCGGACGAGTGGGCCCGGTACCAGTGGGTCTTCACGACGCCGGATGGAGGCCCCCGCCTGGCGGGAACGGACGTCGTCCATCTGCGGCGGAGCCTCATCGACCAGGTCATCGTCTTCGCGGGGGAGATCGAGCCGTCCGCCTCCTGAGTCATCCTCCTCTGGCGCCGTCCTTCTCCTGAACCGGCCCCGTTCGGGGCTCCGGGTCTGCCCAGCCGAGATCATCTTCACAACGCTTCGGTCGTCCGCGCTTGGCCACGAGCGGACCGATGATGCGCTGTGGCTGTGTAAGAAGCTGTTGTCTTTCCGGGTGTGATTGGCGTGTTTCCGCTGGTTGCGGATAGGTGCGTAAGACTCGTGGGAGTAGTGGCCTGTCAGGTCGTCGTTCCCCGGGAGGTCTCGAATGCCGTCAGTCGTTGGACTACTGGAACAGCACGAGCTTGTTGCTCGGCATCGGGTCGATGGCCTGCGTGAGGAGGCCTGTCGGCGTACATGTGAACGCGCATAGCCGCGTACGGATGAACGTACAGAGTTCTTGATGCGCTGAGAGTCGGCCCCCGGCATTCTGCTGCCTGTTGTCCAGGGTTGCAGAGAGGGGTGGGCCAAGGTCTTGGACCCGCAGCGCTGGCTGGAGCTCCGGCGCTTCCGCGGCCTGGTGGAGTCCGGGGCGATGAGCCTGTCGGAGGTCGCCAAGGAGACCGGGCTGAACTGGCGAACGGTCAGCAAGTACCTGTCTGCTGACTCGTCTGCGCCGCCGCGCCGGACGGCGAGTGGTCAGCCGCGCAGGCGGGTGGTCGACGAGGTTGCTCCGCTGATCGACGCGGTGCTGCGGGCCAAGGTCCTGATGAAGGCCGCGGTGATTCATGAGCGGTTGGCCACGGAGTACGGGTTCACCGGGAACTACCAGCGGGTCAAGCTCTACGTGCAGGAGGCCCGCCCGCGGATCGCGGAGGAACTGGGGATCGCCCCACGGGAGTTGGCGGGGATGCACCGCAGGTTCGAGGTGATCCCGGGTGCTCAGGCTCAGGTGGACTGGGGCGATGAGGGAAAGGTCCTCGCTCATCTGGGCATTCCGAAGGTCTACTCCTTCCACATGGTGCTGTCGTACTCGCGTGATCCGTTCTGCTGCTTCACCACCAGCCTGGACCTGCAGGCGTTCTTCGACTGCCACCGGCGGGCATTTGCGCACTTCAACGGGGTGCCGATGACGATCGTCTACGACCGGACCAAGACGGTCGTGCGCCGTCACGTCGCCCCGGGTGAGGCGGTTCCGCTGCATCCGGAGGCGGTCGGCTTTGCCGGCCACTACGACTTCGACATCGATGTGCTGGCCGCCTACCGGCCCCAGGGCAAGGGCCGCGTCGAACGCCAGGTGCTGATCGTCCGCGACCACGTTCTCTCCGGCCGGGCCTTCTCCTGCGTCGAGGAGATGGATGCCGCGTTCGCCGCCTGGGTGCCGCAGCGGCGGGCTCAGATCCACAAGACGCATCGCGAGGTGATCGGGCATCGTGCCGCCCGGGACCACGCAGCTCTCAAGCCGCTGCCGCCAACGCCGTTTTTGGTGGCCGAGCGTCATCTGCGGCCGGCCGGCAAGGACTGCCTGGTCGCTTTCGGCGGGAACCTCTACTCGGTCCCGGCCCGTAAGGTCCGACCGCGTCAGCTGGTGGAGATCGGCGGATTCTAAGGATCATCGCAACACGTGATCGCCGTTGTGTGATGGCGAGCAGTCTAGAGAGCCGCTCGGCCAGGTATCCCGGCCGAGCGGCTGACGGTCGTTCCAGGCCGGGTGCCCCGGCCGGATCAGACTTGTCTCGGTCGTGGTTTCGCAGGCGACCGAGGGACTGATGGACTCACGCCATGACGACATTGCTGCCCCGCATCATGCGAGCACTTGAGCAGTTCCATGCCACCCACCCCTGGGACCACAACGCCCACTACCACCGGTGGATTCTTCGCCAGCTCCCCAAACGTTTCAACAGGGCTCTGGATGTCGGATCAGGCAGCGGTGACCTCGCCAGACTCCTGGCCTCACGGGCCGGAGCAGTGCACGGTATCGACGTCGATCCCACGATCGTCGATCGCGCGCGGGAGCTCACAGACGCCGCCGCCCCGGTGACCTTCACTGTTGGGGACGCATTGAAGAAGGTGCCGTCTGGCCCCTACGACGTCATCACATGTGTCGCCACCATCCACCACATACCGTTCAGCGACGCCCTCACCTGCTTCCGTCAGCATCTGTCGCCGGGTGGAACCCTGGTCGTCGTCGGCGTTTATCGCCCGCAGTCCCTGAGCGATTACCTGATCGACGCCGTGGCCATTCCTGCGAACGTCGCCATGGCCTGGATCAAGAACAAGGGACGCAAGGCGCCGCGACCAGCCTCAATGACCGCCCCGACCCGACCGGCGGTTATGACCTTTGCGGACATCGTTCGCGACGCCCACCAGGCGCTACCCGGTGCACGGTTGCACCGACGACTGTTTTGGCGCTACATGCTGGTCTGGCACCGGCACTAGGAGGTCAGCCTCAGAGCTTGGCCTGGGGCCAAAGGCACCGTGCGGAAGGCCCCATGCGCTGTCAGCATTGAACCTTCCCCTTGATCGTGGACACCTGGAGACTGGGACGTGAGAGCCCAGAGGAAGCAGTGCCAGGTGGGAAGCAAGTACACGAAGCGGTACTCGGAGGAGTACAAGCGGGACGCGATCGAACTCGTGCGGTCGTCGGGACGGACGGTGACCGAGGTCGCCCGGGAGCTCGGGGTCAGTTCGGAGTCACTGCGGGGCTGGGTGAAGAAGGCCCGCGCTGCCCAGGACACCGGATCGGGACCTGGTTCCGTGCGAGCGGGGCGGGCCGCCGACGATCGGGACGAGGAGCTGAAGCGGCTGCGGAAGCTGACCGCCGAGCAGGCGAAGACGATCGAGATCCTGAAAAAAGCGACTGCCTTCTTCGTGAAGGAGAGCGACCGGTGAGCAAGATATGCCGGTTCATCCACGCGGAGAAGGCGAACTATGCGGTCACGCTGCTGTGCAAGGTGATGAGGACCGCCCGCTCCACGTACTACGCGTGGGTGGCCGGGCGGCAGGCCCGCGAGGCGCGGCGGCAGGCGGATGAGGCCCTGGCCCACGAGATCACGGTGATCCACCTGGCTTCCCGGCGGAACTACGGCGTCCCGCGCGTCACCGCCGAACTGCGCCGGCAGGGCCGACTGGTCAACCGCAAGCGGGTGGAGCGGGTCATGCGGGAGCACGGCATCGCCGGGCACAGCCGGCGCACCGGACGCCGCGGCCTGACCAAGGCCGACACCAGGGCCGCCCCGTCGCCGGATCTGATCGGCCGGGACTTCACCGCGACCCGCCCCGGTACGAAGATCGTCGGGGACATCACCTACATCCAATACCGGTGATTTAGGTGTTCTTCTGGCGTCTGCTGGCGGGTTTGGTGGGCGGGATGAGTGTGATTGCTGCTGCGGGTGGTCGGGGTGGGTTGCGGTGGTGGGTGTGTTTGAGGTGCCAGTTGGCCATCTTGCGTTTGATGACACGGGGGTTGGAGCGTTGCCTGCGGGGTGGCAGGAGTCGTTCCAGCAGCTCACGGTTGGTGTGGGTCAGGGCTCGACTGAGCTTGCGATTTTAGCTTCTGTCGTCACTCTGTGTGTTTACTGGTGGTCCGTTCGCTCTTGCGGTAGGGCGGTCGCTTGGATTTCGGGCGGTTCTTCGAGCCTTTCGGGCGGCCTGGGCCGGGGCGGGTGGGTTTCGGCGAGTCGGCGGGTGTGCCGATGCGTGCGCGGAGTCGGCGGAAGCCGAGGCGGACCTTGTAGGGGCTGAGGGACTTACCCGGGTCCGGTCTTGGGTGCCAGGGGCGGCGCAGGTCGTCCACGAGGTGGCGGGCGAGGCGTAGTTGGGCGTAGGCGCCCATGGCCAGGGACACCCACCGGTCGGTGGCTGCCGCCGAGCTCAGGTGCGCGCTGGCCAGCCCGAGATAGGACTTGGCGAAGCGGTGGAAGTGCTCCTGGTCGAAGCGCCGCAGGTAGGCCTTCCAGAGCAGGTCCGGGTCGGCCGGAACGGGGCCGGCGTGCCACAGCCACAGGTCCTTGGGTGGCTTGCGGCCGTCGGGCAGGTGGTCGACGACCACTTGCAGGACCGTGCCGCGCACGATCGGCAACTGCTTGTCCCGCGGCCAGTTGGCCCAGCGGCCGGTGCTGCCGAGTTTTTGGTGCAGTCCGCTCCAGGCGCGGACGGTCACGGTGCCGTACAGCTCGGACTCCACGGTGCGTTCGAAGTCGGGGGCGTGTCGTTTGGCGGGGTCGGAACAGGAGAACTCCGCGCCGTGGCGCGGCGGCGCGCCCATCTGGCCCGGTCGCCGGGGCGGGGGGTCGAGGTAGAAGACCCGGGTGGCGCGCAGCCGGACCAGCAGTTGCACGTCATGGCCGGCCAGGGCGTGGGTGAGGTCGGTTGCGTAGTTCCCAGCGTCGAGCAGGACCAGCGGCGGCGGGTCGCCGGGCTGCCACTTCCCGGTCGCGGTCAGGTCTTTGAGCAGCCCGGTGATCTGGTCGATCGTGACGTCGGTGTGCTCCTCGCCGGGCCGCAGTCGGCGTGCCTCGATGGGGTCGACCCAGGAGGAGGACCCCCACTGGATGCCGACGAGCAGGCTGTAGGGCCAGCCGGGCAGCCAGCGATCCCCTCCCTTGCCGCGGACCTGCACCATCGTCCGCTCGTCGGCGTACTCGGCGTCGGGGCGCGCGTGCGGAGTGGTGTCGATCGCGAACATCAGCGGCTCGCCTGCCCTGGCCGGGGCCGACAGGCCGATCAGCAGGTGCCGCAAGCGGCTACTGCTTATCTGGCCATGGGCCAGGGCGTCGTAGACAGAGCCGTGTCGTCGGCGGAACTCCGGCTCCAAGGACAGCTCTACCGGTGATCGCACCGGGCCCTGCGCGCACAGCATCGCGTCCGCCAACTCGAACAGGGCATCCCCGCGGCGGGTGAAGCAGGCATGGAGACCCGCACGGAACCTGGATAACTCGGACAACGCCTCGACGCGGGCAGGGCTGTCTTGCAGACTGTCCATCACGGCCTTCTGGTGCAGCTGGATCTCTGGCGAGAACCCAGCGTCACCCGAAGGCCGTTCCCATGTCCGGCGAACAGCAGAACCCCAACCTAAACGATCTTCGCGTCCTAAAATCGCAAGCTGAGTCGTGAGGGGGGAAAGTGCCGCCTGGTCGGTGACGTGGCGGCGGGCGATGCGAAGGGTGCGGGTGAAGGACAGTCTGTCGGGGTCGAGGCCGGCTTGGTGAGCGGTGTGGTGCATGACGTCCCGGAGTGCGTGGTGGACAAGAAGGAAGCCGTAGATTTCCTGCTCGACGCCATCGGGGTACTGGGAGCGCAGGACGAGGCGGTGTCCGCCCTGATGGGTCTTGATCTCGTCCAGGGTGTTCTCGATCTCCCAGCGTTGATGGTAGAGGCCCGCCAGGTCGGCCGCAGGGGCCTCCTGCGGGTTGCAGATGGTCGTGATCAGCCGGTAGACCGTGTCGTCGTCACGGCCGAGGGTGTACTCGATGACGCGGACCCGGACCGGGTCCCGGTGCTTGCGGTCGCCTGCCGCAACGATCTCGGACAGGTAGGAGCCGTCGTCGAAGGCTTCGAGGACCGGGAGCACGATGTTCTTCCGGACGCGCCACAACAGGTCCGCGCCCGTGTCCGAGGCGGCCCGCCACAGCTCGAAGCCGGTGATGCCGCGGTCGGCCATCAGCAGCATTCCCGGCTCGAGCCGGCCCAGCAGGGCGGGAATCAACTGCTGTTCATGAACCGACAGCGGGCCGGTCGCCGCGGCGAACACCGCGTGTGTCCCGCACTCCACCAGCGCAGCAACCCTCACCTGCGGGTAGGCACTGCGCTGCTGTCCCCGGCCCGAGCCGGGACGGCCGAAGGAAGCGCTGTTCGCCCCGGTGTCCGGCACATCGAAGACCGTGCCGTCCACCGCAACCAGACGCCACCGCCGATACCAGGCACCAGCAGTGTCCGGGGCGGCCACCGGCCGGCACACTCGCGCGAACAGCACCTTCAACGGCTCCGGCCCCAACCGCCGACGGGCCCGGCCGATCGCCGCTGTCGTCGGCACCCGCCACGGCTTCTCCCACCGCCGCACCCGCTCCAGCCCCTGCGTCAGCAGCCGGGCCACCTCCTCATAGCCCTGCCCGGAGAACAGACACATCGCGAGCACGAAATAGACCACCACCCGGGCCGGCAACAGCCGCGACCGCTGTTCCAGACGCCCACACCCAACAACCACCTCATCCACCAACTCGGGCGGGAACACCCGCGTCAGCACACCCAGAGCGATCCGGTCCGACAACCGCTCACCCGACGACTTCACCTGTCCAGGCCTTGGCACACCACACCCAACGACCCACCACCAACAAAGTCACCGGTATTGCACCTACATCCCCACCGCCGAGGGCTGGCTCTACCTCGCCGCGTGGCTGGACCTGGCGACCCGGGAGGTGATCGGCTACTCGATGGCCGACCACCATCGTGCCGAACTCGTTGTCGATGCCCTGGACATGGCTGCCACGCTGGGCCGCCTGGAGCCCGGCTGCGTGATCCACAGCGACCGCGGATCGGAATACACCTCCGGCCAACTCCGCATGAAAGTCGGCGAGTTGGAGTGTCGGCAAAGCATGGGGCGGACCGGCAGCTGCTTCGACAACGCCGCCGCGGAGAGTTTCTGGGCCGTGCTCAAAGAGGAGATCGGCACCCGCTTCTGGCCCGACCGGGCCACCGCCCGCACCGACATCTTCGACTTCGTCGAGACCTTCTACAACAGACGCCGTCTGCGCAAGCACATCCACTGGGGCTACCTCACGCCCCACGAGACGCGCCTGCGCCACCAACAGGATCAGGCCCTCGCGGCGTAACGACGACGTGTCCAAGATCACGGGGAAACTGCATAGCCAACACCGTTGCGTTTGGCCCCTGAGCTGTACGTCAAGCCCTGCTGAACAGCGCAACGGGACCACCTGATAGATCAACGATCGGCGAAGAAAGTCGGTCAAGGTCAGGGGTCCCGTTGCAGGAGAAGTCTGTCATCACGTCCACGATCGAGACAGCCCGGGGTGTTTTCGCGCCGGGTCATCTGGGGGAGTTGACCCAGATCGTGGACTTCGCGCTGGTGGACGCGGTGCTGGAGGAGACCGGTCGGCGCGAGAAGCGCCTGCGGCTGCTGCCTTCGCGGGTGGTGGTGTACTTCGTGCTCGCTCTCGCACTGTTCGAACACCGCTCGTACCGCACGGTGTGGTCCAAGCTGACCACCGCCCTGACCGCGCTGGCCCTGGTGCATCCTGCGGTCTCCTCGCTGACGCGGGCCAGGCGCAGGGTGGGGGCTGCACCTCTGCGGCGTCTGTTCGAGACGCTTGCCGGGCCCGTCGCCCGCCCCGGGCAGGCCGGGTCCTTCTACCGGGGCCTGCGCACGGTGGCTGTCGACGGGACCCTGCTGCACACCCCCGACGACGAGACGCTCACCTGGCGCTACCCCAAGCGGGCCGCGGAGAGTCTGGAGTTCGGCTATCCGCTCCTGCGGCTGCTGGCCCTGGTCGAGTGCGGCACCCGCGCGCTCATAGCCGCCGCCTTCGGACCGGAGTCCGAGGGTGAACTCCCCTATGCCAAGCGGCTTCTGACCGCCCTGGACAAGACGATGCTCCTGCTGGCCGACGCGGCCTTCGACGGCAACGAGTTCCTTGATGCCGTCCATCAGAGTGGGGCCCGGTTCCTGGTGCGCTCCGGGGCCCGCCGCGTCCCCACCCCCGCCGAGCACCTGGGCGACGGCTCCTACATCGCCCGCATCGGCTACGGCGTCCTGCGGGTACTGCTGCCGGTGCGCGTGATCGAGGCGACCCTCACCGTCACCTTGGCCGATGGCACCGTCCGCACCGAGCAGTGGCGGCTGATCACAAATCTGCTGGACCCCGTCCGTTTTCCGGCCGCCGAGCTCGTTGATCTCTATCACCGCAGGTGGCAGGCGGAAACTACGTATTTTTCGATCAAGGCCACGATGCTCGACGGCCGCGTCCTGCGCTCCCGCAGCATTGATGGCCTCGACCAGGAGGTCTACGCCCTGCTCACCGCCTACCAGGCTCTGATCCGTGCCGGCGACGACGCCCTGACCGGACGGCCGGAAGTACCCATGGAACGGATCAGTTTCACCGTCCTACTGGCCGCCGCAACCGACACCGTCACCGCCGGCCTTGGAATCTTCCCCGGCACCCTCATCGACCTGGTCGGCACGATCGGCCACGCCGCCCTGGGCGACCTCCTGCCCGCCCACCGACGGCAACGAGTGAAGGCCCGCACACGCAAGAACCCCACCAGCAAGTACGGCCCGAACGCCGGACAGCACCCCCAGAAGGCCCAGAACTACACCGTCCACACCACCGTTGCATTCTTCGCCCACGGCCTCAGCAGCCGCTCACGGCCCTAACGCAACGGTGTTGACTTCATAGCTCTGCCCCGAGAACAGGCACATCGCCAGCACGAAGTAGACCACCAACCGGGCCGGCAACAGCCGGTTCCGCTGCTGCACCCGGCCCGTCTCCGCCAGCACCTCGTCCACAAGCGACTGAGGAAACGCCTGCGTCAGCACCCCGACCACGACCCGGTCCGACAACCGCTCACCAAATGACTTCAACTGACCCGCTCTTGGCATACCAACAACAACGACCGAATTCCCCCTAAGCTACCGGTATTGAGGCTAGGTATTCTCAAACGACGTGGCTTTGAAGGAATTTGCGTTGATCGTACCGCCGGACCGGCTGCTGGAGTAACTCGGCAGAGGGTTGCTACGTTTCAGCGGTATGAGAAGCGCTTTGATTGTGGTGACAGTCGGCGTCGCCGCCGGCGTCTGCCTGATTTTTGTGGATCGCGCTTTGCTGTGGGCAGAGCGCCGTGGGTGGATCTACTACCGCAAGACGAAGGGGCGTACTTCCGCGCTGGTAGAGGGGTTCTCTCCAGCCGCGCAGGCGGTGAAGCGGGCAATGGAGCAGGAGAGGTTCCGTAAGAACGTCCGGGTCGGAGAGGGGACGCCACTTGGTGTTGACTTGGACAAGGGCGTCGTACGGGTCCGTCGCTCGGAACCCGGTCGGCAAGAATCTGCCAACTCGAATGAGATCGAGTGAGAATCCGCCTGCTTGAATGCGACAGGACACTGCACCCTCGAATCTTGGCATAGATGAGCGAGGGCGATGCCAACCAGCGTGGCCAGGTGCCAACTATCGTGGCTCGGCACAGCCACCGCCTGACCAGTCCAACTTCGATGGCAAACAATCCAACTTCGGTGCGAGAGGGCGTCTAGAGATGATTTGCGTCTTTGGGTGGCCTTTGCGCTTGCCCGTTTTCAAGCTATTCACCCTCATACGCGCGTCTTCATGGCCGCCGAGCTACCGACCTGGCCACCCGTTTACTCCGGTTCTCGTGCATGAAGTCCGTCTGGTTTGAAGATGAGGCAGAAACGCCCATCAGCAGAGGAACGGCATCCTCCGCCGCGTCCATGCCAACGCTACGGCGTGAGCCAGCGCAAGCCGTACCCCAGCGACCTGTCCGACGCCCGATGGGCCTTGATCGAGCCGACGTTGACGGCCTGGCGGAAAGCCCGGCTCGACCGCAGGCCCACCGGCCAGCCGGCCAAGGTCGGCCTCCGCGGCATATTCACATCAACCGCACCGGAATCCCCTGGAAATACCTCCCGCACGATTTCCCGAACCACGGCACCGTCTACGCCTACTACGCCGCCTGGCGCGACGAGGGAATCCTTGCCCAGCTCAACTACGACCTGACCGGCCTGGCCCGAGTGAAAGAGGGTCGCAAACCCGAACCCACCGCCTCCGTCATCGACACCCAGAGCGTGAAGACCTCCACCAACGTACCCCTGACCAGCCAGGGAACAGACGCCGCGAAGAAGATCGTAGGCAGGAAGCGAGGCATCCTCACCGACACGATCGGCCTGATCCTTGCGGTGGCCGTCACCGCCGCCAGCCTCTCCGAAAACGCCGTGGGAATACGCCTCCTCGACCAGGCCAAGAAGACCTACCCCACCATCGCCAAGAGCTGGGTCGACACCGGCTTCAAAAACGCAGTCATCGAGCACGGGGCGAACCTTGGAATCGATGTCGAAGTCGTCAACAGAAACCCAGCAGTTCGCGGATTTCACGTAGTCAAAAGGCGCTGGGTTGTCGAGCGAAGCCTGGGTTGGATCATGATGCACCGGCGCCTCGCCCGCGACTACGAGACCCTCACCGCCAGCTCCGAGGCCATGATCCACATCGCGTCGATCGACAACCTCACCAAGCGCATAACGGACGAGACCACCCCCACCTGGCGAGGAACCTACTAGGGCAGAAAGGGCAATCTGCCTAGATCAAACGCCCTCTGAAAGACCCGGCCCGCCCGGTGCATGGTCGCCAGTGAAGGCAGCGGTCCGGGCAGGGCGGAGTCGTCACCGGCTTGGGACAACTGCCGGTACAACTCGGAGACGTTCCCGTCCAGCTCTTCGAGCCGGGCCCACAGCGTGTCGTCCAGCAGGAACCCTCCACGCCGGTAGGCCGGCTCGGTCTGGCCGTTACGGGCCCTCGCGAGCCAACGCCAGGCCGTGCGTACAGACACTCCGGCCGTCTCGGCCGCGATCCTGACGTGGACCGATTCCAGCGTGCCGGCCTCGTCCAGCGCGAGAAGCCGGCGTACCACGACCTGGCGTACCAGTCCTTTGTCCTGCGAAGGAGACGCGAGCGACATGGCCTGGGCGGCAGCACGCCCCGTACCCGAACGCTCCCCCGGGCGGGGGGCCGCAGACAACGACGGTTGAGCAGTCATGCCCACCAGCACACCCGGGCGCCCCCATACCGTGCACAGGAATGAGCATCCACACGTCAGCCAGCCACCAGCTGTGCTACACGCAACACGCAGTGCATGACAGCCATTTAGTCATTCCATGACAGCCGAGATCCACGGGTACCAGGCCAGAAAAGGACAGCTCAGCACACTGTTCCCTGTATCAGGCCTGGTGACGCCCAACCCGCTGACACCACCCCACCCACTCACACCCGGTATGGGATGCGGGGTGGCAGCGGTGTTTCCGCCTCGTCCAGAACCTGCTCCAGGACGACGGGGCCCTGCCGGTGGTGGCCGGGAAAGTGATCGTGCAGGGCGAAGACCTCGGGCGGTGGGTGGCGGCGCAGCGGTTCGGGTGGGAACAGCTCCTGCCCGCACAGCAATGGCTCCTGGAGAATGTCCGGGATCGAACCCGCCGAGGAGGCGGAGCGGCCGGTGAAACGGACGCAGGACGACATGTGGGCTCTCAGCCTGGCAGCAGCACGGCAGTTCCACGCGCGTGAGGGGCATCTTCGGGTGCCCAGGAAGCACGTCGAGCAGGTGGGGACGGAAGCGGGCTTGGCGGGCAGTCAGGCAGGTGCTGACGGGGTCGTCGTGGGTCAAGCTCGGCACCTGGCTCGATAACATCCGCAAACGCGCCGGGAAGCTCGCCGACAGCGGCGGGCGGACCTCGATGCCCTTGGTATGCGCTGGTAAGGCGGCCCGAAGAACCCGCTCGATGGTTCTCCACTGTCTCTTCCGAAGTTGCGGCCTGCAATCAGGCAGGACGCTACCTACAGGGGCACGCACTCATGCGCACTCCTCACGTCGTCACCCGTCCAGAGGCGACACAACACGTCGAGAAAGCCGTCGGCGCAGCTGACGCCCGCTGGCGTCCGTGCGGCGGTCTCCATTGCCCAGGCTGTGCGGTCTCAGGTCCCCCGACGGCGCCGAGGTGGAGCTGTTCTCCTCGGATCTGCAGCGCACCCTGCGGACGGCCGAGGAAGTAGCCGAACTGTTCGGCGTGAAGCCGGTCCTGGATCGCAGGCTGCGGGAGAAATCCTACGGAGAGGCGGAAGGAAAGCCGCAGGAGTGGCTGGACCGGCGCTTCGTCCCGCCGCCGGCTGTCAGGGAGCGGATGGAACACGACGAGGGTGTCGAGGATGCAGAGACCAAGGCGGCGTGTGCGCAGCGCATCTACGAAGCCATGGACGAGATCCTGCAGAGCCTTTGCGGGCACCAGATCATCGGAACGCACGGCGGCTCCCTGACGTGCGTCGTGGCGTCCTGGATCAGGATGCCGATCGAATCGGCCAGCTATGCCAGTTTCCGGGCTCTCTCCGGCAGCATCACCACACTGCGCGAGGACGACGTCTTCCACAACCGCCAAGTCGTCAGCCTCGGTGACAGCTGCCATCTCGACTCCGCCAAGGCCGGATGACCTCAATTACTCGATCGCCCGGAGCAGGGCGCGAAGGGCGTGGTCGAGAGTTTCGCGTTCGTCGGGGGTGAGGCCGGAGAGGAGGCGGGATTCGTTGGCGGCGTGGTCGGTGACTGCGGCGTCGACGACCTTGTGTCCTCGGCCGGTGAGCGCGACATGCAGGCTGCGGCGGTCGGTGGGATCGAGACGGCGTTCCACCAGGCCGTCTGCCTCCAGGCGGTCCAGGCGGTTGGTCATGCCGGCACGGGAAAGCATCAGCGTCTTCGCGAGGGCGGACGGGATCAGGGTGTAGGGGGGCCCGGATCGGCGCAGTGCGGCCAGGACGTCGAACTCGCCGCGGCGCAGGCCATGTTGGGCGAAGACTTCTTCGAGTGCGGGGGTGAGGATGAGCGAGAGCTGACCCAGCCGTCCGAAGACTCCCATCGCCGACAGGTCCAGATCCGGCCGTTCCTTGTGCCACTGGTCGAGGATCTGGTCGACCGCGTCCCTGGGCTTCCGGCGTTCCTCGACAGTCGCGCCCTGTTTGGTCACGTCTTCCTTGGTCACGTCCCCATCTTATTCGACGGCTCATAGTTAGATGTCGTACTATTCGACATGGAATCACTTCTGCCGATCTCGATCCCGGCTCGCGGCCGGGGTCGGATGCGGCTCCGATGAATGGAGGGCATATGTCCTTGATCACTCCCGATGCCCAAGGCGGAATTCTGGTCCGGGATGCCGAGGCCGAGATGCTGGGCAGCGCTGACAGCGCCGTACGGCTCTTCGCCGACGCCAGCACCACCGGCGGGGCCCTGAGCGCCCAACGGGTGACCCTCACCGCGGGTACCGACGGAGCCTCACCTCACCACCACACCGGATCCGCCGAGCTCTTCTTCGTGCTCGGCGGTCGGCTCCAGGCGCTGACCGGGGACAGTGTGATCACCGCGGACGAGGGAGACTTCCTCCTCGTGCCACCAGGACTGCCGCACGCTTTCGCTGCCGAACCCGATGCGGGCGCCGACGTGCTGATCGTCATCACCCCCGGCGTCGAGCGCTTCGACTACTTCCGGCTGCTGGACCATGTCCGCAAGGGCACGGCCGATCCGCAGGAAGTCCTGGATTCGCAAGAGCGCTTCGACAACTTCTTCGTGGAAAGTGCCGCGTGGCGGCGGGCCCGTCAGCGATACTGATCGCCCCCGCCACCCCCACCCCGACGGCCACGAGGCCGACCTCGCCGACGCCCTCGACCAGCTCATGCGCCACGCCCGCACCGGACACGCCACCCCCACCGCACAGCACCTGATCACCCGCACACCGGCCAAGCCGTTGTCCGGCACGTAATGCACCCAGCTGCGGTCTGTCAGCTCCGCCAGCCGCACGGCGGCGCTTCCGCGGCCCGTCGGCGGCCGGGTCAGGTCACCGGTGGCAGGACCATACGAACTCCTCGACGCCCGGCTCGAGGATCGGGCCGGACACGCGGTCGCCGTCCTCGACGCGACGCTGCACATGTGACACAGCCGACTCTGCGGCCGGTCCCCCTTTCCGGCCGGCCGTGCGCGCACCGGCCTACGATCCGCCGAACGCCGTGGAATCGATCGTCCAGACCCAATCTTCAGTGAGGAATCGTCACACATGAGCGACAGCCGCACCATCACCAACTCTGCCGGGCTGCACGACCCCACCCCGTTCGGTTACAGCCATGCCGCTTCCGCACCCGGCAATCTGGTGTTCATCGGTGGGCAGTACGCCTCCGACGACACCGGCCAGGTCGTGCCCGGTGACTTTGCCGCCCAGGTTGAGCGATCCTTCGGCAACCTGCGCACCGCGCTCGTCGGCGTCGGTCTTGGCTTCGAACATGTCGTACGGCTCGGCACGTACATCGTCGACCATGACCTGGAGAAGCTGGAGATCCTCGGCAAGGCGCTGCACGACGCCTGGGCCGACCGGCTGCCCGCCCAGACACTCAGCGGGGTCGCCTCGCTCGCGCTGCCCGGGATGCTCTTCGAGATCGACGCGGTCGCGGTCCGTCCGGCCGAGGGATCCGAAAGCTAGTAGGGCTTTGTTAGGTGCGGTGGTGTGGTTCGGGTGTTGGTGCGGGTTGGCCGCATATGGAGCAGGCGCAGGTCCAGGTGGCCAGGAGGGCTTGGAGTTCGCGGAGGACCGCGTAGAGGGTCAGGCCGGCGCAGGGGCTTTTGGGTCGAGTCTGAGCAGGGTGCAGAAGGCTTGGGCGAGGGAGGCGAGGGTGGTGTGGCGGTGCCAGCCGGGAAAGTTGCGGCCCTCGAAGTGGTCCAGGCCGAGGCCGTCCTTGAGTTCGCGGTAGTCGTGCTCGATGCGCCAGCGGATCTTGCAGATGCGGGCCAGCTCGCACAGTGGGGTG
Source organism: Streptomyces sp. NBC_00984 (assembly GCF_045162475.1). Classification (NCBI taxonomy): domain Bacteria; kingdom Bacillati; phylum Actinomycetota; class Actinomycetes; order Kitasatosporales; family Streptomycetaceae; genus Streptomyces; species Streptomyces sp. NBC_00984. The sequence goes on from NZ_CP108735.1 coordinate 78,257, forward strand.
TCGGTGGGCAGGGTGGACAGCCAGTAGTCGGTGGGTTCGGCGGCATTGGGCGGCCACTCGGCCAGTAGCCAGCACTCGGGCAGGGAGCCGTCGACGGCGCGGCGGATCGTGCGGTTGGCCGGGCGGACGCGCAGTGCGAGGAATCGTGAGCGCATCTCGGCGCGGGGATTGTTCCTGGTGGTCTTGCTGCCCTGGCGCCAGGTGATGGTCCGTAGCGCGGATCGTCCTGCGTCCAGGGCGAGTTGGCGCAAGGTGGTGTGCGGATCGGGGTAGGCGGGGCCGGGTGGGCGGCCCTGGCCGCTGTAGGGCGGGTGCTGGGGGACGGCGTCGCCCGGGTATGCGCTGGTACTGCCCTTGACGGCGACCGCGTAGGCCAGGCCGCGCTCGGTCAGGCCCTCGCGAAAGCCCGTCGCGTCCCCGTACCCGGCGTCGGCGACCACCGGCAGATCTGGCAGCCCCCACGTCCCACGCACCTCATCCAGCATGTCCAGGGCCAGACGCCACTTCTCCCGGTGCCGCTCGCCCTCAGGGATGCCGGCCTTCGCCCGGCGGCGGCGGATTGCCTCGGCCAGCAGCACATCGTCGGTGTTCTTGGCGTCGTCCCAGCTCTCGGGCAGGAACAGGCGCCAGTCGACGGCCGAGGACGCGCGGTCGGACACCAGGTTCACACTGACGCCGATCTGGCAGTTGCCGCGCTTGCCCAGCGCGCCGCAGTACATCCGCGCCACCCCCGGCGAGTCATAGCCGTCCTTGGGGAAGCCCACGTCATCGATGGCGTACACCTCTGGGGAGATGTGCGTGGCAGCCCAACGGGCCAAGCGTTCACGGACCTTGGAATAGTCCCAGGTGGAGGAGGAGACGAACTGCTGGAGCTGCTGGTGGTCCACGCCCAGCCGCTCGGCCATCGGCTGCATCGACTTGCGCTTGCCGTCCAGCATCAGCCCACGCAGGTACAGCTCGCCCTTGGCCCGCTGGTCCCGCCGCGCCAGCGAACCGAGCATCTCCGCCGCGAACGCCTCCAAGCACGGGCGAACCGACTTCATCTCCTCAGGTGTCACACCTGACAGAAAATCACAACCTGCCTAACGGTGATCAATCGGGGTACCTAACAAAGCCCTACTAGGCGCCCTCACCACGGGGAGCGTGCGATGACGACCTCGACATCCCCGTCCTCGCGGACCGCATCGCCGCAACATTCCGCCCCGGCCCCTACCAACTCCCCGACGGGCACACCCTGGACCGCTACTTCGACCCGTACCTGCTGGCCTGCGACCCCGTCCTGCTCGCAGCGACGGCGGCCGCGCTCGCGGACCTGCTGCCGCCGGACACTGAGCTGGTGGCAGGCCCCGCGCTCGCGGCGGTGCCGCTCGTGACAGCGGTGTCCCTGCACACCGGCCTGCCCGCCGCCTACATACGGGCCGCGCCGAAGAAGCACGGCACGTGGCAGCAGATCGAGGGCGCCGCCCTGGACAGCCGCCGCATCGTCCTGATCGACGACACGGCCCGCAGCGGGGCAAGCCTCCTGCGCGGCGCCCGGCTGCTGCGGATCGCGGGCGCCCAGGTCACCACCGCCGTGTGTGTCCTTGACCGCGACGCCGGGGTCGCCTCCCTGCTCGCCAACCACCGGATGACCCTGTCCGCGCTGCTCACCGACCCGGAAACCGCCCCGTGACCCGGCGGGCCGTGCTCTTCGACCTCGACGGCGTTCTCCTCGACAGCGCCCAGACCGTGCGGAACACCCTTGCCGCGGTCGCGACCTGCGCGACCGGGCGCCGCATCACCCCCGCGGACCTCCCGCCCGGCGCGCTACGCCGCCCCCGCGTCGAGGTCCTGGGCTTTCTCGGCGTCACCGACCCGGACGACGCCTGCGTCCGCTGGTGGGACGGCGCGCTCGCCGCCACCCCACCCGCCGCCATGTTTCCCGGCGTACTCACCGGACTGCTGTCCCTGCGGGCCGAAGACGTCGCGATTGCAGCCGTTACCCTCCAGTACCGCCACCGCCTGCCGTGGGTGGTTCCGCCCGCCCTCGCCGACCTGCTCGACGCCTTGATCACCCCGCAGGACGCACCCCCAAACCGGACTGCGACAGTGTGCACGCCGCCCTCCGCCGGGTCTGTGTGCGGCCCGAGCAGGCGGTGCTCGTCGGGGAAAGCCCCGGCGACATGCGGGCCGCCCGTGCCGCCGGGGTCCTCGCGCTGGCCGCCACCTGGGGCTGGCACCCGCCCACCGCACTCCGCGCAGCCGGAGCCCACCACCTCCTGCCCGACCCCACCCGCATCGGCCCTTCCCTCCTGCACCACCTGCCCCCAATCCCCACGACCTGACCCACCGCCCCGCATACAGTGGAAGGGCGCCCCATATCGGGCGCCCTTCCTGCACTTCTCCACCGAGGGATTCAAGGCATGCGCGTGATGCGGCGACAGGCGCCAAGCGCCGGTCGGGACCACTGAGGCACCGCCTCATCGGGTCCGGGCCGGCGCTCACCCCCGCGCCCTGCCCGCCACGCACCCTCTGTGAGCTGCCACCGTGTCTGTGATTCCCCCTGTCGGCCGTCTGCGATGGACCGACGTCCCCGCTTCTCTGCGGGCCCTCCTCGAAACCTCCCTCGGCAGCCCCGTCGCGGACGCCGTCACCCCGGCGGGAGGCTTCGGACACCAGCTCGCCGCGGCCCTGACGCTCGCCGACGGGCGCCGCTTCTTCGTCAAGGCCGCCCCCACCGACGACCCCCTCACCGCCGCCAACCTCCACGAAGGCGCCGTCCTTCACTCTCTGCCCCCCGGCGCCCCGGCCCCCGACCGGGTGGGCATCCACCACGCGGCTGGCTGGACCGCCGTCGTCATCGCCCACCTCGACGGCCCGCACCCCGACCTGTCTCCCGCCTCGTCCGACCCCGACCAGATCTGGGCCCTCCTGGACAAGCTCACCTCCAGCCCCGCACCGCCCCTGTACACCGCGGCGGCGGCCGCCACACCGTCCGGCGCGGCCGGCCTCCAAGGATGGGACCAGCTACTCGCGGATCCGCCCGGCGACCTGGAGCCCGAAGTACGAAACCGGCTGCATGAACTCGCCGAACTCGAAGCCGCCTGGCCCGGCCTCGCTCACGGCGACCGAATCGTCCACGGCGACCTGCGCGCCGACAACATGGTCCGCGACCACGACCGCGGCGTGACCTTCGTGAAACGATCCGGCAGAGACGTTCCTCAACCCGGGGGCGCGCGGCACGTGCTTCGCGCTTTCGTTCCGTCATCGCCCTGTTGCGGCCGCCAAAGCCCCGGCGGAAGCCGGCTGACAGCCGTACCGGAAAAGGGGCGGGCACGATTTCCGGGACAACCATGTCCGGATGTTCTGACCTGACGGACGGGTTGGCCCTGCGGAACCTGCGAAGTGACCGCAGGGCCAGCCCATGAGCACCGTCCTGTCAGGGCACCCTGTTGAGCGACACCGAAAATGCCGACGGGTGCGGCACTGAGGATGTCGACGAACGAGGACGAAATGCCCCGCTGGGAGTGGTCCCAACGAGGCGGTTGTCGGTGAGGTGTCGTTTTGGTCGGCAAGGTGTCGGGGCGGTTCATGTGGGCTTTGCGCGTCACCTGGCAGCCAGGTGACTGGACATCACCTTCGTGTGAGGGCAGTGCTGGCGTTGATGGCCCAGTGGTTGGCTTGTAGAACTCGGTCTGCGAATGTCACATTGCGTTCGTCGATGAACTGGAAGCCGAGAGATCGACAGATGCCGTTCGAAGGGCCATTGCTCGTTGCCGGAAATGCGTGCACGAGCCCCCAGCGGCCCTCGTCCCGTGCTTGTTCGAGCAAGGTGCGGACCGCGAGTTTGGCCAGTCCGCGTCCCTGGAATTCCGGCAGGACCATCCATCCGATCTCCGACATGGGCCCGTCCTCGGTGTCGTGAGACCATATGGTCACCGTTCCTGCCACGACTTCAGGTGCGGCAGGGTCAGGGATGATCATCTTGGTCCAGTCGCGATCTGCCGCTGCCTTGTCGACGTCGCGTCGGACTTTGTCCTCCATACCTTCGCGTGGCAGTGGTCCGCCGAGGTCGGCCATCATGGCGGGATCGCACCGCATTCTGACGTATGCATCGACGTCATCAAGCTGAACGTTGCGCAACTGCATTGGCTTCTCCTTGCTCCCTGGACTGCTCAAATGATCCGACATGACGACCATCGGCGGTCTCGTGTCTCCTTTGCGCGGTCTGAAGCGGCCCTTCGGCGACTCGGCAGCCAATCCGCCTGGTGAACCCGCGCCCTTGCTTCAGTCGAGGATTTCGGTGACGGCGGACTGGGCGGCTTTGTCGTCGACGATGGACTTGCCGGTGGCGAATGTGGCGACCAGGGCTTGCAGGCAGAGGTTGTTGACCGCGCGGGGAAAGCCGCGGGCGGTGGTGTGGACGAGCGTGATGGCGTCCTCGGTGAACAGCTGGTCGGCCCGGCCGGCGAGTCCGAGGTGGTGCTTGATGTAGCTGGCGGTCTCGGTCGCGGTCATGCCGGGCATCGTGTAGCGAAGGGCTGTCCGCTGTTCGAGGGCCGCGAGGACTGCGAGTTTCATCGTCCGTCGCAGGGTGGGCTGGCCGACGAGCAGGCAGGACAGCGGCGAGTCCTGGTCCATCGCGGTGTTGGTGAACATACGGATGGCTTCGAGCGGCACTGTCACGTCGACTGACCGGCCTGGGATGATCTTCTGGTTGGTCGTGCTGGGAGGGGTCGTCCGTGGACAGCGCGCCGCCGTCGTACAAGGGGCACCGGTACCCGGTGGAGATCATCGCGCACTGCGTGTGGCTGTACTTCCGTTTCCCGCTGTCGTTCCGCGAGGTCGAGGAGCTGATGCTCGAGCGCGGTGTGCTCGTCTCCCACGAGACGGTCCGCCGCTGGTGTACGAAGTTCGGGCAGGCCTACGCCAACGGCCTGCGCCGCCGGCGTGTGCAGCCGGCGTGTGCAGCCGGGCGACAAGTGACACCTGGACGGGGTCTTCCTCAGGATCAACGGTGAGCTGAAGTACCTGTGGCGGGCCGTCGACGCCGATGGCAACGTGCTCGACATTTTGGTCCAGAACCGGCGGGACACCGCTGCGGCCAGGCGGTTCTTCCGCAAACTGCTCAAGAAGACCTGCTCGGTGCCGAGAGTGATCGTCACCGACAAGCTCCGCTCCTACGGCGCGGCCCACCGCGAGGTCATGCCCTCCGTAGAACACCGCGCCCACAAGGGCCTGAACAACCGGGCCGAGAACAGTCATCAGCCGACGAGGCAGCGCGAACGCGCGATGAAGGGCTTCCGCAGTACCGGCGGGGCCCAGCGGTTCCTGTCCGCGTTCAGCGGCATCTCACCGCACTTCCGACCACGCCGCCACCTGATGACCGCCACCGAACACCGCACCGAGATGACCACCCGCTTCGCCATCTGGGACGAGATCACCGGCGCCACCGCCCAGCCCATCGCAGCGTAAGCCAGGCCCCCACCCGACCCCTACACACCCTGACGCGCCCTCAATCGATCAACACCGCACCAACGTGACAACGCCAGTGGGTGAGGTGGTGCAGTACGACGATCTTACTGGAGGGGGCTTGTGGTGGGGATGAGGAGCCGTTTCGTGTGGTGGCGGACGAGGTCGGCGAAGAACCTTTCTTGCTGTCACGGTCAGTGTTCGTCGTCGAGATGACGAAGCTGTTGAGGGCCTGGGGTGGTCAGCTGCTTCGCTTGACCTGTTGCGCTCAGCCGCTCCGTGGCGGACGCCCCGCCGGCTGCGAGCCGCTGTGTGATCCGGTCGAACAAGTCCGTCAGTGGCGCACCGACGTCCTGGCCGAACTCAGTCAGCCCGTAGGTGACTTGGGGTGGCGTCGTCGGCTCGACCTTCCGCCAGACCAGGTCGTCCTGGACCAGTGCGCGCAGTGTCTGAGCGAGCATCTTCTCGCTGATGCCCTGGATGCTGTCGCGCAGCTCGTAAAACCGAAGGTCGGTGCTCCGCAAGGAGATCAGCACCCAGATACCCCACCTGCTGGTCACGTGGTCGACCACGTCGCGCGCAGGGCAGTCGGTGTGAAACACCTCATACCGATTGCCTGCCTCGACCTGCGTCAGCTGCGCACCTTCCCTCATGTCCGGAGCTTACCTCTGGGTATGCCCTTACGAAAAGTAAGCCCGCCTCCTAGCGTCAATTGCCGGAGTGCACAACGGACTAGGAGCTGAACATGATCGTGGTGACCGGAGCTACCGGGAATGTGGGCCGGCCTTTGACGCAGGCCCTGGCCAACGCGGGCGAGCAGGTGACGGCGGTGTCACGGCACGCGGCGGCAATGCCGGACAGGGTCCGGCACGTGCCGGCTGACTTGGCCGAGCCGCAGGGCCTCACCCCCGCTTTGGACGGGGCGAAGGCGCTGTTCCTCCTGCTGTCCGGCGACCTGCACGCCCCCGAAGCCAGGCCGACCGACATTATCGACCTGGCCGCTGCCAGCGGGGTCCGCCGAGTCGTCCTGCTGTCTTCGCAGGGCGTGGCGACCAGGCCGCTCGGCACGTCGCGGATCGCGATGCGCGCGGTGGAGGACGCGTTGAGAGAGTCCGGCCTGGACTGGGCCGTCCTACGACCGGGCGGCTTCGCCTCCAACGCCTTGGCGTGGGCGGATTCCGTCCGCACGCAAGGGACGGTCGCCGCACCCTTCGGCGATGTCGGGGTTCCGATCGTCGACCCGGCGGACATCGCCGAGGTCGCGGCGGCCTGGCTGCTGGACGACCAGCACACCGGCGGAATCTTCGAGCTGACCGGGCCCGAGGTGATCACGCCCCGTCAGCAGGCGGAGGCCATCGCCGCCGCGCTCGGCTCGCCGGTGCGGTTCCACGCACTCACTCGTGAGGAGGCCAAGGCCGCGATGACCCGGTTCGTGCCGCCAGAGCTCGCCGACGACACCTTGGACATCATCTCCGCCCCGAACCCCGCCGAACTGCGGATCAGCTCGGACGTGGAACGAGTCCTCGGTCGCGCTCCGCGCCGTTTCAACGACTGGGTCGCCCGTAACATCGCCGCTTTTCACTGAGGCACAACTCAGCTGAAGCGCCCGGGCAGTCCCGTGCGACTACGGCCGCACGGGACTGCCCCATAGCGTCACCGCCCACCGCCCACCGTCACCAATCCGGTCCGGCCCCTGCCGCCGCTCCGACAGACTGGCAACAGGCCGTCTCACGGGCGCGCCCCCTGGAACCTCTTCGACAGGGGGCACACAGCCATACCGGACCCGGGGGCCAGGCACCCATTGCGGGGCCACGAAAACGGTAACGGGGAATGCGCTGCGGAAGTTCCGGTTCAGGGGTTTTGCGCGGTCCAGTGACTCTGCTGCGCAATTCCTGGGTCAGGCTGTGAGTCGGTAGGCGAGGCGTTCGAGCCGGCTGCTGCGGGTGTGATGCTGGTCGTGTCCGGTCCAGTGGGCGTCGAGTCTGATCACGTTGAGTGCGGTGGCGGAGAAGGCGTGTTGGAGGCGGACTTTCGGTAGCCCGCGGTAGCGGGCCCGGCGTATGCCGGTGATGTCGAGGGCTTGATTGATAGTGCCTTCCACACCCGCTCGCAGGGCGTACTTGGCCTTCCACGTCTCGGTCTTCTGCTCGGCGCGGGCCTGGGTGAGGGCTTCTTCTGGCTCTCTGGGGCGCAGGGTGAGCATGCGGCGGCCTTTCGCGGAGCTGGTGCATTGGTCGCGGAAGGGGCAGGGGCGGCAGGTGCGGACGCCGAAGGTGATGACGATCGCGTCCGTTCCGTGCTGTTTCACGGGGTTCCAGTGCGCGCTGGTCTTGCCGGCGGGGCAGCGGACCTGGCGGGCCCTCCAGTCGATGATGAAGGCGCTCTTGTCGAAGCCGGCGTGGGCCTTGGCCTGGGCGGAATGATCCAGCAGAACCGGGGTGACCATACGGGTGCCCTGTTTCAGCGCGGCGGCGATGAGGTCGGCGGATGGATAGCCGGAGTCGAGGTAGTGCTCGGCGGGCCTGATGCCGTGCTCGGCCAGGCGCTGTTGGACCGGGGCGGTCGCTTTCACATCGGGCACGGTGGCATCGGTGGTGCACACGTCCGTGATCAGATTCGGTGCCGCCCGGACACCGGCTTCGGCTTCGGCTTCGGCTTCGGCTTCGGCTTCGGCTTCGGCTTCGGCTTCGGCTTCGGCTTCGGCTTCGGCTTCGGTGGGAGTGTCGCAGGTCTCGGTGAGATGGACCTTGTAGCCCATCCAGAACAGGCCCTCGCCCTTGGCCGCCCAGCGTGCGTCCGCGTCGTAGGGGGAGGCGAGGCGGCGATGACCGGGCGGGACACCCTCGTCGTCGGCGGCCCGCTTCTTGATCACCTCCCGTCCCCTGGTGTCGGTGCTCAGGTAGTACGTCTGGACGAGGATCTGCCGCAGGATCTGTACGGACTCGATCTCACGGATCCATGGGGGTGTGCCGGGTGACCAGGCCGCCCGGCACAACGCCAGCGCGTCCTGGCCGAAGACCTGCGCGAGCCGGTCGCGTTTCGTCTGCGAGGCGGGCATGCGCCAGCCGTCCACCCGCGGCCCGTACCGGTGAGCGAACTCGGCGACATCGACCTGCCCGGCCAGCCACGACGGCGCCGCGACAGCCAGGGCCTCCAGCGCCGCCCGCACACTCTCCCCGGCCAGCTCGAGGCGGTTCAAGTCCCGCACCGCACTGATCACATGGGTGGAATCGGTCCGCTGCCTGCCCCCGGCCGCGACCAGCCCCTCCTCCACGCAGTACTCAAGGAGACGGTCGAAGACCACCCGTTCCATGCCGTTGTCGGACAGGCGGGAACGGAACCGGCTCAGCACACTGGCATCGAAGCCGGTGTCCGTCAGCTCCGCCCCGAGCGCGTACTTCCAGTCGATCGCCCGCACCGCCATCGCCGCGGCCTGCCGATCGGTCAGATCCTCGGCGAACTGCAACACCGTGACCAGGCACAACACCCCCGGAGACAAACCCGGAGCCCCACGCACCCCGAACGCCGACGCGAACGGCTCGTCCGCGAAAACCTCCGCGAGCCGGTCTCGCACCCGTATCGCCAGGCTCCCCTGCGGGAACGCCGCCCGCGCCACCATCACGGTCTGCTCCGGGACTTCCGGCAGCCCCTCCGGCCGCATCGACATCCACACCACCCCCACGGCCGCACGACAGGACAACGACCGTACAGACGATCATCCCGTGCCCACCTTCACCCCCGCACGGAATTGCGCAGCAGAGTCTCCAGTCTTCGTGCCGGATGTCGATCACGGGCATGGTGGCGGCGAGGGCTGCGGTGACGCCTTCGGCGGTGTTCTCGAATGCGAGGCATCGGCGGGGTGCCTGTCTCAGCTGGGCGGCGGCGAGGAAATATGCTTCGGGGTGGGGCTTGAGGTGGGTGACGTGTTCGCGGGCGACGAGGACGGGGAAGAGGCCGGCGAGCCCGGCCGCATCGAGTCCTGCCCGAACGACCTGGCCGTCGTTGGCCGAGGCCACGGCCGTGGGCACTGCCGCCGCCAGGTGGCGTGCGAGGGCGGTTACGCGTGGGACCGGTTTGACCAGGACGGTGCGGGCGAGCCAGTGGGCGCGGGCGCGGAGCACGAATTCGGCGTCCGTGCAGGGCAGGGACAGGCCGTGGTCGGTGTGCAGCTGGTGGCGTAGTGCGGTGAGGTCGGCCAGGGGGGCGTGGCGGAGCCACGGTTCGGGGACGGTGAGGCCGAGGTCGGCGAGAGTGGCTCGGGCGGCGTCGGTGTTGATGGTGCTGGTGTCGACCAGGGTGCCGTCGAAGTCGAAGACACAGGCGCCCGGTCGGACGGTGGCGAGGAGGCCACGGGCGTACGCCGCGGCATCGGACGGGGTGTCCGTGAGGGCCTGGGGCTGGGTCATGGGGTGGCACTGTCACGTTGACTGACCGGCCTGGGATGATCTTCTGGTTGGTCGTGCTGGGAGGGGTCGTCCGTGGACAGCGCGCCGCCGTCGTACAAGGGGCACCGGTACCCGGTGGAGATCATCGCGCACTGCGTGTGGCTGTACTTCCGTTTCCCGCTGTCGTTCCGCGAGGTCGAGGAGCTGATGCTCGAGCGCGGTGTGCTCGTCTCCCACGAGACGGTCCGCCGCTGGTGTACGAAGTTCGGGCAGGCCTACGCCAACGGCCTGCGCCGCCGGCGTGTGCAGCCGGGCGACAAGTGACACCTGGACGGGGTCTTCCTCAGGATCAACGGTGAGCTGAAGTACCTGTGGCGGGCCGTCGACGCCGATGGCAACGTGCTCGACATTTTGGTCCAGAACCGGCGGGACACCGCTGCGGCCAGGCGGTTCTTCCGCAAACTGCTCAAGAAGACCTGCTCGGTGCCGAGAGTGATCGTCACCGACAAGCTCCGCTCCTACGGCGCGGCCCACCGCGAGGTCATGCCCTCCGTAGAACACCGCGCCCACAAGGGCCTGAACAACCGGGCCGAGAACAGTCATCAGCCGACGAGGCAGCGCGAACGCGCGATGAAGGGCTTCCGCAGTACCGGCGGGGCCCAGCGGTTCCTGTCCGCGTTCAGCGGCATCTCACCGCACTTCCGACCACGCCGCCACCTGATGACCGCCACCGAACACCGCACCGAGATGACCACCCGCTTCGCCATCTGGGACGAGATCACCGGCGCCACCGCCCAGCCCATCGCAGCGTAAGCCAGGCCCCCACCCGACCCCTACACACCCTGACGCGCCCTCAATCGATCAACACCGCACCAACGTGACAACGCCCGCGGCAGGCCCCTGACCAGCCATGAAGTCATCGTGCAGTCCATCGCGGCAACCACCACCCGCACCGGGCTGAGGGTTCGCGCCGAACTCGACACCGGCGCCTACCCCACCGGCGTGAAAGTCGACGACGCCCAGCTCGACGCGCTGACGATGACCCGCCACCGCTTCCACGGCGACTGGAACTACACCCTCCACGCACGCCATGCCCAGCGCGCACCCACAGCCACCAGCACTCCACACGGCGCGGAACCACGGCGGTGGGACGCCCGGCAACGCACCCGCCTCACCGACCCGGAACTCACCGGTATCACCCCCTCACAACTGGACTCCCTGATCCGCGAGTTGGCAGCCCTCCAGAGCGCCCGGCGGGAGGGACAGCGCCACCACCGACGCGGTCGCGAACGACAGCGGGCCCCCGGCGCCGGCCCCCGGCAAGCCTTCACCGACCCCGACCGGATCCTGGCCACAATCCTCTACCAGCGCGGCTCCTTCACCCACGCCCTCCTCGGCAAACTCTTCGGGACCAGCTCACAGACCATCACCCGCACGATCCAGGAGACCCAACCCCTCCTGGACCAGCACGGATGCACCGTCCCCCGTTCCACCGCACGATTCACCACCCCCGCAGACGTGGCCGCCTACCTCGACACCTACAGCACCGAACCCCCGGACAAGACCAAACCCGCATGTTGATTTTCTGCGAGCCCATACCGTGGTGCGGTCGCTGCGGCCATGAACATCGGCAGCGCCAGGAAGAGCCGGTCGGCCTCGGCCCGCGCACGCTGTTCAGCGATCCAGCTGTCCGTCTGCTCGTGCGTGATGGCGCCGGTGGATCGGGCTCCTTCGGCCAGTCCAGCGAGCAAGGGCAGCATCGTCGGTCCGGTGAACACGCCGGTGTGCACCTCGACCGTGACATCGTCGAAGCCGGTATTCAGCAGCAGGCTGCGGTACTGGCGGGCGGCACGCGGGCCAGCGGTCAGGTCTGCACGGGCGTGGACGATAGTGCGGGTGAGGGCCGGATCGGCGGAGTCGATGATGATCGTGTCCCAGTCCTGGCCGAGCAGCACGATCCGCCCTCCGGGCCTGAGAACCCTGCGGGCCTCTGTCGACGCCCGCTCGGGTTCGGCCAGTTCGTGAAACACCTTGTCGGCGCGGTAGCCGTCCACCGAGGCGTCCGCCAGCGGTAGTTCGTACGCCTCCGCGATCCGGAAGTCCGCCTCGGGCCAGCGGCCGCGGGCGACGGCGATCATGCGCTCGCTCGGGTCTACGCCTACGGCCTTCACACCCCGTTCGGTCAGCTCCGCAACGGCCCGTCCGGCGCCGCAGCCCACGTCCACGGCGGATATTCCGGGTTCGGCGCCGAGCAAGGCGTAGGACAGGGTCCGCAGTTCGTTGGCGCCCGGCATCCGGTCGGCCGAATCGAGCAGCGCGATGAGGTCGTCCGGCAACTGGCTTTTTTGATCCGTTTCCTTGGTCATGAGTGCCAGGCTGCGACTTACTGACTTCGGCGTATTAGGGTCTGTCCGGTCTGTCGAGAGCGAGGCCCGTCCCGGCGAGGAATCCGCCGAGGATGCCGTGCCGGTACTGCAGCGCTTCGAGCCGCCTGCGGAGCAGAGTCTCCAGCTCGCTGAGGGTGCGGGCGGCCAGGTTGGCCAGGCTCCGCTTGATGTGCGCCCACAGGCCCTCGACCGGGTTGAGGTCGGGCGCATACCCGGGCAGCAGGACCACCGTCAGCCAGTCCCGCTCGGCAACGAGTGCCTTCATCGTCTTGGAGATGTGGGTGTTCAGCCGGTCCCACACCACGATCAGCGGGGCCTTGAGCAGTTGGTGGGCGCCATCCAACAGGCGCATGCAGTCCGCCTCGCCCAGCGAGCGACGCTCGCCCTTGCGGCCGGTATGACGACGCAGCCGGCAGCACAGACGGGCGGGCAGGCCCGGCCGGAAGCACAGCAGACCGGCCACAGCCACCGAGAGACGTCCCCGGCTACGGCCGGACACCTTGACCCTCGGGGTGATGCCGCGCCGGCCCCAGGTGCGGCCCTCGGGCGGCCGACCGGTCACGCCCGCTTCGTCCCCGAAGCAGATGAACGCGCCGGTCGCCGCCCGGAGGGTCTTACCTCCTGCCAGGTCGCCTCCCGCCATACGATGATCGCGTCCGCGCCGCGTTCGGCGGCGGGCCGGGCGGGCATCTGCACGCTGCAGCACATGCGGTGCACCAGCCGAGTGACCCCCAAGACGCTGCAGGAGAAGTGGAACTTCCGCCCGATCAGCGTGCGTGCCCGCGCGGCGGTCCACACCTGGTCGTCCGCCCAGCCGTGCGCGGCCGGCCCCTCATCAAGCCACATCGCGAGCCTGGCCTGCAGGTACGGGCCGAGCCGACAGCCGCAGCCGCAGGGACCTCCGGAACACAGCGCCTCGCGTCCGCCCGTCCTCCAGGTACGGCGCCACTGGTAGACCGACTTCTCACTCACCCGTAACTCCCGGGCGATGCACGGGACTTCCACACCCTCATCGAAAAGGTCAACGGCCCGCATCCGTACCGCCGCAGCGGCGGCGCCTGTAGCGGTTTCGCGCAGCGATCGGTCCAGCCGGAGCGGGCACGGGGCTTCTAGTTCTGCGGGCTGCCGAACCAGCGGGTCGTGGCCTGCTGGAACGCCTTAAGGTCAAGGGCTTGATCGTCTACCCAGGCCACAACGCCGTCCGGGCGGATGAGCAGGGCGTTGAATCCGAGGTCGTTGCGTGCCGTGCCGGTCGCGTACTGGATCCGGCCCTGCCAGCTCTTGGCCGCACGCTGCAGCGCGTAGTCGCCGGTGAAGTCGAGGACCACGCCCCGGCCTTGGCGCAACAGATCACCGAGGCGAGTGCCGTCCTCGAAGTGGAAGTCGGGGGCGGTGCTGCCGACGAGCGGCTGCGCGCTGCCCAGGTCGTAGCGGTTGAACCCGGTTGTCTTCCGGTAGGCGAGGGTCGTTCCGTCCGTGGTGCTCAGCAGCTCGTGGACCAGCTGCCGCAGTGCGGGGGCATTGGGGCCGGGCTGCATGGTGGCGACCTGGGCGCGTGACCAGTCCAGGATCGCGGCGCCGACGGGGTGGCGCTCACTGGTGTAAGTGTCGAGCAGCCCTTCGGGCGCGGCGCCGTGCACGGTCGCGGCGAGCTTCCAGCCGAGGTTGGCGGCGTCACCGATGCCGAGGTTGAGCCCCTGGCCGCCGAGGGGGGAGTGGATGTGCGCGGCGTCGCCGGCGAGCAGGACGCGGCCCTTGCGGTAGGTCGTCACCTGCATCGCACGGTCCGTGAAGCTCGATGCCAGATGAACATCGGTCAGCGTCAGGTCGGTATCGGTGATGCGGCGCAGGACCTCCTGGAGGTGCTCACGGGTCAGCAGCTGGGAACGGTCGAACGTGCCGCCGTCGAAGTCCATCATGCCCAGGTGCCCCTCGAAGGGCGTACGCAGATACATGCCGTTCGGCGTCAGGTTGAAGCCGAGTGGCAGCTGCTGCGGGTCGGTGAAGGTGACGCGCGCGACGTAGCCGGTGAAGAGCGGATCCGTGCCGACGAAGTCGAAGCCGGCGAGGTCGCGCACCGTGCTGCGGCCGCCGTCGCATCCCACCAGGTAGTGCGCCTGGTACTCCTGTCCGGCTGCCGTGACGGCGACGGACTGGTCGTCCTGCGTCACAGCCGTGACGGGAGCACCGCGGACGATGTCCACGCCGAGCGCAATGGCACGCTCGGCCAGGACCTTGCTGACCGCTTCGAGGCTGGTCATGAAACCTTCCATCGCCGGGCTGGGCAGCCGGAACGGTAAGGCGGACACGTCGATGTCGGCCGCGTCCAGGCCCATGCCCGCGAAATGGCTCACGTCCCGGGGAGCCGGTGCCTCGATCGCGTCGGGGGCCGCGCCAACCTTCTTCGCATCGGCGCCGGAAGCGTCAATCACCGCTTCGAGCAGGCCGCGGTTATAGAACACCTCGGCCGATCCTGCGCTCAGGCCGCGCAATCCGAGCGGGAGCGCCTTGTAGGGCGAGGTGACCTCCTCGTCCCGCTCCAGGACCAGGACGGAACAGCCGCCCAGGGCGAGCTCGGTGGCCAGGAACAAACCGACCGGGCCTCCGCCTGCAATCACTACGTCACGCATGGGAGATACCTTCCTGAAAACGCACGCTGGGGACCCGGGCCGGATGGGACGGGTCAGCCGAGCCGGGTCAGGCCCTCGAGGACGATGGCGATGCCGGTGAGGAACTGCTCGCGATCGTCGTGCTCCCCTATCTGACCGACGATGGCGTGCATGAACGGGTAGTCCTCGGGAGCGAGGTCCTGCCAGGCCGTCGCCGTCGCTCCGAGAAACTCGGCACGGTCGGGCTGGACGGTCGAGGTGTCACCGTCGATGCCGGCGTTCTGGCTGACGGCCCCGAGGATGTAGTGCACAAGCGTCGAGGTGGCGTCGAACCAGGAAGCCTGTGGCACACCCAGCGCGCCCACCTGACGGCCGATCCTCTCGAAGATCCCCACCGTCACCGGGCCGAATGGCTTCCGGACGATCTGCAGAGTCAGCCGTGTCGCGAGCCACTGGTGCTCGGCGATCGCGTCGAACAGTGCCAGCGCGACGCTGCGGATCTTGTCCTCGGGCGTGGCCGCGGCCGCGGCGGGCTTGGCTGCCAGCGCAGCGGTGACGACCGTTTCCGTTGCCATGTCCAGCAGCTCGTCACGGCTGCCCACCCGGTAGTAGATCGCACCGGACCCGGTGGACAGGCGCTCGGTCAGCGCTCGAGTGGTCAGCGCGCTCTCGCCACCCGCATCGAGCAGCTCGATCGCAGCCTCGATGATCTGCTCCTGGGAGAGCACTTGGTTACGCCGCTGAGGCCGGCGGGTTCTCGTTGCCATGCCTCCACCATGACACGCTTGGAGTGTCGCACCAAATTGGTGCAGCGCTCCAATTGTTTCAGCATGCTTCCCGAAAGTGCCCAGGCGCTTGTTCGACCGACGTCAGGTGAGGGGTGGACGGAACGGAACGACGTTGCCGGCGGCCGACTCTTCCCGCTGGATGAGAACCGCGTTGGCCAGGGTCAGGTTGGTCACCAACTGGCGGAGTTCTGCGATCTCTTCTCGTTGGTTGGAGATAGTCGACTTGAGTCGGGTGACGGTTTCCCGCAGTCGCTTCTCCGTCTCTGGCATCTGCTGGGTCTCGGTGGGGCGCAGACCTCCCGTGCGGGGCGCGGCGACTCCAGCAGGGCCTCAGTAGCTATTACACGCCTTGCGCGATTGCCTCGTCGATGAGCGCCTGGGCTTGACGCTTGGCCTGCTCCCTGTCCAGGTGCGCGAGTACGATCTGCCCGCAGCTGCTGGGAAGGCCGGCGACCCGCGTTGGGCAGGGTTCGTCAGCCGATACGGGCTCGACCCTGGCAGGCCGGTGCAGTGGGAGGTTGAGGCACTCGACCCGACCGAGCTTCAGCGCCTGGTCCTCGCTGCCGTCGCCCCGTACATCGACCAAGCCGTGCTCCGCGACCGTATCGCGGAGGAAGAACGGCAACGAAGGCAACTCAAGGCCTTCGCCGAGGGGGGCCCAAACCGTCCGCCGGGCCGTGAGTGACTAGGGAGTGTCCGATGGGTGTGGGACCGCCCACTTCCAGGCTTGAATACTGGCGATCTTCAACGCCCTTGAATAGGCTCTGTGTTGCTCATTCGAGAGCCACAAGCACTGGCGACGTGTCCGATGGGGGACAGTGCTTCAATCTCGACAGACAATGAGCACGATGAGTCTCTAATCGTCGCAGAGCCTCAGCAGGCCATCCGCAAGCGGTGGTCGAGCTGAGGCTGCCCGCCGACTGGTCGATCACCTTCATGAAGGGATCGACTGGTGAGGCTGACTTTTTCCGTTCAGGTACTTCTCACACTTCTGTCTTTCGTATCGTCGCTGCTGGTAGCGGTGGTGGCGGGGGTACTTTCGCATGAGGCTGGGGCGCAGTTTGCGGAAGAACCGCCTGGCCGCAGCGGTGTCCCGCCGGTTCTGGACCAAAATGTCGAGCACGTTGCCATCGGCGTCGACGGCCCGCCACAGGTACTTCAGCTCACCGTTGATCCTGAGGAAGACCCCGTCCAGGTGCCACTTGTCGCCCGGCTGCACACGCCGGCGGCGCAGGCCGTTGGCGTAGGCCTGCCCGAACTTCGTACACCAGCGGCGGACCGTCTCGTGGGAGACGAGCACACCGCGCTCGAGCATCAGCTCCTCGACCTCGCGGAACGACAGCGGGAAACGGAAGTACAGCCACACGCAGTGCGCGATGATCTCCACCGGGTACCGGTGCCCCTTGTACGACGGCGGCGCGCTGTCCACGGACGACCCCTCCCAGCACGACCAACCAGAAGATCATCCCAGGCCGGTCAGTCAACGTGACAGTGCCCTGCCGCGTTCATGGAGATGTGGGAGAACAGCCGGTGCTCAATCCGGTTCCATTTCGATGTGCCCGGCGGTAGGTGACTCACCGTGACCTCAAGGCCAGTCTCGGCGGCCAGTGCGGCGAGTTCGGTCTTCCATGCCCGGGTGCGGTGGCCGTTGGAGCCCCCGGCGTCGGCGGTGATCACCAGCCGATGGGCGCGGGGGTAGTCGCCCTGTCCGGCCCCGTGCCACCAGCGGCGGATCGAGGCGACCACGAAAGCGGCGGTGTCGTGGTCGGTGCCGACACTGACCCAGCCGACGTTCGCGGCAATGTCGTAGATGCCGTATGGGATCGCCTTGCCGGGCCCCTCCCGGTCCAGGAAGTCATGCGTCTTGACCTGCACCGGATCACCCGTGGGCTGCCATTCACGCCCCGTGTTCTTGTACTGGCCGACCAGTTCCTTCTTCTTGCTGTCCACGCTGACCACCGGGTCCCCGGCGCCGATGTGGTCCTTGGCCTGCTCGTTGATGTAGCGGAACTGGGCGTCCCGGTCCGGGTGCTGCTTGCCCTCGACGGTCTTGGAGTTGGCCTGCAGACTGAAACTCTCCTCCCGCAGCAGGTCACCGACCGTGTCGGCACTGACCTTGTGCCCCTGGCGGGTCAGCTCGCCGGCCAGGTTCCGGGTCGACTTAGTCGTCCAGCGCAGCGGCGACATCGGGTCTCCGCGCATGTCCGGCTCGACCAGGGCGAGCAGCGCGGGCCGCAGTCCCGCATCCAGGTCGGCGGACCCGTCCCAAAGGCGCCTCGCCCGCCTCCAGCTCATCCGCCCCCTTGCGGACCGTCGTCTCGCTGGCCCCGGCGGCCTGCGCGACGGCCCGGATTCCGCCGTGCCCCAGGATGCGGGCCTCTGCTCCCATCAGCAGACGCTGCTGCCGCTCGTCCAGGTGTGGGAACAACACCGCGAACCTGGCGGTCAGTTGATCTCGAACCTCTTGCGATATGCCCTTACCACGTCAACGAGCCACATCACCGTAAGCAACACGTTGATTCTCTGCGAGCCCTTACGAGGTCGTGCACGATTGCGGGCTGCTTGGTCGCGCTGGGCGGTAGCTGCTGCCGGGATCGGTGCGGCCGGTGTCCGTTGTAGTGGTCCTGGTAGTCGGTCAGGACCTTCCTGGCGTGGCTCTCGCCCAGGATCAGGACGTGGTCGAGGGCCTCGCGGCGGATGGTGCCGATCACGCGTTCGCAATGCGCGTTCATGCGCGGTGCCCGGGGCGCGCCGAGTAGCACCTCCGTGTCCTGGGCGGTGAAGACGGCATCGAAAGCGTCGGTGTACTTGCTGTCGCGGTCGCGTAGCAGGAACCGTGGCACGGCGCCCCGCTCGCCGAGGACGGCAGCGATGTTCCGGGCCTGTTGTACCGCCCACTGCGCGGTGGGGTGCGCACTCACCCGGGTGATGTGCAGTCTCCGGGTGCCGTGCTCGATGAACGCCATCGCGTACAGGCGTTTGCCCCGGGCCGTGTCGATAGGGAAGAAGTCCGCGGCAAGGATCCCCTGAGCCTGCGCCGTGAGGAAGTCGCGCCAGGTGGGGCCGGAGCGGCGCGGGGCCGGGTCGATGCCTGCTGCGTGCAGGATCTCCCAGACTGTGGAGGCCGCGATGGGGTGCCCGAGTCGGGCCGGTTCGCCCTGGATGCGGCGGTGACCCCAGCGGGGACTTTCATCGGCCAGGCGCAGCACGAGACTCTTGAGCGCGGCCGCCGTCGGTGGCCGTCCGGTGCGAGAGCCGCGGTAGTCCCACTTAAACGAACCGCCCGCTGTTCGCGTTACCCTTCGCCCCGACGTTCCGGTCCATAGGGACTACACCCCCATCAAGGGCACCAAGGGCAAGCGAGCCCGCAAGGTTCCCATCGTCGAGGAAATCCGCCCACTCGTCGCCCAGCGCATCCTGTCCGCCGGCCCCAATCCCGACGCCCGCCTGTTCACCGGCCCACGCGGCGGACGCATCTCCACCGCCGTCCTGCGCGACGCCACGCACTGGGACGACGTAGTCACCACCAAGCTCGGCTACGAGCAACTGCGCCGCCATGACCTCCGGCACACCGGACTGACCTGGTTTGCCGACGCCGGAGTCCAAGTGCACGTCCTACGCAGGATCGCCGGCCACGGGTCACTGACCACCACCCAGCGCTACCTTTACCCGGACGTACACAAGATCACGGCTGTCGGCGCAGCGCTCTCCGCGCACCTCAGCGTGCTGCGCGCACCGCGCTCCCTGCCGGGCCCGATCGTCATGACCTGCTGACGCCGGTCAAGGAGGCTGGTCCCCAACTGGTCCCCAAGAATGACCAAGGGTCGGTTTCGGATGCCTCCGAAACCGGCCCTGACCTGCGACTGTCTCCAATGACACCGGCACCGACTCCCGATTTGTACCTGCGCCCCCTTGACTCCCAGCCAGGGGAATTTTCCGGATAGATCACACATTTCACGGACGCAGATCGTGCATGGCGAGGCACACTGTGCGGCACCAGGCATACCCTGTGGTCCCCAACTGGTCCCCAGCCCCGGACCCGGTCGCCCCTGGAGGTCGGTACTGGTCGAGCGACCAGTACCCGGCGCGGACGCCGGCGGACTTCATCTTCGAGATGAAGTCCTTCACCGGCCGCATGACGAAGGGGCGCCTGAACAAGGTCGGGGAATCGCCAGCAAGGGCAGCTCAACTGAACCCCGCCCCCGCCTGATCCCGGCCCGGAAACAGGCCGCGACCGAGCCCGCCGCGCGCTGACCTCACACAGGCCGGCAACAGGAGCATCCGGACGGGTCCCCACCACCAGCCCCATGCCCCCATGCGTCCGGGCCTCCATCGACGGCGAGCGTGGCGATGCCGGAGGCAGCGCGAGCGACGCCGACAGCGGACAGTCGCCGACGAGAGCGCTCAGACTGGCCAACCACAGCGCTCAGCCACACTCCCGGCCCCACCCGGGAGGCGCTCAGCCCACGACCCGCTGCAACACGACTCAAACCAGTTCGGGCTGCGGTTCGCGTCGCGGTTCCGGCAGATACGCCGACGCGGCCTTCCGGTCCCACAGCTTGGTGGTCCGTACGTAGCCGTAGACCACTGAGGTCATCGCCAGAATGAGCAGCGGCCCGAACACCCACGGATGTCCGGCCATCTCCACCGACAGATAGCGATACGACGCCAAGAGCCCAGCGAAGACCGCGGCGCCGTAGACGACCAGCTGGATTCCCGACCGGTCCCAGCCGCGGTCGAGCGAGCGCAGCGCCGTCTCGATCGTGAGCGTGAACACCACACCGGCGACGATGTCCGCGCCGTAGTGGTAGCCGAAGCCCAGCGTTGCACCGAGCGTGGCGATCAGCCAGAACGCGCCTGCGAATCGCAGAGCCCGCGGGCCCTTGCGGGAATGAATGAAGATCGCGGTAGCCCACGCCGTGTGCAGACTGGGCATGCAATTGCGCGGGGTGATCTCGTCGAAGAGCATCGGGTGCGGGGTACTGACCGGCGGCGGCGTGTCCGGCCACAGGTTGGCCACCGCCCAGTGCCCCCCGTCCGCGCCGTAGGCGAAGATCGGTCCGACCACCGGGAAGATCATGTAGATGCCCGGCCCGAGCAGGCCGATGACCAGAAAGGTACGCACCAGATGATGGCCCGGGAAGCGGCGCTCGACCGCCACGTTGCGCAGCTGGTACAGCGCGACGACGACCGCGGCCACCGCGAGCTGAATGTAGACCCAGTCGAGAACGTGGGCGCCGACCGTGCCAGTAGCCGCGACGATCCGGCCTACCAGCCACGACGGGTTACCCAACGCATGATCGGCGGTTGCCACGTACTGGTCGAGCACCGCCGGGCGGGTCTTCGACGTGATCAGCAGCCAGGTGTAGCCGGTCTTGCGGCCGGCCACCAGCAGCAGGGCCAGCCCGACGCCTTTCAGCAGCAGGACACGGTCCCGGTCGGTGCGGCGCGTGACAGCGATGACGGCACAGGCCAAAGTCACCCACAACGCGCCGTTGCCGAACATCATCTCGGCGTCGACCGCCCACCGCACGAGCCAGAAGACGACGTCGATGCCGATCGCGGCGCCGACCGCGATGAACCGCTGCCGCCAGGTGAGCACCACCATCATCAACGCCATGCTGACGTACAACACCGTCCCCGATTTGGGGGCGAATATCACCTCTCGCGCCTGGTCGGTGATCGGCCCCGGCTCACCGTACCGACGCGCGGCGACCTCCAGTGCAATGAGGAACCCGAGGGCCGCCACACTCACCGCGGCCCACAGCATGACGCGTGGTTGACGCCATGCAGCGAACCTGGTTCTGCCGTCTATTCGCGAAAACATTTGCGTTACCGTAGATATCAATTTTCAGCTGCTTTGTCATATTTCAATGTGATCGTTGCGAGCTCGAACATGCTAACGGAACGGGGGGGTTTCGCTGATCACAGGTACGCCGAATACAGCGATCAGCTCCCCTTTTCCCGCGTCCACGGCGGACATGAAACGCCGCACGCCCCGCACGGCCCCGGATTGGGGCGGCGCGGGCGGCTCGGTGGACGGGAGGGCGAGTGTCGGGGCGAGCTCGACGGCAACAGTGGCGGTCGAGGGCAGCGCGAGCGACGCCAACAGCGGATGGTCGCCAACGAGAGTGCTCAGACTGGCCACAAAACAGCGCTCAGCCACACCAGGGGCCACTGCCTCTGTCGGATGCTGCCCACCCACCGCGAACCAGCCCCAACCCGGGCATGCGATCACACTGCGACCACCACGCCCCCGGACGCACGAAAGGCCGCTTTCCGATTCCTGAGAGGACGTCCCGTTTGAATTAGGAATAGTTCATGGATTGTGCCAAGTTATGGGCGTTTATGCAGCAGCTCACCGGGCGGTGAACCGCTGCTGCTCGTACGGTCGGGCGTGGGTGCCTGTTAGACGTCATTGAAAATGCCTATGAGTGCGGCAGTTTGGGCAGCTTGGTGCCGACTAGATCGGTAAGCGCGCCTGCCGACGGATAGGTGCCTATTTGGGGCGGCACCTCGCCGATGAAGGGCATGCGAAAGGCCCTCCCAGTATCTCTTGGCCGAGCGCCGGGAGGGCCGTGTAGCGCGCGGAGGTGATGTGCTCACGGTAGAGGCCGACCCGGCGCGGGTCGAAATGCGGTTGGCTGCGGGCGAGTTGCTCTGCCCGTCCTGTGAGGGGCTGCTGAGCCGGTGGGGCTGGGCACGTTCGCGTGTACTGCGAGACGCGGCGGGCGGGCTGGTGGTGGTGCGTCCGCGACGGACCAGGTGCGTCAGATGCGGCATCTCACATGTACTCCTTCCGGTGTTCGCGCTGGTCAGGCGGGCGGACATGGCAGAGGTGATCGGGGCGGCCCTGGCGGCGAAAGCGTCCGGGGCCGGGGTTCGGGTGATCGCTGAACAGCTCGGCCGGCCGGTGGAGACGGTGCGGGGGCGGCTGCGCCGGTTCGCTGCCCGGGCCGAGGCGGTGCGGCGGTATTTCACGGTGTTGCTGGTGGACGCCGGAGTTGACCCGGCACCGCCCGGGACGGGGCGGACGATCTTCGCGGACGCGGTCGCCGCGGTGGTCGGGGCCTGGTGGTCGATGACGTCGAGGTGGCCGGGCGTCGGCAAGGTGTCGCCCTGGGTGGCAGCCTGCGAGGTGACCGGCGGGATACTGCTGGCCCCCACCTGGCCTGCGGAAACGATCAACACGAGCCGCCCCTGACGCCACGCCGGTCACTCCTGTCAGCCTCTGCGCGTGCGTCTGTCGACGCCGTGATCGAGAGGCAGGTGGGCGGGTGGCAGGACAGGAAGACCAGACGCGTCTGGAGCGGGCCCAGGCGATCGGACTGTTTCGGTACATGCTGATCAGGGAGGCAGCAGATCCGACCTTGTCGCGCCGCCAGCGAGGCGCCTTGGTGCGGGAGTTGGCGGCGGTGGCACATACCGATCCGGACGGCCGGACGGTGCGGATCACGCGGTGGACGCTGGACCGGTGGATCATGGAGTGGCGCCGGGGCGGCTTCGATGCTCTGGTTCCCTCGCCCCGGCAGTCCCGCCCTCGCACCCCGCCGGAGGTGCTGGAACTGGCCGCTTCGCTGAAGAAGGAGAACCCTTCGCGGTCAGCGGCACAGATCCGCCGGATCATCACTGCCCAGCTCGGCTGGGCGCCGGACGAACGCACCATTCAGCGGATGATCGTCCGTGAGGGACTGACCGCGTTGCAGGCACCCTCATCGCCGGCGGTCTTCGGGCGGTTCGAGGCCGATGGCCCGAACGAGCTCTGGGTGGGCGATGCCCTGCACGGCCCGTTGATCGAGGGCAGGAAAACGTACCTGTTCGCGTTCCTGGACGATCACTCGCGAGCCGTGGTCGGCCACCGGTGGGGCTTCTCGGAGGACACCGTCCGCCTGGCCGCGGCACTCCGGCCGGCGCTCGCCTCCCGCGGTGTCCCGCGCTTCGTCTATGTCGACAACGGCAGCGCGTTCGTGGACTCCTGGCTCCTTCGGGCCTGCGCGAAACTCGGCATCAAGCTGGTCCACTCCACACCCGGCAGACCGCAGGGCAGGGGCAAGATCGAACGGTTCTTCCGCACGGTGAACAGCGAGTTCGTCGTCGAGATCGCCTCTGGCGACGGACAGCCCGGACGGCAGATCAACAGCCTGCTGGAGATGAACCGGCTGTTCACCGCCTGGGTCGAGAACGTCTACCACCGGCGGGCGTTGTCACGTTGGTGCGGTGTTGATCGATTGAGGGCGCGTCAGGGTGTGTAGGGGTCGGGTGGGGGCCTGGCTTACGCTGCGATGGGCTGGGCGGTGGCGCCGGTGATCTCGTCCCAGATGGCGAAGCGGGTGGTCATCTCGGTGCGGTATTCGGTGGCGGTCATCAGGTGGCGGCGTGGTCGGAAGTGCGGTGAGATGCCGCTGAACGCGGACAGGAACCGCTGGGCCCCGCCGGTACTGCGGAAGCCCTTCATCGCGCGTTCGCGCTGCCTCGTCGGCTGATGACTGTTCTCGGCCCGGTTGTTCAGGCCCTTGTGGGCGCGGTGTTCTACGGAGGGCATGACCTCGCGGTGGGCCGCGCCGTAGGAGCGGAGCTTGTCGGTGACGATCACTCTCGGCACCGAGCAGGTCTTCTTGAGCAGTTTGCGGAAGAACCGCCTGGCCGCAGCGGTGTCCCGCCGGTTCTGGACCAAAATGTCGAGCACGTTGCCATCGGCGTCGACGGCCCGCCACAGGTACTTCAGCTCACCGTTGATCCTGAGGAAGACCCCGTCCAGGTGCCACTTGTCGCCCGGCTGCACACGCCGGCGGCGCAGGCCGTTGGCGTAGGCCTGCCCGAACTTCGTACACCAGCGGCGGACCGTCTCGTGGGAGACGAGCACACCGCGCTCGAGCATCAGCTCCTCGACCTCGCGGAACGACAGCGGGAAACGGAAGTACAGCCACACGCAGTGCGCGATGATCTCCACCGGGTACCGGTGCCCCTTGTACGACGGCGGCGCGCTGTCCACGGACGACCCCTCCCAGCACGACCAACCAGAAGATCATCCCAGGCCGGTCAGTCAACGTGACAGTGCCCGCGGCAGGCCAGACGGTGCGGGACGTGGTGTTCGGTCCTCTGGCTACCGATGAACGCGGCCACCTCGGCCGGTGCCTGTTCGGTCACTTCACCCAGAGGACCATGCATCGCTTGAGGACATCACGCTCCATCTCCAGCTCGCGTATCCGCTTGTTCTTCTCGCTCATCTCCCGCCGCAGCCACTCAAGTTCGCCCCGCTCGCTCTCCCGCATCCGCCCGCCGGCGGCCTCCTGCGCGGGCCGATCGGAGGAGGCCGACCCGTTTCGGCGCCAGCGCGAGACCCAGCTGTGCAGCGCGCCCGCGTGGACTCCGAGCTCGTCGGCGACCTGCGGGATCGACTTCCCCGTCTCGATCACGATGCGTACAGCACCCTCACGGAACTCGGCGTCGTACGCCCGTTTCTTGGACCCCATGACCCTCAACCTCCCCTGCAATCACGGACTCCACGCTACGAGGGGAAGGTCACCGGAGCCCTCGACGTCAGCGCTCGGACGATCTACCGGCACCCCCTCGTCCATGGCGACGGCCAGGATGCGTCGCAGCCTGGCTCTCGTACTGCTTCTCGACCCGGTCGCGGGCCCAGGCGACTGGCGGACTTCCTCGTTGGTCGACGACACCAGCCACGAGGGTCTGCTCATCCTGCTCCGCGAGGAAAGCGTCACCGCCCGGGTGGGAAGTCGTACAGCGAGACGTAGCTGGCGTCGTGTCAGTGTCAGTGTGTCGGGGCCGGGAGGATCGCTGCGCAGCGCCGGACGGGCCCCGGCCCACTCAGGATGTGCAGGTGGTCGAACGGGAGCCGGGCGGTCCGGACGCGCCCAGGCGTCGCGCTCCCCGCTGAACGGTTCGTTTCGCCACGCCGTCATACCTGAGAGCCAGACGGAAAGACGGCTCCGCAGCGTGAGGCTGACCAGCAGGTTCGCTCCGTAACTTCGTATCCAAATGAACGTCTGGAGCGGAAGTGCTGTGAGTGTCCGAACCCGAGGTGCCCGGCTGTTAGGCCGAAGGCCGGGCTGCCGAGGTGCTAGGGGATTTGGCCACCGCCGACCATGGCGGTCCTGGTGCCTGGTTCGGACACCACCTCGGATACGTTCGGCGGTCCGTCTTCCTGGATCGACGGTGCGGCCCCGCTCCCTCCAGGGCGGATCCGCCGCCAGGCTCCCGGTGTCCGGGTCGCAGTGGTGGCCCGGCTCGAATGCTCCCTTCCCAAGGCGATCAGTACGGCTGTGCTGACGACTGCCCCTGCCGAGGGACGGAGCTCGCGAGCTGCGCGGGTTTCGTGGAGCGGTTCATCAGCGACGCCCGGGCCTCGCTGATGTGCCACTCCTACGGATCCGTGGTGTGCGGCCAGCGGCGAGCGGACTTGATGTCGTCGGCGTCGTCGTCGTATACGCCAGTCCGGACACCGTCGCGGATTCGCCGGTCCGGTGGCGCACCACGGCGCGGGTCCGGGCCGACCGGGGCGAGTACGGCTGGATCACGCATGTGCCGACGCCAACGCTGACGCCGACGTCAGCGTCCTTGGAACGAAGATCGGGTTCGGTGCTGGTCCCCGTCCCGTCCCCTGCGGCTGCGGCGCCTCCCGGCCCGCTCGAAGGGTGTGAGACCAGAGCCGGCCGCGGCCGTGCAGCTGGACTCTCCACGAACGGCAGGAAGCTGAGCAATGGACAGATTGGACAATACTGATCGCATGGACAGGAGCGAGAAGGGGACAGTGCGCGGAGCGCTGCATACCGTACGGAAGGACCTGTTCACGCTAGCTCCGCAGCCGATGCCGCCCATGGGCGGGCCGAGGCTGCTGAGGTGGCTGCCGTATTTTGCGGTTGCTGCGGTGGCGGTGTTCGCAGCGGTTTCTGCCACCGAGGACATCTCGATGAGGCCCGTCGGGGTGGTTCACTCGGCACTGCTGGTGCTGGGGCTGCGCCGGCCGGTGCCGGCCTGGTGGCTGTCGCTGGTGATGTTGCCGGTGTTCTCGCTCTATCCGCCCTTCGGGCCGTACGGGGGATGGGCATGGGCTGTGCATGCCGGGCTGTTGTTCCTGGTGGCGTTGCGCAACCGGCCGCGGGTGATGGTCGAGACCGTGCTGCTGAGCGCTGCGCTGCTGCTTGGGCTGCAGGCGACAGGTGGCGGGATCGGGCCCTGGCGTTTCACGGTGATCGTGCTGGTGTTGTTCGCTCTCGTCGTGGTCGCCGCGATCGGGGTGCACCGGACGAGGGAGGTCCGCACCCGGCTTGCGGAGCAGGAGTCGGCCCTTGCGCAGGAGCGTGCGCACCGCACTGTTCTGGAGGAACGCGCCCGCATCGCACGAGAGTTGCATGATGTGGTCGCTCACCACATGTCCGTCATTTCCATTCAGGCCGATGCCGCCCCGTACCGGGTTGCGGACCCGCCCGAGGAACTGGTCACGGCTCTGGCCGACATCCGCGCGGGCGCCCTGGAGGGGCTGACCGAGCTGCGCCGCCTCCTCGGGGTGCTGCGCTCCGAGGACCATCCCGCCGGCAACACTCCCAAGGCTCCGCAGCCCACCCTGGAGCGGCTCGACGACCTGCTCGCCGGCGTGCGTACGGCCGGGCTCGACGTGACGGCGGTCACTTCCGGGCCCCGCCGCCCGCTGCCCGAGGGCGTGGAACTGTCGGCCTACCGGATCGTGCAGGAGGCGCTTAGCAACACACTGCGCCACGCCCCCGGCGCCACGGCCCGCATCGAACTCACCTATACCCAATCCGCTCTTCACCTGCGGATCCTCAACGGCCCCGGACGGCAGGCCTCCCGCCCCTCGCCAGGGGCCGGACACGGCATCCTGGGCATGCGTGAACGCGCCGCGATGCTCGGCGGCGAACTCTCCGCAGGCGCAACACCCGACGGTGGCTACGAGGTCACCGCGCTGCTGCCCGTCACCCCGACCGCTCGGACAGACAAGGAACAGACCGTATGACGATCCGAGTGATGATCGCCGACGACCAGGCGATGGTGCGCGAAGCCTTCTCGGTACTTCTCAACGCCCAGCCCGACATCGAAGTGATCACGACTGCCGTGGACGGCCTGGAAGCAGTCACCAAGGCCGAAGAACTGCGCCCCGACGTGATCGTCATGGACATCCGGATGCCCGGACTGAACGGCATCGAAGCCACCCGCCGGATCACTCGGCAGACCGACCTGCCCACCAAGATCCTGGTCCTGACCACCTTCGATCTCGACGAGTACGTGTATGAAGCCCTGCGGGCCGGTGCCGGCGGATTCCTCCTCAAGGACGCCTCCGGAGCCCAGTTGGCAGAAGCCGTACGCACCGTGGCCGCCGGAGACGCTCTGCTGTCCCCCGAGATCACCAAACGGCTCATCACGGAGTTCTCCCGGCTGAGCAGCTCGGCGAAGCCGCCCACCCAAGTGCGGATCGACGAGCTCACCAACCGCGAGACCGAGGTACTCACATTGGTCGCCCAAGGACTGTCCAACGCGGAGATCGCCGGTGAGCTCGTCGTCGCCGAGCAGACCATCAAGACTCACATGGGCAGCATCCTGCACAAGCTCCAGCTGCGAGACCGTACCCAGGCAGCCGTCTTCGCCTACGAGACGGGCCTGGTCACTCCCGGCCGCACCAACCTGTGATCACACCGCGATGGAGCGCGGTGGAGCGCGGTGGGCCCTGACATCTCCTGCAAGCTCCCTACCTGAGAGCCATGCCGAGGAACGGCTCCGCGGCGTGAGGCCGAAGCGGGTCCCTGGTTTCTACCTTTCTTGTGTGAGTCGGTCCTCGCCGCCCTGTGCGGCCCATGAGGGCATCGTGGCTCGCGACAAGTCCCGCGGGCGGTAGAGCTCCGCCCTCCACGCACGACCGCAGGAGCACAGCCATGAGCACCCGCAGAAACCCCGCCGTGTCGACCAACCGGCTGGTCAGGACCCTGCGGGGTGTCTCCGCCGTCCTGGCCTCGTTCCTCGCCTTCCTGGTCGTCGCCGTCGTCCTCGGCGCGTACTTTCCGGCCATCCCCAAAGCAGGAGTGATCGGGCCGGTACTGGGTGGGCAGTACCCCTTCCACATAGCCCTGATCGCTCTCGCGGCGGCCGTCCTCGCCGGGCTGGCCTGGCGGGCCGGCCTGGTGCGCTGGGGCCGCACGGTCACTGTCATCACGACGCTGTGCGCCTTGGGTGCCCTGGCCATCGGCGGAATCCAGTTCCGGGCCGCGCGGAACGCCGGCGTCGACATCTCCCTGGGCCAGGCGTTCACCGAACTCGCCCATCCGGCGGCGAAGCCGGACGCGACCAAGACCTACGCGAGCCCCGAGGGCAAGCCTCTGCGGGTGGACGCGTACCTGCCCACGAAGACCCCGGGCAAGCAGGTGCCTGCCGTCCTGCTCGCCCATGCGGGCGGTTTCCACACCTTCGACAAGAGTGACCTGCGCGGCACCGGCCGCTGGCTCGCCGATCACGGCGTCGCCGTCTTCGCCGTCGACTACCGCCTGGCCGGCCCCGACCGCCCCACCTGGAACAAGGCCCCCCAGGACCTCGTGTCCGCCCTGAGCTGGGTGCAGAAGAATGCCGACGAGTACGGCATCGACAGCTCGCGGATCTCGCTCGGCGGCATGTCGGCGGGCGGCACCCTGGCCATGAACACCGCCTACCGCCTCCACAACGGCACCATCAAAACCACCGATGGCGCCGCCCCCGAGCCCCCGGCCGCCGTGGTCGGCTTCTACCCCGGCACCGATGTCGCGCGGATGTGGAAGGACGACGTGGCCGGAACCCGTGAAGCGGCGGAGATGTTCACCGGCGGCACGCCGCAGCAATATCCGGAACGCTACCGCGAGGTGTCCCCGACCTCCGACGTCCGCCCCGGTCTGCCCCGCACCCTGCTCGTGGTCGGCGACCGCGACCGCAGCGCCCGTCCCGAGACCGTCACCGACTTCGGCGACGCGCTCAAGAAGCACGGCGTCGACGCCGAGGTCAAGGAACTGCCCTTCGCGGAGCACGCCTTCGACGATGCGTACGGCAGCCTCACCTCACAGACCAGCCGCCAGATCCTGCTCGACTTCCTCACCGAAAACACGCACTGACCCCGGCGCCCCACCCGATCGCCCGGCCGGCTCGGCCCCGTCTCAGGGCGGGGAGTGCTGCGCTCCGAAGACCACATCCCGCCGGCAACACTCCCAAGGGCACTGTCACGTTGTTGGGTGTGTGGGTGTCTGACGGTGTGTCGGGGCATGGTGGGGCCTGGTTCGGGGCCTGTGCTCAGGCCGTGGTGGACAGACCGGCGGTGCCGGTGACCTGCTCCCAGGTGGTGAAGCGGTGCTGCATCTCGGTGCGGTAGTCGGGGGCGGTCATCAGGTGGCGACGGGGCCGGAAGTGGGGTGAGATGCCGCTGAACGCGGACAGGAACCGCTGCGCCCCGCCAAGGGCTTGTAAAAAATCAACGCGTTGCTTTGGGGGCTCTGGCGCGTTGGTCTGGTATGCGCATACCGAGTGAGGTTCGTGATCAACTCGCCCTGAGGTTCGGGGTGTTGTTTCCGCATCTGGATGAGCGGCAGCAGCGGCTGGCGCTGGCCACCGAGGCCCGGCTGCTGGGCCACGGCGGGGTCCGGGCCGTCGCGCGCACTGCGGGCGTGAGCGAAACGACGGTGCGGAAGGGGGTCTTCGAGCTGGAGGGCGGCGAGGATCCGCTGCCCGGGTGGAGGGTTCGCCGCTGTGGTGGCGGGCGCAAGAGTGCCGTGGAGCTGGACCCGCGGCTCGTCCGGCTCTGCTGGCGCTGGTCGAGCCGGACGAGCGGGGTGATCCCATGTCGCCGCTGCGCTGGACGACCAAGTCGCTGCGGCACCTGGCCTGGGAGCTCGCCGGGCAGGGGCATCCCGTCTCGGCGCCCACGGTGGGCCGGCTGCTGCGGGAGAACGGCTTCAGTCTCCAGGTCAACGCCAAGACTCTGGAGGGCAGGCAGCACCCTGACCGGGACGCCCAGTTCCGCTACATCAACGAGCAGGTCAAGCAGCACCAGGGTGCCGGGGAGCCGGTCATCAGCGTGGATGCCAAGAAGAAGGAGAAGCCTGGCCAGCTGCCCAACGCCGGCCGTGAGTGGCGCCCGAAGGGCGAGCCGGTCAAGGTGGAGGACCACAGCTTCTTCGTCTGTGCCCGGCCCGACGCCGAGCAGGCCATTCCCTACGGTGTCTACGACCTCACCGCCGATACCGGCTGGGTCAACGTCGGGTGCGACCACGACACGGCCGCCTTCGCGGTCGCTTCCATCCACCGTTGGTGGCAGGCTCGCGGACGAGACGACTACCCGCAGGCCACCCGGTTGCTGATCACCGCGGACGCGGGTGGCTCCAACGGTTATCGCAGCCGGGTCTGGAAGGCCGAACTGGCCGCGCTGGCCGCCGAGACGGGCCTGAAGATTACGGTGTGTCACTTTCCGCGGGTGCTTCAAAATGGAATAAAATTGAGCACCGGCTGTTCTCCCACATCACGATGAACTGGCGCGGCCGGCCGCTGACCAGCCACGAAGTCGTCGTCCAGACCATCGCCTCAACCCGGACCCGCACCGGGCTACGGGTCGAGGCCGCCCTGGACACCGGCGCCTATCCCACCGGCGTCACGGTCGGCACCGACCGCATGAAGGCACTTCCCCTCGAGCCGCACACCGAGCGCGGCACCTGGAACTACACCATCCGCCCCGCGGACAAGCCCACCGTCCCGGCGGCCCCCGGGAAGGCCCCGCTGCTGGAGCGGGCGGCGGACCTTGAGCTGCTGTCCGACCCGCGCCTGACCGGGATGAACCACGAAGAACTGGACGCGATGGCCCGGCGCCTGGCCCCCGCCCAGGCCGCACGGCGCGAAGAACTCCGCCACCAGCAGCGCTGCGGGAAACGCCGCCAGGTCCCGGGAGCCCACGGCCGGTCCCTGCTCTCGGCCAGGGACCGCCTCCTGATCACCGTCCTGCATCTGCGGCAGGTGTGCGCCCAGAAAGTCCTGGCCGAGATCCTCCAGGTCACCCCGCCGGCGATCGGCCAGGCAATCAGGGAGACCCGGCCTGTGCTGGACGAGCACCACTACGCCATCACCCCCACCGCCTTGCACTTCACCCAGGCGCAGGAGGTCCTCGCCTTCGTACGGACTGGCTCCGCCACTCCGCCCCGGCGGTCGGACATCTCCACGGTGCTGACCGACCCGTCACTGACCGGCATGAGCCGCGAGGACCTGCAGAAACTGACCGATCGGCTGCTGGTGAGGTATACGGCCCTGCATCACGAACCTCACTCGGTATGCGCATACCAGACCAACGCGCCAGAGCCCCCAAAGCAACGCGTTGATTCTTTACAAGCCCTTGGCGGGGCGCAGCGGTTCCTGTCCGCGTTCAGCGGCATCTCACCCCACTTCCGGCCCCGCCGCCACCTGATGACCGGCACCCAACACCGCGCCGAAATGACCGTCCGCTTCACCATCTGGGAGCAGATCACCGGCGTCACCGGCCGGCCTGCCGCCGCCTGAGCCCAGGGCCGGCACCCGGCCCCACCACACCTCGACACACCGTCAGACACCCGCACACCCAACAACGTGACAACGCCGTCACTGATCCTCCGATTCGCCGAGCACCTGAGGACTACGACCGCGGGTTCCTCAAGTAGTCGACGGCGGCGAGGTCATCGTTGTCGTGGCCGGCTGCGACGGTCGCTTCGAGGCGGTCCCGGACGGCCTGGAGCAGAGGGCTGGGGGTGGCGGCCGCCGCGGCCAGCTCGATGTCCTTCAGGGCGAGTCGCACCGCGAATCCGGGCGCGTATGAGGCGTCGTCCATGACGCCAACCTTCTGCAATTCGTACAGCATGGCGAGCGGACCCGCCTCAAGCACCCGGACGAACGTCGTGTGATCGACGCCGAGCGCGTCGCACAGCGCGAGGACATCGCTCATGGCGACCGTCGAGGCAGCCATCCACGCGTTGACCACGAGCTTGACGGCGCTGCCCTCGACCCCTGTTTCCGACGTGGAGCACGGACGAGCCGAGATCGTCGAGCAGGGGACGCGCTCGCTCAAGGATGTCCTCGGGGCCGGCTGCCAGCCAGACAAGTTTGCCCTGCCGAGCGGGCGCGGTGCTTCCCGAGACCGGTGCGTCGAGGTACGCCACACCGTGATCACGGGCCAGACCGGCCAGCAGGCCGGCGTGCCGCGGCCCTACCGTGCTCGCCTGCACCCAGACGGCATCGCTTTCGAGCCGACCGATGGCATCTGACATGACTTCCGCGACCGCATCTCCATCACGGAGCACAGTGATGACGACGGACGCGCCGGAGACCGCGTTGCCCACCGCCTTGACTGCCGTGACTCCGGCAGTGTGCTCCGCGACCGCACGGGCCTTCTCCTCCGTACAGTTCCAGAGCCGTACCTCGTGGCCGGTGTCTCCGAGACGCATCGCCATCGCGGCGCCGAGTGCGCCTGCTCCGAGAACAGCGACGATGGAAGCGTGAGACATGGAAGACCCCTTTTCCGTTCCCTTTGTCCATTTTCCGCCGGCAACCCGAGTCTTTCCTGGCAAGGAAACCTCCGGTGGGGCGTCGCGGGCTCAGCTCACTGCCACGCCGTAGGGGCTGGCACCGAGGGTGACGGTCGCGACGACCTTGTGGGAATTCGGGTCGATGACCTTGAGGGCGCCCGCTCCCTGGTTCGTGACGTAGATCGCCTCGTCGGTGACCTCCAGGTTGAACGGGTCGGTGCCGGGAGGGCCCAGGGCAATGGTCGAAGACACACGGTGGCTCCTGGTGTCGATCACGGACACGTTGCCCGGACCGAGGTCGGCGGAGTAGGCGAAGCGTCCGCCGGGCTCGACCGCCACGTCAAAGGGGCCCTCGCCGACGGACACGGTGGTCACCTTTCCGGTACGGGTTTCGACGGCGAGGACGTGCGCTGCCACCTCGTCGGCGACGTAGGCCGACTTGCCGTCCGGTGTGGTGGCGACGCCCACCGGAGAGCGCCCTGCGGGAAGGTCCCGGTCGACCCGGCGCGTGCGGGTGTTGATGACCGACAGGCTGCCGGACCCGGAATTCGCCACGTAGGCCGAACCACCGTCAGGGCTGAACGCCACGTTCACCGGAGACTTGCCGACCGGGATGGTCGAGGCCACCCGGTCGGTGCGGGTGTCGATCAACGAGACGTTGTTCGAACTGCCGTTGGTGACGTAGAGGAAGCCGCCATCGGGGCTGAGGCCGACACCGGTGGGGCTCTTTCCCACCGGCACGGTTGCGACGATCTTGTTGTTGCTGGTGTCGAGGACCGAGACCCGGTCCGAGCCGCTGTTGGCGATGTACACGTGCCTGCCGTCCTTGGCGACTGCGACGCCTTCGGGCGCCACGCCGGCCGGCACGGTCGCGATGACCTTGTAGGTGCGGGCGTCGATCACCGAGAGCGTGTCGTCCTGCTGGTTCGTGACATACACGCGGCCACCGGCACCGGGGTGGACGGGCGCGACCGGCACGTCGGAGTCCTTGCGGACCGAGGCGGCGGGCGTACAGGAGATCAACAGGATCCCGATGCCCGCCGCGAGTGCCGGCCGCAGCGTCCTGCCGGGGCGCCGACGGCCGCTTTCGACTCGGGTCCGCAGGACAGAGAACATCTCGCCTCCTGTGCGCATTGCGATGGTTCGGTCCGGGGCCGGGCGGGGCGGCGTCGCGCCGACGCCGCCCGAGGCAGAGAAGGGTCAGGTCAGGAGCCCGCGGGCGTAGTAGTCCTTCTCGTCCCGAACTCCGGGGAGTGCGAAGAAGTAACCGCCGCCCCGGGGGCTGATGTACGGCACCAGCGTTTCGTCTTCCAGCCGGGTCTGCATGGCGACGTAGGTGTTCAGCTCTTGCTGGAAGCAGACGAACGCATGCCCCATGTCGAGTTCCGGTGGGTTGGGGCTCCGGTCGTAGTCGTAACTGCGACGCAGGATGGTGCTGGTCGCCGCGGTCTGCGGAGTCTGGGGGTTGGCGAGGCGGATGTGAGAATTCAGCGGGGTGATCAGGCCTTGCGGGTCGTTCGTGTAGATGGGGTCGAGGAGATCCGTGACGTTCTCATCCACGGCGTACATGGGGGCGCCACTGGCCTTGCGGCGGCCGAAGATCCGCTCTTGTTGAGCAACGGGCACCTTCTGCCACGCCTCGATGTAGAAGTGCACGATACGCACCACGTGGTACGTGCCGCCCGCGGCCCAAGCCGGTTCCGGGCCCTTCGGCTGGACCCAGACCACCTGATTCATCTGGGCGTCGTCGGTGACGGTCGGGTTGGAGATGCCGTCCTTGAAGCCGAACCAGTCACGCCGGACACCGACGGGACGCTCCGGATTACGCTGGCCGTCAATGCGCCAGCGCAGCTTCATCGCGGACTTGATGTGGGTCAGGATGTCGAGCAGCGCATGCACCGTCGTGTCGCGGTGATCGGCGCAGATCTGGATCAGCAGATCGCCCTGGCTCAGTGCGGGGTCGAGGTCGTCGTGGCGGAAGGGCGTCATCGTGACGAGCTGGACCGGCTTGCGCGTGCTCAATCCGTAGCGGTCATCGAAGAGGGATGCGCCCACTGCGACTGTGAGGGTGAGACCGTCCGCCACGAACGTGGGTCCCATGATGCCGTTGTCCGATGGTGTTGCGGTCGGCGGCACCTCCGGTGGCCTGCCGCCCGCCGTGAGGAAGCGGGCCCGCGCGGTCAGCGTGCGGAACAGGTCGGTGAGCTCTGCGCGGTCGGAAGCGGTCACGTCGAACGAGACGAAAATCGCGTCCTGTTGGGGCGCAGTCGCGATCCCTGCCTGGTGATAGCCATGGAAGGGGATCACACGGGATTTCGGCTGTGCCTTGACTTCGGCCACCGGGACGGCAACCGCCGCACCCCCGCCCAAGGCGGTCCCGCCCGCCACTCCGGCCACGCCCGCGGCGGCGCCGTGCAGAAACGACCGCCGGGCAAACACACTCGCCGGGCACCCTTCGCCGCTCCACCCGTCCTCCAGTCTCGCGGATGTCTCGTCAGTCATGGTTCCTCTCAGGCAAGGAGCCCGGTGCCGAACCGTACGGCGCTGCCGCCATCGGATTCCGTGACCGGCCCCGGCTCAAACCGCGCGCGACCGCACACGGCAGCCCAACCGGCCTCCGGACTGCCGCCGGTGACACAACTGTTTCGCAAAACGTAATATATGGGACGGTCAGGCCCGCGCCACTTGAACAGACACCGCTCGGCAGACTTACCCCCCACCGATGTCGCGCCGGGATCACGGCCCGTCGAGCGCGCGGCGGCGGTGACGCCCCGTACCGGCGTGGGAGCCCGAGCACACGCCAAGGAACTCACCGTACGGGCCATCGGTGCGGCGGGCGGGTAACACACGGGCACGCACTCCGGGAGCAGGTCTTGTACGTGGTGACTCGGACCGGGCGCTACCCCGTTCCGGACAAGCCGCTCGACGCGTTTACGCATGACACGGAGCCAGGAGCGGTCTCATGAGGCCACTCCTGCGGCGACCTTCTTGATCAGCGCGGTGACCTCGGCAGCTTTGGGCATGACTCGACGGAGACCAGCAGGATGCGGGACACCTACACCGATCCTTGCGAGCCGGCACGAAGGTCCGCTCCACCGTCTGGAACGGCTCGTCCATGCGGGTGCTGTCCGGAGCGGATTCCCCCGCATCGTGCTGGACGAAGTCCACCACCAGCGACCGCCTGACCCCGAAGACCGCGTCCCGCTCCGCACAGGGGTCGTCACTGCAGACCAGCATGGTGATCAGTGGCTCGAAACCTTCGGCATGCAGGTTTCCCCGGTGGCGAGCGTCGACCTCCACCGACTGGCGCAGGCCGCCGGGAAGGGAGCCTCGGGCTGTAGGCGCCAGGGAGGTGCGCGTAGCCGGAGGCTGTGGGACAAAGGCCTGCCCCGTGGCGGCCGGGCAGGTCACAGCACCGGCGCCTGAACACACGCGGGCATGCCGACGCCTCCTGAAAACCGCGTACTCGGCACGTGCCACGCTGCGATGGCAGACTGACGGCAGTCACCTTTCAGAAGGGTTCATCCCGTTCTGTCCGTTACTCGTCGGTCGTCGCACGGTAGGGAGCTGGATCGTGACCACCTCCGTCCTTGTAGGGGGCAGCAGTGGGCTGGGTCGTGCCGTGGCCCAGCGGCTCGCGGACCGCGGACCGCGGCGACAGCGTCGTCATCACGAGCCGCTCCCAGGAGCGCGCCACGGCCGTGGCCAGGGAGATCGGTGGCGCTGCCCAGGGGCTGGCTCTCGACCTGGCACGGCCGGAGACGATCGCCGACGCACTCGCCGAGGTGGGCGAGGTCGACTGTCTGGTCATCAGCGTCATCGAGCAGAGCGCCAACTCCATCGACGACTTCGACATCGCGGCCGCGGTGCGGACCGTGACCATCAAGCTGGTTGCCTACGTCGAGACGGTGCGGGCTCTGCACGGCCGGCTGACCTTCGATGCGTCCGTGGTGCTCTTCGGCGGCCTGGCCAAGGAACGCCCCTATCCCGGCTCCACCATGGTGACCACCGCCAACGGGGGCATCAGCGCCCTGGTGCGGACCTTGGCGGTGGAGCTCGCGCCCCGTCGCGTCAACGCGATCCACCCGGGCGTCGTGGGAGACAGCCCGAAGTGGATCGACGTGCCGGACCATCCCCACGCGCCACGCACCCCCATCGGGCGCCTGGTGACGACAGCGGAGGTCGTAGGCGCCACCGAGTTCCTCCTCCGTAACACCGGCATCAACGCCGTGGATCTGTTCGTGGACGGCGGGTTGCGCGTGACCTGACGGCCGTCGCCGACTCCGGGGAGCCGCGTTCCCGCGCGGGGCAGACGGGTGTCAGGCGGTGGTTTCCCCTTGTTCCTGGGCCGCGCGCGTGATGGCGCGTCGAATGGGTTCGTAGCCTGTGCACCGGCAGATGTTGGAGCCGACAACGCCCGCGATGGCCTCCGGATGGTCAACGAGGTCGGGATCGGTGTCGAGCGTCCCTGCGGCCACCATGAGGAAGCCGGGTGTGCAGAAGCCGCACTGAAGCGCGTGCTCGGCCGAGAAGGCACGTTGCAGCGGGTGGGGTTCGCCATCGGGTCCCGCGAGGCCCTCCACCGTACGAACGGAGCTGCCATCGCACTGCACGGCCAGCACCAGGCACGCGCGAACCGGCTCGCCGTCCATGAGCACGGTGCAGGCCCCGCAGATGCCGTGCTCGCACCCCAGATGCGTACCGGTCAGGCCCAGGTCGTCACGCAGGACGTCCGCGAGCAGGCGCCGGGGCTCCACGTCGAGGCCGTGTGCGGTTCCGTTCACAGTGAGCGTGATCCTCATCGGTGGTCCCCCTCGCGTGCGGCGAGACGTGCGCACAGATCGAGCGCCGCCTCGCGGAGTGTTCTGCCGACCAGGACGGCGATGGCCTGCCGCTTGTACTCCACGTCGGCGTACGGTTCGGCGAGCGGTGCAGCATCCTCCTGGGCGGCGACGCGGCCCGCGCGGGCGAACGGATGGTCGTCGGGCAGCCGCCGCCCCGCGGGAAGCGGACCGATTTCGGTATCGAGCAGGGTACGTTCGGCGGCACGGGCCCGTACCGGGCGGTCGGCGGAGTTGACCAGTCCGATCCGCGCGTCGCCGATCACTCCCTCGTGCACCGTGAGAGCGGCCGCGACGGCGACCTGGGCGAAGCAGAAGTGGGTACGGCGGTGCTCGATGAAGCCGACCCCGGTGTGCTCGCCGAGCAGCGGGAGGTGGCACGGTCAGACGGGGCCACCATCGGCGGGCACCCGACGCCCTGAGACAGCCGACACCCGCGGCCCCCGATGGGCTGGCAGACCGCGCGCGCCTGTGCCATCAGCTCATCACGGAGCGCACCTGAGGAAGGCCACTGTTTCGCGCAGACGTTTCGCTGCCCGGGTTGACTTTAATCACGCCCATCACCCCATTACGGCGCCTCGGCCGAGTGAGGCTACGCGGCGAAGCCGACGTTGGTGACGTACTCGTACTGGCCCCACTGCGAACCGAGGTCGGGCAGAACGTCGGTGGTCCACTCATCGTCAAGGCCCTGGACGTCGCCCGCGGCCCAGGCCTCGACGATCCGGTCCCAGCGACGGACGTTTATCGTCCGGTACTCCACCAGCCGCTGCAGAGGCCTGGCCACCTGCGACTGGTTCAGCGGGTGGATCTCCACCCTGGTCCCGCGCCCTTCACGATTCAGGCGGGCCAGGAGATGCCGGGCCACATTACGGCGGCGCACCGTCCGGTAGGCAGCGTCGATGCGCTCCAGGTTGGCCTTCGACGGCCGGCGCGTGCCCTCCAGCCACGCCTGCAGCGTCCGGTCGGTCACCGTCAGGCCTGCGTCCTTGGCCGCGGCAAGGCTGTGCTCGGTCTTCGTCAGGTAGTGCAGGCGGGCCATCAGGCCGCGCTTCGCGGTGACCGGGGTGACAATGCCGCCCACGAGGTCGTCGAGCTGCCGGATGACGGCATCGCTCCCCTTGATGCCCCGGGCGCCGAACTTCCCGAAGTCGATGTTCCTCTCCGGCACTTCGCACTCTTTCCGTCGAACTTCGCTGCCTGAAAAGGCAGTTGAGATTCTACCGTATGCAGGCCTATCAGAGGTTATGTGATGCTTTCTTCCGGCGATCGACGC
This sequence comes from Streptomyces sp. NBC_00984, assembly GCF_045162475.1. Lineage (NCBI taxonomy): Bacteria > Bacillati > Actinomycetota > Actinomycetes > Kitasatosporales > Streptomycetaceae > Streptomyces > Streptomyces sp. NBC_00984. The sequence goes on from NZ_CP108735.1 coordinate 117,516, forward strand.
CTTGCCTGACAGCTGAAGCGCGCCCAGAACGCCGCACGGCTCCCTTCTCGATGGCACAGCCCTTCCCTGCTGTCCTACCCCGGCCCGAGAAAGGGAGCTGAGATATGCGGGGCCTTAAGGGACGGGCTACGGAGGTACCGAAGCCGAACGGCCCCCAGGGCCGGGCGGCGGAACCGTCCACCGGCATCAGCCACCCCTCCCTTGCTTTTGAACGTCATGGTCAGCACCACCCGAGATCAGTACCACTGATGCCCCCTACGGTCCGCGCCTTATCCGCGGCGCAGCACGCGAAGCTTCCTCAGCCACAGAGGATCCGGCCTGCGGATTACCGAAGGACATCAGATAGGGGAGAACTGGCATTCCTGCTGGTCACAGCGCTGAACATGGGTGCGTGGCGTCACCTTTGCAGGGACATTCGAGTCCTTAAGTGTCTCTACTGGGTAGACATTGAGTGGCCGAAAGGTCGGAATAGCTGACATGACACTCCGCAATGAGGTCGGTATCCCTGACGTTTCGCGCATCTCGTGTCACCTTCGGTACTCCGTAGGAAACTGCCTTGTTCTCCTCAACCTTCGGGGAGAGATGTCACCCGTGGGGTGACACACGACGCACCAAGGGTCAGAAACCATCGACTGGCTGCGCACCGCCCTGGGCGAGGGCAAGGAACCACCGGATACGCAGAACAATCCCTGTCTCGATCAGAGCCGCAAGGCGTGATCCCCGCGCGGGGGGGGTGCCTCTATGTCTTTCGTCAAGCGAGGCGTGGGGTTCGGGGTTCGTAGAAGGTGCCGTCGCGGAGCATCGCGAACAGCACGCTGACGCGATGGCGGGCGAGGCGGAGGAGAGCCTGGGTGTGGGTCTTCCCGCGGGCCCGGCATCGGTCGTAGTAGGTGCGGGAGGCGGGATCGTGCAGGGCGGCGAAGGCCGAGAGGAACATGGCCCGTTTGAGCTGCCGGTTTCCGCCTCTGGGTGCGTGTTCGCCGTGGATCGAGGTCCCCGACGACTTCGTCGTCGGGGCGAGCCCGGCGTAGGAGGCGAGGTGGGCGGCGCTGGGGAAGCTGGTGCCGTCGCCGACGGTGACCAGCAGGACGGCGGCGGTCCTGACCGCGACCCCTGGCATCGAGGTCAGGACCGTGGAAAGAGGGTGTGCCTCCAACAGGGTCCGGATCTGGACTTCCAGAGCCCGGCGCTGGTCGTGGACGGCCGCGAGCGAGCGGGCCAGGGACGGCACCACGACATCCAGGGTGCCGGTCCCGGGCACCACGACGGTCTGCTCGTCGAGCGCGTCGAAGACCTCGTCGATCAACCGGGCGGCCATGCGTGGGGCCTTGGGCCGGATCACTTCGACGAGCCTGTGGCGACCGGCTTTCCGCAGCGCTGCCGGAGAGCCATAGCGCTCGAGGAGCCAGGTGACCGCCTGGTGGTCGAGGCGGGGGCCAAGGACACGTTCGAGGCTGGGGTGGAACTGGGTGAGCAGGCCTCGTATGCGGTTGCTGGTGCGGGTTGCCTCGGCCGCGAGGTCCTGGTCGAAGCCGACGAGGACCGTGAGCTCGGCGGTGATCTCGTCGGTCAGCTCCAGCGAGCGCAGGGTGTGTGGCATGGTGCGGGCGGCGTCCGCGATCACCGCCGCGTCCTTGGCGTCGGTCTTGGCTTCGCCCGGGTAGAGGTCGGCGATGCGCCGCATCGCGAGTCCGGGCAGGTAGGCGACCTTGCAGCCGGCATCCCGGGCGACGGTCAGGGGCAGGGCGCCGATGGAGGCGGACTGGTCCACGATCACCAGCACGGTCCCGAACTTTGCGGCCAGCTTGTCGAACACGGCCCGCAGTTTCGGCTCGCTGTTGGGCAGGGGCTTGTCGAAGACCTTCTTGCCGGCCGGGGTCAGCCCGTGGCCGTGGTGGGTGCTTTTGCCGACGTCCAGGCCGAGGAAGACGCCCACGTCACCGATGTCGTACAACCCATCCTCCCGAGCGGGGTTCGTGCGGTGCTGGCCAAGGCGTTGGCGCCATACGCGCGCATCCACGTTATGCAGACCTGCCGCCCGCAAACGGCCGGGCATTGCACCCGGCCAGGCGGTAGTTGGACCTCTCATCAGCGTCTCCTACGGCGCCTCTCGGGCCCGGTGACACCACCCCCCAGGCCATCGCTCGACAGGGGGACGCAGTCATGCCGGGCCCGGAGGCCAGCGGCCCTCTTGCAGGACCGCGAAAAACATAACGGGGAGAGAAACAGAACGGCTTCCGAGGCGCAGCGCGTTACTCGGGCTTCGGAAGCAGGACACGCAGCCGTGGGTAGCGAATGAGCAGACGGGCGAGCTGGGTGCTGAGGAAGCCCGGCCTGAGCACGGCGGCGGTGTGAGTGTCCCAGAAGTTCGCCACGGTGCGCTTGGCGTGGGCGTGGGCCGTCTCGGACGGCTTGGTCTCGTCATGGTCGGGAAGGTGCCGGCCGTACACGGGGATCACCTCGACACCGGCTGCGCGCAGCGCGCACAGGCAGTGCTGGCCGTTGGTCAGGTTCTTGAGCCCGGTGTCCCACCAGATGTGGCCCCCGCCGATCAGAGGGCGAAACCAGGCCCGGTCACGGTCGCTCAGGTGCGCGGCGCGGTAGAGCCGGTCCTGTTCGTCGCTGTCGCGTTCGGTGCGGGCGAAGGCGAGCACGGCCTCGGCGATGGCCTTCCAGGCGTCGGCCCGGCGGTAGGGACAGGTGGAGAAGTCCCGCCCGCCGAGCTGGGTGAACAGCTCGGCGTGGGCGGTCTTGCTGTGTCCTTTGGGGTAGGTGGCGGCCAGGTTCTTGGCCCGCTCACCAGCCAGGAGTTCGTGGATCACGAGCTGACCGGTGTCGGGGCGTGGCTGGTTGGCGACGGCTTCGAGCCGGACGATCCCGGGCACACGGTCACGTGTGTGGCCCCGTCCCGCATCCGCGGCCGCCGCTCCTACCAGACCACCATCGGGCAGACCGGGGATCACCTCCGGGACCTGGCCGCCACGGGCGCTGACTTCACCGCGCCGGGGTCACGGATTCTGATCCTGCCCGAGGACCGCTCCGCGCGCGCCGCCTCGCTGTCCGATGCGGACTTCGCCGACGAATTGGTGGTCGTGGAGGAAGGTCTGGCGCTCGCGACCCGGTGAGTGGTCCGTGGAAAGGACGGCGTAGTGGGCGTGGCCGGCGGCGTCCACTGGTACTACGGGCTGATCGAGCGGGTGGTGGAGGAGACCTCGATCCTGGACGACGCCTCGGCGGAAGCCGCGGCTCGGTCCCGCCTCGCTGCCTCGTCCCCGGCTCCCGTGTTCCTCGACTCCCAGGAAGCCACGCTGTCCCGGGATGCGGGCGGTTGGGCGCAGCCGCACTCGCCCGCACCACCGTGGACATTGAGTGGCTTGCGTACGCCAGAGGGGCTGCCGAGACACCCGGCGGCCCCTCTGGATTGTCCAACTGTTCCACCGCGCACCACGTGATCCCACCGTGGATCAGCGCGTGTGGCCAGCTTGGGGCCACCGCGCGGCGGTGCCTGACCTCGGCGGAATCAGCACTCCGGCGCGCATGGGTAATCCCGACGCGCTACGGGACGCGGGGTCAGATGCGGACCTGTGTGATCACGGCGGGAGAAGTGAAGTCGATGAAGGCGCCAGTAGCGAGGATGGGAGTGTTGAAGCTGGCGCCTCCGCTGACGGGGACGGCATCCCGTTCCTGCTGTCCGCGGCCGACAGCGGCGACAGCGCTCTCGTACGAGCATTCCTCGATGCCGGGCTGCATGTCGATGCCGACTGCGGCTACGAACGCGGCACCACCGCGTTGATGTGCGCGGTGCAGGAGGACCATGGGCAGCTCGCCGAGTTCTTGCTCGCAGGCGGTGCGGACCCGAATCTGGTCGAGTCTGGCGACGTCGACCCTGGCACGGCCCTGCCCTTGGCGATGGACTTGCCCGGTCCCGACTCTCTCGTGGCGATTCTCCTCGACGCCGGCGCTGCCCCGGACCTGGCACGCCCGGACGGTTGGACCCCCCTCATGCTCGCCGCCTTCCACGGCCACGAGGCGGTGGTGCGCCGCCTGCTCAAAGCCGGCGCCAACGTGCACGCCAGCGCGTACGACGGTGAGCTCAACGCACTGTCTGCCGCCCGTCAGGGTCAGCGTGAGGGCATAGCCCGACTACTGCTGGACCGCGGAGCGACAGAACCGGGCCTCGTGCGCCTGGCACGGTCCCAGGCCGAGCTGGACGAGTGGCTGGCCGCACACCCGCGCGGTGTCCCGCTCGGACCGCCGACGCACGGCGACGATGCCGAGGTCGATGCCCGTGCCGGACGGCTGGCCCGAATCGTGGACGACATCGCCGCCTGGTTCACCACGAACGCCCCGCCCGCCGCGTCTCGGGTCGAAGCAGCCCGGGGCGGCGCGGACCCGGCGGAGATCGCCTCCGCAGAGGCTGTCCTCGGGGTTCGCCTGCCCGCCGGGTTCCGGGCATACCTGCGCCTGTTCGGCGGTGCCGACGGGCTGGACATCGCCGAATACGACGGGCTGTCTCTGCGTGGCGCGCTGAGCAGCTGGCAGAGGCTGGAGGAACTGCGCGCCGGTGGTGCCTTTGCCACCTGGGTGCCGAAGGAAGTCGAGGCCGACAACGGGTACGTACGCTTCACTTGGTGGCACCCTGGCTGGCTGCCCTTCGCCCAGGACGGCGGCGGCAACCTGTTCTGCATCGACCTCGACCCGGATGAGCGCGGCACGGTGGGCCAGGTCATCAGCTGGGAGGTCCACGCAGGCCCGGCCGGGCCTGTACTGCCGTCTATCGAGGACTGCCTGCGGCGCTACCTCGACCGGCTGCGCGCCGGCAAGTACCGCTTCGACCCGGACACCGGTCACCTACAGGACTGTCACCTTGATGAGCCGACGATCAGTTAGGCGCGGCATGGGCTTCCAACTGGTTGAGCGCGCCTCAGAGGCATTCCGACAGTCACTGACCGAGAAGGAAATGAGGGAGATCTGCCGACGGACCTGCCGTGGCTGGCGGTCACCGCGTCGTTGATGCCGCAGGCGCTCGTCGCGGACTGATCGCACGAGGTGATCGGCCGGGACTGGTGATCCAGACCCACCTGGACGGCGTCCCGGCCCCGGAACGCATGGGGCGTATCCGCGTGCGACGTGAACGGAGTTCTTCCGGCAGACGGGTGCCGTTGCCCGCTCCGCGCACGATGCGCCCGGTTCGCGCATCGGGCCCGTCGGCGGCCCAGGGTATGGGTCGTGGAGTGAGGTGGTGATCGCGTCGCCGCGGGCAGTCATTTCGGGTGCCGCCTGACGGGCGGCACCGCGCGGTTGCACACGACGTCCGCACTCGGCGACCGAGGCCGGGGCGCCGCGCTGTTCGTCGGCGACTCCGGCACGGGCAAGGCCAGATCGACGGAGGTCACGGAGGCGGCGGGCGTGAACGGCGTCCTCCTCTTCGACGAGGCGGACGCCATCTTTGGCAAGCTCTCGGACGTGTAGGACGCGCACGACCGCTACGCGAACGTGGAGTCCGCGTACCTCCTCCAGCGCATGGAGTCCTTCGACGGCCTGGCGATCGTCGCCACCAACCTCCGCGCCAACCTGGACGACGCCTTCACCCGCCACCTCGACCTGATAGTCGACTTCCCGGACCCGCGCAACGCCTCCTGCTGTGGGCAGCAACATCCGCTCGATCGCGGTGACGGCGGCGTACCTTGGCGGCGGAGGCGGGCGGGGCGCTGACAATGCTCATCCACGCGGTCCAGCGGGAGTACCAGAAGCTGGGGCGGCTGACACTGGCTTCGGAGTTCGGGCCGTACACGCACCTGTTGGTATGAGGGTCACGCGTCCTTGCCCAGCACGCTCATTCGCTCCTCCAGCCGGGCCCGGAGGTCCGACAGGTCGTCATCGGGGAACTCCCGGGCGACTAAGTCGAGCCCCTCGCCCAGGTAGGGCAGGGAGGCGCTCATGCCGTAGTTGTCCGGATCTGGATCCGCGAACAGGTACGGCCAGTCGTAGAGGCCCTTGGTACGCACCAGCGTGTCGAGGTAGTCGCCGTAGCCGAGGTCGAGACGGGTGGGTCCCTGCCTGAGGTCGAAGTACCAGAGCTCCGGCGGAGCCTGGTCGGGGGCGAGTCGCATCGCGGTGTATGTCCCGGTTCCACCCACAGGATGGGTCTCGAAGATCCTGAATCCATGGATCAGCCGCTCCTCTTCAGATGCCGTCGCGGCGACCGGCTTCTTCCCGGCTCCGAGGAGCAGCGCCTCACCAATGTGCCTCAGGTGGAATTCCCCGGCGATCGTCTGGAAGGGTTCCAGGGCTCGCCAGGCGAAGACGAGACCGGAATGTCGGTGAAAGTTCAGGGTCAGCGCTGCGGGAAGCGGGGTCTTCTCCACGGCTCGCACGATGTGGAAGGCGTCCTCGGCGCGCTCCATGTAGGCGGCCAGCGGACCCGAGTCATAGGTGTCTACGCGCAGGGACCCACACGCCTGGACCTGCTCCACCATCTCTCGGAGTCGGCGCTCGTAGTCGGTTTCCATATCTCCTCCGGATCGCGCTCATACGATTACTTCTTCAAGTGAAGGTCAGTCGAACCTGAGCCGGCCCGCCGTGGCGGCATTGGTGAGCTGAGTCGCGAGGTTCGGAAATCTTCCGATGGCGTCAGTGAGGTCGGTGAACTCCCTCTTCTTCGACTCCTCCTTGATCTTCTTTGCATCTGTCTTACATATTCCGAGAGAGTCGAATATGGAGAAATTCACCCTTCGCGCATTGATGCGCAACACATCGTTGTTCAGGCTCTTCGGCGGGTCCTGCTTGTCTGAGAACGAGCCACCGCCGCCCCGAGGCGCACGCTCGCTCCATGTGCCGTTCGAGTGGTCGTATCCACCCCATTCGACCTCGATCTTCCCGGGAAATCCGGGGTGCGCCGAGAAGTAGGTGACGCCCACCCGATACCAGACCATGCGCTCGTACGCCGGATCCGACGCAGCCTTGCGGAGGGACTTCCTGGCAGGGTTCTCGATGCCGCTGTAGAACATCGGGTTATTGACGAAGCCTCGCGCTGGGACCAGGTTCGAGTCGGCCGCGTCTCCGCCGAGGAAGGCGGGCAGCAGATGCATCTTGACCCAGGCGTTGCTGTCCGGACGGCCCGGTTTCGGATCGTTGTAGGCCTTGGCCGTGGCCCAGCCGATCAAGGTCGCGCCGTCGTACGACCCCGCTTCGGTCCCCTTCTCGATGTCCTTGTCGATATAGCTCGCCTTGAAGGGGCTGGCGAGGACGCCGTAGACCATCGGGGGGAGCACCGGTGGGGGCAGTGGGGGTGTGGCTCCCGGTCTTTTCTCCAGAAGGGCCGCGAGCTGTGCGAGGGAGGCGAGGAGATCGTCGTACGATTTCTGTCCGGTGCTCGCCCCCGATGGCAGGGCGCGAAAGGCGCGGTGCAGCGTGTCGACCTCGTCTCTCTTCTTCCCGGCAGCCGTCAGTGCCGCGCGGGACGCGCCTTCAGGGTCGCTGGCGGTCTCCAGTTCGGATTCCCAGTCCGTCAGGTACTTCCCGATGTCCTGTGGGCTGCTGTGCACGACCAGCCTGGCATTGGCGCTCTTTCCGTCGAACTGAACCTTGTGGCTCTCTTTGTCGAGCGACTGGAACCCCTTCTTGGGAAGCGGGAACGCCGAGGCACTCTTCTCGTCGCTCCCCTTCTTGCCTCCCGGTCCCTTCTTCCCTGGCCGGGACTTTTCCTTGAGCTTCGCCCAGAGCTTCTTCCCTGCTTTGGTAATGAGGCCCACGATTTTGTCGATGGCGCGGTTGACGGGTTTGGCGACGGCGTGGAAGACGGATTTGACTTTGTTGGCGAGGGAGCCGATGCCGAGGAGTGAGGCGAGGAATCCGATCAGCAATGGGACGCTGGTGGCGAGGGCCGCCTCGACCATCTTTGGGACGCCTGCCGAGCCGCCGTTGGCGATGGCGATCACCGCATCCAGGACGGCGTTGACGAATTCGACGATCTGGGCGCCCTGGTTCACGATGAACGTGACGATGTCGATGATTCCCTTGACCGCGCGGACGAAGGCGGAGGCGGGGTTGAGGAGGGAGATGATCCAGGTGATCCCGGCGATGATGACGGTGGGGATCAGGTAGCTGGTGAGTTTTTCGAGGATGGTGGCCTTGAGGTCGCCGGCCTCGGACTCGATTTCCTTGACGGCGCCTGCGGGGCCCTCGGCGGCGAGTTTCTTGGCGACGGGGACGGACTGTTCGACGGCGGTCAGGGCCTGGTCGGGGATGCCCTTGCGGGTGATGCGGGCGCGGATGTTGGCCCAGGTCAGGCCGAGGAGGGAGCCGATGAGCTGGATGATGCCCTTGAGGTCGAACTTCTGGGGGAGTTCGAGGCCTGCTTTGACGGCGGTGCCCAGCAGCCAGGACACGACACCTGTTTTGAGGTGTTCGGCGATGTTGGTGACGAAGAGGTTGAGGCCTGCGCCGACCGCGCGTACGAGGTTGCCGAGGAACCCGATGGGGTCCTTGATGATCTTCATGATCGCGGAGGCGGCCTTGGCGAGAATCCCCAGCAGGAGGTTCTTCAGCTCGTTGATCGTCTTGATGACGCCGACGATCGCGTCCTTCGCCTTGTCGATCAGGCCCTTGTTGGCCTCCTGGAGCTTCTTGATCTCCTCGTCGACCTTGTTCAGCGCCGCGGTGTACTTCTGCGCGAGATCCTGGACCAGCTGGTCGGACTTCTCGTTGACCGTGGCTTCGAGGTCGTCGAACTTCCCCGCGAAATCCTTCGCCGCGTCCTGGCCGAACTGCTTCAGGTCTGCGGGGAGTCTGTCGACCTCTGCCTTGAGTTCGGTGCGGCCCTTCGCGATGCGGGCCTTGGCCTTGCCCAGTTCGGTGCCGATGATGTCGGCGACCGAAGAGATGACGGTCTGCATCTTCGCCACGTAGAGCTTGCGGGCCTCCTGGTAGAGGTTGTTCGCCTCCTTCGGGAGGCCGGCGAACTTGTCCTTGACCCAGCGCGCCTTGCCGGTCCAGCCCGAATAGCGTTTGTCCTTGTACGCCTTCATCCGGCGCTTGTGGTCCGCGGTGAATGCGTCCCTGGCCGCCTTCTCGCCCGAGGTGAATGCCGTGTCGACCTTCTTGTCGAGGTCGGAGAGGGTGGTCTCGACGTCCTTCTTCGTGCCGTCGTAGACCTTCTGCAGCTTCGCCGTGACCTCGGCGCGCTTCTTCTCGTCCTTGCTCTTGGTCTCGCCCTTGCCGCCGTCGACCTGCTTGCCCGCCGACGCCCGGGTCGCGGTCAGGGCGTTCATGGCCTGGGTGCCGGAGGCCGCCGCCCCTGCCTTCGCCGTGCTCAGTTGCTGGGCTTCGGCCGCCTTGCCCTTGGCGGGGGCCTTCGCGGAGTCCGTTTCTGCGGTCTTCTTCGCGGAGAGGGCCTGGTCGAACTCGGGCTCGTTGCCCTTGGCGAGCTGGTCCTCGGTGACCTCCGCGTCCGCCATTGTCTGGTCGTTGGCGGCAGGGCCTTCGGAGAAGTCGGTGACGGCGGCGGGTTGCTGGGCGGGGACCGCGTCCACCGCCGACGGGGCGCCGGGGTTGCCCGGGGCCTGGTCCGGGGACATCGGGGTGACCGGCTTGTCCTTGGCCGCCGAGGTGTCCGGTGGGGCCTTCGTCGCCGTGTCGATGTCCTTGGCCGAGGACTCCTTCCCGTCCTTGACCTTCCCGTCGACCTCGCCCTTGATCTTGTCCGCCTTGCCGGACTTCGAGAACTTGTCGGCGTCGTCGAGATTCTTCGGGGCCTGGGCGTCGATCGCCTTGTTCACCGCGTCGATGAACGCCTGCTTGTTGAACTCGCCGGGCTTCGCGGCGTTCATTTTTTCGGCGTTGGCCGCCTTGCCCTGGGCCTCTCTGTCGTCGGGGGGTGCGACGGCCGCGTCCTGCGCCGATTTGGACTCGGTGGCGGCGGGGGCGTGGTGGGCCAGGATCTCCTTCTTCGCGGCGACATCGGCGATGACCTTGCGCATCCCCGGTGCCTGCGACGAGGACGGCTTCTCCGGCGCCACATACCGCTGTGCGACCAGCCGAGACACCGCCGCGTTACCCGCCGCACCTTGGAGACGCTGCAGGCTACGTACGGTCAGGCCCCTGCCCGTAGGAACGGGGCTCAGGGTCGGGGCGGGGGCAGGTTCCGGATGGCCCGTGGTGGGAGTCGGGTTGGGCTTCGGCGCGGGCGTCGCCTTCTCCGGGCCAGGCGGCATGACAGAGAGCCTTCCGTCAATTGACCGGTCTGCCCATGAGGGAACGGGTAGGGGTGCGGGCAACCCTGCTGCCCGATGGGGAAGAGTTACCGCACGAGTGTTGCCGCGTCCGGAAGCAAGGACGCCCAGCAACCCTCCGCCGGGCAGCGCGAACCGGCAGGCCGGGCGCCGGCTTGCTGGCACGTACTCGCTTGCTCAGCTTGAACGTCCGGACTGTTCTTTCGTCGCCGACTCCATGCCCCCCGACGCACCCTGAGCAACCCGCTGCTCGCCGTCTCACTGGATGAAGAGGACGAAGAACGCACCTTCCGTATCATCCCCAAGCGGATTCCCACCATGGCATCCACCCTCTTCACCGCCCACTCCGACTTCGCCGACTACGCCGGAGACATGGACAACCACGGAATCCTCGGACCGGAAGTTGTTCACCCACTTCCCTCCGCGTGAAGTCCCGTCGCCCGTTGTCTTTGGGCATGACGGAGCGGCGCTCAAGGTCCAAGGGACTTTGCGGGCGCGCCTTGTCCGGAGCGGGCCGTGGCCCGGCTGCGGGGGCCGGGCCACGGTGTTGTCAGGGGATTCTTGAGACGGTCAGTTGACGACCTTCAGTGTCTTCGGCCATCCGATCCGGTCGAGGAGTCGGAACAGCTCCTTGATCTTCTCGGGCTGCATCTTGATGCAGCCCTTGGAGAGGAAGTCGTTCGGGTTGTTGTCCGTCCACTGCCGGGGCTCGGGGCTGCCCTGGCTGCCGTTCCTGTTCATCTCGCTGTGGATGAACAGGCTGTCGCGGTTGGTGCGGCCGTTGGAACAGACCTTGTCGGACAGGCGGATGGCGTAGCCCTTGATGAGGTCGCCGTTGTACGTACGGGAGTGCGAGCGGATGGTGTAGGTGCCGTTGGGCAGCCAGCCGTGTTCGGACTCGCATTCGTCCTGGGTGGTCCCGGAGCCGGCCCGGAAGTTCGCCCACACCTTGGTGCCCTTGATGACGGACAGCTTGGAGTAGGAGGCGTGCTTCTGGTTCTTGTCGAATTTCAGCGTGACGGTGCTTGCCGCGGTGGTGGTGCCCTTGGCGGCGGTGCCGGTGTTCTCGGCCTGGGCGGCAGGGGTGAAAAGGGCGAGCGTGACGGCGGCCGCAGTGGCCGTCGTGGCGCATACCAGGCGTGTCCGGGCAGTGGTCATCAGCGTTACTCCTCGGGTGGGTTGAGATGGCGGCGGCTCACGGTGATCCATGCGCCTGTGCTCGGCGCATGCCTGCGGAATGGGGCGGGGACCAGCGAGCTCGTCGAGCCGGTAGGGCTTCGCGAGTTCCAGCATTGACGAATGTCAGGCATCACCACCACAGGTGGAGGTGGGTGTCGCTTCCCGTGCTCGTCCCGCTGGCGTCCCGGGTGGCACCGGTACGGCATCTACCTGCTGGAACAACGGAAGTCCGGGATGAGGGAGGGACATTGGCGGGAGACGGGGACACGCGTCGCGACGCGGATTCCAGGTCGGTAGAGCAACCTGCGACGGAGAGAGAAGTGCTCGCTCAGAGGCTCCGGGCCGCGTGGGCGGCATCGGACTCGCCGCTGCCGCTGGATCGGCTCGAAGCGAAGCTGAAGGAGCGGCTAAAGGGGCAGAACGTCAGAGGGCTGGGACGGACTTCTATCGGCCGCTACATGGATCCGGGGCACACCCCCCTGCCGGACAAGGCCGTGCTCGCAGCACTGGCGGAGATCTTCGGTGTCGGTGACGACGAACGGGCGCAGTGGCACTGCCTGCACACACGGGCGAAGGCTGCTCAGAGGCAGCGCCAGCTTCAGCGTCCGGTTGCCGGAGGCCAGGAAGCCTCCGCCACACCGCTCGTCCCTCACGAGGAAGTCGTGCGGGGCTGCGCCGAGCTCGGCACCATCACGCCCACTGCCCCGATGGCCCCGGATACAGGGGAGACGGACGGCAACGCGTCAGTCACTTCCTGTCGGCCCGTCGCCCTTGCCCGGGGATCGGACGGTGACGAAGGCACCGGGGGGAGCGGCCGGTGGGACCGGATTCCGGCGTCGGCGAAGGTCGCGTCGGCTGCCCTCGCGCTGCTCGTAGCGGGCGGCGTACTGGCAGCTGCGCCGTGGGACCGGCGCGATTCCGGCAGCCTGGCTGTGCCGGGCAGGGCTGCGGGAGCCGGCCCGGAGGGGACCCCCGTCTCCGGCATGCTGGAGAAAGGGTCCCTTGGCGCGGACAGCCGGTGCAGCGTCCCGTTCCAGGGGCCCGAGGCTGTCATCTGGCGCGTGTGCGGACGCGTCGATCCCAGCCACGTCTCCTTCGCCCTCAAGATCACCAACCAGGGCCGCGACGCGATCACGGTCAAAGTCCACCTGGAGTGGGCGCGGGCCTCCAAGCTCCACTCGTGCCCACAGCAGCCGAACACCAAGCCACTGAGAATCCCTGCCGGAGAGTCTGTCGTCACGGACCCCGCCCAGTGCACCGTGCTCCGTGGAGAAACGGCCTTCGCCTATCAGGGAGCGGGCTGGGTATTCGCGAAGGACGCCAATGGGGGGTCGTACCGGCTGTCGCCCACCGCGCACATCCGCCCCGACGGAGTCACCTGGCAGCCTGACCTGGTGTGATCAGCAGTCGGTCCCGGGGGTCGGCAGAGCGCCACCTGCCCCCGTTATGTTTTTCGCGGTCCTGCAAGAGGGCCGCTGGCCTCCGGGCCCGGCATGACTGTGTCCCCCTGTCGAACGGATGACCTGGGGGGTGGTGTCACCGGGCCCGGGAGGTGCCGTCGGAGACGCTGATGAGAGGTCCGGCCGCTGCCCGGTCCGGCGCAATGCCGGACAGCTCGCGGGCAGCAGGTCTGCATAACGTGGATGCGCGCGTACGACACCACTGCCGAGGCCGGCGCCGTCAACTCGTATGGAGAGGTGCGATGTTCGACACCGAAGACGTGGGCGTGTTCCTCGGCCTGGACGTCGGTAAGAGTGCTCACCACGGCCATGGACTCACCCCGGCCGGGAAGAAGGTCTTCGACAAGCAGCTGCCCAACAGCGAGCCGAAGCTGCGGGCCGTGTTCGAGAAACTGACCGCGAAGTTCGGCACCGTTCTGGTGATCGTGGACCAGCCCGCCTCCATCGGCGCTCTCCCGCTGGCCGTGGCCCGGGACGCGGGCTGCCAGGTCGCCTACCTGCCCGGCCTGGCGATGCGCCGGATCGCCGACCTGTATCCGGGCAAGGCGAAGACCGACGCGCGTGACGCGGCGGTGATCGCGGACGCGGCCCGCACCCTGCCGCACACCCTGCGCTCTCTGGAACTGACCGACGAGATCACCGCCGAACTGACCGTCCTGGTGGGCTTCGATCAGGACCTCGCCGCCGAGGCCACCCGCACATCCAACCGGATACGCGGCCTGCTCACCCAGTTCCACCCCAGCCTCGAACGCGTCCTGGGACCACGCCTGGACCACCAGGCCGTCACCTGGCTGCTCGAACGCCACGGATCCCCGGCCGCACTGCGAAAGGCCGGACGCCGCCGCCTCGTCGAACTCATCCGGCCCAAGGCCCCACGCATGGCTGCCCGGCTGATCGACGACGTCTTCGACGCACTCGACGAGCAGACCGTCGTCGTGCCGGGGACCGGCACCCTCGACATCGTTGTGCCCTCCCTGGCCCGCTCGCTCGCGGCCGTCCAGGAACAGCGCCGGGCCCTGGAAGCCCAGATCAACACCCTTTTGGAGGCTCACCCTCTTTCCCCGGTCCTGACGTCGATGCCCGGCGTCGGAGTCAGGACCGCCGCAGTCCTGCTGGTCACCGTCGGCGACGGCACCAACTTCCCCACCGCCGCCCACCTCGCTTCCTACGCCGGCCTCGCCCCCACCACGAAATCCTCCGGCACATCGATCCACGGCGAGCACGCACCCCGAGGCGGAAACCGGCAGCTCAAACGCGCCATGTTCCTCTCCGCCTTCGCCTGCATGAACGCCGATCCCGCCTCCCGCGCCTACTACGACAAGCAACGCGCCCGCGGCAAAACCCACACCCAGGCCCTCCTCCGCCTCGCCCGCCAACGCACCAGCGTCCTGTTCGCCATGCTCCGAGACGGCACCTTCTACGAATCCCGAACCCCCACCATCACCCTCGCCGCATAACCAAGTCACACAGCACAAATGCGGCAGCACCGCCTTGACGAAGAACATAGAGGCACCCCCCGTCTGGGCGAAGGGATCACCCGGTTCCGGTCGGAGCCGTCGCCTCTGTCCTCTGCTGCTTTCGGGGCGGGCCTGCCCGCGTAGCCCACAGGAGGCCCGCGTGACCAAGCACCTCTTCCTGCTCCAGTCCGAGCTTCAGCACGAGGTCGAGGCGTGGGTCGCACGGCATGAGGACCTGTGGTCTCAGCTGCCCTCCTCCATCGCACCCAAGGGGAGCACCCACGCACACCTGTTGGGGGCGCGGGGGAGAACGTACGGCATCCTGTCCTTGACGGTGCGAAAGACGGGCAGGGGGCGCGGAGCGTGCGCAGAAGAATCGCCGACCGAGTACTGGAGGTGGGTGACTACGTTCAGGTGGCGGCGGAGCGGACGAATCCCGACGGGGTGCGGCCCGGCGAGGGGTACGCCCGTATCGAGCGGTTGGAACGTATTGCCGAGGTCACGTTCCTGGACGAAGGGGCTGACAGCGTGCATTCCGACCGGGCGGCGCGGCGGGGTATCACGGCCGTGTTCTGCCAGGGGATGCCCGGTCCGGTCCTGCTACGTCCAGGCGATCACTGGGTTCTGACGCACCCGGATGCCCAGCGGCAGGATTGGGACGAGGCGAACCCGACCTGGAACGGCACGACAGCGGTGTTTGCCCATGGCATGATCCCCCAGGGCCGTCAGCCTTGTCGGGACGATGACCCGCCTGCTGGGGCGGCTGGGTTCGCCGGGGGGAATGCGGCGGTGCCCCGGCGCCGCGCGACCGTGTTCAGCAAGCCGTCTGTGGCCGTGGGG
The DNA here is from genome assembly GCF_045162475.1 of Streptomyces sp. NBC_00984. Lineage (NCBI taxonomy): Bacteria > Bacillati > Actinomycetota > Actinomycetes > Kitasatosporales > Streptomycetaceae > Streptomyces > Streptomyces sp. NBC_00984. The sequence continues at coordinate 132,684 of NZ_CP108735.1, forward strand.
GCCGGGGACTACCTCCAGCTCCACGCGGTGCGGCACCCCGAGCCGGACATGGGTCCGGACGAGGGCTTCCACCGCGTCGAGTGCGTCGCCCACCTTGATGGCCCCATCTCTCGGCGCTTCTGTCCGGGGGGAACGCGGCTCGTATGCGGGCCGCGATCTCGGCGGAGCGACGGAGTTCGGGGTGCTCTTGGAGCAGGGCCTGGCATTCTGCGGTGGTCGGTGCGTTGCCTCGGTTGAACCGGTCGCCCTGCTTCCACACCCATGCGCGGACGCGAACCCTTTCGGCGGGTGCTGTACCCCGAAGAACATCGACCCGTTGTTTCGTGCTGATCCTGGTTCTCTACCACCTGTGCCTGCGCATCGACGCGGCGCTCTGCGCCCGTATCGAGAAGCTCGGCTACGACAAGGACCACCACACGCTCGACGTGCTCATCAAGGGGGGTCCGTGGGTGAAGGTGCCGGTGTCCCCGTTCGTCTGGTATGCCGTCCAGACCCTGATCGAAGACCGGGCCGCGTCATTCCGAGCCGCACGCCGGGTCAGCCTTGGGCACAACCGGTCCCACGCCTGCGCGGTGGCCTTCCCATAGAGACGCGTGCCGGTGACGGTCACAGCCTGCTCGGTGCCCCAGGTGGCGGGTGTACCGAAGACGAGATCGCACCCGTGTTTGGGCGGTCGACCACCCTTCGGGGCATAGGCCCGGGGCGGTGTCGGTCGGAGCGGAGCCAGCCGAGGATCTCGACTGACAGGCCGGCCCGGAAGTGTGCGATGCGGGGGCATCGTCTCCAGCGTCTGGCACGACTAGAACGTGCAGGTCTCCCGGCTTCCGCTGGCCCGCGGTGATTAGGCGCTCGACGACTTCGCGGATCTGGTCGGTGGTCACTGCGGCAACGTCGGCGCCGGGCTCCAGCCGGACCGCGTCCAGCATGGCCGTACATGACGTGCGGCCAGTCTCCAGGGCGGCAACGGTCGAGTACGGCCAGCCGGGCGCCATCTGGTGCTTGCCCTCGCCGCGCGGCCAAAGGTGTGACAAATGGACCGGCCGCTACACGTATTGGCGTTCGCCGCAGCCGCGGCGAGACGTCTGCGGCCAGCACCAGTCGGCCCCCCGTAGCCCGCGGAAGCGGAAGCCCGGCCAGCGCGCGACGCAGCCGGGCCACGTCTATCCTCCCCTGGTTGAGACAGCCGTAGAGGGCTCCGTGCCCACGCCGGTGCTCGGGCGCGAGCGCAAGGTCGACCAGCGTCCGCGCGGGGCCGCCCGAACACAGCAAGGCGTCGCACAGCTCGAACAGCGCGTCGCTCCTCGCAGTCATAGACGTGTACAGCGACGACCGGAAGTGTGGCACTTCTGCGAACGCATCCTGCCCGGCTTCCTGGCGCAGAAGGCTCACGACCACGGCCTTCGCGTTGTGACGGAGCAAAAGAATCATACGATGGCCGCTTGCGCGTCCGCCGAACTGCGAAATCGCTGAACAATTCCGAGTCGCGTTCGACACCGACGTTAGACAACAAGGTTAGAGAATGTTCCATCGTAGGTACCTGTCGTGACGGCGGAGGCCGTCCACGCGCCGCGCGACTTCCTGAAGACTGCTCGGGGCGTGGTGGACCTTTCGCGCGTTCGTTGTAATCATCCGTAGCTCACGGATCGCAGCCAGCGTCTCGTAGCCTGGCCAGTTCGTGACGTTCCAGCCGTAGGTGTCGGCAAATTTGCAAGTGGTGGAGTTCTCCATGGCCGAAGCGCCTGCAGTGGACCTCCACAGTGACCAGATCCCACTCCGGTTGTCCGGTCGCCACCACCCCGGTGGCGTACAGGCGCGTTGTCTTGTTGTCAACGACCTCGTTGAACTCCTTGAGCCCGGCGCAGAACTCGCCGACTCTGTCTGCCAGCACCTCGTCGGCGAGGCTGTCTTCGAACGCGAGCCGCTCCCTTTTGAGTAGTTTCAACTCGCCGCCCTGGGAGCGGTAAACGCTCACGCGTTCCGAGTCGAAGTGGACCAGGACCCTGCCTTCTGTCGCCAATGTCTGTTCTCCTTCTTCTCGTTCCAGCGCGTTGGGAGCCTACGGCCTTCGTCGAATTAGCTGAGAGGTTGGCAAGCGTTCCGGAGGACGCAACGACTAATCGCCTTGTCCGCGGAAGGCGCTGAGGTACTTTTCGGCGAATTCCTCCTCTCTATCCCGATAGTATTGAGTGATGAAACGCGGGTGCTCCAAGGGAACGATCCTTTGGAAGAAGCGCTGGCCCTCGTTCACCTTCGAGAGGAACGCGAAGTTCTCGCCACTGCCAATGCAGTAGCACACCGAAGTGTCAGTTCCGAATGCTAGCTGGCGTTCCATGGTGTCCACGATGAAAGAGTGCAGGAGCTCCAGCAGCTTCTTGTTCTCGTAATAGTTGCAGTTGACCTCTTTTCCCTTGGGGCTCGTTCTCACCAGGCCAAGGGGACACACAAAACTCATGACGAAGTCGGCATAGAACTTGTCGCGGCCCCCGTAGCGCCTGATGACGTCGTGCAGAAACCCGGCGGAAGGCCGGCTCACCGCATAGCCGTCGACATCGACTCCCGTTTCGCTTTCGAGGAGCTTGGGGCCTTACCCGGGCCTGCCTGCGGCCGTCGTCTCGGAGTTCGCCGGGCACAAGGTCGCCGGCCTGCCGTTCTTCACCCCGGAGACGGTGACCACCGACCACGGTGCCGTCTACCGGAACCACCACCTGGTCGAAGTGCAGCGCGTTCTGGGCTGCAACATCCTTCCCTCCCGTGTCCTTCGACCGCAGGACAAAGCTGCCTGTGAGCGGGCGTTCGGCACCTGCAGGCAGCTGCTGTTCGAGCTGCTGACGGGCTACACCGGGGTCGACATCGCCGACCGCGGGGCCGATCCGGCGGCCGACGCTGTGCTGACCGTGGACGAGATGGAACACCTGATCGCTACCTGGATCGTCAAGATCTGGCAGACGCGCCAACTGGGCGAGTACGCCCCCAGTTGGGACCTGGACGGGGTCCACAGTCCGAACTCTCTGTTCGCGGCTTCGTTCGCGCAGGCCGGCCTCGCGATGGAGATCCCTTCCCCGGAACTGTTCTACGAACTGCTGCCATCCCACTACGTGCGCATCGATGCCCGGCGCGGAGTGAAGATCCGCGGACTTTGGTACGACGACGAAAAGATCCTGCGCGACTACCGGGGCCAGCCCTCGACACGCGGCGGCAAACACAAGGGCCAGTGGCTGATCCGGCGCGACCCCCGCGACCGGCGGACAGTCTTCTTCCAAGACCCGATCACTCATGCCTGGCACCCGCTGGCCTGGACGGGTCAGCCTGCAGTAGGGCAGATGCCGGCCTTCGGCGACGCCCGCGTCCGCGACCTGCTGAAGAAGGCCGCATCCTGCGGGATGAAGCCGAAATCCGACACCGAACTGCTACCGGTGCTACTGGAGTTGATCGGATCCACTATCCCGGTCAGCCAGTGGCCCACCCAGATGAACAAGTCGCAGCGAACCGAGCACGCCCGCGAGGTCGCCCAGGCCAAAGCGGCCAAAGCCGACCGTCCCGCAACGACGCCCGCCGAGCCCGAGGACGCACAGGCACAGGAGGCGGTAGTGACCGTGCTGCAGTGGCCGCAGCGCGCCCGCCAGGCCCAGGACAGCCTTGACGCCGAGCGCCGCCGACGGCGGGAGGCCACCGTCTCAGCCGCCCCCAAACCCCCGCCCACCCTGGGGGCCGGCTTCCGCACACGCAACGTGTTCGCCCTGCCCGAAGACGACGACCAGGAGGACGCCGATGCCGGCGCGCCCAACGCAGGATGAGAGCTCGCTCGCCCAGTTCCTGCGGATGGGGCCGAGGCCGGACCGAACCCGCCACGAGGGCTGGCAGCAGTGGCGCCTGACGCGCGACGCGTTCATCCCGGCCCCGCGGCTGTCGTTGCGCGAGTACGACGCGCTCAGCCCCCGGCGCAAGGGACTGCACGACATGCACCGCACCGCAAGCCACGTCAACATGCGACTCCAGGAGACGCCGATGAGCACGAAGGTCGCCGACCTGATGCTCGGCCGGCTGCAGAACAACGCCGTCAGATTCGCGCCGAGCACCCTGGACGGCCTGATGCTCAACGGAGGCGGCTTCCAGGGGAAGACCGAGACGGCCTGCCGCGCGGCTGCGGCCTTCGAGGACATGTGGCGGGAGGTCTATCGCCAACTTCTGCCGGGAAGCATGCCAGGGACCCGTGACCTGTTCGTTCCCGTCGCCTACTGCCGCCTACCGGTCCGGGCGACACCGAAAGCCTTATGCAAGAACATCCTGGACGTCTACGGCAACCCGCACCCCGGCACGCTGGACGACCTGGTACGCGCCGTCAGGGACTCGATCCGGGACCACAACACCACGGCCCTGCTGATCGACGATGTGACCCGGCTCCGACTTCACCGGCAGGACGACCAGGACACTCTGGACCTGATCCGCGAATTGATGGACCTCAACGTCACCCTCGTGCTGATCGGCGTCGACATCCCGAAGTCCGGTCTCCTGCGCGGAGCCTACGTCGATGCCCGCACCAATCAGTACGTCCTGCCCGACATCCGACGCGGCAAGAGCCACAACGAGGCCGCGGACACGCAGACCGACCGCCGCTTCGACCTGGTCGACCTGGACCCCTTCGACTACACCACCCCGATCGGAATCGCCGCCTTCCTCGACCACCCGACAGGCATCGAGGACCAGCTCCGGCTCTTCCGTGCCACCGCGGGCATGCTCACCAGCGGCTCCATGCCGGAATACCTGTTCCGGCGCTCACGCGGAATCGTCGGCCTGCTGCGGCGCCTGATCGAGGCCGGCTGCACCGGGGCCATCGCCAGCGGTGAGGAACGACTGTCCCTGGAACTGCTCAGAAGCACGCCGATCCGGCTCGGGAACCTCGATGACCTCGACGCGGAAACCGGCGAAGTCCCCGACATCCCCCAGGACGTCCCGCCACCCGCGACCTCGGCAAAGAAGTCCGCCGGCAGGCCCCGCAACACGGTCTTCGACGACCGCGGAGAACGGCCGGCCGCCGATGGCTGACACGGCGGATGAGCCCGCGCGGCCGCTGGGGATGAGCCTGGAACCGCTGGCAGGCGAGTCCCTGAACGGCTACCTCCTGCGGCTTGCCTACCGGCTCCACCTGGAGCCGAACCGGCTCACCCGACTGCTCGGATGCGGCAGCACTCCAGGGACCCGGGTCAGCCGACGGCTCCATCTGGACCTCCGCACGGACGCCTTCGCCCGCGCTACCCGCCTGACCGAGGCCGAGGGCGAGCAACTGACACTCCGGCCCTGGGCCGACCGCTACCCGCCCATCTCCCGATCGCCGGCCGCGGCGAAGGTCTTCTGTCGGCGTTCGCGTGAAAGTGCACAGCCCGGTACACACGAACGTGCACCACATGCCCTACTCCCCAGGAACGCGGCCGACTGACGGCTAGATCGTCTGCCGTTGCCGGGACGCGTAGGACCGGCTCTTGTTGCGGTTCCCGCACACCTTCATCGAGCACCAGCGGCGGCTGCGGTTCTTCGACACATCCCAGAAAGCCCAACCGCAGGTGTGCTCTGCGCAGCGCTTAAGTCGGGCAGCATCCCCGGTCGTGACCAGCTCACTCCACGCGATCGCCAGCGTGGCCAGCGGCCCACACTCCGCCGGTAGCTCCGCCGCAGGGGTCAGTGAGCCGCGCACCGTGACCAGCACAGGATGTTCGGCCAGCACCCGGTCCGCCGCGGCGAGCAGTTCCGCGTCGGGGGTGTCGCCGACATGGGTGCCCAACTCCTCGCGGATGCCTGCGCGAAGGGTCACATAGTTCTCGTGCACTTCGGTGGGGATCTCGCAGGGTGCGTCGAGCAGGCCGCGGTCCTTCAGCCAGTCGGCCAGTCCGGCCGGGGTGGCGATCTCATCATGTGCCTCTTCCACGTCGACCGTGTTGGCGAACGCCTCCACCAGGACGGCTGAGGCCGGTGGCTCCAGCATTGCGGGTCACCTCCTACAGGTTTCCACCACTCTACCGCCTAAACGTTTTACCGGTTGCGCGATGGCGGGGGTGTACGTCAAAGTGATCTCACCGGCTAAAGCGTTAGGTAGTTAGGGGATGGTCATGGTCACAGCGGTGCCTGAACGAACGCAGACCGACAAAAGCCTCGGCACGTCGACACTGGGGCCCTGCGCCCCACCAGACCCTGGTCGCCGCAACACCGCTGTCCTGGTCGGCTTCACCGCCGCGACCAACCTCGCCGACGGCGTGATGAAGATGGCCCTCCCCCTGCTCGCCGCCCAGCTCACCAGCTCTCCCGCCCAGGTCACCGCCGTCTCGTTGACCCTCACGCTGCCCTGGCTGCTTGTCGCCTTGCACATCGGCGTGATCGTCGACCGCTTCGACCGGCGGCGGCTGCTCTGGGGCGCAAATGGGATGCGGCTGGCTGCGATGGGCTGGCTCACCGTCTCAGCCGTTACCGGTGCCCTCACGCTCGGCCAGCTCTTCACCGCCGGGGTGATCCTCGGCGTCGCCGACGTACTGGCCTCGACCTCCGCCTCCGCTCTGGTACCGGCTGCGGTGCCGGCAGCGGGCCGGCAGCGCGCCAACGTCTGGATGGTGGGGGCCGAGACCGTGGGGCAGGAGTTCGCCGGGCCTTTCATCGGCGGGCTGCTGCTGGCCGCCGGGACGGGTCTCGCGCTGGGGCTGATAAGCGCCTCCTACGCGGTCGCTGCCCTGGCCCTGCTCCTGCTGGTGGGCCACTTCCGGGCCGACGGGCCCGCCCCGGACGCGGCTCCCGTCTCGGTCAACAGCCGGATCGCCGAGGGGCTGCGCTTCCTCTGGCGAGACGAGGTGCTGCGCACACTGTCGCTGGTCGTCGGCGTGCTCGCCGCCGTCTGGGGCGCCTGGCTGGCGCTCATGCCGCTCTACGCCCAGCAGGCCATGGAACTCGGACCGCAGCAGTACGGCATTGTGCTCAGCGCCCTCGGCATCGGCGGGCTGGCCGGCACGATGGCTGTGACCTGGGTGAACCGGCTGCTCGGTGCTCGCCGGGCGATGTTCGCCGACCTGATCGGCACCGCCGCGATGGTGGCGCTGCCCGCCCTGACCACCAACATCTGGGCAGTGGCGGGCGGTGCCTTCCTCGGCGGTATGGGCGGCACGCTCTGGACGGTCAACTCCCGGACCGTCGCCCAGCGCAAGGTCCCCGACGAGATGCTCGGCCGCTACGACGCGGCGGCTCGGCTCTTCAGCTTCGGCGCCATGCCGCTCGGTGCGGCACTGGTGGGCCTGCTGGCCGAACTGGGCGGCATGCGGCTGGCCTTCGGGGTGTTCGCGGTAACCACAGCGGCGACGCCGGTGCTGTTCCTCAGGAACGTCACCCGGTCGGCCCTGGAATCCCGTTAGCCTCGATCGTTCATGAGTCCTCGTCGGTTCGCTGGCGGGGGCTCTGTGCGTGCGGGGTGCGGGTTCTATCGAGGCGGGGCAGGCTGATGGCCCGGTTGTCGCGTCGGGTGGGCGCCGGGTTCCACTCCCGGGGTGGTCGTGCGGGTTGTTGGGACGGGGGAATTTACTGGTCAGCCGGGGTTCGGTAGGGCCTGGAGCCGGTCCATGGCGCTGGTGATCACGGATGTCCAGGGCCATCGGGCGGCCAGGCGGAGCCAGCGACGGCGGCCGGTGTTCACGAGCTGGGCGGCGGCGGAAAACAAGCGGAGGCGGAGGCGCTTCGGCTCCCAGCGGCGGGTTTCGCCTGTCAGGGCGAGCATCGGCATCCAGGCGAGGAGGTCGAGCGCGAGGGAGAGGATCTCCAGCCAGATCCGGTTCTGGGCTGTGTCGTGCAGGGGCAGGTTGCGCAGGCCGGTGTCGCGGGCGTTTCGGATGCGGTCCTCGCAGCGGGCCCGCCTGCGGTGACGCAGTTCGAGGTCGGCGAGCTGGCCGCCCTTTGTGTTGGTCGCGAAGCAGGTCAGCCGCAGCCCGTCAACGTCGGTGAAGCGCAACTGGGCGCCGGGGTGTGGCCGTTCCTTGCGGACGATCAGCCGCATGCCCTTGGGCCAGGTGCTCAGGTCGGGCATGTCGGTGATCTCTGCGACCCAGGCGCCGGGCCGTTCGGTGCCGTCGGAGTCGTAGGCCGGTGTCCAGACCCGTTTCGGGATCTTCAGCACAGCCTGGTGGATGGCGTCGGTGATGGTCATTCCGACCGAGTAGGACAGCCACCGGCCGCGGCGGGAGAGCCAGTCGAGGAAGGCGTGGGTGCCGCCGGCGGAGTCGGTGCGGACCAGCGTCTGCCGGCCCCGCCGCAGGTGTTTGGGCAGTTGGGCCAGAGCGAGTTGGGTGGTTTCGATGTGATCGCTCGCGGTGTTGGAGCCTGCGTTGCCAGGCCGCAGCAGCGCGGCCACCGGTTCCCCGGAACCGGCCTGGCCGTGGTCGACGAACGCAACGAGCAGATGGTGACCGAAGGTCTTTTTCCAGGTCGCGGTGGCGTCCTGCTTCTCGGAGTGCGCAAGCACCAGCACGCCGTCGATGTCCACGATCACGCTGTCACCGGCAGCCGGACTGTCTTCACCGGCCAACTCCCAGACCCGCGTGCGTACTTCGGCTCGCGCCGCGCGGATCGCGGTGAGCGCCTTCGGCCCGGCTACGGCGAGGGCGTCGACGAGGCGGGAGACCGTGGGGTCGGATGCTACCGGGCCGAACGCGTCGGGCTGGGCCCGCAGCATGGCGACATCGGCGAGGCAGTCCCCGCCCAGAGCCGTCGCGAGTGCGATATCCAGCAGGACCTTGCCCGGGTCGTGCACCGTCCGCGGCTTGCGCCACGGCGCCAGCGCCGCCGATATCGCGCCGTCCAGCCCGGACTTGCGGACCGTCTCGACCAGCAGCACTGCCCCGGCCTGCGAGACCGCCCCGCTGCCGCCGCCCCCGACGCGGACACGCGGGTACAACCCGATACGCTTGCTCACCTGGAGAGTGCTTCTTTCCGTGCAGCTGACAGGACCCTAGACAAGTCCCATCGTTGCAGGTCAGAAGCACTCTCCGCTTATTTGATCAAGCCATGGGCGAGCACGCTCATGAAAGCACGAGGTTAGGAACGCACCTTCGGACCTTTCCGCGTTCCCCGCCCGATGCACCGGGCAGATGCGCCCCAAGGCGACACGGGACCCGGAAGGCCCGGAGGCATACCCCAGCCGCCTCCGGGAGAGGGCCCCGTTGACGGTGACGACTGTCCGGGATCCTGACCAGACGGGGGACCCTGGCGCCACAGCACTGGGCCAAAAAGCCGGGATGGCCGTGCACGTTCCGCTGTACCGGCCGGCGCACATTCGGGTGTACGCCGACATCTTCGACAGCTGGCTGTTCAACGACAGCCCCCGCTACTGCCCGCGATGCCTGGCCGGCGACGGCAGCACCGTCCAGCAGAAGTACGGCGGTCCCTGGAAGAAGGTCTGGCAGCTACCCATCGCCTTCCTCTGCCCGGACCACCGGGCCTACCTTCACCATGGCTGCCCGAGGAAACACGAGACCAGCCGAGTCACCCCCCTCTTCGCGGGCGCCAAGCATGTCGGCCTGCACCCTGCCGAATGCCGCTTGCCGGAACCTGGAATCAAGCACGAGCCGGGGTTCACCCACACGCCCTGCAGAGTCCGCCTCGACCGACGTTCCAACTCCGGGCCTGGACCGAGCCCTGTGATCATTAAGCTGCAGGCGCGTCTCCTGGACCTCCTGGACGCTGACGCGACAGCCGAGGAGGCCACCCAGCGGTTCGCGGACCTGCGAGTCGTCACCGCTCTGCTCTGCGCGTCCTGGCCCATGGGACAGGGCCTGCTGACACCAGCTCTGGCCACCGCAGTGGCCGGCCATGTTCACCAAGCAAACCGCAGCGGCAGCCTCTACTGGCCCCCTTACAGTCCAGTGGTAACAGCGGCGCTCCTCTTCGCCGCTGAAGCCGTTCTGGGCACAGACGATCTCGAACTCACCCTCGCCGGCCACCACCGGGCCAGTTGGAGCGGCCTGCCCAGCCTCGCCCCCTGGAGTCACATCCTTAACCGGCACAGGAGTTTGTGCTCGGAGAAGCTGTTGCTCGCCGCCGAGCCGTCCATTCGAGCCTTCCGCCGCAACGGAGGCGCCTCCGGCCTGCGAGCGCCGACCCGCACGGCCGGCTACCAGCCGGAGCACATCGCCGCCGCACTGGAGCATGACCAATTCGAACGCCACCTCGCGGTCTTCGGCTGGGGCACCTATACCCGAGCCGCACGCCGACTGGCCGCCGTCAAACTCGTCCAGTGGAGGATCGGTGGCGCCATGGCCGAGGCAGCCTCCTACCCGGGAATCACCCAAGCGGGCAATTTCACGATTAGTCGGGCGCTCAACCGACAACTCGCCAGCCACCCTCCCGGCCGGTTCACAACCGCTCTTCGGGCTCTTGCACGAGAACTTGACGCAGGCCCGAGCCCCGTCGACTACCGGCGACGCCGCGTCGCGTTGAACAACTGGAGCTTGAGCCCTCGCGAATGGCAGGAGATCCTCCGTGCTCTACCTCGGCCCCGTTTCGAGCGGGATCCTCGCCTGGACGACTACGCCCGCCAGGGAGCTTCGGCTTTCGCTTGGGCTCACATCACTCAGGGCGAGCCCAGGTTCGCCCCCCGCCCCATCCTGCTTTCGCACGCCCACACGGAGTCGGATCGTCACCCATGGCCCACGAAATGCAACAACATGTGGTTCCACATCGGCGCCGCGAGCACCTCGCACTACGCAGCGCTACGGACGCTCCTCATCGAGGTCAGCGAAGATCTGGCGCGCACGATCGATGCGACTTTTCGAGATGGGTGACATCAGAACGGCGGCCTGGCCTGGTCGAACTTGAGGTTCGGATCGCTCTGCTTGACACCAGAAGGGCGTTCTTTGTTGACACCTGCCAGCTAGGAGCTGCGGTATGTCGCTCAGACTTCGCGGGGAGGGCGCCACTCGTAGGTCATGGAGTCCGTCTCCAGGACCTCGCTGGGCCAACTCTCCCGTACCCGTTCAAGCCGGTCGTGGTGCGCGTCTATCCAGCTCTCGTGCGGCTGTATCCCCAGCACCGCGCTCAGACGGTCGGGATCCTCAATCGTCACGGCGAGGGAGCGGTCCTCGTGCATATGAAGGCCGAGATGCAGCCCACGGTCCCCGCCTATGCTCACGCCTTTGCCAGGAACGAGTTCGGTCAGTTCCCGCTGCCAGGTGTCGAGGTCGCGCGGGGAGAGGAAGAGCTCCAGCCGGATATCGACGAAACTCGCATGTGCCAAAACCTCAGCCCGGAGGATGTCGTGGCCGGTCAGCACGCCGGGCATGGAGCGGCCAGTGACACGTACGGTGCAGCAGTCACCATCTACGTCCTGCAAGTGGATCAGGTCCACTGCGTCTTGTTCGGTCACCTCTGGCCTCGTTTCTGTCGTGATGATCAACCATGTGCATCCTTCCTCACTGCCATTCGAGCGGATCGTGCAGCCCCACAAGCCGTGCCGTTGCAAAGGGTCGCAGTTAACGCGACCAAGTGTCATCTATCTCGAAAAGTCGTAATCGATGCCTCACGATCGAAACGGCAGTTCCAACAATCTTGGCCAGGTTCCAACTACCGCGTCACGGCTCATCCATGACATCGACGCCAATGCGGCCAAAGGCGAGCCCGCTCACCAGCACTTCGACTTCCGCCTTGCGTTCTACCTCACCGCCGAGCAACCGCCCGCGCTCGCTCTCCAGGAAGAGGAAGTCGCCGGGGCCCGGTGGCTCCCGTACGCCGACGTGCGGTCCCCTACGCTGCGGGCCAAGCTCCTGGACGCCGAGGCGGACGGCCTCGATGGGCGCCCGGAGCCCGTCAACGCGAGCGCCTTGATCCACGACGGAGCCGGCCGGTATCTCCTTCACCTTCGGGATGACCGGGAGAGCATCTGGGAGCCCTGGGTGCTGGCCCTCCTCGGCGGTTATGACAAGGGATTGTTGATGTATCAGTCGCGCGGAGAGGGGATGTTGGAGATGCAGGATGTTGGCTAGGTTCGCTGCTCCCCAACCGTCTCAGGGAGAGCAGTGGACTACTTCTTCACCTCGTGGGACCGAGTCCGACGCAGCTACGAAGCATCGATCGGCGTTGATCTCAACACAGCGCAGTACGTCGATAGCGCCAGGGCCCTGACGGACGGCACCCCGTTCTTTCTCGGTTCGGACATGCGCCCGCTGGAGCCGCACTGCTCCTTCTTCTTCGAGATGGCCAAGACGCTCAAGGCGTCCTCGCTCCGGGGCTACGCATACGACTTCCTCGCCCTAGACGACTTTCTCGCCGCCTTGGACCCGCCCAGTGACCTGCTGGCGGCTACCGAGGATGACCTGCTGGCCTACCGCAGGTACTGCACGGAGCATCGCGAGGTGCCCATGGCGCCGGCCACCTGGAAACGCCACCGGACAACCATCAACAACTTCTACGACTGGGCCGTGCAGACCAAGTTGCTGGAAGGGCGCCCGTACTTCCGCAAGGCCAACGGCCGGGACGTCCTGAGCTGGGGTTCGACGAGTGAGCTGGACGTGCGCCACCTGACCTTCGACCAGTGGTCGTTCCTAGACCGGGTCGGGCTGCGCGGTCTACTGCCGGACGGATCAGTGGACCGGTCGTTCCGGAGCGCGTATCCGCTGCGCAACAGCGGAGGCGGGAACCTGGCCATCACCACCGGGTTACGGCTGCGGGAGTTTCGGTCCCCGCTCGACATCGAGGTCGGACCACCGCGGCGCGACGGCGCGGCAGGGGAGATCGAGCTGCAGGCGATCGCCAAGTTCGGGCTGCCGCGGACGGTGGAAGTCCAGGATGCGACGCTGCGTGAGCTGGACTGGTATCGAAGGACTGAGCGGGCGGCGACGGTCCGCAAGGCTGCGAAAAGCCTCACGCGCCACCGTGACGAGCTCTTTGTGGTCCACGACATCGACCTGCGGTTGATGAAGGTCCACGGCCGCCAGTACGGACGACGGAAGACATGGACGGTCAAGGCCATGCCGACGGAGGTGCGCCGGATCGCGGTGGTCGAGGGCACGCACGGTCTGGAGCCGATGGCGCTGTTCGTGGGACGGGGTGGGCCGATGATCTGAACCTTCCCCTTGATCGTGGACACCTGGAGACTGGGACGTGAGAGCCCAGAGGAAGCAGTGCCAGGTGGGAAGCAAGTACACGAAGCGGTACTCGGAGGAGTACAAGCGGGACGCGATCGAACTCGTGCGGTCGTCGGGACGGACGGTGACCGAGGTCGCCCGGGAGCTCGGGGTCAGTTCGGAGTCACTGCGGGGCTGGGTGAAGAAGGCCCGCGCTGCCCAGGACACCGGATCGGGACCTGGTTCCGTGCGAGCGGGGCGGGCCGCCGACGATCGGGACGAGGAGCTGAAGCGGCTGCGGAAGCTGACCGCCGAGCAGGCGAAGACGATCGAGATCCTGAAAAAAGCGACTGCCTTCGTGTGTCCTGAATGGAGAGGGGCTGCCGGTGTAGGTCGGTAGCAACTGGATGGTGCTGCACAGATGATGAGGGTTTTGGCCCCTCGGAGTCGCCCCCGCGGAGGGAGGCTCCGAACCGCCTCCTGCCGCGTTGGCTTAAGACCGTCGTGGTGAGCGTCGGAGGAAAAGGCGTCCTTGAAAGGGCGTCAGGTGGGGATCGGGAAGGCGAGCGCGAGCGAACCACTGCTGATGCGTCGAAATGCTTGGACGACATCGAAACCGGGGCTTGAAGGTTCCTCCGGGATGAGTCTGGCGGGTGTCCGCTTCCTGGCCAGGCGGTGTCCGGCGTGAAGGTGGCGCGAGCCCGATCTGCGGGGTCTGTGCGGAACAGGAGAAGGCGTACGTCCATGCCGGGCGTGCGCCGGCGGACCGGCCCGTAGTAGTGGTGAAGTCCCTGTAATGGGGATGGAGCGAAGGGGCCGGGTCGTTCGTGGCTTGTTCATTCGATCAACCGGAAGTGCTCCGGGAGGAATTGGCGTGGATGAGTTGAAAGCACTGGTCAAGCCGTTCGGTCTTCCGAAGCTGCTGGTGATGGAGGCTTGGGAGAAGGTCAGGGCGAACAAGGGCGCGCCGGGCGTGTACGCGGTGGCCATTGAGGAGTTCGAGGAGGATCTGCGGGGAAACCTGTACAAGATCTGGAACCGGATGTCCTCGGGCTGCTACTTCCCGCCACCGGTGCGCATGGTGGAGATTCCGAAGCCGCAGGGCGGCATCAGGGTCCTCGGAGTGCCGACCGTGGGCGACCGTGTCGCGCAGACGGTGGTGGCGATGGTGCTGGAGAAGAGGGTCGAGCCGATCTTCCATCCGGACTCCTACGGCTACCGCCCGGGGCGCGGAGCGATCGACGCGGTGGGCACGTGCCGGGAGCGGTGCTGGAAGTACGACTGGGTGGTCGATCTCGACATCAAGGCGTTCTTCGACTCGGTGCCGTGGGACTTGATGCTCAAGGCGGTGGGTTCGGTCTGCGAGTTCCCCTGGGTCCTGCTGTATGTCAAGCGGTGGCTTGCTGCCCCGCTGCAACATGCGGACGGCACGCTGATCGAGCGTGCCATGGGAACCCCTCAGGGTTCGGCGGTGTCTCCGGTCCTGGCGAACCTGTTTCATGCACTACGCGTTCGATATGTGGTTGCACCGGGAGTTCCCGGACGTCCGCTTCGAACGGTATGCCGACGACGCGGTCATCCACTGCCGCAGTCTCGCCGAGGCGAGAGCAGTGCTGGCCGCGCTGGAGGCGCGCATGGACTCGGTTGGCCTTCAACTGCACCCCGACAAGACGCAGATCGTCTACTGCCGGGACGCGAACCGCAAGAGCTCTTTCGAGCACACGAGGTTCACGTTCCTGGGCTACGACTTTCGCGAGCGCACCGTGGACGGGCGTACGGGGCTGTTTCGGAGTTTCTCTCCGGCGGTCTTGGAAAAGGCCCTGAAGAGGATGGGCGAGGTGGTGCGTTCCTGGCGCCTGCACCGGTGGGTGCAGGGCGAGGCCCGAGACCTCGCGGACTGGATCAATCCGGTCGTGCGGGGATGGATGCAGTACTACGGGGCCTTCAATAGGTCGGCCCTCTATCCCCTCCTGAAACGGATCAACGCCTACATGGTCCGGTGGTTGCGCGGGAAGTACCGGAGGCTGCGGCGAAGCTGGACAGCGACATTCCGTGCGTGGTGGTCTGGGGTTGATCGACATCCCCGGCTTCTCGCGCACTGGGTCTGGGTGACCGAGCCCGCCCGGGTCTGGTGACCAGGACGACAAGAGCCGTATGACGGGAGACTGTCACGTACGGATCTGTGGGAGCCCGGGGGTGAAATCCCCCGGGCCACCCGACTTCGTGAAGGAGAGCGACCGGTGAGGAAGATATGCCGGTTCATCCACGCGGAGAAGGCGAACTATGCGGTCACGCTGCTGTGCAAGGTGATGAGGACCGCCCGCTCCACGTACTACGCGTGGGTGGCCGGGCGGCAGGCCCGCGAGACGCGGCGGCAGGCAGATGAGGCCCTGGCCCACGAGATCACGGTGATCCACCTGGCTTCCCGGCGGAACTACGGCGTCCCGCGCGTCACCGCCGAACTGCGCCGGCAGGGCCGACTGGTCAACCGCAAGCGGGTGGAGCGGGTCATGCGGGAGCACGGCATCGCCGGGCACAGCCGGCGCACCGGACGCCGCGGCCTGACCAAGGCCGACACCAGGGCCGCCCCGTCGCCGGATCTGATCGGCCGGGACTTCACCGCGACCCGCCCCGGTACGAAGATCGTCGGGGACATCACCTACATCCCCACCGCCGAGGGCTGGCTCTACCTCGCCGCGTGGCTGGACCTGGCGACCCGGGTGATCGGCTACTCGATGGCCGACCACCATCGTGCCGAACTCGTTGTCGATGCCCTGGACATGGCTGCCGCGCTGGGCCGCCTGGAGCCCGGCTGCGTGATCCACAGCGACCGCGGATCGGAATACACCTCCGGCCAACTCCGCATGAAAATCGGCGAGTTGGAGTGTCGGCAAAGCATGGGGCGGACCGGCAGCTGCTTCGACAACGCCGCCGCGGAGAGTTTCTGGGCCGTGCTCAAAGAGGAGATCGGCACCCGCTTCTGGCCCGACCGGGCCACCGCCCGCACCGACATCTTCGACTTCGTCGAGACCTTCTACAACAGACGCCGTCTGCGCAAGCACATCCACTGGGGCTACCTCACGCCCCACGAGACGCGCCTGCGCCACCAACAGGATCAGGCCCTCGCGGCGTAACGACGACGTGTCCAAGATCACGGGGAAACTGCATAGCCAACACCGTTGCGTTTGGCCCCTGAGCTGTACGTCAAGCCCTGCTGAACAGCGCAACGGGACCACCTGATAGATCAACGATCGGCGAAGAAAGTCGGTCAAGGTCAGGGGTCCCGTTGCAGGAGAAGTCTGTCATCACGTCCACGATCGAGACAGCCCGGGGTGTTTTCGCGCCGGGTCATCTGGGGGAGTTGACCCAGATCGTGGACTTCGCGCTGGTGGACGCGGTGCTGGAGGAGACCGGTCGGCGCGAGAAGCGCCTGCGGCTGCTGCCTTCGCGGGTGGTGGTGTACTTCGTGCTCGCTCTCGCACTGTTCGAACACCGCTCGTACCGCACGGTGTGGTCCAAGCTGACCACCGCCCTGACCGCGCTGGCCCTGGTGCATCCTGCGGTCTCCTCGCTGACGCGGGCCAGGCGCAGGGTGGGGGCTGCACCTCTGCGGCGTCTGTTCGAGACGCTTGCCGGGCCCGTCGCCCGCCCCGGGCAGGCCGGGTCCTTCTACCGGGGCCTGCGCACGGTGGCTGTCGACGGGACCCTGCTGCACACCCCCGACGACGAGACGCTCACCTGGCGCTACCCCAAGCGGGCCGCGGAGAGTCTGGAGTTCGGCTATCCGCTCCTGCGGCTGCTGGCCCTGGTCGAGTGCGGCACCCGCGCGCTCATAGCCGCCGCCTTCGGACCGGAGTCCGAGGGTGAACTCCCCTATGCCAAGCGGCTTCTGACCGCCCTGGACAAGACGATGCTCCTGCTGGCCGACGCGGCCTTCGACGGCAACGAGTTCCTTGATGCCGTCCATCAGAGTGGGGCCCGGTTCCTGGTGCGCTCCGGGGCCCGCCGCGTCCCCACCCCCGCCGAGCACCTGGGCGACGGCTCCTACATCGCCCGCATCGGCTACGGCGTCCTGCGGGTACTGCTGCCGGTGCGCGTGATCGAGGCGACCCTCACCGTCACCTTGGCCGATGGCACCGTCCGCACCGAGCAGTGGCGGCTGATCACAAATCTGCTGGACCCCGTCCGTTTTCCGGCCGCCGAGCTCGTTGGTCTCTATCACCGCAGGTGGCAGGCGGAAACTACGTATTTCTCGATCAAGGCCACGATGCTCGACGGCCGCGTCCTGCGCTCCCGCAGCATCGATGGCCTCGACCAGGAGGTCTACGCCCTGCTCACCGCCTACCAGGCTCTGATCCGTGCCGGCGACGACGCCCTGACCGGACGGCCGGAAGTACCCATGGAACGGATCAGTTTCACCGTCCTACTGGCCGCCGCAACCGACACCGTCACCGCCGGCCTTGGAATCTTCCCCGGCACCCTCATCGACCTGGTCGGCACGATCGGCCACGCCGCCCTGGGCGACCTCCTGCCCGCCCACCGACGGCAACGAGTGAAGGCCCGCACACGCAAGAACCCCACCAGCAAGTACGGCCCGAACGCCGGACAGCACCCCCAGAAGGCCCAGAACTACACCGTCCACACCACCGTTGCATTCTTCGCCCACGGCCTCAGCAGCCGCTCACGGCCCTAACGCAACGGTGTTGACTTCAGAGTCCACCTCCACCGATGCCGAGACCGTGAAGGACCCGCTCTCGTCGACCACCGGGCCGGTCATGGAGGCATAGCCGGTGGTTCCGTTGAGTACCACCGCGCTCTGGTCTGCGTTCGGAACGGCGCCTCCCGCCAGTTTCATCGATGCCACGGGGTAGGCCGTGGTCTCGGGAATCGCCGTGGTCGTGGCACCAGCAGCATCCCACTGGGCCACGAGCTCGTTGGTCGGCACGTCGTCCACAGCGGCCTGCGCCTCCTTCGCGATCTCGTCGCCGGTGAGGGGGCGCTGCCACACAGCTACCTCGTCCAGGAGACCGAAGAAGTTCTCGCCGTACTTGCCGCTGAGCTTCGAACGCCCCATCTGCAGGCCTTCGTTGGCGGTCCAGGGCTCGTAGTTCGGCGCGTTCTTGATCAGCACAACGGGTTGTCCCTGCGGGCGTCCGTTGACGAACAGCTGGATAGTGTCGTTACTCTTGTCAGTGTCGCCCTTGGTGTCGAAGACGCCTGTCAGGTGTGTCCATACGTTCAGCGGTGGGTTCACCTGGTCGGCAACGGAGCGGACGAATGTATGGGCCGCCTGATGGCGTTGTCACGTTGGTGCGGTGTTGATCGATTGAGGGCGCGTCAGGGTGTGTAGGGGTCGGGTGGGGGCCTGGCTTACGCTGCGATGGGCTGGGCGGTGGCGCCGGTGATCTCGTCCCAGATGGCGAAGCGGGTGGTCATCTCGGTGCGGTATTCGGTGGCGGTCATCAGGTGGCGGCGTGGTCGGAAGTGCGGTGAGATGCCGCTGAACGCGGACAGGAACCGCTGGGCCCCGCCGGTACTGCGGAAGCCCTTCATCGCGCGTTCGCGCTGCCTCGTCGGCTGATGACTGTTCTCGGCCCGGTTGTTCAGGCCCTTGTGGGCGCGGTGTTCTACGGAGGGCATGACCTCGCGGTGGGCCGCGCCGTAGGAGCGGAGCTTGTCGGTGACGATCACTCTCGGCACCGAGCAGGTCTTCTTGAGCAGTTTGCGGAAGAACCGCCTGGCCGCAGCGGTGTCCCGCCGGTTCTGGACCAAAATGTCGAGCACGTTGCCATCGGCGTCGACGGCCCGCCACAGGTACTTCAGCTCACCGTTGATCCTGAGGAAGACCCCGTCCAGGTGTCACTTGTCGCCCGGCTGCACACGCCGGCTGCACACGCCGGCGGCGCAGGCCGTTGGCGTAGGCCTGCCCGAACTTCGTACACCAGCGGCGGACCGTCTCGTGGGAGACGAGCACACCGCGCTCGAGCATCAGCTCCTCGACCTCGCGGAACGACAGCGGGAAACGGAAGTACAGCCACACGCAGTGCGCGATGATCTCCACCGGGTACCGGTGCCCCTTGTACGACGGCGGCGCGCTGTCCACGGACGACCCCTCCCAGCACGACCAACCAGAAGATCATCCCAGGCCGGTCAGTCAACGTGACAGTGCCGTGCGGGGTACCTGTGCAGGGACATGGCCGAGGCCGAGCGCCCTGTGAGCGGTCGGTCCGGTTGTGCGACCGGTCCATCCGGTTCAACGGCCGAGGGCTCGGCGCAGCTCCTGCTTGTTCATGATGCGGGCCCCTGGGACACCCGATCGGAACATCGGTGAATTGGTGAAATTCGAGGTGTCACCGCCAGCCGTACGGGCCGTCCACGGTGGCAGGCTCCACCATCGAGTCAACCGGGAGGAACGGAGAACTGATGGCGCAGGACCTGCAGGAAGCCGCGTCGGCCGCGCCGGTGGCCAACAAGCGCATCAATGCCGGTGTGAGACTCATGGGATGGCTGACGACCACCGACCACAAGGTCATCGGCAATCTCTACATAGTCACCGCGTTCGGGTTCTTCCTGCTGGCCGGAGTGCTGGCCATGCTCATGCGCGCGGAGCTGGCCCGGCCAGGGCTGCAGATCGTCAGCGCGGAACAGTACAACCAGCTGTTCACTGTCCACGGCACCATCATGATGCTGCTGTTCGCCACGCCGATGTTCGGCGGCTTCGCGAACGCCATCATGCCGCTTCAGATCGGCGCGCCCGACGTCGCCTTCCCCCGCCTCAACGCGCTCACCTACTGGCTCTTCCTCTTCGGCGGAATCATCGTGGTGTCCGGATTCGTGGTGCCCGGCGGCGCGGCCCACTTCGGCTGGTTCGCCTACGCACCGCTGAACAGTGCCGTCTTCTCGCCCGGCGCCGGCGGAGACCTCTGGACTATGGGCCTCGTGCTGTCGGGGATCAGTACGACCCTGGCATCGGTCAATTTCATCACTACGATCGTCTGTCTGCGTGCGCCGGGTATGACCATGTTCCGGATGCCGATCTTCACCTGGAACGTACTGTTCACCTCGATCCTCGCGCTGCTCGCGTTTCCGGTGCTCGCCGCCACCCTGCTCGCCCTAGAAGCCGACCGGAAGTTCGGGGCCCATGTTTACGACGCCGCGAACGGCGGGGCGCTGCTGTGGCAGCACCTGTTCTGGTTCTTCGGCCATCCCGAGGTCTACATTGTCGCGCTGCCCTTCTTCGGAGTGGTGAGCGAGATCATTCCCGCGTTCAGCCGGAAGCCGATGTTCGGGTATTTCGGAATGGTGATGGCCACGATCAGCATCACCATGCTCTCGGCGGTTGTCTGGGCCCACCACATGTTCGCGACAGGAGCCGTTCTCCTGCCCTTCTTCTCCGCCATGTCGTTCATCATCGCCGTGCCCACCGGTGTCAAGTTCTTCAACTGGATCGGCACCATGTGGCTCGGCAGTATCTCGTTCGAGACACCCATGCTCTGGGCGATCGGATTCCTCGTGACTTTTCTCCTCGGCGGCCTCAGTGGAGTGCTGATCGCCTCACCCCCGCTGGACTTCCATCTCACCGATTCGTACTTCATCGTCGCCCACCTCCATTACGTGCTCTTCGGAACAGTAGTCTTCGCGATGTTCGGCGGCTTCTACTTCTGGTGGCCCAAGTTGACCGGACGCATGCTGGATGAACGCATCGGGCGTATCCATTTCTGGACCTTGTTCATCGGCTTTCAGCTGACCTTCCTGGTCCAGCACTGGCTGGGTGAGGCCGGAATGCCCCGGCGTTACGCCGACTACCTCGCGGCGGACGGCTTCACCTTGCTCAATACGATCTCGTCCGTCGGCTCCTTTCTGCTGGGCCTGTCGACACTGCCGTTCCTGTACAACGTGTGGCGCACCAGCCGTTACGCGCCCAAGGTCGAGGTGGACGACCCGTGGGGGTTCGGCCGTTCCCTGGAGTGGGCGACCTCTTGTCCGCCCCCGAGGCACAATTTCCGGGCTTTGCCCCGCGTGCGTTCCGACTCTCCGGCCTTCGACCTGCACCATCCCCTCACGTCGGAGAAGCAGAAGCCGGGCCTCGGCCGAGGCGGGTCCCGCTCCGCATCGGGCGCTGAAGAGGAGTCGGGCGAATGAAGACCGAGGCCATTGTCTTCGCCGGGGTCGCGGGGTTCTTCCTCGTGACCGATGTTCTCTACGCCGTGTGGTCCCGTGATCCGACAGGCACGGCGGCTCTCACCGTCTCGTTCCTCATGGCGTTGCTGGTCACGTTCTTCTTCGCCACCAACTACCGGAGGAAGGGCCTGCGCCCCGAGGACCGCGGGGACGGGCACATCCACGAGCGGTCCGGTCCGGTGGACTTCTTTCCTCCGCACAGCATCTGGCCGTCCCTGACAGCCGCGGGGATGGCCCTGCTCGCCATCGGTGTGGTGTTCGGTCTGTGGCTGTTCCTGATCGGGCTGGGCTTGGTCCTGGCGGGGGTGTTCGGAATGGTCTTCCAGTACGTGCGTGTCCAGGACTGAGGGTGGTTCTCAGTCCTCGCGTTCGCGGACCGGCTCCGGCCGTGTCGTCCGCTCCGCGATCCGGGACCGTTGCTCCTCCGTGAGGGGCAGTTCCACGAGGTCCCCGTAGTACCAGCCGCTCAGTACGGTCCGAAGCCGTCGCCGACTCGAGATCGGGCCCTGCGCGGGGAGCTCCAGGGGCGTCGGGACATCACGCATCAGGATGCGGTAGCGGGCTGTCGGGCTCAGGCCACGGCGGCTCTCCAAGAGATCGCCGTTCACCGACTGTGTCACCTGGCCAGTCTCCTCGCCCTCGGTCAGCCGATGGAGGTCCCGCATCTGAAGGGCGAGGCAGAGGCGTTTGGTCAGCGCGAAAGCCAGGAGTGGGGCGGCGATCAGCGCGGTTCTGAGGATCCAGGTCATGACCTCGACCGAAACCCTGAACGAGAAGGCTACGACGTCGTTGCCGCCGGCGACCAGGAGAACGGCGTAGAAGACGATGGCCGCCACGCCGAGCCCCGTACGGGTCGGCCGATTGCGCGGCCGGTCGCACAGATGGTGTTCCCTGCGGTCGCCCGTCACCCATTTCTCGAAAAAGGGATAGAGGAACAGCACTGTGAAGACCACGCCTGGCAGCACAATCGCCGGAATGAACACATTCCACATGACGGTGTGGCCCGCAATGTCGGTCTCCCATGGCGGCATCAGCCGGAGCGCACCCTCCAGGAACCCGAGATACCAGTCCGGCTGCGCGTTACCCGAGACCTGGTTGGCGCGGTAGGGGCCGTAGTTCCATACGGGGTTGATCTGGGCGAGCGCGCCCAGCAAGGTCAGTACGCCGAACACCATGAGGAAAAAACCTGTGGTCTTCGCGGTGAAGTGAGGAAACGCCGGTGAGCCGACGGCGTTCTCGTTGGTCTTCCCCTGACCCGCCCAGTGGGTGTGTTTCAGATAGACCACCAGGATGAGATGAGCGGTGATCAGCGCCACGATCAGGCCGGGCACGAGCAGGACATGCACGGGGTACAGACGGGGGATCACGGCATCGCCCGGGAACTGTCCGCCGAAGACAAACAGCTCCAGGTACGTTCCGACGACAGGGATCGACCCCACAATGGTGGCCGCTGTCCTCAGGCCCGTACCGGACAGCAGGTCGTCGGGCAGCGAGTAGCCCGCGAATCCTTCGAGAAGCGCGAGTACGAACAGTGTCACGCCCACGATCCAGTTGGCCTCCCGCGGTTTGCGGAAGGCGCCGGTGAAGAAGATCCGCAGCATATGGACGGCGATCGCGGCGACGAACACGAGTGCCGCCCAGTGGTGGATCTGACGGATCAGCAGGCCTCCGCGCACGGCGAAGCTGATGTTGAGGGTGGTGGTGTAGGCCTGCGTCATCCTCACCCCCTGAAGGGGCACATAGGAACCGGTGTAGACGCTCTCCATCATGCTCGGGTCGAAGAACAGAGTGAGGTACACGCCGGTGAGGAGCAGGACCACAAAGGAGTAGAGGGCGATCTCACCGAGGAGAAAGGACCAGTGGTCGGGAAAGGCCTTGCGCAGCAACTGCCGGGCCAGCTCGCTGACGGGCAGGCGCCCATCCATCGCACCGTAACCACTGACCGCCGTCTTCCCGGCCCGGGCCTTCAGCTGCGCCTTACGCATCCGCAGGGGCATGCACCACTCTCCCGTCGATCTTCCTTCCACCCCCGCCTCTTATTGTTACGGTTCGCTCTTTATGGGTAGCGCATTACTCAAAGGGACTACGCAGAATCGCGGTATCGGCACCTGATCGGCCGACCTGGCCCTGACGTGCCGGGGGGCGCCGCGCGGGTGCGTCGGCCCCACCCCGCGAGCGATATGCGGGGCCTCGCCGCCGCAAACGGCGACTTCCTTTTCAGCCGGCCGTCTCCGCGCACATCCGGTCCGCGTCGGACACCCCCACCCACGACGGAACCCTCAGAACCCCGGCGCCCGCAGCCGCCACACCGCCAGCCTCAATCCGGTATCCGCGACTGGAATGCAAGGTGTACGCCACCGGGCGCACGGTAACCCGCAGTCCGTCCATTTCCGGAACACCCTGGCGGGGAGCCAGGCACCGCGGTCCGCCGGTGCGGCGACCGCACCTGTACCAGGTCGACGAGCATCGGGCCTAGGATTTCTGCCACGGTGACGGGCGCGATGGTGCAGGAATCGTTCTCTCGGCCCCCTCATCGGCGCTCCGGTCCTCCGGTCCCGACACCGGAGCACGTGCGGAATGCGGCGACGGTGGGGTGATTCACCGGGCGGAACATGCCATGTGCGGTGCGTGCATGGCGGGACTGGTTGGGGCAGAGTGTCGGGCCTGATGCCGGAGGAGGAGCCCCGGGTGGCACTCCTGGACATTCCTGCGGAGCGGGCCGACCGCAAGCTGGTCGAGCTGCTGCAGGAGCTGCGGGTCGTTCAAACCGGAGTGCAGATCGTCTTCGCGTTTCTGTTGGGCATCGCGTTCACCAGCCGTTTCCCGGGTCTCAGTGATTTCCAGACCGACATGTACATCAGCACGTTGCTGCTCACGGTCGTGGCCTCTGTTCTCCTCGCGACCCCGGTGGCACTGCGAAGTAGCTGTCGGACGGTTCGGCCTGAGCGGTGATGCGCCTGAGCCACTTGACGCTGCGGACGCCGATCCACCCGGGGACGACCACACGCAGCGACGCGCCGTGCGCGGTGGGCAGTGCCTTAAGGGCGTGTATCGAAAGTAGATCTTGACCGCGCGGTGATCTTGGCAAGTGCCGCCGACGTCGCCGACCCGTCAGCCGCCGGGTCCTCCACTGCCAAAAGCCCCACCGTTGTCATCCTTGGGTACGTCCCTTGGCGAAGAGGGACGGTTGATCTCATATGGGCTGAGACCTTCCCCGAAATCATCTGCAGCCCTCAAGTTTTCGCTGCTTCGGGAGGAACTTTTGGCCCGTGGTCCCTGCTGTCGTGCCCGAGACCGACGGCGCGCGTCCCACCAGACGAGGCCAAGCAGAACAGCGACTACGACCACTGCTATACCGAGGGGGAAAATCCAGCGCACAGCCGAAGCGGCCAGTGTGATGTCACTGATGGGCGCCTGGCTCACAAGGTGGCTCATCTGGCCCACATCCTTTCTGAGGGAATTCCACCGCTCACAAAGCGAGGCAGAGGCTTCCGCTCATTGGAGAGAGAGCCCGCGATGGCCGGAGCCGTGGGAAACTCCAATCCCGCCGCCCTTGGCGGGATCAATCTCGCGGGGCCCGCCTGAACTGGGCGTCTGGCAAGGCTCAAGCTCCGCTGATAAGTCTACGGCGGGGAGCGTACGGGGGACCGTCAGCAGCCGGCACAACAGAGCAACATGGTGGGTGATCTTCTCCGCCTCGATGAACGCGTACACCTCGCTCATCGATCGCTCTCCTTCGCGAAGAAGACCGCCGCTTTTCGCAGCACCTCGATCGTCTCGGCCTGCTCACGGTTCTGCCGGCGCAGCCGACGCAGCTCTTCCCGCTCCGCACTCGTCAGCTCGCCCGGTGCCCCCTGCCCGCGGTCGATCGTGTCCCGCTTGACCCAGTTCCGCAGCCCCTCCGCGCTGACCCCGATCTCCCGGGCCACCTCGGTGACGGTCTTGCCGGAGGACCGGACCAGCGCGACCGCATCGCGCTTGAACTCCTCCGTATACCGCCTACTGCGGTTGCTCTTGCTTCCCACCTGACACTACTTCCTCTGGAACCTCGTCCCAGTCTCCAGGTGTCCAACATCAAGGGGAAGCTTCACCCCTACGAGAACGCACTCACACGGTCTCAACCAAACCCAGATATCCCCAGCACAC
The DNA here is from genome assembly GCF_045162475.1 of Streptomyces sp. NBC_00984. Classification (NCBI taxonomy): domain Bacteria; kingdom Bacillati; phylum Actinomycetota; class Actinomycetes; order Kitasatosporales; family Streptomycetaceae; genus Streptomyces; species Streptomyces sp. NBC_00984. Next base: position 158,090 of record NZ_CP108735.1, read on the forward strand.
ACCGCTCTCCGTTCCTCAACTACACCCCCACGAAACGACACCAGGCCCTGAACCGCTCTCCCGTGCTGCCGATGATGAAGTTCCTCATCAAGCTCGACAAGGAAGTCCCGGCCGGGCGGCCCTGCGGTGCACCGTGCGAAGGGTGACGGCAAGCGCCCGGGACCCGGAGCCGACGCGTCAGGAATCGATGCGGAACGAGTACAGACCGAGAGCGGTGAAGTACGCGTTGCGGCCGCTGATGTGGATCTCTGAGGAGATCCGGGCGTCGCCCTCGCTCCACGGCAGGGCGGACGGATCCCTCAGCGGCACCTCCCAGCGCGTCTTTCCCGTGCGGGAGTCGAGAGCCAGGAGCTTGCTCGGATGGGACCTCCCCGCGTAGACGGTGTCCCCGACGACGGCGACTCCCTCGGTGCCCGCACCGATCTCGCACCGCCAGCGCTGCTTGCCCGTCCTCGCGTCCAGGGCGTAGAGGAACTGGTCCTGACAGTGGGCGTAGACGGCGTCGCCCTGCACGTGGACGTCATTGATGCTGCCCCCGAGCCGGCGCTTCCAGCGCTGCCTGCCCGAGGCGGTTTCCAGGGCGTGCACCCAGTGTTCCCGGGTGCCCAGGCAGACCGTACCGCCGTGGACGGCAGGCGATCCGCTGGTCGTGTCGCCGGTGCCGGAGAACTTCCATCGGCGCCTGCCCGTGGAGCCGTCCACGACGTGCAGCACGCCACTGTTGGTCATGGCGAAAACGGTGTCTGCCGCGACGGGGGTCCGGCCCGTCGGCATGCCTTCCCCTGTCTGAAAGCGCCAGCGCCGGCGGCCGGTGGTGGGGTCGAGGCCGTACAGGTAGCCGTCTGTGGCGCGGGCGTAAACGAGTTTGTCGCCCGCCGCCACTGAGACCCCTCCGAGACTGGCCAGCGGTATGTCCCAGCGGCCGCGGCCGGTAACGATGTCGACCGCGTGGAGCCTGCCCTCGGAACTCGCCGCAAAGACCGTGGTACCGAGGACCGCAGGTTTTTCGGCCATGCCGCTCTCCGCGGTGTAGGCCCACCGTCGGCGGCCGGTGGCCGCGTCGACCGCGTACAGGTTGCTGTTCTTGTAACTCCCGAGATAGAGCGTGCCGCCCGCCATCACCGCCTCGCCCATCTCACTCCCCGGTGCGAAGTGCCAGTTCTGCCTCGGGTCCGGTTGCTCCTCCTGGAAGACTCCGGCCAATTTGTAGGCCCCGGCTCCGGTCGCCGACAACGCCGCGAGGCCGAGCAGCAGCTTTCGGCGGGGCAGCCGCCTGCGGCCGGAGCCCGTCGGCGGCGAAAACCCCTGCAGCACGGGCGGGTCCGGCCGAAGACTCCGCTGCGACGACGGCTGCGATTGTGGTTGCGACACCGGCGGCACAGGCCGTGCTGCGGTACGGGTCCGGGTGCCGTGCAGAGGGTCGGCGGCCGGGTCCACCACCGTCGGCACATAGCTGACTTGCTCGGCGGCCTCCCTGGTCTGGCGGGCGATCTCCGCGGCGAGCGCGGGTGGCGGCCAGGGCGGCGCCCCACCGGGCAGATTGGACAGCGCCGCCTCGAGCCTCGCCGGTGTGGGGCGTTCGGCGGGGTCCCGGGCCAGACAAGCGCGCAGCAGGTCGGCCACGGGCGGATCGATCCCCGTCAGGTCCGGGTCCTCGGACAGGACCCGGACGTCGACGGCCGCCGGGTGGCCTGTTCCGTACGGCGACCGCCCCGACGCCGCGAACGCCAGCACCGCGCCGAGCGCGAACACGTCGGAACGGGCGTCGAACCGGCCGTGCCGCAGGTACTCCGGAGCGATGTATCCGGACGTTCCGACGACACCTGTCCGGGTCAGCCGGGTGTCCTCGTAGGCGCGGGCGATCCCGAAGTCGATGATCACCGGGCCGCCGTCACCCATCATCACGTTGGACGGCTTGAGGTCGCGGTGCACCAGCCCGGACGCATGGATCTGCCGCAGGGCCGCCGCCAGGAGGACGCCGAGCCGGCGCACGTCCAGCGGCCCGTACGTACGGACGGCCCCGCCCAGTGAAGGGCCGGGGACGAACTCGGTGGCCAGCCATGGCGGGTCTTCGTCCACCCCGTCGGACAGCACCGCCGCGATACCGGGGCCGGAGACCCGTGCCGAGGTCCGCGCTTCGTGTGCGAACCGGCGCCGGAACTGCCGGTCCTCGGCGTACTCGGGGCGGATCACCTTCACGGCCGCGAGACCGTGGGCGCGCCCTGTTCCTCCGACGCCGAGATACACCAAGCCCATTCCGCCGCCGCCGAGTCTGCGCAGCACCGTGTACGGACCGATGTGCTGTGGATCCACATGCCCGGTCATCACCGACCCGCACCCCCCATGCCGTCGCAGATGACTCTATGTCACCTCGTCTGATGTGCACGGGTTTCCGTGCAACCCGGCGACGGGTGAGGACGCCGGCGACAGCGCGCCCCGCCGACCGCCGTGCAATCCTGCGCAGCACTCTGCTGAGGAAGGGCCCGAGCTCGATGGAGCAGCGGGGGCCACCGGCAGCATCTGACCCGTGCTACGGCCGGTCCGCTGCACGAGCAGCGCCCGAGCCGCGGCCTCGCAGTGTCAACGCTCTCCGACCACCGACACCGCAGCCGAACACCGAGCGGCATCCCGCCACCCTCTTCACCGCACCGTGCAGCAGACACAGCAGCGCCCCGGTCACGGGTCCGGGGGCGCTGCTGTTTGCTGCTCAGGCCTCGACGTACGCCACGATCGTGATCGTCTTCAGGGCCGTCACGAAGTAGATGACCCGTACACCGTCGATCTCGTCCTTGTAGTCGCGCAGCAGGGTGTCGGGCACCGGGGCACCGATCTCGGGGTTGGCGCTGATCGCGACGACCGCGCGGTCCAGGCGGTGGGTCTCGGTCGGTGTGAGCTTCGCCAGCTGGCTGAGCGCGGGCTCCACCAGGACGACCTGGGACCGGCGCGGTGCGTGCTCAGGCGACACGGGGCTGCTCGTCGGCGAGGCGGGCGAGGTGGGCGTCGCGGGCGTCCTCCCACAGCATGCCGGACTCTACGGCCGGGTAGCCGTGTTCGGCGATGTCCTCCAGCACCGAGGCGAGGACGTCGACTCGTGCGCGCTGGTCGGCCGCGTAGGCCCGGACCGATGCGGCGGCGTGCTCATCGAGGGGCTGGCGGTCGGGTACGGGCGCGGTGGCCGGCTGCTGACTCATCCGGGACTCCTGGGCGTTGCTGGCGTGTGTTCTCACGGTAACGCCGGGGCGGTACGGACGAAACCCGCGGCAACGGTACCGGCCGGAGACGATGGCCTCCCGCAGGCCGTCGTCGACATCGGCAACGGCGCCTGGGCCGTGCAGGGCCAGGCGGTGGACGTCGCCCCCAGGGACAAACGGTCCTGCTAGGGCCTGTCGCCGGACAGGCCCTAGCCGAGGTAGTTCGCGCGTCCTTCGTCGTCGAGCTCGAAGGTGCCCTCCGGGATGATGCAGAACTCATTGCCCTCAGGGTCCGCCATCACCAGGAACCCCCCTTCGTCGTACTGCTCCAGTCTGCGCCCACCGAGCGTCTCCACCCGCTGCTGCTCGGCTGCGGGGTTGGGCGAGGTGATGTCGAAGTGCATGCGGTTCTTGCCCGATGTGGGTTCGTCGGTCTGCTGGAAGCCCAGGCCGAGGCCGTTCTCTCGCCGAAGCCATACATACGGGCCCATGCGGCCCACGACCGGCCTGCCGAGCAACTCGGACCAGAACACAGCGAGCCGCTCGGGGTCGGTGGCATCGACGATGAGGGCATTGACCTGCACAGGGGAGTCCGTCATGCCCCCGATCCTCTCAGGGTGCAAGGCCGCTCAGCAGCGAGGCTCCGACCAGGGGAAATCAAACTTCCCTATGTTGTCTGCGGGACAGGGCGAGCCCTTCGTATGGTTCTCCCACCCGGGGGCGTCGGGTGTGGCTTTCAAACTTCTGCCGTTTGTGGCTTCCATCGATTGGCCGCCCGACGCCCCACGACGACTCGGCTGCCGATGAGGAATTGCGAATGATCCCTCCGTAGGGAATCGACAGCGAGGTCGTCCGTCGGGAGGAACCAACACACCCCCTCGCACGGAGGCACCATGGCCGCGGTCCGGGTCGGCATCGACGCAGGCAAGACCCATCACCACTGCCGGACCTCGCACCGGTGCTGTCCACCAAGACGATCAACTGGGACCTGATCCGTCAGCAGTACGTCCGGATCGTGAAGTACACCACCGCGCTCCGCCTGGGGACCACCGAGGCCGAGCAGGTCCTGCGCCGCTTCACCCGCGGCAGCCCCAAGTACCCCGCCTACCAGGCGATCGAGGAGCTGGGCCGGGCGGAGCGTACGGCGTTCGTCTGTGACTACCTCGCAGACGTCGATCTGCGCCAGGAGATCCACGAGGGCCTCCAGGTCGTGGAGAACTGGAACAGCGCGAACAAGGACCTCTTCTACGGCAAGGATGGTGACCTGGCCGGGCAGGACAAGGAGTCCCAGGAGGTGTCGATGCTCGCCCTCCATCTGCTCCAGTCCGCCCCGGTTCACGTCGACACGCTGCTGATACGGCAGGTCCTCGACGACCCGAAGTGGGCCGACACGCTCACCGACGCGGACCGGCGGGCGCTGTCCCCACTGTTCTGGACGCACGTGAACCCCTACGGCCGGTTCGAGCCGGACATGAACAGCCGCCTGGAGCTGGACCTGACCGCCCGGTCCGCGACGTCGCCCGGTCAGCGCGCCCCCGAGAGCAAGCGCGCGACGGTCCCCGCATGACCGGGGCGGCATGGCTGGGCGGGTGCGCCGCTGCGAGCTGCATCCTCTGTCCCCAGCCGCTGCCGGTGACCTTCCGCGGCGACAAGCGGTTCTGCCACCTGTCGCACAAGGTCGCCGAGCGGGTGCGAAGCCGTCACCGCCTGCGTCATGCCGTGCCGGAATCACCGGCCCGCGATGAGCAGGCGGTAGCCATGATCGACGGCGTCCCGGGTCAGCAGGTCGGCATGCCGCCGGTGCCAGGCTCCTGAAGCCAGGCCTGCGCGAAAAGTCGCGTGATCGCCGGTTCGACCACGGACGCGGGAAGCTGGGCGAATGTGGAACTCGCCTGTCGAATGACAGGGTCCAGGTGGTGCTCCGGACGCCGCCAGTACGCGATCTGGAAGCCGTCGGTGAAGTCGCGCGGAATGGGGAACGGGAGCACTGTGTGCGCTTCGAGGGCTTCCACCACCGTGGACAGCGGTGCGAAGCGGGCGTGTTCGAGCTGCCGGATCTCAGGAAGGTACTCCTCGATCGGCCACGGGCCGGGCAGATGTCGCGGGTCAGGGTCGGCTTGCGGGCACGGTGTCCTTCGTCACCAGCGTGTTGCCGGACCAGCAGAGCTGGTAGAGGTCGACCTCGTCCAACAGGTCGCGGCCGGAACGGTAGAACTCGCACGTGGCGCCGGGCGGCCGGGGTGCGGAATGGGCGTGGTCGGGCGGGTAGGGGTAGGTGCGGGCCGGCAGCAGAGGGGCCAGTTCGGCGCGCGGCCGGCCGATGGTCAGCTCGTCGAACCGGGACGGCGGCAGCACGCTCGTCGTCAGTTGCCAGGCCAGGTAAACGGCGGTGGGCACGAAGACGGCGGCTGCGACGGCAGGCGCCGCGAAGGCGGCGATGGAGCGGCGGCGGGCGGCGCTCCGTACAGAGGCGAGCCGCATGGCGGATTCCGGTGTGCCGGTATCCGTGTCCGGGGCTGGGTGAAGAGCAGTTCCGGACGGCAATGCGGACTCGGTGTGCCGCCCGCGGGACCTGGCCTGTGTTCCGGGCGCCGTCCCAGGTTTCGGCGCCGGTGTCCCCGGGCGGGCCGTGGCCTGGTGCGGAAGGACGGCGGTGACGCGGAACCCGCCCTGATACGGGCCGGTCCGCAAGGAGCCCCCGAGAACCGTCACCCGCTCCCGAAGCCCCATCAGGCCCCGACGGCCGGCGCCGGCCGTCGGGCCTTCGGCCGCGTGCGCCGGCCTGTCGGGCGGAGCGGCGTTCACGACGCTCACGCGGGTACGGTCGGCCTCGTGTGTGATCCGCACCCGGATCGCACTGTCCGGCGCGTGCTTCACAGCATTGGTGAGGGCCTCCTGCACCACCCGGTACATCCCCCGTTCGACCAGGGGGGACAGCGTGGGCATTGCCCCGCGCCGCTCCCAGCGCACCGGCACTCCGGAGGCGACCGCCCGTCCGAAGAGGTCCTCGACGGTGTCGTTGACCGGCAGGCCCGCACCCGTCTCCGTTCCGGGCGGGTCGTGCAGGACGGCGACGGTCTCCCGCAGTTGCTCCACGGCGTCCGTGATCGTCCCGCGCAGCTCGGCGAGATCGGTGCGGTCGCGGTCGGTGAGGTCAGGGGAGAGTTCCAGGGCCCCGGCGCGCAGGGCGACCAGGCTCAGGGCGTGGCCGAGGGAGTCGTGCATGTCGGCCGCGATGTCCGCGCGTTCGGTCAGCCGCGCCCGCTCAGCGACCAGGTGCTGCCGCTCTTCCAGGCTCCGGGCCAGCCGCCAGCCCTCCCGTACGAGTTCGCGTCGGCCACGCCAGTGCCGCCCGGCCAGCCAGGGCAAGAGGAGGGCGGCGGGCAGCACGGTCAGCGCGTAGAACCACCACACGGCCTGTGTCCGCAGCACCACGCACGTCGCGAGATCGGCCGCGAGGCACCCGGCGAGCAACAGAAGGGGGCGCCGTGCCGCGGCGACCCGGGCGCCCAGCAGGCAACTCAGGGCGGCCAGCGACAGGACGTGGGCGTTGCCGGGGGTCGCGGAGTCGGCCATGCCCAGCGCGCACAGCCCGTTGACCAGGACGACCGCGGCCCCCGGCCGGCGGCGGGACAGCGGCACGGCCACCGCCAGGACGGCCAACGGGAGGAGCAGGTCCAAGGCCAGCGAGGCGGTTGCGCCCGCTTCCTGGAACCCGTAGCCGGTGGCGGCGGCGAGCACGCCCCACAAGCCAACGTCGCCGAGCACGGACCTGGCTGGGGGTATGCGCGTGTGCGGCATGGCGCGTCGACCGTCCCTCCGATGGATGTTCTCATCTGCCCGGGTCGATTCTGTGGGACGGGCCCGGACACCCGGCGAGAGGGTGGGCACGGTAAGCGCTTCCGGGCCGGTTCGGACGCCGGGTCAGGCGTCCCGGCGGCGCAGCACGTACAGGCCGATCAGGTGCGCGGTCGCGGCCCACGCCGCTACGATCAGGACCGCCGTCGCTGGCGTGTACGGGGCCTCGGCGCCGAGGCGCATGAAGTGGTCTCCGGATCCGTGCGGCAGATGGTCGTTGACGTCCGCGAGCGCCGGGCCTCCGAGCCCCAGGAGCACGCTCGGCAGTGCCCACAGGAGTGTGACGAGGATCGAGAGCGCGCCGGCCGGGTGGCGCGTGGCGAACGCCACCCCGACGGCCAGCACGGCGACCAGCGCCTGGTAGAGACCGACCGCGAGGACCTGCAGGAGCGTCGGGCCGACCGCGAAGGAGGCCCGTCCGTCGAACGCCACCCAGGCCACCGCCGTGCCCACGACTGCGAACGTGGTGCCGGCGACGAACGCGACCACGGCCGTCACCAGTGCCTTCGCCGCCTGGACCCGATGCCGCCGGGGCACCGACAGCAGGGAAGCCCGCACGCTTCCCGTCGAGTATTCGGAGGTGACCGCGACCGTGGCCAGGACGACGACGGCGAACTGGACGAGAACGGCGGAGGAGGCCGCCGCGTTCCCGACGGGCTGGATCGGATGCTCGTTGATGCGGGCGATCGAAGCGTAGTAGTAGGTGAAGACGCCCGTGATCGCGAGGGCCGCCAGAAGGCAGAGACAGGGGGCTCGGACGGACCACAGTTTGGTCCATTCGGAGGCGATCACCCCGGTGAAGCCATCGGGTGTCCACCGGCCAGGAGTGTCGGGCACGGCCCGGGGTGGGTCCGTCCGCCTGCCGGGTGTCGTCGCCGTGGTCACTGTCGTCCCCCTTCGCTCGGTGCCGCGGCCACGGCGGTCGTGTCCGCGCCGCTGCCGCCCGTCGTGTACTCGACGCTGCGCGCGGTCAGGTCCATGTACGCCTGCTCCAGCGAGACCCGCACGTCACTCAGCTGGTGCAACCGGATTCGGCAGCGGTGGGCCAGGTCGCCGATCTCGACTGCGGTGCGGCCCTCGACGGTGAGTTCGCCGGACGCGGTCGTCTCGACGCTCACCCCGTCAGCCGCCATCAGGCGGCGGACCAGCGTCGCCCTCTCCTCGGGGTCGGGCACCACGGCGCGTGCCGACGCGGGAGAGGCGGCAGCGAGGAACTCCGTCATGGAGGTGTCGCTCAGCAGCCGGCCACGTCCGATGACGACGAGATGGTCGGCCGTCAGCTGCATCTCGCTCATCAGGTGGCTGGAGAGGAACACGGTGCGTCCTTCGGCCGCCTGGTCACGGACGAGCCGGCGGATCCACCGCACGCCGTCCGGATCGAGACCGTTGACCGGCTCGTCCAGGACGAGCACCGGCGGATCGCCGAGCAGGGCGCCCGCCACCCCGAGTCGCCCGCTCATGCCGAGCGAGTACGTGCCTGCCGGCCGGCGGGCCGCCTTGGTCAGGCCCACCCTCTCCAGCACCTCGTCCACGCGGCGTACCGGGATGCCGTTGGCCCGTGCCTGGGCGACGAGGTGCGTGCGGCCGGAACGGGCCGGGTGGACGGCCCGGGCGTCCAGCATCGCGCCGACCGCGCACAGCGGCCGTCGCAGTTCCGCGTAGGGCCGGCCGGCGATCAGGGCCCGCCCGCGCGTGGGGTGGTCCAGGCCCAGAATCATGCGCATCGTGGTGGACTTCCCGGCCCCGTTGGGGCCGAGGAAGCCGGTCACACGGCCGGCCTGGACGTCGAATGTCAGCTCGTCCACGGCGAGGGTGTCGCCGTAGCGTTTGGTGAGTCCTCGGAGGGTGATCACAGAGTTCCTTCGTGTCGGTCGCGGACCGCGGAATACAGCACGCGGAAATCGACGGCGGCATGCCCGACGCGTGGTGGGCCCGGCCCGGGGCGGCCGCCTCGTTTCCCGTACAGAAGCGACGCTAGAAGTCCGCGGCGCCGGCGCCCATTGGTCGAACGGCAGCGGCGTCCTGCCCTTCGTGGGGGGTGTGCCCCGCCCCCAGGGCTGATCTGTAGGGCTCGCCGTTCACCCGGTGCTGCGCTGGCCGTAGGCTCGCCGCGTGAAACAGACGACACCAAGCAGCCAGCCGGTCCGGATCTTGGTGGCCGACGACGAGGCGATGGTCCGGGCGGGTGTACGGGCCATCCTGGCCAGGGACCCGCACGTCGAGGTGGTCGCCGAGGCAAGTGACGGGCACGAGGCCATTGCGCTCACCCGTCGGCACCGGCCGGACGTGGTCCTGCTGGACATCCAGATGCCCGGCTTGGACGGGCTGACGGCGGTGGCGCGGCTTCACCGGGAGCTGACGGCCGTCGGTGTCATCATGCTGACGACTTTCGGTCAGGACGAGTACGTCACCCGCGCACTGGAAGAGGGCGCCGACGGCTTCCTGCTGAAGGCGGACGACCCGAGGGAACTGCTCAACGGGGTAAGGGCGGTGGGAGCGGGAGGGGCCTACCTGTCTCCGCGGGTCGCCGGCCGGGTCATCGCCGGGCTGCGCGCGCACCGGGCGGCACATCCCCACCGCTCGCTGGAGCGGCTCACACAACGGGAGCGCGAGGTGCTGGCCGGACTCGGGACGGGGCTGTCCAACGCGGAGATCGCGAGCCGGCTGCATCTGGTCGAGGGCACGGTGAAGGCGCACGTCAGCGCCGTGCTCGCGAAGCTGGGCGCACGCAACCGGGTGGAAGCGGCCATTGCCGCGTACGAGGCCGGCCTGGTCCCGCCACGCCGTGGCTGACCTGGTGTCAGCGTTCCGCCACGTGCCGATCAGCCCTCGGCCACAGAAACGCCGAGCACCTGGGGTGGCGCGGCGGCGCCCGCCGGGCTTGAAACCTACGCAGCCAGTCGTGGCCCACCGAGCAACAGCCGCGGGAGGTGGGCGAGGACCTCACGCTGGGTGTGGTCAAGCGGTCCGAGGCGCTCCTGGTGTGCCGGGGCGGCTGGAGGAACGGTGGCTGTGGACGGTGCTGCCAGCGGGATGCTGCTTGCCTCGCCGGGCCCGCGCACGTCCCGGTCGGCCGATCCGCCGAAAGGATGAGGTGGCCGTCGTCTCCCGCCCGGGAACTAGCCATCGGGTGGATGCCCCGTCCACGGTCCGTGGCCGAGGGTGGGGCCATGGACGACGAAACACTGTTGGCTCTCTCGGCCACCGGCTCCGGCACTGTCGGGCGCCCGCGCCACCGGCGCTGCCGCCTTGTGCCCATGAGCGCGGGTGCACTGGGAACCGCTCTCCTCACGGTCGTGACCGGGACGTTCCCGGCACAACCGGCGCACGCCGCGCCTCCCGGCCCGGTGATCCGAGCGGATACGAACCGGGACGGCCTGATCACTCCGGACGACGACGCCGGCAAGGACACCTGGACCCGCCGCCGCGGTGCGCTCATGCTGCCCAACGTGGACGACGACCAGCGGCGTTGCCCCACCGCGGGCCCCGGAGGCGCGCGGTTGCCCGACAAGCGCCTGGCGGACTGCAACGATGCCACGGACACCGTGGTCAACGGCCCTGCCGACCTCGCGGACCTCGCGCCGGTGAACATCAACGCCGCCCCGCGCGCCATGGCCGGCACCACCGCCACCGTCGCTGCCGACCCGGCCTCCCGGAAGCATGTCCGGATCTTCGCCGAGCGCCGTGGCCGTATGGTTCCGCTGAGGCCCGACGACCGGCTGACCACCGGCGAACTGCGCCACGGCATCCGGCTGGGCGTGGAGGCCACGGACTTCGTACGCGACCCCCAGAAGTGGGCGGGCTTCACCGACATCGTTCTCAAGGTGGAACGCGGTGGCGCCATGACCGAGGACCGGGTACGACTACGGGTCGCGCCACTCGTGTTCCAGCACGACCTGATGCCGATACAGCACATGATGACGGCCGATCACAGCACCTCGCCGGTCGAGGTGGAGCGCGGCAAGCACTACGAACCCGCCGTGCAGCCACGGCCCGTGCAACCGGGGGAAGCCACGTTCCGCCGCGATCTGCGACGCGGTCTCGACCGGGCCGGGCTGCCCGCCCCGCTGTACAACTACCCCACCGGCGGCGATGTCTGGATGCAGGACCTGTTCAAGACCGCCTACGCGTCCATCCCCGCGCCGGGCGGCCGGGAACACCACGTCACCGTCATCATGCGGTCCGCGGACGTGATGCCCGGCACAGCCACACCCGCTTTCCCGCTCAGGGACGCCTCGCGGAGCGTGTTCCCGCTGCTCCGCGGTCCCGGCACGGGAGTGATTCAGCAGTACGATCCCCAGCGCGTAGGCAGCGACGACAGCCTGTACTACGGTTCGTTCAGCTCCACCGGGAACTTCGGCACCGTCCCGCCGTACACCTGGCGAGGCCATCGCTACCCGGTGGGCCGGGTCATCTACGGTGGTACGGGAGGCAAGGAATCCCCGGACGCCTCCTTCACCCGGATGCTCGCCGCGCAGGGCTACCAGCGGCCGATATCGGTGGACACCAGCTGGCTGGGGGTCGGTCACATCGACGAGTTCCTGTCCTTCGTCCCGGCCAGGAACGACCGGGGCTGGGTGGCCGTTGTCGCCGACCCCGACCTGGGACGGAAACTGCTGGAAGATCTCGTGGAGCGCGGTCGGGGCGGGGAGTCGCTGGTCCGCGGAATCGCTCCGGAGGACACCGAGGATCCCCGTCTCACGGTCGCCGACGCGTTGCGCAAGCCCTCACTGACCCGGGGCACGGAGATCGCCCGCAAGGGCATCGACTCCGCTCTGCGCACCCTTCGCGAGCAAGCGGGGCTGACGGAACGCCATGTCGTCCGTGTTCCCGCTCTCTTCAACCGGCTCGACGTGCCCGCCGGGTATCCGCGCCGGGACGTGGTTGCCAACTACCTGCCCGGCGCGGCCAACGGCGTGAGCACCGGCGCCGGGGTCTACCTGGCGCCACGCCAGCACGCCCCGGAGACCGACGGCCGGGACGGCTTCGAGCGGGCGGCCGAGAAGGCCCTGAGCGGCACGGGCACCCGGATCTTCTGGGTGGAGGACTGGGCCTACTCGCACCACCTCGGTACCGTCGGCGGGGAAGTGCACTGCGCGACCAACGCCCTGCGAAGCCTGTCCGGGACCCGGCCGTGGTGGACCGAGCGGGACTGATCCCGGTCCCGGGGCGCCATCCGCGCGAACCACCGCGTCTCATAGGGTCGATGCTCATGAGCGATCGACACCTGCCCGTCCTGCGCGTCCTCGGCGGGCTTCTGTTCCTGGGCCTGTCCACCGCCGCGTGGGCGACCGCGTCCACCGCGGGTGTCGCGATCGTCGCCGTGGGTCTGGTGACGGCCGGTACGGCAGTGGCGACGGCGGCCCGCCTGCCGCTGCCTCCTGCAGCCCGGCGGCCGTGGCTTGCCGCCGCTGCCTCCTTGATGTTGACGGCCTGCTTCCAGGGGCCGGTTGTCAATGCCACGGGCTGGTGGTGGGCCGTGGAGACGTGCGCGCTGCTCGCTCTTCTGGTGCCGACGGTGCGCCGGATGAACGGGCGGGCCGGGGCGATCGCATGCGCCATGGTGCTCGGCGCGGCAGTCGCGGTGCTGCCGCTGCGGATCGGCCTGCATCTGACGCCGCCTGCGGCAGCGGCGGAGATCGGCGTGCTGTGCCTGTTCTGGTCCCTGCTGGCGGCGGGCGCCGCGGCGCTGGGCGGGTATTTGCGCGGCCAGGACTCCAGGAGGCGCCGGGCGCTCGCGGACCAGCGTCGTGAGCAGCTTCTCGAAGTGGCCCGTGATCTGCACGACTTCGCTTCGCACGATGTCATGGGGGTGGTGGTCCTTGTCCAAGCCGCTCGGCTCCTGGCGCGCGAGGACCCCGAGCGGGCCGTGGAATTGCTGCCGCGGATGGAGGAGGCGGGTATGCAGGCGCTGGCCGCGATGGACCGCACGGTCCGGACGCTCAACGCACAGGAGGACCGGGACCGTGAAGGGGATGCTGCCGGTTCGGACGACGCCTCCGCCGAGCCGTCCGGACGGCCGCCCCGCGCGGAGTGCGCCGCACGCACCCGCGACCGTCAGCGCGACCTCGGCGAACTACCCGCCCTGGCAGCCCGGTTCACCCGCACCGGCACCGTTCCGGCCCGGCTCGATGTGCCCGCCGGTGTGCTGGAAGGGTTACCCGTGCAGGTCAGCGCGACCGGATACCGCATCGTGATGGAATCCCTCACCAACGTGCGCCGCCACGCTCCCGCTGCCGTCACCGTCCGCATCGCCGCCCGGCGGGTTCCGTACGGCGGCGGTACGGCCCTTCATCTCACTGTCACCGATGCCGCTGAGGCCGGGGCCCGGACCGCCGAGCGGACCTCTCCGCTCCCGGAGCGCTCGCGGGGCGGTCTCGGACTAGCGGGCCTCACCGACCGTGCCGAGGCTCTCGGCGGCACGCTGACTGCGGGGCCGCACGGGACCGCGGGCTGGCAGGTCGCGGCCACGCTCCCGCTGCCCGACAGCGCGGCACCGACCAGCGGCCGGCACGAACGTACGGCCGGCGCCCGGCACACGGCACCCGAGGGGACCGTCGCATGAGCGGCACCGGCACCATCCGGATACTGCTGGCGGACGATCAGGAGACCATCCGCGCCGGTTTCCGCCTCGTCCTGGACGCCCAACCCGACATGACCGTGATCGGCGAGGCGGCAGACGGTGTCACCGCGCTGGGCGCCGCCCTGAGGCTCCGCCCCGACGTACTCCTCGCGGACATCCGGATGCCGGGTCTCGACGGCCTGGAACTGACTCGGCGGCTCGCCGGACCCGGCGCGGACCCGCCGCTACGGGTCGTCGTGGTCACCACCTTCGACCTCGACGCGTACGTACACACCGCGCTCCGCGCCGGAGCCTCGGGTTTCCTGCTGAAACGCTCCGGACCGACGCTGCTGGTCGAAGCGGTACGTGCGGCGATGTCCGGCGACGCCCTCATCAGCCCGCAGATCACCGCACGCATGCTGCACCGGCTCGTCCCACCGGTGCTCGGGGAGGGGAAGCCGCCCCCCGAGCCGCTGACGCCGCGCGAGGAGGAGGTCGCGGCGCTGGTGGCCGGGGGGCTGTCCAACACCGACATCGGCGAGGAGCTGTTCATCTCGCTCGCCACCGTCAAGTCCCATGTGGCCAGCCTCCAGCGCAAGTTGGACGTCCGTAACCGGGTCGGCATCGCCGCCTGGGCCTGGGAGTCCGGTCTGGCACCCACCGATCAGGTCCGCTAGGGGCAACGCCGTTCAGTTAGGGCGGGGTCTGGGGCGTCAAGGGCTGCTCGTGAGCATGTTGATGCTGATGGTGGCTTTGTAGGTGGTCCGGTCAATGGCGGGTCCGCGTGCGTTGTATTTGGAGATTGCTCGTTTGACGATGCGGTCTTTGGTGCGGACCCGCCGGGTGGGCAGGAGGTGGGCCAGGACGTGACGGCCTATGGTGCCGACGAGATCGATGTCGGTGCCGGTGATGATGCCGGCGGCCAGGACGAGCTGGTCCCGGGCGGCGGCGAGGGCGGTGAAGAAGCCGGCCCTGTCGGGGTCGGTGCCCGGGATGCTGTCGGTGGCGTCGGTCATCGCGGTCCGCAGTGCCTGGTAGGCGGTCAGCAGGGACCAGACCTCCTGCTCAATGCCGTCCGGGGTGCGGGCCCGCAGGACGCGTCCGCCCAGCATCGTGGACTTCAGCTCCGCGTAGGCGGTCTCGATCTCCCAGCGTTCGTGGTAGAGCCGGACGAGTTCACCGGCCGGGTGGGTGTCAGGGTCGGTGAGGGTGGTCAGCAGCCGGTAATGGCCCGTGCGTGTGCCCTGGGCGGTGCGGATACTGATCTCGGCCTCGATGACACGCACGGTCAGTGGACCGATCCGGGTCAGTGTCGAGCCGTCACGGCAGCGGACCAACGGTGGCAGCTTCCGGTTCGTCTTGCAGCGCACGAGCAGATCGGCGCCGGTGGCGGCCAGCTGGTTCAGCAATGCGGCGGAGGCGAAGTTCCGGTCGCCCAGCAGCAGCATCCCAGCCCGCAGGTCCACCGCCAGGCGGCGGGCGTACTCCAGTTCGCCGGTCGTGGCCGGACCGAACACGGCCCCGATCACCGACCGGGTCCCGCAGGCCACCAGCGCGGCCAGACGCAGTTGCGGGTAGCCCGAGATCCCGTTGCCGAGCCGCTGCCGGGTGAACACCGCAAGGTTGGCCGGGCAGTCCGGGACCGGCAGAAGGGTGCCGTCGACTGCCACGACCCTCAGACCCCGCCATCGCCCGGCGGCAGCGGTCGTGGCCGCAGGCCCACTCACCAGGTCGAACAGGGCTTTCATCGGTGCCGGCCCCAGCCGCTGGCGGGCCTGGCGAAGAGCGCTGCCACTGGGCCGGACTGGTGCCAGGCTCGCCAGCCCGGCGCATAACCGGTCGAAAACCTGCTGATAGCCCAGCCCGTTGAAGAGTGCCGCGGCCAGCAGCAGGTAGACCGTGACCCGCGCCGGCACCAGCCGGACCCTGCGCTGCACCGCACCGGTCTGTTCCAGCACCTCATCGACCATCTCGAACGGAACGATCCGGGTCAGCTCACCGATATGCCCCGGTGCGAACACCCCGGCCGCTACCCCGACGGTCCTTGTTATGGCAGCCTGTTCCAACAGCGGAGCTCCTGTGGTGAGGATGTCTTGGAGTGACATCCCTCTTCTACAGCAGCTCCGCTGCCTCGTTCACCAGCCTTGACGAACGACTTCCACGCCTAACTGAACGGCGTTGCCGCTAGGGGCCAGGGCGTGTATCGAAAGTGGATCTTGAGTGATGAATGATCGTGGTTCATGGCGCGGGGAGATCTCATGGATGCGCAGTGGGCGGTGTTGGAGCCGTTGTTGCCCAAGGGAGCGAAGGTGGGACGACCGCCCATCTGGCCCCGGCGGCAGCTGATCGACGGCATACGCTTCCGGTTTCGGACAGGAGTTCCTTGGCGGGATGTGCCCGTCGAGTACGGTCCGTGGAGCCGGATCTACGATCTGTTCCGCCGATGGCAACGAGACGGCACCTGGCACCGGGTCCTCACTCGACTTCAGTCCCAGGCCGACGCGAAGGGCGGGATCACCTGGGACCTGAGCGTCGATTCCGCAGTGTGTCGCGCCCATCAGCATGCGGCAGGGGCCAGGAAGTAGGAGGACCTACAGAAGGAACCACCGGGCGGAGTGCTGGCCGAGCCCTGTGATCACGGGCTGGGACGCTCACGTGGCGGGTTCACCACCAAGTTGCACGTGGCTGTCGAGCAGGGCCAAAAGCCCATGTCGATCGTGGTGATGGCCGGGTAGCGCGGCGACTCGCCGCAGTTCGAGCCCGTGCTGGAGAATGTCCGCGTACCCCGCATCGGATCGGGCCGGCCACGCGTCCGCCCCAATCGAGTACGCGCCGATCGGGCGTACTCTTCCCGCAAGAACCGCGCCTACCTGCGCCGCCGTGGAATCCGCTGCACCTGTGGGGCTCGAAAAGTCGTCATTGCAGGTCACGCAGCGTATCGATGCTCGTTGATGATGCCGCCGAGGACCCTGGTGCGGAGCATGCTTCGGTCATCGAGGTCGTGCACGATTGCGGGCTGCTCGGTTGAGCCAGAATTGGCAGCATTACAAGTCTCCACCGACCACCCTGGAAGTGGGTGCTGACCAGCAGCGATGACTTTACGAGCCCCACAAGTTCCTTCGCGAAGAGCAGCCCTCGGACGGGGCCGACCTTCGCCCGGAGAGCTTCCTCGTCGAGCTGGTCCACGATGACGGCGCACCCAGCCCAGCCACCGCCGCACTCGATCACTATCTCCTTCACCGCCCCGGCCTGACTACCGGTCTCGATCCAGTCGTCCACAAGCAGTACTCGGTCCCCCGAAGCCACGGAGTCACGCTGGAGTCGGAGCGTGTGACGCAGATTCCGATAGTCAGGGGACGCCTCACGCACAAGCTTGTCGCCCGGGAAGAGCCCTTCCGCCTTGCGCACCGGGATTGAAGCCAGCGCCGAGTGCAACGGCAGCTGCACCGCCGACTCTGCTGCGCAATTCCTGGGTCAGGCTGTGAGTCGGTAGGCGAGGCGTTCGAGCCGGCTGCTGCGGGTGTGATGCTGGTCGTGTCCGGTCCAGTGGGCGTCGAGTCTGATCACGTTGAGTGCGGTGGCGGAGAAGGCGTGTTGGAGGCGGACTTTCGGTAGCCCGCGGTAGCGGGCCCGGCGTATGCCGGTGATGTCGAGGGCTTGATTGATAGTGCCTTCCACACCCGCTCGCAGGGCGTACTTGGCCTTCCACGTCTCGGTCTTCTGCTCGGCGCGGGCCTGGGTGAGGGCTTCTTCTGGCTCTCTGGGGCGCAGGGTGAGCATGCGGCGGCCTTTCGCGGAGCTGGTGCATTGGTCGCGGAAGGGGCAGGGGCGGCAGGTGCGGACGCCGAAGGTGATGACGATCGCGTCCGTTCCGTGCTGTTTCACGGGGTTCCAGTGCGCGCTGGTCTTGCCGGCGGGGCAGCGGACCTGGCGGGCCCTCCAGTCGATGATGAAGGCGCTCTTGTCGAAGCCGGCGTGGGCCTTGGCCTGGGCGGAATGATCCAGCAGAACCGGGGTGACCATACGGGTGCCCTGTTTCAGCGCGGCGGCGATGAGGTCGGCGGATGGATAGCCGGAGTCGAGGTAGTGCTCGGCGGGCCTGATGCCGTGCTCGGCCAGGCGCTGTTGGACCGGGGCGGTCGCTTTCACATCGGGCACGGTGGCATCGGTGGTGCACACGTCCGTGATCAGATTCGGTGCCGCCCGGACACCGGCTTCGGCTTCGGCTTCGGCTTCGGCTTCGGCTTCGGCTTCGGTGGGAGTGTCGCAGGTCTCGGTGAGATGGACCTTGTAGCCCATCCAGAACAGGCCCTCGCCCTTGGCCGCCCAGCGTGCGTCCGCGTCGTAGGGGGAGGCGAGGCGGCGATGACCGGGCGGGACACCCTCGTCGTCGGCGGCCCGCTTCTTGATCACCTCCCGTCCCCTGGTGTCGGTGCTCAGGTAGTACGTCTGGACGAGGATCTGCCGCAGGATCTGTACGGACTCGATCTCACGGATCCATGGGGGTGTGCCGGGTGACCAGGCCGCCCGGCACAACGCCAGCGCGTCCTGGCCGAAGACCTGCGCGAGCCGGTCGCGTTTCGTCTGCGAGGCGGGCATGCGCCAGCCGTCCACCCGCGGCCCGTACCGGTGAGCGAACTCGGCGACATCGACCTGCCCGGCCAGCCACGACGGCGCCGCGACAGCCAGGGCCTCCAGCGCCGCCCGCACACTCTCCCCGGCCAGCTCGAGGCGGTTCAAGTCCCGCACCGCACTGATCACATGGGTGGAATCGGTCCGCTGCCTGCCCCCGGCCGCGACCAGCCCCTCCTCCACGCAGTACTCAAGGAGACGGTCGAAGACCACCCGTTCCATGCCGTTGTCGGACAGGCGGGAACGGAACCGGCTCAGCACACTGGCATCGAAGCCGGTGTCCGTCAGCTCCGCCCCGAGCGCGTACTTCCAGTCGATCGCCCGCACCGCCATCGCCGCGGCCTGCCGATCGGTCAGATCCTCGGCGAACTGCAACACCGTGACCAGGCACAACACCCCCGGAGACAAACCCGGAGCCCCACGCACCCCGAACGCCGACGCGAACGGCTCGTCCGCGAAAACCTCCGCGAGCCGGTCTCGCACCCGTATCGCCAGGCTCCCCTGCGGGAACGCCGCCCGCGCCACCATCACGGTCTGCTCCGGGACTTCCGGCAGCCCCTCCGGCCGCATCGACATCCACACCACCCCCACGGCCGCACGACAGGACAACGACCGTACAGACGATCATCCCGTGCCCACCTTCACCCCCGCACGGAATTGCGCAGCAGAGTCACCGCCGAGGAGAAAGCCTCGGGACTCAACGCCACAGACTGCAGTAATCCCCTCATCCTTGAACGGTTCCACCAGACCGGAAACCACGGCCGCGAGTGTCACGGGATCCCTGAAGATCGCCCAGACGTCCGCGTGTCCACCGATCCAGCGAAAGCGTTCCAGGACAAGGTCCCGAGCATGAGCAGGAATGACGGCGAGTCTCCTCCTCAACGCAGTCGTGATCAATCCATTTCAGAGGGGCCAGAGCAGCGGTCAACGGTCAGTCCAGAACTACGTCCAGATCGCGATCGATGTGGCCACACGGGCGATCTTGGCGGCGGTGCTGTATCCGGGCGGGACGCAGGCCGTGGACGCGGCGCTGCTGCTCGCAGAGATGGCCGTCCCGCACCCGGCCCGGCCTTCTTGGTCCGACGACCGCTCCCGGGCGGCCGACTTCAGAAGATCATCCCACCCGGTCAGTCAACGCGACAGTGCCGTTCTCGTCCATGGCGCGGATCATGCCGGGCGGCACCGACAGCGGCCGGTGGCCCTGGAGACCACCCGGCCCCGCAGCGTCCGAAGCGCTCCGGTCAGCTGCTCCCGGCCCATGCTGACCAGTGGGGCGTGAGCGGGACTCCGAAGTCAGTCAGTTTCTCCAGGACGTAGTCCCTGGTCTCGTCGGTCATGAAGGGGTAGGCCGCGTCGAGCACGTCCAGGTCGTCGAGCAGGAGCTCCAGCACTTGGAACCAGAACGCGTCGTTCAGTGTCGTGTCCGTGCTGCGCAGGCCGAGATCGACGCATGCGAAGCAGCGGCGCAGGAGATCCTCGTGCGCGGACGGACGCCGCAGCGCGGGCATCACCAGCGGGTCGGCGAAACCGTCCCTCAGGAGCGGGAACAGAAGCACTTCCCCGTCCGCGTCCTCCTCCGACCGTGCGCAGCGGCTCGCCGTAAGGGGAGTAGGTGACGTCGGACGTGTACCAGTTCAGTCCGGACGTCGACACGGGCTGGCCGTCGCTGTTGTATCGGGTGACGACCTTCTCCGCGGCCAGGCCGCCCACCGCGGGCAACGTCGCGGAGAGCTGTTTGCCCGTCGCCGAGTACGTGTACTCGTACATGTAGGTCCCGGAGACACCTGTGGTCATGGCGTTCGCCGGGATGACCGTCTGACGGCCGGTGGGCCGGTAGTCGGTGTCGTATCCGGTCACCTTGCTGATGTAGTCGCCGCTCTTGTCGTGGCGGATCGAGGCGACCGGCTTGCCGAGGGCGCCGGCGGCGTCGAAGGTGAACTCCTTCACGGGTGCGGCCGTGGTCGAGCCCCCGCGGACCGCCTTGACGCGGCCCAGCTCGTCGTACTCCGTGTAGGTGATGCCGCGACCGTCCTTGACACTGATCCGCCGGTCGGCTTCGTCGTAGCCGAACACTCTCACCAGTGTCCGGATCCGTCGCGGTGACCGTCCGGCCGCGGGTGTCGTAGGTGTACGTCCAGGTGTTGCCTGCCGGGTCCGTGACCTTCTTCCGGTTCCCTCTGGCGTCGTACTCGTAGTCGGTGCCGCGCCACTGGGAGGAGTCTGACTTCGTGTACTGCTGGATCTCCGTGACGCGGCCGCGCGCGTCGGTCCAGGTGTTCGTCGCCGGTTCCGCGCCGCCGACCGGGGCGGTGTAGGTGCTGGTGTCGTGGTAGGCGGTGACGGAGGCGTACTGCGGCTCGCCCTGCAGGATGAAGGAGACCCGGACGGGCCGCTCCAGACCGTCGTAGCGGGTCCTCGTGAGGCTCGGGACGATGCTGTCGGAGGCGCGCTTGAACTGGGCTGCCTGCGGGTCTCCGGCGGTCAGGTAAGGCTTGGTCTGCTCACGGACCAGGCCGTGGTCGTTGTAGTACGTGTCCGTGATGATGCGCCCCGGACCGCTCGCGTCGCTCTGTGTCTGGACCGGCCGCATGAGCCCGTCGTACACGGTGACCTGCTTGGCATAGCCTCCGTCGTCCTTGAGGGTCTGCACGGTCACGGCCGTCGGCCTGGTCACGGTGGGGGGGGTGGCGACGGCCATCTGGTAGGTGATCTGCACGTTGGGCGACTGCGTCCCCGCCGAACGGGAGGCCGACCACCCCTTCACCAGCCTGCCGAGGCCGTCGTACTCCATGCGTGTCACCCGGCCGTTGGCGTCGGTGACGGTGAGCGGAGTTGTGGACGTACTCCGTCCGGGCACAGGTGAAGTCGCTGAGCGTCTCGCCAGTCCCGTTCGGCTTGACGACGGCGCTCTCGACCTGGACGGGGAGCCCGTAGTCCGGATCGACCTCGGTTCGGGTGCGCACGGCACGCCAGCTGGTCTCAACGGTCTGGATCGCATCGGACCGGGCGATCCCGGTGCGGTGTGCCAACAGGGCCCCCGCGCCGCCGTCCCGGTCCCGCGACGCCGTCTGCTTGGACCAGGGGTAGTTGAGGGTGCGCGAGAGAACGCGGCCTCCGCTGCCGTCGTATGTGAGGGTCTCGGCGACCATGCCGGCGTACTGGTCCTGGTCGTCGGCGAGGAGTGTGACGGCGTTCTTCGAGTCCGTCACCGCGCCGCCCATCCCCTGGAAGTACCGGGTGACGGCATAGGACTGGGTCTGCGGGCTGCCGCTGGAGGGCACGTTCTTGCTGCCCTTGACGGTGACCACCTGCCGGTAGCCGCGCCAGTCGCTGTAGGTGCGCAGGTCGGGCTTGGAGAATTCGTCGTCGCTCTTGGCCCAGGCGGCGCCGGTGTAGCTGTACTTGGTGGTGATGCGGTCGGAGACGCCGGTGATCTTGTCAGTCTCGGTGACCGAGTCCACCACGTACTTGTTGAACCAGGAGAGCGCGGGCTTCTCCTCCTCGCCGTCCGGGGACCAGCGGGTGGGGAAGCAGGTGTTCGTGTTCTTGTGCTGGGCCACCGAGGGCTGGGTACGGCAGCCGCCCTTGTAGACGACCTCGATGTCCGCGCCGTGTTCGGTGGAGATCGCACCGATGCGCAGCCGGGTGAAACCGGGGCGCGGGTCGGACGACGAGGTGGGGACAAGGTTGCGGAGCTGTCGGTCCTTCAGATAGCTGCCGAGGGGGTGGTCGCCGGCTACCACGTACGGGGAGAAGCTCACGCCGGCGTCCGAGAGCGGGGTACCGGTGGAGTCGCCCGGCCCGAAGCCCCTGCGGGTGATCTTGTTGAGCCACAGGCCGGGCGAGGTGTCGTACCAGTCGCGCGGGAAGCTCTGCTGGAGGCTGTAGGTGTCGACCTTGGCCAGCGCGGTGCCGCCGGGCCGGGCCGCCTCGGTGGTGACGGACTCCAGCCGCTTCCTGCTCCAGAAGGACGGGAAGGCAGGGCAGAGTTTCGAGTCGGACTTGCAGTTCAGGTTGCCGGGGGCGTCCCACCAGGGGCGGTAGGAGGCGGGGTCCTTGATGTTGTTGGACTTGGCCTCGTCGCAGGCGGTGCCGGCCGCCAGGCAGCGCTCCTTGACGTTGAACACGACGCGGGCGGAGGGCGAGGTGAGCGAGGTGGTGCGCAGACCGTACTCGATGCTGGTCGGATAGCCGCCGCGGATGTACTGCTCCGGAGACTTGAACTTCTTGTTCGGGGCGTAGTAGTTGGTCTCCTGCGCCCAGTTGATGATCATCGCGTTCCCGTGGACGTCGACGACCTTGTCCAGACCCCAGTACCAAGCCTGCTGCTTCTTGGTGGAACCCTCAGTGCAGCGCGAGTCGGCGAACGCGGCGGCGTGGCAGGGCTCGCCAGGATTGTTGCCGTAGACAGGGACGGTGAACACGGACTTGGTGTCGGCGTGCCCCCCGCCGACCTTGTTCAGACCGAACGAGTACTGCATGCCATCGGGCAGGGTGACGAGCCAGTACTCGCCGTTGTTGTCACCGTTGACACCGTCGCCGGTCTTCAGCTCGACACGGGTGCCGTCGTCGCTCTTCGGGCGGTAGGTGTTGGTCGTACCCACCCGCACCAGCTCGATCGTCCTACCGCCGAGGGACATCACGGCGTTGTAGGACACCCAGCAAAGGTCCGAAGTCTTGTACTTCTTCTCTTTGTTGTTGGGTGCACCCGCATCCGTGTCCTTGCGGTCGTCCTGGCAGGTCCGGTAGCGACGCTCGATGTGACCGGGCTCGTAGTCCCAGCCCTCACCGATCCATGACGCCTGCGGGGAACTGGTGGAGGTCTTGCCGTCGACGGCCTGGGACGAGTAGTCGAAAGAGATCTGCGGGGTCGGACCGGCCGGCGGGGCCGGGACCGTCAGCGGGTAGGACCACGTGAACGCGCCCGAGGAACTACCGGCCGTCCACTTGCCGTCGCCGATCAGAGGGGTTGCCTTGAACGAACCGCCCTCGCCCGCACCGGAGTCGACCGCACCGACGACCGCCTTGTCGCCACCCGCGGCCGCCGCGGTGGCGAACGCGTTCCGCTCCGCCGCCAAGGTCGGGGACATCAGCGGAGCGGACGCGGGGGTCACCGTGCCGTCGGCCGCGGTGTCGACCGTCGCCGTGAGCGTCTTGCCACTGGTGTCGTTGGTCGTCTCCAGCTCCTGGTACGTCCGGCATTCCTCCAGGTCCGGGGTGGTGAGGTAGCACTCAGGGAACTGAACGAAGCGCAGGCGGGAGGCCCAGTCCGCGCCGTAGAGGTTCTGGTACGACTTGTAGTCGAGCTCGACGGAGACGGGTACCGAGGCTCCGGCCGGGGCGGTTACGGTGAGCACCGCGCCGTCCACTCCGTCGGCTGCCGGGGCCGTGCGGTCGAAGATGCCGACCTGCCAGGTGCCCGTGGGCATATCGGCGCCCGGCGCGCGGCCCAGTCTCACCGGCAGGCTGCCGGCCGGGACCGGTGCGGGGTCGGCCTCGGCGACCGAAGCGGCCTTCGCGCCGGCTGCCTTCTGCTGAACCGCGCTGCCGAAGGTCACGGGCGCGGTGTCACCGGCCGGAGGGCTGGTCGTGCCGCCGGGCGCCTCCGTGGTGTTCTCCGGCGCCTGAGCCGCGATGCTTTCGAGGTTGGCGTCGCGAGTCGATCCGTCGACCAGCTTCTCCTGGCCGAGCTTCTCCAGCACGAGTTCCTCGCGTGGCACCTCCGCCTTCGAAGGGTCGGGCGGGAGGGCGAACGCCTGCGCAGGCAGCAGGGCGAGCACCAGGCCGGTGGCGATGACCGTGAACACAGCGGAGCTGCGGCGCCTTGGGCGCACGGACGGCAGAACGGGCACGGTGTGGTCCCCCCGGACGACAGGAGCGGCGCCTGCCAGTCCACAGGCAATGCCACTTGCTACGAAGGCGTTGATTCTGTGGTCACGTTGTGAAGAAAAGCCAGGCAACCGATAGCATCCGGTTCTTCTTCGGCACACCCGACGCCAACGGGGACCAGATTCCGGACATCTGGACGCTCAGGACCGATGGCACCGTACGTTTCTACGCCGGTTCCCGGACCACCCTGTCGGGGTCGGGAACCCAGATCGTCACCGGGTGGCAGAACAAGATGGCCATCGGCTGACACCCGGGATCCGCGTCCGGAAGCCCGGCCCGCCACGGCCGGGCTTCCGGACACTCCCGCGGTGAGATGCAACGTCCGTGGCCGACGGGCGCTGGGCACGGCGTGTCGGGAGAAAGGCACTCGGGAATGGGAGGGAGGCGCGTCCGCCCACCCGCACTGGTTCCGCCGCCTGCGGGCCGCCCTGGCCGCCTTCCACGCGCTCACCTCCGGGCAACTGCGCAGCCTCAAAACCACCGACCTGCGCGACGGACGCCTGTTCCTGCCGAACCGGACTGTCCTGCTCGCCGACCTCGTACGAACCCGCCTGGCGGCCTGCCTGGACTACTGAAACCACCGCTGGCCCCGCACCGCCAACCCCACCTGTTCGTCTCCCAAACCACAGGCTGCGACGTCGAACCGGTCGGCCACGTCTGGATCAACGACGCGCTCGCATGCCCACCAGCCGACTGCGCGAGGACCGCCTCCTCCACGAAGCCGAGGCCACCGGCGGCGACCCCCGCCGCATACAGCGCGACCGCGCCCGCCTTGAACTCGGCGGGGCAGTGCTACATCCCCACAGGGACTCCGTTCTCCTGGACCATCAAGATCCAAGTCTTCCTGATGTCCAAGATCCGGGGTTGGAAGCCGTATCTCAACCGGTCTTGGAACGTGCGGGTCGAACAGGGTTCCCGCGCGGGTGGTCTGCGGCCGGTCGGCGCATGAGGGCAGGGCCTCTCGGTAGCTCGGGGATGCGAATCTGACCGAGCAAGACCGGGAGGCCCTGGTGTCGTTGTTGTACGCGTCCGAGCACGTTCAGTTCAACTCGGCTGCTCCATCGTGTGATTGCCTTGCGCATGTGTACGGCAACGCGGCCGACCGTCCGGACCGGGAACGCCGGTATCCCTCGGACATGCCGGACGCGGAATGGGCGGCTGTGCGGTCGTTGCTACCGGTGCCGGCCTGGCTTCAAGGCCTGGGCGGACAGCCCGAGGGCTACTGCCACCGTCAGATGCTGGACGCGATCCGTTACCCGGTCGCGGGCGGGATCTCCTGGCGGGCGATGCCCACGGACTTCCCTGATTGGGGCCGGGTCTACGCCTTCTTCCGCCGCTGGCGCGAGCACGGGCTGATCACAGAGTTCCACAACCGACTGCGCGGACGGGTGCGTGAGCGGGAGGGCCGTGAGGCGGAACCGACGGCCGGGATCATCGACGCGCGGTCGGTGAAGGCCTCCGCGTCCGTGCCCACGGCCTCAAGCGGGTACGACGGCGGGAAGAAGGTGCCGGGCCGCAAGAGGCACATCGTGACCGACACGCCCGGCCTGCTGCTGGTCGTCGCGGTGACGGCCGCGAACGTGGGAGACCGGGATGCGGCCGTGCCACTGCTTCAGCGGCTGCGGTCGCTGCACCGGGGGATCACCCTGGTCTGGGCCGGCGGCGGTTACACCGGTGGCCTTGTCCAGTGGTGCCGTCAGAAACTCGCGTTGACTCTGGAGGTCGTCAAACGCACCGACACCATGGAAGGCTTCGTGGTGCTGCCCCGCAGGTGGGTGGCGGAGCGCACGTTCGCGTGGCTGATGCATTCGCGCCGTCTGGCCCGCGACTACGAAACTCTGACCGCCACCAGCGAGGCGATGATCCAGTGGTCGATGATCACGCGGATGAGCCGCCGGCCGGCCCGGCCACGGGCCCGCAGCCGGCGCTGAACATCCCCGACGCCTCCTGGACCAGCCACCCTCGCTCCGCCAGGCGCCTCGCCTTCGACCGCACCCCCTCCACCTTCGCCGGCGTCGGCTCCAGCCCCGGCACCACCGCGATCTCCTTGGCCCGCACCGGCTCCTGGCCCGACCGGTCCGCCAGCATGCTCAGAATCCGCTGGCAGTCCGGCGCGAGAGCCGTCGCGGGCAGCCCTTCCTGCCAGGGCGGCACCGTCGTTCCCGGCAACCAGGCGGGCGCGGGCACCGATTCTTCCTCCGCCTCCGTCTCGGTCACGGCGGTGGTCTCGGCAACGGACACGGCCAGGGCCTCGACGAGTTCCTCCCGCGCGATCACCCGCCGGTCCAGCTCGATCTCGGCCGCCTCCAGCACCGTAGCCGCCCGTCTCGCCGCCTCCCGCAAATCCTCGACGCGCTCGCGAGCAACCGCTTCCCGCGCCTCCAGCAACCCCAAATCGACGCCACCGCGCACCCCTCACCAATCAAGCGGAACAGAACGTCGAAACACTCCCTCACCCGGCAGAAACCATGCCTGACCAGCGAGAATCAAACCGTCACGTTCGGTTGAGATAAGGCTTCTCAAGGCCCCCTGGTGGCTTGCGCCCATCAC
The DNA here is from genome assembly GCF_045162475.1 of Streptomyces sp. NBC_00984. Taxonomy (NCBI): domain Bacteria; kingdom Bacillati; phylum Actinomycetota; class Actinomycetes; order Kitasatosporales; family Streptomycetaceae; genus Streptomyces; species Streptomyces sp. NBC_00984. Next base: position 184,772 of record NZ_CP108735.1, read on the forward strand.
TGCGCGGCGGGTCTGTTGGGCTGCGATGTGTGGGTACGCCGTCCCCATGGGTAGGGCCGGGTGGCAGAAGACTTCATAGGGAGGGGACAAAGTGCGAGGAATCATATCCAGAAGGCGACGAAGACTCGTCGGCACCATGCTTGCCTTTCTGGCAGCCGCAACCACGGTAGCCATGTCCGGCTCGGGAGCCGCAGCAGTGGCCGCCGAGCCAAAAGCGACCACGTCCTACACCTACACGAGTAGACCCGGTGACTTTATTGGCGAAGGTCGCACGGGCTCGTACAAAGAACCTGGCTCCACATTCACCCTGCACCAGCCCGAGCCCGCGATCGACCCAGGACTCGTGCGCGTCAACGTCAATGACGGAGCGGGCGTGAGCTGGGACATCACGCTTGCAGCGCCCCATGGCGAGAGACTGCACCCAGGGGTCTACCGCGAGGCCGAGCGAGCGGACTCGCGCACCGGGTGGGCCCCTGGCCTCAGCGTCCACGGTGACGGGCGAGCTTGCTCGGATGTGTACGGGCAGTTCTCGATCAATCAGATCCAGACGGACGTGTCGGGCACTGTCACCGCGTTGGACGCAAGTTTTACGCAACGTTGTGACGCGCCCGACAACCCGCCGCTCACAGGCACGGTGAAGTACCGGGTCTACCCGCTGTCGTACCAGTACAGCAGCGACCCGGGAGACTGGATCGGGTCTGGCACATCGAAGTCCTACACGGGCTCTACTACGCGCTTCGGTCTGACGAACAACTACGACGGCACACTGACCTACACCGTCAACGGCAAGCGGGACGACTGGAGCATCGACCTGGCCGCACCGAAGGACCAGACGCTGACAGCCGGTCGCACCTATCAGTCCAACGACACCGGAACCAACGGCGCTGCCACGCTCGACGCCAGTGGCAACGCCCACGGATGCACATCCACCGGCGAGTTCACCATCACCCGCCTGTCTGTGGACGGCGAAGGTAACGTCACCGCGCTCGCAGCGACGTTCATCCAGCAATGCGAAGGCTCCACCGCAGCGCTCCGCGGGACCATCCACTACCACGCCTGATCCAGCGCGCCCGTCCGCACGGGCCGTTCGGCAGGCCCCGACCATCCTGGTTGGTCGCGGTGAGTTGCGCTGACACGCCGGTTCTCCTCGGTGAGTGAACGACACAGGGCGGGCCCTCGGGGGGTGCCCGCCCTGCGTTGCTGTCCTCCCTACTCCGGAAGGACCGGGGCCCGGGGCGCCTGAGCCCACCGGGCTGCCCAGGCGGCCCGGTGGGCTCAGCGGTAGGTCACGACCAGGACGCGGCCACCAGCGAGCGTTCCGCAGCCGCCAGGTGCACGGCCGAGGCGAGCCAGGCCTTCGCGTAGGCGTCGGCCGAGGGGTCGGTCAGGCGGCCGAAGGTGTCGCGGGGGCGGCGGCCCGCCTCCGTTGTCAGGGCCTGTGCGAGGTGGGCCGCTACGCCGAGTTCCGCCCGGGTCAGGCGGGCGGAGAGCGAGGCCGCATCCGTCCCGCGGCCCGCCTCAGCCACGGCACGGCGACCGCCCGCGACGCCCGTCTCCAGCAGGCGCCGGACACGCCACAGCGGTGCCTCCGCCAGCGGGTCGGGGCCCGCGGTGACCGGCCCGCAGTCCGCGGATCCTGCCGTCTCGCGGGGGAAGTGCTCGCCCTGGAACCGGTCGTACCCCAGGTCGGCACGGCCCTTCCACGCGTCCGGCAGCCGCAGCGTGGCGGACGCCCCCGGCACCGGCCCGACCGCCAGCGGCCGGAGCATCGCCGCCCGGCCCAGGTCGGGACGGCCGAGCACACGCAGGGCGAGCCCCGGGTGTTCGGCAATCCGGCGCAGGTTGGCGGCGTGCGGCAGCCCCGGGTGGGGGTGTGCGGGACGGAGCCGCAGCAGCGGTCCCTCACCGGCGACGCGGACGACGACAGAGTCGCCGGCCGCACCGATCACCTCGACGTCGCAGCCCAGCAGACTCGGCGCCGTCCTGCCGGGCCCGCCCGCCTCGGGCGCGCCGTCGGCGAGCACAGCGGCCATCGCCTCCTGCACCGGTCGGGTGAAGAGGGCGGCGGCGGGTTCCTCGGACCAGTCCACCCCGCGCAGTGGCGTCGCGCTGACCCCCCGCCCTGCCCCGAGCCGCCCGTCCGCGGAGACGATCGCCCCGACGATCCGCAGACCCCCGCGCGCCAGCCCGGCGTGGTCGAGGACGGCACCGCCGAGCGCCACGGACGCGGACCCCGCACCCTTCACGCGGGCGAGGCCACCGGGGCGCACGTCGGACACCGTGTAACCGGCGCCGTCCGAACCGACCAGGTGCGTGGTCACTCCCCCGTACCCCGTCGCGGACAGCACCGGCTCCCGGCACAGGCCGTACACCCGCAGGCTGCCGCCCTGTTCGTAGACCCGGCGCGCGGAGCCCGCCGCCTTCGAGTCGGCCGACCCGGAGGCGAGCAGGGCGGTGCCGGCCAGCAGCTCACGGAAGGCCCCGGTGAGGTCGGCGAGACGTTGTCCCTCGCTCCGCTCCCGCGCGGCCCTCAGGCTCCGTACGACTCGCAGCGCGGCCGCTTCGGCCCGCGGCAACCCGGCCAGCCGCGCAGTGTGGGCAGCGCGGAGCAGCTCGGCCTGCACCACGGCGCCGCCCGCCGTGACGCCGGCGGACAGGGCCTCGGCGGCGGCGTCCCACAGCGCCGTGGCGGCAAGGAGCTGCGCCGCGGTGAGTGCGGCCGGCGAGACCACCGTGGCCGCAACGTCGGCGGCGGGGGCGGGGGCGGCGGGTGCGGCCTCCTCGGGGCCCGCACCCGTGTCGGAGGCTGTGCCCGAGCCTGCGGCCTTACCCGTACCCGAGTCGTCACCCCCGCCCGTGTCGCCCTCCCCGTCGGCGATGGGTGCCGCGCCCAGGACCGCGGCCCGGTGCAGGCAGCGCGGGGCCAACAGGCAGGTGCACACGGCCTGTTCCGCTTTCGTGACCGTGCCGGACGGGCTCGGGCGCAGCGTGACCGTGGTGTCCTCGCCGAAGTGGACCTCGACCGCCCCGTCGGCCGTGGCGGAGGCCTGGTCGGCGCAGCCCGAGATCGCCGCGTCGAGTTTCTTGCGCAGCCGTGCGCTGAGCTGCTCCACGGCCTCGGCGAGGACATCGGGGGCGACGGGAGGCAGGAGTTCGGTGCTCAACGGGGTTCTCCACGGAGGCGGTCGCCCACCCAGCGGGCGAGTTCGAGCGGGCTGAGGGCGGCCACCGGCATACCGGCCGCGACGAGTTGGCGCGCCACGGACACCGAGTAGCGCGGCGTGCCGGTGTCATCGAGCGCCGCGCAGCCCAGCAGGTGGGCGCCGGAGGACGCCAGGGCACGCACCTCGCCCAGCAGCCCGCCGAGCGGTGCGCCCTCCTCGAAGTCGCTGACCACGACGACCAGCGTGCGGCTCGGCACGGTGATCAGCGAACGCGCGTGCGCGAGACCGGCCGCGATGTGCGTACCACCGCCGACCCGGACCTCCAGCAGCAGCGACAGCGGATCCTCGACCCGGTCGGTCAGGTCGATCACCTGCGTGGAGAAGGCCAGGAAGTGCGTGGACAGGGTCCGAACCCCGCCGAGGACCGCGGCCGTCAGCGCCGACCAGATCACCGACGCCTCCATCGAGCCGGAGACGTCGACGACGAGGACCAGGCGCCAGTCCGCCTCCTTGCTCGCCCGCGTGCTGAACAGCGGGCGCTCCGGTACGACGACGAGTCGGCCGTCCTCCGTCCGCCGGGTGTGGGCGAGATTGGCCCGCAGAGTACGGGCGAGGTCGAGGCGCCCGCCAGGCCGTCGGGTCGGGCGCGGGGTGGCCAGACCGGTGAGCGCCGGGCGCAGGCGGGTGGCCAGCTCCCGGGACAGCTCGTCGACGAGCCGCTTCACCAGCGGACGCAGCCGGGCGAGTTGGGCCTCGGGCATGCCTCCGGCCAGGGACAGCACCGAACCGAGCAGCTCCACCGACGGGCGTACCGACGCCGGATCGAGCTGCGCGAGCACGTCGGTGCGACCCGCGTCGGCGGCCTCCGCGAGGACCTCCTCGCGTACATCGGTGCCGAAGAGGGCCTCCAGTTCCTGCGCCCACTCCCGCGCGGTGGGGAAGGACGGGTCCTGACCGCCGCCTTGACCTGGTGCGCCGCCGGCCAGGTCCTGGGCGCCTTCGCCGCGCCCGCGGCCGTAGAGCTCGTCCAGGGCGTGGGCGTAGCGGCGCGCGTCGCAGGTGAGCCGTTCCTTGTGGCGGCCGAGCAGCAGCCGCCAGCGGTCGGCACGGCCGAGCCGTCGGTCCGCGTCGTCCGCGGCGGCGCTGTCCGCTGCGGGTGGGGGTACGGGGCGGGGATTGTCGGCCGAGTCCGAGCCCGGGTCCGTTCCTGCGTCGGCGTCCGCGCCTGGCAGGCCCAGGGCCTTCAGCGCTGCCGATCCGGCCGCGTCGGCCGCCGCCCACAGGGCGAGCAGTTCGGGCGGGGCGTCGAGTGACAGGTCGAGCCGGTCGCCGAGCCGCTCCGTCACGGTGGTGAGTAGCCTGTCGCGCGCGGCAGGGGCCAGCGTGTCGAAGCCGCCGCGCAGGGCCGGGAGCCGGTCGAGGAAGTCCTGGTCGGCCAGCGCGTCAACCCGGTCCACGAGCGCGGCGAGCGCGTCCGGCGACGCTTGGAGCAGGGGACCGGCGGCTGTGAGCAGCCCGGCAAGACGCTTCGCCAGCGCCCGGCGCGTGTCCGGAGCCGTGGCCCCGTCGATCCAGCCGGCCGTACGCTCGCCCAGCCCGGCCGCGTCGTCCAGGTCGAGCAGCACGCGTACGGCCAGGGCCGCGCCCTGGATGAGCGGGGAGCCCTCGGCCGCCAGCTCGGCGAGCGCCCGGTCCAGTCGCAGGCCCAGATGACGGGCGGCCGTCCGGTCCGCCAGCGCCACCAGCGCCCCGGCGTCGGCGCCGCTGTCGCTCCCGGCGAGGCCGGGCAGGGACCGGACCGCGGCCTCGAGGAGTTCCTCCGTGAGGGCGCCGGCCGTCGTGCGGGCGTCCTGCATCGTGTCGGGGTAGTGGCCGCGCCGAAGTCCCTCCAACAGGTCCAGGGCCTGGAGGAGCTCGGGCAGGTCGGCGCTGTCGGGCAGCACGACGGAGGCCTCGTACAGGCGTGCGTCGACCAGTTCGGGCAGGCCGCAGCGCGCGGCGGCGGTCAGCCCGGTGAGGATCTGGGCCGGGGTGGGGCCGCCCTCGGCGGCCTCGTGGCGCGCGGTCGCGGCGAGCGTACCGGCGGCGGCCTGGGCCGCGGTCACCCCGCGCACGCCCGCGAGGTCGAGGCGTGCGGGCACGGACGGCGTCCACGTCAGACGCCACCTGGTGCCGAGCGCGGTGCCGTCGCCCGTGCTCGCCACGTCCAGGGGTTCGCCGTACGAGGCGCCGATCACCAGCAGCCGCTGGAGCAGCACTTCGCGGCGGCCGTCCAGCGGTGAGCGGAGCGGGTCGAGGCGCAGGTCGCGGCGGTCGGGGTCGTCCGGTCGGGGCAGCCGCAGTTCCGCGAGTTCGGCCTCGACCGAGGGGCCGAGGCCGGACCGGGGCGCGTGCGGGCTGATCCGGCCGCGCGCGGTGCCGACGAAGACAACCTCCAGCGCGCGGGCCAGGGCCCGGCCCCGGCCGAGGGGTTCGCCCTGACCGAGGACAGTGGTGACGGCCTCCAGGAGTTCGCCGCGCCCCGGCGCGGGCAGTCCGCGCAGGGCGGCCAGGTCGCAGGCCAGGCGCAGCGTCTCGGCGGCCTCGCCGGTCCCCGCGGTGTGACCGCCGCGGCGCATCTCGCGACACAGGCCGGTCACCGCGTCGGCAGCCGCCTCCCGGATCCGTTCCGGATCACCGGCGGCGGTGAGCACCGCCTGCTGCCACAACGGGTCGCGGATTCCAGCCGGGTAGCCGGACCGGGAGTCGAGCAGGTCGAAGGAGTACGGCACGAGGGAGGTCACCGCCGAGCCCTCGGTCGCTGCGGCGCCGTCTTCCCCGGCCCTGCCAGCCGCCCAAACCCCTGCCGCGTCCGTACCGGACCCCCACGTGCGGGGCCCCGCACCGCGCGGCGCGGCCTCGGACGGGACGGCCACCCGCCCCGTAGCGCCGGAGACGCCCGCCGGCCCTGCCCCGGCCTTTGCTCCGGCATCCGCCTCCGTGGACGCGAGAAGCGCGGGTGCGTGGAAGGCGCCGATCACGGCTGCCACCCGGCGCCCGTCCGCCGAGGCAGAGGCGATCACCCGCCGCATCCGTTCCTCCCGCGCCAGGTCGGCGGCGGGTACGGCGGCGTCGGCGCGCAGGGCCCAGCCCACGCCCAGTGCGGCTCGGCGCACCGCGTCCGGGGCGCACCCCGGAGCCAGCACCTCCACCGCGCGGTCCCACAAATCGTCACCGTCCCGGCCGGTCCCGGCGGCGGCGAGCGCCTCGGCGTACGAGCGCCGCACCCGCGTCGTCCCGTCGCCGGGAGCAGGGTCAGGACTGGCGTCAGGACCGGCGTCGAGCGCACCCGCGGCCCCCAAGGGCGCATCGGCCTCCGGACGTACGGCCTCGCTCCCGTCCCGCTCGCGCACCGGCCCGAGTGCCCCCGCCGACCAGCGCGGGTCGCCGAGGGGAAGGTCGCAGCACACGACCTCCACCCCGCGATTTCTGGCCCAGCGGACCGCGGCGAGCTCCGGTGAGAAGTCCGCGAACGGGTAGAACGAAAGCCGTCCTCCCTCGCCCGCCCCGGCCAGGGCGACCGGGGTGACGGTTTCGGGGTCCGCCAGGTGTTCCAGCCAGGGCTGGAAGTCGGTCGGCAGCTCGACGCAGACCACCTCGGCCCGCGCCTCTTCCAGCAGGGCGGGTACCACCGCGGCCAGCGCCGGACTGTGGTGGCGCACTCCCAGCAGGTACGGCACACGCGATGCGGCCAGTGCGTCCACGGCCGTCCGTGGATCGACGGTCGTCAACGCAGGCTCCCGCGCAGGTCCCAGAGCCGGCGCCACATCGCCGAGCCGTTCTCGGCGCGGCGGCGCACCGGGCCGTCCCAGTAGCCCAGCAGCCGTGCGTGGTCGGCGGGGTCGTCCTTGCGGACCACGCCGAGCAGATGTCCCGGCAGCAGGTCGAGCACATCCTTGCCGGGCAGGTAGGCGGCCGCGACCCCCAGCGACGCCGCCACCTGGACGGCCTCGGCGGTGGACATGACCGTGCCCGGCCGCTCCACGTCCCAGCCCTCGTTGGAGCGGCCGGAGCGCAGGTCGCGGAAGACGGTGACGAGGGCGTCGAGGACGGCGTCATCGACGGCGAAGGCCGCGCCCGCCCGCTGCACGGCGGCGACAGCCTGGCGGCGTATCAGGACCGCCTCGGCGTCGGCGTCGGCGATCGGGTCGACGGTCTCGAAGTTGAAACGGCGCTTCAGCGCGGCCGACATCTCGGAGACGCCCCGGTCGCGCAGGTTGGCGGTGGCGATGACGGTGAAGCCGGGGGCGGCGCGGACGACCGCGTCCTCGGTGGAGGTCAGCTCGGGTACGCTGATCCGCCGGTCCGACAGGATGGAGACGAGGGCGTCCTGAACCTCGGGCAGACAGCGCGTGATCTCCTCGACCCGCACCACCCGTCCGGCCCGCATGGCGGCGAGGACCGGGGAGTCCACCAGGGCCTGCGGGGTGGGGCCCTGGGCGAGCAACAGGGCGTAGTTCCAGCCGTAGCGGAACGCGTCTTCGGTGGTGCCCGCCGTGCCCTGCACCGTCAGGGCGCTGGTCCCGCTGACAGCGGCCGCGAGCAGCTCCGACACCATCGACTTGGCCGTACCGGGCTCACCGGTGAGCAGCAGCCCGCGCTCTCCGGCGAGGGTGACCACACAGCGTTCGACCAACGCGCGCTCGCCGACGAACTTCGAGGCGATCACCAGCTTCGACGGCAGACCGGCGCGACGCCGGGGCAGGGCCAGCTCCACACCGTCGCTGCCGCAGACGAACGTGACCACCGCGCGAGGAGTGAGCGCCCAGCCGGGCGGCCGCGGCCCGGGGTCCTGGGCGGCGAGGAAGGCGAGTTCGGCGGCGTGGCGCTCCTCGGCCGGCTGGCCCTGCCGGACGGGTGCGGTCTGTTCGGTGACGGTCATGCGGGTTTCCTTCGTCATGGTTCGACAGGCATTCATACGGGTCGGGGACCGGCGCGGCGCACCCGGGGGCGGGCGCGCCGCGCCGTGCTGACGACGGGTGGCCGGTCAGCGGCGGCTCAGGTGCCGTTCGGCGGCGCCTCAGCGGCGGCGCCTGGTACGCCGCACCTTCAGCTCCTCGAAGCGCGGGAGGTCGCCGTCGAGGATCCGCTGCCAGGCCCGGGTGAACAGCTCCGCGGCCGGTTCGGTCGGCACCAGGGTGCCCAGCACCGGCCGGCCGCCCGTGGCCACCCTGTACATCGGCAGCTTCCACTGCTCGACGGGCAGGACGGGCGCCGACTGCTCCGCCCAGGCGCCCGGCAAGACCAGCGAGCGCCCCGCCCGGGCCCGTACGGCCGACACCACCAGGTCGGTCTCGGCCAGTTCGGCCCGCGCCGTCTTGAGACGGGCCGGCTTCCACCCCGTCCATCGCGCGGTGTTGCGGTCCGTCGGGTCGGGCATGGCCAGCAGCATCAGGTACAGCGTCGCCGCGTCGGCGGTCAGACCGCGTGCCTCGGCGACCTCGGCCACCCGCTCGGGCACCGACCGAGACGGATCCTGCGGCCACCACAGGCCCTCGTCGTCCGCCGCGCCGGCCGCGGGCGCGCCCGGGTCGGCCAGCAGTCGTGCGAACGCCGGGTCGTACGCCCGCCGCAGGGCCATCTCGACCCCGGTCGGCTGCTGATCGGCGCCGCGCAGTGCCACCAGGTACGGGTCGGAGCCGGTGGAGTCCAGCAGGGCGGGCCGTATGGCCGGCTGGGGCTGGCCGTCCTGCGTGGCCATGAGCACCGCGCCGTACCGCTCGTGGTCCGGTGCCGTCTCCGTCGGGGCGCCGGCCACCTTCCGGAAATCCGCGAGGCTCGTGTAGTGCCCGGCGGAGAGCAGCAGTTCGGGTGCCGCAAGACGCTGCCGCACAGCGGTCAGCGCACTCGGCAGCGCCGCCCGTACCGGATCACCGGCGGGCAGCCGGTGGGCCAGCCAGGCCGTCAGGCTCATCGAGCCGACCAGCACCGCCGAGGTGAACGGCGTATCGGCGGGGGACGCCGTCGCCGGGTGATCGCCCTCGATGCGCCACGGCACGTCGACACCGAGCTCCGGCGACGAGGCCGGTTCCAGCAGCGCCGGAAGCGCCCGGTGCACGGGCCAGCCGCTGCGCGCGGCGCGCGCAGCCTCCGCCGCCAGCCAGTCGGGCACCTGCCGGCGCCGTCCCACCTTCTCGTTCCACACGGCGGCCGCCGACGCCACGTCCGGGCCCTCGCTCCACAGCCGTGCCGGGTCGTCGGGCAGGAGCGCCGCGAGCACCGCCCGGCGTACCTCGACCGGGAGCGCGCGCAGTTCATCGCGGGCCTGTCCCGCCTCGGCCACCTTCAGCCCGAGCGCCTTGCGCAGCTCGGTCGGCAGGAAGTTGTTCTCCCAGCTGTCCACGTCGGGCATGCCCGCGAGAACGATTCGGGCCAGCGCCCGGGACACACCGGTGAGGCGGCTGAACTCGTCGGCGGCCTCCGGCAGGAAGGGCACCGCCTCACGGGACTGCGCCTCCCCGAGGAAGCCGGTCAGCCAGTCGGCGCCGCGCACCCGGTCGCCCACCGGCGCGTCACTGCTCACGGTGTAGGGGCCGGGCACCTCGAAACGGCCGCTCGGGTCGTGGAGCAGCGCGCCGAACTCCCACCCGTCGTCGACGCCGGAGTTGTGCTCGGTGATGCCGAGCACAGCACCGCCGCCCAGGGGCAGCACACTGCGGTGCGCGACGTTGCGCCGCTGGCCGTCCGGCGTGTGCAGGTGGGGCGTCGCCAGGCGGACCAGGACCTGGCGCCAGTGACCGGCCGAGGCCGCCGTCGAGGCCAGCCCCAGCGCGTCCACCCGGCCGAGGACTTCGAGCAGGGCTGCCCGGTGTGCCGGGTCGCTGCCGGGCGCGACGGCCCGGTAAGCGATCGCGGCCGGCTCGTCCAAGAGCGAGACGAACGGCAGTCCCGAGTAGGGCAGCGACGGCAGATCGAAGTGCAGCCGGCCCGGCAGCGCCGTGGCGGCGGTGTCCGCGCGCACGGACGCCAGAGTCTCCAGGTATCGGTGGGTCACGTCGGTGTCCGCGCCGTAGCGGTAGTAGCCGGTATGGACGATGCCGTGCAGCGCCTTGGCGAGCACGTGGTCGCTCGGTCCCTGGCCCCGGACCTCCGTGGGCTCGGCGGCGGGGTCGAGCCGTGCGGCCACGGCGTCCAGCGCCTTCTGCTGCTGCACCGCGAAACGCAGCACCTTCACCACGCCGGCGACCAGCTCGGGTGCCGAGACCTGCGGCAGCGCGGCGCTCACCAGCTCGGGCAGGTCCGCCACCCGCTCCGCGAGCACAGCCGCCTTCAGCAGGACGCCGGCCGACTCCGCGTCGGCGCCCCGCAGCGCCGCCGACCCCTGCGGATCACGCGCGCGCAGCATGTACAGGTACGGCAGCGGCGGCAGGGCCTGAGCCGCGGTCCCGTACAGCTCGTTGCGGTGGTCGCACTGGGCCGACGTCGTGACCGTGCCCTCCGGGTCGCTGAGCAACAGCTCGCGCCACTGCTGGGTCAGTGCCCGCGGCCGGTCGTCGCCGGGGAACGTCAGCGCGGCGACCGGCCTGTCGGCGCCCTTCGGAAGGGTGACGACCCGTCCGGTGGTGTCCTCGCCGTGGTGGCCGCCGTCGGACAGCCGCACGACACGCCAGCCGAGGAGCCCGTCCGCGGACGTCCCCTGGGCCGAACCCGCCACCGCCGGGGCGGGCCGCAGCCAGCACGAGTCGGCCGCCAACTCGGCCCCGGGGGCGTGCCGCAGCAGCGCGTCGGCGAGGAAACCGGGCTGCGAGCGCCGGCCGTACGCACCGCCCACGGGGTCGTATTCGAGCCAGCCGCCCTTGTCCTCCCCGTCCCTGTCCTGCCACACCCAGTACGACATGCCGTCGGACAGCAGCGCGCGCTCCGCGGGCAGCTTCGTGTCGCCGCTGTGGAGGATCCCGCCGCCGGTGGTGCGTCCGCCGCCGGGCAGCTGCAGGCTGAGGTGATCCGAACGCATGGCCCAGGAGCCGGCGCCGGCTCCTGCGAGAGCGAACACCGTGTCGGGCGCGGTGTGCCAGTAGCCTTGCGGCTCGCCGCGACCGTACGTGCTCCAGAACACCAGCAACGCACCGTCCACGTAATGGAAGCCCGTCCGCCACACGGACGTGGTGGGCAGCCGCAGATCGTGCACGAGAACGGTGGAGTCGGCGTCGATGACGCGCACCTGCGTCGCGTTGGCCACGATCAGATACGGCCAGGCCTCGACGACCGTCAGACCCTCGGTGGTGTGGTGCCTCGGTGCCATCTCTGTCAGCGCCTCCTCCCACGCCGGCCAGCGCAGCTCCTCCCACAGACCGCCCCGAAGCGTGCGCGCCACGGCCTCGCCGAGATCGGCGCCGGCCGCGGCCGCGACCTCCTGCGGCGCGAGCGCGAGAGCCTCGGAGGGCAGCCACGAAAGCCGCTCTATCGCCTTCGGCAGTCCGGGCAGCCCGGCCGCCACCGACGAGGCGGCCACCTCGCGCATCCACTCGGTGAGCATCGGGCGGCCGCCGGGCGAGGCGGCCAGCCGCCGCATCACGTCCGCACCGGAGGACGCGCTGTTGTAGCTGTTCGCCCCGCGCCCGAAGGCGGGCCGGAAGCGCGGGTCGGCCGCCAGCGCGACCAGGTCCCGCGGCTCCTCGCCGCGGGCCCAGTCCGACAGGTTCAGGGCGCTGCCGCGCTGGTGGTGGGCGGACTTCTCCTCAGGGTCGGCGACCGCGATCTCCAGCGAGAGCAGGAGGTCCAGCAGGTTCACGTCCTCGACACCGATCCGCAGGAACCGCTCGCCCTCGGGCCGCGCCGACAGATCGGCACGCAGTCGGGCGGCCGCCCGCTCAACCAGCTCCAGCAGGGCGGGCGGCGTCGGGCGCGGCCCCCAACCGCGATGCCGGGCACCGTGAAAGCGCTCCAGCCAGCCCGCCGCGCCGTCGGAGCACTGCTCCTCCTGCGGCAGGCCGGCGTCCGCGAGACCGGCGTCGGCCCCCGACTCCGCCATGATTCCCAGCCACAGCTCGGTCATATCCCCGTTGTCCCCGGGCGGGGTCATCGACAGCAGCGTGCCCCGCACGGACGGAACGCGCCGGGCCAGCGCGACCAGCGCGCCGCGGTGCGACTTCCACCAACCGGCGGCGGCCCGCAAGGTGGCCGGCAGCGGAAGGAGCTCGGCGAGGTAGTCCTGCTCCGCCTCGTTGCCGGACAGGGCCGCGGCGCGGGCGAGCCGCTTCAGCTCGACCGCGGCCTGGGCGGACGGCGCGAGACCGCCGGCGGTCCGGCGCACGCACAGCCGCCGGAACCGCTCGTACGCCTCGACGGGTGTGAGCCGGGCCGACAGGTCCTTGCCGTAACCGGTCAGGACCTTCACCGGCAGCGCGCCGGCCAGGGCGAACTCCAGGAACAGTGCGTCGAGCCGGTCCTCGTCGACCGTCAGCCCGTGCTGCGCCTCGCTCGTGCGGGCACGGCCGAACAGCTGGCCGGCGTACGTGCTGTTCTCGACGCCGAGGAAGACCCGCGCGGCCTGCTCGTAGAAGACGGGCAGGAAGTGCGGGACGGCCGCGGCGAGCCGCCCGGCCAGCTCGTGGCAGGCGTCCAGGGCGGCCTTGGGCTTGGTCTTGGCCTGCCGGGCCAGCCGGTCCAGCTCCGGCACGACCGCCAGGGCGTGGTGCCCGTCCTGGGGGTGGTGCACCAGCACCCACTCGGGAAAGCCGAGTTCCTGGCGCCGGCCGAGACCGACCACGGCCGGCTCGCCCTGCGGCTCGAGTCCGAGGAAGCCGGCGGCGAGGTCCTCGGCGGGGCCCAGTTCGGCCGCGGCCAGCCGCACGACGACCCGATCCCCGCCGAGCACCGCGTGGCGATAGGCCCGCGCGGTCAGCTCGACCGCTGAGGGGCCCACACCCCGCGCGTCGGCCGGGAGGACCGCGCCCGCCGCGAGCAGCTCCTTGTTGTCGTTCCCAACCGTCCCGGTCACGCGTCCCCACCCTCTTCGATCGTGCGGCCGGCGTACAGCGCAGCGGCCATGCGCATCCCCTCGGACCAGGCCACCGGCCCGACCTCGGTCAGCCGCACCGCGCGGCCGTCCTCGTCGTGCCAGCTCAGCCCGCCGGTCTCCGACTCCCCGTCCCAGTACGGCTCGCCGATCCACACCGACGCCTCCGTGCTGCGGCCCCCATCACGTACTTTGCACGTGGCGTAGCCACCGGACACCCGGTAGCCGAGGCCTGTGGCGCGCGCCGCGAGCCCGAACCGCGAGGCGAACTTCCCGCCCGCGTAGTCCCGTACCTCCGTCGCCGTCTCCGGACGCCCGGCATCCGGCCCGTCCGGCCTGGTCCAGGTCGCCCGGTGGATCTGCTCCGCCTTCTGGGTGATGCCGAGGTCGGCCGCGAAGTCCCGTACGTCGTCCAGGTCCGGCAGGAGCACGGGGTGGGGAAGCGTCACCGTGCGCGGCGACAGCCGCACGGTCTCACCGTCGAGGTCGACCACCTTGAGCTCCCCGTCGCCGGTGACATCCCGCAGGAAGCCGACCTCGTCCGGATCGTCGCCCACGACGGCCATGTCACGCAGCGCCGCCTGCCACGCCTCGTCCGGCCACACCCGCGCGATCAGCTCGGTCGGAACCGGAAGCGACGACACCATCCAGGCATCCACCTGAGCCATGCACGAGGCCGCGTGCCGGTCCAGCCACTCGGCCAGCTGCCTCAGCCGGTCGACCTCGGGACTGTCGCGCAACGCCTTCGGTAGCGCCTTCAACTGCCGCCCCCCGACTCGCCGTGCAACCACACGCCCGTCCTCGAGGGTGATCTCGTACCCCTCACCCGCTGCCAGCCACGTCATCAGCCGTGCCCCTCCGCCTGTCCATCAGATGTCAGCGCAGCCCGAACCAAGGGCCACGAAGCCCCTGAACTGCGATATGAGGGCGAGACTAACGAGGGCCACTGACAACGCAGGTTGGTCCGCGGTGCCCTCGCGACGGCCTGGCAGGGATCTTGGTGCTGCCGGGGACGGTAGGCGTCGCGCCCGGCGGCGGGAGGCGGTGCGGCCGACGGCACGTCAGCAGGGTGCTGCCCGGCTGCGAACAGGACGTTGACCGAGTGGTGCCTCCGCACGGCGGGCCGGCTTCGCGACACAGGCTCTACGTCGACGGCTGGTATGAAGACGATGCCGACTTCATGCCGGTCTGGGGCGCTCGGGAGCTCTACCTCGACGGTGACCGCACCCACGGCCGGATGGACGACCTCGTCGTGCTCGTCCCGCGAGGACAGGCTCCAGACGGGCGGACACCCTCACCGGCCCGGCCCTCGTCCCCCACCGCCAGGACCAGATGGTGCGGCCTGAGCCGGGGACCGGGGACCGGTGAACCCCATCACCTGGGCATCGACCGTGTCCGCGTGCCACTGGTGAAGTGCCGGTATTCGAGAGTTGCAGTATTCGTCAGGTGGCGGAGCCGGTGCGGGGCGCCTCAATCCGCCGGAAAGGCCCTAACGCCGCGTCAGAGAACGTTTGCCCTGTGTGGCGCTCATCGGCAGCCATGGGAAGCAAGGTGATCGTGAATCGCCCGACGTCAGACGGGACGTGCGTGCCAGGATCGGCCGTATGGCTTCCGCTTCCAAGAGCTCTGACGTGCACGCAGACATCCCGGCACCCTCGCAGCGGTCGTGGATCCCCCTGTCCCGGAGGGCTCCGCCGGGCCCGACGAGCAGGCTGTGCCCAACGACTACGACTGCTTCGCCGAGGCGTATTCGGCCCAGAACGAGACCAGCCTCTTCAACGCCTACTATGAGCAGCCCGCAATGCTGGAGCTGGCCGGGGACGTGACCGGTCGACGAATCCTGGACGCCGGCTGCGGCTCCGGTCCCCTGTCCGCGGCGCTGCGCGGTCGGGGCGCAATCGTGACCGGCTTCGACTCCAGCACCAAGATGCTGGAACTGGCCAGGAAGCGCCTTGGCGACGACGCTGCTCTGCACCTCGCCGATCTGGGCAACCCGCTGCCGTTCCCCGACGCCGCGTTCGACGACGTCGTCGCCTCCCTGGCCCTGCACTACCTGGAGGACTGGACTACCCCGCTGGCCGAACTACGGCGCGTGCTGACTCCCGGCGGCCGACTGATCGTGTCCGTCGATCACCCCTCCATCGGCCTTGTGATGCCCGGTGTCGACTACTTCGCGACCCACAAGCACTCCGAGGAATGGACCCTCGACGGGCACACCGCCCTGATGACATTCTGGCGCCGCCCGCTGCACGCGATGACCGACGCCTTCACCGCGGCCGGCTTCCGGATCAACGTCATCAGCGAACCGTTCCCCGCACCGGGCGCCCGCGAGCTGTTCCCCGACATCTTCGTGGACAAGCCCTCGGGGGCCTTCGTGCGCTTCCTGTTCTTCGTCCTGCAGGCCGACTGATGCCGTAACTTTTTGGAATTCGGCGGTCTCAGGATGTCGAGAACGTGCCACCGGCTCCGTCTCAGGGACATCAGCGGCCACCACCGGCCGCACGAGGAAGAAGGAGAAACCAGCATGGCCATTCAGCGGATGGACAACGTCGGCATCGTCGTCGAGGACATGGATGCCGCCATCGCGTTCTTCGTGGAACTCGGTATGGAGCTGGAGGGCAGGGCGGAGGTCGAGGGCCTCTTCGCCGACCAGTGCACCGGACTCGACGGCGTCCGCTGTGACATCGCGATGGTCCGGACCCCGGACGGTCACAGCCGGCTCGAGCTGGCGAAGTACCGCAGCCCCGCGGTGATCAGCGCCGGGCCGCGCAACCGGCCGCACAACATTCTGGGCACGCACCGCGTCATGTTCGCCGTCGACGACATCGAGGACACCGTTGCCCGCCTACGCCCTCACGGCGCCGAACTCGTCGGCGAGATCGCCCGGTTCGAGGACAGCTATCTGCTCTGCTACATCCGCGGCCCGGAGGGCATCATCGTCGGACTGGCCGAGCAACTGCACTGAGAAGGAGAAACCGAACCATGCAGCCGAACGAGATCACCGAGGTTCTGAACCGCCCGATCAGCCAGGAGCTGCTGGCCCGTGACGTGACCCGCCCGGCCTGCGTCGCCAAGGACGGAACCCCGCGCAACGTACCGATCGCCTTCACCTGGAACGGGTCGCACATCGTCATGTGTACGACGAAGAACGCGGCCGAACTCCCGTGGCCACCCTCGCGCACAGGCTCCTGAAACGACGGCACCAGTAGGTGAGACACATCTGAGTGTCTGGAGAACCGTCCAGCTTCGGCTCGTACCACCAGCCCGGCCCCTCAGGCAGGACCGGAACCACCTGGGCCAGCGCCACCTTGATCGGGAACGCCACAGACCGATCCTGCGAGCCCGGCACCCCCGCAGCGCGCCGGGCGGTCCGTACGGCCCTACCCGTCGACCAGCCCCGTCTGCGGAGTACAGATCTCGCACGGCCGTCCTCCCTCAGGTGGTGGGTATCAACTTCACCGCCCAGCACTCAATCATTTACAGACGTTAATAGATGCCATCTGACCAACTCAACCGCCACCCCCTTCCTGATGGGAATTCTGCTGCACAGCATCGCTTTCTGTCGTACTCCTGGGCTACAGATCCTTGGGTGTTTCGATCTTTGCGACAAGAAACAGGATTAGTTCCATGCGGTTGCCGACCAGTCTGATCACAGCAGCGGCCGACGTGCTCGTCTTCGCTGGCGCCGGGGTTTCACACGCCGCCTCCGAAGACGGAGGCGCCCACGGGAAGGTCTCGGTCACGGCGAACACGGCTCAGCCCGCTGAGGTCGTAGGCTGCGCCTTCGAATCGAGGGTGTGTTTCCTTTGGGGTGACCGCCGCCCCCACCAGGCACGATGGAGCAGATCGGCAGGCGACCTGTCCGTCCGCCAGGACAGCCGGAGCTATCCGGCGCCCGTAGTACCGGCATCGAGGAAATGGGCAGGTACATGGCGCTCACTCAAGAGGAAACGCGCCCCTTCTCACTTGGCTCCGTGGAGCCTCAGACGGCCAAGCCCTGACCGCTACCCGAGGGCAGGGTCACAGCGTCCTACGCCGCTTCGCGGCTCCGAGGGCAAAGGATGCGTTTCCCTCCCCGCCTGAAGGCGGGGATTCCCACGCAATGAGAGGGATGGGAGACGACCACGCCGCGGGCGAGCATGAGCTCCTCGACCTCACGGAAACTGAGCGGGAACCGGTGGTACAGCCACACGCAGTGCGCGATGATCTCCGCCGGGTACCGGAACCCCTCGTACGACGACGCCACGGCGTCCCCTCCCGATGCCCAACGACCCGAGAAGCGTCCCGGGGACTCGGCTCGCCAGCCAAGGTGACAACGCCTGTGCGCCTGCTCCAGCCAGGCCAAGAGGCCTCGCCGTCCTCGATCCAGTTGATCTGCGTGTCGACCGGTGTGGCGATCGAGTTGAGGAAGTCCAAGCAGAGCGTGTCGGCGAGGAGCAGAGCCGGAGCGTGTTGGACCATCCTGCTAGTTCCTTCCGGTGCGTGTCGTTGCGGGCAAAGGGGACAGTCACCCCCCTTGAGGCTCCTTGCCAAGTTACTGATCCTTCGTAACGTCGCCACCGGCATCAGGGCGGTTACTCGACCGGAGCCCGCCCGCTGCCCGAGCAGGGGGTAGTCCGGAAGGAGCAGGGATGTCCGAGAGCAAGGCCAGGGCCGTGCTGGCGCACGGCGCCTGGGCCGACGGGTCGAGCTGGAACAAGGTTATCGCCGGACTGCGATCCGAAGGCGTGAAGGCCGTCGCCGCACCGCTGCCACTGACCTCGCTCGCCGACGACGTCTCGGCGCTCGACCGGACGCTGGAGCGGATCGACGGGCCGGTCGTGGTGGTGGGGCACGCCTACGCCGGGGCGGTCATCGCGTCGACGGACGACGAGAACGTCGCGTCGCTGGTGTACGTCGCCGCGCTCGCCCCCGACGAAGGCGAGACGGTGGCCGACGTCTTCTACCGAACCGAGCCGCATCCGCAGGCCCCCCCAACTCGGCCCCGACCCCCACGAGCTGATCTGGCTACCGGAGGACGCCTTCGCCAGGGCCTTCGCGCAGCACGCCTCGCCCGAGGAGCAGGCACTGCTGGCCGCTACCCAGCGGCCGCTCGCGGCGGGATGCATCGGGACCCCGGTGGGGCGTCCGGCGTGGAAGGACCTGCCGAGCTGGTTCCTGGTGGCCGAGGAGGACCGCATGATCCCCGCGGAGAACCAGCGGTTCATGGCCGAGCGCATGAAGGCGCGGGTGCGCACGGCTCCCGTCGACCACCTGCCTGTGCTCACGCGGCCGTCCGTGGTCGTCGACATCGTGCTGGAAGCGGTGCGGGAGAGCGACCGGCACGGATAGGGCCGGCGGCCATCTCCGGCGCAGATTGATAACCCTACTGACTCTATTAAGACAATTACGTACGAGCGTGATCTCCAGACGTGGCGCGCGGCCGACCCGCCGTTGGCCGCGTCCTGGAAAAGGAGAGGTGCTTGTCATGGTGGACATCGCATACCGCACGGCGGACGTCGATGGTCTCAAGGTGTTCTACCGAGAGGCCGGAGCACCTGACGCACCGACGCTGGTCCTGCTGCACGGCTTCCCGTCCGCGAGCCATATGTTCCGGGAGCTGATCCCACTGCTCGCCGACCGGTTCCACGTCGTGGCTCCCGATCTGCCGGGCTTCGGCATGTCGGACATGCCCGCGCGAGGCGACTTCGACTACACCTTCGAGCACATCACCGACGTGATCGACCGGCTGACGGAAGTCCTGGGCCTGGATCGCTTTGCCCTGTACGTGTTCGACTACGGCGCCCCGGTCGGGTTCCGGATCGCCACCCGGCACCCCGAGCGGATCAGCGCGATCATCTCGCAGAACGGCAACGCGTACGAGGAGGGGCTGAGCGAGGGCTGGAATCCCGTCCAGGCGTACTGGAAGGAGCCGTCGGCGGCCAACCGGGAAGCGATCCGGAAACTCGTGCAGCCGGAGACAACGGTCTGGCAGTACACGCACGGTGTTCCCGACGAGACGCGGGTCAGTCCGGACGGCTACGGGCTGGACAACTCCTACCTCACGCGCAGTGGAGCGGACGAGATCCAGCTCGACCTGTTCCTCGACTACGCAACCAATGTCGCGCTGTACCCGAGGTTCCAGGAGTACTTCCGGACCAGCAGGCCGCGACTGCTCGCGGTGTGGGGCAAGAACGATCCGTTCTTCCTGCCGGCCGGGGCCGAAGCCTTCAAGCGCGACATCCCCGACGCCGACGTCCGCTTCCTCGACACCGGTCACTTCGCCCTGGAGACCCATGTCGACGAGATCGCCACCGCGATCCGCAAGTTCCTCGCCCCGTAGGCGTCGCGGCAGGTTTCGTCGACGGTCCTGATCGGGCTGACAACACGTTTTTTGGCGCAGGAGAAGTTGATGCCCAACTCCGTAGCAGTGGTCACCGGCGCCAGCCAGGGTATCGGTCGCTTCACGGCGATCCGGTTGGCGCGGGACTTTCCCTCGATGGTGCTCGTGGCACGCGATCGATCCCACCTGGAGGACACCGCAGCCCAGGTGCAGGCGGCCGGGGCCGAGGCCCTCGTCATCGACCTGGACCTCGCAAAGCGCTCGGCGGCCCGCACCGTGGTCGACAAGACCCGGGACGCGTTTGGCCGTATCGACGCCCTGGTCAACATCGCGGGCGCGGTGCCGCAGATCGATCTGTTCGAGATGACCGACGAGCAGTGGGACGCAGGCATGGAACTCAAGCTCCACGGTGCTCGGCGACTGACGATCGCGGCTTGGCCGGCACTGATTGAGACCAAGGGTTCCGTCGTGCTGATGTCGGGCAACTCGGCGATCTTTCCCAAGGCCGCCTACGCGGCGGTCGGCACGATCAACGCCGCGATCGCCGCCCTCGCGAAGGCCTTCTCCGACCGCGGCATCGCCGACGGCGTCCAGGTCAACAGCGTCATGCCCGGCGCGGTCATGACGGGCCGCCGCCGCTCGTATCTCGAACACTGGGCGTCCGCTCACGGTATGACGGTCGAGGAGGCGACCGCCAAGTTCCCGCAGGAGGCCGACATCGCACGCTACGGCCGGCCGGAGGAGATCGCCGAGCTGATGGCGTTCCTCGTCTCACCTGCAGCCCGCTGGATGACCGGATCGACGGTGCGCATGGACGGCGGCGAGGTCAAGTCCGTCTGACCCGGCGAGATGCCCAGCACGAGAGGGACGAAAGATCACGGGTCTTGCATGGCAGCAGGGTCCGCTCGCGCCCGCAGGTCGGTGTGGCGATCTCGGTGACGACGGTACCGGCCGCAGCAGACGCCGCCCTGGCCCTGTCCTACGGCGCCTGGCACGAGGCATTCTCCACTTGGCAGTTGGCAGCGCAGAGTTCGCCCTCGGCGCTCTGCCGCTCCTGAGCGGTGAGCCGCAGTCCGTCCATTGCCTGCCGCAGTGCGGCTATCTCGGAGAGCAGCCGTCGGTGGTCCGCCTGGTAGACAGTCGTGATCGGGTGCATTTCCTCTTGAGTGACTTGGGTGGGGATGTCGTGCCCCGGGGCGTTTTCCGGTCGTTGCGGTAGCGGGTGGTCAACCAGCATGGAAGGACGGGTGGATGGGCTGCGAGGAGGTGCTGCGACTGCTGGCGGAGCGGGAGACCGCGTTCCAGGCGGAATCAGACCGGCTCGAAGCCGAGGCCGAGCGCATCGCCGGTCTCCTGGCGGCCTGCCGGAAGGAACTGGAGCGCCTGGTCGTGGCCCGCGAGGTGATCGGCGAGCTGCCGCAGTACCATCCGTCGGCGCCCCGGGACGCCGGGGGCGGCTCTACCCTGCTCGCTCCCGGTGCCGACGCGACGGCCTTCGCCGATCAACTCGTGTCGGTACTGACCGAGTTGGGCCGACTGGTGCGCTGTCAGGAGGTCATTCGCGCACCTGGGCGAGGACGCACGTGTGCCCCGGCATGTCGAGCGCGTGCGGCACCGGCTGAAGAAACTCACGCGGACCGGGCAGTTCCATGTGCAGCACAAGTACCAGCGAGTCCATGCCAGCCGCTACCAAGAGCAATTCGCCCAGGCGCCATGACCGTTGACCACCAGCTCACTCAAGAGGAAACGCACCCCCGAATCGATGAAGCCGTTCTACGTCACTGGCAACGGTCCCCTTCAGGCACAGGGGAAGATCAAGACCTGCACCACGCCGAAGCCTGACGCGTGCAAGCTCGGTGTCGAGCTGGAAAAGAGGCTGTCCAGCGGCCTCTACGGGGTCGTCGCAAGCAAGAACACGGGCTGGGTCAGCTGCAAAGGGGCCTTGACCCCGGATTTTGAACACGTCTATGCCGCTTGGACCAGGGTAGTTGCTGTGGGTTGAAAGCCGTTCTCGTAGGCGATCGGAGATCGCTGACCGAGGCGGGAGTGTCGGCGTCGGGTGTTGTATCGGGTCAGCCAGCGGAAGGCTTCGAGTCGCGCTTCACGCTCGCTCGACCAGCCTTTGCGGCCCTTGAGCGTCTCCCTCTTGAAGGCGGCATTGAAGCTTTCCGCAGCGGCATTGTCCACGCTGGACCCGATCGCGCCCATGCTCTGCCGGACCCCTGCTGACCTGCAGATATCAGCGAAGGCCCTACTCGTATATTGCGAGCCGTGATCGGTGTGCATCACTGCTCCGGCCAGGCTCCCGCGGGTCCGCTCGGCGGCCGCCAGGGCATCGATGACGAGCTCGGTCTGGATGTGATCAGCGATCGCCCACCCGGCCAGCCGGCGTGAGGCGAGGTCGATGACGGTCGCGAGATAGAGCGGCTTCGCGCCGCTGACCGGCAGGTATGTGATGTCGCCTACGTACTTCGTGTTCACCGCGGCCGCGGTGAAGTCACGGCCGATCAGATCCGGCGCCTTCGGCGCCGCCTGGTCCGCGAGCGTGGTGCGGTGCCGACGGCGCAGACGGACTCCCTTGAGCTCGATGGTCCGCATGATCCTCGCGACGCGCTTGTGGTTGACCACCGGGCCGCCCTCGTCACGGAGCTCGGCGGTGATCCTGGGGGCTCCGTAGGTGCCGTCGGAGTCCTGGTGGACCTTGCGTATCCGGGCTGCGAGCCCGGCCTCGGCGCTCTGCCGGGCCGTCCGCGCGGCCGCGGTGCGACGCCAGTAGTAAAAGCTCGACCCGGAGAGGCCGAGAATGTCGCAGAGCCGCTTCACGCCGAACCGGCTCTGGTGGTCTTCAACGAACTGGCAGCGGTTCAGGAGCCGTAAATTAACTACTGCCAGTTTCGATCATGTTGTCGTGCCGCTCGATCACGCTCTTCAAGGCTTCGAGGTGCGCGGTGGGTGGGTCTGGCGGGTGAGGATCGCGGCGAGGCCGGTCCCGCCGAACGCCAGTAGCGGCGTGGTCCTGTGGGCGTGATAGCTCAGCACGTTGCGGTCCCTGCCGATCAGTTGGCCTACCAGCGTCAGGGTGACGGTGTTGCGGCAGTTGAGGATTGCGGCGAGGACCCGATGGCGGTGATCGAGGATCCCGAAGCCGGGGTTGCGCCCGCGTCCGTCACTGCCATCGTTCCGGCGCTCGGCATCTGTCAGGATCTGGCGGCAGGGTTCAAGCTGGTCCACGAGCTGGTCGAACTGGTCGCGGGACATGCCGGTCAAGGCGGGGTGAGTGAGCAGGAAGGGCCTCGGGTGGGATGGGGGCTGCCAGCTTCTGTTCTGGTGAGGTCGGCGGGTCCTGGACAGGGTCGTGCGGGGCGATGGTGTAGTTCCACTCGCCGTGGAACTCGTCGCGCTCCACGCGCTGTTCGACTGCCTTGCGCTCGGCCCGGGTGAGCTTACGACCGGTGGGGTAGTCGTTCTCGTCCAGGACGGCACTGACGCTCAGCCCCGTGCTGGTGCGAGTGGCCGAGATCGTCTGGAGTAGGACCTCGTAGCTGGTCAGCGGCTGTCCGCGCAGGCTATGGGTGATCCGGGAGAACAAGCGGTGTTCGACCTTGTTCCATTTCGAAGTTCCAGGCGGAAAGTGCATGACGGTGATGTCCAGCCCGGAGTCGTCGGCCAGGACGGCCAAGTCCATCTTGAACAGGGTGGAGTCCGCCGAGTTCGCTCCGCCCGCATCGGCGGTGATCAGCAGCCGGGTGGCTCCGGGATAGTCGAGGCGGCCTCGACCGTTCCACCAGCGCCGGATGGACTCCGCCGCAAACGCGGCGGTGTTGCGGTCGGTGCCCACGTTCACCCAGCCGGTGTCCCTCCCCAGGTCATAGACGCCGTACGGAATGGCCAGCGGGGTGTCGGGGCGGGTGAAGTCATGGTCCGGGGCGGTGATCGGCTCACCTTTGGGCCGATAGGTGCGCCCGGGGCGGGCGAAGTCACCGATCGGCTCCTTGTTCTTCGCGTCCACACTCACCACTGGCAGGCCCTCGGCCAGGAACCGTTCGGCAGCGGCGTTGATGTGCCGGAACTGGGCATCACGGTCGGGAACCTGACGGCCGGCCCGGGTCTTGGCCATGCCCTGCAGGCTGAAGCCCATCTCATGCAGTAGGCCGCCCACCACCGGGGCGCTGACCGGGTGTCCGGCTTCGGTCAGTTCTCGGGCCAGGTCCCGCAGCGAGGCGGCGGCCCAGCGCAGCGGAGAGACCGGATCTCCCAGCTCGTGCGGCTCGATCAACGATTCGAGCGCCGCGGCCAGGCCCGGATCCCGCTCGGCGGCACTCTTGCGTCCACCGCCAGGTCGTCGCACTCGCCCCAGAACCTCCTCCTCACCCGCGAGCTCCTCCTGCCCTCGAGCGATGGTCGACTCCGACACCTCGGCCAGCCTGGCCACGGCCGTCACCCCGCCGTGCCCCAACGCCCCGGCCTCGGAAGCCAGATACAAACGCCGCTGCCGCTCGTCCAAGTGCGGCAGCACCGCGGCGAACTTCACATCCAGGACCGCCAGGACCTGATCCGATATCCCCATGCCAGCCCGTATACCACCGCACGCACCCGATCCGCGTGGAAACTGGCAGTAGTTAATTTACGGCTCCTCACCAGCGCGTCTCCGTCGCGAAATACCGGGCCGCCTTGCGTAGGATGTCGTGTTCTTCCTCCAGCTCGCGAATCCTCTTCCGGGCAGCAGCCAGATCCGCCTGAACGTCGCCTCCGCCCGCCTGCGCAGCGGTCGGCGGTGCAAAGTGAGCGCCGGGCCGGCGCCCGTCGGCGGCCCGGATCCAGTTCCGCAGCGTCTCGGTGTTCACCCCGAGATCATCCGCGACCGACCTGATCGTCGCTCCTGGCTTCGACCGGTACAACGCGACCGCGTCCGCCTTGAACTCGACGGGATAGTGCTTCATCCCCACGGGGACTCCGTTCTCCTGGACCATCAAGATCCAAGTCTCTCCGGTGACCAGAACCCGGGGTCAAGGCCCGAGTTCGCCGCTCATGGGCCGGTGAACAGGTCGGCGTGTGTCCGGACGAAGTCGGCCACTTCCGAAGGGGGCCGCCCGGTGACCCGCTCCACACCGTCCGCCTTTCGGTCATACCGGTTCTCCGCATGGAGGCGGGCCATGGTGGAGATGTGCTGGAAGACGTGGTCCGGCAGCCCAAGCGGCCTGAGATCGTGGTCGATCCACTCCTGCAGGGGGACGTCGCGATAGCCGACCGGCCGGCCCAGGACCGCGGAGACCTGCGCCGCCATGGCGGTGATGCCCTCCGAACGGGGGCCGGTCAGCTCGTAGATCCGCCCGGTGTGCGGAGCCGGGTCGGCCAGTACCTCCTCCACGACCGCAGCGACGTCGCCGGCCGCCACCGGGGAGGTCTTCGCCTCGCCGAAGGGCAGCCTGATGGTGCCCGTCTTCGCGATCGAGGAGAAGCCGACGCGGAAGAGCGGGTTCTCCAGGAACACGGTGGGCCTGATCTGGACAACGGGCAGGCCCGACCAGTCGAGGACCTGCTCGACCAGCCACTGCTGCCGCTGCTGGTCCGACTCGGAGGTGCGGCTGAGGTCCATCTCGGCGACGGTCAGCTGCGACATGTTCACGAACACCTCCAGGCGCCCGTACGCGCGCGCGACGACCGCTGCCGTCAGGGCCGCCTCCAGGTACTGCGCCGACACGCCCATGCCGAAGTACATCCGCCCGCAACCGTCCAGGGCGCTGGCGACCTCGCCTGCATGCGTCAGGTCTGCGACCACGACCTCGGCGCCGGTCGCCCGCAGTGCCCGTGCGCGATCGTCCTCGCGACGTACCGCAGCCCGGACGGGCAGGCCACGTCGCCGAAGGCTCTCGACGACGGAACGTCCGACGGCGCCTACACTGCCCGCGGCGCCGGTCACCAGGACGGGCAGCGAGCTTGCTCCCGGGGGGCGATCCATAGCGGCAGCCTGCGACGCACATGGCCAGGACGCAACCGGAGCCGTCCACCCGATGACGCGGAGCCACCCGGTGAGCCTCCTCGGGTACGAGCGGCTCGCGCCGAGAAACCAGGCCAGCCCGGGCCAACTGGCGGGCTCGCATGTTGAGGTGTCGTGTATTCAATGCCTGCGACGGAGTTCCGTCACTCAGTGTGTCCTCGCTCTCCGACGCGGCTGCGATGTGGCGACGACAGAGATCTGCTGAGGTGAGGTGCGACTTGTCGAGAGCGGCCGAGGAGAGGTTCATCTCACGAGCTGCCTATGGCTGAACGCCGTCAACGACCAGGTCGCGGGCATAGGGCAGATGGTGGTGCCCGGCACCCAGACACCCTCATCAACATCGCCGGCGACACCTCCCCCGACGGCTACGCCTGCCAGATCACCGCCGCCACCAACGATCCCCTCCCCCGCCCCTACCCCGGCGTGCGGGAGATCCGTATCGATACCGACAACCGGTTCTTCGACCACGCCCCACGCCGCGACACCTGACCGCCCGCACCATGCGCTCCCGGAGGAAATAGCAGAGGGCCCTCACCAGTCAGTAGAGGCCCCGCAGCAGCGCCCATGGGCGCGGGTTGCTGTCCTACCAGGGGTGTGCTGAGGACCGCCACGGTCATCGCGGCCCTGACCGCCGAGAACACAGCCCTCCGCGAGCAACTCGTGAAAAGGTCAGCCGTGGTGGTCCCTCTCGATCGCGGGAACGCAGTGCGAGAATGACCACCGGCATCATGCCCACGACTGACGCTCGGGCAAGAGCAAAGCGTCACGCCGGCGGCGTGGTGAGTTTGACGGCCACGGCGTCGAGGACCCAGTCCAGGCCGGTCGCGAAGGATGCCTCGGCGTCCACATCCGTGCCGTCGTACACGGCCCTGGCGAGCGCCGGGAAGCGGCCGGTGGCCAGCATTCTCGTCAGATGCGGGCCGGAGGCCCGCTGCCAGTCGAGCTTGGACAGGCCCGTGGCGCGCTCGGCCCGCAGGTTCGCGATCTCGCGCCTGATCGCGCCGATGAAGTAGGCGCTGACAGTCTCCACGGCGCGCATGACGGTGTCGATGTCCGCGAGGCCGTCGAAGGCAGCCAGCGTGACCTCGGTCACGGCAAGGCGGTTCGGACCCAGGGCCGGGCGACCGCCGAGAAGGTCGGCCAGCCATTCGTGACGGAGAGCGGCCTGCCTGGTGCGCTGGGCGAGGACGCGCAACGCCTCCCGCCAGTCACCGGGCTGCTCCTCGGCGCGGATCTCGGCGTGGACCTCGTCCACCATGAGGTCGAACAGCTCCTCCTTGGTGGAGATGTATCTGTACAGACGCATAGGGCCGGCGTCCAGGCGGGCGGCGATCTTGCGCAAGGACACCGCCTCCAGCCCGCCCTCGTCGGCCAGCGCGATGGCTGCGGCGACGATCCGCTCCCGGTCGAGCGGCACGGGTTGAGTCGGCGGCTCCGGCCGGTCCCACACAGTCATAGTGACATCGTACCGTTGCGATACACCGTAATGAACTAATACAGTGTATCGGCATGACGCATTGCATCGCAGTGGTCGGGAGCGGTCCTGCCGGCCTTACCTTCGCCCGTGTCCTGCACCGCCATGGCTACCCCGTCGCCGTCCTCGAACGCGATCCCGCCCCCGACGCCCGCCCCCCGGGCGGCACGCTGGACCTGCACGAAGGGCTGGGCCAGCTCGCGCTGGACAAGGCGGGGCTGCTGGCGGAGTTCCAGGCGCTGTCCCGTCCCGAGGGGCAGGCCATGCGCATCCTGGACACGGACGGGACCGTCCTGCGCGACTGGCGACCCCGTCCAGAGGAACAGGCCAATCCCGAGATCGACCGCGGGCAACTCCGTGACCTGCTGCTCGGCCCTCTCGACGTCCAGTGGGGGCGGAGCGTGACGCAGGTGGTGCCGGGGACCCGGGACGGCGTACTGGTCCACTTCGCGGACGGGCGACAGGAGACGTTCGACCTCGTGGTCGGCGCGGACGGTGCCTGGTCCCGGGTCCGCCCCGCAGTCTCCTCGGCCACGCCGCACTACACCGGCGTCACCTATGTCGAGACCTCCCTCGACGACATCGACACCCGCCACCCCGACCTCGCCCGGCTGGTCGGCGACGGTTCCGTGGCTGTGTACGGCGTGAACCGAGCTCTCGTCGCCCAGCGCAACAGCGGCGGCCACGTCAAGGTGTACGCCCAGTTCCGCGCGCCGCTGGACTGGCACACAAACCTGGACCTGGCCGACGTCGAGGCCGTGCGATCGAGCCTGCTGGCTCTGTTCGACGGCTGGGCCGCTCCCGTCCTCGACCTCCTCCGTCACGGCACCGCTTTCGTCCACCGCCCCCTCTACGTCCTGCCCGTGTCCCATACCTGGACCCACGTCTTCGGGGTGACGCTGCTGGGCGACGCCGCCCACCTGATGCCCCCCTTGGGGGCGGGCGCGAACCTCGCGATGCTGGAAGGCGCCGAACTCGCCGAGTCCATCGCCACCGGCCCTGAAGATCTGGACGAGGCCGTCCGCGCCTTCGAGGAACAGATGTGGGCACGGGCCAGCAGGTGGGCGAAGATCACGACGGCCGGTCTGGAACGCCTCGTGAGCCCGGACCCCTCCGAAGCCCTCGCCCTCTTCGACGAAGTCCAGCCATCCTGACTGCACAGCGCGAGGGCACCAGCACCAACAGCTCGCCATGGCTTCACGGGACAGTACGACACCGCCGCAGTCCCGTCCGGCAAAACCACCGCTGGACTGTCTCATGAGACACGTCAAAGTCTGTAGAACGATGGGCACCGGGCCATGGTGAGCTTTCCGGACGACGGGCCGGTGCTCCTGCGGTCCCGGTCCGGGGCGGACATCACCACCGCCTACCCCGGAACTCGCAGCACTCGGGCCCGTGCTCGGCCGGCCCGCGGTTCTGGACGGCGAGATCGTCGCGCTCGACAGCGAAGGGCGCAGCGACTTCGAGCGGCTGCAAGCCCGCATGGGCCTGGCCTCCGCGGCGAAGGCCGCCCGCATGGCCGAGGTCGTGCCCGCGGGTACCGCGGGCCATGTGCTCACCGCCGGTGGGAAGCACGCGGTGCGGGCCGTCTACACCAACACCACGGACCGCCCGACGCGGCTCAGCGCCGTCACAGCGCAGTTCGGCAAGAAACGGGTGATCGCGCCAACCCACGGCGCCACCGTGCAGCCCGGTAAGTCGCTGCCGGTGGATGTGCCGATACCGGGCACGGCGAAGGACCGCACCGGCTACCGCGTGCGGTTCGTGACCGCCGGCGATGCAGTGCACCGGATCGCGGGGACGGTGAGCGTTCCGGCCGCGGATGCGGTCACCAGGGCCGGACCGCTGGCGCAGATCGACGGGGCGCCACCGGCCGCGAGCGTCGGAAAGGACCCCGGGTTGTCGGCCGACGTGACCCTGGCCTGGTCGCAGGAGGCTCTCGTCGTCGACGTCTCCGTCGCGGACGACGTCCAGCGGCAGACCTTCACCGGGCAGAACATCTGGCAGGGCGATTCCGTCCAGGTGGCTCTCGCACCGGGGTTCCCGGGAGAGACGGTCTCCGCGGGCGCCGAGTACGGGGCGGCGCTCACCTCGTCCGGAGCGGAGAGCGTGGTCTTCCGCACCATGGACGGCAGTCCGGGCACCAGGACCGCCGCGACCAGCACCGTGACACGGGACGACTCCGCCAAGAAGACGCGCTACCGAATGACCTGCCCTGGGCGGAGCTGGCGCCGATCGCCGCGGATCAGCGCCTGCTGAGCGTCTCGGTGCTGGTGAACGATGACGACGGCGGGGGCCGCTCGTTCCTCCCATGGGGCGGCGGCATCTCCAATGTGAAGGACTCCGGCCAGTACAACGCGGTGACCCTGACGGACTGACCATCCCCTTCGGCACTCCGCCGTCGCGGCTCCGGCTGCGGCGGCGGGATGCTGTCTTTGGGGAGCACTCGGTCTCGCGTACATCGAGCCGAGAACGGTCCCCTCGTCGTCGCCCCCTGACCAGCAGTCAGGCACGGCACTCTCACCGCATCCGGATCACGGTAAGGGTGCCGTGCCGACCGGACCCGGCCAGCAGCTCCACGACCAGATCCGAGTTCGCGTGCCGTACCTTCACCCACCGGCGCCGTCCCGACGGATAGCTCGCGCCGCCCCGCTTGCGGACGATCCCCTCGATGACCTGCTCGCGCAGGGTGTCGTGCCAGAGCACGGCGATGTCCCGGTCATCGGTTGCCGGGACGGCCCGCATAGGCGGTTCGACATCGGCGAGGAGCTCCAGGAGGAAGGCGCGGCACTGGGTGTACGGGCAGACGTATGACGCCGGGTACCGGGCCGCCAGAGCGCGGGCCCGGGTCACGGACGACGCAGCCCGCAACTGCGCGGCCGCGAAATCGAGCCGACCGTCCCGCCGGATCACCGCCTCCCCGTCCAGCACAGTGCCGGGGCGCAGTTCCATGTTCTCTTGGGGGCGGACTGTTGAGCGGGTTCGGCAGGGGTAGGTCTGCGCAGATCAGCGCTGTTTCCATCCACCGTATCGAGTGCAGCAGGCGTGGTGCTGTCCCTGGTTTGGGTGGTGCTTGCTCCTGATAAGGGTCGCAATGTCCTCGCTGGCAGGATGACGAAGCCGAAAGTTGCCGGGGTGTTTGACAACGGCATTGCGCTGGCGGAACGCCGCTCGGCGCAGAATTCTGCATGATCTTGACCCGGCCGTGCGAGGATCCCCCGATGCCCGCACCTCTGGACGTCGCCCTTCCCACATCGGCCGAGATCGAGGCACTGCTCACGGCCTCCGTCGGTGCCCGGACCACCATCGAGCCGCTGCACCATCCCTGGGTGCTGTGCGCCCACCTGTCGGAGGCGACCGGGCTCCCTGAAACGGTCATCGTGAAATGCCTCCGCCCCGAGGGATACGGCCTCCGCTCCGCCGAGGAGCTGACGCGGTGCGAGCACGCCGCGCTCGCCTTCATCGCCGACGACCTCCGCCTCGACCTCGCACCAGGCCTGCACGCCGCCTCACCGGACTCCCGCCTGCTCGTGCTGGAGGACCTGCACCCGCGCACCGAACTGGCCGAACTGCTGCACCGCGACGGCCACACCCCGGCCCTGGACGCCGAACTGACCGCCTTCGCCTCCTCGATGGGCGAGCTGGCCGCCGCATCCGCCGGCCGCGCCGCGCTGTTCAACGCCCGCCGCACAGCACTGGGCACCGGCGCTGACCGACTGGGCGACTGGGCGACTGGGCGACTGGGCGACTGGGCGACTGGGCGACTGGGAACACGCCTACACCGACCTCTGACGGAACGGGCTCACCCGGGCCGGCGCCTTCGGCGTCCCGCTGCCCGCCGCGGAACGCGATCTGGAAGCGGCCGTGGCCGAACTGGCAGATCCCGGCCCATTCCTGGCCCTGACCAACGGCGACACCGAGTCACACAACTTCCTGACCGGGCCGAGCGGCGGCGGCCGGCTGACCGACTTCGAGGGGGCGGGCTTCCGCCGTGCCCTCACCGCCACGACCAGCTTCACAGTCCCCGGCCCGGACTGGTTGGGAGTGTCGGGGCCGAGCCAGGTCGAGGCGTTCCGCCGAGCCCTTGCCCGGACAGTCCCCGAGGCCGAGGACGACCAGCGGTTCGGCTTCGGCCTGGCTTCGGCTTCGGCTTCCATGGTCTGGGTGATGATGCGCACCGGCCGGCTCAAGACACTGGACGCACGCAGCCCCGGCAACGACTCCCGCACCCAGATGGTGGCCCTGCTGGAATCCGGAGCCCGCACCGCCGAGGCGCACCGGGTACTCCCCCACCTGGCGGCCTGGTGCCGGTCCACGGCGGCCCTGCTGCACCGCCGCTGGCCCGACACCGACATCGACACCGCCGCCCCCTACACCTGGCGTGAACGGTAGGGCGGAGAGCCGGGCGGACGGTGATGTCTCCACCCGCTCCACCCGCCTTGACCGCGTTGTCGAGGGCTGTAAGGACCCGTTCGTACGGCGTCGCCTCGGTGGTGGCCCAGGCGTCCGCGGCGAACGCGGCGAGGCGTTCGCGGCTTCGCAGCAGGTCCGCGAGGTATGCCTCCAGGTCGGGGAGGTAGGAGATGTCGGTGCGGAAGTGGCTGCATCCCACGCAGCGAAACCGGACGGGGCAGTCGTGGCTGCCGGCGGCCACGTTGGATGGTTCCGTGTCAGTCCGCGGGGCACAGCGACTTCGCCGACTGCGCGGCGGGCATGTTCGGAGTCCAGGAGGCGCTGGGCCTGCGCCAGATCCTGTTGCCGTGCCGGTCAAACTGCATCGCGGTGACCGTTCGACCGCCTCGCGACGCCGCTTCTCGCCGACGCGGTAGTACCCCTGTGTCGTGCTGTTGGGAAAGAAACCCGCGCCTGCTCAGGGATCGATGGGATGCAAGTCGCGGACTACTGCCGGACGAACAGTGCACGCTCGGCATCCACGTGCCGGACGAGTGTTCACTTCCCCGAAGGTTTGTCCCGAGTCCAGACCTGAGCCATGGCCTGGGCGGCGTCCGGACCGAGGTGCCGAGTGGCGGCCTGGTCAATTTCATCGAAATTGTCCGTGTACCGCTTCGTGAAGCTCCCGAAAAGCCTCCGCAGGACGAGACCTGCGATTCCCAGAGGAACCATTGCCGCCGAGATGACCAGCAAAAGCAAATCAAGGGTGTTCCTGGTGAGAGTATTCCAGTAGCCGAGGTCCGAGGGAAGGGCGACCGTGCCGGTATCCTTCGGGTCGTACACGACTACCAAGGTGTAGCCGTCCCTCACCTGACGCGTCTTGAATTTCAGCGGCGATTCAACGGAACGCCCGCCGGACGGGGTAAATCGCACCCAGCAGGTGACAGACAGTTCGCCACCGCTCTCGTCGTGGAGGGCTTGCCGGCATCTCGTGATACTCGCGTGAGTCTGGACCCCGCGACTCTTCAAGGCGGATATCACTTTGGTGTGGTTCGGTATGGTGAATGCGATGATCGTGAGGAAACCGCACAACCCCACAGTGATCATAGCGATGGACGTGATCGTGAGATACCTGAGCAGATTGCGTGGACGTGCGACCTTCGTACTCATCGGCTCCCTGACGTAATCGAATCAGTCGATACTGGTCCACCCCGCCCGTCCAGGGCGCGATCGTTTCGTGGCAGGCCGATGGACCACAACTCAAGTGCGGACCATCATCCTCCATCGGCTACCGGGACGAGCGCGCTGCCCGCCACAAGCCCGTATTGATCTCCACCCGGCCGGCATCGCATCACCGCGCGACGCGAACGACCCCACCCCGGCGCCTAACTGTCCCTGTTCGATCACGACGAGGGCCTGCGGCACCAGGCATTCCTTACCGATACCCCTTACCCCGGCGGGAGAGTATGCGGCCGCCGCCCGTTACGGGCGTGGGTATCGACCATTTCGTGTCGCCGGAACTGGCCTTGCGCGGCGCCGGCGAACTGCCGCTCGCCGAGGACATGGCAGCAGACGTCAACACCCTGGCCGCCACCGTGTGGACCTGCGCTACCGGAGCTTCTCATGTGACCACGCGTCCTCGCTCGGCGCTGTGCGTCGTCGGTCGTCTCAGGAGACTGTGGAAGCACCAGAAAGGCATGGGAACCATCCCAGCGCTGCAGCTCCAGGGCCTGCGCTGGGCGCGTGTCGCCCTGGCAGGTGGAAGGAGCACCTGGGATGAGTGAAGCGGGATCCTTCGGTGCCGACAGCGACTCGTCCGGCCTTCGGCTGGAGCTGCCGAGCGGGGTACTGGATGCGCTCGGTGTGGCGGTGGTGGCGCTGGATACGAGCGGGCGGTTCGTGTTGTGGAGCCCCCAGGCCGAGGAGATGTTCGGCTACTCCGCGCAGGAGGCGCTGGGCCGGCAGGCGGCTCAGCTGTTGGTCCATGCTCCCTACAGGGACCTGGTGGCCGACCGATGCGAGCAGATGATGGAGACCGGCCGGAGCTGGGCCGGGGTCTTTCCCGTCCGGAACAAGGACGGCAGTACGCGGCTGGTGGAATTCCGCAACACCCGTCTGCCGGACAAGCAGGGTGACTTCTACGCTCTGGGTATCGCCACTGATGCGTCGACGCTGCGCGAGGTGGAGCGGGACGTGGCGTTGTCCACGCAGCTGATCGCCCAGTCGCCGATCGGGCTGGAGGTTCTGGACACCGATCTGCGTTATGTGGCCGTCAATCCGGCGGTGGAACGGATGCACGGCCTGTCTGCCGAGGAGCACCTCGGACGGGGCTTCCGTGAGGTCCTGCCCGCCGTCAGTGTCGATGCGTCTGAGGCGGCAGTCAGGGAAGTGCTCGAGACCGGACGCCCTCAGGTTGACAAGTACACCATTGGCCGCACCCCGGCCGACCCT
This sequence comes from Streptomyces sp. NBC_00984, assembly GCF_045162475.1. NCBI lineage: Bacteria > Bacillati > Actinomycetota > Actinomycetes > Kitasatosporales > Streptomycetaceae > Streptomyces > Streptomyces sp. NBC_00984. Next base: position 218,570 of record NZ_CP108735.1, read on the forward strand.
GACAATGATCATGCCTGGTCTGTCTCCGTCTACCGGCTGGAGGCTCTCAACGGTCAGGTTCTTGGTGTCGCCATGTCGGTGGTGGATGTCACCGATCGGTACGGTGCGATCACGGCGGCTGCCCAGGCCCGGCAGCGCCTGGCTCAGATCGCCGAGGGCTCCGCCCGTATCGGTACCACCTTGGACATGAGACAGACCGCTCGCGAGTTGGCCGGCGTCGTTGTGCCTGAGCTCGCCGACGTTGCGGTCGTAGACGTACTCGACTCCGCCCTGGACGATCGCCGCCCGGCGACATCCGACGGCGGCCCGGCGCTCTTTCGCACCCTCGCGGTGAAGGCCACCTACCTCACCGAGGCGGCCGGCGCCGTCGGCACGGCCGACCGACCGGTCAGCTATGGCGCCGACCGACTGCCCACCCAGTGCGTACGGACCGGTCAGCCGATCATGGTGACTCGCGTGGAGGAGTGGGATCTGGCGCGCATCGCTCGTGACGCCGGAGCCGCCGCTGTCCTGGCCAGTGTCGGCATCCACTCGTATCTCGCGATTCCACTGGCCGCCCAGGGCCGGGCGTTCGGCGTCCTGGGCCTGATGCGCGGCCGCAATCAACTGCCTTTCGGCGCGGACGATGTCACCCTGGCCGGTGAGCTGGCCGGCCGAACTGCGGTGTCCCTCGACAACGCGCGCCTGTACCAGAGCGTCCGCAACACTGCCGTGACGCTCCAGCGCAGCCTGCTGCCGCAGCCGACGCCACCCGAGGGTCTGGAGGTAGCCACCCGCTACCAACCCGCCGGAACCTCTACCGAGGTCGGTGGCGACTGGTTCGACGTCATCCCTCTCACGGAGGACAAGACCGCACTCGTGGTGGGCGACGTGATGGGCAGCGGCATCGATGCCGCCGCAAACGATGGGCCGCCTGCGCACCGCCACTGCGACCCTGGCTGACCTCGGCCTCCCGCCTGCCCAGGTGCTGCAACACCTCGACAAGATCACCGCCGGCATCGATCCCTACATCGCCACCTGCATCTACGCCGAATACGACCCGCACAGCGACTCGTGCTGCATCGCTGCGGCCGGACACCTGCCCCCGGCACTGACACCTGCAGGCGGGTCCCCCGAACTGCTCGACCTGCCATCCGGTGCACCCCTCGGGGTCGGCGGCGTCCCCTTCGAAACGACCACCGTGCCCCTGCGCCCCGGCGATCAACTGGTCCTCTACACCGATGGCCTGGTCGAAACACGCCACGATGCCATCGACGAACGCCTCGACCTCTTCCTCCGCGTACTCGACGGCCACGACCGTTCCCTGGAAGAAACCTGCGACCGGCTCCTGGAACAACTGCGTGACCCGGACGATCACGACGACGTGTCCGTGCTCATCGCCCGCCCCAGACCGCGGCCCTGACCCACTGCCGAGGCCATCCAGCCGGGGACAGCTCCTGGATTGCTCCAGCGCTCACTTGACGTCCATACCGAACCGTTGCGCGGGTCGGCACTGTCGCCTACCAGATCAACTTCCTTGCCTTCCATCACGGTTCCGCCGGTCCACTGCCCCGGCCGTGCAAGCTGCACGGCCGTGCCGGCATCTCAATCCGCCGCAGAACCGCGAGAAGAACACACTGCTGGCAGGGAGGCGGCCTTGGCGATCCCCCGCCGCTGCTTCAAGCGGTTGATCCACCGCTCAACGGCGTTGTGCTGCCTGTAGGTATCCCGGTCGAAGACGGGCGGCCTACCGCCGCGGCTGCCGCGACGCAGCCGGTGCCCTTCCCGGTCCGCCGGGATGGGGATTGCCGGAGTCCGCCCGGCGGTCCCTGGCGGCCGCCGCCGAGTGCCTCGCAACTCGCCGGCGAACCTGACCCCTGCCTCACAGAAGCGGCGTTGCGCCCACCGGACGCGGCGCCGGCGGGCGGGGCCTGCGCGGCCGGATCCGGGGGCCTTTCGCTGAGGTTGGTCAGGTGAAGCTCTCCAGGTGTAGGCCGCGCGCCCGCCCCTGACCGGAACTGGTCCACGGACATGCCGTAGGAGCTGCCCGGCGGCCGTGCGACCGCTCACCGCCGGACTCGACCGCGCCCCCGAAGGCGGGCTCGGCTCACGGTCCGCGCCAGAGGTTGGCGAAGGCCGCGTTCTCGATGGTCCGCCTCTGGCGTACGGCCTCCAGCTCCATCACCGCGTCGTGGACGGCGGCCACCACGGTCGTCACCGCCTCGTCATCGAGGCCGGTCTCATCGTCGGATCGTTCGTCGTCGATGCCCACGACCGAGGCGAGGGCGGCCAGGACGGGTTCCTTCTCTTTCCAGCGGTCGGCCGCACGGCGGCGCGCGGGCGTATCGACCGGTTCCACGCGTTCCGAGCCGAAGGACAACCGGCCGCTTCGCTGCGGCTTCAGCTCACCGTTCTCCTCCAGGTCGGCCTGGTACGCGGCCGAGAGGTCTCGGCCCCGGCGCCACAGCCAGTCCTCGATCCGCTCGTAGGGCGCCTGCCGAGTGAGCCCTGCCGCAGCCTCGCCCATGAACCGATCGTCCAGCGTCGGCGGTCCACCCGGCACGATGCGGTCGCCGTCCATGGTGACCGCCCCCGCACCGATGAGATCGATCAGCTCGGCTCCCGCGAGTGCGAGGGACAGGTCGCCCTGTCCCACGGAATGCTTCAGGTCCATGGCGATGATGAACAGGTCTTTCGCCGTAGTCATGAACGGCTCCCCTCGGAGACATCGACCAAGATGCGTCCCCACCGACCGGGCCCGCGTCCGAGACCGGCCCGGCGGCGGGGCGACTGTCACGATCAGTATCGCCCCGCCCGCGCGGCCGAAGCCCTTTCGCAAGGCGGCGGGAGTTTCTGCCGACGACGTCAGAACGGCGGGTCCTCGCTGTACTGGATCCCCGAGCCGCTTCGTCCGCCTGTCCGCCGAGCGGCTGCGAACAGCCGAAGGGAACAAGATCATCAGGCGCGTGACGTCTCCGCACGAGCCCTCCCAGCCGGGCGTCGGCTCTGCCGACCACGGCGGGGCCTTGGCGTACTGCTCGTAGGCGGCGCGGGTCTCGTGAAGGGCGGTCTGGGCGGCGCCCAAATCCTGAGGGAAGTGGTGCTTACTTAAAGGGCCGACGGCGCAAGATCACGAAGTACGACTGCTTGCCGGCGATCAGTCGGCCGGGGTAGAGCTGGGCGAGCGTGGCCAGTTCCATCGCGGCGAAGCACACGTTGCGGGCGTCGGCGGGCACGATGCCGATACCGACGGTGATGTGGGTTGGTGCTGGCGAGGACGGGGCCGGCCTGGGCGAGTCCGCCGCGAAAGCCGAGGTCCTCCACCACCCGGATCCGGTCGAATCCCAGTACCTCGGCTCGCCGAGCGCGTAGGGCAGCACCTCCTGGACGGGCAGGTAGCGGGGCAGCACGACACCGACACGGCCGCGGGCGGGGGTGGCAGGGGTGGTGTCTGTCCCGGGCATCGGGGGCTCTTTCTGTTGGCGGGGGGTTCCCCGGCGTCTGCATGGATGGTCTGCGGGCCCGGGGTGGGCGGGGAGCCCTGTGCGGCACGGTGTCAGGGGTCGTGCCGCACAGGCGGTCGGTGGCTGCTCCGTGCTACCTCGCGCGTGCGGCCGGATCCGGTGCGCAGGACTCCGGCAGCCGTGGCGGCGATCACGCACAGCAGGGTGACCAGCAGGAAGGCGTGGTTCAGCGGTACGAGATGGGTCAGCCAGCCGATGACGGCGGGGCCGGAGAGCATGCCGAGGTAGCCGAGCCCGGCGACGCGGGAGACGTTGGCCCCGGCGGCGGAGGGGTCGACGCTCCCGGTCGCGCTGTACAACTGGGGTACGCAGCCGGAGAGTCCCAGGCCGAACAGCGCCCGGCCCGCGAACGCGGCCCAGATCCACGGTGTGACGGACACGATCGTGATCCCGACGGCGGCCGTGACCGCGCCGTAGCGCAGGACCGCCATGGGCCCGAACCGGCCGGATATGCGGTCGGCGAGCAGCCGTCCAGCGAGCACCGCCGCCGCGTAGGTGCCGTACGCGGCGGCGGCGGTGCTCGCGGGCGCGCCGAGGATGTCCTTCAGGTGCAGCGCGCTCCAGTCGTTGGCGGCTCCCTCGGCCGGCATGACCATCGCAGCCAGAACGGCGAGGATCCAGATCCGCCCGGGGGCTTGCGCCGCCTCCCGGCGCGTGCCTGCTCGCCGTCCGCGGCGGTGGTGGCACCTCATCGAGCACACAGCCACACTCGGCATCGACATGGAAATCACCGCCCGCACCCCCGGGACCAGGGGCTTCACCCCCATTCCGAAGCGATGGGCGATCGAGCGGACCCAACCGGCCGGCTCATGCACCACCGCCGCCTGGCCCACGACCACGAAACCCTGCCCACCCGCACCGAAGCCATGATCCACCTCGCCACGACCGGCCTCATCGCACGCCGCCTCACCGGCGAAACCACCTTCTCCTGGCGCGACCCGACACCACAGACCAAACAACAGATCCCGGGATAGAACACTGGGAGAAAACGACCTCTAACTGGGGAGGGACGCGTGGTCATGTGTGAGCGTGACCGGCCTCACGGGCACGGTGAGCTGCTGCCGGGATTTCATCGCTCGGGATGCTCATCATGTCGTCGACCTGGAAGAGGAGAGCAACTCCGCGCAGGCCTGGGCAGGAACCGAATCAATGGCGACGCCGTCGAAGGGGCAATTGAGCTGCTGAAAGGCCTGGCCGTGACGAAACCCAGCACATATCTGCTCGCCGCATCCGCTGCGCTTACCCTCGCCGCGGTCGGCTGCGACGCAGGGTCCACACCGGCCGCCGCCGGGGACGGTGCCAAGGCAAAGGCAGCCCGATGGTCCGAACCGGATCGGTATTCTTTCCGGCTTCTCTCCTAGTCCGGAGAGCGGGGCGGCCTTGGAAACTACCGGATCACCGTCGGGAACGGGAAGGTCATCAAGGCGATCGGCCTCGACGAGCCGGCCCGGCGTACCGTCGAGGAGAATCCGCAGGATGTCCCGACGCTTGGCAGTCTCCTCGCTGATGTCCAGAAGGCCCGTGCAGGCCAGGCTGATGTCGCAAGGGCGGTATTTGCCGCAGATGGACACCCCACTGAGATTCACATCGATTGGCTGGCGAATGCCATCGATGACGAGGCCGACTACCTCATCACCGAATACCGCGAACTTCCCTGACCGTCGCGCCCCAAACGTCCAGGTCTGCAAGCAGCGATGGCTGCACACCGTCCGGTGTGCAGCCATCGGCCATGTACGGACGTGGTCGCTCTCCTCGGTCAGCGCTTCGAGGCAGTGGTCAGCCGCGGGGCCGGTGCCGCCGCGGCCGACCACAAGGCTCCCCCACCGGGGTGTCCGCCCGACCGGCGCGCAATCAGCGGACGTCCACGTAGTCGCCCGCCGCCGTGGCCGCCGGAGTCGTCGTGGTACCGGCGAAGGTGTAGCGCCAGTACCCGTCGGCCGATGCGGTCACCGTGGTCTTCAGGTTGCCGGTGCTGTTCGTCGTCACCGTTTTCACCGTGGTGTACGACGTCGCCCCCTTCTTGCGGAACTGAAGCTTCACAGGCTGCGCGGTGTACCCGTTGTAGCTGCCGGTCTCCCAGTTGGCCCGCGCGAGCTTGCCGGTGATGGTGAGCGTCTTGCCCTTGGTCACGGGTTCGGGAGAGGCGTTGACCGTCTGAGTGGAGTCGCGCTGCAGGAGCGCCGACTTGGCGGCGTGCAGATCGGTGTAACTCCTGCCGTCCGCGGACTCCGCCCAGGACGCCAGCTTCCAGGTGCCCGCGAGTGCGTTGCGGCCGAGTGTCCAGCGGGGTGCGATGTACGCGAAGTGCGCCTCGCACGTGGCCGTCGTCGCATTGGTTTTGGTGCAGGTCGCGGGCCAGGTGCCGTAGAGGATACCGTCCGGGGCGTCGTACGAGCCGTGGTAGAGGTACATGTCGCCACCCGCGATGCCGGACGGGTCGGTCGCGGTGAACTTTGCCTTGAACTCCTGGAGTGGCTCGTTCGTCAGCTCCACGCCCTTTCCGCCGTTGATGGCGACGTTGGAGATGCGGGTGGATCCGGCTGTCTCGTCACCTTGCGGACGCGGTCCGGCGAAGGCGCGCTCAATAGTGCGGCGTACGCTGCCGCCCTTGTCGTCGGTGGCGGACACTCTCAGTGAGATGAAGGACGCGGTGGCCGGGACCGTGAGGGTCGCCGTGTTGTCGGTGAGCGGCAGGCCTGTCCACGTGGTGCCGTCGTCCAGCGAGTATTCGATGCCGGTGATGGTCTCCGTCGCATCCGAGTTGCGGGTGGTGGCGGTGGCGGCGATCTGCACCGGGGTGGGGGCGCTGGCGCGGTTGGACGCGTCGAGCCCCGTGAGCTTCACCTGGGCATCGATCAGAGGCAGTTCGGTCGCCGTCGAGACCCGTGCGGAGGTGAAGGTCCACTCGTTGCGTACCGTCGTGGACAGCCGCCGGTACGGCACGCGGTGGCTGGTGGTCTGGTCGAGTGTGTACGTCCCGGTTCCGGACGGCACGATCGCTGTCAACTGCTGGTGCGGCGTCATACCGGTGGCCTCGGCGTAGGTGACGCCGCTGCGGGTCAGGCGGTACGAGAGGACAGACCGGCCGTCCGTGCCGGCGTGCCCTGCGGCGTCGCTGGCACCGTGCGGCTCGAACAGCCAGATCTTGTCGCCCTGTCGCTGCGACCCTCCCCACACGCGACGGGTCGGCTGCAGCGGTGCCTCGCCGACTGTCTCGGCGGCCGCCGGTCCGGCGACCAGGGAACGGTCGGGCAGCGCAAGACTGTAGTCACCGGTCCCGTAGTCCAGTGACCGGCTGTAGGAGATGCCGGGGGTGACGTATTCGGTGACCGAGCCGGCCACCGGCACGGGTGAGCCCAGATAGACGCCGGTCGACTCGCCGAGGTTTGGGACCGTCTGCAGCAGGGCGGTGGTCCTTGTGCCCGGAGCGCGGACGTGCATGACCGTCTTCGCGAGCGCTGCTCGGTTCACCGACGCAATCGGCGACGCGGGCACGGTGTCCCGGAACGTGTGCGTGAGGTCGTAACGATAGGGGCTGGGTGTGCCGGCTGTGGTGCCCTTGCGGGCGAGGACGTCGTGGATCCGCAGTGCAGCACCCGGCTGCGAGAACGGCGTGACGTACACCTTGTCCGCCCCCGAACCCGCGAAGCCCGCCAACCCACCTCCGGGCACGGAGATCCACACGGCGGAACTGCCGCGGGTAGCCGTCGTGTCGTCGACCCGGATCCCGGTCTCCTTGGCGGCCCGCTCGTCGAAGGTGACGGTGGTGGCAGCCGTGCCAACCTTGAAGGTGCGTGTGAGGACGTAGCTCGGCCGTTGCCAGTCGCTGTGCAGCGCCACCGAGAAGTAGTCGCCCGGCGGCAGCTTCACGGTCGAAGACGGGCCGATGGCGTCACTGTCGACGGCGTATCCCGCCCAGGTCTTGCGGTCCCAGACGTAGAAGCTCTTGCTCGCGACGTCGGCGTTGGTAATGGTCAGCTTCACGGAGTACGTGGCCGCCGCCTTCGCCCCGGCCGCTGCCCCTGCCCCTGCCCCTGTGCCTCTCGGCAGAGCAACCCTGGTGGCCGGCACCGATTGCGGCAGCGCGGCCGGCCGCAGGGCCAGCGTGCCGTTCGTGGAGGCGATGGCATACCGCTTGCCGCGTGGCCCGCCGTCGTCCGTGATGCGTACGTCGCCGCCGACGATCTCGGCGCGCTCGCCGTTCCCCAGACCGACTGCCTGGGGCAGGCTCTCGGCCGTCGTGCCCTTCGCCTCGGAGATCCGGCCCACCGTCCCTGGGCCCGCGTCCGACGCGATGGCTTCCGGCGCGATCAGCACCCCCGCCAGCACCACCGCACACACGCCCGCCCCTGCGGATCTTCGTGCATTCCACGTCCAGGTCCCAGGCATCAGTCCGCCCTCCCCATCGCTCGACTGACGAAAACTCCTGGCACCCCCTGCCAAGGAGTCAATCATCGACACCCTAGAGCGGAGAGATCCAGCAGCATAGGCCGGGTGGCGCACTTGCGACGCTGGTGGTCACTGTGAGTCAGTGACGCATTGTGCGGTCCAGGAATGAGTGGACGGCTTGCGCGAGCCCTTCCGGTTCGTCGGCGTAGAGCCAGTGTCCGCAACCGGGGAGTTCGAACAGCTCACTTCAGCCTCCAGGCCAACACCAAGACCCTTGAGGGGCGACAACACCCCGACCGGGACGCCCAGTTCCGCTACATCTACGAGCAGGTCACAGCACACCAGGCGGCCGGGCAGCCGGTGATCAGCATCGATGCGAAGAAGAAGGAACAGCTCGGCCACCTGCCCAACGCCGGACGGCAGTGGCGGCCGAAAGGCGACCTGGTCGAAGTCGATGACGCCGGCGGCGGTGACCTTCCGGGGCTGGTGGTAGCCGTTACGGACCACCAGACGGCACCCGTTCTCGTCCCGATCGCCAGCCAACTCGGCTATACAGGCGTTGACTTCGGCCTCCAGGGCGGCCTCCAGCATCCGCCCGGCACCCTCACGGACGATCTCGTCCAGCAGGGCGCCGCCCCGCGTCGAACTGTCGGCATTGACTACCGCGAGCACGGGCGCGCCTTCCCGACCGACGCCGCAACGTCGGCCTACTCGATGACCATCACGGGATCACTCGGGAAGGTACGCCCTCCGCGTTCTTCCCGGAATCGAACCGCAGGTCCTGAGCGTTGCTCCCCTATTTGGGCCCTTTCACCGTTTGTGCCGGACCGGGCCCCTATCCGGCCGGTCCAGTCGGTAGGGGCACTGCGGGCCACGATGCCTCACCGACGACAGGCCCGACACCTGACCAGGTCGCTCAAGTCCTCCATCCACTGGTACCGCGATCCCGACCGTGATGCGCAGGCGCTGCCGAAGCTGTTCGCACGACGTCTTGTCTACTCGCTTGCCGGCGCCACTTGCTGCACAACCTCGAACGCTGGACGACGGCCGACGAGTCCGAGCAGCCGCTCCAGGGCGGGAGAGCTCGCGGAGATATCGACCGCCGGGGCGAACGCAGTCCTTGGCCGGTCGCCGGACGGTGCTCCGGTCGGGATCAGCGCCGCGACCTTGAGTGAGTGGCGGACGAGGTCGGCGCCCGGATCGAAGGCAACACCGATGGTCTGAGCGACGTCCCAGCCGTGGACTACGCAGTCGAGCACATGCATACCGAGCGCGACCCGGCCGGGAAAGAACCCGAACTCCCTGATCTGGAGCGACTGGTCCAGGACATCCTCGGCGAACGCCTTGGTCATGGCGTCTGCCGAGTCGAGGTAGGCCTGGTAGGGATCCCCACCCAGGTTGCCCTGGTCCCAGACCAGGATGTCACCGGTGACGCCTGCTGCGGCGGCTGCGAAGCCGAGGTTCTCGCTCACTTGGTGGCGGAGCAGGCCGTGCAGTGTCCAGTCGGCACAGGGCGTTGGAAGACGAAGATGATCCGGGCCAATCTGCGCGATAACCGCTCCCAAGGTGGCGAGGGCACGGCGGTCCAGTTCTCTGATATCCACGGCCGCGACATTAGCCGTGCCCCCGTTTTTGGGCCACACATTTCTGAGGCGCCTCAGCCTCCACCGATGCCTGTCGGGGGCGGCCTTTGCCCGAAGCGCACCAAGTTTTGGCTAAGCTTGCGATTTTAGCTTCTGTCGTCACTCTGTGTGTTTACTGGTGGTCCGTTCGCTCTTGCGGTAGGGCGGTCGCTTGGATTTCGGGCGGTTCTTCGAGCCTTTCGGGCGGCCTGGGCCGGGGCGGGTGGGTTTCGGCGAGTCGGCGGGTGTGCCGATGCGTGCGCGGAGTCGGCGGAAGCCGAGGCGGACCTTGTAGGGGCTGAGGGACTTACCCGGGTCCGGTCTTGGGTGCCAGGGGCGGCGCAGGTCGTCCACGAGGTGGCGGGCGAGGCGTAGTTGGGCGTAGGCGCCCATGGCCAGGGACACCCACCGGTCGGTGGCTGCCGCCGAGCTCAGGTGCGCGCTGGCCAGCCCGAGATAGGACTTGGCGAAGCGGTGGAAGTGCTCCTGGTCGAAGCGCCGCAGGTAGGCCTTCCAGAGCAGGTCCGGGTCGGCCGGAACGGGGCCGGCGTGCCACAGCCACAGGTCCTTGGGTGGCTTGCGGCCGTCGGGCAGGTGGTCGACGACCACTTGCAGGACCGTGCCGCGCACGATCGGCAACTGCTTGTCCCGCGGCCAGTTGGCCCAGCGGCCGGTGCTGCCGAGTTTTTGGTGCAGTCCGCTCCAGGCGCGGACGGTCACGGTGCCGTACAGCTCGGACTCCACGGTGCGTTCGAAGTCGGGGGCGTGTCGTTTGGCGGGGTCGGAACAGGAGAACTCCGCGCCGTGGCGCGGCGGCGCGCCCATCTGGCCCGGTCGCCGGGGCGGGGGGTCGAGGTAGAAGACCCGGGTGGCGCGCAGCCGGACCAGCAGTTGCACGTCATGGCCGGCCAGGGCGTGGGTGAGGTCGGTTGCGTAGTTCCCAGCGTCGAGCAGGACCAGCGGCGGCGGGTCGCCGGGCTGCCACTTCCCGGTCGCGGTCAGGTCTTTGAGCAGCCCGGTGATCTGGTCGATCGTGACGTCGGTGTGCTCCTCGCCGGGCCGCAGTCGGCGTGCCTCGATGGGGTCGACCCAGGAGGAGGACCCCCACTGGATGCCGACGAGCAGGCTGTAGGGCCAGCCGGGCAGCCAGCGATCCCCTCCCTTGCCGCGGACCTGCACCATCGTCCGCTCGTCGGCGTACTCGGCGTCGGGGCGCGCGTGCGGAGTGGTGTCGATCGCGAACATCAGCGGCTCGCCTGCCCTGGCCGGGGCCGACAGGCCGATCAGCAGGTGCCGCAAGCGGCTACTGCTTATCTGGCCATGGGCCAGGGCGTCGTAGACAGAGCCGTGTCGTCGGCGGAACTCCGGCTCCAAGGACAGCTCTACCGGTGATCGCACCGGGCCCTGCGCGCACAGCATCGCGTCCGCCAACTCGAACAGGGCATCCCCGCGGCGGGTGAAGCAGGCATGGAGACCCGCACGGAACCTGGATAACTCGGACAACGCCTCGACGCGGGCAGGGCTGTCTTGCAGACTGTCCATCACGGCCTTCTGGTGCAGCTGGATCTCTGGCGAGAACCCAGCGTCACCCGAAGGCCGTTCCCATGTCCGGCGAACAGCAGAACCCCAACCTAAACGATCTTCGCGTCCTAAAATCGCAAGCTAAGGGCTGTCCCGCCAGGGATTACGGGACAGCCCTCAGTCGAGCACGGCGGCGACGGCTTCGATCTCTACGAGCTGGTCCTCGTAGCCGAGCACGGTGACTCCGATCAGGGTGCTGGGGACGTCGTGGTCACCGAACGCGTCCCGGACTACCTCCCAGGCGACCACCAGATCTGCCTGCCTGGTTGACGCGACGAGCACTCGGGTGCTGATGACGTCCTCGACCGATGCACCAGCCTCGGTCAGCGCAATCCGCATGTTCTCAACGGCTTTCGCTGTCTGCCCCGCATAGTCCCCGATAGCTGCCGTGGACCCGTCTTCGTTCAGCGGGCATGCCCCGGCGAGGAAGATCAAACGCGATTCGGCCGGCGCGGTGGCCGCGTAGGCGTACTCGGCGACGTCGGACAGCGAGCTGGAACGGATCAGGGTGATGGCACGGGCCACGGCAGTTCCCTTCGGTGCGTGTGAGAGCAGTCATGCTCTCAGGTACCGACACACCACGCACCATCAATTACGTGCTGGTGAGCCGCATCAGGCAAGCTGACGGCTGTCGAGGCACCCGACACGGCGATGGTTGCCTGATGCGGCACCAGGCACTGTTTCTCGGTTCTCCTGACCTGAGCGAGGTGTTGGGGTCAGACTGGCTGCGTGGGCCGTGGGGATCCGACAAATGCGGAGTGGGACCGGCTGAAGTCGTTCCAACCTCCTGGTGGTGCACGCGGAGGTCGGTGGAGGGATCACCGGGACAACCTGCTCGCCCGTATCGCCGAAGCCGAACGCGAAGGATGGCTCGGCGAGATCGAAGGTCTGCGAATCAGCCTCGCCGGAGCGGAGGACAAGCTTGCGCGGATCGACCAGCGGAGCTCGCGGGTGATCGACCCGGGTATGCCGGGTCGCGCCGCCGGTCCTGTCCTGTCGTGTCTCGTCATGTCCCATTCCGCCCTGTCCTGTCCACAGCGCCATGCCCGCTCAGCGCCGCGCATGACCGGCGGGCCGTCCAGGAGCCGCCATGACACTGCCGCTGCGACGCGGTTCAAGCTATGAGCAGGCGGAGGCCGAGATCTACCGCGTCGAGGTCGGCAAGGTCGCTGTTGCGCTCGGCCCACTGGCCGGAGTCGAGGTCGTCGCTGAGGCTTCGTACCGCCCGCTGCTCGGCCTCCGGCCCGACCCTCGTCCACACCGACATGGCACGGCGCACGTGATCCTCCAGATACGCCCCGGGCCGGCGCCAGTACGCCTCGAACAGGCCGTCAGCGCAGTCCCACGGGATGGGCACCGGTTCAGCGCGGGCGCCGATCGCGTCGGCCATCCCCGCAAGCGAGGGAAATTCCGCGAGGACGGCAGCGAACTCGGGCAGGTAGTCGCGGGTAAGCCAGAACCGGTCCTGCCATCCGGGCTCGTCGGTGTCGAACGTGAGCACCACCACGCGGCGGGCCACGCGCCGCATCTCGCGCAGCCCCGCTATCGGGTCCCCCCAGTGGTGAACGGTGGAGACGGCCATCGCGACGTCGAAGGAGTGGTCCTCGAACGGCAGGCTCTCCGCGGCGGCGGCCACGCACGGCGCTGAGCCGGCAGGCCGTTGCCCCCGCATGACCGCCGATGGCTCCACCGCGGTCACGTCGCGATCAGCAGGCTCGTAGGAGCCGGTGCCGGCGCCGACGTTCAGCACCGTCTGCGCGTCCCCGAGCGCGTCCCAGATCTGCGCGGCGATCCGCGGCTCGGTACGCCGTGTCGCGGTGTAGGCGCCGCCAATCGCGTCGTACAGCCGTGCACCGAGCATCTCCAGTTGCTCCTCCGGTGTCACCTTCCGTCCCTTCGCCCGTGCCTCAAGTTCCTTGTCGATGGCCGCCACCATGGCGTCAGCGCGATCACGCCGCTCCAGCAGCAGGCCGCGCAGTCGGCGCAGGTGCGCGACCGCGTCGGTGGACGGGTCGCCGACCAGTTCCGCAACCTCCCGCAGCCCGAAGCCCAACCGCCGATAGGCCAGCACCTCCCGCAGCCGCTCCACGTCGCCCGCCGAATAGGCCCGGTACCCGGCCACGGTCCGCGCCGACGGTCGAACGAGCCCGATCTCGTCATAGTGATGCAGCGTGCGGACGCTCACGCCGGCCAGCTCGGCCACACGTCCCACGGTCCAGTAATCCTCCACGGCACCGACTATGCAGCCTGACGCCACGTGAGGGTCAAGAGCCTCACTCACGGCAGCAAGAGCCGAACGCGAAGCAGCGGTCCGAGGCGACTCCTGCAAGCCAGAGCGATCGTCTGGTTCAGAGAAGCCTGCATCCGCTGCCCGTCCTCCGGACGGATCCCCGCCAGAGGCCACGCCTCATCGAGATCAACCAGAACCTCCGAGAACGCATCCGCGAGGCCCGCGCCAACGGCTGGCTCGGGGAGGTCGAGGGTCTCCAGGTCAGCTTCGATGCTGCGATGGCCAAGCTCAACAGCCTCAAGCGGGCTCCGACCGATGGTCGGCCGCAGTTGGTCGACCTTGGCATGCCGGTCTTCCGCCTGCAAGGGATGCGTGCGCACGTACGCACCGGCCCTCATCGGTCGTCTCAGGCCGGGAGCCGACGGTGAACTCAGCGAGAGATTCTGTATTCCCGTCAGCAGTGAGCCTCACCGCGCAAACGCCGCAGTCGACAATGTCGCGCCCGCGGAGATCGGCCGGGTCCAACGCCAGTGGACACGGCAAACCGTGTCGCTCCGGCGTCCCTTCTGCTCGGGCGAGTCGGAAACGACTGCGACGATTAGGGCCTGTCTGGAGTCGTGATCACGCGGCGGGGAAAAGGATTGGACGGGATGATGCTCGGGCTTATAACTTGCAGCTGACCGTGACGCCGCCCGAGGAGGTGAGACCCATGAACGCTGTATCGACGTGGGGGCTCCCCCTTCCCGTCACGGCCGGCGATTGACGTAGGTGTCGCCGGGAGCGCCTCGACAACAAGGCACTCCCGAAAGGCAACACCTATGCACTCTCTGCAGTTCACCACCGAGTCGTCGTCGAACGGCATGGTCGAGCGCGACTTCATCGCGGGCGAGGTCCCCGGGGTTCTCTGGTCGCCGGCCTCCGGCGCCGATCGCGCGCCCCTGGTCCTGATGGGCCACGGCGGCGGCACCCACAAGAAGCATCCGGCGATGGCCGGCCGCGCCCACCTTCTCGTGACCGGCTGCGGCTTCCAGGTCGCCGTCATCGACGCGCCCGGTCACGGCGACCGGCCGCGCACCGCGCGCGACGAGCAGGAGATCGCCCAGCTGCGCAAGGCGCAGGCGGCGGGCAAGCCGGAAGGCCCGATCGTCGTCTGTTACAACGCCCGCCTGGCGGAGCTCGCCGTGCCCGAGTGGCAGGCGACCCTGGACGCCCTTCAGGAACTTCCGGAGATCGGCGCCGATGGGTCGGTGGGCTACTTCGGCATCGGCCTGGGCACCGCGATCGGGGTGCCGCTGGTGGCGGTCGAGCCCAGGATCACGGCCGCGGTCTTCGGCCTGATGTGGCCCGATGCCCTGGTCGAGACGGCGAAGCAGATCACCATCCCGATCGAGTTCGGCCTGCAGTGGGACAACGAGCGCATCCCGCGCGAGGCCAGCCTCGCGCTGTTCGACGCCTTCGCCTCGAAGGAGAAGACGTTGCACGCCAACGCGGGCAAGCACTTCGACTTCCCCAGGTTCGAGGCCGACAGCGCGGTCCGGTTCTTCGCCCGGCATCTTGGCCGGGCGGTCACCTCACCGGCCTGAAGGTGATCGGCAGCGGCGTCCGGTCTGCCCATCGGGCGCCGCTACCGCGGCCCGGGTTGAGGCTGCGTATCCAGATCATGGATCCGCGTAGCCGGAGCCCCGCCATGTAGCCCGCGGGCGTCTTGTCGTAGCGCGTGGCCAGGCCCCGTCATGCCCGGATCTTGTTGATGCAGCGTTCCACCGTGTTGCGCTCCTTGTACCGCTCAGCGTCATGGGCCACCGGCCGACCGCC
This sequence comes from Streptomyces sp. NBC_00984, assembly GCF_045162475.1. Classification (NCBI taxonomy): domain Bacteria; kingdom Bacillati; phylum Actinomycetota; class Actinomycetes; order Kitasatosporales; family Streptomycetaceae; genus Streptomyces; species Streptomyces sp. NBC_00984. The sequence goes on from NZ_CP108735.1 coordinate 233,710, forward strand.
GTCCCTGCCACGCTTCTTGCGGTTCGCGGCCTGATCGTCCCTCTCCGGGATGACCGTTTTGATCCCGCGCCTGCGCAGGCAGGCGCGGCTCGCCCGCGAGGAGTACGCCTTATCGGCAGCTACCGCGTCCGGTCGGTTGCGCGGACGGCCCACCGGTCCGCGTACCCTGACCGTCTCCAGCACCGCGGCGGCTCCATCAGTTCCCACTCACCATCGCTCAGTTCACGTCGCGTCACCGCAGCGTTCTACCAGCTCGGCGTGCCCCTCGGGTCCGAAACAGACCGCACTGATCACTGATCACGACGCCAGACAGGCCCTGGAACCGTCGCTCCTTGCACATCGAACCCCTACGGGCCAAAAACGCGCTCGGCAGTGCGGCGGCTGATGTTCGCGCGCTGCACGTCGCTCAGTGGGGCCGACTTGGCCGATCAGGGCGCCGGGCACACGCAGCATGTCCGGCCAGTGCGTGAATGGCAGCCCTTGGATACTTCAGGTGGCGCCTTGCTGCCTCAGTCCCATGACCAGCAGGTCGACGAGGCGGCGCGCGTTGTACTGGGAATCGGCTCCGATGCACAGATTGCCGATGCCGCGCAGGAGTGAGTACGCGGTGACGTCCGCGGGAGCCTCATTTTCCTGCACGGCTGCCTCAAGCAACGCCGCGCACGCGGGGACCATGCGGTCGAGGAAGTAGGCGTGCAGGGTCTCAAAGCGCGCGCTGTCGGACTGCAGTGCCTCGGCGAGCCCATGCTTGGTGACCAGGAAGTCGACGAACAGGTCGATCCACTGCTTCAGGGCGGCGTGGGGCGAGCCGGCGGAGGCCAGCAGAACCGGTCCGGCTTCGGCGCACGAGTCCACCTGGTGCCGATACACGGCGATGACCAGGTCGGCACGCGTAGGGAAGTGGCGGTAGACAGTGCCGATCCCTATACCGGCCCGTGCCGCGATGGCGCGCACAGGCGCGTCCACTCCGTGCGCGGCGAACGTGGCTGCCGCCGCACCGAGCAGGGCCTGCTCATTGCGTATGACATCCACCCGACGTCGGGACGATCCCTGTTCCTGCTTGTCACCTGGCATACCGCGATCCCTGTCTCGTTCGCTTGCAAAAACGGATCCATGTTCCGTATCGTCGAAACGGAACAAGGTTCCGCTTCGATCCTGCCACATTCCCGTTCCTGTCACTCTTCGGTGACCAAGGGCCGGGACCTGATTCCGGAGGACGACAATGCAGTACCGCACACTGGGACGCACCGGTGTTCAGATAAGTTCGCTGGCGCTGGGCGCGATGAACTTCGGCGCGCTCGGCCGCACCACCCAGGACGATGTCGACCAGATCGTCGGCGCCGCCCTGGACGCCGGGATCAACCTCATCGACACCGCCGACATGTACAGCCGTGGGCAGTCGGAGGAGATGGTCGGCAAGGCGATCGCCGCGCGCCGTGATGACGTCGTGCTCGCCACGAAGGCCGCTCTGCCCATGAGCGAGGAGCGCAACCACCAGGGGGCCTCGCGTCGCTGGCTCGCCCAGGCCCTCGATGACAGCCTGCGACGGCTCGGCGTCGACCACATCGATCTCTACCAGGTCCACCGCTGGGACCCGTGGACCAGCGACGAGGAGACACTCGCGGCGCTCACCGACTTCCAGCGCGCCGGAAAGATCCGCTACTTCGGCACCTCGACGTTCCCCGCGTACCGGCTCGTGCAGGCCCAGTGGGCTGCCCGCGAGCACCGGCTGGGTCGCTATGTCACCGAGCAGCCGAACTACTCGATCCTGCAACGCGGTGCGGAAAGCGAGGTGCTGCCCCTCGCCGAGGAGTACGGCCTCGGGGTGCTCGTGTGGAGCCCGCTGGCGTCCGGCTGGCTGACCGGCGCTGTGCGCGAGGGCCGCGAGGTCACCACGAGCAGGTCCGCATTCATGCCTCAGCGCTTCGACGTCTCCGTTCCGGAGAACCGGGCCAAGATGGACGCCGTCGAGAAGCTGGCCACGCTCGCCGGCGAGTCCGGCATCACCATGATCCAGATGGCGCTCGGCTTCGTGACCGCCCACCCGGCAGTCACCAGCGCCCTGATCGGCCCCAGGACCATGGACCACCTGCACTCCCAACTGGCCGCCGCTGACACCACCCTGTCCGCAGAGATCCTCGACGCCATCGATGCCATCGTGGCACCCGGAGTGGACCTTGCTGCACAGGAGAAGAACCCGACTCCCGCGCCCTCAATCACAAATCCCGCGCTGCGACGCCGCGCTTCCTGACCCAAATCCCCTCCCTGCAGGAAGCGAGCTGTCGTCATGTCCACCTGGTCGCCGCAGACCCTCAAGACGGTTGCCTCCACCGCCGATCTGCATGTCGCCCCTACCGTGAAGACGGTGCGATGCCCGGAACCCTGATCTGGGTCTGGTCCGTCGTCGCCCACCACAGCATCTTCGTCCGCTCCGCGAACCCCAGCTCTCGCTGGTTCGCCGCCGCCATGTGTGAACGCGCCGGCATCGTCCGCGCCGCCGACTACGAAGGCCCGGCGACGTTCACCCCTGTCACCGACGAAGGCTGTCAGGGCTGGATCACTCTTGGGGTCTCACTCCCCAGGCAGCTCAGCGCCTGCATGGCCTCTCGCTCTATACGTGAAAGATCGTCGAGGACCGAGCCGGCCTGGACGAGCCACTGCGCATTGCCCGAATCGCCAGCTTTCTTGATCAGTGCTGCCGCTTCCGTCCACAGGCCGGCTGCCTCGGTGTACAGCGTGTGGCCGGTGCGCAGATGGCTGCTGTCGAGCAGATTGGCGCATTCGGCGAGGAAGTCGCGGTAGAGGTTACGGAACAGGGCGCCGCCGGTGCCGGCCTTCTCCATCAAGCGGGCAGCCTGCGGCAGGTCCCGCTGCGGGGCGTCGGTGCGCTGGAACCATGTACGCACCAGCTTGCTCGCCTTCTCAACGCCTCGGTGGCCGAGGTTGGCAATGGGCGGGTTGAGGAAGGCGTCGGCGCAGGCGGTGATGGCGGGGATGATCTGGCCCTGTGGGGAGGGCGGGTTCCTCGGTACGGTGAGGGTGAAGGAGCGGTGCTTGGCGGTCATCGGGCCGCGCGCGGCCCTGGCCTGGGCGAGGCTGGTCAGGCTGGTGGATACCGCTCCGCCTTGCTGGTCGGTGTCCACCAGGTAGGCGTTGTGGTCGTCGTAGCCGTACATGGCCAGGACGTGGCCACCGAAGTGGACCTTCGAGCCGAAGTAGTCCAGGTAGTAGCTGTCGAGCTGCAGCCCGACCGGGCGGCCGGCGTCGATGGAGGCCACCACGTTGTCCCATGCCTTGCGCGGGGAGGTGGTCTCCTTGACCAGGAGCTCCAGCCCGAGTCTGGTGGCCAGATTTCTGGTGAGGTCGAAAGGCTTGACCCGTCCCCCGAGGAAGGGGAAACCCATGTTCTTGCCGTCCCAGTAGATGAAGGACAGACCAGAGCCGAGGCCGAACAGCATGGGCTCGGACAGATCAAGTCCTTGGTGCCGCAGCAGCACCCCCAGGGCTGTCGTCTCGCAGTGCTGCGTACCGCGGGCATCGATGTCTATTATCGCGGTCATGCCATGCTCTCCTGGACGGGGATGATCAGTCGGGTCATCAGTTCTTCTTGCGGTGCCTCTGCCGGTCCGACGAGATACGCCTCGTGTACGGGTGCTTGCGGGCGTAGTCCGCGCTCGTGGATGGCGGCGAAGAGCGCGTTGTAGGCCAAAGGCAGTTGCGCGTAGGGCCCGATGTGCATGGTCTCGGCAACGAGTCCGCCGGGCAGCACCTCAAATTCCAGGCCGGGCATGCCTTCTCCCTGCGGGGTCTGCGCTCCGACGGTGATCTCCATCCGCTCTTCCAGATCCAGCGGGTACAGCCCCCACAGCGGCGGCTCCCATGCGATTCCCGTCCTACCGAGCACGGGCAGCAGTCGGCCTACGCACTCCTCGACCTTGCCTCCGATCTCCGCAGGGGTGCAGACCGCTCGCACCACTGCCAGCCGTCGCTCCGGCTCTCTGTTCACCGTCACCTCATAGCCGGGCAGACCGCCCTCGGCCAGCCGCTCCAGCATCTCCAGCCGGGCCTGGTCCCTGCTGATCCGCTCGGCCAGCCGGTCCCGCTCAGCGTGCAGGATCTGTGCCCTGCGCTCAGGCTCGGCAGTCAGCGCCTGGGCGATCACAGCCAAGGGAAGGTCCATCTCGCGGAGCAGGGCGATGGTCAGGGCATCACGCGCCTGTTCGGGTGCGTAATAGCGGTAGCCCGAGCTGACGTCTACGCGGACCGGGGCCAACAGTTCTATTTCGTCGTAGTGCCGTAGCTGTTTGACGCTGAGGCGGCACACGCGGGCGAAGCGCCCGATGGTGAGAAGTTCATCTTGCACACCGTCATGGTGGACTCTCCCACGATGGGAGAGTCCAGCACTGCCTCAACGGGCTCAAGGACGTCCTATTCGCTACCGTCATCGTTTCGGGCGTACGGGTCACACAGCGGGCACAGTCCCTTGGCAGCGACGCGGCGTATGGAGAAATCCGGACACGGCATGGTGGGCGGCCCGATGCCCGACCGCGTCGCCGCGAGCGGACGCCTGACCGTCCGGTACTCCGGCGGTCTACCGGGCTGGGTTCCCGGTCGGTGCCGCCCGGTGGAGCCGGGGGGCGAGGGTGGCCGGGCGGTCACTGGCCGTGGACGAGCTTTGCTTGCCCCCTCAGGTGTCAACTCAGCGTGCCGCTACCACTGTCGGCTTCGCGAGCGTGCAGCCCGTGGCCGACAGGTTGAGCTTGTTGCCCGTCGTGAAGCAGGCGGGGATGCCATAGGTCTCCTGGGCGTATCCGGTTCCCTGGCGGATGGTGACGGCTCCCTGCTCGTTTACCTCGCAGGGGTTGTCAAGGGTGCAGCTTTCGCCGTTCTCGTTAATGGTGTTGTTGATCGCCGTGACCTGCCCGGTCGTCGTGTCGATGACCGGGGAACCCGAGGTGCCCCCGATGACCTGGCATTCCGGGGTGTAGCGGACGGCGTCCTTCCATGTCCACTGGTCCTCCTTCAGACGGTACGCGAATCCGTCGACGGAGCAGGAGTAGACCCGCTTCCAGTAGCCGGAGACCACGTCGATCGCGTGCCCCTGCACCGGGTGGGTCGCGGACAGCGTCAGCGGCGCGATTCCCGTGGACTGCTGTATCTGGGCGTAGGTCCTGGTCAGTTGGTAGAGCGTGACGTCCGTGTCGGTCATCGTCGCGTAGACGACTTTGTTCGCCTTGAGCGTTCCGGCGGTGCCGGCCGAGGCGTTGAGCAGCGTGAAGCTGCGGGTGGAGGACTGGTTGGTGATGACCTGGCCTGCGCTCGGGAGGCCGGTTTCGAGGCAGTGGCCGTTCGTCATGACCAGTCCTGGGTCCGTCGCCTGCGAGTTCGGCATGCGGATCAGGGAGCCTGAGCAGTTACTGAGCGCCACAGTGCCGGCGAAGGAGGAGGCTGTCACCGAGGCAGGCGTACTGTCAGGGCGCACGGCGGCCGTCGCGGCAGTGGGGGTCGCTCCGCTCACGCGGTTGGGTGCTGCGGCTGCCGTGCCGGTGGTGCCTATCAAGGCGGCGGCACCGAGGGCAACGGCGGTGAGAGTGGCGAGGAGAGGCTTGCGCATGGTGGTGGTCGGTCCTCTCGGTTCGGTCCGGAAGCCCGGTGGCCCCTGGACGGTGAAGGGTGACCGCATTGTCGGCGTACAGCCAAGTTCTCCGCTACCCCGCAGCTCCGTCCTGGCTCTATTCGCTCCCTTGACAGCCACCTCACCGGGACTGTCTTCCTTGGTCATGGGCACACAACGGCCGACCGTTCCGGCGCCTTGAGTTGGCTCCGGTGCCCTAGGAGGGCTTGGTCAGGTCGGCATCGGTGTAGGTATGTCGCGGTGACAGGTGGGGCATGCGCCGGCCCAGGTGACGAGGAGCAACTGCAGCTCGCGGACGATCCGGTAAAGGGTCAGGCCGGTGCCGTGTCTTTGGGGGCGCGGGCCGGCCTCCGCAAGGTGCAGAAGGCGTGGGCGAGGGAAGCGGGGGTGACGTGGTGGTGCCGGCCATTGAAGGTGCGGCCCTCGAAGTGGGCAAGCCCCAGGGCCTGTTTCATCTCCCGGTAATCGTGCTCGATGCGCCGGCTGAGCTTGGCCAGGCGGACCAGGATGGTCAGCGGGGTGTCGGCGGGCAGGTCGGAGAGCCAGCACTGCACCGGCTCGGCCTCTTTGGCGGGCCACTCGGCCAGCAGTCGGCACTCGGCCAGTTCAACACCTTCGATGGCATCGCTGATCTAGCGTCCTGCCGGGCGGATCCGCAGGGCGACGAATCGCGCATACATGCGCTTCAAGCCGGTGCGGCCCTTGCCCGGGTGTGAGCCCTCGCACCAGAACACCGGCTTGGCCGAACCACGGCCCGCCTCGATGGCCGGCGCCTGCACGCTGAGGGCCGGGTCCGGATACCTGGCGACCGGCCGCCGTCCGATGCCGTTGTACGACGGGGTGACCGGACTGGCGGCGGCCTGGTGGGCGGTGAGCGTGATGGAAATGCCGACCACGTGGCGCAGACCGCGCGGGTTCAGGCCCAGCCGGAACGCGACCGTGTCGCCGTAGCCGACGTCCGCCGGCACCATGGCCGGCGGGACGGCCTTGAGCTGGTTCAACGCCTGGGTACGGGCCTTGACCGCTGATTCCTTGGCCAGCCGCAGTACCCGCATGTCCGCTGCGGGCCGTCCGCGCTCTTCGGCACGGTGGTGGCGCGTCCTGACAACACTGCACAGGCAGCCGCGTCCGCGTCGACCGCATCCGTCTTCCCGCGCTTGCGCCGGGTGGCACGGTCGGGCTGGTCGACTTCCACGACGCTGACGCCTTCCCGGCGCAGGGACCGCGTCAGCGCGGTTCCGTAGGATCCGGTGCACTCGACGCCGGCCCGATACAGGACGCCGAACGACCGTCCCCAGGCCAGCAGTTGGCGATGTCCAGCAGCGGTTGCCGGGAACTCCTGGTGGGCGAGCGAGGCGCCCAAGGAAGTGATGACAGCGGCGACATGGACGTCTTTGTGGGTGTCCACTCCCAGGATCACCTCCTCCACCGAGCCCGGGACTCGCTGTGCGTGCAGCGTCGGCTGGGGCATGCCGGTGACGGTCACGAGGCTCCTTGGACCGGGTCTGGTCGCTGACCCCTGTCCGGTGGGGCCCGCCGCCAGGTGACCACCGAGCCGGTGCCGCTTCGGATGATCCGCAGCAGGCACCGACCCTCCTCATCGTCCATCTCGCGCACGCGTACGGGTTCGGCCATGCCGCATATTTTGGCCCGAGCATGCCAGCTGCGAGTTGAACTCGATGGCCGTGGTCTGGAGCGCGGCCGCTGCGGCCGGTCGGATCCTCAATCCCGATGCCTGTCGGCCGGTGTCTTCAGCAGGCGGTTCAGCTCGCCTCCGGCCTCGTCGTACCCGGCGTCGGCGATCCGTTGCAGCTCGCGCAAGTCGCCGGTCGAGGCCGCGCGTCGAGTGAGCAGAAACCCAGCACGCATGGATCCCTCGTCCAACAGCTCGCTCAGCTCCCCGAGATCGCCGGCTGCGTCGGCGAGGTCGGCCAGCCGGTCCAAAGCGGTCTCGTTACCCTCGCCGGCCAGCTCGCGCAGGGTCTCCCGATCGAAATTCGTGTTCGTCATGACACCATGCTGCAACCCTGCCCCAGGGGAAGGGTCAAGTGGAACGATGGCCGGGTGATCACCATCGGGCAGCCGGCCAGGTACGTCGGCGTGTCGATCAAGACCATCCGCGTCTATCACGACAAGAGGCTGCTCCCCGAGCCCGACCGCGATGCGTCCGGCTACCGGCGGTACGGCGCGAACGACACCATCGACCTGATCAAGATCCGGACGCTCGCCGAAGCAGGCGTCCCCTGGCCCGTATCCGGGACCTCACATCAGCAGCCAACGACGAGTTCCAGCAGGCGCTGCGCAAGATCGACGACGAGCTCACCGACCGCATTCACAGGGCACGGTCAACGCCTCGTCCCCAGCATGGCAGCGACTCGACACGCTCGTCCGCGCACAACTGGATGCGTGACTCGACTGGATGCGTGACTCGACGCTGGGGACGCACGGTCCCGGCTGCGCGCGGAAGATCAGTCAGCGCGCGCCGCGAACTACAGGGCGAACGTTGCCAGACGGGGGCACCAGCCCGCCAAGGGCCATGGCGATCACCTCCACCATCAGGGCCACGATGGCCTCGCCCATCTCGTCGCCACTCCAGTATTCCGTCTTGCTAAGTACCGGTAGTCAGCGTTACTGTGTACTGGTAGTCAACAGCACTGAATAGCTCAGGGCGGAGGTGTTCCATGGCCAAGCTGCTGACGGAGATGCTCAAGGGCACGCTGGAGGGCATCGTTCTCGCGTCCCTCTCCGGCCGGGCCGCCCACGGCTACGAGATCACGGCGTGGCTGCGGGAGCAGGGTTTCTCCGACATCGCCGAAGGGACCATCTACGCGCTGCTCCTCCGGCTCGAGAAGCGCGGTCTCGTCGACGTGGAGAAGGTCCCCTCCGAGAAGGGGCCGCCACGCAAGGTGCACTCCCTCAACGCTCAGGGACGGGAGTACCTCGAAGAGTTCTGGAGGACGTGGAGCTTCCTCACGGAACGACTGGAACAGCTCCACGAGGGAGTCAAGTAACCATGTCCGATTCCGAAAAGACCGGCTTCATCTCGAAGGTGATCGGGCCCAAGAAGCGCTGGAGGGCCTACAAGGCGCGCGTCAAGGAGCTTCCCGAGAACTACCGCACGGCGGTCGAAGCGATCGAGCGGCACCTGATGCACTACGTGCCGACCGACGGCGACAGCAATGCGTCGATGTTCGAAGACCTCGCCGACCTGTTCGAACAGGCCGCGGCGCACGGATCGCCGATCCGCGAGATCGTCGGGGAGGACCCGGTGGAGTTCGTCGACGCGTTCGCCCAGAACTACTCGGAGGGTGGCTACGTCCCCGCCCGTGCGCGGAAGCAGCTGACCGACACCATCGCGCGCGCCGAGGAAGACGAGGAAGATGTGCCCCGATGACCGCACGCACGGCCTCCGAACCGGCGGTCCGCGTGCAGGGCCTTGAGCAGTCCCACAAACAGAAGAGCGAGAAGCTGCGCGTGCTGCGCGGCGTGGACTTCGGCACGCAGCGACAGCTGCTGCGCGCCGGGCCCGGCTCGTCAGCCTCGTCCCTCCGCGGACGCTCACCAAGGTCAACGCGGAGCTGAGCAAGTCAGGGGATACTCCGATTGACCTCATTGAGCTCAAGCAGGAGCTCGACGAGGTCACCGTCCCGTCGACGACCCCGATGCCAAGGTGCAGGTGTTCTGCGAGTGGCACCGCCACAGCGCCGCACGCCAGCCCGGAGGGCCTGCGGCCATGCCAAAGGCAGTCAGTTGCCTGATCCGGCCTTCGACGTCCGACGGCAGCATTCGCCTCGGCCAGGCGGCCCGCGGGGCGGGCGTGCTCGGGGCCGCGTGCGGTGATCTGACGGTCGGCATCGCCGCAGGCGCCGCCGTCAACCCCGGCCCCGGGCAGGTGCGCAACACGCTCCATGTGTCCGGGACCCCAGAAGAGACCGAGGGCACCGCCGAGATCCGCGCCCGCACCCGGCGAGGCGACATCGACATCCGCCGCGCCCAGGCCTGACCCCCAGAAAAACCGTTCCCAATTCACTCACTCCCCCCAGCCACTTCAGCCTTCGAACGGGAGGGCACCATGCCTTCATCTGTCATGCCCACATCCAGGCAGGGCGGCGTTCGCCCGTCGCCGGCCGCCATCTCCGCCGTCGGTCTGCGCAGGTCGTTCGGCGACAAGACCGTGCTCGACGGCATCGATCTGCACATTCCGGCCGGGTCCGTGTTCGCGCTGCTCGGGCCCAACGGCGCCGGCAAGACCACCGCTGTCAAGATTCTCTCCACCCTCATCACCGCTGACGCCGGTGAGTTGCATGTCGGTGGCCATGACCTGGCCACCGATGCGCAGGCGGTGCGGGCAGTGATCGGCGTCACCGGGCAGTTCTCCGCCGTCGACGGCCTGATCACCGGCGAAGAGAACATGCTCCTGATGGCGGACCTGCACCACCTCTCCCGCAGTGAAGGCCGCCGCACCGCCGCCGAACTCCTTGAGCGCTTCGACTTGGTCGATGCCGCGAAGAAGCCCGCCTCCACCTACTCCGGCGGCATGAAGCGCCGCCTCGACCTCGCCATGACCCTGGTCGGCAACCCGCGGATCATCTTCCTCGACGAACCCACCACCGGCCTCGACCCCCGCAGCCGTCACAACATGTGGGGCATCATCCGCGAACTCGTCTCCGACGGCGTCACCGTCTTCCTCACCACCCAGTACCTGGACGAGGCTGACGAGCTCGCCGACCGCATCGCCGTGCTCAACGACGGCAAGATCGCAGCCGAAGGGACCGCCGAGGAGCTCAAGCGGCTCATCCCCGGCGGCCACGTCCGGCTCCGCTTCACCGACCCGGCAACGTACCGGTCGGCCGCCTCCGCTCTGCGCGAGGTCACCCGGGACGACGAGGCGCTGGCGCTGCAGATCCCCAGCGACGGCAGCCAGCGCGAGCTGCGCTCCATCCTCGACTGGCTCGACTCAGAGGGCATCGAGGCGGACGAGCTGACCGTGCACACCCCCGACCTCGACGATGTCTTCTTCGACCTGACCGGCCCGGCCAACGTCCTCAGCCAGACCAAGGAGAACATCCGATGAGTTCCCTCTCCCTCGCCGTACGCGACTCGAACACGATGCTGCGCCGCAATCTGCTGCACGCGTGGCGCTACCCGTCCGGAACCCTGAACCTGCTGCTCGCGCCGATCATGCTGCTGCTGCTCTTCGTCTACATCTTCGGCGACGTGATGAGCGCGGGCATCGGTGGCGGCGGCGCCGATCGCTCCGACTACATCGCCTATATCGTTCCGGGCATTCTGATGATGACCATCGGCTCCACCGTGATCGGGGCCGCGGTGCACGTCTCCATGGACATGAACGAGGGCCTCATCGCCCGCTTCCGTACGATGAAGATCTACCGCGGCTCCATGATGATCGGACACGTCGTCGGCAGCGTGCTGCAGTGCCTCGCCAGCGTGGTCCTCGTCGGTGCCGTCGCCGTGGCCATCGGCTTCCGCTCCACCGACGCCACGGCCCTGGAGTGGCTGGCCGCGTTCGGGCTGCTCGCGCTGTTCGCCCTGGCACTCACCTGGATCGCGGTCGGGATGGGCATGGCCAGCCCGAACGCCGAGGCGGCCGCCAACAGTGCCCAGCCGCTGATCCTCCTGCCGCTCATCTCCAGCGCCTTCATCCCGGCCGACACGATGCCGGGCTGGTTCCAGCCCATCGCCGAATACCAGCCCTTCACCCCCGCCATCGAAACCCTGCGCGGCCTGCTGCTCGGCACCGAGATCGGCAACAACGGCTGGATCGCACTCGCCTGGTGCGCCGGCCTGATCGCGCTCGGCTACCGCTGGTCGATGGCGCAGTTCGACCGCGACCCGAAATAAGACCGACCGGCAATTGGGGGGTGGGGGAAGGAGCGGGGCTGGGTGCGTGCGGCTGCAAGGCGGAGGATTGAGGCAGATGGGGTCTCCCCTGCTCGAACGCAGCTGAGAGCTTGGGGAAGGAGCCATGGTGATTGACGACAACGCCGCAGACGCGCGCACCCAGCCCCGCGACGCCGCCCCCCAATCGCCGGTCGGTCTAAGCCTCGATCCACCGACGCGGTTTTGAAGTGGTCTCCGACTCTGCTGCGTAATTCGTCAGGCGGAGAGTTGGTAGCTGAGTCGTTCGAGCCTGCTGTGGCGGGCGCGGTCGAGTGGCCCGGTGGTCCAATGGGCGTCGAGCCGGATCACGTTGAGCGCGGTGGCGGAGAAGGCGTGTTGGAGGCGGACTTTCGGTAGGCCGCGGTAGCGGGCCCGGCGGATGCCGGTGATGTCGAGGGCCTGGTTGATGGTGCCCTCGACGCCGGCCCGGAGGGCGTATTTGTTCTTCCAGGTGTCGGTCTTCTGCTCGGCGCGGGCCCTGGCGAGGTTGTCGTGGAGTTCTTCAGGCCTGAGGGTGAGCATGCGACGGCCGGTCTTCGAGGTGGTGCACTGCTTCTGGAAGGGGCAGTTGCGGCAGGTCAGGACGCTGAAGGTGACCACGATGGCGTCTGTGCCGTGTTGCTGGACGGGGTTCCAGTGGGAGCTGATCCTCCCGGCGGGGCAGCGGACCTGGCGGGTCTTCCAGTTGATGGTGAAGGCGTTCTTGTCGAAGCCTTCGGCCGCCTTGGCCTGCGCGGAGTGGTCCAGAAGGACCGGAGTGACCATGCGGATACCGTCCTGCGTGGCCTTGGTGATCAGGTCGGCCGACGGGTAGCCGGAGTCGAGGTAGTGCTCGGCCGGTTTCACGCCGTGCTCCGCGAGGCTCTGCTGGATGGGAGCGGTCGCCTTCACGTCGGGCACGGTCGCGTCGGTGGTGTGTACGTCGGTGATCAGATTCGGCATCCTCCCGGACCCGGACCCGGACCCGGCGTCGGCGTCGGCGTCGGCGTCGGCGTCGGCGTTGGCGTTGGCGTTGGGGAGTGTGCCGCACGTTTCGGTGAGGTGGATCTTGTAGCCCATCCAGAACAGGTCATCGCCCTTGGCCGCCCAGCGTGCGTCCGCGTCGTAGGGGGAGGCCAGGCGGAGTTGACCGGGCGGGACGCCGTCGTCGGCGTCCCGCTTCCTGATCACCTGCCGTCCCCGGGCATCGGACCGGATGATGTAGGTCTGCACCAGGACCTGCCGCAGCAGATGCACCGCCTCGACCTCATGGATCCACACCGGGGCGTCCTCGGCCCAGGCCGCCCGGCACAGGGCGAGGGCGTCCTGGCCGAAGACCTGGGCGAGGCGGTCGCGTTTGGCCTGTGAGGACGGCATCCGCCAGCCGTCGGTCCTCGGTCCGTACCGCTCGGCGAACTCCGGCACGTCGATCTGTCCGGCCAGCCAGATCGGCGCCGCGACCGCCAGAGCCTCCAGCGCCGCCCGCACGCTCTCCCCGGCCAGCTCCAGCCGGTTCAAGTCCCGCACCGCACTGATCACATGGGTGGAATCGGTGCGCTGCTTGCCCCCGGCCACCACCAGCCCGGCGTCCTTGCAGTGCTCAAGGAGCCGGTCGAAGACCACCCGCTCCATGCCGTTGTCCGCGAGCCGGGCCCGGAACCTGGACAACACGCTGGCATCGAAGCCGGTGTCCGTCAGCTCCGCCCCAAGCGCGTACTTCCAGTCGATGGCCCGCACCCCCATCGGCACAGCGAAGGCCTGCGGCCGGCGTTCGCCGCAGCCGACGCCAATCCGCGCAGCTACTTCGCGTTGCCCGAGGCTACCGAGCTCTTCGATGCTGAGGAGGCCTATCTCGTGCGCTCGGGCGCAGCCGGCGCCCGCCTGCTGTGGTGCGACTACGCGACCAAGGAGGTCCGGGAAGTCGCAGTGGGCTTCGATGCTTGCCTTGCAGGCTGGAGGGCCGTGCGCGATGCGATCGGGCAGGATGGCAGGGCTGTTATAAAGTCCCGGTGATCAGGCAGACTGGCTGGTCAGGCGATACCCAAGAGGTCGAGCGGGCGGGTGAAGGGTTCGTAGGAGGCGTGGCGGAGGCCGGCAGCGATGTTGCGGTATCCGTGCTGCCGCAGCGTGTTGATCGCCAAGTTGCGGAGGGTCGCCATGTTCTCGGGTCCGTGGCCGATGTGGATCCTCGAGGCGTCCTCGCCGAAGGTGCTGTCGCGGACGAAGTGCAGCCGGTTCTCGATGATCCACTGTGACCTGGCGAGCTGGCCCAGTCGCTGGGGTGAGGCTTCTTGCGAACTCAAGTCGGTGATCGCGTAGACGGTCTGGCGGCTGACTGTGCCGGATTTGAGGTCGGTGCGGTGTCGCAGGATGCGTACGGCTTGGACGGCGTGGGGGAAGTCCAGGCCGAGACCGGTGACGGTGAGAGCCCTGGTCACGCGGGTCTCCCGCCGACCGTGGCCGATCTCGCGGTCGTAGCGGCGGGCGGTGACGTCCTTCCACGGCAGTGACCGCAGTCGGCGGTGCAACTCAGGTTGGTTGGCCTTGACCACGAGCAGGTAGTGGGCCTTCTTCTCCTCCACCAGGAAGCGCGCGTGGGCGCGCTGGGTGTGCAGGGCGTCAGCGGTGACGGTGACCCCGGCCAGGTCGTGGCGAGCCAGCAGAGCCGCGAAGCAGGTGATCTCATTGGTCTTGTCGGGGACCCGCAGTTGGGTGACGGTCCGACCATCTGCGGTCATCGCGGCCAGCAGGTGGGCGGCGGGCGATGTGCCGTGCCGGGAACCGCGGGCGGCCTTGCCATCCACGGCCACCGAGTCCGCACCACCGGGATCAGCGCCGGTCAGCTCGGCCAGACCGCCGGGACAGACCAGGTTGACGACCCGTCGGATCGTTGCCGCACTGGGCCCGATGCGCAGCCCTAACGCGCCCGCCACCCGAGCGCCCAGCCGGGCCAGGGCCTGCTGCGGAGCATTCGCAGACCACTGGCCGATCGCCGCATACGAGCGCGCGCCGGCGACCACCGCCGAGGCGGCAACCAGCAACACCGCCACGAACGGGTGACGCACACCGCGTCGCCGACGCGGATCGGGCAGCACCCGCAAACGTTCCGCCAGCGAGAGCTTTGCTACATCCTCCAGAGCGGGCGACTTGACGAGACAGACGGTGGCAGACTGACGGCACATCGAAGCTCCAGCGGTGCAAGGCGACTTGGGAAGGTCACCTCGTTCAACTGGAGCTTCGATGCATACGTGACGGGCCGCCCCGGACTCTCCAGGCCGCTCTGGCCTGGAGAGTCATGTGATCACCGGGACTTTGAAACGCCCCTGCCCCCTCCGACCGCCTCTCGGCAACCTGCCATTTCCCGGTTCTGCCGGTTATAGGAAGGCCACGCTTCCCGGGCCGCAAACCCGGGGCCGAGGAGGCTCTCTCCAGTTCCCAGAACAACCTTCCAACCATTCCACGCCCCTTACGCCGGGAGGTTCTTCAACGACCGCTCCAGGTCCGAGATCGTCTTCCGTGGCCTTCGCCAAACAAGCACAGGCTCGGCTCCTCCTTGGCCCGCCCCAAGCGGAGCGGGGGTTAAATGACGACGCTGCAGGCTTCACTTCATGTTGCGGACTGGTCGGTTGCACGCCCCCGGAGAGCGCTTGTCACTCCACTTCGACGCCACCATTTCGAGCGACGCCGGGAGTCAGCTACCGGGGACCCTGGCGTCTCCCCGAACCGGACTCACACCGGCTGGCTGTCCTGAGCTTGACGTCCGGTTACATCCCCACATCCCTTCTGAGCTGCGATGACGCCCGGACTGCTGGACGTACGCTTGTCCTTTATCTACCAAGATCTTCCGGGCTTGCCGATGGCCTTGAGGGTCTCGGGGCGTTTGACGGTTTTGCCAACGTCGTAGCGGGGTGCCCGGTGTTTGTTCTTGGCGCCGGGTGGCCGTCCGGGGCCGGCGCCTCGGGGTTTGGGAACACGGGTCGGGCAGGCGAGAGGCTGTCGCACGGATCCTGCCCGGTGAAAGTCAAGAGCGATTCGTTGTTCGGTTCCGAGGATCAGGAAGACGTCGGATTCTTGGCCGGTGGAGCGGAACTTCTTGTCGTGCGACCGTGAACGTGATCTTGAGATGTCGCGGGATGTACGGGAGTGGCTGCCGCCCGAGCACCTGTGCTGGAAGGTGCTCGACGTCGTCGATTGTCTTGATCTATCGGAGTTCGAGAACAGCTACCGTGACGACGGGCGGGGCGGGGTGGCCTACTCTCCCGCAAGCCTGATTGCGTTGCTCCTGTACTGCTACAGCAAGGGAGTGCGCTCCTCCCGTCGCATCGAGCAGGCTTGCTGGGACGACGTGGGCTGCCGAATCATCACAGCGAACCGCCGAGTGGACCACTCCACCGTCGCGCGGTTCGTACGACGCCACCGTGCCGCCTTGAACTCGCTGTTCGTCCAGGTGTTGTCGCTGTGTGGCCGACGTGGCCTGGTTGATCTTTCGGCGGTGGCCGTGGACGGCTCACCGATGGAGGCGAATGCCTCACGCGACGCCAACCAGCGGCTCCAGCGCCTGGAGGGGACCATCTCCCAATGCGAGAAAGAGATCCACACGCTGATGGAGGATGCAGTCGACCACGCGCTGAGCGTCGAAGCCGACGGCTCGGCAGTACAGGGCGATGGCGAGGACCCGGGCGATGACTGGCCTCGTCTGTCCCGGCTGTGCGACCGGCTCACCCGCGCACACACGGCCAGGGACAGACTGCATGAACGGGCTATGCCTTCACCTACCGAGATCCGGATCAAGGTCGAAGCCGCCGAGCGGATGGTGGCCCGCGCGGAGAAGCGCCTGGCCACCGAGACCGAGGCTCACCAGGAGAAGCTGAAGAAGTATGAGTTCCGTGTCCGAGAGGACCGGGCGGCAGGACGTCGTGGAGCGAACGGACGGCCGCCGGTCCCGATGGAGCACAAGACCGTCCTCGTTCGCCAGCGAACACGACTGGTGAAGATGCGGGCCTGGCTGGAGCGGGCCCACGCACCCCGACCGGCCCCCTCCCCGGCGTCCCGTGCCTGCCTGAGCGATCCCGACTCTCGACTGATTCCCGGCAAACGCGGTGGCTACCTGCAGGGATACAACATCCAGATCGTGTGCGCCCGCCGTCAACTCTTGCTGGCCATCGAAGCGCACGACAATCCCTCGGACAGGACGGCCCTCGTTCCGATGGTGAAGAAGACCCAGCACAATCACCAGGCCACACGGCTTCCCGGCGACATCCAACTCTGGCTCGCTGACAGCGGGTACGCTTCCGCCGCGTCCTTCGAGGCCCTCGCCGATCTCCCGTTACTGGTCTCGGTCACCAGCGATGCCGACCAGGCAGGCTTTCCCGCGAAACGTCAGCAGGCCCCTGCCGGCCAGCAGGACATGGCGGCCCGCCTCGCCACCCCAACAGGACAGACCCAGTACCGTCAACGAAGTGCCCTGGTCGAGCCGGGATTCGCCCAGATCTTCCAACGATTCGGACGACACCTCAACTACCGCGGCCGCCACGCGGTGGACGCCGAGATCAAGCTCCTCGGCACGGTGCACAACCTCAACAAGCTCATTAATCACACGCCCAAGAATCGCTCTTGACTTTCACCGGGCAGGATCCGTGCGACAGCCTCGCGAGGTGAGCGCGGATGTTCCTGAACCCCCGGCGGACCCGGGCCGGGGTGAGCCGGTTGGAGGTAGCGGGTTTCTCCCAGGGCCAGCGGAGGTCCGCGGCGAGCGGCCGGGCGAGCCGGAGCTGGGTGTGAGCGACGATCAGGATCCAGGTCCAGCGGTCCGCCGCCTCGGGAGTACGGAGTTTCGGAGTGGTCCAGCCCAGGGTCTGCTTCGCGAAGCGAAAGGTGTGCTCCAGATCGAAGCGGCGGAGAAATGCCTGCCAGAAGCGGTCCACGTCGTCCGGGGTGGCGCCGGTCTTGGAGCACCATAACCACACCGGCGGGGCATCCCGGTCCTTCGACAGATGCTCGACCTTCAGCCGGATCAACGTCCCCTCGACCAATGGCAGTTCGCCGTCGTGGTCGAGCCATGAGGAGCGGTGGGTGAGCCTTGGGTGGACCCGGTCCCATACCTGGGTCTCGGCCTTGCCGTAGTTGGTGGTGTCGGTGACCGTGGTGATCGCGGGCTCGGGCCAGGTCTCCGGCTTGGTGAAGCGGAATTCCGGGCCGTGCTTGGGCGGCCGGCCGCCCTTCGGGTCGTAGACCCGCGGCGGTTTCGGCAGACGCATCACGCGGTCGGAGCGGACCCGGCCGACCAGCTCGACCGGCAGGTCGCGCAGGACCCAGGCCAGGCGGGTGACGTCGTAGCCGGCATCGCTGACGATCACGATATGCGGATCCCCGGCCTGCCACTGGCCCGCGGCAATGAGCCGCTCGACGACACCCCTCAACTGGGCGGCGGTGATCGCGGTCGCGTCGTCCGCCGGGCCGAGCCGCACCGCGTCCAGGATCGCAGTCCAGGACGTGGCGCCCGGCTCCAGCACGGCCACGAAGGAATACGGCCAGCCCGGAATGAACTGCGATGCCGTCTTCGCCCGGCCGTAGACGTGGCAGAACAGGCGCTCCGCCGAGCACGGCGCGTCCGAGCGAAGCCACGGCGACACATCGACCGCCAGGACCAGGCGCCCGCCGTCGAAACGCGGCAGCGACAGCCCGGCCAGTGCCGCCCGCAGCCGACCGACGTCGAGCCGGCCGTGGTTCAGCCCGCCGTACATCGCTCCGTGCCCACGACGATGCTCGGGCAGCAGCGTCAAGTCCACCGGGGACTTCACAGCACCGTCCGCACACAGCACCGCGTCCGCCAGCTCGAACAACTCGTCACGCCGAGCGGTCAGACACTCGTAGAACTCTCCCCGGAAGCGTGACGCTTCCGCGAACGCTTCCCCCCCCGTTATGTTTTTCGCGGTCCTGCAAGAGGGCCGCTGGCCTCCGGGCCCGGCATGACTGTGTCCCCCTGTCGAACGGATGACCTGGGGGGTGGTGTCACCGGGCCCGGGAGGTGCCGTCGGAGACGCTGATGAGAGGTCCGGCCGCTGCCCGGTCCGGCGCAATGCCGGACAGCTCGCGGGCAGCAGGTCTGCATAACGTGGATGCGCGCGTACGACACCACTGCCGAGGCCGGCGCCGTCAACTCGTATGGAGAGGTGCGATGTTCGACACCGAAGACGTGGGCGTGTTCCTCGGCCTGGACGTCGGTAAGAGTGCTCACCACGGCCATGGACTCACCCCGGCCGGGAAGAAGGTCTTCGACAAGCAGCTGCCCAACAGCGAGCCGAAGCTGCGGGCCGTGTTCGAGAAACTGACCGCGAAGTTCGGCACCGTTCTGGTGATCGTGGACCAGCCCGCCTCCATCGGCGCTCTCCCGCTGGCCGTGGCCCGGGACGCGGGCTGCCAGGTCGCCTACCTGCCCGGCCTGGCGATGCGCCGGATCGCCGACCTGTATCCGGGCAAGGCGAAGACCGACGCGCGTGACGCGGCGGTGATCGCGGACGCGGCCCGCACCCTGCCGCACACCCTGCGCTCTCTGGAACTGACCGACGAGATCACCGCCGAACTGACCGTCCTGGTGGGCTTCGATCAGGACCTCGCCGCCGAGGCCACCCGCACATCCAACCGGATACGCGGCCTGCTCACCCAGTTCCACCCCAGCCTCGAACGCGTCCTGGGACCACGCCTGGACCACCAGGCCGTCACCTGGCTGCTCGAACGCCACGGATCCCCGGCCGCACTGCGAAAGGCCGGACGCCGCCGCCTCGTCGAACTCATCCGGCCCAAGGCCCCACGCATGGCCACCCGGCTGATCGACGACGTCTTCGACGCACTCGACGAGCAGACCGTCGTCGTGCCAGGGACCGGCACCCTCGACATCGTTGTGCCCTCCCTGGCCCGCTCGCTCGCGGCCGTCCAGGAACAGCGCCGGGCCCTGGAAGCCCAGATCAACACCCTTTTGGAGGCTCACCCTCTTTCCCCGGTCCTGACGTCGATGCCCGGCGTCGGAGTCAGGACCGCCGCAGTCCTGCTGGTCACCGTCGGCGACGGCACCAACTTCCCCACCGCCGCCCACCTCGCTTCCTACGCCGGCCTCGCCCCCACCACGAAATCCTCCGGCACATCGATCCACGGCGAGCACGCACCCCGAGGCGGAAACCGGCAGCTCAAACGCGCCATGTTCCTCTCCGCCTTCGCCTGCATGAACGCCGATCCCGCCTCCCGCGCCTACTACGACAAGCAACGCGCCCGCGGCAAAACCCACACCCAGGCCCTCCTCCGCCTCGCCCGCCAACGCACCAGCGTCCTGTTCGCCATGCTCCGAGACGGCACCTTCTACGAATCCCGAACCCCCACCATCACCCTCGCCGCATAACCAAGACACACAGCACAAATGCGGCAGCACCGCCTTGACGAAGAACATAGAGGCACCCCCCCCCGGACAGCATCAGACAGCAGACTCACCCTCACGGCCTTCGTCTTGGTCACGTGCACCTTGGTCGGAGCACAGGATCAGACGAAGGCCGCCCCCACGTCCGGCGAACCCCCAGGTGAGCGACCCAGTTCGAGACACTGTTCGAGGCCGGAAGATAAAGGACAAGCTTAGAAGCCGTTGCCATGCCGATCACGGAGTCTGTCGATCGAACGGAAGTCTCGATCGGGTGATCGCGGGCACTACCCGGCATGAGAGCAGGGCTGGCGGTATACGGGGAAAATCCAGGGGAACGGACGGCCGCGCGCTGCTACGGTCGGGCGCTATGAGCTGGATCCCCGATGACTTCGTCCATCCCGTCCTGGTACCGCTGCCGGGCAGTGGTCATCACCTGCGGCCGATCCGGGAGGCGGACACCCCGCTCGACTATCCGGCTGTGATGGGTTCGCGCGAGCGGCTGTGGACCATCTTCGGCCCAGCCTGGGGCTGGCCCGCGGCCACCATGACCTACGAGGCCGACCAGGCCGACCTGTTGCGGCACGAGAAGGAGATCGCCGCACACCAGTCTTTCAACTACGCGCTGTTCGACGCGGCGGAGACAGCTCTGCTCGGCTGCGTCTACATCGACCCACCGGAGAGGGCCGGCGCGGACGGCGAGATCTCCTGGTGGGTGGTGGACGTGCTGGTGGGCAGCAAGGTCGAGCAGGCCCTCGACGAGCTGGTGCCGCAGTGGATCGCCGCCGACTGGCCGTTCGAGCAGCCGCGCTTCCTCGGCCGCGAGATCTCCTGGTCGGACTGGCTCGCCCTGCCGGAGCACCCCGACGCGTAAGTAGCTTTTGTCGTAATGCTCTGGGGACTTGGTGCTCGACCGGCCGTCCCGATTGGGTGGTCGTCGGGTGCTCGGCGCATGCGAGGAGGGCCTCCTGAACAGCTCGCTGGTGTCGAATCACCGAGCATCAGGAGGCCCTGGTGTCGCAGTCTTGCGTGCCGATGCCCGTGCAGTCCACCGCGGGTACTCGGGAGTGCGACTGTCTGGCTCACCGGTTCGGAAACGCTGCCGACAATCGCCTGCGAGAGCGTCGGTATCCGAGCGACATGACGGACGCGGAGTGGGTGGTGGTGCGGCCGCTGCTGCCGGTGCCGGGTTGGATGCAGGGCCAGGGCGGGCAGCCGGAAGCGTACTGCCACCGGGCGATGCTGGACGCGATCGGCTATCTCGTGGACAACGGCATCAAGTGGTGGGCGATGCCGGCCGACTTCCCGCCGTGGGACCGGGTCTATGCGTTCTTCCGCCGCTGGCGCGACCACGACCTGGTCCGGGAGTTCCATGACCGGCTGCGCGGGCAGGTCCGCGAGAGGGCAGGGCGCGATGCCCGGCCGACGGCTGGGGTGATTGATTCGCAGTCGGTCAAGGCGGACGCCGTGGTCGGCGCCGGCAGCCGTGGCTTCGACGGCGGCAAGCTGGTCAACGGACGCAAGCGGCACGTCGTGGTCGACACCCTCGGCCTGCTGCTGGGCGTGATGGTCACCGCTGCGGATGTGGGCGATCGCGCCGCCGCCTACGTCCTGCTGGAACAGGTGGCCACCGCCCACCACCGTCTGGCCCTGGTCTGGGCCGACGACGGCTACACCGGCAGTCTGATCGAGCACTGCCTGGCCGCGTTCGCCCTGGTCCTGGCGATCGTCAAGCGCAGCGACAACGTGAAGGGGTTCGTGGTGCTGCCCAAGCGGTGGATCGTCGAGCGCCTTTTCGCGCACCTGATGCGAAGCCGCCGCCTGGTCCGCGACTTTGAGCGTCGTATCGCCAGTGCCGAGGCGATGATCTACTGGTCGATGGTCGCTCTCATGACCCGTCGCCTGGCCCGGCCACACCGGGGGCGAGGGTGAACCGGCCGGGTGTGGGCTCGGCCAGCCAGCCTCGGGCGACCAGGCGTTTCGCCTTCGACCGCAATGCCTCCACCCGCGCCGGCACCAGGTCCATGCCGAACACCGCGGCCATTTCCTGGCAGGTCAGCGGCCCCTGCCCGAGACGGACACGGTCCGCGACTGCGCGAAGGATGCGCTGGTAGTCGACCGACAGCACCGACGAGGCCATCCCCTCACGCCACACCGGCACCTGCGATTTCGGTCTGGCCGCATCACGGGACACCGGCTGCCTGTCCGCATCCCGCGGACCGGCGGCGGCCCGAGGCCCGGCGTCAGCGGCGCTGTCCGGAGCCAGAACCGTGTCGACCCGCCGCCGGGCGATCACCCACTCCTGCCATTCCTCCTCGGCTGCGGCCAACTCGGCCTGGATACGGTCGGCCTCCTCACGCAGGCCGTCGACCCGACGCCGAGCAGCGAACTCGTGCTGTTCCAGTAGTCCAACGACTGACGGCATTCGAGACCTCCCGGGGAGTGACGACCTGACAGGCCACTACTCCCACGGGTCTACCGCACCTATCCGTGACCAGCGGAAACCTGTCGATCACACCCGGAAAGACAACAGCTTCTTAGACTTGGAGGTATTGGCAAACCGCTGATCAGGGAGCATGACCGCTCACCTTGCCCGTCGAGGTGAAGCAGGCCTTCGTAACGTGGATGTCGGCACGCTGATGCCGCAGGCGAGGCCAGGAAAGGTCTGTCGGGGAGGGCTTGTGCACCACGCCCCAGATCCATCCGTTGCTTGAGCGGGTTCTGGTCCCCCGGCTGGATCACCCGGCAGTCTACTCGTGCCCGGCCCATTACTTCGCGACCCACCCGACCTTCGGCCAGCAGTGGGTAACCAACCGACGCCAAGGGGCGGAGGACGCCGCCGTACCCCAGTGGCGCGATCACACCATGGCGCGAGTAGTGCTCACCGCTACCGGGGCACGGCTCAGGCGGACCGGGGCTCCCACGTGGCTGCCGTTCGGCCACTTCCTCTGGCCGGCGTCACGGCGGTACGCCCCGAAGTCGTGCTCTCGTACAGCGTGTGCGCCCCCCAGGGCCTCGGCGAAGTCGCGTGATGTTCGGTTTGTGATCGTGGGGGCCCAGGAGGTGAGGGGTGTCGAACGTCCACGAACTTGAGTGCTGGTAGCTTCGCGCCCGTGATCGTGTATCCGCTGTGGCATGTCGGCCACCAGAACGAAGCTGGCGACGACGGCTCGACAGTGCACGTCGATGAGAGTGGCGTGTTCTGCGACGAGTCGGACGGCGATGACGTAAAGCTGCTCGGTATCTACTCAACCCTTGAACGGGTTGAAGAGCGTGTGCGTCAGGCTCTACTGCTACCGGGCTTCCGTGATGAACCGGAGTGCTTCTACTTCGACCCCTGCGAGCTCGATGAGGATGATTGGACCGAGGGCTTCGTTCGAGTTCCGCCGGGCGAGTAAATCCGTGGGCAGAGCCTTGATGGGCTGCCGTTCCGTGGTCACAAGCCCCAGGGCTTCGGCGTGGGGCTTCGGTGTTGTCGGATGACGCCCGCTTCCTGACGGATGACCAGATTGGGCGGGGTCGGGTGGAGAACAGGCACGGACGCCCGCGATCATGGAGTTCTCTACGCTCTGTGATCATGGGAAGTCCGTGCCTGCCGACGTATCATCTCTGATCCCCCTGCCCTGGACCAACTGGGCCCTCGTCCGGGAGCCACCCCCCAAGGAGATCCCCGACCTGCTGGAGTGCCTCGCCCAGGTCCCCGACCCGCGTGATCCCCGCGGAGTGCGCTACCCGCTCGCCGCGGTGCTGGCCTTGACCGCCTGCGCGGTCCTCGCCGGTGCGAGGTCGCTGCTGGCGGTGAGTGAATGGGTGGCCGAGGCCCCCGAAGAACTCCTCGAGCGGCTGGGTATCCGCGTCGACCCACTCTTCCCGAAACGCTCCTGGCCTTCGGAGACAACGATCCGCAGAGTCCTGGCCAGGATCGACGCAAACGCCCTGGAGCGGGCGGTCGGGACCTGGCTTGCCGACCGGCAGCAGGACGCGGGCGGGTTACGGGCACTGGCCGTCGACGGGAAGTCGCTGCGGGGCGCCGCCCGCGCCAAGGGCCGGAGAATCCACCTCCTGGCCGCCTGCGACCACGTCGGCGGGCTGGTCCTCGCACAGATGGACGTCGGTGAGAAGACCAACGAAATCACTCGTTTCCGACCCCTGCTGGACACGCTGCCCGACCTGTCCGGCACCGTCGTGACCAGCGATGCCCTGCACACTCAAACCGACCACGCCACCTATCTGCGGGGGCGGAACGCCCATTACATCGTGATCGTGAAGCGCAACACGAAGAAACTCCGCACGCAGCTCAAGTCCCTTCCCTGGCAACAGATCCCGCTCCAGGACCACACCCGCACGACCGGGCACGGACGCTGTGAGATCCGCAGGCTGAAGGTCTGCACGGTCAACAACCTGCTCTTCCCCGGCGCCCGCCAGGCCGTCCAGATCGTCCGCCGCCGCGTGAATCGCACGACGGGGAAGATCAGCCTCAAGACCGTCTACGCGGTCACCAGCCTCGCCGCGGAACAGGCCCCGCCAGCCCGGCTCGCCCAACTGATCCGCGGGCACTGGACGGTCGAGGCCCTGCACCACGTCAGAGACGTCACCTTCGCCGAGGACGCCTCCCAACTGCGGACCGGGAACGCACCCCAGGCGATGGCGACCTACAGAAACCTCGCGATCGGAGCCCTCCGCCTCGCCGGCGTTCGCAACATCTCCGCCGGCCTCCGCCGGACAGCCAGGAACCAAACCCGCACCCTCACCCATCTCGGCCTAACATGATCAAAAAGGACGAGGTCCGACTACGCCGAAGCCTTGGTGCGCCCCCTGCTCCTCTCCGGCCCGGCTGCGCCGTGGCTCGGCGTAGCAATCGAACACCTACGCCGTGTGGCCGTAGAAAGGACGGCGTTGCGGGGTGATCGAGCGGACCACAGCCTGGCTCACCGGCTATCGCCGTCTCTCACCCCGCTACGAGCGGCATTCCCACAACTACCTGGCCTTTTCTCGACCTGGCCGCCGCCGTCGTCCGTTACAAGCGGCTGATCTGCCTCACCACACAGGACTTGCTCTCAGTTGTGTTCAGCGTGTGTTCCTCGCCTTTCGTGCGCGGGAGATCCGGGAGCTGGTGAAGGCGTCGATGCTGCCCGCACCCTTTCCGGGTTGGCTGTTCCAGCCACTGATACGGTCAGCCAGCGCTTCAAGGCGTCGATCGCCTGGCGGGGTGGCGATGTGGAAGTGGGACTGCTTGAGTGGGGCGAGCTCCCCGCCCCACGCTACGACCTCGCCCACGTCGGCGAGGATGTCCTCCACCACCGTCACCGCCAGCTCGCTCATGCCATTGGCGGCCGTACCGCCCAGCGGAAAGAGCATCGGTTGAATCGCCACGGCTGTACCAGAGAGGTAGTTCGACTCGAATGCCGCTCCCACCTCGCGGTCGGTGGTGTGCCCGGTCAGCTCTTCGGGCCGGAGCATGTCGATCTCGTAGGCATAGCGGCGCACTACGTACAGCAGCACGGTCGCAGCCGGGCCCTTCGCGAGCCTAACGGTGAGCTTCGGTGCGCCCTGCACCTGGTACTTGGTGGCCTCGGTCAGAATGGCCCAGCCATTTGCGGACTTCCGTCCGATCCATTCCTTGCCATTCGGTAGCTTCACCTGCTTGGCCTTCGGCAGTGGCTTCGGCCGGGCCGACGCCTGCGCGGGGCTCCCGGCGGTGGCGAGTGCGAGGCCAGCAGCGGTAGCTGCGCCTGCTCCGAGCAAACGTCTACGGCTGGTTATACCGCTCATGAGGAGACCAGCTCCTTTCTGTGGAAAATCGCATAAGCGATCCGGAATAGAGCAAGGGCAAGAGCGCTGACGGTGAAGACAGCGAGAACGACGATCGCAGGGTTCACCCATGCGGGTACGAGACTGACCTGCTCGTTGCATGCGTTGGCCACCGGGAAGAAGGACGTGCCGTCCGCTCCCGTGCGATCACGCCATGCCTGGTCGTAGGTGGTGTGGTGGGTAAGCCCGCAGGTTTCCCGAACGTCCAGACCTCCTGTGGAGACGCCGAAGCCCCACACCATGACCATGAAGCCGCCGGCGACCAGGGCGGCACTGACGAGCGCAATAGGCTGCTCGTGCCATCGTGGAGGCTGTCTAGCGCCGCGACGCAGCATCAGCAGCCCTGCCAGGATGGCCAGGACGAGAGCTGCGAAGATGAGGTTGAACATTAGGACTCGGCACCGACCCTTGCGACGATCGCGTCGACGAACCCCTGGCAGAAACTCTGCAGTTTATCGAACCCGCCAGGCAAGGCCGCCAGCACTGTCGGAGACTGCGCCCCCTTTGCCACGATCAGCACGGTGCGCGCCAAATTGTACGTTTCGTTCTCCATCGTCAGATCGTTGTACGCCTGGTCCTTGCAATCTGCTGCGGTGAAAAACCGCTTGTTGA
This sequence comes from Streptomyces sp. NBC_00984, assembly GCF_045162475.1. Lineage (NCBI taxonomy): Bacteria > Bacillati > Actinomycetota > Actinomycetes > Kitasatosporales > Streptomycetaceae > Streptomyces > Streptomyces sp. NBC_00984. Next base: position 260,052 of record NZ_CP108735.1, read on the forward strand.
AATACTGCGTGAACCGGGTGAGGTGGCCACCACCGTTGCCGTAGTGCTCTCGCACGATCTGGTTGATCGGAGTCCCGGCGGTGCAGGCGCGGGCAATCAGGTAGCCGTCGGCGTCTTCGATCAGGTCTTGGAAGGAGAAGGAAGAGGAAACACCCGGCTTGGCAAGCTTTGCGTCACAGTACGCCTTGCCGGAAGCGTACTGCTGCTCGTCGTTGCGCCAGTTGGCATAGAAGGTCATGAGGTCGCCGCCCCACCCGGCGATGTCCCCAGCGTTCACGGACTTGGGATTCGCGGGTTGGGGAAAGAGTAGGTAGCCGTTAGCGGTGGCCATCAAGTGCTCGGGGCCGAGCTCGTAGCCCGAGTTGGGGTCGGTGAAATCCTTCTTTACCGTGTGCCCCCTGCTCTCGGCGTAGGTGACCCAGTCCTTATCGTAATTGCCGATCAGAATGCCCCAGTTGTAACCGCCGTACTCTTCGTGGCGGATGAACTCCATCACCAGTTGGGATGCGCTGCGGTTGGTTGAGTTGGAGGCCTTGTAGTCCTGGGCGGTGGCATACAGCTGGTCAATGTAGACCATGAAGTCCGCCGCAGGCGACGCAGCGGCGGCCAGGGAGGACACGCCGGGATCGCTCTCAGGGCGCCACACGTCGTGGTCCAGGTCGATCTTCCCTCCCTCTCCGCCGATCTCGATGCCGCTGATCTCCTTGATCTGGTTCAACGACCAGTTCGCCGGCAGGGGGAAACCGAGGTTCCCGGAGAAGCCCCAGGACATGCCAGAGACGAACGAGTACCGGGCGTAGGTCTTCTCGGTGGCGTTGATGCACACATTCCGCGACCCATACACGCCGTGGATGTACTTCTTGCCCCGGTCCGCGAGGCCGGCTACCACGCCGTTGAAGTACTTCACGATGTAGGGGTCCATCTGGTCCTGGGTGGCGTCGTAGTCCACCGCGAAGTAGATGACCGACCCACGCGGGATACCGAACTTAGTCGCCTGCTCATGCGCTATCAGAGCGTGCTGGAAGCCGGTGGTGTAGTTGTACTCGGTCACGTCCCGGCCGTGAACCTGCATGATCGGGAAGAACCTCAGGCCAGCGGCGAGAATGGTCTCGAGCTCGCCGGGCTTGATCTCCTTCTCAAAGTTGGGGTCCGGGCTGTACAGGTACCGGCCGACGATCTCGCAGCCGTTGTTCTTGAGCCACTTGGCGCGGTCGGCGTTGATGACGAACCGAGTATCGGCGCCGGTCACATCACGGTCGGGGTTGCCCATGGACACGAGCAGCTGGCACCAGGTGTCGTAGTCGCCCTTGCCGGCTTTTTGAGGGAGATACGAGAATTTCTGGAACAGCTGCACGTATTCGGTGATGTTCGAACTGAAGGTGGAGGTGAAGGCGGTACGTACCCCGTAGTCATCGACAGGCACTGGCTCGTTGAACACGCACGCGGCGGTGAACAGGCTCACCATGATGCCGGTCGCGCCCTCAGTGAGCGTGTGATTCTTCAAAGCGGCTTGGGTGCCGGGCCCGAATTGGCCGTTCGGAGAGGTAATGCCCATCTCGTACTGGAGGGCGATCACCAAAGACTTCTGCACATCGCGCGAGTACAGGCCATCGCACGGGCCTATGTAGTAGGCCGACTTTTCCCAGTAACGGCCGTTGAGCCATTGCTGAATCCCGCGGATCTTCTCCGTACCGCCGGCAATCACGACATAGGCATCCATGGTGAGCAGGGCCTTGAACACCTTGGCCTGCACCGATCTGTTCCAAGCGTCCTGGCCAGTTTGCCAGATACCCATGTTCTGCTTCATCGATTCAAGCGCGTCGGCGTTGAAGGTGTCCCCGGATTCACCCCAGTAGCCCTTGCAGAACAGGCCATAGCGGATGATGTCGCGAATGTTCTTGTTCTGGTCCCCGTCCGAGATGCTCTTGTACGCCTCAAGCTTGCTCATGGTCGTCTCCCCGAATGAGGCGACCACGGGACTGATTCCCAGCTCGTGCTGCAGACCCATGATAAACGAGTACATGGTCGACCAGCCGGTCTGCCCATTCTCTGGGCACTTCACGTACCCCGACACCCCAGCATAGGTGGAATTGACCCACTTCTGACCCTCGAGGACCTTCGCGTCAGCCACGAAAACCCACCCCCTCTTAAACGTTATTCGAACGAATATCTACATACCGTCACAGTCGGCACAGATGAGCGGCCGGATGAACTGTTGCAATCCGCACCAAGCCAGACCGAAGATGGCCACACTGCACTACTGTGGCTGAACATTTGCTTCCCGCTTCGGCCCCTTAAGATTTCACCTGCTCGAACGCCACAATCTGCGCCATCGGATCGGTCGGCACCGGGGATCCGTCTTTGTCGATAAGGAGCCCTGCCTCCCGCGCCGAATCCCCCGGCTGTACGCTCGGGAATTCGCGCTTCATCGTCACGTCATATCCACGCGGCCCCGTCACGCGAACCGTGATGGAGAAGAACATCGACCTTCGCGATGGATTGGGGATGTGGATCGCGGTATAGGTGCCGAGTTCGTTCGGAGTCAGCAGGACCTCGATGTCACCGAACTTGTAGGTCTTTGTGTCTCCTTCCTTCTTCGGTACGGCCGCAGGCATTGTGGCTACAGGTCCAGGAGCATCGGGCGAGGATTCGGCGTCGGTCGGCGTCTGTTCAGCCCTCGGCTCTGCGGTGGGGCTGACTGATTCGACGGGAGGCGGGGTGGCATCCAGTGCCGTCGGCGAATCGATGCCCCCCTGCGTCCCGCTGCATCCTGAGAGAGCCAGAGCCGCCACCGCGACAACGGCGACGGCTACTGGAAGACGGTGTGCTCGGGTCATGGTTAGTTACAGGCCCCGATGGTCTGGGTGTTGTCCACAACGACCTTGCCGTTCGAGTCCTTCATGTAGGAGTAGACCGTGCCGCAGTACCCGCGCTTCTGGTAGAGCGGACCGGCGTAGGAGCTATAGGTGCCGAAGTCCTCGACCGTAGGATCCGCGGTGTAATTGGAACTCAGGCGCACACCTATGGACCGGCTAGCGCCGGTGTCATTGAAGAAGAGGGCACAGATCGGCTTGTCGTAGTACCCGGAGCCTGATGAAGTACCGTTGGTCCAGGTGTAAGTGCTTCCGTAGGCGCCGTAGCGCCAAGCGCCAGTAGAGATGGTGTAGCCGGGGCCACACGCATTGGCGGCGGCGGCGGCGGCGAGGGGGTCGGCCTCGATGAGACGTCTCGTCTCTGCCGATGCCTTTCTATCCACCTTGATGCCCTTGATTTCTACGGTCGCGATAGGCGTGTTCTCCTTGGGAACGGAGCGCTCGGCTGCCGATGCAGTCGGCACGGCCGTCATGAGGCCCAACATCACGGTGGTAGCAATTCCCACACGTATCGTGGCATTCTTCATTCCGGGTCCTTTCATGGCATGGATATGCCAGTTTCAGTAATTATTTGCGCAACGACCTGTTGGTCAATGAGGGGGCACGCTACAACTAAATGTGCCGGGGCGAATCCCTGATTAAGGGGAATTCCTTGAGCATCACAACACGCCAGTCGACATGTCACGAACTGAAACCAACTCGCACACCCGTCTCCCCCTCGCGCATTTATTGCTACGCCCGCGAAAAGGCCCCAAGCGGGAACCACGACGCGCGACTTCTGGAGCATAGATCAACCACACAGGACGCGATAAGGGGATCCCGACCTGCGGAAATCCCGATCGAGGCAGGCTCGTCACTGCGCGTCACCAAAGATGCCCAACTTGTCCCGGATTGCCGAAAATCCTCAGCAAGCGACCCATTCACTAAGCAGGTAGGCGATTCTCGGCCGCTCGCTCGCACGTCTGCACCATCCGGGGGCAGGATTGCGGACCCCGAGCCCACGGAACGCAGGGCTTTGGGTGCAAGTTACAGCCAAGGGCAGAATCGCGAGATTCAGCCAAAGCGCCCAGGATAAAGAGGCGTAAGTTTCAATCGCAGATATCACGAGGGGTGACCCTCTCGGAATGTGAGGTCACTCACATGACCGAGACGGTGTCCTATGCGGTGAGCCGGATGAGTCGCTTGTAGCAGCACAGTGCTGCAGCGAGGCTGAGATGGGCCAGGTTCTGTATCGGGGAGTACCCGAGGACGTCCCGCAACGCCGCCACGGTGGACAGTAGTTCGTGGTAGGCGGCCGTGCGGGAAGTCGTTGCGGAACCGGTCGCGCAGCAGCGAGCAGGACGCCTTGCCGGCGACCTCGACCAGGTGGACATCCAACCGGGTCAATGTGCTTGCCTGCGCGGGCGCCGGAGCCCCGCGCCCTCCCGTTATGGCGGGAGCGACTCAGGTTGAAGACCGCGAGCACGCCGGAAACACCCGCGACGTTGAAGGTCTGAAGCCACCAGCAGCACATTCCGGACTGCGTGATCGCCGTCCGGCGGGCGTCATGCGCCCAGCGGCCCGGTCGTCATAGCGGCGGGAGAGACGGTGTGGCGGAATGCCGAATTGTTTGGTCGTGCCGGTGTTGTCCGCACCGCTCAGCGCGGCCGCCACCACGCGTCGCTCACAAGGGTCTCCGATCGGGTCTCCGCCTGCCCGGTTCCAGCAGGTCCGGGGAAGCAAGTACACCCAACACCCGCTGTTGGCACCAGTGTTCGACGGTCACGCGGCGGTCATACGGTTATCTCATTCCCGCCCCGGCCCGGCCGCTCAGGTGCTGAGATGGGCACGTGGACTCGCGACCCAGCACCCGCTCGCCATCGCCCGGTCCCTCCACGGGCTGACCCAGAGCGACCTCGCCGAGAAGATCAACCGGGCGGCGCGGCGCCGTGACCGCAAAGCGGGCACGACCACCCGCACCCACCCGGGACGGCAGCTGTCGCAGCCGGTGCTGAACGGCTCGCGTCTGTTCCAGCACGTCATCGACGAGCTCGAAGGGTAGGTACTGGGTCAGCTCGCCCAGGTGGCCAGGAGCGAAGACACCATCCGCAACCGTGATGGTACGGGTGAGCGTCGTGGTGGCAGACTGGTCGGACAACGGGACCTCTCGTGGCAGGAAGACTTTGGTCGGTTTCCCGCTTCTACCAGGGGTCCCGTTCTCGCATCCCCAAGCTCCCCAGCCGTCAGGCGAGTTGCAGTTTCCCCCGCGCCCTTAGCCTCAATACCGTTCAGTTAGTGGTTTGGATGGTGATGTGGGGGCTGTGTTTGGGCTGGGGCCAGTGTGCGTGGTGGGAGCGTTTCGCGGCCCATTTCAGGACCTTGCGTTTGACGACTCGGGGGTGTGAGCGCTTTCGGCGTGTTGGGTTGAGGTGTTGGGTGAGCCATCGGATGGCGTGATGCCAGATCGTGTCGGCCGTGTCAGTGCCCGGAGGGGGAAAATGCGCTCTGCGCGACTGAACGGCGAGCGATGCGGAGGGCTTTGACGAAGGAGACTCTGTCGGGGTCGTGGCCGGCGTGTGCGGCAGTGTCAGCCATCAGGGTGCGGATGGCGTAGTGGCAGCACAGGTGTCCCCAGATTTCTTGCTGGACAAGCTCGGGGGCTTTCGAGCGCAGTACCGCGCGGGGCCCGCGCTGGTGGGTTTTCAGCTCGTCGAAGGTGGTCTCGATCTCCCACCGCTGGGCGTAGGCGGCTGCGAGGTCCTCGGCGCCGGCCTCGGCAGGGTCGAGGATCGTGGTCAACAGCCGGTACTCCTCGGCGTTGCCCTGGCCGTCATCGACCGTGTAGTCGATCACTCTGACCGTGAGCGGCTCCGTCGTGGCCCGGTTCATGCCAGACGTCGGGACGATCCGGGCCAGCCAGGACCCGTCGGCCAGGGTTTCCAGATACCGGGGCCGCAGGTTCGTTTTGACTCGCCAGAGCAGATCCGCGCCCGTGGCGGCGGCCTGCTGCCAGAGGCGGAACCCGTAGAAGCCCCGGTCGGCCAGGACCAACCGGCCCGGCTCCAGCCGCCCGACGAGCTGCCGGGACAACTCGATCTCCGACATGCTGCACGGACCGGTGACAGCGTCGAAGACCGCATGGGTGCCGCATTCCGCCAATGCCACCAGGCGGGCCTGCGGAAACGCGGCCCGCTCCCCCCGGCTGGAAGCGGGCCGCCCGAAGAAGTCCGCGTTGGCTGCCGTGTCCGCCACATCCAGGCACGTCCCGTCGATCGCCACCAGACGACGCCCGGCCAGCCACGACCCCGGCGTGCCAGGCCCCGCCAGCGGACGCGCAACCCGGGCGAAGAGATCCCGCACCGGCTCGAACCCCAGACGAGACCTGGCCTGGAAGATCGCCGACTTCGAGGGCGGCGTGAACGTCTCCGACCACCCCGACGCCCACGACAGCCCGTCCGTGAGCTGCGCGAACACATCCTCGTAGGAGCCATCCGAATACAGCGCCATCCCGATCGAGAAGTACGCCATCACCCGCGCGGGCAACGACCGGTGACGCCGCTCAGTGCGCCCCGCCTCCTCGATCACCGCGTCAACCACGTCTGCAGGAAACACCCGCGTCAGCAACCCCACAGACACCAAATCCGACAACCGGACATCAGACGACGGCTTCACCCAACCAGAACGCGGCATCCCCCCACGATAACCCAGAAGCGCTTAACTGAACGGTATTGCCCTTAGCCTCGATTCACCGACGTGGTTTCGAAATGATCTGCGAGGGTTTTTGGGGCGGGGCCTCGGACTGTCAGCTGAGTGCGGGCAGGGTGTATCCGCTGGTCTGCCCAGCTTTTCCACGATTCGGCTTGGGTCGGGCCCTGGCGGGCGGGGCGGGGAGTGGCGTCAGGGTGTCTCGGGCGGCGCGTGGACTGTGGCGAACAGTTGTGCCCACGCGTCTTGCCAGGGCCATCGCTGCGGTAGGTGCAGGGTGAGGCGCCGGGCGGAGCGGGCGATCCGGGCGGGAACGTGGACCAGGTGAGCACGCAGGGTGGCGGTGGTGGCCTTGGCGTGGAAGGCGCTGGCCAGAGCGCCTGCGGCGCGCAGCAGGTTGTAGGCCATCGCCCACAGGGTCAGCCAAGCGGCGTTGGCGTGGAAGTGTGCCGAGGGCAGGTGGGCCAGGGCGGAGGCTTTGCTGTCGGCGATGACCTGCTCGACGACGGCGTGGTGGCGGTGTTCCCGCTCGGCCTGGAGGGTTGGGGCGGGGTTGTCGGTGAAGAACGGGTGGTAGCGCCAGATGGGGAACAGCTTGCCTGCTCGCCGGTGGTGGGCGGGTTTGGCCAGGTCACGGACCCGGCGCACGATCAGCCGGGCCGTGACGCGCTCACTCTTGTTGCGGCTGGCGAACGCGGTGTATGCGGGTATCTCGGCGACCTCGGCGTCCGAGATGAGATCACCTGTGTCTGGATCTTCCACCGCGTTCGGGTAACTGATCTTCTGCCAGGCATCGTTGGGGATGCTGAGGACGGCCCGTTTGATGGACGGGTTCATGCCGGTGGTGATGGAGAAGCGGGCACCGGCCCGGCGGCAGGCTGCGATCACACCGGCGTTGTAGAACTGTGAGTCCGCCCGCAGGATCCGCATGCCGGTGCAGCCCGCCTCGCTCACGAGTTTCGGGGCGCCGCGGGCGTCTGCTGCCTTGCCGCGGCGCATCCGGACCGCGGCGATCACCGGCCGGGAGCGCGGGGTGCAGATCGTGGCGAGCAACGGGTGCAGAGTGCGGATGCCCTTGAACCGGCCGTACTCCGCGCCCTGCTTGGCCCGCCCGTAAACCCGTTTATGAGTGGAGTCGACGTCGACGAACGCCGTCACACCGGCGCCCGGCAGCAGCGGCGTGTGTGCGGCCAGCGCGCCGAGGAACCTGCGGTGCACAGCGTGGAGTTGGAGCGCATGCCCGTGAGTGAACGCGCGCAGGAACGTGCCCAGCGTGGACCGGGCACGGATACCGTCGAACACGGCCGGCATCGCACCGTGCCGCAGCAGGTGAAGGTCATCGATGCTGTCCGCGCCTGCGGCCATGCCTGCCACGATGCTGGTGACCTTGGCGTCGGCTGCTGCACCCGCACCGTTTGCCGCCCCGGTCAGCATCACCTTCTCCGACACCAGGCGCGAAAGCCCGCACCGTTCGGCCAGCCGCATCACCGGGACCAGCCCGGCATCCGCGATGAGATTCTGATCGTCGAACGCGGCCGACACCGCCGAAGCGGCATGGGAAGATTGCATCTCGCGGGTGCTCTCTTGCTCTGTGGATATGGAACCGTAGGAAGTCCCATCGTCCCAGCTCGGAGGGCATCCGCGCCTTCATGTCCAAGCCCTGGACCAGCTGTTCATCGGTGGATCAAGGCTAAGTGCAATACCGTTCAGTTAAGCGCTTCTGGGTTATCGTGGGGGGATGCCGCGTTCTGGTTGGGTGAAGCCGTCGTCTGATGTCCGGTTGTCGGATTTGGTGTCTGTGGGGTTGCTGACGCGGGTGTTTCCTGCAGACGTGGTTGACGCGGTGATCGAGGAGGCGGGGCGCACTGAGCGGCGTCACCGGTCGTTGCCCGCGCGGGTGATGGCGTACTTCTCGATCGGGATGGCGCTGTATTCGGATGGCTCCTACGAGGATGTGTTCGCGCAGCTCACGGACGGGCTGTCGTGGGCGTCGGGGTGGTCGGAGACGTTCACGCCGCCCTCGAAGTCGGCGATCTTCCAGGCCAGGTCTCGTCTGGGGTTCGAGCCGGTGCGGGATCTCTTCGCCCGGGTTGCGCGTCCGCTGGCGGGGCCTGGCACGCCGGGGTCGTGGCTGGCCGGGCGTCGTCTGGTGGCGATCGACGGGACGTGCCTGGATGTGGCGGACACGGCAGCCAACGCGGACTTCTTCGGGCGGCCCGCTTCCAGCCGGGGGAGCGGGCCGCGTTTCCGCAGGCCCGCCTGGTGGCATTGGCGGAATGCGGCACCCATGCGGTCTTCGACGCTGTCACCGGTCCGTGCAGCATGTCGGAGATCGAGTTGTCCCGGCAGCTCGTCGGGCGGCTGGAGCCGGGCCGGTTGGTCCTGGCCGACCGGGGCTTCTACGGGTTCCGCCTCTGGCAGCAGGCCGCCGCCACGGGCGCGGATCTGCTCTGGCGAGTCAAAACGAACCTGCGGCCCCGGTATCTGGAAACCCTGGCCGACGGGTCCTGGCTGGCCCGGATCGTCCCGACGTCGGGCATGAACCGGGCCACGACGGAGCCGCTCACGGTCAGAGTGATCGACTACACGGTCGATGACGGCCAGGGCAACGCCGAGGAGTACCGGCTGTTGACCACGATCCTCGACCCTGCCGAGGCCGGCGCCGAGGACCTCGCAGCCGCCTACGCCCAGCGGTGGGAGATCGAGACCACCTTCGACGAGCTGAAAACCCACCAGCGCGGGCCCCGCGCGGTACTGCGCTCGAAAGCCCCCGAGCTTGTCCAGCAAGAAATCTGGGGACACCTGTGCTGCCACTACGCCATCCGCACCCTGATGGCTGACACTGCCGCACACGCCGGCCACGACCCCGACAGAGTCTCCTTCGTCAAAGCCCTCCGCATCGCTCGCCGTTCAGTCGCGCAGAGCGCATTTTCCCCCTCCGGGCACTGACACGGCCGACACGATCTGGCATCACGCCATCCGATGGCTCACCCAACACCTCAACCCAACACGCCGAAAGCGCTCACACCCCCGAGTCGTCAAACGCAAGGTCCTGAAATGGGCCGCGAAACGCTCCCACCACGCACACTGGCCCCAGCCCAAACACAGCCCCCACATCACCATCCAAACCACTAACTGAACGGTATTGAGGCTAAGGGCGCGGGCTGCCTCCCGCAGCTCATCCCGCTCCAGGTCGGCGTCCTCCGACACCGCGTCGGTGTACGCCGCCCGGTCGGCGTCCTCGGCCCGCCGGGCGGGGTTCGAGACCGGTCTGCGCTGCTGTCAGGCCCTGCCAGACACTGGCTGCCACTTCTCCGGGTGTCCTGGCGCCGGCCGCCAATTGGCCTGCCAGGTAATGGAGAAGGCAGCATTCAGCGGTCTCCTCGTCGGGGATGGCAGGGCCGAGGTCGCCCACGGCCTGCCGGAACAGTCCTTCGGTCTCGGCGGTGTCCTCGCGTCGGGAACGTCCCGCCAGGTCACGAAGTGCGGGAGAATCCAAGCCGACGGCCAGCAACTGAGCCGCCTCCATCGGCAGATCCTCAAGCGGGACAAGACCGACGACGTACTGCCACGCGACTGCGAACACCCGATCCATGCTCGACGTTCCGCCGAATCCCTGGTGCCCACGACGAGCTCTTTCGGCGCTGGCGGTGGACGCGGTCTCAGCGGTCGGGCACATCGGCTCTGCTCCTGTTCTCGGCGTCGCACGCCTGGGCACGTGCCGCTCGATGAAGGCGATCGAGGCGATCCCGTCGTGACCGCGAAGGTCATCCACAAGTCTGTCGGTCGTCATCCATGACGTGCACAATCAGCCACATGAAGAACACCGCGGGCGCGCCACCCGCGCACAACACGCCTGCCGACCTCGCCCTGGGGTTCCTGACGGGCGGCGTGATCGGGGCGTCGCTGACCGCCTTCATCGCCGGTTGCATCGTCGAGAGGGCGCCGCTGATCGTCACGGGGCTGGTCCTGCCTGCGGTCTACGGGCTGCTCTTCTTCCTCGCCACTCTGCCGCGCCGGGCCCGGGAGGCGGCCGTCGTACCGCGTACGGCGCTCGCGGTGATCGAGGATCTGGAGGCCGTCGGGGGTGAGACCAGCGACGTGCCGGTGCGGTTCGAGCTGTCCGTCGCGCCGGACGACGCGCCCGCGTTCCGCGTCGAGATACGGCAGGACGTCAACCTCGTCGAGCTGCCCGACTACCGGGCGCGCGGGGTCGTGGTGGTGGAGTATCCGCCGGATCGACCGTGGAAGACGCGGATCAGGAAGCGGCCGACGCCGGAGTGGGAGGAGCGGGCGGCCATGGCCCAGGGGGACTCGGTGCCCGGTCCTGCCATGAAGAGCGACACCCCGGCGAGCTGTTTCGGTGGGCTCCTCACTCTCCTCGGGCTGCTGCTCGGCGTGGCCGCCGTGCTCGTGCTCTTCCGTACCGACCTGTTCGACTCCCCCGAGGGCGGGAGCGGCGCCCCCGAGCCGTCCGTCTCCTCCTCGTCGTCCACGAGCGTCGTGACGTCAGCGACGGGCACAGTCACGCTGGGGCCGGGCCAGTCGATGCTGGACAGGGGTGAACTGCGCAAGGCCGTCGAGTCGTTGGCCGAAGGCGGGGACGAGCGCCAGGCACTCACCGTCGTCGTGCAGGACCGCCTGCTGACGGTCGTCTTCTCCCCCACCGGCGCGACGACCGCCGGGTTCGACCCGAGATCCCTGCCCTACGATCGCGTCCCCGGCCTGGTCGAGGAGGCCAGGACCACCCTCGGCGTCGACTCCCGGCAGAGCTGGCAGCTCACCGCCGACGGCGTCACCGGCTCGCTCACGCTCAGAGTCGTGGTGACCGGCGGCGGGGGCACGGGAATGCTGGAGGCGGACGCGCGGGGCAAAGTGCTGCGACGCAGCGGCAGTTGATCGGAACGGGAGGAGGGCGCATGGGGTGGGACAAGTTTCTGGCGCTGTGGTGTGCGGTGTGGGGCGCGGCGGCGGTGGTCGGGTTCGTCCGGTCGCTGGCCGGGGTGACGAAGGCGCAGCGGACGGTCCGGCTCACGGGGTGGATCACGCGGGTGCGGGAGCCGCGGCACGGCGGGTCCCGGACGGGCGGGATATCGGTGGTCGTCTCCTACCATGACCCGGCCTCCGGTCAGGAGGTCACCGTCACGAACGACGGTGAGCGCGGCGAGATGATCACCTCCGCGTGGGAGGGCCGGGAGATCGGGGTCAGCCACCCGCGGGGCAGACCGCACGCCTACCAGTTCTCCAACACACCGAAGGAGTCCGATCGTGGGCTCGGCTGGCCGAGTTTCGCGGTCTTCCTGGTCTACGTCGGGCTGGTGGTCCTCGCCGTGCTCGAGTGGGGGTGGCCGTGGGCGCTGATCGGCTTCGGCGGGACTTGGGCGGTCTCCGGCGCCGTTCACCTGCCCGGGGCGGTACGCGCCAAGAACCGCCGCATCGAGAAGCTGGCCGCGATGGAGACCGTCCCGGGACGGGTCGTCGCGGTCCTCAAGGACGTCAGCGTCGACCAGGACGACGGTCACACCTCGACCACGATCACCCCGGTCGTGTCGTTCACCACCCGCGAGGGCACGGCCGTTACGGCCTACTGCACGTCGAACCTTCCGGATCCCGCCGGCGCGTACGGCCGTGACGTGACGGTCCATTACACGCCCGCCGACCCGGCCGACTTCACGCTGGACCGCGCGGCCGAACAGCGCTCGGAGGAGCGGGAGGTGACGTTCCATGTCCTGGCGATCGTCGTGCTCGTGGCGACGGCCGTGGTGGGAGTGGTGTTCCTCTGAGGCCCAGGACGGGCTCTGGACCAGGTTGGTACCTTCTCGCCCATGGAACCGTTCACGTTCCACTACGAGAACCTGCATGCGCGTGTGGACCGGGGGGTGTTCGAGCTGTTCAACCTGGACAGTTCGGCACACACGTTCCGTGTCCCGCTGCGCTGGCTCGGGGTGTCGCTGCACTACAAGAAGCCGGACCGACCCGGCACACTGTACTTCGGCGTGGTCCGTGATCCGCAGGCCGCCCTTTACAACACCGACCGGCTCGCCTTGCGGTACTCGACCTCGCCCGCGTTCCAGGTGCCGCCCGGCGACGAGCCGTTGTTCCGCGCCTACTTCACCGAGGTGGCGCGGATCGCCGACCGGTCGGTGGTCTGATGTGGAACCGGTGGTCTTCGAGCACGACACCGTCACATGCGGGTCGGCCACGCAATCTTCGAGGTGTTCCGGCGCAACCCCGTCATCGGGTCGTACCGGGCCGCCCCTCCGCACTGGGTCGAGGTCCGCGCGGAGACCCGCAGGGGCGGTGTGCCCCGGCTGCAGGTCCGCCGGGCGAGTTCACCGGTCTTCGCTTCCCGTGCCCGCGTACGGCGGGCCCATCTGCCGCGCACGATCCGGCACGGCAGATGGACGCGCCGGCCGGGGCAGTGCGGCGGTGCGCATCTCGTGCAGCCGCCCCGCCTGTACCGAGCAGCGTCTGCCATCCGCAACCGCTGCACCCAGCCACAGCCAGGCCCAGCGGTTGCGATGGTCAGACCCGCGGGGTCTCCGCACCAGGTGCGTGAGCTGCCGGTTCAACCTTCTGCGCCCGGAGTTCCCTGACCTCGGCCTGAAGGTCTGTGAGTTGGCGGTGAAGTGCCTGAATCGCCACGATCGCGACGCCGTTGGCATCGGTGCAGCAGATCGTCCTGTCGTCGGCTCCCAGGCCCAGGTGGGCCCGCCAGTCCTGTGCCATCGGCCCCAGGTGGCGCACTTTGTCGTCCTCCCACCGGTACCGCCATGTGCTCACAGGCAGGCCGACCACCGCGGCAAGGACATCGAACCCGCTCACGCCGTCACCCGCCTCTGCGACCGTTTCCCGGGAGGCTGTGGAGGTCATTCCAGCGGGATGGGGTGTGTCGGGGTGCAGGCGCGCCCGGTAGGCCCGAATGCCGGCGATCCGGGCGCGGTGAAGGCGTTCGGTCAGCGTTCCCATCGCACCGGGCTCACGCTGGTCTTTACGGCCCGGTCTGAGAACAGCAGACTGCCCAGCGGGACGAACTGAGCGGAGACCTCGGGGTCGTCGTCGGCCGGGGCGGCGCTGTGCTCCGCTGCCCGGACCTGCGCGGGCTCGGCGGCCTCGGCCGCCGAGGCTGCGCCCAGGCACACCGACACGGCGGCGATCGCAGCGGAGGACACTGCGGCAAGCCGGGTAGCTGCAGTAAGAGACATGAAGCACGCTCCGGGTTGGTCAGAGATCAGATCAACCAGGCAACGACACCGCCCCCCGGTCGGACACGAGCAGCACGACCACACGTTGACGAGACCCAGGGGTCCGAATCAGAGCGCTTCACGAAGAGCCCGAGCGAGGAAGTTGTTCGCAGTCGTTCCGGGATGGTGAACGACGGCTGCGTACACGGTCCGCCCGCCCGCCTGGAAACGTCGGGCGCGTGCACGCCGGGGCCTGATGATGTGCGGCCGGGTACCGGTGACGACCAGGCCGAAGACGTGCCGACCGACGCGCCCGGCCGGTGAAGACGACTCAGGTGGTCGGCTGGGCCCGCGCACCGCCTGCGCCCGGCGCGAGAACCGTCCCGGGCACGGGTTCCGGACCCGGCACGGCCGGTGGGTTGTCACCGGGGCCCGGGTGCTGCAGCTGCCGGAGCTGCTGGATCTCTCTCAGCGTCCCGGCGACTCGCGCGGTCCCGGACATGCCCCTTGAGCTGGGGTTGGTGCAATCCAACGCCGTTTTTTGGAACCGAAGTTGCTGAGACAGGACCCGGACATTCACAGGATCATTTCAGGACCGAATCAGCCCTAGTGTCATCGGTGTCAGCAGGAAACACCGCAACCGACAGTCGCTGGAGATCAAAATGCGTTCGCGTCTCGCCGCCCGTTCCGCCCGTCTCGTCCTGGCCGCCGCGGCCGTGACGGCCCTCGCCGCCACCACCACCGCATGCGACCCCGACGACGTCGCGGACGCCGGCATCTCCGCGGCCCCCTCCGGCGGCAGCGGCGGGAGCGACAGCCCCTCCAGCGACAGCCCCTCCGCCAGCGGCTCCTCCACCGGCGACTCCAAGTCCAGCGGCTCCGGTTCCAGCGGCTCCACCGACAAGACCGACGACTCCGGCGACGGCAAGAAGGGCGGCTACGGGCAGTCCTGCGGCACCAACGACCTGGACTTCACGATCACCTCGGAGTCCCAGGCCGGCGGTTACTACCTCGTCACCGCCAAGGCCAAGTCCGGCATCACCTGCTACCTGGAGATCAACACCCCCAGCGTGTCCTTCGGCTCCGGCGCCGACGGCGTCGCCTCCCCCGTCGGACAGGGCGGCGAAGACCCCATCAAGCTCACCGGCTCCACCGTCGCATACACCGGTATCAGCCCCAAGACCACCGACAGCAATGCCGGCAAGGAGTTCGAGAACGTCATCATCGCCACCACCGACGACGACCCCAACCCCGCCGAACTCAAGCTCCCCGACACCGCCAACGTCGACAAGCCCATCGTCACCAACTGGGCCACCAACCGCGCCGAGGCCGTCCCCGTCATCGTCTGACGAGCCGGACCGGGGCCGTCGATGTCGCGCTCCATCCCACGGCGTCCGTCGACACGGTGCCCGTCGTGCTCGCCGGTATCCGTGCCACCGCCCTGCCCGGGATCGATCTCACTCCGGCCCGGCGGTGGCTGACCGCGCTCGCCGCCGAGGGCGGCTGGGACTGCGACTGGTACATCCCGCCGGACCAGGGCGCCGCCGAGATCGGCGCGGTCCCACAGACTGGCGACACGGGTGATGGGTGTGTCGCTCCGGGGTTGGGGGAAGGCCGGTAGGCCACGCGGCCTGCTGCGCCAGGAACCAGGAGTGTGAACCCGGTGATGAACGAAGCGCCGGCTCGGGCAGTCCGATCCCGGGTGCGGGCAGGAACGCCCTGGGCCTCGGGTCCTGTGCCGGGCAGAAGAGCCGACACGTACCGGCGTCAGGATCCGGCAGTGGACACGTGGCGAACCAGCTCGGTGGCCAGGCGTCGCACGGCCGTGCGGTTGGCGCGCCGCATCGTGGCCCGGACGACGGGTGCCAGCAGGCGGTCGGCGAGCGGGGCCCGCGCCCAGGCGTACGTAAACGACACGTGACTTCCGCCGGTCCGCAGCGGTTTGATGGTGTAGGTGCCGTGGGCCAGGCGTCGGCCGGCCGCGCTGACATTCCGTTCGACGATGCGCTGCGGCGGATCGGCCTTGACGACCTCGATGGTGACGTCGGTCCTCGTGCCGCCCAGCGCGGCTGTGACCGTGGCGCACGATCCGATGCCGCGGCCAGGGCCGCTGTAGTGCCAGTCGGTCAGGTAGTGATTGGTGAATCGCTCGTGGTGAGCCATGACATCGAGGAAGTCGTAGACCTGCTCGGGCGTCTGCGGTACATCGATCGACACGGTGACAGACTTCATGTACCACACGGTACATAGGACATGTACCAATTGGTACACTCGTGACGTGGTGCATACGGACGGCTCGCATCCCGAAGGCAAGGCCGCGCCCGGCACGGACGGGGACCGGCGCTCCCAACTGGTGAACGCGGCCGTCGACCACGTCGCGGCACACGGCTTCGCGGACCTGAGCCTGCGCGGCCTGGGCGCCGCGATCGGCGTCAGTCACCGCATGCTGATCCACTATTTCGGCTCCAAGGAACAGCTGCTCGTCGAGATCGTCCGGACGTCGGAGCAGCACCAGCGTGATCTGCTGTCCCGGTTCCGCCTGGAACCCGGTCTCTCGCCCGCCGATACTGCGCGACTCCTCTGGCGGCAGCTGACGGACCCTCGGCTGGCCGGTCAGGAGCGGCTCTTCTTCGAAATCTGCGGGCACGCGCTGCGGGGCCGCCCCGAGTTCGCCCCGGTCCTCGAAGGGTTCGTGAACGACTGGCTGGAGCCGCTCACGGCCGCCGAGGTCGCCGCAGGTGCGGACCCTGCCGTGGCCCGGAGCCGCGCCCGGCTGGGACTCGCCACCGTCCGCGGTCTGCTGCTCGACCTGCTCGCCACCGGTGACCGCGCCGGCGTCGACGCGGCAATGGAGGAATTCCTCCGGCTGTACTACGGCTCGGAGTGACGGAGTCGCCGATCAGGCCAAGCGGCCGGACGGCCGGGGAGGCAGCACGCGCCACGGGCGTGCCGCCTCCCCGGTGGTGTGTCAGCGGTGTCCGCTGTGGTCGTGGGCGGGGGCGACGAGCTCGGGCTGTTCCTGGGCGGGCGGCGGGGGCGCCGCCTGCCGGGCCAGGTTCTCTCCTTCGATGTCGATGTCGATGTCGATGTCGATGTCGGGGAGGATGCGGTCGATCCAGGCGGGCAGGGACCAGGCGCGCTTGCCGAGGAGGCGAGGGTTGCCGGGACGATCGTCATGCGGACGATGAAGGCGTCGAAGAGGACGGCGTTGGCGAGGCCGAAGCCCAGGGCCTTGATCATGGCGTCCGGGGAGCCGACGAAGCCGGCGAAGACGCTGATCATGATGAGGACTGCGGCGGTGACGACGGTGGCGCCGTGCTTGAAACCCGTCTCGATCGCGGTGCCGGTATGAACGCCGACCGCAACAGAGAGTGTCACGTTCGACGGCGTGTGGCGGGATCGCGCTCGCTCGGCCACGTGTCGGGCAACCATGTCGACTCCGGGGCGGAAGTACCGCTCCAGGAGCGGACGGAGGCGTGTCGGGAACGGGCCGGCAGCATCGGGGTGGAGGTGCCGGCCTTCGGGTCGTGCGTCGAGGCGCTGTGGCGGAGCCGGTGGAGCATCCAGCCGCCCAGGCCCTCGACGTCGTCGAGTGATGCAAGGGGACTGGCCGGCAGTCGGGTCTTCTCCTCGAAGATCTCCTCGGCCCTGCGGTGGGAGAGCCGGGCCCGGCCGGTCTCCGGACACACGTCCAGTGTCGGCACTCCGGCCGGGGCCTTGTGGTCGGCAAGGAACAGCGGGCCGCAGGGGCGGCGGGCGATGAGGCCGGGCAGGAGCCCGCCGGTGAGCTACTTGATCCTGGCAACGCCATCGTCGTCGCGCTCCGTGACGATGTCGGTGACGCCGAACGGGCGAGCTCCTGCCGCGCCCCGTGGCGGCTCATGGCCGTGATCCGTTCCACGCCCATCTCCTTGGCCGTGATCACCGCGCACAGGGCCGCTCGGTCACCGACGACGACGGCAGTCGAGCCTGGTGTGGCCTCGGTGGCGTCGGCTGCCCACCGGCCGGTGCCCATCATGTCGGAGAGGGCCAGCAGTCCGGGCCAGAACTCCCGGCCAGAACTCCTGGCCGGCGTCTCGTCGGTGGCGACCAGGATGCCCCTGGCAGCGGTGGGACCGGCGAGGGGCAGGCACGTTCGGTACGTGCCGGGCGGGCCCGGCGCCCTTGTGGAGAGCCACCGGTGGGCGGCGGGCCGCCGAGCGGCGCTCAGTACGTCTGGATCTCCAGGAGATTCCCGTCCGGGTCGCGCAGGTGCGCCGCCCGCAGCCCCCAACCCGGCAGATCCCGGGCCGGCGCCACCAGGACCCCGCCATTCCGCCGGCACAGCGCGACCGCCGCGTCCATCGCCGCCGCGTCCGCGACGGGCACCACGAGGGTCGCACCGCCCGCAGCAGGAGCCGGCGGAACCTCACCGGCGAACGCATCCCGCTTGATCACGGCGAACGCGGTGGCCCCCTCGGGCGCGTCCCAACTGGCGTACCCGGACACCGCGTCACCGCGCGCGAGCACATATCCCGTCAGCTCGGGCAGTACGGCCGCGTAGAAAGCGAAGACGGCAGGATAGTTCCCGGCGAGTACGCGCGGATGCAGAGCGAACATGAGTACCAACCTACTGTGCGACATCTCGCAAGTTCCTCCGAGCTCAGCTGAGAGCTTGCCCCTGTGCCCAGGGGCCTCTTGCTCCGTCGGGTGCTCTTCCGTCCGGTGAGGGAACTTCTGGATTCTCGAAGCTTTCTCATCCTGTCCGACCGACCCGTGGTCTGAGCGAAGGCGAGGAGGCTCGGGCCGGCAGCACCGACAGTCGCAAGAGGCCCTCGCAATCACCAGGCACCGGCAGGCCGCCCGCGATCCGGCCCGGCGGCGATGACGTCTCCTGCGCGGGGCCATGGCCGGTGGGACCAGCAGCCGTCGACCTCGTCCAGGGAACGACCGCTGATCGCCGCACAGAGGTGACTGGTCTTGCGCTCGGCGACACCGGGCCCGCGCAGATGACGTAGTTCCTGCCGCTTCTGGGGAAGCTATTTGATTTTCGCGGCGATGGTCCGAACGAACTCAGGGAGCACATCGTCCCGCCAGACGAAAGGTGCTGGGGCCAACTCGCCCTTGAAGGCCACGCTGCTCTGCCCGCCCACGGTGAACAGCAGCGGACCTTTGCGGCAGTTCCAACTTCCCTCGTAGGTACCGGTGATGACGCAGTGATCCGCGCCCTGTGCACCCTGGTTGGTACTGGATCCTGACACGAGGCGATCTTCGTAGCCGACAATCAGCTTGGGGTCGGCCACGGCCTCGATGCGGAACCAGAACTGGGTAGCGGCGTAGGTCTCGCCCGGAAGGCGCATGCTGTAGAGGCACTGGCCGGACTCGGACCTGTCACTCTCCTTCCACGAGGAGTCGGCAGCGAAGTCCTTGATCGACAAAGCGCTGATCGGACGGCTCTCCTGTTCGATGTCCTTGGCACCAGGGAAGATCGCCTTGATCTCCTCCTGGTCCACGAACGAGCACGCGTCCGGCCACTGATTCGCGGCCAGGATTGCCCCACCCTTGAGCGCAGGAAGGTTGATCGTCGCATCTCGGGGGGCGGCCTTGCCTATCGCAACGTCGCCCTCGGACGACATGTTCGTAGCGACCAGGAGCGTCAGCAGGACGACATTTGAGATCAGCAGGATGCCCATCAGAGTGAGCACCGTGGCTCTGTTCTTCCGCATGGCGGCCGATTCTCCCCGAGAAGCGAGCTGATCGTCGATCGCATCCGCTACACCGAGGCATCCCGCGCAGGCCGCGGTTGACTACGTGGCCGACATCGTGAAGGTGCGGGCGGAGAACTTGGGGAAGTACGACCTGGCGTCCCGCTCGGCGAAGGGGCACCGTACGCAGATCCGTCGCAACACGCGCGCCGGGACGTTGGAAGTCGTTTCCGATCTGCGGGCTTGTCGGAGTCACCCGCCTGATCGCGGCCCGGTGACGACCCAGAAGGTCGCAAGCACCAGCACCAGCACCAGCACCAGCACCACCGGACCGATGGGTTAAGGGGAGCCCCCCCTTCCCATTCACTTGCCCCACCAGGTATCTTGCATCGCATGGAACCAGGTGATTCGACCAAGCAGGCCCGGGCAGCCGCCCAGCTGCGCAAGGGGGTTCTGGAGTACTGCGTACTCGCCCTGATGCGGGACCGCCCCCGTTACGGCGTGGAACTCCTCCATGCCTTGGAGGAGTCCGGTGCCCTGGCCACCAGCCAGGGCACGGTCTACCCGCTGCTCTCCCGGCTCCGCCGCGACGACCTGGTCACCACCACCTGGCAGGAGTCCGCCTCCGGCCCACCCCGTCGCTACTACGCGCTCACCGAAAGCGGCCGGGCCGCACTCGACGAGTTCAGCCGCGTCTGGCCCGGTTTCCGCAACGCCGTCGACGCTTTCCTGACCACCCCGCACCCCTCCACCGGAGACCTCGCATGAAGACCCCCACCGATCCCGTACGCGACTACCTCTCCGCCGTCGAGCGCGAGGCCTCCGTGCTCCCCGCCGACCGTCGCCAGGAACTCCTCGCCGACCTCGCCGAACACATCGAGGTGACGCGCGCCGAACGCCCCGACGCCGCGATCGGCGAGGTCCTGGCGGAGCTGGGAGACCCCCGCACGATCGCGGCGACGGCGCTGTCCGAGGCGGAGAACGGGGCCGCCGGGGCCTCGGCCCGAGGCGGTGTGGGTGCACCCGCCCGGCGCGGCAAGGTGCACCCCCTGGTCCCACTCCTGATGCTCACCCTCTCGATGCCCTTCATGATGGTCTTCCCCGACCTCCCCGGCCCGCTGTTCGGCGTCCTGTTCCGCATCACCGGCGCGGTACTCCTCTGCACCTCGGTGCACTGGACCGCCGTCCAGAAGACCACCGGCGTACTGCTTGCCGCCGTCCTGCCGAGTGCCGTCATCGCCACCTGGAACCTGTCCAACGGCGGCCCGGAGGCCGGCACCCCCGCCCTCCTGGCCAACCTGGCGATGTTCGCCCTGATGGCCGGCACGGCAGCATGGCTCTGGCGGGTCCGCCGCGCCTGACACGTTGTTTCCGGTCTGCGGGTTCATCGAGAGCCGTTGGCCGACTGGTGCGGTGACGGCGGGTTGCGGGTCGGCGGGTGATGCGGCGGCGGCTTGACCGGGTCTCAAATGACGGTGGGAAGGGGCTTCCTCCGGGCGTGTCGCGCGGCCTTCGTCGTCAGGGCAGGAGGTCCCGAACAGCGAGCCACTCGCGGGCCTGGTCGCACGCCGGACCGGGTTGGAGGTGGTGGAAAAGCTGCTGGAGCGGGGCTGTTGCATTCTTGGGGCGGCGAAGTTCGCCGATCCGGTCGGTGGGGAGGGTCTGCCAGTGGCTGCTCAGCTCACGGGCGTGCGCGGGCGTCAGCGTCAGGACGGCGAGGATGTCCGAGGCGACGAGGTCGGGATCCCAGTCGGGGTCCTGACGGTCGGGACCGAGCCGATCGACGATGAGCGTCCGCAGCCTGAAGTCGTGTCCCGCTCTGCGGGCCTGCGGCCACGGTCCGTCGCCGGGCATACGGGCGTTGGGACCTCCGGAGTGCACCACTCGTCAGCCGGACTGAACACGCTGCACGGACAGTGCCTCTTGTCTCTCGGCCCAGAAACGGTAGACAGCCCAGCCGGCACCGAGCACAGCGGCCGCCCAGACGATGACCTCGGCGAGAACAATCGCCGGGGTCAAGGTGAGGTGCGGCCGAGGCGGCAGCACGACCATCTGCGCGGCAGCGCCCACCGGAACCGTCAACGCCGCAAGCAAGCCGACCAATCCAGGCTGCCTGATGGCTGCACCCACCACACCAAGGACCAGTCCGAACGGCACACCCACCACCAACCAGCTGACCATATCCGTGCCGGCCCCCGAGACGACGGCATCCGTCACGTAGTACGCCATCGTGGCAGCGACCAGCGCGAGGGCCCCGACCAGCGCACCTCGGACCCATGTCCCGGCCAGCCAGCCCATCGCCACCGCCAGCGCGGCCCAGGACCAGCCTGCGTCCACCAGCAGGCTGAGCACCTTGGCGGCCTTGGCCCAGACAGTGCCCGTGAGCGGCATTCCGAGCTCCGCATACGGCGACGAAAGCGCGTTGACGAGCGAGGTAGCCGCCCCGAAGCCCACCCCGACGGCGAGGCCCCCCACCATGATTTTCATACCGCGAGGGTACCCAGTGCGCTGTGACGCCCCTCCGAGCTGATACTGACCACTCGCAGCGGTGCTGTCCGTTCACATGACTCCTCCTCAATCCGGGTGCTGCCCATGGCAGCTGAACCTCTTTTACCCGTTCGATTGACCGAAGCCCGAGTGGTCCAGGGGACACGTCCACCGAGTAGGGATCAGAAACAGGTACCAAGCACCCCACCCACCAGACCCTCGAAGAACTCGGCCGGGCCGTCCGCACGATCTCCGCATGCGACTACCTGGCCGGCCCCGACCTCCGCCGCGAGATCCACGCGCATGCCGCACGCGACCGCGCTGCGGTCGTCACCGTCTCGGTCCCGCGACGGCATAGGCCGCGGTGCCGGCAACCGCGAGGACCAGGGCCGTCCAGGTGCCCGCTGCCGTGCCGGGCGGCAGCAGCATCCAGCTCGCCACCTGCATCGGCGCACTCGTCGGGGGCGGGGCAAGGAACGAGAACGAGAGCCAGGCGAACGGCAGCGTCCAGGCGTACTGGCCGCCCGAGAGCGCCGCGCCCAGGGCGGCCAGTCCCATCAGGCCCGCGCTGTCCCGGACGACGAACGCGGTGGTGGCCATGGACTCGCCCATCGCCTGCACTGTCAGCAGCACCATGCCGACGACCGCGCCGCAGAGCAGCACGTGTGCCGCTCTGCAGGGCACCCATCGGATCGCGGCCGTCCGGTCCAGCGCGAGGTCCTGCCCGCTGAGCCCGATCGAGGCCGCCATCGCCCCCGTAGCGAGGACGAGCGTGGGCAGCCGCGGATCACCGGGCCCCCCGCTGCCGTTCCGGGCGAGTGCCCACACCGTCACCGCGCTGATCACCACCGCGGCGAGCGACGCGGGTACCTGACGCGAGCGCGCGTACAGCGTCAGCCATCTCACCGGGACGCACCGTCGTTCAGCGCGTCGAACGCGTCGCCCTTGCAGGAGAGCGCGGCGGCACGCATCGCGTTGATCCGCGAGAGCTGCTCGGACCGCGGCAGCGCCTTGAGTTCCTTCCACACCGGGCGGGTCTTGGCGTCGACCTCGCGGCGCAAATTCGCTGGCAGGGTGCCGGGAAGCGGCCTGAGGTCGCCGAGGACCCAGCCCGCCGCGACGGTCTGCGCGAATTCATCTCCCCCAAAGCTGCTCCAGCCGACGGGGGAGCACCCTGGCACCATGCCTTGGGCGATCAGGGCCCGGGTCAGCTCCTCGCCCTTCGCGGCGGCGATGATGTCGTCGTCGAAGTCGAAGAGCACGGTCTTGCGGGACCACTGCGGCGTGGAGCCTTCCGGCAGGACGGCGGTGTTCTCCCGGACCGAGACCGGCGCCTGGCTGCCCAGGGCGCCACGCAGCAGGCGCAGCGCCTCCTTGCCGGGACCCGCGAGGTCGGCGAGTCGCGCCTGCTGCGCCTTCGTCACGCACACCGGGCCGTCGCACACCAGCTCCGCGGCGGCCTCGTCGACGACATAGATCCGGCGCGGGTCGGAGGGAAGGACGAGCAGGGCGATCAACGCGCCCGCCAGGACGGGCGTCAGGGCGATCAGCCGGGCGCGCGGGGTCGCGGCGACCAGCAGCGCGAAGCCGGTCGCGGCCATGGCGAGCAGCCAGATCGTCTGCCCGGCGTGCACGGAGGCGGAGAGCGTGACGAGTACATCGCGCGCCTCCTGCACCGCCGGTGACAGCAGGGAGACCCGGTTCGGCGCCGTGCTCGGGAGCCCCGTCGCCGTGGTCGTCTCCGTCCGGCCCAACGACGTCTGCATGAGGGCCGTGAACACGAAGGCGCCCATGGCCAGCGCGGGCGGAGTGAGCACGGACGGCAGGGCCCGCCCGGCCCCCATGCCCAGCACGGCCCCCGCGACGAGAGAGAGTGCCCCTACCAGCGAGATCGGCAGCCACCCGAGGTGCGTGTACTCGGTGTTGGCGGCCACCTGGACCGCGCCCACGAGGACGAGGAGGGCGAAGGCCGAGGCCAGCGTGATCGCCGTCGTGCCCGCCAGCGTGGCCGCGCGGTGCCGGGCGGGCCGCGGCGTGCTCGTCAGCAGCTCGGACATCTTCGAGCGGTGGTCGCGCAGACCCTGCAGCGCCCCGAGCCCCACGGCGAGCGGCCACAGGTAGAACAGCAGGGATCGGGTCCACAGGGACATGGACGTCCACTGGGCCGTCCACGCCGTGGTGCCCGTCCACCACGGTCCGGGAATCAGGTACAGGAACGCCAGCGCCGTCGTCAGGAAGACGGCGCCGGCCCACGGGGCGACGGAGCGCTTCAGCTCGATACGCAGGACGCGGACGTTCACCAGGTGCCCCTTCCCTGCTCGGGGTTGAGCAGCAGCGCCGAGTAGCCGCGCTCCAGCGGGCTGTCCCCCACGTGCTCCGGTCCGCCCATCGAGGCCAGCTCGTCCGGAGGGCCCTGGAAGACCAGCCGTCCCTCGGCGAAGAGCACCACGTCGGTGCAGGCGGCGGCGACGTCCTCCACCAGATGGGTCGAGACGAGCACGCAGGTGTCCGTACCCAACTCCTGCAGCAGCTCACGGAAGCGCAGCCGCTGCGCCGGGTCCAGGCCGGCCGTCGGCTCGTCCAGCAGCAGGATCGTCGGGTCGTTGACGATGGCCTGGGCGATGCCGACCCTGCGCACCATGCCGCCCGACAGGGACTTCATCCTCTCGTCGGCGCGGTCCGCCAGCCCCACCCTCTCCACGGCGCGCTGCACGGCGGCGGGGATGTCCGCCTTCGGCACCTCCTTCAGCCACGCCATGTACTCGACGAACTCGCGCACCGTGAAGCGCTTGTAGTAGCCGAACTCCTGCGGCAGGTATCCGATCCGGCGGCGCACCGCACGGTGCTCGCCCACGCCGCCCACGGGCTCGCCGAGCAGCTCCAGGCTGCCCTCGGTGGGGCGCAGCACGGTGGCCAGCGTCCGGATGAGGGTGGTCTTGCCCGCCCCGTTGGGGCCGAGGAGGCCGTGTACGCCAGTGCCCAGCGACAGGTCGAGCCCGTCGACGGCCATCCGGTTCCTGCCGACCCTGACCTTCAGCCCGGTCGCCTGGATCTCCCAGGCGTAGGCCGTCGGTGCGATGTCGGCCGCACTCACCGCGGACGTCATGTGGTGTTCCTTTCCGATGGTCATCGATGGGCTCCCAGCACGGAGTACGCGCCTCTGCGGGCGATCACGACACCGATGCCGAGCGCGAGGATCAGCCCCCACACGGGCAGGCTGCCCGTGTGCAGGGCGAAGGCCGTACGGCTGGTAACCAGGGTCGGCGCCACGATCGCGGCAGCCCACACGGCCGCCAGCGCGACAGCGGCGCGGGTCACGCCGACGACGCCGCCGAGCGCCAGGGTCGTCGAGGTGAAGGCCAGACAGGGCAGCAGCCACTGCGCGGCCGTCACACCGGTCACCCATCCGGCCACCAGAAGCACGGGGACGACCACGGCGAGCACGGACGCGGTGCGCCGCAGCACCAGGTACAGTCCCGCCCTCGGCGCGGAGGCCGTCAGCTCGTACGCCGGGTCCAGGCCGCGCGACCACGACGCCGCGACGCCGAGGACGGGCAGGATCGGGGCGAGGAGCAGCACCAGCGACACCTCGCCGAAGCCGGTGTCGACCAGGTCGAGCAGGAGCGCGAACAGTGTCACGCTGACGACCATGGCCAGCCACGGCACCATCGTGGGCGTCATCCACCTCGACAGCCACGCCGACCGGCGCCGTCGGCGCGGCATCGTGGCGGTGGCCGCCAGCTGGGGTTCGAGGTCGGACCACACGGTGCCGACCAGCGCCGCCACGGCGGGCGCCTCGGCAGTGACGGCGGCCGACAGCCGGTCACGGCACACCCCGCACGCCTCCAGATGGGCCTCCAGGGCCCACACCTCGTCGGCGGCGATGTCCGTGTCGCCGCGTGCGTAACCGTCGATGATCCGCATCGACGCGTGTTCCACGCTCATGCCAGCGCCTTCCGCATCGCGATCCGGGCCCGGCGGGCACGGGTCTTGACCGTGCCCTCGGGCAGCCCGAGCAGGACCGAGGTCTCCCGGACGGACAGCCCGTCCAGCACCATGGCCTGCAGTACCTGTCTGAGTTCCGGCGCGAGGCGCCGCAGCGCGTCGCCGACGTCACCGCCGACGGTCGTCGCGAGGGCCTCCTCCTCGGCGGCGGGCGCCGCGTCGGGGAGAGCGGCGGCCGCCGGCGGCTCGGCGTGGTGGGCCCTGCGCCGGAAGGCGTCCACGAGGCGGCGTGCCGCGATCGTCCACAGCCATCCGGCGGCCGTCCCGCCCGCCGAGGACCCCGCGAACGCGGACGCCGCGCGCCACACCGCCAGATACGTCTCCTGCATGACCTCGGCGACGATCTGCTCGTCGGCGCAGCGGCGGCGCAGCCGCAACGCCATCCAGGGCGCGGTGCGCCGGTACAGCTCCTCGAACGCCGCGCGGTCACCCCTGGCCACCAGCTGGACGAGACGCTCCTCGTCCAGCGCGCACGGTGCCTTCCTGACTGATCTCACACCGGCTAGACGCCCGAGCCCGGCCGCAGGTTTTCCTCCCGACGTGATCCCCGCCACATGTGGGAAACCCCGTGGGCTCCACTCAACTGAGGTTTCGCCGCTGCGTAGCAGTGGCTTCGCTGGTCCGGAGGGTCTCGCTGAACAGGCCGGCTGATGGGCTGGGCATGGCGATGAGGAGGGGCGTACCGCGGAGCCATGTTTCTCAGGGGTTGAAGGCCGCGGAGCTGAGCCGGGTGACGAGCGCGGAGTCGTTGCCGCCGCAGGTGGTGGGATTGAAGGAGTAGACGAGGCGGCGGCGCAGGTCGCGGGTGGTGAACATGCCGTCGGTGTAGCCGAAGGTACTGCCGGTCTTGCCCCGGACGGTCACTCCGTCGGGAAGGGTGACGCGCATCAGTCCCGCGCTGTAGTAGGCCCAGCCCTGGCCCGGATCCTGGGAAGTGCCGCCGGGGTAGGGGACATTGGGGACGGTG
The DNA here is from genome assembly GCF_045162475.1 of Streptomyces sp. NBC_00984. NCBI lineage: Bacteria > Bacillati > Actinomycetota > Actinomycetes > Kitasatosporales > Streptomycetaceae > Streptomyces > Streptomyces sp. NBC_00984. Next base: position 286,936 of record NZ_CP108735.1, read on the forward strand.
AACAGTTCGGCCATCTGGGAGGGCGGCAGGTGACGTCCTCGGAAAAGGGCGGTCAGGAAGCGGTCCAGGTCGCCCGTCGTGGAGATCATGCCGCCGGCGCCCGGGTTCTGGTCGGTGATGTCGACCGGCTGAGTTCCGCCGCCCGCCTGGGGCACGGCGATATAGCCGTGGGAGTGGGGGCCGGGGATCGTGGTGTCGGTCTCCGGGGCGGTGGTGTGCCGCAGATGCAGCGGGCGCAGGATCCGGTTGGTGATCTCCTGCTGATAGCTGTGGCCGGTGAGCTTCTCGATCAGCATCCCGGCGAGGCGAGCGCCGGCGGTCAGGCCGGGGTGGTTTGCGGCTGATTCTCCGGAGCAGCGTGGTCAGTCGGCTGCCTCAGGGCGAGGATGATCAGCAGAGCGAACGCGGTGAGGGCGGTGAGCGTGCGCAGGTTGTTGAACAGCTCCCAGCGCCGCAGGATCTCCGCGTGATCGGCCGGGGCCGAGGTGAGCGCCCATTCCTTGATCCGGCCGTTGATCGGCACATTGCCGAGCCGGGTTATCAGGAAGGACGCGAGGGTCAGCAGACCTGCCGTACCCGCGATCAGCCGGGCGCGGCCGCGTGTCAGGGCCGCGAGAGTGAGGGAACTCAGCGTCGACACGGCCATCGCCGCCTGCATGGTGATGCCGTTCATCTTCATCAACTCGGCGTGGAATGACAGCCGCGTGTCGAGTGGTACAGCGTTGAAGGTGGGGACGAGGTTGGCCGCGCCGTAGCCGAATGCGCCGGCCAGGAGGCCGGTGGCGAGCAGGGCGAGTCCCCGGAGGAGTCGGATGCGCATGTTCGTTGGCTCCAGTACACAGGTGCTTGTGGGGCCGGGTCCGGTCAACAGTTCTCCGGCTGTGCGCTGCAGAGATTCGGGCGGCTTCAACTCGTGCTGGTTCTGCGGGGCGGCATGGGGCGGAGCCGGTTGCTGCCTGCGGTGTCGCCGTTGGCAGGCAGGCATACAGGTGACCGCCCGGGGACTACCGCGGTCACACCTGCGCAGCGAGGAGGAAGCGACCGCTCGGTTCGCCGCGGAGGTGCCCTGGGGGGAGCCGTCGGCCGTATGCGAGCAGGAGGAGATCCTGTGCGGCGCCGGACAGCGGCGTTCCGGTACCGAAGGACCAGTCGAGGTCGTCGGCGCGGAGTTCGATGCCGCCCAGGTCGGCCCCGAAGAACTTGAGGGTCTTGGCGTCGACGCTCTCCAGGAGGATGCGCACGCGATCTTCGGGAACCCGGCGGTCGAGGCCCAGCGCGACCGTGATGTCCAGGCCGTGGATCACGTCGTGGCCCAAGGCCGCCTCGATCCCGCCGACCGGCGGCTTCCAGGGGTGATCCGCGTTGTCACGGAGCAATGCGGCGAGTTCACGCGTCGAATGGGCAGCCGCGTCCTCGTGGGCGCAGCGATCGGTCATCCGGTGGAGATTGCCTCGCGATCTGACCAGTTCCCACGCCATCTTGGGGAGCGAGTACCGAAACCCCATCGTCATGTGGGCCGCGACTTCCCGTACCCGCCATCCCCCGCACAGGGTCGGTGCGTCCCATTCCTCGGCCGACAGGCCATCCAGCATGGCTGCCAGCTCTCGGCGTTCGGCCGCGATCGCGGCTCTGATGTCCGCCGCTGGTCTGCGGTGCGTCGTGTTCCCCATGGCTTCAAGGCTCTCGGCAGGCCCACCATAAGTCCAATAGTTTGCATGTCTCGCAACTAGAATGATTGGTTATGGACATTCGGCAGCTGCGGTACTTCGTCACGGTCGCGGAGGAAGCCAACTTCACCCGCGCCGCCGCCCGGCTGCACCTGGCACAGCCGGGAGTGAGCGCCCAGGTCCAGCAGCTGGAAAAGGAGCTCGGGCATCTGCTGCTCGACCGCTCCGGCCGGTCGGTGACCCTGACGGAAGTGGGCGAGGCCGTGCTGCCGTACGCGCGGGCCGCGATCAGCGCCGTCGAGGCGGTCCGCCAGACCGCCGACGAGTTCACCGGGCTGCTCCGCGGCCAGGTCACCCTCGGCCTCGTCTCGGGGGCGGCCGCAGCAGCCCATGAGTTCGACCTGGCCCCCGTCCTGGCCCGCTTCCACGCGGACCACCCCCAGGTGGAGATCGCCCTGACCGAGGACACCTCGGAGTGGATGCTCACCGCACTGCGCCGGGGGGAACTCGACATCGCCATGATCGGACTCGCGGACGAGGAACCCCCACCGGGCATTTCCCTCCACGTCCTGGTCGACGAACCCCTGGTCGCAGCCGTCGCCCCGGACGACCCCGCCCTCACGTCCCCGGACCGCACGAGCATTCCGTTGGCCGAGCTCCGCAATCGCCCGCTGATCAGCCTGCCACGTGGCACAGGCATCCGCGGGGTACTCGACCGTGCGTGCGCGCAGGCCGGGTTCCAGCCCCACATCGCCTTCGAAGCGGCCGCTCCGCTGTTCCTTGCACAACTCGCCGCCCGCGGCCTCGGCGTGGCAGTGGTTCCGGCCCTGCCCGCCGGCGCGACGTCAGCCTTCGGGCTACGGACGCTGGAGATCACCGAGCCGCGGCTACGCGGCCGGGTCGCTCTGACCTGGCGGACAGACGGTCCCTCCAGCCCCGCAGCCACCGTCTTCCCGGACCTGCTGCGTACCACCCTCACCGCGCCAGGGACCGACTGACCGGTCACGTCGAACAGCGGGCAAAAAAACAGCAGCACGCCCGCCTCAAGTCCCTTGCCGACGAACATAGTCCGCCCTGGTCAGCGGAGTACCGTCGACTGTCTTCGCTGGCAAAGGACGCCATGAACACCCTGTCGGAAGTCGTGAATAGGAGGTCGCGCAGATAGGCGCGGGGGGCTGGTGCTGGTCATGCATGACAACGGCACGACAACGGCACGACAACGGCACGGTCCGCCGCACGGCAGTTGATAGCGTGATCGTCATGACAGAGCTGGAAGAGCTGGTCCTGACCCGCGGCGAGCGGGCCCAGGGGGTCCGAGTCGACAGCGTGATATTCACGATGGACTGGACTGGTGAGGATGACCCAGGCCAGCTGGCGGCGTTCGTGGCTGGTCGGGTACGGGCCTTCGGGGCAGAGCCGACAGACGTCGACACCAGCGTCGTCCACCACGCGGCCCAGGCCGACCCGGCTCTGCGCCGCGGTGATTTCCCGGTCCGCCAGCTCGACCATCTGTCCGGTGTGCTGGCCAATCTCGGCTGCACGCTCGCGGTGCGGGACAACGGCACCGACACCTACGAGGTACTGGTCGCGCTGACCGGTGAGCGTGAGCTGACCGGGTTGATGCACCAGGGTCTCCCGGTGCGGGCCTGGGACTCGGAACCCGAAGAGACCCTGGTCAGCCTGAACTGCCCGAACTGCTCGGAGATGCTGGTCTGGCAACTGTCGGCGACCCGGACCCTGGCCGACGAGCGCTGCCCTTGTGGAGCCGCGTTGTTCGACGCTGCTGGCCGCCCACTGCCCAACGTCACTCTCCACGACTGAGCCGCTCAGTGCCCCCTGGCCTCGGATCATCCTCACCGATGTACTGCTCATCGAATGCGGCGCCCACTGATCCGCACGACCCGCACCTGCCCGCCTTCACCTCACAGCGATCTGCACCCAGCACTTCGTGCTCGTCAGGTGCGGATCCCGCGCAGAGACGTCGGTGGTCAAGGCCGTGCTGCGGAGGGGCTGCTGCCCGGTAGTGGCACCGTTTTCAAGCACGTGGACGCGTACGACCGCCCGATGCCCATGGGCAAGGAGAGTCTCTTGCCCGGCCTGCCGACCGGGCAAGAGGAAACCCACGCTCAAGTCACCGCGGGAGCAAGGCGCTTGACTTCCCGCAGGGTGGGGGCGGTCTCGATGCTCTGGATGCCAGGGAGTCGGCTGATGCGCTGGTCGATGTAGTCGTACAGGTCGGCCGGATCGCGGAAGATGCCGCTGGCGACCAGGTTGGACGTGCCGGTGATGGCTGCGGCGAAAGCGATCTGCGAGTGGGTGGCGAGGGTTTCCCCCACGATGCGCAGGTGCGCGGGAGCGACGTTCAGCCAGATCCGGGTGGCCATGTGGTAACCGAGGAGCTGCGGATCGAAGTCGACAGAGAGATTCAAGGCACCCTCGCCACGGAGGCGGTCGAGGTGGCGCTGGACGCTGGAGGGGGAACGGCCGGCGGCCGCGGCGAGTTCGGGCAGCGTCGCACGGCCGTCTCGGGCCAGCTCGGTGAAGAGAATGCGGTCGGTTGCGTCCAAGCTGAGCGGGGCGGCGGTGGATGAGCCGGAATCCACCGCGGCTGCAGTTCCCTGCGGCTCGAACCGGGTGGCGTGCCAGGTGCTGGTCGCACCGACGAAGATGCGCATCATGCAGTGAGCGCTGACGGAGAGCACCCGCGGGGTGCGGGGGAGTTTTTCCAGCAGCAATGCGTTGCGTTCCTCAGCTGTACGGGCGTTGAGCGCGCAGTAGAGCTCGGTGCCGCCGGAGGCGAGGGTGACCCAGCTGGTGTCGGGACGGCGGGCGAGGGCTTCGGCGATGGTTCCGGCGGCATCCGGGGTGCAGTGCAGGCGCAGCAGCCACCGGCTCAGGCCCAGACGGGAGGAGACGGGCTGGCCGATGATGCGCAGGCCGAGGGCGCGCAGCCGTTGGTAACGGCGGGCAACGGTGCGTTCGGAGACACTGCGGTCTCGCGCGATGCGGCTGAAAGGGGCGCGGCCGTCGAGCTGGAGGGCCCGGAGCAGGTGCTGGTCGAGGTCGTCCATGGTGTCCCGATCCACCGGTACACCTCATTTCTTCGCCGGATGATCCCGCTTTCAAGAGTACGGCTTGGGCCGGAGCGGGACGGACCTGGAAGGTGACCAGGTCGTTGTCCACCCGGTGTGAAAGTGGGGAATCCATGCGTATCTGGGGTCCGTTGGCCGCCATCTGCCTGGGCACGTTCATGTTGCTCGTCGACGTGACGATCGTGCTGGTGGCGCTGCCTGCCATCTCGGAGTCGCTGGGCTCGTCACTGTCCCAACTGCAATGGGTCGCCGACGGCTACGCGCTCGCGGTGGCGGCCGCCCTGCTGGGCGCCGGGATGCTGGCCGACCTTCACGGCCGACGCCGGATGTACGCGGGCGGGCTGGTCGTCTTCGCCCTGGCATCGGTCGCCTGTGCGCTGTCGCCGGGCATGGCCGTACTGATTGCCGCCCGCATCGTGCAGGGACTGGGTGCTGCGGCGATGTTCACGACCACGCTGTCCCTGATCAGCACCCTGTACTCGGGTCGCCGCCTGGCCCTGGCCTTCGGCACCTGGGCGGCCGTCGCCGCCGGCGCCTCCGCCCTGGGGCCGATCCTGGGCGGCCTGCTCACCCAGACCCTGGACTGGCGGTGGATCTTCTACGTCAACGTCCCCGTCACCGCGACCGCCCTGACCATGACCTTCCGCTACATCCCCCGCACCGCACCACCGGTGCGGGACACCGCACGGCGCCTGGACGTTCCCGGTCTGGTGCTGTTCGCGATCGGTGCGGGTGGGTCCGTCTACGCCCTGACCGAGGCACACGTCCAAGGCTGGGTATCGGCAGGGACACTGGTGCCACTGGGAGCAGCACTGGGCGCGTTCGTCGCCTTCCTGCGCGTGCAACAGCGCCGCCGGCACCCGCTGCTGGACCTGTCGCTGTTCCGCCGGCCCGCGTTCACCGCTGCGATGCTCACGATCGCGGTCGGCGAGGGCACCGTCTACGGAATCATGCCGTACACCTCTCTGTGGCTGCAGTCCGTGCAGCACCTCTCCCCGCTCGCCGCCGGTCTGGTCATGCTGCCGCACGCGGTGGCTGCCGCATCGGTAGCGGTGCTGGGCGGACGCCGGAGACTCAAGCCCTCCCCCCGCCTGCCCGCCCTCGGGCTCGCCCTCGCCGGTCTCGGGGTCGGCGCCGAGGGCTTCCTGGGACCCGAGTCGGGCTGGCCCGTCCTGGTGGCGGGCCTGGCCCTGAGCGGGGTCGGCATGGGCCTGATCTTCCAGGTCGCCGCAGCTCACGCGCTGGGCTCCGTCCCGGCCGAGCATGCGGGTACCGCCAGCGGCACCTACAGCACCTTCGAACAGCTCGGCTACGCCTTCGGAGTTGCCGCCTTCGGCGCCCTGGCCGTCTCCATCATGACCACGTCCCTCCGCAGCAAGGTCACCGATCCCGGCGACACCGCGCAGACCCTCTCCGGCGGCGGCGCCGACAGTCTCCTGGCCCACACCCCGGCCGCACAGCGCGCCGGTCTGGAGCACACACTCCATGCCGTGTTCGCCACCGGGCACAACACCCTCGCGCTCACGGCGGGTGCCGTGGCCCTGGCCGGAGCTGCCCTCGTGCTGTGGCTGTCCCGACAGCCCCGGGAAGAACGCTCAACGGCCGCAGGCAAAACCACCACTGACGCCCAGCCGGCCACAGCCGCCATCGAATGAGCGGCGGCAACCGATCCCCCATCAGGCGATCCCCCACCAGGCGATCCGCGACACAACGCACGGAGCGAACATGTCCTGACTCGCGCGGAGATCGCCACACCCCCACTGCCCGTCTTCAGCCTCGCTCATACCCCGGCCCCGACCATCGACATCGAAGGAGGACCCACCGTGGCCACCACCCCGATTCCCGTCATCGACCTCAGCCGCTGGACATCGAATCACAGCGCAGACCAGGAGCGGCTCGCCGCTCAGGTCGACCACTCCCTGCAGTCCACCGGCTTCCTGCTGGTGACCGGACACGGCATCGAACCGGATCTGCCCGGCCATGTACGCGCCGCGGCACACGACTTCTTCCACATGCCCCAGGCAGCCAAGGAGCACTACGACCAGGACCGGCGCGGCTGGATCGGCCGGGAACGGGTGACAACCGCCCGGTCCGAAGGCACCCGTACCCCGCCGGACCTGCTGGAGGTCTGGTCATGCGCCGTCGATTCCTCCGCACGGCCCGGCAACGTACAGGAGATGCCCTGCGACTGGCCCGACGAAGTCCCCACCCTGCGCCCGCTCGTCACCTCATACACCGACCAAATGCGCACCCTGGCCGATACGCTCCTCGAAGTCATGGCGACCGCGCTGCGCCAGCCGGCCGACTTCTTCACCCGCCACACCACGCGCCCGCACTGGGATTTCACCATCAACTGGTACCCGGCGGCCCACGAAACCGGCACCGCCGCCCCCGGCCAGTTCCGCGTCGGACCGCACACCGACTTCGGCCTCATCACTCTCCTGAACCGGCAGCCCGGCAAGGGCGGCCTTCAGATCTACGACGACGAAGCCGGCTGGCAGGACGCCCCCTACGAGCCCAGCACCTACACGCTCAACATCGGTGACCTCATGGCCCGCTGGAGCGGGGACCGCTGGCGCTCCGGCCGCCACCGCGTTCTGCCGCCGCCCCCCGAGGCCCCACAGGAAGAACTCACCTCACTGGTGTACTTTCACGCCTGCGCACCCCACACCGACATCACCTCGCTGCCGGCGCCCCTCGGCCGCAGGCCCTACAGCCCTGTACGCGCTGGGGACTACCTCCACGACAAAATGCGAACCATCCTCGGCTGACCCCCCGGGTACACGCCGGCCCAACGCTGCGCCGTCACCAGGCCGCCCAGGTAGAAGCCCGTCAGGTAAAGCCCCGGGTCGATCAGAGCGACCGACATGAGCAGCCCCCACACTTGCCATCACACCGGCCGACGCCGGGCCGCTACACCGATGGCCGGCTCAAGGTGGGCGACGCCGGCCCGATCAAGCTCAAGGGCCGCGTCCTCAACCCCGACCAGGACTGACCCCGGTCTCGGACTCAGCCCCGCCGGTGGCACCGGTCATGCGGCCCGGAACCACCGGCGGGGCACCACGCACACCTGCACAACACCTGCGGTGCCTGCCGCCTCCAGGCAAAACGCCAGGCCGCATCGAGCGGGCACTTCGCCCAGGAAGCCGCCCCGGGGCCGAACGATTGATGCCGAGCCGTCCGGCAGCCGCAACTACGCCACTACCGGCCGGCCGCAAGGGGTGGCGACCGTGCTCGGCCATGAGGTGTGGGAGCCGATTGCGCGTCCGGCGCTGCTGGTCGACCTCGGCCAGATGGCCCGCCGCAAGGAGCGGGCGCCGGCCTTGTCTCCGACCGCGCCGCCCGGCGGGCCACCCGCCGCAAGCCAAGCACCGAACTCGTACCCATCAGCGCCATGGCCCGCTGAATCACCCACCAGCGCCCCCGGACCAGCGCGCCCGGACATCAATAGCCGACACCGTCGTAAGGGCTGTCCCGAGTTGTTCCGCCGCACGCAGCACCAGCGAGGCCGCGAGCGTCACCCCGGGGTGCGCAGCCAGTGCGACGACCCCCGGAGCGCTCGCCAGCGGTGCGCAGAGCACGCCGTCGCCAGCCGGGATCGGGCGAACCCCTGTGGTCACGTCCCCCAGCACCGGTTCCCGCGGCAGTCCGAACGCCTCCCTCACGGCACTCAGGGACGCACGCACCCGCGCCCGCGTCGCCGTCTCCGTCTCGCCCGGGACCACGTCCTCGGCGCCGACGAAGCCGTGCCGGGCGGACGGCCGGATCTCGAAAGCGGGCGTGGACACCACCCGGTCCAGGCGTAGTTCCGGTGCGATGAAGGTGAAGCGCGCGGCCGGGACACCGGGCACTTCGATGTGCTCGCCGAGCTGCTCCGCGAGGGCGGGCAGGCCCGTCCCGCAGGCGAGTACGATCCGATCGACGACGAGTGCCACCCCGGTGCCCTGCAGCTCGTAGCCACCCGCCCGCCGCGCCCGGATGCGATCCACCCGAGCGGCGACAACGGTGGCCCCGCCTGCCCGCGCACGGGCGAGGAACGCGCGGCGCAGGTCGTCCGGCTCGACCATGCCCTCGTCGCTCGCGTGCGCGACGACCGGCGGCGGCACCCGCAGGCCGGGAAGGATCTGCCGCAGAGCCTCCGCCTCGACGGTCGCGACGCCGGGACCCGATTGCTCGGCGAATCGAGCCGTCGCGGCTGCGGTCGATGCCCAGCTCACGGCGCCGTTCCAGCTGATGACGCCGCGCAACGGCGGCGTCGCCGTGACGTTGCGCAGCACGCCGAGCGACCGGGCGAGCTCGTCCCGATCGCGCGCGCCCGACGGCGGCTCCGCCGCCGACCCGTGCGAGTTGAGCCAGCCGAACGCCACATCCGTCACCGGCGGCCGCGACTCCTCCGCCGTGCAGACCACGACGGACAGGCCGCGGCGCACGAGCTCGTCCGCCACCGCCGCTCCCAGCGCGCCCGAGCCGACCACGGCGACGCGCATCATGCTCTCCCGAACCATTCGCCCACCTCTGTTTCCTCGGCGACCATGCGCACCGCACGGCGACGGAGCCCAAGCGGGTACTGGGAAGGTCGTGCCATGACTCGATCCTTTCATCAAATCGAGTCTCCATTCGAGCGGGGCGGTTCGGCCTTGCACGCTTCACTCCCGCGATTCGTCCACAGCGGCCATCGCCTCGTCGCGCCCGGCAATGAGCGCGATCCCGGTGTCGGTCGCGTAGACGCGTTTGCTGCGTTCGTCGCCGTCCTCGTAGCGGCGTTCGACCAGCTCGATCGCCTCCAGCGGCAGCATCAGCGGCTCCTCCGAGTCCGTACTCCCCAGGACCGCCGCCTGGAACTGCCTCGTGTCAGCCCGCAGAACAGCCCCCACTCTTCTCGACCAGCGGCGCGGATCTTTGGCCAACTGCTCGTACCACTGGGGGCCAAGGAATCATCAGGACCTGCGGATCGGTATGTCATGCGGCTTGTTGATCGCGTCCTCCAGACTCGTCCCATCTGTGGCATGGGAGGCGGTGCCGGCCTCGACCGGCACGCGCCGACCGCTGTGTCTGGAGTTTGCGATGAGCTTGACCGGCGACGACCGCCCGGCGATCCACGAGGTGATCGCACTCCATGGTCACCTGAGTGACGCCGGCACCTATGACCGATTCGACGAGGTGTTCACGCCCGATCTCGTGATTGACGCCACCGCTCTTGGTCTCGCTCCGCTGCCGGCACAGGACCCATCCCGGCCGCGCCTCGATATGTACATCGCGGCTGCGCATCGTCACGGGCCTGACGGCCCGCTTGCCCACCATGTCACCAACGTCATCGTTCGCGAGGACGGCGATGGCGCCCGAGCCTGGTCGAAGGGCTTCGCCTTGAATCAGGACGGTTCGGTTGCCGGTTTCACCTACGAGGACCAGCTCGTGCGAACGAGTCAGGGCTGGCGCATCAGGCGCCGCAAGGTCTCGGCTCGTCGTGAGGCTGCGCGTGGGGTCGAACCACTTGTTCTGCCCGAGGAAAAAGCTGATGATCAATAGCCAAGATCGGTAGATCAGTTGACCCGGTCAGGCTGCGTGGGCTTCGGGGCGTTCAACGAGGTGCCCGCGTTCGAAGCAGGCTCCGGCGCGGACGAGGGCGGCGAGGTGGGGTGCGTTCACGGCTCGCCGGCGGGCCTGAGCGGACTCGACGAGCTTGAAGACCATCGCCAGGGCGGCGGCCCGGGATCCGGCGCCCTTGGTGACCTCGGTGCGCAGCCGGACGGTCGCGAAGGTCCCGTATGATCCCGCTGATCTGCTCGGAGATGCCCGGAGATGCCCGCACAGTCTGGTGGTTCTCATCGGCACGTCCGGCGCCGGGAAGTCGACGCTCGCCGCCACCTGGCCCGCCTCCCAGACCCTGTCCTCGGACGCGCTGCGCAAGGTGGTCAGCGACGACTTCTCTGTCAGGTTTGGCGTGTTGCACTGACGCGCTCTCTCCAACGGCCGGCCATTCGACCATGCGCTGGACAGGTTGAAGGATGTTGACGGAGCCTGCGGGCGACGGCATGATGACCGACTGCGTGGCCTACGCCGAACCTCCCGCGACCGTCCCCAGCACGGTCTCCCCTCGGAGGCAAAGGGACCAGCGTCTCAGGTCGTTGTTGCAGCCCGATCGCCTCGGGCGAGGTTGCTGGGGAGCCGTCGCTCAAGGCGTGGAAGGCCGCGATGACAGCCCGTAGGAACTTCAAGCACCAAGTACGTGCCCGCGCCGCCAAGACCGGCGAGTCCTACACGTCCGCCCTCCGGCACTTCCGTCCGACTCCACCAGGAGACGTCATGTCGGAAGCAAGGAATCCCAAGAGCGTGCGGCTCGCCGTGACGCAGACCCCCGTACGCGATGACCCCCGAGACGCTGAAGCGCTGCGCGAAAGCGGCCGTGAGGTCCGTGCTCTGATGCGCGAGGCCAGTGCTCAGGGAGCGAGGATCGTGCACTTTCCGGAAGGCGCGATCTGCTTTCCCAACAAGCTCGTCATGTCCGTCGACGGCCCGGACGCGGTCGGCCCGGCGGACTGGGGTCGGTGCCAGTGGCCGGTGCTCCATTCGGAGTTGGCCGCGATCGCCGAGTTGGCGCGCGATTTGCGGCTGTGGACGGTGATCGCCTCGGTGCACCGCTTGACCGAGCCGAACCGCCCGCACAACAGCCTCTACGTAATTTCCGATCGCGGCGAGGTCGTCACGCGCTACGACGAGCGCCTGCTGTCCAAGACGAAGGTCTCGTACATGTACTCGCCAGGCATCTCACCGGTGACCTTCGACGTCGACGGTGTGCGCTTCGGCTGCCTGCTCGGCATGGAGATCCACTACCCGGAGTTGTTCGCAGAATACGAGAAGCTGGACGTCGACTGCGTCCTGTTCTCCACGACCGGCGTCACCCCGGCCAACAGCGCCGCCCAGGCCCAAGGCCACGCCGCGGTCAACAGCTACTGGGTCAGCTTCTCAGTACCGACACAGCACGGCGCCACCGCCCCGTCCGGAATCGTCGCCCCCAACGGAGACTGGCTTGAGCAGTGCCCCGCGGACGGCTTGCCATCGGTGGTGGTCGTGAACCTTGACGACAGTTCCGAGGCCGCCGCCGAATCAGTGACCCACGCGCGTCCCTGGCGTCGTGAGGCGCGCGCCGGCGTCTACGCCGAGCACCAGGTGACCGACCCGCGCAGCGAAGACCGCACTGCGGCCTTCTAGAGCAGAAGCAGAATCCGAGGGGTTCGCGGGTACGGGATGGCTTGCGCGCCGTGAACACCTCGGATTCTGTTTTGTTGGGGTAACCGGACCATTGCCGGCGGCCGGCCCCCGTATCACGATCCGCCAGTTGGTGGCGCAGGCGACCGTTCTCCACTGTGACTTGGTGCAAAGCGCCTACCAGTGCCTCGACATCGACCTTGAGCTGGGCGATTTCCTCCGCGTCGGCAGCCCGGAGCTGCTGAAGTCGGCGAGTCGGCGGACCTGCTGGCGCAGCCGTCGTTCGCTGTCCGGTATCTGTCCGCGGGCGCGGGCCCGGTCGTAGAAGTCGCTCTTCAGGTCGGTGTGGCGCTGGGTGAGCGCGTTGCGGGGAACCTGAACCTCCGCCGCGAGCGCGACGGTCGTCGGCGCGCCGTTCGAGTGCTCGGGCGTACCGCCCAGGATGCGGTCCATCGCGGCGCGGATCCGCTCGCGCTCGCCCCCGACAACGTCGTCCCGTTCCCCCGATCGACAACCTGACGGATACGCCATGCCGGCGCCGCGGTGTCGCTGGAGGGGGCCACGACCCCGCGCTTTGCCTGTCAGCGGTGATCGCCACCATGGGGCTATGGCCAACCCGAACCTGACCACCGGCAGCATCTGGCGGCTCCACCACGGCGACCAGGAGATTGCCCGGCTGACCGTGACCGGCACCGACATGCCATGGACCCATGCCGAAGTCGAGACACTTCCAGGCTTCGAAGAGTTCCGTCCTGTCTTCACCGAGCAGGAGCGGGCTATCGACGAGGAGGACTGGGAGCGGGCCGACGCCTGCTGCACCCAGATCCGGATTGCGCTCACCATGGCGTTTCCCGACGGCAGCCCGGTCGCTGAGTTCATGCTGCACATCCACGACGACGGCACCGCCGGCTGGCGCCGGCACGACGAGCCCTTCGACGCGCTGCACCAGTGATGCGCTGGGTGCGCTGCTTGACCGCGACCGCGCTCCCGCCCGCCGCCCTCGACCGTTCAGTGTGGGAGCGGGGTGAGCATCCCCGTTCCTCGGGTCACGGTCAACGATGTCGCCGCCCTGGCAGGAGTCTCCGCGGGTGCTGTCTCCACCGGCGTTCAACGACCGTCCGAAGCGCCCGGGAACGAGACCGAACGCCGCACGGGACGGCGCGGAGCCCGTCCGGTCGACGGGTGGACGTCGTGGGTCCGGCAACCCGCCGCCCGGCTCGGCTGCTCGGGCTCGCGCCCTTCGGAACCGGCCTCGGCGGCGGGGCCGTCCGCGCACATCCACATGGGGCGGGACTGCCTCCGACCCTGCCCGGCATTGCGCCCGGCCAGGTGGTGGGCAGTCCTCCGATCAGCGTCTCCGACGGCACCCCTCGGCCCTCGACGGGCGCGCGGTCGACCTCTGCCTCACCGGTCGCCGAAGGTCACCTCCTTCGCGTCCTCGGCGTACTCGAAGTTGCCGGTGAAGCCCCAGTTCTTCCAGCCGCCGTCCCCCTTGTTGGTGATGGTTCCGCTGTCGACGGCGAACACATCGACGCCGTCCACCGCCGCAAGATGTTCGAGGCCTGACACCCCGGAGAAGGAGAGGTTGTTGAACGATTTCGCCACGATGATGTTCTTGCCGGGGAAGCTGCGGCTGTACTCGTCGATCAGTGAATGGGTCAGCTCGGCGTCGTCGCCCGGCACCTTGCCGGAGTAGTCGGTACCGGGGTACGGCCCGCCGTCCGTGTACTTCGGCGACTCGTCGTCGAAATTGACCGTGCCCGATCCGGTGGCAGTGGAATCGGCCTCCAGGTCGGCGGGTTCCGGCCGGTCGAAGGCCACCTCCGAGCCGTCGCGGGTGAAGTCGCCGTAAAAGGCCCAGTTGATGTAGCCGCCGTCGCCGTCGTTGCTGAACTTGCCCTTGTCGAAGACGTAGATGTCGAACACGCCCCGGCCCGAGGCGATGTCGTCCCCGTTCTCGGCGCCATGGTATTCGTTGGAGTTCAGCCGGTACCTGCCCCGATGGACGAACGAATCCGGCTCCTCGGCCCAGTGCGACGCCTGTTCCGAGTGCATCGCGACCACGTTGTAGTCGGGGTAGCAACGACGCATGTCGTTCACGAGCATCCGCACCGCCTGCGTCGATCCCTCGTCGTCCAGCGGGGAATACGTGTCGTAGTACCGGCTCCGATCAGGCGGTTCCTGTCCCTCGACCTGGCAGCCCTCGTCGCCGGGCTTCCAGCCCTCCTTCCGCTTGGGACGGGGCGGCTCCTGGAACGTGACGGTGCGGCGGTCCTCGCTGATGTCGAACACGCCGTGGAACGCGCGGTTCTTCCATCCGAGGTCGGCGTCGTCCGCCCAGGTGAACTTGCCGGTCTTGAACGCGTACACGCGGTACGTGGTGCCGCTGATCTCCACTGTCTCGATCAGCGCCGTACCGTCCATCTCCTGCAGGTTGCCTTCGTGCGGCTGCGCGATGACGATGTTGTAGTCGGGGAGGCAGTAGGCGAGGTCCGCAAGCGCCAGCTTGACCCGCTTCTCCTTGTTCTTCTCGTTGTCGATCTTGTCGATGACGAAGTTGACCAGCCAGGAGTACCCCCAGGCGGCCGCCTTGCCGAGAACGCCGCTGCCCGGGACGGACACCGACGACTGCGATTCCCGCGGCTCGAAGCACAGGTCGGGGAGTGCGTTCACCGTCTTGCCGGGGGACTTTCCGACGGACTTCCCGACGGACTTGCCGACGGGCTCGCCGGCTTCGGCACGGAAGAGGGTGCCGGGCTTGACGGGGTCGTCGTCGGAATCCGTCTGCCGATGGTCGCGCTCGCGATTGACATCGTTGTCGTCGAGGCAGCCGCTGCCGCCGCCCGCCGCCGCACCGATGCGGCAGACCTGATCGTGTGCGACGCGGGAGATGTCGCCCCCGATGGTCGCGGCGGCGATCACGCCGACCACGACGGCGACGATCCCCAGCAGGGCCAGGTACTCGATTGCCGTCTGCCCCGCGCTCGCGCGCATGCCCAGGCGTATCCGGTCACTGCGTTTCACGCGTCACCTCGTTGTGGATTACTCGCGTCACCGGAGCCGTATGCCTGCCGGGGCTCGAACTGTAACGACGCCCCCCGGACCCACAGGTAGGGTCCGGGGGCCTGTCCCCCGGACCCAGATCACTGGACCCAGATCACCGGCCCCGGATCACCGGCCCCGAACCCGGACCCGGATCCTGATCGGGGCCTTCGGCAAGGGCCGGCCGCCCCGTCGCCGCGCGGGAGAGCCCGCCCAGGGCCGCCGTCGGCTTGCCCGGTCGGGTCCGCCGCACGATCGGCGGCCCTGGGCGCCGGTGGCAGCGCTACGGTCGGGGCTTGTTCGCGAACACCCAGCGGTTGCCCGCCAACGCGTCGTTCTGCTCGGGCAACGGGCCGCGTCCGTGATGGCGGGTGAAGTCGAAGGGGGTCCGGACCGACGTGTCCCAGCCCCTGCTCACCAGGTCACCGGCGGAGTCGGGCCGCGGCTCTCTGTCGAACAGGTTGAGCAGGTCGATGCCGATCTGGTGTGCCGTCGAGGTGTAGAGCGGGCTGTCGCGGTATTCCAGCAGATCCTTGTCGAGCTTGACCTCGAACGCCAGCGCGCTTCCTCCCGTGCTCAACCGGTCCACCGTGTCGATGAGGTCCGTCTCGGCGGCGGCGGGCAGGTAGAACAGCAGCCCCTCGGCCAGCCAGACGCTCGGTGCGTCCGTGTCGAACCCGGCGTCGGCCAGCGCTCCGACCCAGTCGGCGCGCAGATCGATCGGGAGGGGTACGCGCGCTGCCTTCGGGGTGGCCGACAGTCCGTCGAGCACCTTGTGCTTGAACGCCAGCACGCCTTCCCTGTCGATCTCGAAGACCACGCAGCCGGGAGGCCAGTCGAGTCGGAACGCCCGCGAATCCAACCCCGCCCCGAGCAGGACCACTTGTCGGACGTCACCCGTGTGCACCGACTGGAGGAGAAAGTCGTCGAGGACCCTCGTCCGCAGACCGAAGTAACGCGCGAACCGCCCCCACAGCGGGTTGGTGTCCCCGTCCGGAACCTGTTGCATCCGGACCGGCCAGCCGGCGGACGCCGGTGCGGCGAGCACGAAGTGCTCCGCATAGACGTCCCGTGCCAGGGTGTCGTGGCGGTGGGTCTCGATCGCCCGTGCCGCGGCGACCAGGAGAGCGGTCAGGCCGACACCTCCTTCCACGCCTTCCACTCCGGTGTTCAGAGACGTTGTGCCGGCCACATGTGCTCCCTTGGGCGAGTCGAGACCGCGAACAGCGAGGATCGCGAATGACGGATCAGCGGCGGACGCACGGCGCCACCGCTCAGGGCGCTCCGTTCCTCGGGGAGCGCCCGACAGCGCACAGTCCTGCGGCCACCGGACGGGCAGGGGCGTCGAATGCCTCGCTCAGGGGCTACTCCTCTCCGGAAGCAGGACGGGTTTGACCACGCGGCCCGCGTCGCAGTCGCGTTCGGCCTCGTTGATGTCAGCGAGTGGGTACGTACGGATCAGCTCGTCGAAGGGAAACCGCCCGGCCTGCCACAGCCCGGTCAGTCGCGGAATCAGCAGTCCCGGCACCGCGTCCCCCTCGCAGATGTGGGAAATTCTCCTGCCCCGGTCCAATGTCCCCGGTTCGAGCGGCAGCGCGGCGCGGAGCCGTGCCACCAGACCGAGGTGGCCAGTCGGGCGCAGGGCCCGGAGCGCGTCGTTGATCAGCTGGGCGGAGGCCGTGGTGTCCAGCGCGTACTGCGCGCCGCCGTCGGTCAGTCGCCGGATGCGGCCGGGCAGGTCGGCGGATGCGGCATGCAGTGGGATCGCGCCGAACCGTTCGGCGAGCGCCAGCCGTTCGGGGTGCCGGTCGACAGCCACGGTGACCGCTCCGGAGGCCGCGGCCGCCATCACCGCGGCCAAGCCCACCGCTCCTGCGCCGAGGACCGCGATGGTGTCGCCGGGCCCGGCACCGAAGGAGTTGAAGACCGCTCCGGCGCCGGTGAGGAAGCCGCAGCCGAGCGGCCCGAGTAGTTCGATGGGCAGCGAGGTGTCGGCCCGGACGGCATTGCGGGCCGACACCACCGCGTACTCGGCGAACGAGGACTGACCGAACCACCGGGGGGCCAGTTCGTCCCCGGCCGCGTCGGTGAACCGCGCGGCCTTCTCCTTGCGCCCTCCGAAGAGGTTGATCGAGGCGAAGGAGTCGCAGTAGGCGGGGGCCGCGTTCATACAGTTCCGGCAGTGTCCGCAGGAGTCGAAGCTCAGCACGACGTGGTCGCCGTTGCTCAGGCCGGTGTGCGGGCCGCCCGTCTCCACCACGACCCCGGCCCCCTCGTGGCCGAGCACCGCCGGCAGCGGTGAGCGGCCGTCCGAATGCCGGACCGCGAGATCGGTGCGGCACATCCCGCAGCCCGCGATCCTGACCAGGATCTCGCCGTCGGTCGGTCCCGTGTTCAGGATCACCTCCTCGACGGCGAATCGGCTCTCGTACGAGCGCAGTACCGCCGCGCCGAACCTCATCGTCACGCCTCCTCCGGGCGGTGCACGACGAACGGTCTGAGGTTCCCGTAGAGCCCCCACGGACCGCCCGCGACGCCGACACCGCTCTCCTTGATGCCCGCGAAGGGCTGAGCGAGGGACAGTTCGGCGTGGTGGTTGATCCACGCCGTCCCGCACTCCAGCCGGTCGGCCACCGCCTCGGCCCGGTCGAGATCAGTCCCCCATACCGAGCCGCCCAGCCCGAAGCCGGTGTCGTTGGCCGCCTCGACGGCTTCGTCGAGGTTCCGGTACGGCAGCACCGGCAGGACCGGACCGAACTGTTCGTCCGTCACCACCGGGCTGCGGGGTGGGACATCGGCCAGGATCGTCGGGGCGTAGAAGTAGCCCGGTCGGTCCGGCCGTTGGCCACCGGCCACGGCTCGGGCACCGTCTGCCAGGGCCTGGGCCGTGTAGCGCTCGACCCGGGCCAGTTGGGGAATGTTGTTGACCGGACCAAGCTGCGTGCACGGGTCGAGGCCGGATCCGACGACGGTGGTCTTCGCGCGCTGCGCGAGAGCCTCGACAACGTCGGAGTAGAGCCGGGCCGGCGCGTAGACGCGCTTGACCGCCATGCAAACCTGCCCGCAGTTGCGGAACGCCGCCCAGAACAGCCGGTCCGCGATCCGCTCCACATCCACGTCCTCCAGCAGGATGGCAGCGTCGTTGCCACCCAGCTCCAGGGTGACGCGGCCGAGCGACGCCGCCGCGCCTGCCGCGACGGCCCGTCCGGTGGGAATCGAACCGGTGAAGGTCACGTGACGGATCCCCGGATGGGAGGCCAGGCGGGCCCCGAGGGGTTCATGACCAGTGATGATCGTGAGCACGTCCTCGGGGAGGGCGGTGGAGATGACGGATCCCAGCAGCCGTGTGGCGAGGGGTGTGAAGGGCGAGGGCTTGAGCACCACCGTGTTGCCTGCGGCGAGCGCGGGCGCCAGCTTCGCCGACGCCAATTGGAGGGGAAAGTTCCACGGGACGATCGCGGCGACGGGCCCGAGCGGTCGCCAGCGGATCTCGCTCCGTACCGGGCGACCGTCCGTGATGGGCCGGGGCCCGGGGTCGAGTTCGGCGAAGTAGCGCAGGCGGGCTGCCGTGCGGGCGATCTCCGCGTACGACTCGGACAGGGGTTTGCCCTGTTCACGGGTGAGCAGAGGAGCGATCTCCGCCCCGGCGGCCTCCACGGCGTCGGCTGCCGTGAGCAGAGCGGTGGCGCGGACGCCGCGGTCGGTCCGCCAGCTGCGCCAGGCCTCGTGGGCCCGGCCGACAACGGCGTCCAACTCGTCCGGCTGCTGGTCGGGGGCCTCCTCGAATGCCTCGCCCGTCGCCGGATCAAGGACGGCGAAGCGCTCGCCGACGGTGCCGGGCGACGCCTGACGGGGCCGGCCTGTCGCCATGCCGTGGTCAACTCGCGACGGCAACGGCAGCCGTGTGTTCCCGGGCATGCCGGTCCATCTCCGCCCGGAAGGCGGCCACCAACTGCGGCTGAATCCTTCCGGTGGTGCGGTCTCCCCCCTCGCAGACCGCCCCGCGCACCCCCACGATGTCCGTGCCGATACGGGTCAGCGTGCCGAGGTCCCCCACCTTCACACTGCCCGCGAGGGCGGCGAGCAGCTCGGCCTCGTGGGCCCGCCGGACGAACTCCGCGCAGACCTCCGGCGGAACGTGGTCGAACAGCCGGGTCCCGTCCTTGACCGCGGTGTCGAGCATGGCCGCGTCGGAGCCGGAGCGGAGGGCGATGTCGGGCAGGGCGAGCGGGTTGACGCAACCGATCCGGTGGGCGTCGGCGTAGCCCGAGGCGACGACGAACGCGTCCGGCCGGTAGTCCTTCACCGCCCGGACGACCCCCCGCATGACGTCGATGGCCTGTTCGGGCGTCGTGCATCCGTAGAGGCCGACTTTGATGTACGTGGCTCCGGAGACAGCCGCACCGAGCGCCGCCTGGGCCACCGTGCCGGGCTTGTACGGCACGTCTCCCACGGTGGCGGACACCGGCTTGTCCGCCGGAACCGCGTCACGGATCTCCTTGATGACCCACGGGAAGTTCGCGCCGAGCGAACCCTCGTCGGGCTTCTTGACATCGACGATGTCGAGGTGGTCCGCCGCCTTCGCGCAGTCGAGGGCTTCCTCGACGCTGTCCGGGGAGATGAGAAGCAACAATGTGGACTCCTTCCACCGCATGTCCACCTGGCCGAGAGGCAGGTGTGCGGTGTCGTCTGGATCCCTTGCGGTCAGCTCATCATTCCCAGGGCCCGTGACCACCGGTAGGGCGCTCGAAGTCCGAACGGTGTTGTCACGGCGTACCCGGTGCGCCGTGCACGCCGGTTCGAACCAGCACGTGCCCGAACCGCGGATGCCTTGGCTGTTCACGGACGGCTCGCTGCTCAGCTCCGGCCGGATCGCAGACGTCTGCCCGGCTCGAAGACGTCTGCCCGGCTCGCAGACCGGAGGCCTGGCTCGACGACCGGAGGCCCGCCACCCGCTCCGCCGTGCGCAAGACCGTACGCCCCTGCTGACCGCGTCGGACCGGTCGGGCGGCCCCGTCCGGCGGTCGTCGTTCCCACGAGGCCGTTCCGCCGAAGGCCGGGGGCGCTCCCATCGAAGGGGCTGGTCACGAGGAGGCTCACTTCCCTCGACGAGCTCGGCGTCCGCCCTCGTTCCTGGATCAGGATCCGGCATGTGGCGGGTGGATGCCGGGCCGCCCGCCGACCTGCCGACCTGCCCGGCGCAGCCCCTGCCGGAGAGCGGCAGCCGAACGGCGGAGCGCGCCGGGCACAGCCTCGGGGTGGGGTGTGCGCCTCCGGGGCCGAGCTGCGAGGTGCGAGGCCCCGGGTCTCCCCTGCCTGTGCGGCACGGCCATGTGACAGGCTCGTGGCCGTGACCCCCGACCTTGTCCTCCTTCGAGCGTTGATCGACGAATCGCCCGCAATCGCCACGCGGACCGGATGTGGTGCGCCGGAGGCGTGGATCCGCTCGGCCGAGTCGGCCGTGGGCCCGCTCGCGCCGTCGTACCGGTGGTGGCTGGCCGAGTACAACGACGGCGAGCTCGACGGCGAGCCGCTCGCCCCACTCGCCCCACCGGGCGAGCGGGGCACCGACGACCTCACCGCCGGGTGGCGCCTCGACGAGGACCGGCTCTGCTTCTACACCGAACCGGACGGCGACGGCACCTACCACTTCGCGCTCGACCGTTCCGCGGAGTCGAGTACGGGTGAGGAGCACGCGGTGGTCCGGCGTGATCGCCACAACGGTACGGAGGAACTGGTGGCGGACTCGTTCGCGGGCTTCCTGACCCTGCACGTG
Organism: Streptomyces sp. NBC_00984; assembly: GCF_045162475.1. Taxonomy (NCBI): domain Bacteria; kingdom Bacillati; phylum Actinomycetota; class Actinomycetes; order Kitasatosporales; family Streptomycetaceae; genus Streptomyces; species Streptomyces sp. NBC_00984. The sequence continues at coordinate 307,719 of NZ_CP108735.1, forward strand.
GCACGGACCGCCGGGCTCGGCGACAGCCCCACTCCGGCGCTGGCCCGGCTCTGGCGGTCCACGCCCGGTGTCCTCCTCCCCAACGGTGTCCAGGTCTACGGTCCGCTGGACATCCTCGAACGCAACGAGACCTACGAGGTGAGCACGTACCAGCCGGACTGGGTGCTCATCGGCGACGACAGCGGCGGGCGCGGTCTGTTCATGCGTCGCGGGGGCGGTGACCGGGCGTCCGTCCACAGCCTTGACCTCGGGGCCGGTGACAACGACATCGACAGCCCCGGCGTCGGCGAGTGGGTGACCGATGACCTCCTCGGCTGGCTGGCCGCCGGGGCCGACATCGGGCGTTGACCGGGAGCTGCGACGTTCGTGGGACGAGCCCGTAAAGACCGCCCCACCCCGTCCCGTCCCGGCCCGTCCCAGCCCGGCACACTCTCCACACCCGAGCCCGTTGACCAGCACTGGTGAAGAACCCGGCTGGAGTACCACTGCGTCACGAGTGGTAGAGCACCCTTACGACCATCGTGTCGCCGGGCAGGCCGTCCAGGTAGGCGTTGAACATCCGCTTGTAGTCGAGGCCGCCGGCCTCCACCCACCGGCCGTCGAGGGTGAGCAGGGCGGGGGTGGGCAGCACGGCGGCCACATGGCGGGTCACGTAGGTCTCCAGGTCCTCGTCGAAGTGGAGGGCGGGGTCGAAGGTGAACCGTTCCTCCAGGGCGGGGTCGGCCTCGATCGCCTGGATCAGGGGCTGTTCACGGAAGGCGGCGACAGCGGCCTCCCTGGCGTGTTCGGGCTCCAGGTTCCTGACCCGCTCGGCGAAGTGGCGGAAGGGCAGCGCGGGCGGGTAGCGGTCGGCGAAGGCGTGGTACGCCGTCCAGGTGCCGGCCGCCCGGCGGGCCTCGGCGGCGCGGGGCGTGTCGAGGTCGAGGATGCCGCGCGGGCCGCCGTGACAGCGGGAGGGCGGCAGGTCCTCGGGGGGTTTGACCCAGTCGTCGTACCGCACGAGCCGGGGGTCGTCCTCGTGGCCGGGAAGTACGTCGAGGAGACAGCCCGTCCCGGAGACGAACCAGTAGCTCCACTCACCCACCCAGTCCGGGTGGGGGCGGTCCTCACGGTCGTACCAGAAAGGGGCCATCGCCTGTTCTATCGCCTGCTTCAGCCCGTCGGGGCCGACGGGCGGCAGACAGACGGTGATGCGCTGTTTGCCCATGGTGTCCCCTCCTGTGGTGCGGTCCGTGCTGGGTGCGTGGTCGGACGGCGCGCGTGGTGCGTTGCGCGACCCACCTTGGCAGGCCGCGCCCGTGAGATGGCCGGCGGGGGCCGGCAGGAGACGAGTGGGTTCGTCCCGTCGGCGTGGGCTCTTCGGCCGGGATCACGGGCACGTTCATGGGGCCGGGCGGTAAGCCGAAGTTGCCCTGGTGCTTATGGGTTGTGGCCCCAACCGATTATGGCGGGCGCGGTGGCCTGGTCCCGGCTTCCACTCGGGCCTGTTGTGTGGCCAGGGCGGCTCTTGCGGGCCCGCGTGACGCATCCGGCGACGCCTGAGGATCGGCGCGAACTCACCTGGGTCGCCGAGCAGTTGGTACCCGGCGCCGGCTACACCCGCGCCGACTCCGTCAACCTGCTTGAGGAGCTCTCCGCGCGAGCTCGGGGGCCTTGCGAGCAGCCCCGACATAGCCATCCCGGCCGAACTCACCAAAAGCGTTGCAGGGGCTCCGATCAGGCCGACCAGCGGCCCTGCCACCGTCGGCCCGCTGATACTGGTCACTGAGCGCATTGTCGACAGTTTTGAGTTTCCCTCCACGAGATTGCCGCGTCCCACCAAGTGCGGGAGATAGCTGACGTACGCGACATCGAAGAAAACAGTCAACACTCCATGAACCAAGGGGACTGCGTAGAGCCACCAGATGGTGAGAAGGCCTGCCCACCACGTCACCGGTATCGTCAGGAGGACCAGCGCGCGAACGAGATCAGTGCTGATCATCACCGATCGCTTCCGCATGCGATCCACCCACGCGCCTGCCGGCAGCCCGACCAGGAGCGAGCCTGCCGTAGTCATCGCGGCCAGCAATCCGACCTGGAACTCGTCGGCGCGCAATGCCGCGATGGCAACCAGAGGCAGGGCCAGAAAGATGATGCGGTCGCCCAGCTGACCGAGTGCGGTGGCGGCAAACAACCGTCCGAAGTCCCGATCGCGTAAGAGGCCGAGCCGGGAGGATTTTGACATTCGAATACCCCACTGTCGAATTTGCGATGTCTCTCTGATGGCTTCAACGACTACGGACGGTCGACTCCGAACTCGTAGACCACTTCCCGGCGCACGTCCGGAATGACCATGTCGGCCGTTTCCACCGGACGTCCGTCCGTGTCGTAGATGGTCCGCTCGATCTGAAGCACGAGGTCCCCCACGCTGATACCCAGGAGGTTCGCCTGCACCTGGGTGGCACGAGCCGGGCGCGGCACCTCGACCACAGTCCAGATGACCACGCCGATGGAGCGCATGCGCTCGACCACCCCCTTTCCCGCCAGGGGGCCCGTCTCGGGCAGCACGATCGGCGTTCCATCCGTGATGGCCATCGGCTCCCAGGATTCGGAAAGCTGGACGGGTTGCCCGTCGGCGAGGAACTCGTAATGCGTATTGACGCAGAGGTCTCCGGGACTGATGGCGAGCCGCTCGGCGATTGCCTCGGGGGCGGGGACGCGCACCTGGCTGTGTGAATCCCAGGCGTCGGCTCTGCCCCGCTCTCTCCCGCCGGCCCAGGAGGGAGAGCCCTCCCGGCGTTCGCGGTGCCGCGAGCGGACCAGCCGCAGGCGCTCGCGCGGCAGGCGGACGTAGGTGCCCGAGCCGGCGCGTCCTTCGAGGAGACCGTCGATGATCAGACGGTCCATGGCCCTCTGCATGACGTTGCGTCCGACCCCGTACTCCTCGGCGAGCCGTGCCCGGGACGGCAGGCGCTCCCCGATCTCCCACTCTCCCGCGAGAATCCGCGCGCGCAGCACGTCGACTACTGCGAGGTACGGCGCCTCTCGGGGCATGGGCGATCCTCCGGTTGTCCTGCGCTGCGGCAGCTGGTCGTTCCCAGGGGGTGTTGGCAAGCTACTGCACCGGGTGAAAGCTGCTGGAGTAGAAATACGCTCGGCGCTCATGCGCCTACGGAGGTTTGCGGCATCGTGCCCGTGATCGCCTGCCGCGGCACCCGGCGCGGAGTCGGGCCGGGAGCCGTAACCACAGGCGGAGGGCGTGGCGGTGGGTGCGGTGGGCGGCCGGTGAGAGCTCCGGGCTGTTGCTGGGCCGGCAGTGGTGTGTGGGCGGCCGCCACACCGGGTGGGTGCGGCGGCCGTGGGTGGGATCGGCTTGTGGTCCGAGTCAGTCAGCCCGGAGCAGGACGTGCAGCTCGGCGGTGTCGACGATGTGGGCCCGTGAGGGGAAAACTTGATGGAGCAGGACGTTGTGGACTTCGGTGTCCGGGTCGGCGACGCCGTCGGACAGGACGTAGAGCTGGTAGTCGCGGTCGGCCGCGTCCATGACGGTGGACAGGACGACGCCGCTGGTACTGATACCGGAGACGACCAGAGTGGTGATGCCGCGCTCGCGCAGCTGCTGGTCGAGGTCGGTGGTGGACATGCCGCTGTAGCGGATCTTGCGCACGATGATGTCGCCGTCCTGGGGAGCCAGGCGCTCGTGGATGGCAGCGGCAGGGTCCTCGTGGTGCATGACGCGGTGTTGGGCCAGCGGGGCGAAGGACTTGTTGGTGGCCGGGATCGCGTCCCAGTCTGCCTCGGTGAAACCGAGGCGTACGTAGGCGATGGTGCCGCCGTTCGCGCGAACGTCGGCGATGGCGCCTTCCACGCGACTGAGCAGGGCTTCGCCGTCCCCGCCTTCGGGCAGAAGGGTCAGGATCGCGGGCTGGCAGTCCATGACGAGAAGGGCAGTGTGCGTGGGGTCAAGTGCGGGGGCAGTACTCACGCGAGTGTTCTCCTTGCTGGTGGTGTGCCTGGTCGACGCGGGCGCCCATCGGCGGACAAGCTGTGGCCTGCGGGTTGCGGGTTGCGGGTTGCGGGTTGCGGGTTGCGGGCTTCAGCGGCGAGTCGCGTGGTGTCATGAGTGGCTACGGTCGAGTTCCGGCTCGTGCTGCGGCGTGTGACCGTGTCGGGGAAGCAGGAGCGGGGTGGTCAGGATGAGCAGTCCCGCGACCGTGAGAGCGGTGCGTGGGCTGGTGACGTCGGCGAGCAGCCCACCGAGCGCGGTGAGGATAGCGATGGACGCCTGCTGGCCGATCGACCAGGCCGACAGGGTGCGGGCGACGAGATGCTTGGGGGTGCGTTCGAGCCGGTAGGTGGCGAGCACCGGGGTGTACAGGCTCATGTTGATGATGATCGCCAGCTCGACAGCTATCACGGTGACGAGGCCGACGACGCCGGGACGGACGAAGGCCAGGCCGATCAGCCAGATGGCGCGCAGGGTGCCGACGGTCCGGAAGACCCAGTGCTGGCCATAGCGGGCCACGACACGGCGGGCCAGCCGGGAGCCGATGAGTCCGCCGACGCAGGGAGCGGCGAAGGCGAGGCCGTACTGCCAGGGCGGGAACCCGAGCTGGCGAAGCAGGAGCACGGCCAGCAGCGGCTCGGTGGCCATGATCAGACCGGCGACGAGCATCTGGTTGAGGTAGAGCGCCCGCAAGCCGGGATGGCCCATGATGTGTCGCCAGCCGTCAAGCAATGCGCCCGCCCGCGCCGGGCTTCTGTCGGTTGGTTGCGGCGCTTCTTCTCGGCCGCGGATCGCGGTGATGCTCAGCGCAGAGAGCAAGTAGCTGAGCGCGTCGGCCACCACGGTGATGACCGGCCCGAACAGGGCGATCGCCGCCCCGCCCAGCGGTGGCCCGACCGCGATGGAGCTCCAGTTCGTGGACTCGAACCGCGCGTTGGCCACGAGCAGGTCATCCGGCCGGACGAGGGCCTTGAGGTAGGCGCCGCTGGCCGCGTTGAAGGCGATCTTGGCTGCGGCGACCAGGGCCGAGATCACGAGCAGTTGGGCGAAACCGAGCCATCCGAAGGCGTAGGCGACCGGGATCGTCGCCATGACCGCAAACCGGGTCAGGTCCATCGCGATCATGACCCGGCGCTTGCGTCGAAACTCCACCCACGGCGCGAGTGGCAGCGCGATCAGCGCGCCCACCGCGGGCCCCACCGCGGACAGCGCCGACACCTCAGCGGGGCTGGCGTGCAACGCCAGCACGGCGATCAGCGGGAATGCTCCGAACCCCAGCCCGGACCCGTAGGCGCTGACCGCATATGCCGCCCACAACCAGCCGAACTGCCGGCCCAACGGTCTCCTGCCCACCATACTCAGCGCGCCCCCTTGATGTCCCACCCGAACAGACTGACGTTGACCAGTGAGAGCTAAGCGAGCAGCACAGCAGCAGGTCAAACAACCGCCCTGCCAGCGATTCACAACCATCCGTTGTTCACCAAGGTGGACCGGCGTGGATCTCGAAGCCGTACGTACCTTCGTCGCCGTCGCGGAAGCGGACCAGTTCCAGGAAGCCGCCGCCGGCCTGTCGATCACCCAGCAGGCCGTCTCCAAGCGCATCGCCACGCTGGAGGAAGACCTGGATGTGCGCCTGTTCACCCGCACCGCCCGCGGCGCCCGGCTCACCATCGACGGCCAGGCGTTCCTGCCCCACGCCCATGAACTTCTCCGGGTGGCGGAGCGGGCTGATGCGTCCGTCCTGGCCGGCGCGCTCTACGCGTCGATGTCGTCAACCGGCGGATCGTGACAGCGGGGCTTCTCCAGGACTTCTACCGCATGCATCCTGAGATCGAACTGGATGTCGTAAACCTGGACGCCGACGTCGACGGCGCAATCGCCGCTGTCGAAGCCGGGACGATCGACGCCACCATCCACGCGGTTCCCCAGTGAGGCTCATCGGCTGCTGTCGCCGGGAGCGAGCAGGCTCGTTGGCTCGGCGATCGCCTCTGGGGAGGGCTTGAAGTAGCGGTGGACGTTCTCCGGCCTCTTGTGCCGGGACTTCGCCATGAGCATCGGACCAATGGCGCCAGTGGATGCGGACGGGTTTCGGCGCGATCTGCATCCACCGAGCGAAGTCCCGCGCGTCCAACCGCGTCGCCCGGTCCCCATGCACTCCCCACCCGGCCGAAAACCTCCGCCACCGCAGCAGGTCCATCCCCTACGAACGGATCGTCGTCGCCGGACGCGAGCACGCCTGGGGCTCCGCGCAGAACACCGCCACGGGGGGGTGAAGACTGCCCCCCCTCCGAGTCGAGCAGCGTGTAGGGCCGCGCCGGGTCCGCTGTCTCCGCCATCGCACCGGTCGGAGAACTCGTCACCGGCAGCCTCTGTGAGGCGGTGCTGAACGAGCCCCGGAGCCCGTGGCCGGGTCTGCCGACGGGTCAGGAGCGGGGGTCCACCAAGATCTTGACGGCCGTCTCGTTGTGGTGGATCAGGGTCTCGAAGCCTTCGGTCACGAGGTCGTCCAGGCCGATGGTCCTGGTGATGAACGGCGCCAGGTCGATGCGCCCTTCCTGTACGAGCTCGATGGTTTGCGGGTGGGAGTTGACGTAGGCGATCGTGCCGCGCAGGTCGACCTCCTTGAGGACGAGTTTCTGCATGTCGAGCGACGCCGGCTTGCCCCAGATCGAGATGACGGTGATGACGCCGCTGGGCCTGATGGCGTCCAGCAGTGTGTCGAGGACGACGTTGACGGACGTGGCCTCGAATGCGACGTCCGCGCCCTTGCCGCCGGTGAGGCGCCGGACCTCCTCGGCAACGTCGGTGACGGCGGGGTCGATGACGTGGTCGGCGACCCTGGTGTCCAGCGCCTTCTGCCGGCGCAACGAGCTGAGCTCGGTGACCGCGACCTCGACGCCCATCGCCTTGAGCACCGCGCAGGTGAGCAGCCCGATGGGACCGGCGCCGCCGACGAGGGCGAAGTCGCCCGCCTTCGCGCCCGAGCGCTGGAACGCGTGGTATCCCACCGACAGCGGCTCGATGAGTGCCGCCTGGTCCAGCGGGACGTCTCCGACCGGGTGGACCCACCGGCGTTCGACGACGATCTTCTCCGCGAGCCCGCCGCCGCGGCCGCCCAGCCCGATGAAGTTCATGTCAGGCGAGATGTGATAAGTCGGGTTGTTCTTGCTCGTGTCGACGTCGGGGCGCAGGATGTAGGGCTCGACGACGACGTGGTCGCCCGGCTTCAGGCCCTCGACACCATCGCCCACCGCGTACACGACGCCGGACATCTCGTGCCCGAGCGTCACGGGAGCGGACTCGCCCGAGACCGGGTGCGGGTGGCCGGCCGGCGGGACGAAGATCGGTCCGTCGAGGTATTCGTGCAGGTCGGTGCCGCAGATCCCGCAGTACGCGACGTCGATGCCCACCGTGCCCGGTCCTACAGTGGGCTCCGGGATGTCCTCGATGCGGATGTCACCGCGGTCGTAATAGCGTGCGGCCTTCACTTCGGGCAGGCTCCTTCGTCTGTTTTCTGCTCACGCCTCGCGTCGAGTCTTGCCGTGGAATGAGGCACGCACCTCGCGCGACGCATTCACACTAAAAGCCAACAGTACGGTTCAATACGGTCAGGCGCTCGCGCCGTAGGTGGTACCTGTTTCCGCGTCCGGAGGGTTGCTCGCCTCGGATCGATGACCCCGAGCTACGGGTAGAGGTCGGCGATCCGCCGCATCGTCAGACCGGGCAGATGGGCGCCCCGGCAACCCACGCCCCTCGCGACCGCGAGTGGCAGGGCGCCGATCGGTGCGGGCTGGTCGACCACGACGAACACGGTCCCGTGCTTGGCCCGGAGCTCGGGAGCCCCATTGCGGGACCACGAGAAGGGTAATGGGGGTAGAACGGGATGACGTCTTGGACCGTACGGGCTTCCGTGGTCCTCGTCTGGCCCCCTCACGCCGATGGCACCGGCCCCCGTGGCGGGGGCCGGTGCCATCGGCCAGGTGGTGCGCTCAGGCACCGTCAGCGCGGTACGTGGACCCAGGGCGTCAGCCCTGGCGCGCGTCCGTGACCTTCCCCGTGAGGAGAGGGCCCTCCAACCACTCGTTCTCCTTGAGGATGTTCACCTGCATCCGCAGGGACTCCTCCGACTCGGTCAGCGCGTCGGTGACCGTGGGCACGGACACTTCGGTGCTCGTCTTGCCCTTGGGGACGGACACCCAGAGGGAGGGACTGTTCGTGGACAGGGGCCGCTCCGGGTCGGCGTCCTCGCCGAGGCTGGAGAGCCACTCCTCGTCGACGTCCTTCGTGGACAGCTCCGTGCCCTCGCGCACCGGCAGGAGGTCGAACCTCGTCTCGATGCTGATGTCGGCGGGCTGAGAGAGCTCCACCTTCCAGGTGAGCTTCTGGCCCTCGGTGACCGAGTCGGCGACCGGGGTCACGCTGACCGTGGGCATGGGGTCGTCGTTCTCGACGAGCACGCCCCCGAAGGCGCCGCCGACCGCCGTGCCGCGTACGGCCTTGGCCGCGACCTCGTGGCTGAGGTCGTAGTTGAAGCGGGAATTGCCCTTGACCGTGATCGGCACGTCCACGGAGCCACCGGCCTTCACCGTCACGGTGCGGACGGTGGACTCGTGGGTCTCCGGGTCGCGGACGGCGAGCTTGATCACGCCGGTGCCCTTGCCGGTGACCTGGACGGGCACGTTGTAGGTGCGGGTGCCGGAGTCGCCCTCCTTGACCGTCAGCCTGCCGATGTCGACCCGCGAGAGTGCGACGGGGCGTACCGCCGGGGTGCCGGGGCGCCAGCCCCAGGCGTCCATCAGCCAGAACTCGCCGGAGCTGCTGCGCGGGGTGAGCTCCAGCGACTGCGCCCGCTTCAGGTCGACACCGGCGCTGACGGCGGCCTTCAGCGGGACGCGGACCTCACGCGCCCAGTACGCGGCCGTCGAGTCGGAGCCGGGGAGGCCGTCGACGGTGACCTGACCGAGCCCCACCCGCTTGCCGGAGGTGTCGGTGAGGGCGACGTCGAGCCGGGTGCCCCGGGTGTTCGGCGGCACCATCACCCGCAGGGCGAGCGCGTCGGAGCCCGCCAGCGAGAAGGCGCGCTCCGGCGTCAGCCGGACCGGGGTGCCCGGCGTGGTCCAGCGGGCCGTGACCGCGTTGCGGCCCGGTTCATTGGTGGTGTCCGCCCAGGACGCGAAGTGCGGCGATGCACCGGGGGCGGAGTCCGGTCGGCAGGCCTGGGCGGGGCTCGTCGTGACCTGCTGGCACACGCGCCCGTTCGTCACCGAGAGCGGGTCGTCGGGCCGGATCGCCGGGGTGCGGTTGCCGCCGACGGCGTGGGTCAGCACCCGGGCGGGGTCGGCCGAGGGCGCGCGCCGGTCGGAGCCGTCGAGCAGCGGGCGGACCCGGTCGTCGCCCGCGAGGAAGAGCCGCGCGGCGGCGGCGATGTAGGTGGCGCCCGCCGTCTGCTGCTGCTTGGCGCTCAGCCGGGTCTCGGCCCGTGCCGAGCAGACCGGGTCCGGGTTGGCCTTGTCGTCCCAGAAGTCGTCGGCGGCCGGGCCCTCGGCCTGGCCGGGCGTCCACTCCGTGTTGAAGAAGTTGTGGTTGGCGCCGACCATGTACACCGCGCTGTGCAGCGCCGTGCCCTGGCCGATGCCCCGGGTGCCGTCGAGGTAGATCTGGCCCTGGAGGTTGCTCACATCGCCGTCACAGCCCGGCAGGAGGGTCATGGAGGGCACGTCGGGCGTGGGGTTCTGGCCGAAGTTGGTGGGGCCGATCAGGACGGTGCCGCGGATCCGCCAGCCCACCGGCCCCCGGTAGCCGTCCTCGGCGGGCGGCGGCGGGGAGACGCTGTCGAGAGCCGCCCGGTTGACGCCCTCGCCGCCCCGGGAGTGCCCGACCAGGAGCACCTTCGAGAGGTCCGCGGGCTCCGTCGCGCGCACGGCCTCGGGGGCCTTCGCGGGGCTCGCACCCCACTCCGCCCAGCGGGCGAGGTGCTGGCGCACCAGGGACGAACGGGCCTGCGCCCCGAAGTCGGCCGCGCGGCCGTCCTGCGCGTTGACACCGTTCGCGGAGATGGAGACCGTCACATAGCCCTGGGATGCCAGGAGCTTCTGGTCGTGCAGAAAGCCGCGGTAGCTCGGGATCTCCTTGTTGCCCGGCTTGCACGGCCACTCCATGCCCGCGCTGTTCTTGCCGGGCTCGTAGCAGGTGGCGCCGCGGCCGTGGACGAAGAGCGCCAGCGGTCGCTTCCCCGGCGCGTCCGTCGGGCCGACGACCGTGGCGCGCATCTCCACGGGCTCGGCGTAGCCCGGCAGCCTCACCGACTTCAGGGAGTACTCACCGCTGATGGTGTGGTACTTACCGGCGACACCGGGATCGACCGGGTTGGCGGGGAACGGCTCCTGGGGTGCCTCCGCAGCCGACGAGCGCCGCTGACGGGGTGCCTGGTCGGCCTTTGCGGCGTCCAGCCGCCGCGAACCGGCGACCACCTGGAGTTCGCTCACCGGTCCGACCCTCGCCCCGTCGAGGCGGAGCCGGAAGGTGCGTTGGTCGGGGGAGGGCTCCGGGACGCCGAGGGTCCGCTCCCCCGAGCGGAACTCGACCAGGGCGCCACCCATGCCCACGGGCTCGGGTGAGCTCCAGACCAGCTCCCCGCCCTCGATACGCCATCCCTCCGGCAGCCGCTCCCCGGAGGTGCCCGGCGGCGCGCCGGGTATGGACTCAGTGGCCGGCTGCGCATGCGCCAGCCCTGGCACACCCGCCGCCAGCGCCACGGCCGCCAAGGCAGCCGTCAGCGCGCGTGAGACCTGTCTCACGATGGTTTCTCCTCATCGTTGGTCATGCTTCAGCGCCCCAGGAATCCCAGGGGCACCCCCCGCACCGGGAGAGAGTGACGCGCCATCACCGGTTGCCCACCCCGGGGAATCTGACAGGAATCTGACAGGAATCTGACAGGAGTCAGACGGGGTCAGCCGGGAGTCATGGGGCCGGTCCGCTGATCAAGGGGTCCTGGCCCGGAGCGACGGTCCGGGCGGCGGTGTGAGCTGCGACAGAGAGGTCCGGCGGGCGGCGAGGGCCCGGCACCGCCAGTGGGGTCGAACTCCTCAAACAATCAACGTCCAAAATCGATGGCCAGCCGCACGTCGCGCTGGGTGAAGAGGATGGCCTCAGCGTCGTCGCCTTGCCGGCGGTGGCGCAGCTACCGGCCCCGGCACGAGAACGGGAGTCGGAAGCCTCAACCGGACGGCGTGACCAAGGACCACACGCCCATCCACTGTTCGGCGCCCCACGCCTCGTACCGTTGCACCTCGGTGAACCCCAGCTTCGCCGCGAGGCGCATCGAGCGGTCGTTGGCGGTCCGGGTGCAGAGCACCACCGGCTCGCCGGGAAGCGCGTCGGCGAACCAGCCGAGCGCCGCCGCGCACGCCTCGGCGGCGTACCCGTGTCCCCATGCCTCCGGCAGGAGCAGGTAGCCGAGTTCGGCCTCCCCGGCATCCGGACGGACACGACTCCGACGCTCCGCGTCGCGCCGGTTGAGCTCGATGGTGCCGATCATCGCTCCGTCGAGCTCGATCACGAAAAGGCCGGGGCGCCTCTCGGGCGTCTCAGGCAACGCGCGCTCGCACTCATCACGCGGCCGAGGGCCACCGAGGAGAACAGCTCGATGAACGCCGCACGGTCCCGGGACTCGGGCTCGCGGAGCACGAGCCGCTCGGTCCTGATCGGGGCAGGTGGTCAGGCGGCGGCTCCGAGTTCAGTCATGGCGGGCAACCCATCGCGCGCCCGCCGGCCAGGGGCCTCAGCCGACCGACAGCGGCAGCAGCTTCGGACCCGTCGGCCCGCTCTGGTTGTCGGCGTCCATGGCCGGGCGGTCCGGCGCTGATCGCGGCGCACAGCGCCTCGGTGGTGTCGGGTCGGACGGCCACTGTCACGCGCACCGGTGCGTCACCGTCTCAGGCAGGCTCGACCAGGCGGTAGCCGATCCTGCGGACGGTCTCGATCGGATCCGGGGGACCGAGCCGACGGCGGAGTCGGCCGATCAGCGCGTCGACCGGGTGGGATTCCGGCTGGTGCTGTTCGGCGGCGCAGCACTTGGCCAGCTGGTCACGGGTGACCAGCGCGCCGCCGGCCAGCATCAGGGCCCGAAGGACAGCGGCCTCCGTGACGGTCAAGGTCAGCGGTACCCCGCCGCGGGTGAACTCATTGTCGTATCGGCCCCATTCCAGGTCGCCGACGCGTAGCCGGGACGCCTGGGCGGGAACCACGGGGGCGCGGCAGAGGCTGCGCATCCGGGTGGCCAGTTCGGTGGTGTTGAAAGGCTTGACCAGGTAGTCGTCCGCGCCCTGTTCGATGAGGGCCGCCCGTTCGCCGTGCGAATCGAGTGCGGTGAGCATCAGGACCGGGCGGGTCCAGCCGGCCCGGCGGTGGGCGGCGACCAGGCGGAGGACATCTCCGTCGGGCTGAGCTCGGTCGGCAACAAGACCGTGGCAGGTGGTGGCACCCAACTTGAGGTCGGCGTCGGCAAGGTCGGCGGCCACGTCGACGTCGAAGCCGATCCTTCGCAGGCACTCGGCAATCACTGCCGCAAGCTCCGAGTCGTGCTGCACGACGAGTATGCGCATGCCGTCGGATTCTAGGCGGTGAGTGCCGGGGGCCGGTGCTTTGCGGTGAGCGGCCCTGGCCGGGGAGGGGGCGGCCTTGCCCCACTCGGGAGTCTTGTAGGCCACCGGCTCATGGGGTCCGTCACCGGGTGGGTCTGGTTGGTCTAGGGCCTGTCCGGCGGATCAGGGTCGGACAGGGCGCGGCGTCTGGTGCGGTGCATCGCAAGGCGCCGGAGCGTCCTGATAGCGGAGCTGTCCGGGCGTTTCGGCAACGCCGCGAGGTGCCGTGCCAGACGCCACGCCCCCGGCCATGATCCGCCGGACAGGCCCTAGTCGTCTGCCCCGTGCTCGTCGGCGGTGCCACCATGGTGGTTCGGGATCAGACCCTGGGCGTCTTCGCCCGTCTCGAGCAGATCGCCCTCGACGCCTACGACCGCATCGTCGGTATGCGGAGCTTGTGCGCGCGGCGGGGTCAGGCGGGGCGGACACGTTGGCGTACTCCCGCATACAGAACGTTGTCGGTCGACGCAGCTGTCGGTAACGGGCGTTGGACTCCTCCGCCGTACCGAACCCCGCGTACTGCCGCATCGCCCACGGCCGCCCCGTATGCATCGTGGGACTCACCCCACGCGTGAACGGACAAGCCCCCGGGTGGCCGGCCGCACGGACGGCCACCATGGCCGGATCGCCTGAAGCGGCGGTTGCATCCGCCCCGGGAGCGGATGCGTCAGGCCTGCTTGCGGGACCGGGCCTGCGGGGACAGGTGGCGGGCCAGCACGTCCAGGGCCTCGGTGACCTCCTTGAGCCCGTCGGGATCGTCGCCGAGCGCGTCGGCCAGCGCGCCCTCGATGGAGGTCGCCCTGACCTGGGCCATCCGGTCGGAGGGACGGGCGGACTGCCGGACCAGGAGGCGGCGGCGGTCGGCGGGATCGGGGTTGGTGACCACGGCGCCGGCTTCCTTCAGCCGGGCCACCGCGGTGGAGACCTGGCTCTGCGGAAGACCGGTACGGGCCGCGATCTCGCCGACCGCGCTGTCCGGGTGGGTGGCCAAATCGCTCACCACGATGAGGACCGAACGTACACCGCCGCCGTAGCGGGCCGCGCCGCCCTCAGGCTCGGGCATCGCGCCCTCCCCGATCTTCATGAGAGTGCGTCCCAGCAAGAACAGCTCGACTCCATCCATGCCACCACATTACATCGAGTTCGATGCATCTTCCAGAGATACATCTCCCGGAGATGCATCCCCGAGACCCCGGGACCCCGACCCCCGCACCCCCGAGCCCCCCAACGCCCGTCGTGCACCACCAGAGCCCGCGGGCATCGGGATGCATCGAAACAGATACAACAACCCCGATATATCTATCTTGATACATCGAAGAGGATGGGTTAGCTTCGAAGCAGACGCCGGGACACCGGCCATCGACGGACGAAGGAGACGGTCGTGCTCAAGTGGCGCGGAAACCCCTGGGCAGTCCTGGTGACGCTCTCGCTCGGGTTCTTCATGACCCTGCTGGACCTGACGATCGTGAACATCGCGATCCCCGACATGATCAACGGCCTGGGAGCCTCGCTCGACCAGACCCTGTGGGTGGTCAGCGCCTACGCACTGACGCTCTCGGTGTTGCTGATCACCGCGAGCCGGCTCGGCGACATGCGCGGCCCGCGCAACCTGTTCGCCGCGGGCCTGGTCGTCTTCACCCTGGCAAGCATCGCCTGCGGATTCGCCCCGAACGCGGCGGCCCTGATCGCCGCCCGCGGAGTACAGGGGCTGGGCGCCGCCCTCCTCGTGCCGCAGACAATGACCCTGATCGTGTCCGTCTTCCCGGCTTCACGGCGCGGCTCCGCGCTGGGCATCTGGGGCACGGTCGCGGGCCTGACCACCCTGTCCGGGCCGACCCTCGGAGGCATCCTGGTCTCGGCCGTGGGCTGGCGCTGGATCTTCCTGGTGAACGCGCCCATCGGGATCGCCGCGCTCGCCCTCACGTTCCTGATCGTCCCCGACATCCGCCCCGCCCGCACCCACCGCTTCGACCTGATGGGCGTTCTCCTCGCCACCGCCACCCTGTTCTGCCTGGCGTTCGGTCTCCAGGAGGGCGAGCGCCACCAGTGGGGTCCGGGCATCTGGGCGCTGCTCGCCGCGGGGGCGGCCCTGGCCGTCGGGTTCCTGCTGCACCAGCGCGGCCGGCAGGGCCGTGAGCCGCTCGTCCCCTTCGCTCTCTTCAAGGACCGCAACTTCACCGTGATGACCGTGCTGGTCGGACTCGTCTCGATCGCCATGCTGGGGCTGGTGCTGCCCTTCAACCTCTACCTCCAGTCCGTCCTGCACATGAGCGCGATGAAGGCGGGCCTGGTGCTGGCCCCCTCCTCCCTGGTGTCGATGGCCCTCGGCCCGTTCGCCGGGCGCATGTCCGATCGGATCGGCGGCAAGTACCTGATGATCACCGGGCTGGCCCTGTACGCGTCCGGCATCCTCGCCATCGCCTTGATCGCGGGCCCCGCGACCTCCTGGTACGCATTCGTCCCCGCCACCCTGCTCACCGGGCTCGGCGTCGGATGCATCGTCGCCCCGATGTCCACCGAGGCCATGCGCAACGTGCCGCCCCAGCTCGCCGGTGCCGCCTCCGGCGTGAACAACACCGTCCGCCAGATCGGTTCGGTCATCGGTGCCGCCGCTGTCAGCGCCCTCGTGCAGGGACAGCTCTCCGCCGGGATCTCGGCCGGCCAGACCTACTCGGCCGCTTTCCTCTCCACACTGCACAGCAGCGTGGCCCTGCCCATCACGGTCCTGATGGTCGGTCTGCTCGCCTGCCTCCTGATCCGCAACCACACCAAGTCCCGCACACCGGCCGCCAACCCGGCCACGACCCCTGCCGCTCCTCCGGCCGAGGCCGGCCCCCGGACCGGTCAGGCCGTCGGCACCGCAGCGGGGCAGGCTGACCGGAAAACGTTTTGGACGAGCTTTAGAGGTCATCTCATTTGGCGAGTCTGCGGTGGCAGATGAAGGTGCGGGCGATGCCGGTGAAGGGCGCGGCTTTGCGCTCGTTGCTGCGGTTGAGGCGGCGGCAGTCGGCGAGCCAGGCCATGGTGCGTTCGATGGTTTAGCGGTGGCGGTTCGCGCTCGGAGGCCGCGCCTACGTCGACGCGGCTTCCTTCCTGCGGTCCGATGGACCGTCTCACGGCTGGGACTGTCGGTCAGATGCCGGGAGCCGCGAGGTAGGTGAATCCGTCTGCTGCCAGGACGATCCCGGCGGCGTTGGTGACCCGGACGTCAGACGGGCCAGCCCCGCCGTCGGGGGTGGGCGGGGCGACCACGGACAGGGTGGTGTCGTTGATGACGGTGAACGGGGCGTGAACGGCACCGAAGGTGACCGATTCGGTCGTTGCGAAGCTGGTGCCGGTGATGGTCACCGCCGTTCCGCCGGACGCCGGGCCGGAGTTGGGGGCGATGGTGGTGATGGTCGGGATGTCGACGTAGGTGTACGACAGGCCGTTGTTGGTGCCGCCCGCGGTTGTCACGCTCACCGACACGGTTCCGGCCGCGGTGCCCGCGGGCACAGTGACGCTGATCTGGCTGTCGGTGACGACCGTCGGGGTGGCGGTGACAGTGCCGAAGGACACACTGGTCGCGGTGGACAGCCCGGTGCCGTTGATGGTGATGACGTTGCCGCCGCCCAGCGGGCCGGAGGTGGCACTCAGCGAGGACTCGAACGGGGCGCCGACATAGAAGAACGACACCGGGTTACTGACCCCGCCCGGGGTAGTCACAGTGACCCCGACCGTACCGGCCCCCGAGGGAGACACGGCAGTGACCTGCGTCGGCGAGACCTGGGTGACGCTCGTCGCGGAATTGGAACCGAACTTCACCGCGCTGGTGCCGGACAGGTTCGTGCCCGTGATGGTCACGAGGGTTCCGCCACCGGTGGAACCCTCGTTCGGAGAGATAGGCATGGTTGTTCTCCCTTGCTGGATGAGAGGGACGGAGAAGCCGCAAACCGGTCGAACGACTACTGCTGCCTGCCGGTCGGTAGCCCAGGCGAGCGAGCAGTTCCAGAGGGACACGTGGTGCCGCGCGGCGGCCACCCTGCGCACGCAGACGCAAAAAAGACCAGCGGACGTCGCCCCAACCACGCTTCCCCAGTATTGGGATGGACGACCCACCGGTTCGATACCGACAGTGACCCATGCGGGCGTACGACCGGCAAGGGCATAAGCAGATGAATCATTCATATGGAGTAACGGAGAGAGGGGATCCACCCTCCCCACGGCAGCACAGCCCCTTTAGAGGTCATCTCATTTAGCGAGTCTGCGGTAGCAGATGAGGGTGCAGGCGATGCTGGTGAAGGCGCGGAAGTGCTCGGCTTTGCGCTCGTAGCGGCGGTGGAGGCGGCGGCAGCCCGCGAAGCCAGGCCATTTTGCGTTCGATGATCCAGCGGTGGCGGCCGAGTCGCTGTGTGGACTCGGTTCCCTTGCGGGCGATGCGGTGAGTGATGCCGCGTCCGCGTAGCCATCGCCGCAGGTGGGAGTAGTCGTAGCCCTTGTCGGCGTGGAGTTTTCCGGGCTTGCGCCGTCGGGGCCCGCGGCGGGAGCGGATCGGCGGTATCCCTTGCACGAGGGGGATCAGGGCCTGGCTGTCGTGCAGGTTCGCCCCTGAAAGTCCGACGGAGAGGGGCAGACCGGTCCGCTCGGTGATCAAGTGGATTTTCGAGCCGTACTTGCCCCGGTCGACAGGATTCGGACCTGTCAGGTCCCCCTTTTCAGGGCCCGCATGTTGACCGAGTCGATCACGCAGCGGGACCAGTCCAGCTCGCCGCAGGCACCGAGTTCGTCGAGGACCAGGCGGTGGAGCTCGGCCCACACCCTGGCCCTTGTCCATTCGGAGAACCTTCGGTGGGCCGTAGCCCCCGACGGCCCGAACGACGCCGACGACAACTGCTGCCACGTGCAGCCCGACGTGGCCACGAACACGATCGCGGCCAGCACCTCACGGTCGCCATGCCGACGCCGTCCACCGCCCTGAGGCCGCGACGGCGCCTCCGGCACCACCCGCTGAAATAGTTCCCACAGTTCATCCGGCACCAGCCGTTCGACAATCCCCACGAGCCACAGCCTACTCAACTAGCCAAATGAGATGACGTCTTAGAGCAACCACCGATCCTGCGCGCAGCGAAGCACCTCCTACTGCCAAGCCGAAGCAATGAGGACTTCCGAACAATCCGCACCTGCGCCGAAGGAGACGGCAGTCATGGAGAATCCCAACGTCATTCTCACTGGTGGTCCTACGTTCCTCATCCACGAGGAGGACCGCGTGCGCTACGTCGCGAACACGAACTTCAAGGTGAAGGTGCTCTCGGGCAACCGGTACGAGCACTTCGAGCCGACCGACGAGACCGTCGTCGAAGACAACCAGGAGCTCCAGGTGTTCGCCTGGAGCGGCCGCGCCTACGTCGCCGAGTAGAACCAAGAAGGCCGAACAGACCGAACAGACCGAACAGACCGAACAGACCGAACGCGACCGGAATCGGTCAGCTCCGGCCGGCGACACGAAACAATCCACGAGGCAGCGGCCCGGCACCGTACCGGACCGCTGCCTGTCTCTGTCCGCACCACCTCGGGAACGGGCCGTACTCGCTCGGCAGCGGTCCCGACGGGCCGGAACCCGAGGCCGGCGGAACGCGTCGGGGCGGGCCTGGCGCCGGCCCAGGTAGTGGAGTCAACTCCGGCAGCGGAGGCCGACCGTGATCAGCATCATTTACGCATCATTCCAGGTCGAACCAGGGCTTGTTGGCAGCCCAGTGCTCGACCCACCCTGCGAATCCGGGTTCAGCCGTGGTGAACCCGAACCCGGCTCCGAATGGAGTCGCCCCTTCGCCGGTGATGAACCAAACGTGTCCGCGATGCGGGCCGGTGACGACGAGATGCCAGTACATACCGCAGCCGTCTGTCCCGAGCACGATTGTCCCGTGATTGAACATCTGGTCCAGGATCGGTTCAATCTCCTCCGACGGCCTTGAGTCCTCATCCCACAGCCAACTCGAGGTGAGCGGGAAGGGCCGACTCAGGTCGCGTTCGTCCCGGCCATCACCCCAGTCGGCGGGCAGCGCTGCCAGTCCCACCAACCCATAATCCGGCGGCCCGGAGTGCGACCCGTCGGTGACCTCCGCAACGAAGGTCCGATAGGGCTCCGGCAGGACTATGCCGTGCTCCGCTTCGAAGGCTTGCACCGCTTCCCAACCCAGCGCGGACTCACCGCCGTCGTCGATGTCGAAGGCCGCACGAATCGCAGCGAGGTCGTCAGGGTCTGCGTGCTCGGTGTTCATGCGGCCTATTGGTATCAGCCAGCAGTGACAGCGACCCCAGCACATCAGCTTGGGTCTCTGGCTGCCGGTGCGGGCGCGGGCGGCGGCGAGGCCGTCCATGGTGCGTCCGGACATCAAGGGGTACGCGAACTCGGTGATGGCGCCCAGGAGCAGGACCGGAAGAGCATCGAGTCGATGGCGGTGGAGGTGTCGATGCCCCTGGTCGAGGACGAAGGGTCAGCCGGAGGCGGGACGTGGCGTCAGTCGGGCGGCGCGGGTTTCCAGGTAGCGGCGCTCGGTCAGGCTGGTGGTGCCGTGGGCGGCGCGGTGGTAGTACTCCCGGGCCGCCGGGTGGTCGCCGGCCATCTCCAGCAGGTGTGCGCGGACCGCGTGCAGCCGGTGGTGGTCGGTGATCCGGTCATCCGCGGCCAGATGGTCCAGCAGGGCCAGGCCGGCCTGCGGTCCGTCGATCATGGCGACCGCCACCGCCCGGTTCAGGCTGGCCATCGGGTTCGGCGAGAGCCGCTCCAGGATCTTGTACAGCGTGTTGATCTGGCGCCAGTCGGTCTCGCCGGTGCTGGGCGCCTCGTCGTGCAGCGCGGCGATGGCGGCCTGCAACTGGTAGGGGCCGAGCGTCGAGCGGGTCATCGCGTCGGTGACCAGCGCGACGCCCTCGACGATGCGACCGCGGTCCCAGCGCGAGCGGTCCTGTTCGTCGAGCGGGATCAGCTCGCCGTGTGGGCCGGTGCGGGCGGCCCGGCGGGCGTCGGTGAGCAGCATCAGGGCCAGCAGGCCGGCCACCGCGCCGTCGTCCGGCAGCAGCCGGTGCAGCAGGCGGGTCAGCCGGATGGCCTCGGCGGCCAGGTCGTCGCGGCGCAGCCGGTCGCCGGAGCTGGCGATGTAGCCCTCGTTGAAGATCACGTACAGCACGTGCAGTACGACCCTCAGTCGGTCCGCCCGGTCCTGCCCGACCGGCATGGTGAACTCGCTGCCGGCGGCCTTGATCCGTTGCTTGGCCCGGCTGATCCGGGACGCCATGGTCGGTTCCGGCACGAAGTAGGCGCGGGCGATCTCCGCGGTGGTCAGTCCGCCGACCGCGCGCAGTGTCAGCGCGACCTGCGAGGCCGGGCTCAGCGCCGGGTGGCAGCACAGGAACAGCAGAGTGAGGGTGTCGTCCCGGTCGGCCGGGGTGTCCTCACCGGGGCCGGGCGACGTCGGATCCGGCTCCCGGGCGGCCACCGCGTCCTCGCGCCGGCGCCGGGCCTGTTCGCTGCGAATCTGGTCGACCAGGCGGCGGCCGGCGACTGTGGTCAGCCAGCCGTGCGGGTTGTCCGGGACGCCCTCGGCCGGCCAGCGTGTCGCCGCGGCGAGCAGCGCCTCCTGCACGGCGTCCTCGCTCAGGTCGAACTGCCCGTACCGGCGCACCAGCGCGCCGAGGGCCTGCGGCGCGAGCGCGCGCAGCAGGCCCTCGACGGTGGCGCGGTCGGCACTCACGCGGTCGGACCGCCGGAGAAGATCACCTGGCGGACCTCGATGCCCAGGCCGTTGAACCGGGCGTCCGGGATCATCGCGGCCAGTTCCAGCGCGCGGTCCCTGCTCGCGACGTCGACCAGGTAGTAGCCGCCCAGGAACTCCTTGGCCTCCAGGTAGGGGCCGTCGGTGACGACCGGCACACCGTCGCGTACGCGGACCACCGAGCTCTGGGACGGGTCGGCCAGGGCCTCGGTGCCGATCATCTCGCCGGACTCGCGGGTCGTCTTCATGAATGTGCCGTGACCGTCCATGATCTCCTGGCGCTCGGCCTCCGTCAGTTCCTCCATGATGGCCGGGTTGATGTGCATGATCAGCAGGAACTTCATGTCCAACTCCTCACCGTCGCGGCGCCCGTTCGGGCCCCGTCATCGGGTGGTCGTCGCGGACCGAACGGTCTTGACATACCGGCGACAAATTCAGCAGATCAAATATTTCTGCCGTCGCGGGTCAAGATCCGTCGAGCGGCTCCGACCGTACCGCGACGATCCACCCAGAGGAGGTTGCCCCATGAGCACGACGACGACCAAGACGGCACCAGCCGTGGACCGCGCCGGGCGGCGGGCCTGGCTCGGCCTGGCCCTGCTGGCACTGCCCACCCTGTTGGTCGGCCTGGACATGAACGTTCTGTTCCTGGCACTGCCGAGGCTGACTGCGGACCTGGGGCCGAGCGGCACCGAGCAGTTGTGGATCACCGACAGCTACGGGTTCATGACGGCCGGGTTCGTGATCACGATGGGCACCCTGGGCGACCGGATCGGCCGACGAAGGCTGCTGCTGATCGGCGCGGCCGGGTTCGGCGCCGCGTCCGTGCTGGCCGCGTTCTCGACGGGCGCGACGATGCTGATCGCGGCGCGGTTACTGCTCGGCCTGGCCGCTGCCGCCCTGATGCCGTCCACGCTGGCGCTGATCACCAGCATGTTCGCCGACGGCCGGCAGCGCGGGCGGGCCATCTCGATCTGGGCCACCTGCAACTTCACCAGCGCCGCTGTCGGGCCGGTGCTCGGCGGGTTCCTGCTGCAGCACTTCTGGTGGGGTTCGGTGTTCCTGGTGGCCGCGCCGGTGATGCTGCTGGTGCTGGTGGCCGGGCCGGTGCTGCTGCCGGAGTACCGCAACCCGGACCGGGGCAGGCTGGATCTGGTCAGCGCGGCGCTGTCGATGGCGGCCGTGTTGCCGATCGTCTACGGGATCAAGCGACTGGCCGTGCCCGAGGGCGGCGGCCCGGCGCTGCCGGTGGTCGCGATCGTGGTCGGCGCCGGCGTCGGCGCGCTGTTCGTCCGGCGGCAACTGCGCCTGGCCACGCCGCTGCTGGACCTGCGACTGTTCCGGAACCCGACCTTCACCGCGGTGCTGTGCGCGCTGGTGCTGGCCGGCCTCGTGATGGCCGGCACCGCGCTGCTGGGCACCCAGTTCCTGCAGAGTGTGCTCGACCTGTCGCCGAGCACCGCGGCGCTGTGGTTCGCGCCGATGGGGCTGGCCGTGGGGCTGGGCACGATGCTGGCGCCGGCGCTGGGCCGGAGGCTGACGACGTCCGCCGCAATCGCGGTCGGGCTGGCCGGCTCGGTGCTGGGCTGTCTGCTGATCACCCAGGTCGGCGCCGGCGGCGGGCCACTGCCGTTGGCGGTCGGGGTGGCAGTGCTGGCGCTGGGAACCGGTCCGCTGTTCGCGCTCGGCATCGGCGTGGTCGTGGGCGCGGTGCCGGCGGAGCGGGCCGGCTCGGCCGCGTCGATGTCGGAGACCAGCAACTTCTTCGGCGCGTCGCTGGGCATGGCGCTGCTCGGCGCGGCAGGCGCCGGCCTCTACCACCAGCGGATGGCCGACCCGGTGGCGGACGCAACGTCGGCCGGGCTGCCCACGGAAGCGGCGCGCCCGGCCGGGGAGACGCTGGCCGGCGCGGTCGGCGCGGCGCCCCAGCTTCCCGACCGGGCTGCGGCCGACCTGCTGCGCGCGGCGCACGACGCGTTCACCGCCGGGCTGCAGGTGGCCGGCGTCGTCGGCGCGGTCATCTTCGCGGGCCTTGCGGTGTGGTTCTTGCGGGTGCACCGCCGATCCCAGCGGGGCTGACCGGCGCCCGGCGCCTCCGCACCGGCCCGGAGCGGGTCATCGCTGCGGCCGAAGAAGCATTCCACCTGCGGTTCCTCGCCCAATGCGCCGTGCCGACACCCAGATGACGACCGTCGGAGGTGTGCTCTCACCAGAACGTCGCGTTCGAGGAAGGCCTGTCCGCGGCCCGTCCGTGGACGGCCCCGTGCACGGGCACTTCCTGCCGCCCGCCACCGCGATGCGGGAGGGACATCCGGTCGGGACCTGGGCAAAGAAACTCAGAACCGCTGCCGGATTGCGGACACGATCACGGAGCGGCGTGAGGCCGGCCTTCCTGTCGAATCCGGCGCGGGCACCCTGATCGAGGCGCGGGGTGCGGCGCTGGGGGAGATCAATGCGGGCCGGGGTGAGGTGGGGTGAGGTGGTCATGCAGGACGAAGACCTCAGGCGCAAGGCCTTGGCAAGGCCCGCCACCTGGGCGGCGGGACCGGCCGGGCGGTGGTCGCGGTGATCGGCGACGGGGCCCTGACGGGCGGGCCGGCGTTCGAAGGTCTCAACAGCCTCGGTCCCGCCCCCGACGGGCCGGTGATCATCGTGCTCAACGACAACGGCCACTCCTACGCCCCTGCCCCCGTAGCCCTCGCGAACCACTTGAACACCCTGAACACCCTCAAGACCGACAGCACTCACGATCTCGTCGGCGATCTCAGCCTCGACCACCTCACCGTCCTCCGAACGCTGTTTGACCCACGATGCGGCGACATCACGCAACCGGGACCGCTCGGCCCCGGCGAGGGCGGTGAGCAGACGCGGCGAGATCGCGAACACGACGCACCCGTCATCATCCTGACCAGCAACGATACGTGGCTCACCGGCTTGGACAAGTTCCTCGAAGCTGCCGCCGACAAGGAGACATTCCCACTCGACGACGGCCTCCTCAGGATCGAAGTTGCCGAACGAGTGGGGCTCGAATGCACGTCCCGGCCCGGTTTGAAACGCCAGAGCCGCTGACGTGTCATCCGGCGCCACGAAGAACTTGACCACGATACTCACCGGCGCATGATGTCTGACTGCCCCGGCCGACCTCCACCACGATCGCCCGGACAAGTCCTAGGGGTGGTAGATCTCCTGCATGGCAGTGATCTGGCGCTGGCCGTTGAGACGGTAGTAGAAGTGCGGGGTGTTGGTGAGCTTGTGGTTCACCAGCCACTTCGGGGCGACCGACTTCACGGTTGTGGTGTCGATATCGCTGAAGACCTTGACGGAGGCGCCTGCGGCGAAGACATACGACCGGGCCGCTCCCGTTGGGGTGTAGACGACGTCTTCGTCGTTCTCCGTGTTCACGTTGCACGTCTCCGGGGTGACGCGAACGACGATGCTGCCGTGGACGTTCTTGGCGGACTCCAGCTCGAAGAAGTGCTTGTACCCCGTGGGCAGGTAGCACGGCTGCCAGGCTGCAGCCCCCTTGGTCCTGGCCTGCGCGTCGGCAGCGGTGGGCGTACCCGGACTGCCGGTGGCTGAACCGGCCGTGGTGGACACGGCCGTGGTGCTTGCCGCCGGGTTCGGGCTGGCGCCGGAAGGCCCGCCCGCGGCGGCGAGGAGCGCGGCGGCGGAGGTGAGGACGACGGCGGCGGAGACGTAACGGTGGTTCATGAGCATCCTCTGCGACGAAGATTGGCTGACACCAAGGGAGATACCGGACCCTGGGTAAGGGTTTCACCGACCGCCGACCGTGACCGCACAGTGACAACCGTCACGCCACGGAGACAATCGGCCGGACCTTCGCCGGTCCGCCGGCGGCCGGCTTGAGCAATCGTCTCGGCCTGCCAGCGCTGGCAGGATTGGCGATCTCTCCGCGTCGGAGGACGCGGACCAGGACGGAGAGGTCAGCCATGTCCATAGCCGCATCTACGAACACACGCACAATGGTCGAGGAGTTGCTGCGCAGAATCAGCGAGGGCGACCCCGAGCGCATCGCCGAACTGTATGCCGAGCAGGGCGATTGGAAGCTCAACTGGCCGGAGACCGAGCACGGCCGAACTGCCACGCCGTGGATCCGTCACCGGTCCACCCGGGCCGACGCGGCCGCCCACTATCGCGAGCTTGCCGAGCACCACTTGCCGGAGCACGTGGCGACTGAGGTCGAGCGCATCCTCATAGACGGAAACGACGCGGTCGTGCTCGGCGAGATCCGCCAGACCGCCCGGCCCACCGGACGTGCGTATCGCGCGCGGTTCTCTCTGCATCTCACCATCGAAGACGGCCTGGTCACCCGGCACCATGTCTACGAGGACAGCCTCGCCGTCGCCCAGGCATTCGACGAGGAGCATCGGTGAAGGGCCACCAGGTCACTTGCGAAGATGCTGCCCACAGCCACTCATTGATAGCCGCTACGAGGACAGTGGAGTGGCCTTGTAGCGGACGGCGAGATTCTCGTAGCGGGTGGGTACCGCCCGGTGCCTCTTGAGTTGATTGATGCCGCACTCCGAACAGGCCACACCGTAGGGCAATCGGCCGGGTCGGAGTGCACGGCATCGTCGGCGCGCGGACCGGTGCGGGGAGAGTGAGCCTTCGCCAACTTGAAGTCGCAGGTCAGAGGGATGGCGTGACGGTCTTCCGGGTGCTCCCGCTGGTCGTGGGCGGCAGTCTGCGGGGGAGATCGTCTGTCAGAGTGGTCGGCAACACCGTTGCGTTTGGCCCCTGAGCTGTACGTCAAGCCCTGCTGAACAGCGCAACGGGACCACCTGATAGATCAACGATCGGCGAAGAAAGTCGGTCAAGGTCAGGGGTCCCGTTGCAGGAGAAGTCTGTCATCACGTCCACGATCGAGACAGCCCGGGGTGTTTTCGCGCCGGGTCATCTGGGGGAGTTGACCCAGATCGTGGACTTCGCGCTGGTGGACGCGGTGCTGGAGGAGACCGGTCGGCGCGAGAAGCGCCTGCGGCTGCTGCCTTCGCGGGTGGTGGTGTACTTCGTGCTCGCTCTCGCACTGTTCGAACACCGCTCGTACCGCACGGTGTGGTCCAAGCTGACCACCGCCCTGACCCCGCTGGCCCTGGTGCATCCTGCGGTCTCCTCGCTGACGCGGGCCAGGCGCAGGGTGGGGGCTGCACCCCTGCGGCGTCTGTTCGAGACGCTTGCCGGGCCCGTCGCCCGCCCCGGGCAGGCCGGGTCCTTCTACCGGGGCCTGCGCACGGTGGCTGTCGACGGGACCCTGCTGCACACCCCCGACGACGAGACGCTCACCTGGCGCTACCCCAAGCGGGCCGCGGAGAGTCTGGAGTTCGGCTATCCGCTCCTGCGGCTGCTGGCCCTGGTCGAGTGCGGCACCCGCGCGCTCATAGCCGCCGCCTTCGGACCGGAGTCCGAGGGTGAACTCCCCTATGCCAAGCGGCTTCTGACCGCCCTGGACAAGACGATGCTCCTGCTGGCCGACGCGGCCTTCGACGGCAACGAGTTCCTTGATGCCGTCCATCAGAGTGGGGCCCGGTTCCTGGTGCGCTCCGGGGCCCGCCGCGTCCCCACCCCCGCCGAGCACCTGGGCGACGGCTCCTACATCGCCCGCATCGGCTACGGCGTCCTGCGGGTACTGCTGCCGGTGCGCGTGATCGAGGCGACCCTCACCGTCACCTTGGCCGATGGCACCGTCCGCACCGAGCAGTGGCGGCTGATCACAAATCTGCTGGACCCCGTCCGTTTTCCGGCCGCCGAGCTCGTTGATCTCTATCACCGCAGGTGGCAGGCGGAAACTACGTATTTTTCGATCAAGGCCACGATGCTCGACGGCCGCGTCCTGCGCTCCCGCAGCATTGATGGCCTCGACCAGGAGGTCTACGCCCTGCTCACCGCCTACCAGGCTCTGATCCGTGCCGGCGACGACGCCCTGACCGGACGGCCGGAAGTACCCATGGAACGGATCAGTTTCACCGTCCTACTGGCCGCCGCAACCGACACCGTCACCGCCGGCCTTGGAATCTTCCCCGGCACCCTCATCGACCTGGTCGGCACGATCGGCCACGCCGCCCTGGGCGACCTCCTGCCCGCCCACCGACGGCAACGAGTGAAGGCCCGCACACGCAAGAACCCCACCAGCAAGTACGGCCCGAACGCCGGACAGCACCCCCAGAAGGCCCAGAACTACACCGTCCACACCACCGTTGCATTCTTCGCCCACGGCCTCAGCAGCCGCTCACGGCCCTAACGCAACGGTGTTGGAGTGGTCGGCTATGGACCCGGCTTGGAGGGGTCGTGGGTGATCAGGTCTCCCGGCTGGCACCGCAGGACCTCGCAGATCCTCGACAGGGTCGAGAAGCGGATGGCCTTGGCCCGGCCGTTCTTCAGTACGGACAGGTTGACGACGGTGATACCCACCTGCGCGGACAGCTCGGTAAGTGTCATGCCGCGCTCGGCGAGAAGGCGGTCGAGGTGGATCCGGATCGCGTGAGATTCCTCTTCGGGCATCAGATGGTCCCTTCGAGGTCCTCTCGCATGCGCACGCCCTCACGCATGATCCTCCCCATGATCACTGCGGCGAGGCCGGCGAGGACGAGCACCAGCGGCCCGGAGACCGTCGGCTCAGAACCCACGATCGGCGCCATGCTCCCGACGAGCCAGGACTGCGACCAGCCGACGACGAGGCCCGCCAGCGGCGTACCCACGGTGACGAACCAGCCGAGAACGGAGAGCCGTTGTGCCACCGCCTCGGTGAACGGCCCCTGCAGCAGGACGGCCTTGAGCAGCCGGGAGAAGAGCAGCAGCGCGAGCGCACCGAACAGCAGCCAGGGCAGTTCGCCACCGAGATCGGCGGCGCGCTGCCCCCCAGAGGGACTGTCCTGGCAGAGGCGCGTGGCACTGCTGGACACCTTCACGTCCGTGCCCACCGGCAGTGGGTCTGCCAGTGAGGCGTTGTGCCAGAAGTCCGTCTGCACGCAGACCGCCCCGTCGTCGAGCAGGTGCGTGACCCCCGTGCCGATGAAAGCGAGCCCGCAGAGCGCCGCCAGCGCAAAGGTCACCGAGGCCAGGGTCCTCGTGAGTCGCGTGTTCATTACATCCCTCCCCATCGATTTTCGATATGCCCAAGATAGAGGAGCATATCGATATTCGACAAGTACATGGCCGCTGCGGATGAGCCAACAGCTCGCGGATGAGCCAACAGCTCGCCGACGAACGCGCCTCGGCCTTGCCGACACCCGGGCGGGTGGGCGGACGAGCGGTGACGCTGATCCCGCAACGACCAGTTCGCCACCCGCCTGTGACCAGGGACGCCGCCCGGAGCGGTGCGGCGCCGGCGTAACCGGCGGAACTACTCCGGCAAACGCCACCGTCACGGCCTGCGCAGTGCACAACATCGTCAGCCTTGATCCGCCGTTCCGAGCGGCGGCGGACCCGGTGGTCGCCCTCGGCCATCAGCGGTTCGGCGAGGAAGCCGCGGCAAGTCATCCGGTCCTTGACCGCCCTGTCACGGGAAATCCCTCATACCGCGGGGTGGGGGCGTCACGCGTAGTTGCGCAGTTCGGGCCACGCCTCGCCCCAGGGGCGGCGGGGACCGGTGCAGATGTAGACGTGGCCGCCCCATTCGATGTTGTGCACGCCGTTGGGGTTGGAAAGAGTGGCGGCTATGCGGACGTGCCGGAAGTACTGACGCAGGTGGGCGGCGTACCCGGGGGCGTAGTCGGGGCGGGTGCGACGGCCACGACGGGTCGTTGCGTTCGGGTTGCCGGGGCCCCACCACCAGTCGGTGTTCTGGGCACCCGTGGCGGTGGGCAGCCCGGTGCTGCGGCCCAGTTCGTTGATGGCGCCGGCCTCGCTGTAGTCCGCCGCGAAGACCACCGCGTTCACACGCTGTCCGGGCGGGAGCCCGGTCCACACCTGCCGCACGGTGCCGACCAGTTGGGGCCAGCCCAGGGTCTCCCCCGATATCGGGCTGATGCCGTACGTCCAGGCCACGGCGGAGGGCGGCAGCACCCGGCAGCGCGATCACGGCGGACAGCGCGGCCGAGACGGCGGTTACGGTCATCAGGCCGCGCAGCCGGTCCGGGCGGGAGTGCAGCCACCCGTCGAGTCCCACCGCACCGGCCGCCAGCAGACACACGTACAGCCCGCCCAGGTAGTACACCTGTGCTCCGGTCGTCACGGCGAACAGCACGAACAGCACGGCGTACGCGGTCACCAGGCACCGCCACAGCGGTCGGCCGGACCGCCACAGGAACCGCAAGCCCACCACCCACAGCGCCGTCATCGCCAGAGAGGACATGCTGAGCTGCCCCACGATCCAGGTGAGAATGTTCCCCGGGCCGCCGTGCTCACCATTCAGTGCCCGCGTCATCTCGAACATGGCCCAGCCATGCCGCACCTGCCACCACAGGTCGGGCAGCACGAGCAGCAGGGCGATCGCCGCGCCCGCGAGCAGTCGTCCACGCGGCCGGGGCGGCCCGGCGCGCACGGCTCCCGGGCCGCTCGTAGGCACCTGCTCCGGCGTGCGCAGCCACATCGCCGGGCCAGTCGCACGGCCCTCCAACAGCTCCGGCATCGCGGCCTGCTTGTGGGCATGGACGGCGGCGGTCCGCGTTGCCGGGGCGAGGTCGGCGGCTGCGCGCCACACCGACTGAAGAGCAGGCAGTGGTCACTTCTGTGCCCGATCGGACATTCCCACCGCACCCGGGTCGGTGGAGGACTCCGGCCTGGTCGCGGCTAGCGGTGGTGCGGCGGGTGGAGTAGTGGCGGCGGGATGGTGGTCGTACTGGGTGCGGTCTCCGGCCAGACCAGCAGGACGGGGCAGGAGGCGTGGTCGACGACGAAACGGCCGGCGGGGCCGAGGCTGCGGGGTCCGAGGTGGGTGCGGTCGCCGTCGCGGGCGAGGATGAGCAGGTCGGCGCCTTCTGCGGCGGCCACGACTTCCCGTTCGACGCGGCCCGAGCGTTCTTGCCGGGTACACGGTCGTCCCAGCCGCTCGGCCGCTCTGGCCAGGAGCTGTTCGGCGGAGGCGGCGGCCAGGTGTTCCACTGCGGTGCCGGGGTCGCGGTCGGGGCGTGCGCGGCCCAGCAGTCCGGCGTAGGCACCGTGCGCGGCGCCCGGCACCTCGTGGCCGGTGACATGGAGCAGCACCAGGTCGGCGTCCGCGGGCGCGTGGGTGCGGGCGGCGTCGACGCAGGCGGGCCAGGTGCCCTCCACGATCCAGACGATGACGGTCATGGTGTTCAGCCTCCGATCGCTTGGAGCGAGACCCACAGTGCCACCACCGCGAGCAGCAGGGAGGTGGGCACGGCGAACAGACCGAGTCGGGTGAACTCGCCCAGGTCCACGTCGGTGTCGTGTTCGCGCAGGATGCGTCGCCACAGCAGGGTGGCCAGCGAGCCGGCGTAGGTCAGGTTGGGACCGATGTTCACCCCGAGGAGGACTGCCAGGACAGCACCCGGGCCGGTGGGGGCGGTCAGGGGCAGCAGGACCAGGACGGCGGGCAGGTTGTTGATGACGTTCGCCAGTACGGCTGCCAGTGCCGCGATGGCGAGGAGGGCCGGGAGGCCGGTGCCGCCGGGCACCAGGTGGCCCAGTGCGTCCGCGAGGCCGTTGTCGACCACCGCCCGGACCACGATGCCCAGCGCCAGCACGAAGGCGCAGAACGGCAGGGCCGCGGCCCGGACGATCGCCGTGGGGGTGGTGCGGCGCTGGGCCAGGGCGCGGGCCGCCAGGACGGCCGCGCCCGTGGCCGCCGCCCATGCCGGGTTGACGCCGACCGCCGAGGTCAGCACGAAGCCCGCCAGCGTGCCCGCCACCGTGAGCAGGGCGAACAGCGGCAGTTCGCGGGGCTCGTCGGTGGGCGGGGCCTCGGCGCCCGCGTCCAGGTCGGTGGCGAAGAAGCGGCGGATCACCACGTACTCGGCGCCGATGGCGACCAGCCAGGGCAGGAACATCAGGGCGGCGAAGCGGGCGAAGGTCAGGCCGCTGGCGGCGAACGCCAGCAGGTTGGTCAGGTTGGAGACCGGCAGCAGCAGCGAGGCGGTGTTCGACAGGTGGGTGCAGGCGTAGACGTGCGGTTTGGCGCGGGCGCCGAGGCGGGCGGCGGTGGCGAACACCACCGGGGTCAGCAGCACCACTGTGGCGTCCAGGCTGAGGACCGCGGTGATCAGCGAGGCGGTCACGAAGACGAGGACCAGCAGGCGGCGGGGACGGCCGGACGCTCTGCGGGCCATCCAGGCACCGCAGGCGTGGAACAGACCCTCGTCGTCGCACAGCTGCGCCAGGACCAGGACGGCCGCGAGGAAGCCGATCACCGGGCCCAGCCGGGCGGCCTCGGCCGCCGCGTGGTCGAGCGAGATCACGCCGGTGGCGATGACCACCCCGGCGGCGGGAACGGCCACGACCGCCTCCGGCCAGCCCCACGGCCGGATCACCGCGCAGGCCAGCACCGCCAGGAGCAGGACGACGGAGAGTGCTTCTGCGAGTGAGGCGTTCAGGGTCTGAGCCTTTCCGGAGTGGAATCCTGGCGCCGCAGCAGGTCGAGCCGGGCAGCGGCACCGAGAAGTTCGGACCATCCGGCTTCACTCAAGTTGATCAGGGACTCCAGGTGGACCACTGGGAGCGAGGGCGGCGGGCGCGGGCCACGAGCAGCGGCTGGAAGAAGCCCGTCTCCTGCGGCATCCGCCACTCGGGGTCGACGAACCCGGCCTCGGCTGCGAGGCCGGCCAGCCGGTCCCGGCCGAGCGCCCAGTAGGTGGTACGGCGGACCTGGACGCGCCAGTCTCCGCCTGCCGGAAGGAGTTGGAAGTGCTCCAGGTCGTAGTGCTCGCCGTCGTCGTGCCAGTGCCAGAGCTGGAAGGTGACGGTTCGTTCTTCTCCGTCGGCGCAGTCGACGTTCCTGTGGACTTGTGGAGGCGTCGAGGTCGGGCGGTCGCGCAGC
Organism: Streptomyces sp. NBC_00984; assembly: GCF_045162475.1. Taxonomy (NCBI): domain Bacteria; kingdom Bacillati; phylum Actinomycetota; class Actinomycetes; order Kitasatosporales; family Streptomycetaceae; genus Streptomyces; species Streptomyces sp. NBC_00984. The sequence continues at coordinate 339,051 of NZ_CP108735.1, forward strand.
AGGTCGTCGTAGTGGCGAGTGCTGACCAGCAGCAGGCCGTCGGGGCGCAGCACGCGGCGCATCTCGGCCAGGGCGGCGTGCACATCCTGCTCAGTGAGCAGGTGGGGCAGCGAGTTGTCGGCGCAGACGACCGTGTCGAACCGGCCATCGGGAAACGGGAGGCGCCGCATGTCGGCGGCGGCCGTGCGCAGGCTCAGGTTCCGGCGGGCGGCCTCACGGACAGCGCGGGCGGCGGCACGAGGGCTGAGGTCGGTCCCGGTGACCTGATGCCCGCGCAGCGCCAGGCCGATGGCCTGCGTGCCGATGCCGCAGGAACAGTCGAGGACCGCCGCGCGGTCCTGGCCGATCAGGGCGTCCAGAGCGTCCCCCTGCCGGCGGATGCTCATATCCCAGTCCGGGTAGATCAGGTGGTAGTCGTCGGCCAGTTCGTCGTAGAAGTGCGCCACTGATGTCTTGGGCATGGCTGAGACTACCGTGCCTGATTCCCCGGAGGTGCCGGTCACCTCGGTGCCTCGACACGCTCCAGCACGCTCTCTCTCGCCTGGGAGACCCACTGCTCCCCTACGGCAGCCACGCTCTTTCGAGTCCCCGCTATCTTCTTCGCTCTCCTGCAAGAGGGCCGCCGGCCTCTGGGCCCGACATGGCTGTGTCCCCCTGTCGAACGGATGACCTGGGGGGGTGTCACCGGGCCCGGGAGGTACCGCTGGGCTCGCCTCCCCTGCCGTACGTAGCCACGCTGCCTCCGGCCTGCCCGGACGCCCAAGCGCTCGCGTTGGCCTCAACCGCGCACCGGATTGGCTGCACGCCTGGCCGACAAGCTGTAAAGGTTGCGGGGCTTTCTCAGATCGCCGGAGCATTCATCGAGGCACAAGTTGCGGCGGAGATGAGAATGCCGCGGGGCACCCGCGCTGCGGCGGCAAGGGCGCGACCCACCGGGTAGGCGTGGGCGCCTGCTGGGAGATTTCCGCGGCGACCGCTGAGTACCACGTCGATGGAACCCGTGGTGCTGTGCGGTTCCGTGGTTCGGTCCAATCGCCGAAGTGCTTGGCGGGCGACTGCCTCCGCGCTGTCGTACAGGGTGGTTCCGGTGGGCAGGCTCTGCAGAATCGCTGGTGCCACCAGGGGGTAGTGCGTGCATCCCAGCACCACGGAGTCGCAATTCCGGGGGGTCCGCTCGGCCGCGTCGGTGATCGCTTCTGCGGCTGCGGACATGTCTCCGTGGTCGATCGCCTCGGCCAGACCGGGGCATGCGACACGCGCGACAGGCCGACCGTTCGCGAAGTCCGCGATCAGGCGATCCTGGTAGTCACTCGCCGTGGTCCGGACGGTTGCCCACACGGCGATGCCTTGGCCGACCGCTGCGGCCGACTTCACGGCGGGCACGGTTCCGATCACAGGCACACGGGGTTCAAAACTCTCACGCAGAGCGTCGATCGCGGTGACGGTGGCGGTGTTGCAGGGAACCACGATGGCCTCCGCACCTCGCTGGACCGCCAATTGGGCGGCACTGAACAGACGGTCCGTGACGAAGGAGGCAGTTCTCGATCCCCAGGGGGCGCCGTCGGGGTCCAGAAGCAGAAGCAGATCGAGCTCCGGGGCGAGGTGCCGAAGCCATCCTGTGGTGGAAAGGAGGCCGAGCCCTGAGTCGATCAATGCCACCATCATGGAGTCAAGCTACCAGCCGACCACTGGCGCAGATGGCGGTCCGTCACAGGCGGCGGTGGGGGCGGGCCTCCCAGCGGTGAGTGGTCCGCGTTCAGCTCTGCGAAGCGTTCGGCGGAACGTACGCCACGGCGATGCCTGCGACAGTTCGGAGATATCCGCCGCCCCAGCCGGTGTCCGAGTCTCATGCCCGAGGCCCCTCGCCGCTCGCCGCTCGCCGCTCGCCGCCACAACCAATCCGTGATCGGAAGCAGCAAAGCGAGCGCAGTATCAAGGGATGAGACAATCAAAGGGCCGCCGACCACAACCATCGGTTGTACCCATAGGGTTTCGGTATGGACCTCGACACCGTCCGGACCTTCGTCGCCGCCGCCGACGCGGGGCAGTTCCGGGAGGCCGCCGCCGAGCTGGCGGTCACCCAGCAGGCCGTCTCCAAGCGCATCGCCGCGCTGGAGCGCGACCTCGGCGTGCAACTGTTCACCCGCACTCCGCGCGGCGCCCAGCTCACCATCGACGGGCAGGCGTTCCTGCCCCACGCGCGCGAGCTGCTGCGCGTCGGCGAGCGCGCGGTCACGTCCGTGCGCACCGGTCGCCGCCCGCTGCGCGTCGACGTGATCGCCTCGCGCAGCGCGCAGTCGGGCCTGATGCGCGGCTTCCACCGCGCGCACCCCGACATCGAACTCGACGTGCTGATGCTGTTCGACATCGAGGCGGCCGTCGCAGCCATCCGGTCCGGTGCGATCGACGCGTCGTTCCGCGCCGTCGCCGTGCCCGGCCGGCCCCTTCCCGAGGACATCGAGTCCGTCCGGGTGCTCGACGAGCCGCTCCAGCTCCTCACCGGGCCCGCCCATGCGTTGGCGGGCGCCCGGTCGGTGACCGTCGCTCAGCTCGCCGGGCACCGGATCTGGATGCCCGGAATCGTGCCCGGTACCGAGTGGGCCGCCTACTACGACGACCTCGTCGCCGAGTTCGGCCTCACCATCGAGGCGACCGGCCCCAACTTCGGCTCCGACGCGCTCCTCGACACGATCGCCGACACCCCGGCCCTGGCCACCTTCATGGGCGGGCAGTCCCGCCTCATCTGGCCCGCCGACCACGGCCTGCGCCGCATCCCGGTGACCGACCCGATGCCCGTCTACCCGCACTCGCTCCTCTGGCACCGCGACAACCCCCACCCGGCGCTGGCCACCCTCCGCGCCCACCTCGCCGCCACAGCGGCCGGCCACGACGCCGCCGGGACCTGGACGCCGGGCTGGGTGATTCCGCGCTGAACGCCGCCGCGTCTGCGGTCATCGCGGCCGGATCCACGGACAAGGTGCTCGCGGAGGAGGCGGTGGCCGAGCTCGCCGACGTGCGAGTCGCGGACCGGGTCACCACACGTCCGGGGATGCCGCCGTGTGGGCATCCGTACGTTCACGTCCCGAGGACAGCCGACCGACGAGTTCCGCGGACCGGGTCCGGTATCGCGCCACTGATGCCATCTTGATCTCCTCGTAGCCGCGCACTGTGTCGGGCAGTGAGGCGATCTCGACGGCCAAGCCATGGCTGCCCTCGTCGAGGTTCCGGCAGACCTCGGTGATCGTGGCCTCGTACTCGACGACCAGGGCCCGTTCCGTACGCCGCACACGTGCCGCTCCGAAGGGGTCCAGGCGGGTGCCACGGAGCCTGCGCATCGCGGCGAGAGCGTGGAAGGCCGGCTTGAACCAGGGGCCGAGTTCGATCTTGCGAGTCATTCCGAGTGCCCGCAGTACGGGCGGATGCAGACGGTAGGAGATCCGCGCGCCGTCCCCGAAGCGGGCCGTCACCGCCCGCTCGGCCTCGGGGTCGAGGGAGAGCCGGGCCACCTCGTACTCGTCCTTGTACGCCATCAGCTTGTGCAGGTACCTGGCCACGGCCTCGGTGAGTGCGGTCGAGCCGGGGACACGCTCGCCCTCTGCTTGACGTACCTGTTCGACGAAGCGTGCGTACCTCGTGGCGTAGGCAGCGTTCTGGTACGCGATGAGGTCCGGTACCCGGACCGCCAGGAGCCGGGCGAGCTCCGACCCGGGGGCGGCCCCGACCAGTTCGAGGGTGTGCCGGGCCTCGGCGGACAGACCGCGCCCCGGCTTCGGTGCGGCGGCGCGCCCCGCCAGGAGGCCGGCGAAGGCCTCGGGGTCGGCGACGGCCTGGCGGCCGAGACGGAACGCCTTGAGGTTGGCCTCGACCTTCACACCGTTGAGGGTGATCGCCTCCTCGATGGCATGGACCGGCAGCGGCAGCCCACCACTCTGGTAGGCCACGCCCGTGAGCAGGAGATTGGCGAACTGGTCCTCACCCAGCAGGTCATTGGCGAGCCGGCGCGCGTCGAGGAAGATCGCGTCCCTGGACTCCGCCCGGATCCGTTCCTTGAGAGGCTCGGCGGGCGGGAACGACACCTCCGGGTCGATCACCATCCGTCCCGTCGGGACCTCTGCCGTGGAAACGACCGCCACTGTTCGCACCGGGGTGGCCGTCGTCAGTTGTCCGGCTTCGGCGGCGACGAGCAGGTCACAGCCGAGGTAGAGATCGCACTCGTCCAGGGCCGCTCTGCCGGCCTGTTCCGTCGCCTCCTTGGTGATCTTGATGTCGGAGACCACCGCGCCGCCCTTCTGGGCCAGGCCGGTCTGGTCGAGGGCCCGGACGTGCAGGCCTGCGAGTGAGGCCGCGGTGCTGAGGATCTGGGCGAGGGTGACCACGCCGGAGCCTCCGACGCCGGTGATCCGGGTGGTGTGGGATGCCGGTACGACAAGCTCCGGATCGGGCAGGGCAGCGCCGTCCGGCATCGGGACGGGGGTGAAGGCAGGCTTTGTGTCGGCGGGGACGACGGTGAGGAACGCGGGGCAGTCCCCCGCCAGACAGGCATAGTCCTTGTTGCAGGAGGACTGATCGATCCGGGTCTTGCGGCCGAACTCGGTGTCGACGGGCTGTACGGAGAGGCAGTTGGACTGCTGTCCGCAGTCACCGCACCCTTCGCACACCCGCTCGTTGATCATCACGCGTTCGGTGGGTTCGGGCACCAGGCCGCGCTTGCGCTTGCGTCGGAGCTCCGTCGCGCATTCCTGGTCGTGGACGAGCAGGGTGACGCCGGGGGTACGGGCGAGCAGCTCCTGGGCCTCGGGCAGCCGGTCGCGGTGCCAGACGACGACGCCCTTCGGAAGCGTGACCTTCCGGTAGCGCTTGACGTCGTCGGTCGTGACGATGATCCGCTTGACGCCCTCCGCCAGGAGGCCTTGGGCTATCGCGGACACGGGCATGACGCCGACGGGCTGCTGTCCGCCGGTCATGGCCACCGCCGAGTTGTAGAGCAGCTTGTAGGTGACGTTCACCCCGGCCGAGACCGCAGCGCGGATGGCGAGGCTGCCGGAGTGGTGGAAGGTGCCGTCGCCGAGGTTCTGGATCAGGTGGTCGCGTTCGAGGAACGGCTGCATGCCGATCCACTGGGCGCCCTCTCCCCCCATCTGCGTCATGCCGATCACGTCCCCGGCCTGGGCGGGGTCCATGAGCGTGACCATGGCGTGGCAGCCGATCCCGGCCCCGACGGCGGCACCCTCGGGTGCCTTGGTCGAGAGGTTGTGGGGACAGCCGGAACAGAAGTAGGGGGTGCGGGTGAGCAGGGGCAGGAGTGGCAGGGCCCTGCGCCGGGTCGTTGCCCGCGCGGTCTCCAACCAGCTCTGTACGGTGGGGAATTCACCCAGTGCGTTCAGCCGGGGCGCGAGCCGCGCGGCAACGGTGTCGGGATCGAGTTCTCCGTCGAGGGGAAACAGGGCCGAACCGTCGGGTGCGCGCTTGCCGAAGACGGCCGGCCGGTCGCGGCGGCCGTAGAGCAGGTCCTTGAGGGCGGTCTCGATGACAGGCCGCTTCTCCTCCACGACGACGATGTGGCGCAGTCCCCTCGCGAACCGTTCGACGACCGTGGGTTCCAGCGGGTGGATCATGCCGAGGTGCAGCAGGCGCACACCGCACCGCTCCAGTCCGGCGTCGTCGAGTCCGAGAATGCGCAGGGCCTGGCGGAGGTCGAGGAAGGTCTTGCCCGCCGCGACGATGCCGATGCGGTCGTCAGGACCCGTCCTGGCGATTCGGTTGAGGTTGTTCGCGACGGCGTAGCGACGGGCGATCTCCAGGCGGGCGCCGTCCCGGCTGCGTTCCAGATCGCCGAGGACCGGTTGCACCATCCGGCTGCCTACGGTGTGGCGGTACGGCACTCCGTCGACCGCGAGGTCCGGAACGATCGGTGACACCCGTCCGGCGCTCACGTCGACGGTGCCGGAACCGTCCGCGACAGCCGTCACGATCTTCAGCGCCACCCACAGTCCGGATGCCCGGGACATCGCCACACCGTGCAGCCCGAAGTCGAGGGCTTCCTGCGGGTCGGACGGATAGAGCGTGGGCAGGCCCAGGTCGGCGAGGAGCGGTTCGGAGGCGCCGGGGACGGTCGACGACTTGGCGGCGGGATCGTCGCCGACCAGGGCCAGCGCGCCGCCGTCCGGGTGGGTGCCCATCAGGTTGTTGTGCCGGATGGCGTCCGAAGCACGGTCGAGGCCCGGGGACTTGCCGTACCAGATGGCCGTGACGCCGTCGACGCGCTTGTCCGGCTGCGCCGAGGCGAGTTGGGTGCCCTGGACGGCCGTCGCCGCGAGTTCCTCGTTGACGCCGGGGCGGAAGACGATGTCGTACTCGTCGAGAAGGGAGCCGCAGCGCGCGAGTTCCATGTCGTATCCCGCGAGCGGCGAACCCTCGTATCCGGAGACGAATCCCGCGGTGTCGCGGCCCTCGCGACGGTCGGCGCGACGGATGTCGAGCGGCAGGCGGGCGAGGGCCTGGATGCCGGTGAGGTGAAGGGTGCCTTCTTCGCGTACGTATCGATCCTGGAGCGTGGGGCGGGAGCCGGTTGCTTTCTGGGGGTTCACCACTGCGTTCCTCCGGGTGGGCATCTGTGGTCGTCGGGGCGGACGAGGAGTCGGCCTTCCGGGTGTTCCGGGCGGGAACGCCGGAACGTCGGAACGCCGCGGTGGAGAGGACGCCGAGCGGGGGGCCGGCGGACGGGCCGTGCCGCCGAGCGGGGGCCCGTCGGCGGACGGGCCGTGCCGCCGAACGGGACAGGAGGCCGGGACAAGGGCGGCCGGGAGCAAGGGCCGGGAGGGCGCCGGGCATGCGGCCCGGCGCCCCTCACCCGCCCCGCGCCGGGCTAGGGCCTGTCGGCGGCGTCGACCAGGGCGGCAAGTGCGGAGGCAGGGGATGATCCCTCGGCGCTGTGCCAAGCGATGTGGCCGTCCGGCCGGACGAGAAGGGCACCGTCCTCACCGATCCCGAGCAGCTCGGGGCAGTGGCCGTCCGGGCTGGTGACGTCCCGGCCGATCACGACAGTCCGCTTCGCCACGCCCTCCCCGGTCTCCGCGAAGGCATCGGCCCAGTCGGCTCCCCCGGGTGCCGTGATGAGGGTGAAGCCCGGGATGAGGAGATCGTGTGTGGACACCCGTTCCCCGTCACGTTCGATCCAGGCGTGCGGAAGTCGTGCTCCGGGGACGGCGGTCGGTGCGTGGTCGGTGGCCGAGAGCGGGGCGTCGTCGGCGTGCCGGGCCGCTCCGTAGATGTATCCGATCTCTTGGTTGAGCGCGTCGAAGTGCGGGCGCTGCGAAGGAATGGCCTGCGCGATCCGTCGGCGTTCCGCCTCGGCGACTGCCGGGTCGGCGCTTTCGAGGCGGGCGGCGATCCTGGTCGTCTCGGGCCCTATCCCGACCTCGGCCATCTTGATGGCGTTGAGCATGCTGTGGTGGGCGTTGTCGACGGCGACGGGACGGCGTTCACGCTCGTAACTGTCGAGCAGGGCGTCGGAAGCACCGTCCCGCAGCACGGCGGCGAGTTTCCAGCCCAGGTTGTCCGCGTCGGCGAGGCCGCTGTTCATCCCCAGGCCGCCGGTCGGCGGGAACTGGTGCGCCGCGTCGCCCACGAGGAACACACGGCCGCTGCGGTACGTCTCGGCGGTCCGGGCCGTCATGGTCCACGGCCCCACGGAGCGGATGTCCAGGTCGAGTTCGGTGGTTCCGACGGCTTCCCGGATGATCCGGGCGCACCGTTCGGGCGGGTAGTCCTGCGGTGATTCGACAGCCGGGTCGAAGCTCCGCTGGAAGGTCCACCGGCGAACACCGTCCATCCCGATGAGGAGCCCCGGGGAGGCACTGTTGATCAGCCAGACCAGCAGGGCGGGGTCCTCCCTCGTCCACGGGGACAGATCGCCGTGGAAGTAGATGTTCAGCTGGTGGCCGAGAACCGCGGAGCCGTCCATCGCGATGCCGAGCGTGTCGCGAAGGCCACCGGTCGCCCCGTCCGCCGCCACGGCGTAACGAGTGCGCAGGATCCGCCGCTCGCCCGCGCCTTCCACGGTGACGTCGACGTGATCGCCGTGGTCCGTCACCTCCACGACGGTGGTGCTGTAGTGCACGGTGGCCATGCCCTGCGTGAGGACCGCGTCGAGGAGGTGTTGCTGCACACGGTCCTGGGCGCAGGAGATGAGCTGCTCGGCGGAGGCGTGGATCCGGCGCAGGAGTTGGTCCTCCGGGCCTTCGAGGAGGTCGATCCGGCCCAGTGGTTCCCCGGCGAGGGTCTGTTTCCAGAGGATGGTGCCGGCCGATACCGGGTCGACCGCGTCCGCACGGACAGCGTCGGCGATGCCCCAGGTGCGGAACAGTTCCATGGACCGGGTGTTGACGACATGGGCCCTGGGGTGCGGATTGATCCCGTCGTACTGTTCGAAGACCACGCTGCGGACGCCGTGCCGGCCCAGGACGAGCGCGGTGGCCAGCCCCACGGGGCCGGCTCCGACGATGACGACCGGGGTGTCGATGCCGGTCATGCGCGCCTGACCAGTTCGGCGAAGGACTCACCCGAGTTGAAGCGGCGCACCAGGTCGTCGGGGTCGAACGCGACGCCGATCGGATTGGCTTCGAAGGCCCCGGACCGGAACCACTCGTCGAGGGCTTCCTCGGTGGCGAAGTTGTCGATCTGGAGCTCGATGTGATTGCCGTCGGGGTCCTCGTAGTACATCGAGGTGGTCGGACCGTGGTTGATGCACCAGAAGGGGAGGATGCCGTCCCCCTTCAGCCGCTGGTACGTGCCGAGCAGATCGCCGATCGCGGCGTAGGTGAATGCCGCGTGGTGCAGACCCGTGTGTGCATCCGTCGGGCGTTCGGACGCTCCGGTGGCGACCAGCGCGACACGGTGGTGCTCGTCGTCGTAGGTAAGGAAGGCAAGGGCGTCGTTGGCAAAGGTGACGCGGCCTTCGAGGACGCGTATGTACCAGTCGGTCATGGGCGACAGGCAGCCGGTGCGCAGAACGATGTGGGCGAGTTTGTGCGGAGAAGCCATGGGGCGACGACCTCCTCGTCGAGGGCATGGCAACCCTCTTGGCTGCCATACAAGAGAACAGTAGGCAGGCTCTTGTATGGCAGTCAAGAGATCGCGTCAGCGCGCCGCCGCGACGGCCACCAGCGCCTCCATGAGGAGATCGACGAACGCCTCGGTCGACCGGTCCAGCTCCCGGGCACTGACCAGCAGACCCTCGAACAGCACATGGGCCATGTCCGCCACGGGCGCGATGTCGGCCCCCTCGGGCAGCCGGCCCGCAACAGCGGTGAGAAGGCGACCCTCCAGCCACTCCCGCATGCGGGAGTAGACGTCGGCGAGTGCCGGCGACTCGTCCATGCGGTCGTACGCTTCCCGGTGCAGCCCGCGATACGACTCCAGGTCGGTAAGAAACGTCACCAGCTGCCGCCGCGGATCACCCCCGATCACGGGGTCCGCCTCGACGCGCTCCCGCTCACGCAGGAAGAGGCGGTCCAGCGCGGCGGCGAACAGGTCGTCCTTGGTCGGGAAGTACCAGCGCACAGCGTTGGCCGCGACGCCGGCCGCCTTGCCGACCTCGGCCAGGCTGGTCCCCTTGTATCCCTTGACGGCGAAGAGCTCCCAGGCACTGTCGACCAGGACGGCCTGGCGCTCGGCTTTCGGGATCTGTTGACGGTTCCGTGGCATAGCAGCCCACCCTAAGGGCTGCCCCGTAATCCCTGGCGGGTCGGCGTGTGGCATCGGATGCGGTGCATCGCAAGGCGGAGGGACGTCCGAATACTGGGTGCATTCGGGCGTTCCGACAACGCGGCGAGGTGCTGTAGCTGTCGTCGCACGCCCGCCAGGGATTACAGGAAGGCCTTGGGCGGCGCAGCCCCGCCCCCCCTCCACCGCGTTCGAGAACAGCGACTCGGCAACCGATGAACTCTTGACTCCGAAACAAGAAAGCTCTTGACTTCGAAACAAGAGAATGTGTCGCCAACATGTGGGAGTCCGTGATGCGCCTGTACAGCACAGCCCTGGGCATCGCCAGGGAGGAGAGCCCCGGCGAGCTCTCCCTACTCGACCTCCCCTTCCCCGACCTGGGCGCCCTCCTGCGTGGACCGGGTGTCGACGCCGCACGCGCGGCGCCGGTCGTCCGGCGGGCCGCCCTCGACGAGGTCCAGGTGCACGCCCCCGTCCCCCGGCCCGGGAAGATCCTGATCGTCGGCCTCAACTACCCCAGCCATGCGGAGGAGGCCATGGAGATGTTCGCTGCGATGGGGCGGTCCGACATCGCCCTGCCCGCGGAGCCGAATTTCCAGCTGGTCGCCGGATCCGCGGTCACCGCACCGGGCGACGACATCCGCCTGCCGGCCGGCGCGGCCGACCAGGTCGACTACGAGGGCGAGGTGGCCGTCGTGATCGGCCGGCCCGCGAGCGCCGTCTCCGCCGCCGAGGCCGCGAGCCACCTCGCCGGCCTGACCATCGCCAACGACGTCTCCGCGCGTGACATTCAGCAGCGCGCGATGTCGGGCGATCCGACCGCGTCCATCGGCGTGGCCAAGAGCTTCGACACCTTCAAACCGCTCGGCCCCTGTCTGGTCACCCCGGACGAGTTCACCGCCCCGCTCGACCTGCGGCTGCGCACCCGGGTCAACGGCGAGGTACGCCAGGACGACCGCACCAGCAGCTTCGTCCACGGCGTGGCCGAGCTGGTCTCCTACCTCTCGCACTATCAGACCCTCGAACCCGGAGACGTGATCCTCACCGGAACACCGCGCGGAGCCGGCGTATTCTCCGGTCGCCATCTGCGCCCAGGCGATGTCGTCGAGGTCGAGGTCGAGCACATCGGCACGCTCCGCAACCGCGTGAGCGCCGCCCCCGAGGGATACCGCCGAGGCAGGTCGGGGACTTCCGCCCGGCCTGCTTCATCAGCAACGGAAAACACGGCAAACGCGGTCTGACGCGGCCTGACGCGGCACCAGGGTCTTTCGTGTGGATCATGCCGGACCCCCGCGAGCCCGGCATGATCCACACGAGAGGATCCACGTGGGGCCGAGGCCGTCAGCGAAGTGCGGCAGAACCATGTCGACCAGTGCGTCGGCATCGACCGTCGGCTCGCCGGTCCTGCCCATGCGATCGATACCTCAGGCAGCGAAATCATGTCGCAAGGAGCGAACATGAGCGAGGCCACCGTTGGACAGCGGCCGCCGGAGCCGAACTGGTTGGCGATGACGACCCAGGACCTGGTCGCCAACCGCGGCGCGGAGAACCGCTTTTGGGTATCCAGTGCGGCGCGGAGAACCGCTTCCGGGCGTCCAGTGCGGCGCGACGCCCCGCCGGTACGGGCCATCCCCCTGCCCGCCGTCCGCGAACGCCGCTCCCCGCACACCGCGGCACGGCACCGTGCGTCGAACCGGACCGACCGGGTGCGAACTCCCTGAGCGTGCCTTGCCGTTCGGGCTCGGCCGGTCGGAGTCCGACACCCTCCGGCCTTGACGGCTAACACTGTTAGCCCTAACGTGACACCACGCGGCTAACACCGTTAGCCATTGTCGGTCAGTGGCAACGCGAGAGGGCCGCAGTGAACACCGCCCCAGTCAGCAGCACCCCGTGCGGCAGTGTCCCGACCCGGCCCCTCCGGGATAGGTGGGAGGCACCAGCGCTCCCGCCCGCTGTTCGGATGCCGGTTTCCGGATCCGGACGGCCCACCGGCATCCCGGTCGCGCGGGCGGCCCGCCGTGGCTGACCGCGTGCAGCAGATCATGGCCGCCGCCCGGGAACTGCTCGACGCCGAGGGGCCGGATGCGTTGTCGATGCGGCGCATCGCCGAGCGTGTCGGCATCCGGGCGCCTTCCTTGTACAAGCACTTTCCCGACAAGGCAGCTGTCGAGGCCGGGCTCCAGACCCAGGGGATGATCCAGTTGGCGGAGGACCTGGAGGCCGCCGCGGCCGAGATCGGCGTCGAACCGCCCCTGTGTGTGCTCGCCCGCGCCTACCGGCGGCACGCTCTCGCCAGCCCGCACCTCTACCGCATCACCCATAATCGTCCGCTCGCCCGCACCTCGCTCCCCGAGGGACTCGAAGATCGCGCGGCGATGCCGCTGGCCCACGCGGTGCACGGCGACCTTGACGTCGCGCGCTCGTTCTGGGCATTCGCGCACGGGATGGTCGTGCTCGAACTCGACGGCCGCTTCCCGGCCGGCGCGGACCTGGAATCCGCTTGGCGCACCGGCTGCGAGGCGTTCGCCCAGGCAATCCGGACCAAGACCGGGGGAGACAACGCGTGACCGCCATCGCCAAGGAACCCGTCACCGGCGCCTCCGCCCGCGCCGCCGGGTACACGCACGCCGTGGCATGGGTTCTCGGCCTCGCCGCCGCATGGGGAGCCACACCCGAAGTCGGTGACACACCTGCCGAAATCACGACCGCCTACGCCGACCGGCCGGTCCAGGCGGTCGCCCAGGCACTGCTCGTTCACGGTGTGGCGGCTGTCTGCCTGGTGGTCGTCGGATCCGGACTCCTCGACCGGGCCCGCCGTACCGGCAGCACTGCGGCTCGCTCGGCCGGATGGGCGGGGAGAGTCGCGGGGATGCTCGCCTGCGTGCAACTCGTCCTGGAACTGGTCGCAGTACGTGGAGCTGATCCAGCGTCACCGGGCAGGACCGGCTCACTGTTCGAGGCGGTCCAGCGTGCGGACGGTGTCAAGATGTTCGCGCTCGCCGTGCTCGCCGCGGCTGCCTGTGCGGCTTCCCGGCACGGCACACTGCTGCGGCGTCGGGAGGCCGTCATCGGCTGGGTCCTCGCCGCCACGATCACCGTGTCCGGCATCGGTTACCTGCTTCTGTCCACCGCCTTGACCCCTGCGGCATTCATTTCACTGCCCTTGTTGCTGATCTGGATCGCCGTACTCGGCGCAGCCCTCAGGCGCCGCGCCTGAGCCCGGACTTCCGGGACCCGGACCGGCCGGGCACCGGCACCTCATCGGCAACTCGCCAGGAAGCGGCCCGAGTCACGGGTGGGGCCCGCCGCGCAGTGTGCCATCACCAGCCGGGCTTCTGATCGACTGAGACTTCTACGGAGTGACCATGGATCTCGCCTACCTTCCCAGTCCTTCGACCGGGGTCCTTCACCTCGGCCCCGTGCCATTGAGGGCGTACGCCTTCTGCATCATCCTGGGCGTGTTCGTGGCTGTCTGGCTCGGCAACCGACGCTGGGTCGAGAGGGGCGGGGATCAGGGCGTCATCGCGGACGTCACCATCTGGGCAGTGCCATTCGGCCTCGTCGGTGGACGGCTGTACCACGTGATCACCAGCCCCGACGCGTACTTCGGCGAACACGGCGAGCCGATCCGGGCCCTGTACGTGTGGGAGGGCGGGCTCGGCATCTGGGGCGCCATCGCCCTGGGCGGGGTCGGCGCGTGGATCGGCTGCCGTCGCCGCCGCATCCCCTTCCCCGCCTACGCGGACGCGGTCGCCCCCGGCATAGCCCTGGCCCAGGCGATCGGTCGCTGGGGCAACTGGTTCAACCAGGAACTCTACGGCCGCCCCACCACGCTCCCCTGGGGCCTGGAGATCGACCGCGCGCACCGTCCGTCCGGCATGCCCGACATCGCGACGTACCACCCCACCTTCCTCTACGAGTCCCTCTGGGACATCGGCGTCGCCGCACTGGTTCTCTGGGCGGCCCGCCGGTTCGCGCTCGGTCACGGCAGGACCCTCTGCCTGTACGTCGCCGCCTACACGGCCGGCCGGTTCTGGACCGAGTACCTGCGCATCGACGAGTCCCACACGTTCCTCGGCCTGCGCCTGAACAACTGGACCTCTGTCGTGGTCTTCCTCGGCGCCATCGCCTGCCTTGTCGTGTCGGCCCGCCGCCACCCGGGCATCGACGACGTGTCGCAACCAGAGAACGAGGGCGGCAACGAGAGGGCCGGCGAGCCGCGCCTGGACGTCGCCGTCAAGTCAGGGGGCAGCGACGCACGATGACACGAGAGACAGCCGGCGGCGCGAAGTGGTTCTCTCCGGGGTCATGGTGTGTCGCGACATGCGAGAGCATGCCGGATCGCCGCGAGGGTTTCCTCGTCAGTGGCATGGAGCTGCCTGGCGGCGGCAGCGTATCCGCTTGCGTGTTCCGCGAGCTTCGCTGTGCGGTCGGTCGTGGCCGCAGGGGCGATGACCTGGGTTCCAGAACCTCGGCGGCTCTTCACCAGGCCCGCGGTCTCCAGTTCGCGGTAGGCCCGTACAACGGTGTTGTTGGCCAGCCCGAGGTCGGAGGCAAGCTGGCGTACGGACGGCAGCCTGTCCCCCTGGGTCAGTCGGCCGATGGAGATCAAATCGGCCAGTTGTGAACGGAGTTGCTCGTACGGCGGGACGGGGAAGCGTGGTTGACGCTGATGCTGATGCCATGGGTTGTCATGGTCGAGCCTTGATGTAGGCCCGCGGCAGCAACAGGACACCCAGACAGTGACACGCGGTCAGTGCGGAGATGAGGGCCGTGACGGCCAGTTCCCACAAGGCCACGTCCTTCATCCCGCCCGCGCAGGACAAGCTCAGCACCACAACGCCCATCGTCAAGGAGACAGCGAACAGTGGGGCGGTCACCAGCACTCCCCATGCGCCGACCGTCGCCCGGACTCTCGTACGGCGTTGATCGTCGCTCCCGTACCACGCGGTGACACGGCGCAGGAGCAATGCGCAGGCAACGGTTCCTGGGGCGAGACCGCCGAGGACCGGCCAGGCGTAGTAGGGGCCGGCCATGGGCGAGAGCAACTGGGCGCCCTCCGAGTACGCGAGGGACAGAGCACCTCCTGACCGGCCGTCGGCGTTCGCCGAGCCCGTTGTGGCGGCGGCGACGATCAGGTCCACCCATCCGGCTCTCCGGCGCAGGCGCTCCTGGCCTGCGTCGTGCTCTACACCGCCCGTCTCCGCACCGTCTTCGCGGTGACCCCGATCCCGGCCGGCACGGCGGCCAGCAGGGTGCCGATGACGGCGGTGGTGATGGCACCGCTGTTCAGGTGCAGGCTCACATCGGACGAGGTGGACTGCGAGAGACCGGAGGCCAAGCCCGCCGGCGGCGGCAGCGTCACCACGACACCGAGCGCGGCGCCGATCGCGACGACCAGGGCGGACTCGCCGGCCGCGACGAGGAGGGGCCCGGTTCGACGATCTGGGTTTCGCGTCGGCCATGGCCTGGACGGCCCCGCCGAGCGGGGGTGAACCGCGGTGACCGGACTGTTCACGTCGCCGGGCCGTCAGCGCGTCGGGATGCCGGGGACCCCGGCCGCACGATCAACGGCGCGCACCGATCCCGAGGCCGTGGTTGCGTGCGACGGCGCCGTCGCGCTTGAGGGTGCGGATGATCGGGGCGGTCTCGACCGTGTCGACGCCCAGGAGAGCACCGATGCGGTCGGAGAGGTACGCGTAGAGGGACTCGTCGTCGGAGCAGAGGACGTTGGCCAGGAGGTTGGTCCGCCCCGTGGTGGCGGCGGCGTACGCCACTTCGGGGTGGCCCGCCAGCGCGGCGCCGGCGGCGGCGAGCTGCGAGGGCTGCACCGACATCCAGATGGCGGTGCCGGACGGGTTGCCCAGCAGACGCTCGTCCATGTCCAGCACGAAGAAGAGTGCTCCGGCCGTGCGCAGGTGCGCGATGCGGCGGCGCACCGTCGACTCGTGGCAGCGGGCCTCGACGGCCAGCGCGGCGTGCGGCGCGCGGCCGTCGCGCTTCAACGCGGCGAGCAGGACGTGGTCGAGATCGGTGAGTTCCACCGGCGCCGCCTGGGCGCGAGGGGGCGGGTACGAAGGCGCGAGTGCGTCCATCTGTTCCCGGCTCAGCGCGGAAGTGGGACCGTCCCAGGTGGTCGGGCCGCCCTTGAACAGCCTCAGCATGCGGTGCGCGGTGATCGAGGTGACCCGGCGGCTCGAAGGGAGCCGGTCCATCAGCAGCGCGTCCCGGTCGCTGTCACTGTGCACTGCGAGGTGGCAGATGATCTCGGTTCCGCCGGAGGCGAGCTGTACCCATCGCGTGTCCTCGCGCTCGGCCAGTGCCTGGGCCAGGCCGAGCGAGGCGCTGGGGACGCACTGCAGCCGAAGTGCCCACACGGTCTGCCCGACGGGGCGGGGATTGAGCCGGCCCACGACTCGGAGCCCGGCCGTCTCGCGCAGCCGGGCGTAGCGGCGGGCGGCCATCTGGTCGGAGATGCCCAGCACTGAGGCAATCCGGCGCAGTGGTGCGCGGCCATCAATCTGTAGTGCATGAATGAGCTGGAGATCGATGTATTCCACGCATCCAGACTCTCACTCGCGCAATATCCGGCATCCGCGTCCGGGCTCGTTGCACCCGGTCCGGGCCGGTCCGGATCCTGGCGATGCAGGCCCGCGCGGTGACTGTCCTCGCGAAGCTGCTCCCCCCTGTGGGCAACTGCTCCATGCGCAGCCGCCGCCGTCACGCAAGAGAAGTCACGCAAGAGAAGAGGAGGACGGGAGACACGGGTGCACCGCCCGGCTCCCCGACGACACATGAACGCATTCCGTGACCTTCGGCACTACATCGACCACATGACTCGGACGCTCGGGAAGGACGAGGTCCTCCGGATCGACGGCGCGGACCGGGACCTGGACATCGGCGGTATCACCGAACTGATGGCGGAGAAGGAAGGCCCCGCGCTGATGTTCGACAACATCCCCGGCTACCCGGCGGGGCACCGTGTGTTCACCAACTTCATGGGGACCGCTGCCCGGACCGCAGTGGCGCTCGGGCTGCCCCACGACACCCCGAAGCTCGACATCGTGCGGGCCTGGAAGGACCTGAGCAAGCAGCTCGAACCCATCCCTCCGGTGGAGGTGGCCACGGGCCCGGTCCTGGAGAACGTCCTGGTCGGCGACGACGTGGATCTCGGCATCTTCCCCACGCCGCAGTGGCACGACGGGGACGGCGGCCGCTACATCGGCACCGCCTGCATGGTCATCACCCGCGACCCCGACAGCGGCTGGGTCAACGTCGGCACCTACCGGGCCTGTGTCCAGGGCCGGGACCGGCTCTCGTTGTGGATGCTCGGCAACCGGCACGCCAAGGCGATTGCCGAGAAGTACTGGAAGCGCGGCCGGACCTGCCCGATCGCGGTGGTGGTGGGCCAGGACCCGATCCTGTCGACAGCCGCGGCGATCGCCGCACCGTCCGGGATGTCGGAGTACGACCTGGCGGGCGGACTCCGCGGGCAGGGTGTCGAGGTCCTGTACGCACCGGGCAGCGACCTTCCGGTCCCGGCGTACGCGGAGATCGTGATCCAGGGCGAACTGCCGCCGGTCGAGGAGGAGTCCGTGCTGGAGGGACCCTTCGGGGAGTGGACCGGCTACTACACGCACTCGGGCCAGGAGACCGTGGTCCGGGTCGACCGGATCATGCACCGGAACGACCCGATCATCCTGGGCGCCCCGCCGATGCTCCCGACCGTCCCGGCCGGTGACCAGGCCGTCCCGCTGTACTCGGCATCGGTGACCTGGGACCATCTGGAGGCCTCCGGCGTCCAGAACATCAAGGGCGTGTGGGCGTATGCCCGCCAGCTCATGATGGTCGTCTCCATCGAGCAGACCGGTGCGGGCGACGCCATGCACGCACTGCTCGCGGCGGCCGGGCGCAAGCGCACCGGCGGCATGGAGCGGTACTTCGTCGTGGTCGACGAGGACATCGACATCACCGACGTCAACCACGTCCTGTGGGCGATGTTCACCCGGGTCGACCCGTCCGAGTCCATTCAGGTGCTGCGCGCGCCCACCACCGCCATCGACCCGCGGCTGTCGCCCGACAAGCGCGCCGCCGGCGACCTGTCGATGGGCATCGTGCTGATCGACGCGTGCAAGCCGTTCGCATGGAAGGACCAGTACCCGGCAGCCAACCGCGTCGACGAGACGACCCGCGACGAGCTGCGTGAGCGCTGGGCGGGCGTCCTGTCGATGTAGCCCGGCACCGCAAGGGAGGGGGCGGCGCGCCCCCTCCCCGTGCCAGTCCGTCCTCTTCCGCCGCAACAGGAGCCCGCCGTGACAACCGCTTCCCCCACCCGCCTCATCGTCGGAGTCACCGGCGCCACCGGGGCCCCGCTCGCCGTCCGCCTGCTGGAGATCCTGCGGGAGGTGCCGCAGGTGGAGACCCATCTGGTGCTGAGCACCTGGGCCCGCTCCACCATCGAGGTGGAGACGCCCTGCACCAGCAGGCACTGCGCCGAACTCGCCGACGTGACACACAAGTTCGGTGATCTGGGCGCCACGATCTCCTCCGGCTCCTTTCCGGTCACGGGCATGGTCATCGTCCCGTGCAGCATGAAGACGCTTGCGGCGGTACGGCATGGCCTGGCCGACAACCTGATCGCCCGCGCAGCCGACGTCACGCTCAAGGAACGCCGCCCGCTGGTCCTCGTCCCCCGGGAAACACCGCTCAACGAGATCCATCTGGAGAACATGCTCGCCCTCTGCCGTATGGGAGTCCGCATCGTCCCCCCGATGCCGGCCTTCTACGACATCCCGAACGGCATCAGCGACCTCGTGGACCACATCGTCATGCGGATCCTCGACCAGTTCGATCTCCCCGTGGGCACCGCGGACATCGCGGCGCGGTGGCAGGGCCTGGCCCATACGCGCAGTCGCGGACTCATGTCAGGAGTGGACCGGCCGCAGCAGCTCAGCCCAGGAGACGGCGAACGCCGGTAGCCCGATGGGCGGGGCTCGGACCGCCCTTGGGCTCTGGCACGGAACGAAGTCTTGCGCTCCGGATGCACACGGAGTTCATGTTCGCGGCCGATCTCCGGCCGCTCTTCACTCCACCGTCCACGGAAGATCATTTCACTTCCCACCAGATCGCTTTTCAGCCGTTCGACACCGGCCTGGAACGCCGTTGACGGAGGTTTCGGCGGCGTGGATGATCCGTTGGAGCCGCGTCGGAGCTCGTGACGCGCGCCCGGCCGGCCGCGAGACCCGACAGGAGTCCACATGCTCAATGAGTTCAGTTATGACGTGGGGCAGTGGGACCTCTCCCGTTTCCGGGAGCGTCCGCCGCAGGACACCTTCACGGTCTTCGACCTCGAATGGCATCTGCTCCCCGACGTGTGGCCGGGAAACGCGGTCGCCACGAAGCTCTTCACGTCCTGGCTCCCCTACGAGGAGGTCGACAGCTTCCTCGAAGTCGGCTGCGGCGCCGGCGTGACGGCCGTCATCGCGGCGATGCGGGGCTGTTCGCGGGTCTGTGCCCTCGACATCAACCCGGCGGCGGCCGAAACGGCCGAGCTGAACGCGACGCGGCACGGTGTGGGCGACAAGGTCACCACGCTGACCAGCGATCTGTTCTCCGGGCTCGACGAGGGCACGACGTTCAACCTGATCTACTGGAATTCACCGTTCGTCGAGGCGCCGGTCGAGCACGACTACCGAAGCCAGATCGACTACGCGGCCTTCGATTCCGACTACAAGATGCACGGCGCGTTCTTCGCCGGCCTCGAACAGCACATGTCCGAGACCACACGCGTCTTCCTGGGCTTCAGCGAGACCCTCGGAAATCCGCAGCGCCTCCACGAGCTGGCCGCGCGGTCGGGGTTCACCGCGTCCGTGTACCGCAGGGAGGAGATCGCCCTCCCTGCGGACTACTCGGGCCCCCGCAACGGCGACGGCAGCGGCCTGACGTCGTTGGTGTACGTGCTCTACGAGTTCCGGCGCACCGCTCCCGCGGCCTAGGGCCTGTCCGGCGGATCAGGGTCGGACAGGGCGCGGCGGCTGGTGCGGTGCATCGCAAGGCGCCGGAGCGTCCTGATAGCGGAGCTATTCGGACGTTTCGGCAACGCTGCGAGGTGCCGTGTCAGCCGCCGCGACCCCGGCCATGATCCGCCGGACAGGCCCTAAGGCCTGTCCGGCTCCCCCAGCCTGAGCTGCGGATCGGCGGTGCCCGCGGCGAGGATCGTACGGAACTGTTCGGCGATGTCCCGTGCTGTCGCCGCCCCGAAGAGGTCGGTGTTGTACTCAAGGCGCCCCGAGCAGCCCGCGCCCGAGCGTGTGACGGTCAGGGAGAGGTCGACCTTGGCCGTCGCGGTGTCGCCGAACTCCCCGTGCACCGCGCAGCCGGACAGCGTGAGGCCACCCCCCGCGCCCTCCTCCCGGGCGGCCTCCTGGTAGCCCAGCATGAGTTGGAAGACGGGGTTGAAGCCCGGGTCGCGTACGGGCTTCAACTCGTCCACGAGCAGGTCGAACGGCACGGCCTGGTGCGCCATCGCGCGGCGGCTCTCGTCACGGGCCCGGTGCACGAGCTCCTCGAAGGTGGGCTGCCCCGACACGTCGACGCGGTGGACGAGCGTGTTCACGAACATGCCGATCATCCGGTGGTGGCTCTCGCGCTGCCGGGACGTCACCGGCGCCCCGATCACCACATCGGCGCCGCCGCCGCGCAGCCGCACGAGGGCCGCGTACACCGCGAGCAGCACGGCGAACGGCGTCGCCCGGCACGCCTTGGCGAGCGTCACCGTCCGGTCGGTCACCGCCGGTTCGACGCTGAAGCGCACATGTCCGCCGAACACCCCCTGGACGGCTGGGCGTTCGCGGTCGGCCGGGAGGCTCGCGGGGGCGGGGAGTCCGGCGAGGTGGGTGCGCCAGTGCTCGACCAGCGGCCCGGTCCTCGCCTGCGTCAGCCGGCTCGTCTGCCACGCGGCGAAGTCGGCGTACTGCTCGTCGAGGGGCCGGAGCCCGGACGGCTCCCGCCGTCGCGCCGCCCGGTAGCAGACGGAGAGTTCGTGTTCCAGGATCTGCAACGACCCGCCGTCGCAGGCAATGTGATGAAGAGTCAGGCATAGCAGATGCCGGTCGGGGGCGGCGCGCAGGAGCAACGGCCTGATGACCGGTCCTGCCGCCAGGTCGAACGGCCGCTTGCCCTCCGCATCGGCGCGGCGGCGCGCCTCGGCATCCGGGTCCGGGTGCCCCGAGACGTCCACGACGGGGACGTTCACCGTCCCGGCGGGACGGACGACCTGACGCACGGCGCCCGCCCGCATCCGGTAGACGGTCCGCAGCACCTCGTGTCTGCGGACCACCTCGCTCAGGGCGCGGTCGAGCGCCGCGACGTCCAGGTCGCCGTCGACGCGGTAGATCAGGGGGACGGTGTAGACGGCCGATCCCGGGCGGAACCGGTCGAGTATCCATACCTTCCGCTGGGCGGGCGAGACCTCGCGGTCATCGCTCACGGGACACCTCGGCGGCCAGCCTGAGCACGGTCGGGTCGTAGAGGAACTCCCCGAGGTCCACATCCGCGTCGAACGTGTCGTTGACCCGGGAAACCAGCCGCATGGCGAGCAGCGAGTGCCCGCCGAGCGCGAAGAAGTCGTCGGTCAGGCCGACGGACGCGAGGCCCAGGATGTCGGCGGTGGTGGCCGCGAGGCGGCGTTCGAGGTCGGTGCGGGGTGCCTCGGCACCGGCGTCGGGGGCGGCCACCGGCAGCGCCTGGAGAGCGAGCCGGTCGACCTTTCCGGCGACGGTCAGGGGCAGTTGGGGCATGGCGAGGAACGCGGCCGGGATCATCCACTCGGGCAGCGTGCCGGCGAGGAACTCGCGCAGTCCGTCGGGTGCGCCGTCGGTCGCGGCGGGCACCACGTGGGCCACCAGGCGCCGGTCGCCGGTGGACTCGTCCACGGTGACCGCCGCCTGCCGGATGCCGGGGTGGGTGGTGAGGACGGCTTCCACCTCGCCGGGCTCGACGCGGTAGCCGCGGATCTTGACCTGGTGGTCGGCGCGGCCGGCGAAGTCGAGGGTGCCGTCGGCGCGGGCGGTGACCAGGTCGCCGGTGCGGTACATCACGGCTCGGTCCTCGTCGGCGAAGGGGTCGGGCAGGAAGCGTTCCCGGGTCTCGTCGGGACGTCCCACGTAGCCCCTGCCGACGCCGGGGCCGCCGATGAAGAGTTCGCCGGTGGTGCCGTCGGGCACCGGCTTGAGGTCCTGGTCCAGGACGTAGCAGGAGGTGTTCGCGACGGGTCCGCCGATGGGCACGGCGGTCGCGTCGGCGGGGACGGTGTCGACCTGGGCGCGCACCGCGAAGACGGTCGTCTCGGTGGGGCCGTAGCCGTTCACGAAGCGGTCGGGCCGGTCGGCGGGCGCGCCGGAAGTGAGCAAGCGGGCTCGGGCGACGTTGAGCACGTCGCCGCCCACGACGAGGTTGCGCAGGCCGCCGAAGCTGTCGGGCCGGTCGGCCATGACCTCGGTGAACAGGGCCGAGGTGAGGATCAGGGTGGTGATGCGGTGCGTGTCGAGCGTCCGCTTCAGCTCGCCGGGCGCGAGGACCACCTCGCGGGGGACGACGACGAGGGTGGCGCCGTTGAGCAGGGCGCCCCAGACCTCGTAGGTGAAGGCGTCGAAGGACGGGTCGGCCACCTGTGCGATCCGCTCGTCGGGGCCGAGCGGGACGACGTCGCCGCCGCAGACGAGCCGCAGCACGGACCGGTGCTCGATCATCACGCCCTTGGGCCTGCCGGTGGACCCCGAGGTGAACAGGACGTACGCGAGGGAGCGCGGCCCCGCCACCGGCTCGACGCCGCCGTCCGTGTCCCGCGCGCCGGCCGCCCGGACGTCCTGCGCGCGCACGACGACGCTCGCGCCCGCGTCGGCCAGCATGTCGTCCTGGCGGCGGCGTGGGTATCCGGGGTTGACGGGGACGTAGGCGCCCCCGGCCTTGAGGACGGCGAGGAGGGCGGTGATCATCTCGTGGCCGCTGTCGAGGAGGACGCCCACCCGGGTCTCGTCGCCGACGCCCCGCTCGCGCAGCAGGTGGGCGAGCTGGTCGGAGCGCCGGTCGAGTTCGGCGTACGTGAGGGAGTGCGCGCCGTCCACGACGGCGGCCTCGCCGGGGCGGGCCCGCGTCTGTTCGGCGAAGCGCTCGGGGATGGTCGAGTCCGCGGGGTAGGGGGTCGCGGCGCCACGCAGCAGGCCCATGTCAGCTCCTCCAGTTACTGGTTCGGGTGGTCGCTCCGGTCCCGGTCGGCCGGGGTGGTGGGGGTTCAGGGCGTCCCGGCACGCGCGGCCCGGTCGGCGAGGGCCCGCAGCGCCTGCCGGTCGGTCTTGCCGTTGGCGTTGAGGGGCAGGGTCGCCAGGTGCAGGAAGCGCCGCGGCACGAGATGGACGGGGAGACTCGTGCGCAGGGCGCGGACCAGGTCGCGGGGCGGTACGGCCTCGCCGGTGTAGCAGGCGACCAGTTCGGCGATGTCGTCGCGGCGCACGGCGGTCACGACGACGTCGTGGATCTGGGGCAGTCGGCGCAGGGTCGCCTCGACGTCGCCGGGTTCCACGCGCAGGCCGCGGATCTTCACCTGGTCGTCGAGGCGTCCCAGGTGGACGAGCCGGCCGTCCTCGACGCCGACCCGGTCGCCGGTGCGGAAGAAGTGTTCGGGCCCCGGGCGTCCGCCGTCCGCGGGGCCGTGGAAGCGTCCGGTGTCGTCGCGGGGGTCCACGTAGCCGTCGAAGCGCTGGGGTCCGCGTACGCACAGCTCACCGGTGCCCGCGTCGTGCAGCGGCTCCAGGTGGTCGAAGACCTGGCCGATGGGGACGGTGCCGTTGGAGGTACGGGGCCAGTGGGCGGGGTCGCGGGGCAACCGGTAGGCGGCGCAGGCGACGGCGGCCTCGCTGGGGCCGTAGGCATTGTCGATACGGGAGCCGGGGGCGACTGCGTGCCAGGCGCGCGCCTGGTCGAGGGTGAACTGCTCGCCGCCGAAGACGCTGTAGCGCAGGACGGTGGTCGCGCCGGGCGGGGTGGCCCCGGTGGTCGGCCCGGTGGGCAGCCGGCCGATCTGGGCGCTGACGGAGATGGCGGAGGGCACGGAGAACCAGTGGGTCAGGGCACGCCCCGCCGCGTAGTCGACGGGGCTGAACATCTCGCCGCGGCCGGGCACGACCAGCACGGCGCCGCCGGCCCAGGTGACGAAGAGGTCGTAGACGGACGGGTCGAAGCTCAGGTCGAAGGTGTGCGACATACGGCATCCCGGTCCGACCTCGTACCGGGCGAGGCACTCGCGGACGAAGGGCAGGACGTGCCGGTGCCGCAGCGGCATGCCCTTGGGGCGTCCGGTGGTGCCGGAGGTGAACAGGACGTAGGCGGTGGCATCGGGGTCGGGACGGTACGGCGGCAGCGTGCCGTCCGGTGCGGCGGCGAGGACGTCGTCGTCGGTGAGCGAAAGGACCGGGAGGCCGCTCGCCCACGCGTGGTCGCTGCCGCGCACGGCGGCGGCGTCGGCCACGACGACGTCCACGGCGGCCTGTTCCCGGACGCGGGCGAGCCGGTCGTCGGGGTGCTCGGGGTTGAGGGGCACGACAGCCGCGCCGAGCCGGAGCGTGGCCAGATAGCCGGCGAAGGCGACCGTGCTGCGGGTGGCCAGCAGCCCGACGCGCGCGACGGTCGGCCGCACGGCCCTGATCCGCTGCGCGAGGGCGTCGGCGGCCTGTCCCAGCTCGCGGTAGGTGAGGGTGCGGCCGGGCAGCTCGACGGCCGGCGCGTCCGGCCGGCGCTCGGCGGTGTCGGCGAACACCTCGTAGAGGGTGCTGCTCACCGGCCACCCGCGAGGAGCTCCGCCTGGGCGCGCACGGTCGGGTGCTGGAAGAGGTCCGCGACGGGCAGCGGGTGCCCGGCGACGTCCGCGAGCTGCTCGGAGAGCATCACCAGGAGCAGCGAGTTGCCGCCGGCGTCGAAGAAGCCCACGTCGATCGGTACGTCGTCGGGGTCGAGCGCCAGGGTCTCGGCCCAGGCGTCGCGCACCGCGAACAGGGTGTCGTCCTCGGTCATCGTTCCTCCGGTGGCGCGGTCAGGGTGGCGAGGCGCTGGTGCGGGTCGGCGGCCACGGCGGCCAGGAGGTCCTCGTAGCGGCGGGCCGCCCGCGCGACGGTCTCGGCGTCGAACAGCTCCCGGTCGTACTCCCAGATGAGCTCGACGTCCCTCTCGGTGTTCTCGCCCTTGCCGATCGCCTGCTCGGCGCGGGGGATCGCGACGACACTGAGGTCGAACTTGGCGCTGCCGTTGGTGACGCCGACGGTCACCGCGACGTCGAGTCCCGGCATCGTCACGGCGCCCAGCGGCGAGTCGTGGAAGGCGAACGCGACCTCGGACAGGGGCTGCCGGCCGGGGACGCGGGGCGGCCGCAGTGCGGTGACCACCTGGTCGAAGGGGAGTTCCTGGTGCTGGACGGCGCCGAGCGTGGTCGCGCGAACGCGTGTGAGCAGTTCCTGGAAGGTGGGGGCGCCGCGGAGGTCGGCGCGGAGCGCGACGGTGTTCACGAGCATGCCGAGGAGGTTCTCGGTCTCGGGGCGGCCGCGGCCCGCAATGCCGGTCCCGAGACAGAAGTCGTCCTTGCCGGACCAGCCGTGCAGCAGGACCTGGAAGGCGGCGAGCATCACCGTGAACAGGGAGACGCGTTCGCGCCTGGCGAGGTCGCGGACCTGGTCGGCGACGCGGGCCGGGACGGTGACGCGCAGGGTGTCACCGGTGAACCGGCGGCGCGCGGTGCGCGGCCGGTCGGTGGGAAGGTCGAAGTAGGGCGGCACGCCGTCGAGTTGGCGTGTCCAGTACGCCAGTTGTCGCTCGGCGTCCGCCGACCGGAGCCACTCGCGCTGCCAGACGGCGTAGTCGGCGAACTGGAGCGCGGGTTCGGGCAGCGGTGACGGCAGGCCCTGCGCGTAGGCCCCGTACAGGGAGCACAGTTCCTCGACGAAGACGTTGAAGCCCCAGCCGTCGTGGATCAGGTGGTGTTCGAGGTGGAGCAGGACGTGCCGGTCGGGTCCGGTGCGCAGGAGCCGCCAGTCGACCAGCGGGAGCCGGTCGAAGGGGAGGTCGACGCGGACGGCCTCGCGCACCGCCGCGCGGGCGGCCTCCTCGGGGTCGGCGGCGTCGCGCAGGTCCTCGACGGGCAGCTCGACGGGGAACGGCGGGTGGACGATCTGCCGCGGTCCCTCGCGGCCGGCGGCGAAGGTCGTGCGGTAGACCTCGTGGCGCCTGACCACCTCGGTGAGTGCTTTCGCGAGGGCGGCGGCGTCGAATGTTCCGGTGAGTTCGAGGGTCGCCTGGAACTGATAGGCGCGCATGCCCCGGTTGAGGTGCAGCAGGAACCACAGCCGCTCCTGCGAGCACGACAGCGGAACGGGCTCCGGGTGGGGGCCGGTGCGGAATGCGGGCGCTGTTCTGCCGGTGCGCGTGGTCCGACCGCTCACTGATGCGTTCCCTTCTGCTTTCGGCGGCGCGATGTCGTTCACTCCCATCGCACGGCACTCCAGTCGATCTCGACTCCGGCGGCCCACAGCCGGCCTGCCGCGCCGAGCAGCAGTTCGCGTTCGGTACGGCTCTCGAACTGGCCGGGCATCGTCTGCACCACCCGGGCGGCGGCGTCCGCGGGGCGCCCCGGATGGGCGAGCGCGAGACGGGAGAGTGCCTGTCCCGGACCCAGTTCGACCAGCATCGGGTCGGGCAGCCGCCACACCTCGGCCAGCTGGTCGGCGAACCGGATGGTGCGGCTCAACTGCCGGGCCCAGTAGCCGGGGTCGGTGGCCTCGTCGGCGCGCAGCCAGGTGCCGGTGGCGTTGGAGAGTACGGGCAGGCGGGGGGCCTCGATCGGCATCGTCGCGAGGAGCGCTTCGAGGGGTTCGGTCAGTGGCCGGGTCATCGTGGAGTGGAAGGCGTGGGTGGTCACGAGGCGGCGGCAGGCCACGCCGTGTGCGGCGAGGGTCCGCGCGCTCTCCTCGACGGCCTCGACGGGGCCGGAGAGCACGGTCTGTCCGGGGCTGTTGAGCGCGGCGAGCGACACGCCGGGCGCGAGGTGCGGGGTGACCTCGTCGGCTCCGGCCGTGACGGCGAGCATCGCGCCCTTCGGCAGCGCCTCCACGAGCCGGGCGCGGCCTGCGATCAGTCGCAGCGCGTCCTGAAGGGAGAAGACCCCGGCGACGCAGGCGGCGACGTACTCGCCGACGCTGTACCCGGCCAGCGCGGTCGGTTCGGCGCCGAGGTCCGACAGGGCCTTCGACAGCGCGTACTGCATCGCGAAGAGCAGCGGCTGGGCGACGACCGTGCGATGGATCTCCTGGGGCTTCTCGCGCCGCTCGAAGAGGGCCGCGAGGTCGGGGCGTGCGTCGTCGGCCGCCGGGTCGGCCTCCGGTGGGAAGAGCACGGGGCGCAGGTCGAGGCCGTGGTCGGTGGCGAGCGGACGCAGACAGCGGTCGAGTTCGCGGCGGAAGGCGGGCACGCACCGGTACAGGCCGGCGCCCAGGCCCGGGTACTGGTCGCCGACCCCGGAGAACAGGAAGACGCGGGAGGCGCAGGTTCCGGGGCCCGCGGTGAAGACGCGGCGGGGGTCGCGTCGGCGCAGCCACCGTGCCGCGTCGGCCGCCGAGGTGGCGACGAGCACGCGGCGTACGGTTCCCGGGGGCGCCGTGGCCCCGGGGAGGTCCGGTGCCGGGGCGGCGGCGCCGTCGTCCAGGGTGTGGAGCTGGTCGGCGAGTGCGTCGCTGGCTCGCTCCAGGGCGTCCGGTGTCGGTGCGCTGAGGGTCAGCAGGCGGGGCGGTCCGCTCATCGGGCCACCGCCTTGCGCACGTGGGCGGGCCAGCGTGCCGGGTCGGCGCCGTGCCGGCAGAGGAAGGCGTAGGTGAGGCGTTCGAGGCCGAAACCGGCGCAGCCGGTGAACACGGGCCGCTCGCCCGCGTCGCGGATGCCGAACGACTTCCCGAAGAACTGCTCGTGGTAGTTGAAGGAGGCGACGGCCACGTCCCGCTCGTCGTCCAGGGGCAGCCGGAGTTCGTACTTCATCTCCAGGAGCCGCTGGGACCAGGCCCGGACGGCCGCGGACTCGTTGAGGAAGAACGGGTCGCCGGCGACCTCGCACCGGCCGCCGAGTCCGAGCGACTCCGTCAGGGCGTAGGCGCGTTCCATCAGCCGGGCGCGGGAGGTGAGGACGAAGTCGGGGGTGCCGAGGAAGACGATCTCGCGGATGGTGAAGTCCCAGAGCCGTTCCAGGGAGCGGCGGTAGCGGGACTCGTACCGGAACGCCTTGCCACGGGAGGTGACCACCGTGTTCGGGGCGGGCGGTGGACCGTCGGCGTACTGGTGGTAGGTGTGGAAGCACATGGTGGGCGGCAGGACGTGGTCGATGTCGCCGGTGTTTTCGCGCAGGGCCGCGGCGAGATCGCCGCCGTCGTCCCCGTCGCCGCCGGTCAGTGTGGACAGGAAGGCGCGGTAGGTGTCGACGTCGCCGTGCAGCCGTGAGACCAGCATGAGGAGTTGCGGGAAGGACTCGAAGTAGCCGGTACGGCGCAGCGCGGGGGCGGACATCAGGGTCGGGTAGCGGAACTCGTGGGCGTCGAACTCGTCCAGGACGAGGGCGCGTATCTCGGCGTCGAGGTGGTCCATCAGGGACAGGACGGGTTCGCCGAGCGCGATCTGCCCCTCGCCCAGCTCCGCGGCGACGCCTCGCGCCAGGAGTTCGGGGAAGACGTCCCGGACCGCGCCGGCCTCGGCGGAGCGCCACACCACCTTGGGTTCCACCTGGCGCTGGCTCAGGACGTCGTTGGCGACGACCAGGTGCAGCTTGCGGGTGAGTGCGTCGAGGTCGGCCGCCGCCGCGTCCTGTGTGGTGACGTCGACCGCGGTGACCGTGTCCCCGGAGCGGATCAGGGTGAAGTCGGTGATCCGGTCGGAGACGAAGTAGATCCGCTTGGCCAGTTCGTCGGCGAGTGCGGCGGGGACCGGGGCGTCGAGCGGTATCCGGGTCATCGCGGCTCCCCGGTCGACAACGCGCCGCGCACTCCGATGAGTTCGCCGAGGATGCCGCGCTGCACGGCGTTGGTTCCGGCGTAGATGGGTCCGGCGAGCGCGTCGCGCAGTTCCCGCTCGATGCCCTCGTCGGTGAGGTAGCCGCGGGCGCCGTGCACCTCGACGGCCGCCATGGCGGTCCGCACCAGGCTCTCGCTGACGAAGATCTTGGCCATGGTGGCGTCCAGGAGCGCGAGCCGGCCCTCGCGCTTCAGCCAGCCGACCCGGTAGAGGAGCATCCGCGCCAGTTCGAGACGGATCTTCATGTCGGCTATCTCGTGGGAGACGGCCTGGAAGTTTCCGATCGAACGTCCGAACTGCTCCCGGGAGTTGGCGTGCCGCACGGACGCGTCGAGGAGCCGCTCCATGGCGCCGACCTGCGGCGCGAACATGAAGGAACGCTCCCACTCGATGGACGAGGTGAAGACGCCGTAGCCGCCGCCCTCCCGGCCGAGGACGTTCGCGGCGGGCACCGGCGTCCCGTCGAACTCGATCACGCCCATCGGGGTGGACCGCAGGCCCATCTTCGACAGTTCGGCCTTCTTGACGACGCCGGGCAGGTCGGCGGTGACGACGAACGCGGTGAGCTGGTTCTGCTTCCGGCCCTCGTCGCCGGTGCGGGCGAGGACGACGAAGACGTCGGCCACCGGTCCGTTACTGATGAAGCACTTGGTGCCGTCGAGCCGGTACACGTCGCCGTCGCGGCGCGCCACGGTGGTGATGCCGAGCAGGTCGGAGCCGGCCTCGGGTTCGGAGAGTGCCTGGGCGCCGATGAGACTGCCGGCGCACAGGGACGGCAGGTAGGCGCGCTTCACCTCGTCGCTGCCGTGGAGCAGCAGATGAATCGTGCAGGCCCACAGGTGGTTGTTGACGGCGAAGACGAGGCCGTTGTCCCGGCATCCGTAGCCGAGTGCCTCCAGGGCGATCATCGTGGTCAGCGGGTCGAGGCCGGCGCCGCCGTACTCCTCGGGCACGGGCCAGCCGAGCACGCCGAACGCGGCGCACCGCTCCCAGTCGGCGCGCGGGAAGCGGGCTTCGCGGTCGTCGGCCGGGGTGTCCTTGCCGAGCTCCCGCTCGGCGAAGGCGATGACGTCCTTGCGCAACCGGCGCTGCTCCGGGCTCAGTTCGAAGTCCACGCCCCACCTCCGACGGTGGCGCGCTTGCCGTCCACGAAGGCCGCGACGGCGTCGACCGAGGAGAAGTTCGCGAAGTCGAGGTCCTCGCCGCCCACCACCAGGTCGAAGGTCTGCTCGACCCACATGACGAGCTGGACGGCGAAGAGCGAGGTCGCGTATCCGCTCGCGAAGAGGTCCACGTCGTCGTCCACGGACTCCTCGCCGACGTGCGAGCCGATGAACGCGCGGATCAGGTGCCTGTCGTCCTCAACCATGCCGTCGCTCTCCCGACTTGTCGGACTCGTGGGTCTGGTGGGTGTCGTCGTCGTTCCGGTGGGTTTCGTGGCACTGGTGGGGGTCGTGACGCCGTGGCGTGGGGCGGCCCCGGGGGGTGTCGTAGCGGTGGAAGCCCTGGCCCGTCTTCCTGCCGAGGAGCCCCGCATCGACCAGCTTGCGCAGCAGCGGGCACGGGCGGTACTTGGGGTCGTCGAAGCTGTCGCACAGGACATCGAGCGAGAGCAGCACCGTATCGAGGCCGATGAGGTCGGCGGTCTCCAGCGGCCCCATGGCGTGCCCGAAGCACTCCTTGAACAGGCGGTCGATCTCGGCGGCCCCGGAGACGCCTTCGTGGAGCAGGAAGATCGCCTCGTTGAGCGTGAGCATCAGGACCCGGTTGGTCACGAAGCCCGGTGAGTCCCCGACCACGATGTGCCGTTTGCCCGCACGGTCCAGGAGGTCCTGGGTGCGCGCCAGGGTCTCGTCGGACGTGTGGTGGCCGCGGATCAGCTCGACGGTGGGTTTGGTGGGCGCCGGGTTCATGAAGTGCGTACCGATCACCCGGTCGGGCCGCCCGGTGGCGGAGGCGACCCGGGTGATGGGGATCGCGGAGGTGTTGACGCCGAAGGGCACGTCGGGGGCGCACAGGGAGTCGAGTTCACCGTAGAGAGGGCGCTTGAGGTCCCAGTTCTCGGTGGTGTTCTCGAAGAGGAAGTCGACCCCCCGCACCTCCTTGAGGTCCGTGGTGAACCTGATCCGCCCCACGACCTCCTCCGGGACCCGGTCCGGTGTCCCGGGGCGCAGCAGCCGCGCGAAGCGCACGTCCCGGCCGATCTGCGCTCGCGCGGAGTCGAGGACCTGGTCCGCGATGTCCACCAGAACGACCTCGTGCCCCTGCTCGGCGAAGAGCTGCGCGACTCCGCGGCCCATGGTGCCGGCGCCCACGACGCCTATCCGCTCCACTCCGGGCCTCCTTTCGTCTCGTCGAGAACTGCTCGGGAATGCGTCAGGACGGTCTCCCGGACGACGCTCATGGCTGCGGTCCGGCTCGTGCGGAAGTAGAAGTGACCGCCCGGCACGAGCCGGATGTCGGTGGGCCCCGTGGTGTGCCGGGACCAGGCCGCGACGGTGTCGGCGCCCGGCTCGTCCGTCCCGGCGACCGCGGTGACCGGGCAGGTCAGCGGGGCGTCCGGGGTGGGCCGGTAGCTGTCCAGGAGCGCGAAGTCGGCACGGAAACTGCTGAGGGCGTCGGCGCGCAGGTCCGGGTGGCCGCGCAGATGGTCGAGGGGCTCGCCCCAGCGCCGTTCGATCTCGCGCAGGAGCGCCTCGTCGGGCAGCAGGTGGAGGGGCTCACCGAACGCCGGCAGGGGTGGCGCCGGGCACGAGGAGACGATCAGGCGGTCGGGACCCCGTCGGCCACGGCGGCGCAGCTCCTTCGCCGTCTCGAAGGCGAGCAGCCCACCGAGGCTGTGCCCGAAGAGGACGAACGGTCCGTCGCCGTCGAAGGGGACGGCGGTCACCAGGGCGTCGACCAGCGGTCCGACGCGGGTGAAGGGCGGTTCGGCGTTGCGGGAGGTGCGGCCGGGCAGGTGGACTCCCCAGACCTGGACGTCCGGCAGGTCGTCGGCCCAGCGCACGTACTCCCCCGGCGATCCGCCGGCGTGCGGGAAGCAGAAGAGGGAGGTGGCGGCGTCCGGTCGGCGGTGCCGGCGCACCGTCCAGCCGCTCATCGGGCGCCCCGTGCGGCCAGGCGCTCCGCTATGAGGGCGGCGAGCTGCTGGGCGGTGGGGGCCTGGAAGAGGGCGCGGGGCACCAGTTCGACGGGGAAGACCTCGCGAGCCCGCGCGACGAACTTGGTGGCGATGAGGGAGTCGCCGCCGAGGTCGAAGAAGCTCTCGTCGGGCTCCACGTGGGGCAGTTCGAGGATCTCCGCGAAGAGGGCGGCCACCTGGTCGACGTTGTCGCCGTCCCCGGTCGGGGCCGGTTTCGGTGCCGGCTGCGGGGGTGCGGCGGGAGACGGGCCGGGCCGCTGTGCGAGGTCGGGGTCGTCCGGCTCCACCGTGTAGCGCTGTCCCGCGAAGGGGTAGGCCGGGAGGGCGACGCGCTCGGGGGCGGCGGTGTCGTGCAGTGCCGCCCAGTCGACGGGGGCGCCCGCGAGCCACAGGCGTCCGACGGCGTCGAGCACGGCCGGTTCTGCGGTGGGGGTCCGCTCGGCGCGCAGGTCGAGGGAGATGCCGCGCGGGCGGCGAGCGCCGGTTCGGTCCTCCGCGTCGTACGGGTCCGGCACGTCCGTCGAGGTGTCCGACCGGCCCAGGAGCGCGGCCCAGTACGCCGGATCGACCGCCTCGTCCGACGTGACCCGCCGCGCCTGCGTCCCGCCCCTCCCGACCCGGAGCGGCAGTACGGGCGCCCGGGGGCCGGCCCGCCGGACCGACTCCTCCCACGCGGCCCGCGCGTCCTCGGATTCCACGGGCCCTCGCTCCGCCGCTTCCGCCACCAGCCGTCCCGCCTCGGCCGCCCCGAACACCCCGGCCACCACGGCCGCCGCCAACACCCCGGCCACGCCCTCGCCCGAGACCGACGCGGGCACGACACCGCGCCGCTGCCACAGACGGGCGAGCGCGTACCGAGTGGCGAACGTGACGGTCCGCGCAGGGGCGGACCCCGCGAAGACGTCGCCCGCCGCGCACGCGTCCACGGCGCTCCGGAACGTCGGCTCGGCCGCGTACAGCCGGGCGGCGGCATCCCGCTCCCGCGCCATGTCGGCGCCGGTCACCGGCGTGCACCGGAAATCCACCGGCCCCGGCGCGGTGCCGGTGGCGGTGTCGGTGGCGGCGTCGACGAGCCGTTCGGGCAGTTCCCCGGAGAGCACGCGGACGGCGTCATCGACACCGTCCACGACCGCGAACCGCCGTCGCGCGTGCTCCGTACGCCCGGTCTGGAGCGTCCGGGCCAGACCGGCGGCCGGCGTCCCGGGGCGGTCCCGCAGATGCGCGGCGAGGCGGGCGACGGTCTGTTCCAGCGCGGCCGGGGTCTTCGCCGACAGCGGGAGGAGGTACCAGGAGCGGCCGGACGGCGGCGCGGCCTCCCGGGCGGGGGGCTGCTCCAGGACGACGTGCGCGTTGGTGCCGCCGAGGCTGAAGGAGCTGACTCCGGCGCGGCGCGGCATCCCCTCGGGCCGCCACTGCCGCGGCTGCGTGACGACGCGGAACGGGCCCGCCCCGAAGTCGATCTGCGGGTTGGGGGTGGTGAAGTGCAGGCTCGGCGGGAGCAGGCCGTGTTTGAGGGCCAGGACCGTCTTGATCAGTCCGGCGGCGCCGGCCGCGGCGTCGGTGTGCCCGATGCCGGTCTTCACGGAGCCGATTCCGCAGGGGGCGCGGCGCTCGCCGCCGCGCCGGAACGCCTTGGTGAGCGCCGCGATCTCGACGGGGTCGCCCAGAGGGGTACCGGTGCCGTGCGCTTCCACGTAGGTGCAGGTGGCCGGGTCGATGTCGGCTGCGCGATGGGCTGCTTCGATCACGGCGGCCTGTCCGTCGACGCCCGGGGCGGCGAAGCCCATGCGGTCGGCGCCGTCGTTGTTGACCGCGCAGCCCAGGACGACCGCGTCGATCCGGTCGCCGTCGGCCAGGGCCCGGTCGAGGCGTTTCAGTACGACGAGACCGACGCCGTCTGCTCCCACCGCCCCGCGCGCGTCCGCGTCGAACGCCCGGCAGACGCCGTCCGGTGCCTGGATGCCCGCCTCGGTCGGCTCGTCCGGCACGAACGGGAAGCGCACCGTCGCTCCCCCGGCGAGCGCCAGGTCGCAGTCGCCCGAGAGCAGGCCCTGGACCGCCAGATGCACGGAGACCAGGGAGGTCGCGCAGCCCGCCTGGACGGCGACGGTGGGGCCGCGCAGGCCGAGCTTGTAGGCGACGCGGCTGCACAGGAAGTCGGCTCCGTTGCCCATCCGGATCTCGTACGCCGACACCGGTGGCTGCCGTGCCCGCTGGGCGGTGAGGACGTGCCCGTAGGCGTTGTCGCTGCTGCCCCCGTACACACCGACGGTTCCCGGGTGACGGGCCGGGTCCACGCCCGCGTTCTCCAGGGCCTCCACCGCGCACTCCAGGAACACCCGGTGCTGCGGATTGACGAGGCGGGCCTCGCGCGGGGACATGCCGAAGTATCCGGCGTCGAAGCGCTCGGGATCGTCGAGGAGTCCGCGGGCCGCGATGCCGCGCGGTCCGGTCACGCGGGTGACCGCGTCACGTCCCTCGACCAGATTGCGCCAGAATTCATCGGCGTTCCGCGCTCCGGGAAAACGGCAGGCCATACCGATGACAGCGACGGGAACGGTCCCGTTTCCCCCGTGCGAACGGGACAGCTGACGCGCCTGGTGCGGCTGGTGCGGCTGGTGCGGCTGGTACACGACATCGGTGTTCCGGCCCTGAGTTGTCACTGACCGCCCAATCTCTTGTTGGTGAGATCAACCCGCCTCGCGATCGGCACCATACCTTCGCGTGCCGGAGAAATAGAAGTGATTCCAAGCCGTCCGAACATTTCCCGTGACGCGCTCGGAGAGCCCCTGAAAATCTCTTGAAATACTTCCCGAGGGGCCTGGAAACGTTGCCACACAACCTCTCTGACGCCACATCGGCACCACGCTCCGGTGAAAGCTGGACACATCGGAGCAGGACGGGTAGACCAACAAATCGACGCCTCTGGAAGACCGGAAAGATCTACTCCGCGCGTCGAACTCTGTTTTGGAGGAAGATTACTGGTGTTCGCAGATTTCATCGCTCCGCTCACTCCGGAGCAATTCTTCTCGGACCACTGGCCCGACACCCCGTACGCGGGACCGCCGACCGCGCTCCCCGGGCGGCTCCTCGCGGCGGTACCCGAACTGGGCAGCGCGGAAGAGGTGTTGAGGTCCTTCGGCGGCCCGGTCTCCCTCATCCAGCGCAACGGCCCGCACGCGCGCGTGCCGCGCGGCAGCGACGCACTGCCGATGTACCGGGCGGGGTTCACCTGCTACATGCGCCACGCCGAGCGGGAGTTCGCCGGCCTCACCGGGCTCATCGACGAGGCGGCGCTGCGGCTGGGGCTGCCGCCCGCCCGGATGTCCTGCGAGATCTTCTGCTCGACGGGTACGAGCGGTGTCCCCCTGCACAGCGACTTCGACGTGAACTTCACGCTGCTCCTGTCCGGCTCCAAGCGGTGGCGGCTCGCCCCGAACACGAGCATCGAGAACCAGACGACGATGTGCTTCGCGCGCGACCGCAAGCAGGCCGACGAACGTCAACTCGGCTACGCGCACGCGCCGTTCCCCGAACGGATGCCGGATGACGCCCGTGAGGTCACGATGGAGGCCGGCGGGCTGCTGTTCCTGCCGCGCGGCTGGTGGCACGAGACGTACTCGACCGGCGCCTGCATGCAGCTGAACCTCGTGGTCAAGGGCCCGCACTGGGCGCGGGTGTTCAGCGGCGCCCTGGAGGAGCGGCTGCTCGAAGCCGCCGACTGGCGGGAGTTCGCGTACGGGGTGTCGGCGGCCGACGGCCCCGGGCACGACGCGGCTGTGGACCGCCTCGCCGACCTGATCACCCGCTTCCAGAAGTCCCTGGCCGGCGAGGACCCCCGTACCCTGGCGGCCGAACTCGTCACGTCGTTCCGCGCCACCGACCCGCGCCCGGCCGGCGGCTGACCCCGGCCGCGAACGCCCGATGGCCCACCGCATGCGCGCGGTGAGCCATCGGGTGTTCGGGGGTGCCGCACGACGGGCGCGCGGCGCGTGGTCAGCTCTTCACGGTGCCCGCGCGCAGCCGGTCGATCATGTGCCGGGTCATCTCGACCGGGCTGCCCTCGCGGACGGCGGCGCGGCTCTGCGGCAGCTCCTTGTTGCGCAGCTCCACCGTCGCGTTCCAATCCTCACGGCCCGCGAAGGGGATCGTCTCGCCCTCCTGGTAGGCGGGGAAGGGACGGTAGCTGTTGAGGGCGGCGGGGTCGCTCCCCCGGACGAGCAGCGGGTCGAGGTAGAGGCCCTCGCTGCGGATCCGCGTGCTGGTGGAGATGTAGCCGATGTCGAGGCCGCAGCGGCGCTTGGCGGAGGTGTTCGCCTCCGAGCAGTGCAGCAGGCTCGGGTGGTGGATCGAGACGTCGCCCGGCTGGAGCTCGATGTCCACGATGCCGCGCTCGTCGGCCCACTCCCGCACCACGGTCTCGTCGGCCGTGGAGAACAGCATGTTGTCCTTGTCGGTCCGCACCGACGGCTTGTGCAGCGGCAGCCGGTGGCTGCCGGGGATCATGCGCAGGCAGCCGTTCTCCGTGGTGCTCTCGTCGATGGCGAGCCACACCGTCAGGGCTTCCATCGGGCTCAGCGTCCAGTAGGCGCCGTCCTGGTGCCACAGGACGGGCTGGCCGTCGTAGGGCGGCTTGCAGATGTAGTGGGCGGTGAAGCACGCCAGGTTCTCGCCGAGGAAGAACTCCCCTATGTCCACCAGCAGGGGCTCCGAGACCAGGCGCGCCCAGAAGGCGTCGTTGCGGATCAGGGGATGGTGGAAGTGCTCGGGGCGCAGGTCCGGGTATTTGCGGGTCAACCAGTCGACATGGGCGCGGGCCTCGTCCAGGAGATCCGGTGGCAGGACGTCACGGATGATGGCGAACCCTTGGTCGGCGTACTCCGCCGCGGCCTTCTCAAGGACACTCCGGTTGAGTGTGTGCATGTGTCAGCTCCTCGTGAGATGTGCCAAATATTGCTTTCCGTGCCGGACCAGTTCGTGGACCCGCCATGGTGTCCCGTCCGCCAGTGATTCGAGTTCCGCCGCGGACGCGTAGAGGTAGTCGAACCAGGGCGTCGACGTCACACCGTCCCTGATGCGCAGCCGCTGCTGCCCGGCCAGCCGGCCCGCGGCGAGGTTGCGCTCCTGGTACGCCCGGTTCCAGGCGCTGGTCAGGGCGTGCGGGTCGACGCTCACGCCGAGGAGTGAGCCGCCGGGGCGGGTCACGGCGGCGAGGCGGCGCAGGATGTCCCCGGCCTTCTCACGGTTGCCCAGGAGCCCGATGTTCTGGCCGCCGAGCAGCACGGTGTCGAAACTGCCGATGTCGGGCGTGAGCGTCTCGACGGTGGTGGTGAGCGTCTCCACGCCCCGCAGACGGGCGATGTCGGCGGCGCCGGGCGAGGACTCGACGCCG
Source organism: Streptomyces sp. NBC_00984 (assembly GCF_045162475.1). Taxonomy (NCBI): domain Bacteria; kingdom Bacillati; phylum Actinomycetota; class Actinomycetes; order Kitasatosporales; family Streptomycetaceae; genus Streptomyces; species Streptomyces sp. NBC_00984. The sequence goes on from NZ_CP108735.1 coordinate 376,400, forward strand.
AGCACCTGGTGGCCCTGTTCGAGCAGGTGGGTGGCGTGCCGGCCGGGCCCGCACCCGACGTCGAGGACCCGCTGTCCGGCCCGTTCGCAGAGCTGTTGTTCGAGCGGGGCCCACTCGGCGTGGGGCGCGAAGTACCGGTGGACGTCGTTGGCGGTGATCAGGCCGTCGTCGCGCTCGATGATCTCGTAGGAGACGCCCGGCCGGGCGCCTGCCTCCCAGACCTCCCGGACGGCGTCGCCGAAGGGGTCCCCGCCGGTGGCGAGATCGAGGGTGGTGGTGTGAACACTCACGGTGGGTCTCCCGCGTGATGGGGTCGGTTACGGGGGCGGGGTGCTGCGGGCGTCGGGCCCGTCAGACCTCCCACTCCGGGGGAAAGGTCCGGTGCGAACGGAGCGGCGAGCGCAGCAGGATGACGACGGGGATCGCCGTGACGACCACACCGACCCAGAGGGCCACCGTGGTCGACCAGGTGCCGGCGAGGACACCGCCGATCAGACCACCGAGCGGGGTGGCGCCCTGGGTGACGACGCCGTTGGCGGCGGTGACGCGTCCCATGTAGGCGAGCGGGGTGGCGCGGGCGCGCAGTCCGGCGACGGCGACGGCCCGGCCGACCACGACGAAGCCGATGAGGATCTGGGCGGTGGCGACGAGGGGGACGGCCGCGCCGCGGAAGACGGCGGCGAGGGGCGCGGCGACGAGGGCGAAGGGGGCGAGCGCGGAGAAGACCATCGTCATCCGGATCTCGCCGAACCGGCGCCGCAGCCGCGGGCAGAGCAGCGAGGCGACGACACCGGCGACGGCGCCCAGGGTGGACAGCAGGCCGAAGGCCCAGGAGGAGACGCCGACCTCGTCGAGGAGGAAGACCGGCAGCATCGCCAGCATGATGCCGGCGCCGAGGTTGTTCAGGGCGGCCTGGCAGACGATCAGGCGGAGCAGGGGGTGCTTGAAGAGGAACCGTACGCCCTCGACGATCTCGCGGCGGAAGTTGCGCTTCTCGACGGGGGGCCGGTCCATCTCGGCGGGCTTGATGCCCTTGACCATCAGGATGGACACGAGGTGGCAGACGACGGCGAACAGGTACAGGAGGGGGGCGGGGACGGCCCGGGTCGCCAGGCCTGCCACGCCGGGTGAGACCGCCATGATGGTGGTGGAGGAGGTCTGCAGCCGGGCGTTGGCGTCGGCTATCCGGCGCTTGGGCAGCAGTTGGGGCAGCACGCTGTTGTGCGCGACGTCGAAGAACACACCGCTCACGCTGCCGACGAAGGCCGTCGCGATGAGGTGCGGCACGGTCAGGGCGTCGAGGGCGTAGGCGAGCGGGATGCCGGCAAAGGTGACCGCGTAGATCGCGTCCGACCAGAGCAGGACGGACTTGCGGTTCCAGCGGTCGACCCAGACGCCGGCGGGCAGCCCGACCAGCAGGTATCCGAGGCGGCTGAAGACGAAGATCAGACCGACTTCGAAGGGGCTCGCGTGCAGTGACGTGACCGCGGTGATAGGGAGTGCGAAGCCGGCGATCTCGGCCGCGGAGAACCGGAACCCGTTCGCTCCCCACAGTCGTCTGAAGCCGGGTACCCGAAGGACTTCGGACTCGGACTCGACCTTTCCCTCGGTGGTCACCACAAGAGCGCTCTCTTCCCCTAGCCGAAGATCGTGAAGCCACTCATTATGGGCAGTCGCGGAGAACTCGCCAGGTCAGAGAGCCATTTCCGGTCGACTTTCCCATTGCTGAGCCTGGGGAGTTCGCCGTCGACGTGCACGACGTGACGCGGAAGCATGTAGGGCGGCAGGTATTCCGGCAGCCGTCCGCCGAGGGTGCGGGCCGCTTCGGTTTCGGCGGTGACGAATACCGTGATCAGATTGGAGAAGACGGGGTCCGGGGTGGCGACGGCCACCGCTTCGTGGACGCCCGCGCAGCGCCGTACGGCCTTTTCCACCTCGCCGAGCTCCACGCGGTAGCCGCGCGACTTGATCTGCGCGTCCACCCGCCCGATGAACCGCAGGTCACCGTCGGGGTTCTCGCAGACCTGGTCGCCGCTCGCGTACCACTCGCGGCCGTCGGCGGTGCGCACCATCGACCGTGCGGTCTGCGCGGCGTCGAGGTAGCCGGTCATCAGCATCGCGCCGCGCACGAGGAGTTGGCCCGGCTCTCCCGGTGCCACGGCGGTCAGGTCGTCGTCCACGACCAGGATCTCCGCGCCGGACAGTACGCGCCCGATGAGCACTTCGTCCTCGGGTCCCAGAGGAGGCTGAATCTCGTGGAAGGTACACACATTGCTCTCGGTGGGGCCGTACACGTTCAGGAGCCGCATCGCCGGAAGGGCGTCGTGCAGGGTGTTGACGTCGACGGGGTGCAGGATCTCGCCGCCGGTGACGAACGCGCGGAGCCCGGAGAGACGGGGCAGCAGCGAGGTGCCGTGCCGCACCAGCCAGACGAGGGTCGACGTCACCGCGTACAGGACGGTGCCGCCGGAGCGTCGGCAGAAGTCGATGTACGCGGCGGGGAAGGGCGCTGCGGCGGCGGGCATCAGGGCCACCGCGGCTCCCGACCTGACGGCGGCGAACAGGTGCAGGGTGGTGGGGTCGAAGTGGAGCGGGGCGGAGTTGACGATGACGTCGTCGGGGGTGAGGTCGAGTTCGGCCACGGCCCAGTCGACGAACGCCGATGCGCTCGCGTGGGTGTGGACGACGCCCTTGGGGATGCCGGTGCTCCCGGAGGTGTGCAGGACGTAGGCGAGGTCGTCCACCGGCGGGCGCGGGTCGCCCTCGCGCAGGTGGGCCCACAGCCCGTCGTCGGCGCCGGGCGGCGCGGGCAGCGGGCTCCAGTCCAGGCCGGGGGTCAGCGCGTCCCACTGGGCGCGGGCCGCGCCGTCGGCCACGACGGCGCGGGGGGCGCAGGCGCGGGTGATGAGGTCGGCGCGGGCGATCGGTCCGTCCGGGTCGAGGGGCACGTATCCCCCGCCGGAGCGCAGGATGCCGTGGACCGTCGCGACGCCGGCGGACGACTTGCGGCCGTGCCACACCACGCAGTCGCCGTCGCGCACCCCGAGGTCGCGCAGGGCGAGCGCGACGGCCTCCGCCGCGTCGTCCAGCTCGGTGTAGCTGAGGGTCACGTCGCCGTCGATCACGGCGGGCCGGTCCGCGTGCAGCTTGGCCGCGGCCCGCAGGTCGTCGCGGAGAGAGGTGCTGACGCCCATCAGCGCCCCTTCGCGGTCAGGAAGGAGCGGATCGCCGTGATGGTCTCGAAGTGGGTCGGCAGGATCTCCGTGTCGTCGATCCTGATGTCGAACGAGTCCTCGAGCCGGGACACGACGGTCAGCAGGGAGAGGGAGTCGATGATCCTGCGCGCGATGAGCGGGGTCTCGTCCGTCACCTCCTGACCGGGCGCCGACTCCTCGACGATGCTCCGCACGGTGGCCAGCACGGAATCCTGCGCCATCACAAACCCAGCCCTTCAGCGATGATCTTCATTTGCATGTCGGAGGTGCCCGAGTAGTACCGGCTGGCAATCGCGTCCGACATGAGGTGGGCGGCACCGGTCTCGGGGAACAGCGCGTATCCGCCGTAGACGTCGGGTAGCTCCCGGCAGAAGGCGTTGAATTCGTTGCTCACGTGAAGCTTCGTCAACGAGGCGCGCGCGTGGTCGAGTTCGCCGCGGTCGGCGGCGCGCGCGGTCGTGACAAGGACCTCCCGGGCGCTGGTGAGACTCAGGTGCATGCGCACGACGCGCTGCCGGATCGTCTCGTAGGTGCTCAGGGTGGAGCCGAACTGACTGCGCGTGCGGACATGTTCGACGGCCTTGCGCAGGGCGTGGGACATCAGGCCGAGCACCGGCGCGAGGATGAAGGCGCGCTCGTAGCGCATCGCGCGCATGAGGACCGCGTAGCCGCCGCCCACCGGACCGAGCACGGCCGATGCGGGCACCGCGCAGTCGTCCAGGCGCAGCGAGCCGACCTGGGCGCCCGGCAGGCCGGCCTTCTCGAAGGCGGGGCCGACGCCGAGTCCCGGGGTCGTGCGCGGGATCAGGAAGGCGCTCAGGCCGGCCAGCGCGCTGCCCTCGGCGGTGCGGGCGAGGACGACGAAGACGTCGGCGACGGGGCCGTTGGTCACGAAGGTCTTCGCGCCGTCGAGGGTCCAGCCGCCGTCGTCGCGCGGGGTGGCCCGGGTGGTGAGGGAGAGCAGGTCGGACCCGGCGTCGTACTCGGTGGCGGCGAAGGCGCCCACCGCGGTCCCGGCCGCGAGCGGCGTCAGACAGGTGCTGAGCTGTGCGGCGTCGGCGAACGCGGCGACCGGCTCCTGGCAGGCCCACATGTGGGCGGAGAAGGCGAACGGCAGCCCGGAGCGGCCGGTGGCGTCGGCCATGGCCTCCATCGCGAGGCAGCTGGCGAGAAAGCCGGCGCCGGTGCCGCCCCGCTCGGCGGGCAGGGGCAGCGAGAACAGGCCCTGGGCGCCGGCCGACTTCCACGCCCGCTCGTCCTCGGCGGCGCCTGCCGCCCAGGTGCGGAACCCGTCGAGCCAGGTGGTGAACTCGGCGCTGTCCACCAGGTGCGGGGCGCTGCTCATGAGGTCTCCTGCGCCGGGGCGATCGGCCACTTGTACACGTGGTGGGAGCGGGCGAGGCCGAAGTGGCCCATGGACGAGGGCTGGTGGTCCTGGGAAGTCAGGGCGAGCACCTCGATGTCGCGGCCGGCTCCCAGGTCGCTGCGCAGCCAGGCGAAGACGTCCTCGGTCATGCCGACACCGCGGTGGACGGGGCTCAGCTTGACCTCGTGCAGGAAGACGCGCGGGGCGCCGTCGGGCCGCAGCCGGCCGAGCCGGGTGAGGGTGAAGGCCGCCGCGACCTGGCCTTCGCTCTCCACGACGTAGTGGGTGGTGCCGGGGGTCCCGCCGCCGTGCGCGAGGAGTGCCGCGAAGTCGCCCTTGCCGTCCTCGTCGTAGATGCGCTGAAGCGCGTCGGCGTCGCCGGGCGCTGCCGGGCGGATACGGCGCGGTGCGGGGCTCTCAGTCATCGCTCGCCGCCCTCGCCGCGCCCACGGCCGCCCCGGCGTCGGCCCGGTGGCGCTCCCAGCGGTCGACGGCCTGGCGCAGTTGGGCGGTGTAGTCGCTGTTGGCGATGAAGCCGTGGCCGCGTCCGTCGCGCAGCTTGACGGCGCGCAGGCTCGGGTGCCCGTCGAGGTGCTCCATGATCGGCCGCAGGTGCTTGAGGGCGAAGTAGGAGTCCTTCTCGGGGATCACGACGTGCAGGTAGCGGGCGCTGCCGGGGGCGGCCCAGTCGCGGATGATCTCCGTGGTGGCTTGCGGGCGCGCCATGGCGGGCAGGTCGCTGAAGGGCTCGGCCTCGCGGGTCCACTGGGGCAGGATCAGGGGGTCGTTGTGCGGTGACACGACGAAGGCGAGGTCGTCCTGTCCGCCGCGCATGCAGTGCTTGATGGCCGCGTAGCCGCCGGAGGAGAGTCCGTGCCAGACGGTGCCGCGCAGGCCCCACTGCTGGAGGAGCGACGTGCGCAGTTCGAGTACCCGGGGCAGGAACTCGTCCTCGCCGAGCAGGAACCAGCCGCAGCTCGATTCCTTTGTGTAATTGTGGATCGGGTCGGACACGAGGAGACAGACGGAGTTCTCCGCCTCGTCCCACTGACGGCGTGCGAATACCGGAGGAACGTGCTTCTCGATCACGCTGAAGCCATGGAAGAGAACATGGAGATAAGGGCTTGTGATCTTGTCGGGCACACTCACCATGTAGTCGAGGGAATAGCCCTCGGAATGAGTGAACCTGCCACTGTGCGAGCTCAGGGGAACCTCCGGTAGGTAACGCCGGGGTGTGGCGGCCTCGGCGAGACCGCCACACCCCTCAAGCGGTGTTCTGCATCACCTGTGCAGCGAGTTAGTTCTTGACCTCGCTGTCGGTGATGGTCAGCGGGGTGTCGCCGAAGAGCGTCTCGAAGTCGCCCGCCGTGATCTCCTCGGTCGCGCTGACGGTCTCCTGCGTCATTTCCTGCTGCATATCAGTCTCCCAATCTCAGGTAGGAAAGTACGGCCCGCTCTCACGAGCCCGAATGGACAATACCGAGAAATTTAAATACTGCCTAGATCGCATTTCTGGAAATAGCGCCGATTCAGGCGAGGTAACGCCGGTCAAGGCTTTTCGGAACGACCGCGGGATAGGTGAGAAGACGGCGTCGCGGCGGCGCTTCGTCGCCCGTGGCACCGACGGGCGTGAGTTCCCTGGCGTCCTCGGCGAGCGCCATGAGGCGTGGTGCGAAGCTCGTACGGCACTTGCGCGCGGACTCCTCCAGGCAGAAGGCCACGGACTCGTGGACGACGTTCTCGTCGCGGGTCACCAGGAAGATGAACCGCGGCTCCACCTCGCGCAGCAGCGTCTTGGGGATGCGCGCGGGGAGCGTGAGGGAGTAATAGCGCGGGAGGTCGACCAGGGGTCTGCGCTCCAGCCAGGACCGCCCGAAGGGGCGCAGGCTGGAGAACATGGCGAAGCTCCACTCCAGCTTCAGACCGGCCGGCACCAGCGCGACGTTGAGCAGGAAGGCGCCCCCGACGAGCAGGTGGGTGACCAGGGCTCCGGTGCCGGTCGGCAGGGCCGCGAAGGGCTGGGCGCTCAGGGCGAGGCCGCACAGATATCCGTAGACCAGGCCCTGGAACAGGTCCTTCCCGAGATAGCTGACGGAGCGGCGCCCGGAGGCGGTTCTGCCCAGCGCGAGGGCGATCAGGGCGCTGCCCGCGACGGACGCCCACAGGAGCGGCCCGCCGCCGGGGTCGATGGCCACCGAGTCCCGTGCGGTGAGGGCGATCACCCACAGGGCGAGGGCGAGGACGGAGAACGGGAAGTTCCCGGATACCCCGAACGCGCCGTGCATCAGGATCGCGGCGCACAGGCCCCATATCTCCAGGCCCGGCACCAACAGCGTGATGCCGACGGCAAGTTCGAGGGCGATCACCGCGTAGGGAGCGGGGCGAAGGAGCCGGGCGGACGGCTTGAGCCCCAGCAACCCGAGGTAGTGCGCCGTCACGACGCGTCCGGCGCTGCGCTCGCTGCCCAGATACTCCTCGTTGATCTTGAGCAGCGCCGCCGAGAGGTAGACGCCGATGAGCAGATCGCGGGCGACCGCCCCGTGCAGCTCCCACGGCACGAACGCGAAGAGCGCCGCCGCGACGACCCCGAGCAGGGCGTGGTCGGCCAGGCGTCTCTGGGTGGACACCATCCACAGGACGAGCAGCGCGACGGCGACGGCGCGCGCCGTGAGCGACTGCGGGACAAGGGCGAGCGCCAGCGCGGCCGGGAGCGCGACCAGTTGGGCGACGACGGTCGCCCAGCGCGGAAGCCGGACGACGAGGACGGGCGCGTAGTGGTACGCCACCCCGGAGAGCCCTTGCTCCCACAACCGGCTGACCTGGTGGAAGAGGACTCCGGCGACCGCGAGGGCGAACGGGGTGAGGGCGACGGCGTCGCCGGTGGACGCCGCCTGGACCAGGAGGCTCACCGGGCCTCCCGCAGGTTGTTGTTGAGCCGCTCGTTGCGCTGGAGTGTGTCGGCGAGCCGCTCCCACTCCCTGGCGTAGTGCCGTGCCACCTCGGCGGCGGCCCGCATGCAGTGCGGCGGCACCGACGCCAGCAGACGCTCGCCCATGGCCAGTTCACCGCTCTGGCCGTTGAGCCAGCGCAGCAGCGCACGCCCGCTGTCCGTGAAGCGGATCGAGGGGTCGCGGTAGAGGGAGACGGCGGCGCGCGGCTGGGCGCGCGCGGTCTCCGCCGAGGGCTCGGCCCGCTCGGAGACGCTCCGCAGCGGGCCTTCCTGGCAGGCGACCACAACGGCGCCGGTCTGGGCTCCCTCCCCCGGCACGGGCCCCGAGGAGGCCGGCGGGGCCTCCCGGTCCCGGCCCGTATCAGCCGGGTGGGCCGACGCCGCGCGGCGCATCCGGTGCACCGTACTGATGGAGACCCCCGCCTCCTCGGCGACGTCCCGGAGCGTGGCCTGCGGGCGTTCCGCGAGCAGGAGGCGGGCCTTCTCGCGGCGCTGCGACATGTCGACGGGACGGACCCTGCCGTCCCTGCCGACGCGAGCGGTCGCCTCGCTCACGCCGCTCGTGTCGTCGCCGTCTTTTGAGTGAGGAGATTCCTCACTCGAACATCTCCTTCGGGCGGCCCCCACGGTCTTGGGAGAGACCCCGCTGACCGCCGCGATGGCCCGGTCGGACCAGTGCGGATGGGAGGCGAGGATACGGACGACGGCCGCTCTGCGGTCCTTGAGGGTCAAGGGCAGTCCGTGGCGGGTGTTGGCCGCCACGGAGCGGACGAACAGGTCGGCCGACGAGCCCTCGACGTAGCGGACGGGCAGGTCGCGCGCGCCGCGCAGTATCGCGGCGCGCAGCCGGTGCATGCCGTCGACCACGCGGCCGGTGGCCTTGTGCACGAGGATCGGTTCGAGCTCTCTGCCGCTCTCCGCGAGCACCTGTGCGTGGTCGTGACACAGGCCCCCGAGACGCGGTGAATCCGACGGCAGCAGGGACGCCACGGGCATCGTGTGGATCTCTGAGTCCGGTTCGTCGAGCAAGCTTCCTGACCCCTCTCGAGCTGTGACGACATGCGCCCGCGCCCGGAGGCGGCCCGGAGCATGTCCGCATCTGGCCGTGTACGAGGACTGTTTGTCTTCTCCGATGTGCCGCCGGCCGATGGGTTGTCGGCCGATGGGTTGTCCGCAGATGGGTCGCAGATGGGTTGCCGGCCGATGGGTTGTCGACCGGTGGGTTGCCTTAGCCGCAGCCGGCTTCCGGACAACTCCCCGCATCAGAAAGGGACTTGCACCTGGCATGCGGAAGGCCGGTCGACCGCGCGGATCACGGCGTCGACCGCTCTGTGTCGTGGCCGCAGGTGAACCCCGGCGGTCTCACCCGGGTTCGCGGCGGAAATGAACACGTTGACACGGTCCTGGGGGCCGCGCCGCTTCTCTGACGGGGTTTATGCCCGGTCTCTCGTAGACGCAATCCGGTCGGCGTGGCGTGTGGTTGCTCTCCCGAACCCGGGAATGTGACCCCTTGCGCGGCGCACGCGCCCCGTGTGCAGTCTTCCCCTCCAGGCCACCGTGCCACCTCTCCGATCATGAGTGATGTCGCCAGTACCGCCTGCGCCGCTGCCTCTACTCCCCGGAGCCGACGCCCGCAAGAACATAACAGCGAGGTGACGGAGGCAGTGAGGCCCCGAAGGAGCACGGCTGAAACTCGTAGAACTGACGTCGGACGAATCCTCAAGGTATCGAGCACCCTTTTGGCTTCCGAAGCCTTGCCGCCAAGGGCTCCGGGACGCACTTCGGCCGGAAGTCGAAGGGTCTTCGCATATGCCGAAGGCGTGTGAACCACGCATGAAGGATGGCGAGTTTTCGGGCAGCCTTTTCTGAATATCACCTGCTTTCGCGGGGTAGTGGCGAGTCCCTCACCGTCCAGGATCTTCGTGAAGCGATCTTGTATCCGGGTTTGTCAGGTCATTCCGAGGATGGTGTGGAGCCGCTGGTGGTCGCGGCCGGTGCGGCAGCGGGCGGCAGGCCGGTGACGAGGTGGATCCGCTCGATCGCCGGTCTGCCGGTGCGCCGATCGCTCCGAGCCGCACGCGTCGCGGCGGCGGGTCCCCCAGCGCGCGCATCCCCGCGACCGCGTCCAGGGCCGCCCGCGCCAGCGGGACCAGGGCACGCCCCGCCGCAGGACTTCGCGGTGAGGTGGAGGACACCAGCGTGGTCCTGAAACCGAAGGAGTCCCCTCATCCATGGCGCCCGCACCTCGCTGGAAGCAACTGCTCGACGACCGGCTCACCGAGGCGGTCGACATGCTCGGCGCCGTCCCCGGCGTACACGGCCTGATCGTCGGCGGCAGTCTCGGACGCGATGAGCCCTGGCCCATGTCCGACATCGATCTCCTGCCCGTCTACGCCTCCTCCATGGAGCCGTCGCAGCGGGTGGAGGAGCGACGCAACGAACTCGTCGACCGGTGGGCCGCCTCCGGCCACGCACAGACGCTCGACCCCGGATGGCCGGCCTTCACCGCCCAGGAACAGCGTGACGTCCTCTCGGCAGGACCGTCCACGTCACGAAGCACCGACCCGACCTCCACGGACCCTGGAGCGACAGCCCGGATTCCCGCACTCGACCAGCGCCTCGCCCAGCTCCAGGAACTCCTCATCCGACTTGGCTGACTGGCGCTGCCCGGACCCATTCCGACAGTTCCCGTACCCGACCTCACCTTTACGTCCGACCAGCTCCGATCCGTAGAGCGTGCTCCAGTACGTCTGGGTCGCCGGTCCCGGTGCCGGCCTCCGGACCCGGCCCTACGGTCTGGCCCGCGACCGGGCCCGGGTCCGGTCGCGGAACCAGGCACCCGTCCCCACCAGCACCGCCGCCCCCACCCCGTACCGGGGCAGCCACATGGTCGTCGTGGCCGCCAGGCAGTCGGCAACGGCCGTACCCTCGTCCTCCCGCGCGAACGCCAGGGCTGCGTCGTCACTGCCAGCCAGGTTCCCCAGCGCGGCCTCCGCCTGGAGGGCCTGGTACCTGCCGAGCAGCTCGCAGTCGCCGCGCGTGCCCGGCATCGGAAACAGCCAGGCCTGGCGTTGCAGCAGGGGGGCGAGTGCGATGGCCACACACAGGCCGACGACCAGCGCGTACGCGACCAAGCCGCGCATGTACGCCGAGCGGATGCCCGGCGTCCACTCCGCCCGTCGCTGGAAGGCGAACATCACCGCCAGCAGTGTCACCCCGATGAACGTGGCGAACCACTGCCACGAGCCCTGGGCGAGCGCGAACGTCAGCACTGCGGCGAGCCCGACGCCGATGACCCCGGGAGCGGGAATGCCATCGCCTGTTACTGCGGATGCCGGCCTCGGGGGCACTCTGGGGCCGGGATCACTCACGGGCCTCTCCTGCACGGGAAGCCATCGGCATCCCCCGCGGGTCGTCGGGGCCCTGAGCGCCATGCCGTACGGGCCGGGTGTCCCGCCCGGACGGCCCGCTCCGCCCGGCACCGCGCCGCGTTGCCGAAGCGCCCGAGGACGTCCGGTACTTGGGCTCCCCTCTGTGGTCCTCAGCACACCGCAGGCATCCGTGTCCAGGCCGCCCACGAACAGCTCCGCACGGCGCACCGCCACCTCGTCAGCGGCTACCGTACGAACACGCCGTATTGCCCACGGTCACCCGAGGAGGACACCAGTGTCATCACCCTGCGACCCCCAGTACGCTCCTGCCGGCGATGTGGGGGTAGCACTCATGGCAATCGACTCTCGACTCAAAGCCGTCTACGACGGCCAGGCCGGGACCGACCCCGAACAGCGGCAATTGATGGACCAATTCGCTGCGTCACTGGGCCCCGAGGAAGCAAATGACGTGCTGGACGGCGCGTGCACGCTCATCTACATGTTCATGCAGTGGCTGCGGATGGCCTACGAACAGCACGACAGGGACGTCATCGAGTACGTGGTGCCCGGCTTCGTGGCCTCGATGCGCATGATGCCCAAGAGCATCCGTCCCGAAGCAATCCCCACCATGGCCGGACTGGTCGTCGCAGCCGGTACCGGCCTGAGCCCCAGTCTGTGGCGCAAGCAGTACGGAGACTGGACCGAGGGCGAGATGAATTCGCTGGAAGCCACGGCCTTGCTGCTCGCGGAGCACATCAACCGGCTCACCGGCGACCGCGACTTCGCCACCCGCATGGTCACCGAAGCCCTGTCCACGGCGGACCAGGACTGACGCGCAGCATCTCAGCCCGAGCCTGCCCCGTATCCCTGGGCTCCGGGGGCGTGGTCGACTCTGCTGCGCAATTCCTGGGTCAGGCTGTGAGTCGGTAGGCGAGGCGTTCGAGCCGGCTGCTGCGGGTGTGATGCTGGTCGTGTCCGGTCCAGTGGGCGTCGAGTCTGATCACGTTGAGTGCGGTGGCGGAGAAGGCGTGTTGGAGGCGGACTTTCGGTAGCCCGCGGTAGCGGGCCCGGCGTATGCCGGTGATGTCGAGGGCTTGATTGATAGTGCCTTCCACACCCGCTCGCAGGGCGTACTTGGCCTTCCACGTCTCGGTCTTCTGCTCGGCGCGGGCCTGGGTGAGGGCTTCTTCTGGCTCTCTGGGGCGCAGGGTGAGCATGCGGCGGCCTTTCGCGGAGCTGGTGCATTGGTCGCGGAAGGGGCAGGGGCGGCAGGTGCGGACGCCGAAGGTGATGACGATCGCGTCCGTTCCGTGCTGTTTCACGGGGTTCCAGTGCGCGCTGGTCTTGCCGGCGGGGCAGCGGACCTGGCGGGCCCTCCAGTCGATGATGAAGGCGCTCTTGTCGAAGCCGGCGTGGGCCTTGGCCTGGGCGGAATGATCCAGCAGAACCGGGGTGACCATACGGGTGCCCTGTTTCAGCGCGGCGGCGATGAGGTCGGCGGATGGATAGCCGGAGTCGAGGTAGTGCTCGGCGGGCCTGATGCCGTGCTCGGCCAGGCGCTGTTGGACCGGGGCGGTCGCTTTCACATCGGGCACGGTGGCATCGGTGGTGCACACGTCCGTGATCAGATTCGGTGCCGCCCGGACACCGGCTTCGGCTTCGGCTTCGGCTTCGGTGGGAGTGTCGCGGGTCTCGGTGAGATGGACCTTGTAGCCCATCCAGAACAGGCCCTCGCCCTTGGCCGCCCAGCGTGCGTCCGCGTCGTAGGGGGAGGCGAGGCGGCGATGACCGGGCGGGACACCCTCGTCGTCGGCGGCCCGCTTCTTGATCACCTCCCGTCCCCTGGTGTCGGTGCTCAGGTAGTACGTCTGGACGAGGATCTGCCGCAGGATCTGTACGGACTCGATCTCACGGATCCATGGGGGTGTGCCGGGTGACCAGGCCGCCCGGCACAACGCCAGCGCGTCCTGGCCGAAGACCTGCGCGAGCCGGTCGCGTTTCGTCTGCGAGGCGGGCATGCGCCAGCCGTCCACCCGCGGCCCGTACCGGTGAGCGAACTCGGCGACATCGACCTGCCCGGCCAGCCACGACGGCGCCGCGACAGCCAGGGCCTCCAGCGCCGCCCGCACACTCTCCCCGGCCAGCTCGAGGCGGTTCAAGTCCCGCACCGCACTGATCACATGGGTGGAATCGGTCCGCTGCCTGCCCCCGGCCGCGACCAGCCCCTCCTCCACGCAGTACTCAAGGAGACGGTCGAAGACCACCCGTTCCATGCCGTTGTCGGACAGGCGGGAACGGAACCGGCTCAGCACACTGGCATCGAAGCCGGTGTCCGTCAGCTCCGCCCCGAGCGCGTACTTCCAGTCGATCGCCCGCACCGCCATCGCCGCGGCCTGCCGATCGGTCAGATCCTCGGCGAACTGCAACACCGTGACCAGGCACAACACCCCCGGAGACAAACCCGGAGCCCCACGCACCCCGAACGCCGACGCGAACGGCTCGTCCGCGAAAACCTCCGCGAGCCGGTCTCGCACCCGTATCGCCAGGCTCCCCTGCGGGAACGCCGCCCGCGCCACCATCACGGTCTGCTCCGGGACTTCCGGCAGCCCCTCCGGCCGCATCGACATCCACACCACCCCCACGGCCGCACGACAGGACAACGACCGTACAGACGATCATCCCGTGCCCACCTTCACCCCCGCACGGAATTGCGCAGCAGAGTCGTGGTCGGCGTCAAAGTCCGAGTACTGGCCCGGCGGCCCGTCACGACCTGACAGCGGGGGCCGACCGCAGTCGCACTACGCCTCGGCCGGTTCTTTACGGGCAGGGCGCCTGAGCGTGCCCACCGCGTCACGTCGTGGCTGTCGGTTCGTTACTGGCGGTTGATCGCCCGTGAGATGCCGGCGGCGACGGTCGTGGCCAGGATCCACCCGGCAGCGGTCAGCGCGTACGCGAGCCATTGACCGGTGCCTCGTGGTGCGAAGGCGACGTCCTGTCCGAAGGCGGTGATCGGGACGAGCAGGTCGAGCGCGTAGACGACGGCGTTGAACGGCGGCGCCTTCTCCGCTTCGAGAGGTGCGGGCGGATGGGCTGCGAAGAAGAGCGCGCCGCAGGCGAGCAGCGCCATGAGCCAGAGGCCGGCGCGGAGTGGCCGGTAGCCGTAGCCGACGGTTGTGTCCTGGATGTAGCCCCAGACGCGGGTGTGCAGGGGGAGCATGGCACGGCGATGGCGTTGCTTGGCGAGAAGCACCGTGCGTGCTTCGTCCTCGTGTCCGAGCCGTCGGTAGGCGGTTGCGAGCTGCTCGTACGGCTGGGGGAGGTAGGCGTCGGTGCTGTGCCGGATCCAGTCGAGCCGTTCGGTGGCTGTCAGGGGGCTGGCGAGTGCGTCGTAGGTGGTATCGGCCAGTCGGAGGTCGGCGGGCCAGGTGTCGGGGGTGTCGTACAGGGTGCCCAGCTGGGCATTGCCGGCGTCGACGGTGCCGTCGATCGGCTGCCGGGTGCGCAGATCGGTCTCCCGGGCGCGAGCCAGCCGCAGGGACAGGGCGGTGCCGCCGAAATTCGTCAGCGTGGCATCGCGGAAGCTGAGCTGCGTGCCGATGCTGCTGCCGTCGAGCTTGATGCCGCCGTCGACGCGGAGCCCTCGGCCGAGGTCGAAGTTGCGGGCGACTGTGACGTCAACGGCCTCCAGCGCAACGCCTCCGGCGTTGTTCAGCCGGGCCCCACAGAATCCGATCGCCGCCGCGACCGTGGCACCGGAGAGGATGATCCGCCCTTCGGCGCTGAAGCCCGGGTGGAAGGTGAAGTCCCCGGTGATCCGGACGTGATAGGCGTCCAGGGCGTGGCCGCCGGGGTTGCGCAGGGAGGCGCCCTCCAGGTCGAACTCGCCGGAGACTGCGGCGCCGGTACAGCGGAAGGCTCCCCGGACCGCCAGGTTGCTGCACAGCACGTCGCCGCCCGCGACGAGGTGGACAGCGGATATCGCCTCGGTCCCGGGCGCGGTGATCACGGTGTCGCGGAGGTCCAGGTCGCTGTGGATCTGGGAGCGGGTGAGTACGAGGGGCCCGGTCAGGTGGCAGCGGGACAGGACCAGTCGGCCGTCGATCTGGGCCGCGTCGGCGGCGAGCCCCGGGAGGGCGCATCCGGTGAGGACCAGCTCGCGGATCCTGGCACCCCGGAGCAGGGGCACTTCGTCGAAGCGACATTCGTCCAGGACGACCGGCACGGGGATCTCGGCGAATTGCAGATCCAGCCTGCCCGTGATGCGGGCGCCGGTCAGGCGCAGTGCCGGGCGGTCGCCCGGGGCGGGGTCGGCGCCGGCGCCCAGCAGCAGCGCCGCAATGACCTCGGCCCGCACTGCGGGTTCGGCCGTTTGCGGGGCATCGCGGACATCGACAACGCCGCCCTGGGCGAAGGAGTTCCACAACTGACTTTCACCAGCGTTGAGTTCGTCGAGACGCATGACCGAAGATCATCCCGGTTCGAGCCCACCCACGACAAGACCCGTTGAAGCCCGGCCCTGCGAACGAGGCAGCCATGGGCATGCCGACGCCCATCAGCGGGCCCCTACACCGTGCAGGCGAGCACTCCGATACGCCTGCCGCCGGACCTGGCTCCGCTCTCCGTCCGGCTTGAGCCACGCAAGAAGCTCCCGCCTCGTCCGCCCCCATCGATCCGCACAATCCGGTCATCGATCCGGTCATCGATCCGCTTTGACCGTCGTGAGGATCAGGGGGCGGGTGATGAGGGCCTGCGGATGACAATCGGTTCTGCGGCCTCGGCGCGGGCGCGCGCCATGGCTGACTCGACCTCCTCGCGGCTGACTTCCTTGTAGAGGCGTTCCCCGTGGGCGTCGGTGATGTCGATGACGATGCCGGTCCACTCCTCGGCGGGCTCCTCCGGTACGAGCCCGAGTCGGTACTCGGCCTCCTGAAGCAGTTCCTCCGTCACCCGCACACCGGTCAGCCGCTCGGCGAGGGCGAGGACCGCCGCCTTGGTGTCCACGGGCACGCCGGTGTCGCCCTCGCCGTCGGAGAGATGGAAACCGACCTCACGCATCACCGGGTTGAGGGCGTCGGGGGTGCTGCCGTCCCTCGCCGTGGGCCACTCGAAAGCGGTCCTGAGCTGCCCGTCCTCGTACCAGTGGAACAGGTGGATGGGCTTCCCTCCGTTGCTGGAGTGCCCCACGGCACGCCCGCCGGCCGACAAGGCTTCCAGGAAACGCGGCTGCATCCCCACGCCGCCGTCGAAGTGCAGGACGAGCGTCCAGTCGCCGCCCGCGCCCGGCACGGTGAACGCGCCGGCGATGAAGGACTCGTAGCTGTAGTCCGTCGCTTCGAGCAGTTCATCCTGCTGCTCGATCAGCGCGTCCAACCCCGCGCCTATGCCCTGCGGCTCCGCCTCCATGACCCGCAGCACCTCCCCCGGAGCGACGCCGTGCACCAGGGTCAGGGCGTACCCGGTCTCCAGCGCATAGCGGAAGAAGGGGGAGGACCGTATCCAGGCGTAGTCATGTGCGGTCACCGAAGTCATGCACCACAGTCTGTCTGCCACCACTGACAAGGACATCCGCGTCGGGTCAGACCCCGGCCCGGCAGCCCGGCGGCCAACTCACCGGCCACGCCCCCTCACCCCCGAGATCCGGTGGAGTTCGCGTTGCCGAGGGCCCAAGCCTCGATGTCGCGGTAGTGGATCGGTCCTCGGCTCCGGCCGACGTTGCTGCCGACCAGGTGCAGCCGTTCGGCAGGCCATCGACGACCGGTGAATCCGGCGAACCTCTCGGCGATTTCTCCTGCCGAGGATCGATCTCCTCGGCGGGCACGGGCCAACGTCAGATGGGGGCGCAGGGGTCGTTCCTCGAAGGTGACACCGCAATTCTTGACGGCGGTACGCACATCGGCGGCGAGCATGTGCAGCTCGTCGAGGTCTCCGTCGATTCCGCTCCACAGCACCCGGTCGTCGAAGACTCCGCTGCCGCGCAGTGCCAAACGGAGTGACTGGTGGTCCGCCGCGAGGTTGGCGAGAGCCGGGCGCAGGACCGGAACTGTCTCGACCGGTAGCTCCCCGAGGAACGCCAGGGTGATGTGCCAGTCCTCGATGCGGTTCCACCGCATCCGAGGGTGTGTGTCATAGGCGGTGCGCAGTTCCCGGGCCAGTTCTTCCTTCGCGTCGTCGGGCGGGGCGAGGGCGATGAACACGCGAACAGTCGCGGGCTGATTCTGATCGTTCACATCGGACTTCGTACCGCATCCGGATAGTGGATGCGAAGGCCCGTGCCGAGGCCGAGTACAGGTACCGGGTGCCCGGTCCGGCCGCCGGGGAAGTCCCGCATGATGCACCCCGGCGCTTGACCTTGGCACAGTGACAAGGTCTTCACTGTGGCCGAGGAGGTGGTCCCGATGACCATGGCGAAACAGGACACCGATGCGATGCGCGCTGTCCAGGGGTTGGCGGACAGCCGCTCGGCAGTACGGCTGCGGGCGGCGCTGGCGGTCGGTACGACCCCTGACCCGCGATTCGTCGACACGCTCATCGAAAGATGCGCGATCGAACCCGAATTCTACGTGCGCGAAATGCTTACGTGGGCACTCACCCGCCACTCGGCATCGCTGACGGTCCCGGAGCTCATCGATGAAGTCCGCTCGGAGCGTACGCAGGCACGGAGCCAGGCCTTGCACACACTGTCCAAGATCGGGGATCGGCAAGCGTGGCCGGCGATCACACGGGCGGTTCTGTCCGACGCCGACGACGAGGTGGCGCGGAGCGCCTGGCGGGCAGCGGTCGCGCTCGTGCCCGAGGGTGAAGAGCCCGAGTTGGCCATGGTGTTGTCGGCACAGCTCGGACGCGGCGAACGCGAGACACAGCTGAGTCTCAGCCGGGCGCTGATCGCGCTCGGTGAGGTGATCCTGCCGACTCTGCACGCTGCGATGACGGATCTCGACCCCCGAGTGCGCGCCCACGCAATCGCCACGGAGCGGCTGTTGCGCGACCCGGATGCCGGATTCGAGTTCGCGATCGAGGAGGCGAAGCGCATCGTGGTCCTCGGAAGGACCGGCCAGGAGGAGTGACAGGCAGTGTTGATCGGTGATGTGGCACGGCGGTCCGGGGTCAGCGCCCGCATGCTCAGGCATTACGACGCGCTCGGCCTGGTGCGGCCGACGGGTCGTACCGGCGCCGGCTACCGAGAGTATTCCAGCGAGGACATCCGACGGATCTTCCATATCGAGAGCCTGCGGTCACTGGGGCTGTCGCTGCGTGAAGTCGGGCGCGCGCTCGATGATCCCGGCTTCACGCCCCCGGACCTCGTAGACGACCTCATCCGCCAGACGCGAGAACGCATCGCACATGAGACGGAGCTGCTCACGCGCTTGGGTCGGATCGGTGCCGCGGAACCCGTCGGCTGGAAGGACGTCCTCCAGATCGTCGCACTCCTCCAGGCGTTGGGGTCGAAGAGCGCCGGGACGCGCCAGCGCGCGGCCTTGTCCTCGGTCGAGGAGGTTCCGGTGCCAGTGGAGGCACTGGTGGAGGCAGCACTGAGCGAGACGGACCCGAGCGTCGCCGGAGCCCTTCGATGGGCTTTGGCGCAATCGGGCGATGACGCATCGGCGCTGCTGGCGGAGGGCCTCCGCTCACCAGCGGCCGAGGTGCGGAAGCGTGCCGTCCAGTCCATCGCCGAGATTCCGAACGATGAGGCGACCGCGCTGCTGCAGGACGCCCTCGCGAACCCCGACATCGTGGTCCGCAGGTATGCGGCTCTGGCGCTCGGGGCCCGTGGAGCAGCCGACGCGGTCCCGACCCTCATCGACATGGTCGTGGAGGCGACGAATGACGCCGATGCCGCCGATGCGCTGGGCGCGCTGGCGGGTCGTCCCGCGTTGGCGGAACAGATCGCTACCGGGCTCGTTGACCGCCTCGCCCACGGCTCCGTTGAACCGTCCGCACGCCGACGGCTGGCGCAGGCGCTCGCGGACATCCCGGGAACCACAGCGTTGCGTGCCCTCACGGATCTGTCCCATGACGAAGACCGTGCCGTTTCCCTCACCGCGACGTACATTCTCGGACTGCGAGACGCACGATGATGAATCCGTCCCCCAGTTGGTGAGAGCCCTGACCAGGGCATCTGCTCGCACGCTCATCAGTGATGGGGATGGACACGGCCATGGGGACGGGGACGGGGACGAGCAACGACACAGATCCATGATCGTCAAGGTGAACGGGAGCCACCCCCATCGGGTGACATCGTGATCAGGCTCGTGCGGGGTGGAGTGTCCGCGCCGGCACGGGAGCGGGGCGGCGCTGGTCCGTGCGGCACCGGGCCCTGCCGGCCCGCGTCTTTGACAGACGCGGGCCGGAGGAACCCGGTGCTTTGCGTTCTTGCGGGTCAGAGCCGTTTCTCCATCAGCGTGACTGCGTAGATGTGGCCGAGTCCGCCGTCCTTTGTGTGCTCACGGACGACGTTGTAGTCGGCCGTCTCGTAGTACTCCCGGAGCCGGTAGTTGTGGGCCAGACAGTCGAGTCGGCAGATCTGCCGGCCTGCGGCGGCGATGCGGGCTTCGGCCTGGGCGAGCATCTGCCGCCCGGTGCCTGACGGTGCGACGCGGCGGTCGGTCATGAGCCGGTGGACGTAACCGGCGTTCGGAGACTGTGGCCCCCAGGCGGCGGGATCGTCCCACCACAACTCCCAGGCCCCGGCGATCGGTCCGTGTGGACCGAGGGCGGCGATCCAGACCTCTCCGTCGTGCAGTCGTGTGCGGAAGTGCTCAATGTCGAGCTCCCCGGGCTTCCACTGGTCGATGCCTTGGGCAATCTGCCAGCGCGCCGCATCGTCCCGCAGCCGGACCAGGGCGGCCAGATCCCGCTCGTCCGCCTGTCGATGGTGCAGTGGCGCGTGCCGCAGGGCCAAGTAGCTCCAGGAGACATCGGTGCGACCGTGCGGATCCTCGCGGTGAGCAAGGTGCACGACCTCCAAACCCTGCCGCTGGGCGAGCTCGATCGTCTCCTGCGCGGAGACAGGAAACATGCGGCGACCGGCGGGAACAGGACCATGCCGCAGCGAGAGGACCACCTGACCGGCGTTGCCGAGCAGGCTGACCAGGGTGGCCATGGCCGCCGTCCGCTCCTGCTCGTCCAGGTGCATCCAGACCGCGGTCAGCAGGATCAGGTCGAAGCGACGCCCCTGGCTGGTCAGGGTCGGCAGGCCGGGGAGGGCGTCGTCGACCCACTCGATGTCTTGTCCTGCGTGGATACGCTCGCCCAGCTCGCGCAGCTCGGCGGTGGGTTCCGCGGCGACGAGCCGGTGTCCCCGCGCGGCCAGGGCCGCCGCGTCACGCCCGCTTCCCGCCCCGATGTCCAGGACCGTGCTTGGCTGCGCCGGGAAAAGGTGAAGCACTTCCCGGTGCACCTCGTCCAACGAAACGCTCTCGTACTGCTCGGCCAGGGCAGCGGCGGACTCGCCGTATCCGGCTGTACTGGCCATGGCGAGCAGCCGCTCATCAGGTATGTCAGTGTTCACGACGCGGCACCCTATGCCCACCCGCGAGGAGGCTGCGACGGCAGGGCGGGAGTCGAAGCCCTTCAGCGGACGACATCGAAGACGTTCTTCTGCAGACCGTTGAAGTAGGCCTCGTACTCGACCAGCTTCAGCTTCTGGGTGTCCTTGTCCGTGGTGCTGAACAGTCGCTTGCCGGCGCCGAGCAGCAGCGGGAAGACGAGCAGGTGGTAGCGGTCGATCAGGCCCGCGTCGGACAGGGCGTGGTTGAGGGTGGCGCTGCCGTGGATGATGATCGGGCCTCCCTCGGTCTCCTTCAGAGCGGCGACCTCGTCGAGCGAGCGCAGGATGGTGGTCTCGCCCCAGTTCGAGACAAGGCCGTCGTCGGTGAGGGTGGTGGACACGACGTACTTCGGCATCGCCCTGTAGTCGGCGAATTCCTCCATGTCCGGCCACACCGGGCTGAACGCCTCGTAGCTGATCCGGCCCATCAGGATCGCGGTGGATTCCTTCTGCTCCCGCCCCTTGATTTCGAACGCCTCGGGGACGAACTCGACGTCCTTGAAGGTCCATCCGGAGTTTCGGTAGCCCGGTTCGCCGCCGGGGCCCTCCACGACACCGTCGAGCGAGATGAAAGCGGTGCTGATCAGGGGACGCATGAGGATTCCTCGGTCTCTCGTGTCTGGTTTTCGGTTGCTTGCTGCCGCTTCGGACAGCCCTTAGGGATGACGTATCCCGGAGCGCCGCATCAGGAGCTTTTCCGTTGCATCGGGACCCGGCACAGGCCGCGCGTACGGGCGGCTTGAGTGGCTTGCGGAGGTCAGCCGAGAAGCCCGGTCAGCCACTGCTGCCAGGCGGCCTCGGCACTGTCCGTGTCCGGGCCGAACAGGTGGTGGAACATCAGCACCATGCCGGAGCCGTGGTGGAAGGTGTAGATCCCGTCGGCGGTGCGGAGCTCCATGCGCTCGTCGTCGGACCAGACGACTTCGCCGTCCAGCGGCGGCAGACCGGCCGGCGCGGCGTATATCTGCGAGCCGACGGGGACCGGGCTCGGCAGCGAAAGCCCTCGGGCGAGTTCCGCCCGCACCTCCGGTGCCGATCGCCCGCCGGACGGTGCCAGGGCGAAGACGGGAACGCCGGTGCGCCCGGGGAAGTGCGTCAGGTATTCGCGGAGCGTGTGGAGGTGGAAGGGCCAGCCGCGGCGCAGGGCGTCGTACTCGTCCTCCCAGTCGTCGCCGAGTAGTCCGCTGTGGACGACGCGGAGCACGGTGCTGCCGCCGCCCCGCCCCTCGATCAGGTACTCGAAGGCCATGAACCGGCCGTCCTCGGCGGTGGCCGTGCGGGTCGCGAAGCGATTGCCGGGCTCGTAGGCGGTGACCACCGCCTCCTCCCGGTGGCCCCCGGTCTCCATGGCCGCGGACCCGCCCTCGCGTGGCTCCACCTCGTTGCGGCCCATGAACCAGGAGTCGATCCCCGGTCCGGTGGCGATCGCCTCCCAGACCTGTTCCGGGCTCGCCGGGAGGTTCGTCTCCAGCTCGATCTCGAATGGGTGTGTCATGGTGCGCAGTCCTGTCCTGCTTCGGGTTCGGTCTCGTACGTCCCCCCGGATTGCTGCTGCGGGCCGGCCGCATGCGCGTCGGGGCCTGGCTGCGGTGCGGGGATCTGGTGGAGCCCGACGATCACTCGGTGACTCCGGCCTTCCGGGGCGGCCTCGTCGTGGTAGCGGCCGACGAGGGCCGCCACCGCCTGGGCCAGTTCATCGGCGAAGGCCGTCCGGTCGGCAGCGGAGGCGAACCGCACCTCGGCGTCGATGCCAAAGGTGGCGACCCGCCGCCGAACCCGGGCCGCGCCGGTCAGCAGTGTGCCGATCTCCTGCACCAGCCGGGAGCCCAGCGCCAGCAGCCAGCGGGCGGAGTGCTGGTCGGGGGACCGGGATGGATCGGGGCTGACGGCGACCAAGGCGCTGGGGGAGATCACGTAGGAAGCGGCGATGGCGCTGTACACCCGCTCGGTGACGTTGCCCTTGCGGCGTTCTTCGGTGAGCTCGACCAGCCCGTGACGCTCCAGCTCCTTGAGGTGGTAGTTGACCTTCTGCCGGGGCAGCCCCAGGCGGACGGCCAGCATGGCGGCCGAGCCGGGCTCGGCCAGGGCGGCGAGGATCCGGGACCGTATCGGGTCCAGGGACGCCTCGGCCGCGGCGGGTTCTTCGATCACAGCGACGTCCAGCACCGTTCCAGAGTCCTTCCGATAAAGAATTTTGTCAAGACACAAAATATTGTCGGTGCGGGCCGATCGGCAGATCTCAGCACGAAGCCCCGGAATCCGCCGCGTACGGTCCAGGGCTTCTGTGTGTCTCGGGTCAGCGAGGACGCGGACGTCTCCGTGTGGCGCGTAGCGGCACTGGAGGCGCTGCGGTGGTCGAGGCCGGACGGCGCCTCCACCGGAGGCCGGTCAGCCCCGACGGCCTGCGTCGGTGGTTGCCGCGGTGCGCGGCCTCGGGGCCAGTGCCGCGCGCAGCGCCGGGGTGAGGATGCGGCGGGTCTCGGACGGCGTGAGGCTCGCGGGGGTGGGGAGGGGGTTGAGGTAGCGGGTGTAGATGAGGCCGCCGAGGATCGTCACCACGGCCGTGGCGCGTGCGGTCGCGTCCCGGCCGCCGAGGAATTCAACAAGCCGGGCCAGCAGCTCGTGTTCAAGGTATTCGCGGATCGCCTCGGCGGCCTCGTCGCCCTGGGCGGTGAGCTGTCGGAAGTCGGCGTCCTCCCACAGGTCCGTCACCGCGTCGATCAGGCGGTCGGGGAGGGTCGCCGGGTCGCCGCCGAGGACGGCGTCCACCACCAGCGCGTTGGCGCACTGGAACTGCATCACGTCCGCGAACAGGCCCTTCTTCGAGCCGAAGTGGTACGCGATCAGCGCCGGGTCGACCCCGGCGGCCCCGGCCACTGCGCGCAGAGTGGTGCGCCGGTAGCCGCGCTCCAGGAACAGCGCGCGGGCCGCCGAGACGATCGACTCGCGGGTCGGCGGGTTGCCGCGGGGGCGGCCTCGGGTGCGGGCGGGAGCGGGGGCGGCGTTATTCATCAGCGTTGAGCCTGCGTTCGGTGATCGGGACAGTCAAGGGCGTTCCACGAACCACATGAAGGGATGACCCGACACCATGCGTATCGCAGTCTTCGGAGCCAACGGACCGACCGGCCGCCACCTCACCGACCATGCCCTCGCCGCCGGCCACGAGGTCGTCGCCGTGACCCGCCGCCCCGGCTCCCTCGCCGCGCGCCCCGGCCTCGCCGTGGCCGTCGCCGACGCCACCGACCCGGCGGCCGTCGATGCCGCGATCGACGGCACCGACGCCGTACTCTCCGCGCTGGGCACGCGCTTCAGCAAGCAGACCATCACCACGTACTCGGCGAGCGCCACTGCCATCACCGGGGCCATGGCACGCCACGGCGTCAAGCGGCTGCTCGCCGTCAGCTCCAGCATCGCCGACCCGGACTGGCGCCCCACCGGCGCCCACTTCTTCAACCATGTGCTCGACCCGCTGGTGAACCGACGCCTCGGCCGTACCCTCCACGAGGACATGCGCCGCATGGAGGCCGTGATCCGTCGGACGGACCTCGACTGGACCCTCGTCCGGCCTTCGGGTCTCTTCGAGCACCCCGTCGTCACGGACCACCACACCGCCGAGACCAGCGCCGACGGCGTCTTCACCGCCCGTGCCGACCTGGCCGCGAGCATGCTGCGCGAGCTGGAGGAGCGGCGGTACGTCCGTACGGCCATGGGCGTCATCACCACGGCCGTGAAGCCGAACATCGCCAAGCTGATCTGGAACGAGGGCGTGAAGAAGAAATGAGCCGGGCGGCGGTCGAACTCCCGGCCGGCACGCGGGCGTTCCTCACCCGCCCCCGCACGGCCACCCTCACCACCCTCCGCCCGGACGGCACCCCGCACGTCACTCCTGTCCGCTTCACAGTCGACGCGGCCACCGGCCTGGTCCGGGTGACCACCCGGGCGGGAGCGCGCAAGGCCCGGAACGTGGCGGCGGGCGGCCCGGCGGCTCGTGTCGCGCTCTGCCAGGCGGACGGCTTCCGCTGGGTCACTCTCGAAGGCCGGGCCGCCGTCACCGACGACCCCGAGCACCTGGCCGAGGCCGTCCGCCGCTACACCGCCCGCTACCGCGTGGCCCCGCCCGCCCCGCCGGACCTGGTCGTCATCGAGATCGCCGTCGACCGCGTCCTGAGCCGCAACCTCTGAATCCCCGTACGGAAAGCGAAGTGACACCGCGATGCCCACCCTCCCCGTCCTCGACTCCACCCTCCACTACCGCGAGTCCGGCGACCCCGACGGGCTGCCGTTCGTCTTCCTGCACGGCAACCCCACCTCCTCCCACCTGTGGCGGAACGTCCTGCCGGGGGTGGCAGCGCCCGGCCGCCGCCTGCTGGCCCCCGACCTCATCGGCATGGGCGACTCCGGCAAGCCCGACCTGGCCTACTCCTTCGACGACCACGCCCGCTATCTCGACGCCTGGTTCGACGCCCTCGGCCTGGCCGAGGCCGTCCTCGTCGGCCACGACTGGGGCGGGGCGCTCGCCTTCGACCGCGCCGCCCGTCTCCCGGGCCGCGTCCGCGGCCTCGCCTTCACCGAGACGATCATCAAGCCGCTGGTCGGCGACGAGTTCCCGGCGGCCGGCCGGGAGTTGTTCACCCTCCTGCGGACCCCCGGGGTGGGCGAGGAGATGATCCTGGAGAAGTCGCTGTTCGTCGAAGGGCTCCCGAACACGCTCGCCACCCCGCTCGACCCTGCCGACCTGGAGGCCTACCGCCGCCCCTTCTCGACCCCGCGCAGCCGCCGCCCGGTACTGGCGTGGACGCGCATGATGCCGCTGGACGGCGAGCCCGCCGATGTCGTGGCCCGCGTCGAGCGCTACGACGCCTGGCTGGCCGCCAGTCCCGAAGTCCCCAAGCTGCTCGCCGCGTTCGAGCCGGGCCCGGGGGCGATGACCGACCGGGGGACGGTGGCCTGGTGCGCGGAGAACATCGCGGGCCTGGAGGTCTCCCACCACGGCCTCGCCGGCCACCACTCCCCGGAGGACCGCCCCGAGGAGCTGGCCGCGGCGATCAACGCCTGGGCCGATCACCACGGGCTGGCGCGCCAGTAGGGTTCCTCGACACCGGCGGTGCCGATCGTTCCGGACCCATGGCGAGGGACCCGGTGCCGCGTCTGTGGTGGCCCGTGGAGATCCCCATCGGCCGGGCCCCGATGGTGGTCGTGGGCGAGGACGAGCCGGCACGGAAACAGTCGAACAGATCAGTGACTGCGCTGTTACAGTCCGCTTGCCCCGAGCAACGGGGACACGACGGAAAACAGAATGAGGGGCCCACAGTTGCGCATACGACTGAGACGGATGATCACGGCGATCGGGATGGGGCTCGCGCTGACCCTGACGCCGATCACGGGGACCGCGGCGGCGCAGGAGACGGGCAACATGGCCGTCACCGACATGGACTTCACCCCGTCCGCAGTGGACGCGACGCCCGGCGGCAAGACCGTCACGCTCCGCTGGACGATGAGGGACACCACCCCGGAGACCGATGGCATGAGCGCGCGGGTCCACCTGCGCCGCCAGGGCGCGACGGCCGGCACATACCTGGGCGTGCCGCTGGTCGGAACCTATGACGTGGGCTCCTACGGCCAGGACATCACCCTGGTGCCCGGCTCGACGCCTGAGGAGGCCACCTACGAGTGGACCCTGGCCGTTCCGCAGTACGCGGCCGGGACGTCGGTCACCTGGGCCGTCACCCGCGTAGAAGCGTGGGACACCCAGGGCACCTCGCTGGACTGGGACGCCGCCCAACTGGGCGCGTTCCACAACACGTTCGAGGCGAAGACGCTCGCCGACACGCAGGGCCCGACGTACGACGACCTCGCGGTGGACTACGAACGGCAGCCGTACGTCTACGCCGGTGAGGGCTCGTCGAGCATGACCTACGAGCTCGACGTGCACGACGCCCAGGCCGGCATCTCCGGGGGCACCCTGACACTGACCGGTCCCGGCGGGCAGCACCTGACCGGCTCGTTCGCCATCGTCTGGACCTGGGACGAGGGCTACCAGGGCTGCGGCTACATCGAGTGGGGCCAGACGGACGCCGGGTCCTGCCGCGTGTCCGTGACCTTCCCCGCGCACGCGGCATCGGGCACGTGGACCGTCTCGCGGGTCGAGCTCACCGACAACGCGGGCAACACCAGCACCTACGACAACCTCTCGGCCGCGCCCGTCCACGTCACCTCCAACGACGTGCTCTCCGCGGACGGATTCACGGCGACGCCGAACCCGGTCGACACCTGGCACGGCGCCCGGACGATCAAGGTCGGTTTCCGGCCCCACGGGGACGCGGGCGGGGTCGCGTCGGCGGTCGTGGACACCAACAGCGTCAACGGCTGCCGACAGCCCTCCACCACGGCGACGACCGCGGCGGACGGAACCGTCTCGGTGGACTACGACGTGCCGCGGCAGGTCTTCACCTGCCGCATCACCGGCATGATCATCACGGACAACGCCGGGAACGTCGCCCTGTACGGCTCGAAGTACGGCGCACCGGAGACCGGCCTGACGATCACTTCGGCACCCGACACGGTGCTGCCCGAGATCGACCGGGCCACGCTCTCCCCCGCCACCATCCCGGCAACGGAACACTCCACCGACATCCGCCTCACCGTCAACGTCTCGGGCACCACCGCGGGTGTCAACGGCTACGACATCTACCTGACCGATTCCTCGGGGCAGTGGATCCCGGCCGTGTCCGGCGGTGCCTCACTGACCTTCAGCGGCCCGTTGACCCTCTCCTTCCCACTCCCCTCCGCCGTGGCCCCCGGGACGTATGGCATCGCCCTGCGCCTGTCCGACCAGGCGGGCAAGTCCTCGTCCTTCGGTTTCCCGAACAACACCCCGATGCCGGGTGGGGGCAAGTCCTCGTCCTTCGGTTTCCCGAACAACACCCCGATGCCGGGTGGGCCGGTGACCCTGACGGTCACCTAGGGTTCCCGGATCCCATGCAGAGATCCCAAACACAGATCCCATAAAGACCGCCGGCATGCCCGGCCTCGCAGCGAGGCCGGGCATCTCCACCGCAGGTACCCACCGGGACCTCTACCGTGTCGCACATGACAGCTCTGATCATCGGCGGCAGCGGCTTCCTGGGGAACGAACTGATCCGGCAGGCGAGAGCGGCCGGGCACACAACAGCCGCGACCTACGCGACCAGGCCCGGCGACACTTCCCAGGCCGAGTGGTACGCCCTTGATCTGCGGGATGCGGGACGTCTGGACGCCGTCATGGCCGAGGTGCGCCCGCATCTCGTCGTCGACGCATCGAGCGGCAAGGCCGACTGGGCGACTACGACCGAGGGCCCTGTCCGGATCGCGATGGCCGCGGCGAAGTGCGGCAGCCGCCTGGTCCAGGTGTCCAGCGACGCAGTGTTCTCCGGTGCCCGAGTCCACTACGACGAGACCTGCCTGCCCGACCCCATCACCCCGTACGGAGCAGCAAAGGCGGCAGCGGAGACCGGCGTCCTCGTCGTGCATCCGGAGGCCGTTGTCGCCCGCACGTCGCTGATCATCGGCTACGGGCGCTCCGTCCATGAGCGCCTCGTACACGAACTGGCCGCCGGCACCCACAACGGCGCCCTGTTCACCGACGACATCCGCTGTCCGGTGCACGTCGCCGACCTGGCCGCCGCCCTGTGGCCGAGGTCGCGCCGCCGTGGTGGGTACTGGTGCCCGTCACCGCGCTGGTGGCGGTGCTCGCGGGCCGGGCCGGCGCGCGGCTGGGCCGCGAGGACGCCGTGCGGGCGGAGGCTTTGGAGTCTGGGGAGAACGTCATCGGCACGTACACGGTCCGTCCGCCGTACGTGGACCACAGTCCACCCTCGCTCTACGAGAGTCCGCAGTACCAACTGCGCTTGACCACACGCGGGATGCAGATGTGGGAGCATTCCGCCCTGTTGTGGAACCACCCGTGGCCGCAGCTGCGCGTCGTAGCCGACGGCCCGCGACTGCGCGTCCACCACGAGGGTCGTGAGGTCGGTGCGATGCTGCTTGAGCGTGCCGGGGCCGTGCAGGAGGTGGTGGCCGTCAAGAGGCGGTACGGCGCCGAGTGATTCACCGTCAGGCGTCCGCGACAGTTCACCACCACCAAGGAATTCGGCTCGCCGGGCCGTGCAACTGCGCGGGAAACGGCTCAGACGACCATGACCCGCCGCCCGCGTGTGTGACCGGCCTGGCTGTCGATGTGCGCCGCCGCGGCCTCGGCGAGCGTGTACGACTTCTCGACCGGGATGTGGAGCTTTCCCCGCGAGATGAGGCCGGCGGCCTCGGCGAGCGCATCCGGCACGCTCCCGGCCACGCCGGAGAACCGGACACCGAGCTCCGGCGCATCGAGATCGGCGATGGAGATCACCTTCTGCGGATCCCCGGTCAGCTCGACGAGCTCGCGGATCACGCCCGAGCCGGCCAGGTCGAGAGCCGCGTCGACATGGCCGAGCTGCCGCACCCGCTCGACCCAGCCCTCGCCGTACGTCGTGGCGACGGCACCCAGGCTGCGCAGATAGTCCTGGTTGGCGGCCCCAGCCGTGCCGATCACCGTGATGCCGCGGTCACGGGCGATCTGCAGCACCGCCGATCCGACTCCCCCGGACGCACCGCTGACCAGCAGCGTCTGCCCGGACTGCACACCGACCTCGCGGATGACGCGCAGCGCGGTCTCCACCACGGAGGGATACCCGGCCGCCTCTTCGAACGTCAGCCCCTCGGGCATACGGGCCCAGGCCGACAGCACGGCGAACTCGGCATACGTGCTCGAACCTTCGCCGAACACGCGGTCGCCGACCTGGACCCCTTCGACGCCCTCACCGACCTCGTCCACCACCCCGGAGGCGTCCAGCCCGACTCCAGAGGGCAACTCGATCGGATGGGCCCCCAGGACCTGGCCTTCACGGATCCTCCAGTCGACGGGGTTCACGCCCGCCGCCCGCACGGCGATGCGTATCTGGCCGGGGCCCGCGTGGGGCTCCTCGGCATCTATGAGTTGCAGGACGTCCGGACCGCCGAACTCGGCGAAGCTCACTCTCTTCATGCGGTGGACCATAACACTAACGGTTAGCTTTTAGAAACTGCTTCACCTTTGTATCTGATAGTGTTAGCGCATGACCGTGCCGCCCGGACGCCGTGAGCGCAAGAAGGCCGCGACCCGTCAGAAGATCGCCGACACCGCCCTGCGGCTCTTCCTGGAACGCGGGTACGACGCGGTGGGAATCCGTGACGTGGCCGCCGAGGCCGATGTAGCCGTCACCACGCTCTTCTCCCACTTCGCCTCGAAAGAGGCCCTGGTGTTCGAGCAGGACCAAGACTTCGAGCAACGCCTCACTCAGACGGTCACCGCCCGGCCGCCGCAGGAGCCGCTCATCCCTGCGCTGCGCCGCGAGATCCAGGCCCTGGTGCGCCACTGCACGGCGGACAGCGCCGCCCCGATCTGGCGCATGATCGACGAATCAACTGCCCTGCGGGAGTACGAGGAGTCGATGAGACTGCGTCATGCAGAGTCGCTGGCAACGGCCATCGCCGCCGATCCCGGCCTGTCACAGACCACAACGGCCTGCCGGACGATCGCGAGGTTCGTGATCGACGCCTATTCGGTGGCCCGTGAGGCGGCCGATCCGGAGGCCGCGTTGGACGAGATCTTCCGGATGATCGAGGCGGCCTGGGAGGTCGCCTGCCCTTCTCGACAGGGGCGAGGGACTGTTCCTTCAGGTGGGACAGGCGCCGGTCGGGCCGTTACGAGTCCCTGAACGCTTAGGGCCTGTCCGGCGGGTCAGGGTCGGACAGGGCGCGGCGTCTGGTGCGGTGCATCGCAAGGCGCCGGAGCGTCCTGATAGCGGAGCTGTCCGGGCGTTTCGGCAACGCCGCGAGGTGCCGTGCCAGACGCCGCGCCCCCGGCCATGATCCGCCGGACAGGCCGGTGGTCCGCGGCTGGTGGGTCATACCCCTGACCCTGTCCTGGCCTGCCTGCCCGAGGCATCGGACCAGGGCCTGGATCTCGGCGTCAGACCTGGGTATGACCCGCGGCGGCGTGCCTTGGTCCGGGCGCCCCCTCGCCTGAACCGGCAGCGACGCACGACGGATTCCAGCTTCTCGATCTGATGGAGATGGAGTGTGTAGCGTTGGCCTCAACCCATGACTGAGGCCGTGCACCGGCATCGGTCCGAGGAAGGAAGCTCTTGCCCACCAAGACAGTGCAGATTCCCACCGCGGACGGCCAGGCCGACGCCTTCGCCGCCTTTCCCGACCGTGGCGAGCGGCACCCGGGGGTGCTGCTGTACATGGACGCCTTCGGCGTGCGGCCCGTGCTGGAGGAGATGGCCCGCGAACTGGCCGGGCACGGGTACTACGTGCTCGTCCCCAACGTCTTCTACCGGCACGGCCCGGCACCGGTGGTCGAACTTCCCGAGCACATCGGAGCAGAGGTCCGACCCGCGGTCTTCGCCCAGTTGATGCCCTTGATGGAGGCGCACACCGCCGAACTCGCCCTGCGCGACGCCGACGCCTACCTCAGGTTCCTCACCGCCCAGCCAGAGGTCGGCGCCGGGCCGGTCGCCACGATCGGCTACTGCATGGGCGCCGTCCTGGCGATGCGCACCGCAACGGCCCACCCCGACCAAGTGGCCGCCGTCGCCGGATTCCACCCGGGCCGCCTGGTCACCGACGCGCCCGACAGCCCGCACCGCCTCATCCCCGGGCTCACCGCCCAGGTCCACCTCGGCCTCGCCGAGAACGACTTGTCGTCCGAGGCCATCCGCGAGCTCAACCAGGCCCTGGACACCGCAGGTGTCGACTACACCACCGAGATCTACCCCGGCAGCGTCCACGGCTTCACCATGTCCGACACCGACGCCTTCAACGCCTCCGCACTCCAACACCACTGGGACCGGCTGCTCCCCCTCCTCGACCGCACCCTGGCCAACAGCTGAGGCTCCGGGCTCAATTTCTCGACGGAAGTGCTCGATCGGCGCCCAATGTGGTCACGGCTCAGGACTCCCGGATGTCCGGCAGCGGTGAGATCGACGCACCGGCCGACAGCAGTTTCTCCGCCAGCGCCCGGCAACGCCTCCCGAGCTCCGGAGGGTCGAGTACCTCGAAGTCGTGCCCCAGCAGGAGTACGTGCATGAGCAAGGCGTCGAGGCTGGCGGCGCCGCTGAGCACCTCGCAGCGCTCGCTCCCGCGCTGTCGCACGACGGCCGCCGACGCCGGAATCTGCGCGCGCACCGTGTCGGCCGACGCGTGCACGAGGAAGCGCGCCTGGTGCGGGTAGACCCGGCTCGCCACTCCCTCCTGCACGTACGTTGCCGCGTCGGGTGCCTCGCGCGGGCAGAAGCGCCAGGTCCGTGCGGACACCTCGGTCATCCGGTCGACGCGGAAGCTGCGCCAGTCGTCACGATCGAGGTCGTAGGCGAGGAGGTACCAGCGCCGGTCGGAGGCGACCAGGCGGTAGGGCTCGACCCGCCGCCGTCGCACCTCGTTCCCGGACGGGTAGTCGAAGCCGGCCTCGACCTCGTCGCGGCAGGCTCGGGCCAGCGTCATGAGCACCTCGGGGTCGACCGGCGTGCGGCCTCCGCCGAAGGACTCCACCGAGCCGGAGAGCGCGCGCACCTCGTGCCGCAGCCGAGTGGGCAGCACCTGGTCGAGCTTGGTCAGCGCCCGCAGTGCGGCGTCGCCGGCTCCGGCGACCGCACCGCCACCCGCGCCTCCCGCGCCTCCCGCGCCTCCCGCACCGACGAGCAGCGAGACCGCGGTGGCGATCGCTTCTTCGTCGTCGAGAAGCAGCGGCGGCAGTTCCTGCCCCGGGCCGAGCCGGTAACCGCCGCCGACCCCCTGGCCGGCATGCACCGGATAGCCGAGCGTGCGCAGCCGCTCGACGTCACGTCGTACCGTGCGCGGGGTGACCCCGAGCCGTTCGGCGAGCTCCGGACCGGTCCAGACCTGGCGCTGCTGCAACAGCCCGAGCAGGGTGAGCACCCGCTCCGTCGTACCCCGCTCGACTCCGTTTGCCACGTCCATGTCGCCCACCCTGCCAGAGATAGCGGACCGATTCTGTCCGCCTGGGGTGTCAGGGTGGCCCCATGGACGCAGACGAACTCGACTGGAACCAAACGCTGCGCGAGCAGTGGGAGTTCCACTGGAACCCTCAGCTCCGAGACCGGCTCGACGGCCTCACCGACGACGAGTACTTCTGGTCGCCGGTACCGGACGCCTGGAACGTGTGGCCGCGCGGCAGCTCGACGGCGCCCGTGCAGGCCGGTACCGGGGACTTCACGATCGACTTCGCCTTCCCGCAGCCGGTCCCGGCGCCCTTCACCACGATCGCCTGGCGACTCGGTCATGTCATCGTCGGCGTGCTCGCCGCGCGCAACGCGGCGCACTTCGGCGCGCCTCCGGCGTCGTACGAGAGCTGGGAGTACGCCGGTGACGCGGCTACCGCGCTCGACCAGCTCCGGACCCAGCTCGACCTCTGGCTGGCCGGAGTGCGCAGCCTCGGCGACGCCGGACTCCGGGTCCCGGTCGGTGAGAAGGAGCCCTTCCCCGAGGCGCCCACGGCCGATCTGGTGCTGCACATCCACCGCGAGCTGATCCACCACCTGTCCGAGGTCTGTCTGATGCGCGACCTCTACCGGCACATGAATCCCACTACGAACGGAGCTACCCGATGAGCCGCCACATCCAGATCACCTTCGACGCCCATGACCCGCGGGCGCTGTCGTCCTTCTGGCGTGACGTACTGGGCTACGTCCACCCCGGCCCGCCCGGGGTCGATCTGCCCGAGGGCGCCGATCCGCTGGCGGCGTGGGACGACTTCCTCGTTCGGATCGGCGTACCGGAGGAAGAGCGCAACTCGAAGTCGGCCATCGAGGACCCGGACGGGCACGGCCCAAGGGTGTTCTTCCAGCAGGTGCCGGAGGACAAGGCCGCCAAGAACCGCGTGCATCTCGACGTCCGTGCGGCTCCCGGGCTGCGGGGAGAGGAACGGATGGCGGCACTGGAGGCCGAGTGCGACCGGCTCGTCGCGCTGGGAGCGAAGCGGGTACGTCGCGACGAGCCCGCTCCCCCGCTGAGGGCCGGCTTCATCGTGATGACGGACCCCGAAGGCAACGAGTTCTGCCTGGACTGACGCAGCACTGCTGCGTGTACGACGTCCCAACGGGTTCCCCCGCGCCTCTCCTGGCCCCTGTCCCCTGGCCCCCCTGTCCCAGTGGCCGGGGGGCTCATCACCGTACCGACGGGCGCTGGTGTGTGGCCCGGTATTCGGCGGCGGTGCTGCCGAGCAGCACCAGGTCGTGGTGGCTGCCGGCGAAGAACTCATGCTGGCGGAGCCGTCCCTCCTCGACGAAGCCCAACCTGCGGTAGAGGGCGAGGGAGGCGTCACTGGAGATCAGCGCCGCCGACACACGACCGCCGAGGAGGAGGGCAACACACGGTCCCCCGAGGGCCGATCAAGCCCCGGTGCTGGATCCCGTACATGGCCTCCGTCAACAGCGCCTTGAGTCCGGTCCGGTGAGGTGTCGGCTGCTCGGGACGGGAGTCGGCGTCAGTGCGCGATGCCGTCGATCAGCTCGCGTGCGCCCTGGCGCAGCAGGCTGACGGCGACCGATGTGCCGAGGGTGGCGGGGTCGAGGGGGCCGGCCCATTCGTGGGCGTTGAGGACGGTCTTGCCGTCGGGTGTGAAGACCTTGGCCCGTAGGGACAGTTCGCCATTGCCTTCGACCTGGGCGTATCCCGCGATGGGGCTGTTGCAGTGGCCTTGGAGGACGTGGAGGAACATCCGCTCGGCGGTGGTCTCGCGGTAGGTGGCGGGGTCGCCGAGTGGGCTGACGGCGTCGATCAGGGCGGTGTCGCCTTCGCGGCACTGCAGGGCCAGGATTCCGGCTCCGATCGGCGGGCACATCACTTCGATCGACAGGATCTCGGTGATCACGTCCGTGCGGTCGATGCGTTCGAGTCCGGAGACGGCCAGGAGCAGGGCGTCGGCCTCGCCCGCGGCGAGCTTCTCCAGGCGGCGGTTGGCGTTGCCGCGCATCGGTACGCACTCCAGGTGCGGGTGGGATGCGGCCAGCTGGGCGATGCGTCGTACGGAGGAGGTGCCGATCCGGGTGCCGGCCGGGAGCTGGTCCAGCCGCAGGCCGTCCGGGTGGATGAGTGCGTCGCGGATGTCGTCGCGTTCGAGGAAGGCGGCGAAGGTGGTTCCGGCGGGCAGGGGCCGGTCGGCGGGGACGTCCTTGACGCAGTGCACCGCGAGGTCTGCTTCCCCGGCCAGCAGCGCCTGGTCGACCTCCTTGGTGAACGCGCCCTTCCCCTCGACGAGGGAGAGGTCGCCCATCCATTTGTCACCTGTCGTCTTGACCGGGACGACTTCGGTCGCGGTGGCGGGGTGGAGTGCGGCCAGCTCGGCACGGACGCGCTCCACCTGGGCGAGGGCCATGGGCGAGTCGCGGGACACGATACGGATCAGCTCAGGGGCGGACATACCGCTCACGATAGGCCGTCAGGCACGGGTTCCGGCGAGCACTCCGGGCGCCCATGTCGCGGAAGTGGCGGGCAAGTTGGCTTGATCGGGCAGCTGTGCGAGGAAAACGTCGGCGCGGGCCCGGTGGCAGCTCGGCCGTGCGGGTTGTGGCAGCAGCCCTCGGCGACGTAGCGGCCGGACAACAACCCGGCGCCGCTCAGCAGTCGATCGCGCGTCCGCGCACCAGGGGCAGGAAGACCTCGTCCACGATCTCCGTCAGCACCTCGTCGGGGACCTCGGGCAGGCCGCGCAGGGCGTATTCGCCGCGCAGCAGCATCATCGGCACCGACGCCACGCGCGGATGCACCGCACCGGCCGGCGCTTCGCCCCGGGCCACGGCGCGCTCAAGCAGCGTCAGCCAGGCCGCGTCCGTGCTGCTCCCACCGGCCTGCTCCCGGAGCAGCGTGAGCAGGCCGGGGTCGTCGGCCGCTGCCGCGAGCAGATCGCGCAGCACGGCCCCCTGCGGTGACGACCACGTCGTGTTCGCCGCGCGCAACAGCGCCAGCGCGTCGCCGCGCAGTGTCCCGGTGTCCGGGATCCGCAACTCCGCGTCGGCCAGGTGGCAGTAAGCCGCGACGCCCAGCGCCGCGCGCGTCGCCCAGCGCCGGTAGATCGCGTTCTTGTTGGTGCCGGCGCGCTGCGCGACACGGTCCATCGTCATGCTCGCGTAGCCGGCGGTCCGCAGTTCCTCGGCCGCCGCCCGCAGGATCGCGTCCTCCAACGCCGCGCCCCGGCGCCGGGTCGCGCCGTCGCGCTGCTGGTCGGGTGCCATCGTGGCCCCCTCCTACCCATAGGGTACGGTCAGTACCCTAAAATCGATTACGGATCAGGTCGATTACGGATCAGACGGATCGGAGCAGCGATGCGCGCCTTCGGCATCAACTACGACACCGGTTTCACCTCCGGCGGGACCACGACTCACGAACCATTCCTCCCGGACATTGTCCAGCGTGAGATGCGGGTGATCCGCGAGGACCTGCACTGCGACGCGGTCCGCATCACCGGCGGCCACGCCGACCGCCTGGAGACCGCCGCGCGCGCCGCCGCCGACGCGGGTCTGGAGGTCTGGTACTCGCCCTTCACGAACGGCCTGACCCAGGACGAACTCCTGGCGTTCCTCACCGACGCCGCCGAACGCGCCGAGCGCCTGCGCCGTGACGGCGCGCGCATCGTGTTCCTCACCGGTTCCGAGGTCACCTTGTTCACCGACGGCTTCCTGCCGGGCGACACGTTCCAGGAGCGGGCGGCGAACCTGGCCGACCCGGCCGCGTTCCGGGCCCTGCTCCCCCGGCTGCACGCCACGTTCAACGCGTTCCTCGCCCGCGTCGTCACCGAGGTCCGTGCCCGCTTCGGCGGACCGATCGGTTACGCGTCCGTCGCCTTCGAGGGCGTGGACTGGACACCGTTCGACGTCGCCGCCACCGATGCCGGCTATCGCGACGCGACCAACGCCGACACGTTCTCGGACGCGCTGCGCGCACAGGTGGAGCAGGGCAAGCCGTTCGGCGTCACCGAATTCGGCTGTGGGACCTTCCGCGGCGCCGCCGACCTGGGTGGACACGGGGACTCGGTCGTCGAGTGGAGCGAGAACGCGCGGCCGGTGAGGATGGCCGCCGGGACGGTGCGCGACGAGCAGGAGCAGGCCACTTACGTCCGGGAGCTGCTCGACGTCTACGACGCGGCGGGCGTCGACGCCGCGTTCGTCTACACCTTCTCCCGCCGGGACCTGGCGACCACGGCCCGCCACGATCCGGAGCGCGACTTCGACGCCGCCAGCTTCGGCGTGGTCAGGGTCCTGCCGCCCGGCGCAGCCGAAGGACCGTATGCGGAGCTGGGGTGGGAGCCCAAGGCCGCCTTCCACGTCATGGCGGAGTTCGGCGGCCGGGCCCGTAGGAAGAAGGCGGCCGAGAAGGCGGCCGAGGTCTGACCCGCGGCACTGTCACGTGCCGCAGGGCCCACAGCTCGGCTTGCGTCAGGTCGCCGGTGTCGATGTCGAGACCGACCGGCGAAACGCAAAGGCGCCGAGTACAGAGGCCATGCGTCGAATGATCATGACTGACTCATCGGTCGGGGCTCATGCGCCAGACGTCATCGGCCCCCGCCGCAACGACCGTCACGTGCTCATCGATGTACGGCAACGAAGCGCTCTGCATCACAGCCTCCCTGAGGTCCGATCGCGGTCGTCTATGGCACGACGGCAAGGGCGAGGGACGCAACAGCCAGACCCAGATAGCCGCCAGGAAACACGATGTTGTGGTAGACGCGAATACGGATATGTGCGGCGACCGCACCGATGAAGAACAGCACGAGTCCCGCCGCGGCGGCAACGCCGATGGCCGTGACACCCAGGAGCCCGAGCAGGAGTCCGGCGGCTCCTGCGGCCTTGAGCGCGGCGAGCCACGGGAGCCAGTTCTGTGGGAGACCCACTTCGGTCGAGTTGGCGACGACGAACTCGGCCCGCAGGAAGTCCGCCACGGCGATCCCGGCGTTGGCCAGGATCGTGATGACGGTGATGATCAGGTAGGCGGTGAACATGTGCCGCTCCTTCCGTTCTTCCAGCCGAGCGCGTCGTGAGGTCGGCGATCCCGCGCGCTCGCTGCGGTATGCCTTGAGCCTTCCTCAGCCGCGGAGTGACTTCCAATACCTGCGTCTATAACCTGGCGGCATGGATGTGGACACTCGGCTGCTGCGCTATTTCGTCGCCGTCGCGGAGGAGGGGTCCCTCACCCGCGCCGCGGAGCGACTCTTCGTGTCCCAGCCGGCGCTCACCAAACAGATCAAACAGCTGGAGGCCCAGCTGGGAGTGCGGCTGTTCACGCGGTCCCGCACCGGCATGGCTCTCACCGAACCGGGCCGGGCCCTGGGAGAGCGGGTGCCCGCCCTGCTGGCCGGGTGGGACCGGGTGCTGCGGGAGACCAGGAGCGCCGCCGACCGCGCGGCCCGCGTGCTGCGGGTCGGCTTCATGGCCAGTGCCGCCAACGAGGCGACTCCGCGCATCATCGCGGAATTCGCCCGCCGCCGACCGGGCTGGCGGGTGGACATGCGGCAGGCCGCCTGGTCACGTCCGAGCGCCGGGCTGGCCGACGGGGACGTCGATGTCGCCCTGCTGCGCCTGCCCTTCCCCGGCCAGGATGCCCTGCGGACGAAAGTGCTGTTCACCGAGCCACGCTGGGTCGCCCTCCCCGCCGGACACCCTTTCGCCGCACGTGAGGTGATCCCCTTCCGGGATCTGTGGGACGAGCCGTTCGTGGCCGCCCCGCCCGAATCGGGCCCGTGGCGCGAGTACTGGCTGGCCACTGACGAACGCGACGGCCGGCCGGTCCGCATCGGCGCTGTCACCGACCGGCCGGACGACTGGCTCAGCGCAATCGCCAATGGCTACGGCATGGCCCTGGCCCCCGCATCCGCCGCCCGTTTCTACGCCCGCCCGGGGATCGTCTACCGCCCCGTCAGCGGCGTCAGCCCCAGCCAGGTCGGCGTCGTCTGGGCCTGCGCCGACGACACCGATCCCGTCGTCCAGGACTTCGTCCGCTGCTGCGTCGACAACGTCCCGCGGCCGGAGGAAACCGCCACTTGATCCCCCGCAACGCGTGATCGCGGCAGACGGCAGGTCGACGACAGGACCTAGAAGTCGATCCGCATCACCGTGCGCCGGACAGTGGGGCGGGCGACCTCCGTCAGTCCGGCCTCCTCGAAGACCTGCTGGGCGCCCACATGGAGTTCGCCCCAGGTGATCTGCTTGCCGGGGTGGGTGATCATCGGGTAGGCCTCAAGAGCCCGAGCGCCGCGGTCGCGGGCGTGGGCGACGGCGGCCTGGACGAGGGGATAGGTCAGACCTCTGCCCCGGTAGCCCTTGCGGACCACGAGACAGGTCACCGCCCAGACCCCGTCGTCGTCCTTGTCCTCGTCCCGGCCGGCCCATACCACGCGCGAGGTGCGCAGTTTGGGGTAGGCGGTACGGGGCTGGACCGCGGCCCAGCCTGCGGGGTCGTCGTCGACGTACGCCACCAGGCCCGAGGTGTCAGCGGCGTCCGGGATGCCGCAGGCCGTCTGGGCCCCGAGCATCTCGGTTCGCTCCTGCTGGGTGGTGTCACGCCAGATCCAGCCGACGACTTTGAACCGCTGACACTGGCAGCGGCCCGCGTCGGTGGTGCCGAATACGGCGGCGATGTCGTCCCAGGAGGCCTCGTTGGCCGGGACGATGGTCAACTGCTCGGGCGATACGGGCACTTGGGACGTCACCGTGAACTCCTCGGGTCCTGCGGCGGGTCCCGTGGCGAGCAGATCGGGATGGTTGTTCTGGCCCGCTTCGTGCCCGGCGGACCAGGTGCCGCAACAATCTGCCGGGGCGATCATGCCTGGCTCCGGCGCCGCCGCACAATCCGGTTCGGCTCAGGGCCCCGCACCGGTTCCCACCGTGGGGTGTTGCCGTGGGGTGTTGCCGTGCGGCGGTCAACCGAGCCGGTGGCCGTCGCGCATGAGGGCGCGTCCCGGCAACTCGTTCGCCTCCCGCCAGGCGTGGATGCGCCGCGGCCGGATCAGGAAGTACTGGTGGGGCTCGTCGAACTCGCGCGGGTCGAAACCGGTCCTGGCCGGCGCACCCGTCATTGCGTGGGCACCGGCGATGCGGCCTCCCACGCAAACCCGTCCGGGTCGGTGAGGGGACCGGCGTCGCCGCCGATCACGAGCCCGTGCGATCCGGTGCCGTCGGGGGAGACGCCGACGTCCTTGGCAAGGGCACGGCGCCTGTACAGCGCCAGCTTGACGGGGCTCGCCCCGGCGGCGAACTCGACGTACACGCGGCTGAAGCTCTTCGCCACGGCAAGACCCTGGCCGACGTAGAACCGCTTGCTCGCGACCACGTCCTCGACTCCCAGCAGGAGCACGATCTCGTCGATCTGCCGGGTGGCGGGGCCGGTGTCCTTCTTCGCCGAGGTCGCGACCTTCCAGATCGTCCCGTCCGGGGCTTGCACGACGCCGCCGTAGCCCCAGAAAGACTTCGCGGCGGGCTTCAGCGACGTGGCGCCTGCGTCGAGGGCGGCGCCGATGAGGCTGTCGACGGTGCCCGGCTGGGACACCGTGAGCGCGAGCGTGAACCCACGGAAGCCGGTTGTGGCCGCCTCCGAGGCCCGCAGGCGTACCTGGGTGTCCAGGCCGAAGGCGGTGGTGCAGAAGTGGTGGGCGGCCGTGGGGTCGGCCACCTCAAGGGTGACGGTTTCGATGGATGCCATGTCCGTCACGCTAGTTGCGGCCCGGCGACCGGTGCTTCTCGATTCCTGATCGGTCCTGCCACCTGTTCCGCCGCACCGACGGCGTGCCGATCACGCCGAGCCGCTGCCGAACGGCTCAGCGAAGTTCCTGGATGCGGACCAGGTTGCCCGCGGGGTCGCGGAAGGCGCAGTCGCGGATGCCGTACGGCTGCTCGGTCGGCTCCTGGACGACCTCGGCGCCGCCGGCCCGCACCTGGCCGAAGGTGCCGTCGAGGTCCCGGGTGGCCAGCAGGATCCAGCCGTAGGTGCCCTTGGCCATCATCTCGGCGATGGTGCGGCGCTCGTCCTCGGTGACCCCGGGGTCGGCGACCGGCGGTGCCAGGAGGATGGACGTGCTGGGCTGGTCGACCGGGCCGACCGTGATCCAGCGCATCTTGCCCTGCCCGACGTCGCTGCGGACCTCGAAGCCGAGGACGTCGCGGTAGAAGACCAGGGACGCGTCCGGGTCGTCGTGCGGGAGGAAACTCGTGTGAATGGTGATGTCCATAACGATCATGCTAGGCGCGAAGGTCCTCATCGGCTTCGACGCAATCGCCGAATTCACCCGTGCCGTCCTTCCCGCCGCGAGCTGGGCCGGCGAGGTGACGTACGAGGCAGTGCACACGCATGTTCCTGCGGCCCGATGTGGCGGCCGTCAAGATCCGGCAGGTCTACCACTCGGCGGAAAACGACACGGAGAGCGACGCGGAGGGCTCCCCGCTGTACGTCATGACCAAGCAGGGGGACGGGACCTGGCTGCTGCACGCCGGCCAGAACACCGAAGTGCGGGCCGCCTGAGGTTCCGTCCGAGTGATCGTGTGCGGGGCTGGACGTACCCGAACGCGCTCCGGACCACCGGTCCGGAGCGCGCGGCCGGTGGGGTCGTGCCCGGCCGGCCTCGATGGTGGTGCCCAGGGCGTACACGTTCCTGTCGTTGCTGCCGACGTACACGACTCCGCCGACCACCGCCGGGGACGACGTGACCGCGTCGCCGGTGGCGTACCGCCACCGGAGCGGGGAGTCGGGCACCCGGGCCACGTAGTAGCGCTGCCTGACTTCGTACGCCACACCACCGCGGACCACTGTCCACGGACACCCTCGCCATCCCCCCGGGCCCAGCGGGACGTTCGTCAGTCCGGTCTCCTCCTGCAACTCCCGCAGCGCCGCCTGCTCGCGACTCCCGCCCGGCTTGAGGCCGCCGCCGGCAGTGAACCAGCGGATGGAGCCGGCCGCCTCGTTCCGGGCGGAGGACAGCAGCAGACGATCAGCCCTGTCCAGCACCACCACGCGGGCCCTCGGGCGCGGGCGGCGACTGCGCAGGGTTCTCGGTCAGCAGGGGGAACAGCCTGGTGACCGCGGCCACGGCCACGGTGCCTGCCGGGCGCACGGCGGGGCGCTGGTCCCGTTCGCGGTAGTCGGCCAGCAGGAGGCGGACGGAGGCGGCGAGTTCGGTCATTTCCGCCGGCGTGAGGTGGACGACGGCGCTGAAGGATTCGTCGTGCTGCCACTCGGCCGGCGCCTGGTCCCGGTGGGCCAGCCAGTGCTGGTAGCTCTCGTCCTCCAGCCCGCGTGCGAGCGCGTCGAACTGTTCCGGTGCTTCCTGATCGGACGGGTGGGGGGACTCCCAACGGAGCCGCCATGGTCGTGCCCGCCCGCCTTTGTGCGGTGCCTCTTCGATGAGACCGTGCCGGGCGAGCTGGCGCAGGTGAAATGAGCAGAGGCCGGAGCTGTGGCCGAGACGGGCGGCGGCCTGCGTGGACGTGACGGTGCCGACCTCGGCGAGGAGGTCCAGCAGGGCGACGCGTACGGGATGGTCCGGGAGTGACTGCCGGGCACGTTGCGACGGCGGTCCCGCAGATGCTGTTTGACGGTTTTCATCGCTCACTTTGCAAAGGGTGCTACTTTGCAAAGCGTTCGGTCAAGCCGGGCTGCCGCCGGCCGGGGTCGGCCCCGGTCGGCTCAGGCATGTGCGGAAGGCGTTGATAATCCATGGCTGCTCGGTTCGGTGACACCTCGCACGACCGCCGGGTACGTGTGCAGGGCGAACCCGTCGAGTCCTATCCGCGGCTCGCGCCGGAGGTGGAACGGGGTGCGGTGCGCCGTATCACCGTCGTCGGGGAGGAGATTCTGCGCCGCCGGTGCCGGGAGGTCACCCGGTTCGGTACGCCGGAGCTCTCGCGGCTGATCGACGACATGTTCGCCACGAACCAGGTGGCGGAGGGCGCGGGTCTGGCCGCCAACCAGGTCGACGTGGATCTGCGGTTGTTCGTGTGGGACATCACGGACGATTGGGGGGTGCGTCATGTCGGGCACATCGCCAATCCCGTCCTGGACGAGGTGCCGGCCGAGCATCGCAGGCTGGTCGAAGAATCCGAAGGGTGTCTGTCCGTTCCCGGGCCGTACCGTGTGGTGCCCCGCCTCGACCGTGCCGTCGTACGGGGCCGCGACAAGGACGGCGCGCCACTGGTGATCGAGGGCAGGGGCTACTTCGCCCGGTGCCTCCAGCACGAGACGGACCACCTGCGCGGTCACCTCTATCTGGACCGGCTTGCCCAGCGGGAACGGAAAGCGGCCCTGCGCGAGATGGCCGAGTCCAAGGACGAGACGTTCGCCCGGCGTGCCGCCCTGGCCACGAAGTTGGGCAAGTGACTCCCCCGCCGGCCACCTCCGTACGGTCCGATCGCGACTCGACGACGCGGTCCCCCATGCGCACCTGGCGTACATAAGCGCAGGTCGGAGCGGCGCACTTGTGCATGCATGATCGGCCATCAGCGCATGACGGCCAGTCGTCCCGTACGGCCTCCCCGAGGGCCCATGGTGGTTCGACGGCGCCCCGCACTGCACGGTCCCCGCAGCTCGTCCCGGGACCGCAGGAGTTCGGGAAGACGCTCCGGGCTCCCGGGGCATGCCGGCTTCACCGACCCTCGAAGGAGTGACCACCCATGTCTGCGACCTCTCCCCTGCGTGCTCGTGCCGCCGTCATCGGCCTGAGTGCCATGGCCCTGGTGACCATTGCCGCCGCCACCGCCCCGAGCGGTCAGGCGGCTCCCGCGGCCGGCAGCCGGACGGCTGCCGGCGCCGCCGTCACCACCCTGAAGTTCGTGCGGAACGCCGGTGACCCTCAGAACTCGCGTCTGATGGTGGTACGCAACAACAAGACGCAGGCCGTCTTCCGCGCCGGCTCCGGGCTCGGCCGCAATCATGCCAAGGGACGCGACGAGTGCGCCTCGGGCAAGGGATGGCTGCCCGCCGGCACGTACACCGTCGGCGCCCGCCAGACCCGCTACAACGGCAACTTCATCAAGGGCTACGCCATCCCCCTGAGCAACAAGACGTGCAAGAACGGCCGGACCACGCGTACGGAACTCTTCATCCACAGCGAGATGACCCGCACCGGAGAGCAGGGCAGCACCGAGAGCCGGCGCTGGGACGGCGTGGGCGACTACAAGTCCGCGGGCTGCATCAAGCTCGCCCCGCAGGACATCAAGAAGCTGTTCCGCAACCTCAGCCGGGGCTCCGCCCCCAGCCGTCTCGTCGTCGTCTGACACCGGAGCGGTTGTGCCCCGGGCCACGGCCCGGGGCACAACCCGGGGCACGGCCGCCACACCGGTCCTCCCTGCCGGGGCGGGCGTTCACTCGTCGGCTGTCAGCACCCTGGCCGTGCTGACCGTCGCGTACTGGAAGCGGCGCCGCACCGGGGAGACCCGGGTCACTTCCGCCCGTGTCACAGAGGGCCGGGCTGCCTCGTCATAAGGGTGTAGCCACTGACGACCACGGAGGAGCACACCATGGACGCGCGACTGAACTACTTCGCCAGCCCGACCGCCGGCAAGGCCTTCAAGCACCTCATGTCGGCGGGCAAGGCGATCAAGGACTCGCCGCTGCCGGCCGCGACGCAGGAGCTGGTGGCGTTGCGCGTGAGCCAGATCAACGGCTGCGCCTTCTGCATCGACATGCACACCAAGGATGCCGCCGCGGCCGGCGAGACCTCGGTGCGGCTGCACCTGGTGGCGGCGTGGCGGGAGGCCACGGTCTTCACCGAGGCCGAGCGTGCCGCGCTGGAGCTCGCGGAGCAGGGGACCCGGATCGCGGACGGGGCCGGCGGGGTCAGCGACGAGGTGTGGGCCGCTGCCGCCAAGCACTACGACGAGGAACAGCTCACCGCCCTGGTGGTCCTGGTCTCCTTCATGAACACGGCGAACCGGCTGAACGTCATCGCCCAGCAGCCGGCCGGCGCCTACGAACCCGGGCAGCTCCACTGAGCGGCGTCAGCCACCGGCCCGGGGCCCGGCTGCGGGCCACCGGGCCCTGGGTTCGCGGGCATTACTCTGACCTGCCGGTGGTCCGGCCGGTTACCGTAACCGGTCGCGGAAAGCTGCCTGCGCCGACGAGTACGGCCAGGTGGGCGAGCATCAGGGGGAGCTGAGTC
This sequence comes from Streptomyces sp. NBC_00984, assembly GCF_045162475.1. Classification (NCBI taxonomy): domain Bacteria; kingdom Bacillati; phylum Actinomycetota; class Actinomycetes; order Kitasatosporales; family Streptomycetaceae; genus Streptomyces; species Streptomyces sp. NBC_00984. The sequence continues at coordinate 421,063 of NZ_CP108735.1, forward strand.
GGTGTGAGCAAGGTCGAGGACTTCGAGGAGTTGCGGCCGCTGCTGTTTTCGATCGCCTACCGGATTCTGGGCAGCGTGAGCGAGGCCGAGGACGCGGTGCAGGAGACATGGCTGCGCTTCGACGGTTCGACGACCCGGCCCACGTCGACCAAGGCCTTTCTGTCGGCCGCGGTGACCCGGATCTCGATCGATGTGCTGCGCTCCGCGCGGGTGCGGCGGGAGGAATACGTCGGGCCGTGGTTCCCCGAGCCGTTGCTGAGCGATCCGTATCAGGATCCGGCGCGGTCGGTGGAGCTGGCCGACTCCGTGTCGATGGCGGCGCTGTTGCTGCTGGAGCGGCTCAGTCCGTTGGAGCGGGCGGTTTTCCTGCTGCGGGAGGTGTTCGCCTTCGGGTTCGACGAGGTCGCCGCGGCGGTGGGGCGTTCCGAGGCGGCGTGCCGGCAGCTGCTGGTGCGGGCACGGCGGCATATGGAGGCCGGGCGACCGCGGTTCGCGGCGGACTCCCAGGAGCGGCAGGAGCTGGCGACGCGGTTCTTCGACGCGCTGAAGAACGGCGACGTGGGCGGGCTGCAGAATCTGCTGGCCGCCGACGTACAGCTGGTCGGGGACGGCGGCGGCAAGGCCCCGCAGCTGGCCAAGGCCGTCATGGGCGCGGAGAACGTGGCCCGGGTGCTGGGCACGGCCTTCCCCTGGCTGCTCCGGATCGACGTGACGTTCGAGCCGCACGAGGTCAACGGCCAGCCCGGTGCGCTCTTCCGCGACCGGGACGGCAAGATCCTGCACGCCATGGTCCTCGAAGTGCTCGACGGGAGGATTCAGACCGTCCGCGGGGTGATCAACCCCGACAAGCTCGGCCACCTCGGGCCGGTCGCCGACGCCTGGGCCGTCGACCGCGAGGTGAAGCGGGCCCGTCGGCAGATGAACTGACCTCGGCTGCGGCAGCGACAGCGACAGCGACAGCGACAGCGACAGCGGACGAAGCCGTCCGGTGTTCGGCGTCCGGCGTCCGGCGTCCGCGGCCCGGCGTCCGGCATCCCCGCGCAATCAGCATTCGCACACAAGAATGTTCATTCGAACTCAAGCATGGTAGAAATTGAGGCATGGGTGTCGCCAATCGTTTGGACCTGACCCTGCGATTGGTGCAGGGCTCCGACCGGGTCTCCGTGTCGGAGCTCTCCCATCGCCTGGGCGTCTCGGAGATGACCGTGCGCAGGGACCTCGACGCGCTGGAGCAACAGGGCCTGGTGCGCAGGGTGCACGGTGGCGCCGTCGCCACCCGCCCGCGCGACGAGGACACCGGGTTCGCCGCGCGGGAGCCGTGGCAGGCAGCCACCAAGGACCGCCTGGGTGCGGCCGTGGCCGCGCTGGTGGAGCCGGGATCGCGTGTGCTGCTCGACGCCGGGACCACGACCGTGCACGTCGCCGAGCACCTCGCCGCCCGAGCTCCGTTGACGGTCGCCGTGCTCAGCCTGCAGGCAGCGCTGAGCCTGGCCGACCGGCCCGGGATCGACCTGCTGGTCGTGGGCGGCCGCTCCCGTCCCGCCGAGCGCTCCCTCGTCGGCCCGCTGGCGCTGCGCACCCTGGAGTCCCTGGCCTTCGACTGCTTCGTGATGTCCATCGGCGGTGTGCACGCCGAGCACGGCTGGTCGGAGTTCTCGCTGGACGACGCGGCCGTCAAGCAGGTCGGACTCACCCGGGCCACCCGCACCATCGCGGTGGCGGACGCGACCAAGCTGGGAGTCCGCGCGTTCAGCCGGGTCGCCCCGCTCGGCGCGGTACACCGCTTCGTCACCGACAAGGCAGCCGAGGACGCCGCCACACACCCCAGCGGCCCGGAGACCCTGGACGCCCTGCGGGACGCGGGCGTCGACAGCCTCCTGGTCTGAATCCGCCCATGCCCATGCCCATGCCCATGCCCATGCCCAAGGAGTCAACGGTCATGACCAGCGTTCCACGCCCACAGATGATTCTCGTCGCGGGCCCCTACCGGTCGGGCACCGGCGACGACCCCCGCGAACTCGAAGCCAACGTACGGGCGATGAACGAAGCCGCCCTCGTCCTGTTCCGCGCCGGGCACCTGCCCGTCACCGGCGAGGCGCTCGCCCTGCCGCTCCTGGAGACGGCCGGCAGCACGGATCCTGGCGACACTCTCTTCCAGGAGATCTTCCACCCCGTCGCCGAACGGCTGCTCTCCCGCTGCGACGCGGTCCTGCGGATCGGCGGCCCCTCCGAGTGGGCGGACCGGATGGTCGACCGGGCCCGTGCGCAGGGCAAGGACGTCTACGCCGGCCTCGCCGCCGTGCCGGCCGCCCGATGACCGCCGGTCTCGACACCCCCGACCGGCGCGGCCGCACCGGCCTGGACCAGCACGGCCTCGACCTCACCGGCAACCCGCGCGTGCGGATCCGCGAGGTGGAGCTGCTCTCCAGCGACTGGTACGTCCTGCGGAAGACCACCTTCGACTACCGGCACAGTGACGGACACTGGAGCCGCGAGCAGCGCGAGACCTACGACCGCGGTGACGGGGCGACCATCCTGCTCCACAACACCGACCGGCGCACCGTGCTGCTGACCCGTCAGTTCCGCCTCCCCGCCTATGTCAACGAGCATCCCGACGGCATGCTGCTCGAAACCGCTGCCGGGCTCCTGGACGGCGACAGCCCGGAGGAAGCGATCCGCCGGGAGGCCGCCGAGGAGACCGGACACACCGTCGGCACCGTCGAGCACGTCTTCGACGTCTATATGAGCCCCGGCTCGGTCACCGAGCGCCTGCATTTCTTCGCCGCCCCCTACGACACGGCCGACACATCCGCCTCCGCCGGCGGAATCGCCGCCGAGGGCGAAGACATCACCACCGTGGAACTGCCGTTCACCGAGGCGCTCGACCGGATCCGCAACGGCACGATCGCCGACGCCAAGACCATCATGCTGCTCCAATGGGCCGCCCTCGACGGGCCGTTCGCACGATGAGGGCGAGGGTACGGTCGCGCCGCCGTCGGAGTATCGTCCGGACAGCGGGCCGACCTGGTCGTGCGCGGCTTCGAAGCGGAGTCGGGCTTCACGGTCCCCGGGTGCGGGCGGCATGCTGCTGGCCTACGTACCGAACGCTTCTCACGTACCCAGGGATGAGGTATCCGTGTTCACTCTGCCGCTCGGCGACACTGCTCAGCTCCGCCCCCTGGAGCCTTGGCACGCTCAGGAGTTCCTCGCCCATATCGACCGCGCACGGCCCTATGTGGACCCTTGGATACCCTGGGCGACGTTCAGCACCGACCTCGCCTCCGCCACGGCCGTCCTCCGGCGCTACGCCGACAAACAGGCCGAGGACACCGCCCGGATCTACGGGATCTGGCTGGACGGCACACTGGTCGGCGGCGTCATGTTCACGCGCTTCGACAGCGCCTCCGGAGTGTGCGAGATCGGCTGCTGGCTGGAGGCCGCCGGGGAAGGCCGGGGGCTGGTGACCCGAGCCTGCCGGGCGTTGATCGACTGGGCTTTCGCGGAGCGCGGGATGCACCGGGTCGAGTGGTGGGTCGCGGCGGGCAACACCCGCAGCATCGAGATCGCCCGCCGGCTCGGGATGACCCATGACGGTGTGCTGCGGCAGCGCTCCGCGTACCGGGGCGTGCGGCGCGACAGCGAGGTCTGGTCGGTCCTCTCCGGGGAGTGGCCACCCGTGAGCGAAGTGCCTGCGGAAGAAGCGTCGGTGTCCGACGTCGAGGCCGAGCTCGGCCGGCTGATGCGCGCCTTCCTGGGCGCGTTCGCCAACACCGGCGGCAGCGGGCCGAACCTCGATGTCGTCCGTGAGGTGTTCATTCCGCAAGGGGTGATCATCTCGAACGTCGGGGACGAGCCCGTGATCTACGACCTCGACTCATTCATCGAGCCCCGGGAGAAAGTGCTCACCGACGGGACGCTGACAGAGTTCTCCGAATGGGAAGTCGCCGCGCGGACCGAGGTGTTCGGGTCCATCGCGCACCGGTTCAGCGAGTACCGAAAGTCCGGTGTCCTCGACGGCGAGTGGTTCGAGGGCGCGGGCCGCAAGACCACCCAGTTCGTACGGACGCCCGGCGGCTGGCGGATGAGCTCGATGGCCTGGGACGACGAGTAGGAGCGCCCGGCCCCGCCGGCCGCCCCGACGCTGCGGGCGGCCGGTGGGCGGAGCGACGGGCGAGCGAGGTCCCGCCGCGCAGCCAGGGCGTTCTGATCACACGGCGGGGAGCGCGTAGAGCCGCTTCCCGTGCATCACGGCCAGCCGGTCGCCCGCCGCCACCACGTACCACTGCTGGATGTCGCCGGTTCTGTCGTTGTAGGTCCAGCGCAGCTTTCCGGTCGCCGCGTCGAAGGCGTGCACGCCGCCGTCCTCGTCGAACTCGGTCGCGCCGTACAGGGTGCCGTTCACCTTGGCGAACTGCCACGCCTGCGTGGCCGAGTCCCGCAGGTCTTCGTTGCGCCAGATCTGCTTGCCCGTACCGGGGTCCACCGCCCACATGCCGCGCGCGCTGTCGGCCGCGTAGAGCACCCCGCCCAGGACATGCGGGTCGTTGAACGAGCTGAACTCCTCCGTCCGGAGCGACCAGCGTTCCTTGCCGTCGGCCAGGTCGAACGCGCGCAGCCACCGGCCGTCCGCCACGATCACCAGGCCCTCGTGCACGGCGAAGCGTCGGTTGTTGGACCGGCTGATCTTCTTCGTCCACAGCTGCCGGCCGGTCGCCGTGTCCCGGACCGTCACGTTCTCCCGGTAGTCCGTGTAGACCAGGCGTTCGCCGACGGCCGCGGCGGTGATGCCGTACTCCTCGGTCCCCGCATCGCGCTGTTCACGCCAGGCGATCTTGCCCGAGGTGGTGTCGATCGCGGCGATCACGTTGTTCGGCGTCGTGTAGTCCTTCTCCAGGATGCCGGCGAGGACGTACACATGGCGGTCGTCGGCCGCGATCGGGCGCGGCTGCTCGTACTTCTTGCCCAGGCGGCTGCGCCAGGTCTCCTTGCCCGTGGCCGGATCCAGACCCACCACGTCACCGTCGTACTCGGCGCTGGCGAGGTAGAGCGTGCCGCCGCCGACGATGAGTTTGGCGCCGGGCGTGGTGACGCCCTTGCGCGACCACGTCTCCTTACCGCTGACCATGTCCCGCCCCACCAGCGGATCGCCCGACACCAGGACCACGTCCCCGATCACCGCGAGCGCGTCGAGGCCGGCCAGGCTGGTGTTCGCGGCAGCCGCCTTCCACAGCGGCTCGGGCGCGGTGCCCGGCGGCGGGGTGGTGAAAGTGTCACCGTTCTTCTCCCCGCCCGGCTTCGCGCTGCCGCCCGGTGCGACCGCCTCCTCCTCGGGGCCGCACCCCACGACCCCGGCGCCGAATACGGTCAGCCCCAGTCCCGTCCCGGCCAGCCTGAATATTTGCCTGCGCGACACCACGTGCCCGTCACGACCGCCCATGCCTGTTTCCCTCTTCCGTCCGACTGTTCCGACGTCCCCCAGGGACACCTTGAGCGCCGCCAGGCTAACCAGCGATTTTCGGCCGACCGCCGGATGGCACACAGTCGGGACATGGCCGTGAAGATCCCGTCACAGGGCAACCGTCGCAATCACCCGTTCGGGCCGGGGGCACTCCGAGGTCTGTGCGGATGCGAATTCCATGCCGCACACCGCCTTGAGGATGCGGCATGAGGTGAGCGATCCGGCTGGTCGGGTGCCCGGCGTGTGAGCGCGCCGGGCACCCGACCAGCCCGTCGGTGCTGAGGACGTGTCAGATGCCGAGCGTCCGCTTGAGCCAGTCGTTGATGATCGGCATGACCTCGGGCAGCTTGGTGATGGCGCAGTGGCCGGTGCCGGGGATGAGGTCGACGCGGGTGTCGCGGCGGCCCTGGAAGACCAGGGTGTCGTGCTGGGGCACGTGGACGTCGTCGGCTCCGTTGATCACGAGCATCGGGGCGTTGGTGTCCTGGTCGAGCAGGTGACGCAGGTTGAACTTCGCGAATTCCGCGGACTGCTCCTCGGGGCTGGGGGATTCGTTGAAGCCGAGGGCGTTGCCGACGATGCCCTCCATGCCGAAGGCGAAGGTGCGTCCGGGGGCGAAGGCGGCTTCGACGGGGCCGCCGACGTTGATGGCGGCGTCCACAGCGCCGGTGAGGCCGGTGCGGGCGGAGTAGTAGCCGCCCATGGACAGGCCGAAGTGCACGACCTGTCCGTTGCCCGTCCTGCGGGCCTCGGTGATGAGGCCCTCGATGATTTCGGTGCCGCCGTCGTGGGTCATGGGGATGTGGCTGGTCTCTCCGGTACCGGCCAGGTCGAAGGCGATGATGCGGGTGCGGGTCTGCAGGGCGAGGCCGACGAGCAGGGAGTGCAGGTCCATCTTCCAGCTGTCGACGCCGCCGCTGGCGAGGGTGACGGGAGCGTCGGCGGGCAGGTCCGGCGCGGCCAGGATGTGCACCGGGACCTGGGTCGAGCCGCCCTGGTGCGGGAGCGTCAGGATGCGGCGTGAGAAGTCGACGGGGAAGCCGGCTGCGGCGAGCTGGTACTCCTCGGCCTGGCGGGCCAGGGCCAGGCGCTTGGGCTCGTTGGCCAGGGTGGGGAACTTGGCGTAGCCGTAGGCGAGCACCGCCAGGTCGTGCCGGCCGTCGGCGGCGTACCGGCCGGCGAGCTGCGACCACTCGTGAACCCAGCCGCCCGGGGCATCGGGCCACATCTCGGTGATGGCGGCGCGGACGGCGTCGACATCGGGGGCGGGCAGTCCGAAGGCGACCATCTGCGGGTAGCGCTCGACGAACAGGTCACGCGGGTCCTGGGGCCATACGAAGGACATGTCGGTCTCCTTTCACGTCACCACCGGGTGACGCTAAAAGCCGGAAAACTTGCTTCTAGCACCGTGGCGCATGCTCGCCAAAAAAGCAAGAAATCTTGCGTTAGGGTGGGTGCGAGAGGTGATGCATGTGAGTGACGACGAGATCCAGCGCAGGCCCGGCGGACGGGCCGCCCGCGTACGCAAGGCGGTGCTCGACGCCGCCCTCGATGCGCTGGCCGAGGGCGGAACGACCCGGTTCAGCTTCGCCGACGTCGCCAAGCGGGCCGGAGTGAACGAGACCTCCCTCTACCGCCGCTGGCGCACCCGCGAGAACCTCCTCATCGACGCCCTGCTCGCCGCGAGCGACCGCCGTATTCCGGTACCGGACACCGGCTCCGTACGAGAGGACCTGCTGGCCTTCGCCACCCTGGTGACGGACTACCTCAACAGCCCCCTCGGCGCCGTCCTCGCCCACGTCGCGGTGATCCCCGTGGAGGACGCTGAGATGGCCAAGGCGCGCGAGACGTTCTGGCGATCAAGGATCGAGCTGGCCGCCGTAATGATCGAACGCGGCATCGCCCGAGGTGAGCTGCGCGCCGGGACCGACCCGCGCGTGGCGCTCGAAGCACTGATCGCTCCCCTGCACAGCAGAGTGCTGCTCTCGCGGGAGCCCCTGGCCGAGGACCTCCCCCGTGTCCTGGTCGACCTGGTCCTGGACGGCCTGGGAACACGCACCGACGACACCCCGCCGGACTGCCGCTGACCGTCGCCCGGGACGCGGGCTGCCCGGTCGCCCGCCTGCCGGGCCTCGCGATGCGGCAGATCGCAGACGTCCACCCCGGCTAGTACTCCAGCCGGACTTCTTCATGAGCGCTGGTCAACGGCTTGGGCGCGGCGCCGGTCAGGACGGCCTCGTCGGCGAGGTCTTCGTAGGAGACGGAGCGACGCGTGGCCAGTCGGTGGGTGGAGGACACGCACAGCACGACGGGCTCGGTACAGACCACCGGGCCCACGGTGAGGTCTGGTTCCCGGACGGGGAGCCAGACGAGCAGGACGTCGATCGTGCCGCGGCGCAGGGCGGAGAAGGGATCGTTGTAGCCCACGGCGCGGATCTGCACGGTGCAGCCGGCATGACGGGATGCGAACGAGGTGAGGAGGGGCCGCAGATCCTCGCTGTTGCTGGACATCATGCCCAGGCGCAGCACCTCGGTCTTCTCCTTCGCAGACAGCACGGCCCGCTCCAGGCTCTGCTGCAGGCCGTGGTGCACGGGGAGCAGGTCGTCGTAGAGCTGCTGGCCGAGCGGGGTGAGGTGGACGTGGCGGCTGGTGCGGTCGAAGAGTACTCCGCCTATGCGGCGTTCCTGCTTCTTGATCGCCTGGCTGACTCGGGCCGGGGACACGTGCAGTCGTTCGGCGGTCCGGCCGAAGTGCAGCTCCTGAGCGAGCGTCAGGAAGATCTCGATGTCCCTGATCTCCGTATTCCCCCCGGTCTCGTCGCCGCTCCTCGTTCGCGTCAACCGCCAGATTATCGGGCACTGCGGAAAGTGCCGTTGCCGGTGACTCCCTAGCGAGCGATGGTTGAGCCGGGACGACGTCGCCGTAGGTGCGTCGTCGATGAGGTGCCGCCTTCGTCATCAACGGATCCGCTCCGCGCGCCGTGTTCCCCAAGTCGCGCTGAGCGGGCTGCCGCCCGTGCGACCGGAGGCTGACACCGGTAGGTCTCACGGTTGAGGTGAACGCGTCGGGAATTACGGATCGCGGCTGATGGGCCGGGAGGGGACGGCCGTGAAGGATGGACCACGTCACGACGAACCCCCAACTCCCAGGAGAACACGGTGATTTCACTGTCCCCCCGCAAGACGATGGCCGTACTCGTCGCGCTCGCCGCCTGCTTGCCCCTCAGCGGCGCCTCGGTCGCTTCGGCCTCGTCTGCCTCGCCTGCCTTGTCCGCCTTGTCCGCCTCGCCTGCGTCTTCTGCCGGGCAGCGTGCGGGGAAGCCGGCGTACGCGAGTGTCACCGGAAGCGCGGAGTTCGTCCTGCCCTACTACAAGGACGACGACATCCGCTCGTTCAGCTTCGACGCGCACGCTGCCCCGTACAGCCGACCGCTGCCCGGGATACCCACGGGTCTGCCGACCGATGCCCGGGGAACGATCAAGGTCTCCCACTACTCGGCCGAGCGGAACACCACCTACACGTCCGAAGGGCGGGTGGACTGCCTGGTCACGGGCCCCCGCACCGCGACGCTGACGGCGATCATCACCAAGGTCGGCCCCGGTGGGCCGCCCGACGTCGGGCGTCGGCTCGGATTCAGCGTCTACGACGGCGGCAGGGACAAGGGGCACTCCGACGACCGCGTGGGCTTCTCCTGGAACGGCGTGAACCTGATGCCGAACGACGATGCCGCTCCTGCGGATGCCCCGGTCGGCACCTGCATGGCGCCCGCGCCGTACGCCCCGGTGACCAAGGGCGGCTACACGGTCGAGCACGCCGAACTGCCGCCGGTACCGAAGTCCTGAGGTCCCGTGCGGGACGCGGTCCGTGCGGCCGAACCAGGGCCGGCGGGGCAACAGTTGGTGGTTGGCCCGCCGGTCGTTGCGTTGTTGAACGAGTGCTTCGGCCGACGGGGCATCCCGGATGCTTCATACGTGGAGAACCTGTTCCGCCATGTCCCGGATGGCGTTGGCCAGTGTGTCAGGAGCGGTGAGGTGGGCGATGTGTCCCTGGTCGGCGAGCGTGACGGTCCGCGCGTTCGGCAGGGTTGCCGCCAGATCAGCCAGGCGCTCGCGCAAGTGGGCGGGGCTGAGGTCTCCCTCGATCAGGCTCGTCGGCGTTGCGAGGTTCGCGAAGCGATCGATACCGACGCCGAGTGCGTCGATTGCCTCGTCGTCCGCGATCTGGGCCGGTGCGTAGGCGGCGAACGCCGCTTGCACTTGCTGGTCGGCGAACATCGCATCGACCGTGTTCGCAGGCATGCGGACGATGTCGCGCATATGGATACGCATCGCCTCGACCGGGTCGCCCGTGTCGAGCGCGGCACGCGCACGTGCTCCCGCCTCCCCGGCGAGCAACTCACGGGTGGGCATGGGAGGTTCATAGAGGAACAGTCCGGCGAACGCCGTCGGGGCGAGCAACGCTGCTTCCAGCGCGGCGACGGCGCCCGAGGAATGCCCCACGAGAAGCACCGGCGAGTCGAGGAGTTCCGCGACCGCGACGATGTCGGCTGCCTCGACGGCCATCGAGTGGGGTAGTGCGATGTCTGCTCCGGGAGCGTAGATCCGTCGGCGGATCCTGACGACGCGATAGTCGTCGGTCAGGTGGCGGGTGACACTGTTCCAGGTGGTCGCGTCCCCACCACCCGGGTGGACCACCAGCAGGTTGGGCCCGGATCCGTCGTCGAAAGCGGTGATGGGGCGGAGGTCGTCGGACGATGCGAGAAGCTCAGTCATGCGCACAAGCGTGCACCTGTCTGCCGACACAGCACCGACAGGCTGCCGACGCCCAGTGCTGTCGGCATCCCGTGCTGCCGACAGCGGTCGGCCGCCCCGGCGGCTGCCTTTCTCGCTGCGGCTCGGGGCGGATCCGGTGGCGGCCGGCCGGGCGGCGTTGTCAGTCCGTTTTCTGGGCGAAGTCGACGGCGGGCTCGGTGGCGTAACGGCTCATCACCTGGATGCTCGCCTGTGGGGTCGGCGCCCGGCCACCGGCGAACATCTCCTGCAGGTCCCGGAAGTACTGCACGTACAGGTCCGGCGTGAAGGTGCTCAGCATGACGGCCGGCTGGTCGGTCGTGTTGGCGAAGGTGTGCGGGGCTCCGGGCGGGACCATCACGAGCGTGCCCGCGGTCGCGTCGTAGTCCTTGTCGCCGACCGTGAAGCGCACCGTGCCGGAGATGATGTAGAAGCCCTCGTCGTGCTGGGCGTGGCGGTGCTGGGGTGGTCCGGGCGTGTGCGGCGCGAGGACGGACTCGGCGAGGCCGAGACGGTGCCCGGTGTTGCTGCCGTCTTCCAGGACACGCATGCGCGTGCTGCCCAGGAGGATCGTCTCGCCGTCGCCCGGACCGACCACCGATACGGAGGGGTCGGCCGTCGGCTCGCTGGTCTTCGGTTCGTCAGTCATGCCTCGATTCCACCGCCGGGGCAACCCGAAAGTCCAAGACCCATTCCGTGGAGTCGATACCGTACGGGTATCGTCGCACCATGGAGCTACGCACGCTGCGCTACTTCGTCACGGTCGCCGAGGAGCTCCACTTCGGCCGGGCCGCCGCCCGGTTGCACATGAGCCAGCCGCCACTGAGCCGGGCGATCAAGCAGCTGGAGGCCGAGGTCGGCGCCGTGCTGTTCGACCGATCGTCCGCCGGTGTCACGCCGACTCCGGTGGGGGCGGTGCTGCTCGATGAGGCGCGCTCCCTGCTCGACCAGGCCGACCGGGTACGCGTACGCGTGGCCGCGGCGGCCGGCGCCGCGACCATCACCGTCGGCTTCCTGGGCGACAGCACCGACCCGGGCGCATCCCGGCTGGCCCGCGCCTACCACCGGCTGCACCCGCGCGTTGAGGTCTGCATCCGCGAGACCGATCTGACCGATCCCACCTGTGGGCTGCACGCCGGACTGGTCGACGTCGCCCTGACCCGCGGCCCCTTCGACGAGACCGGCCTGACCGTGCACGCGCTGCGCGCCGACCCGGTGGGAGCACTGCTGCGCGCCGACGATCCGCTGGCCCGCCGCGGCAGCTTGAAGTCGGCCGACCTGGCCGATCGCCGCTGGTTCCTGTTTCCGGAGGGCACCGACCCCATCTGGCAGTCGTACTGGAACGGCGGGGAACCTCGCGAGGGCCCGGTGGTGCGTACCGTCCAGGAGTGTCGGCAAGCCGTTCTCTGGAACGGCACGGTCGGCATGACCCTCCTGAACCACGAGCCGGCAGCGGGGCTCACCGTGGTGCCACTGATCGACATGCCGCCGAGCCGCGTGGTTGCGGCATGGAACGAGGACGACAGGAATCCACTGATCCGCTCGTTCGTCCAGACCGCAATCGCCACCTACCACGGCTGAGATCCTCACCGCCGGCACCGAACACAACCTGTACGACAGGCCCCCGATCCCCCTGGCCCAGGACGCTGCGGGCTCATAGGAACTTCCGCTGCCGAGCAGTTCGAAGGACCGGACCGTGCCCCATTTTCGCTACGGTCTGCCGCACACCTTTACCGCCTCCGGCCTCGCGGGGCCGCCTGGGCATAGGAATCGTGATCAGGCGAATCCGTCTCCGAGATGGGGCCGGCTCCGGCCCGTCGCCCGGTGGGCATCGAGGGAAGAACCAGCCGGCCCTGCCGCGGACATGTTGACGTGCATGGTGCACAACGAGGAGGAGCCGGACGAGGTCGCCGCCGTGGTGGCGGCATGGGGCCCAATGGAGAAGTGCTGCGGTGGCTGTGGGACAAGCCACGGCGGAACGTCGCCGTCGTCGTTCCGCGACACGCGTGGCCCCGGCGTGCCTCGCCGGTTCAGGCGGTCACGGCGCGGAGGGCGAGTTCCCGGCTCTTGCGTACGTGGAGGAGGGTGATCTCCGCTGCGGCGTCGGCGTCTCCCGCGGCGATGCGTTCGTACATCTCGCCGTGCTGCGCGCGCATGGGGCGGGTTCCGTGTTCAGGCCGAAGAACAGCCGCAGCCGGCCGCTCAGCCGCTGCATGAGCTGGGCCGGCAGCGGGTTGTCGGCGAGGGCCACGATCCCGTCGTGGAAGGCGGGGCCGGCGCCGTTCTCCCGCGTCCGGTCCCCGGCGGCCGCCGCGGCCTGATGCCCCTCGACACATATGTTGGTATACGAATCAGCCGCCCAGCGAGAGTGCGTTCTTGGCGTGTGCGAGGGAGGCCTCGGAGGCGGGTCCACCGGGATTCTCGGTGGCCAGGGCCTGGTTGAGAGTGACGAAGGAGCGCATCCGCCGCTCGTAGCGGGAGAACGCGGCACGGTGGTCGCCGGGCGTCCGGGCGAGGCAGTCGGCCAGCTCGTGGGCGCCCACGAGGGCCAGGCCGGTGCCCTGCCCCGAGATCGGGGAGGGGCAGTAGCCCGCGTCCCCGAGCAGGGCCACCCTGCCGCGCGACCAGTGGTCCATCCGGATCTGGGCCATGGCGTCGCAGTAGAAGTCGGGCGCCTCCTCGGCAGCCTTGGCCAGACGGACCCCCTCCCAGCTCAGGGATGACAGCTTGTCGACGACGAGTCGCCGCAGGGCGCCGCTGTCGCGCTGGTCGAGGGCGAGGGGTCCGGACTCGAAACCGAAGGCGATCCTGAGCTCCGTGTTGTCGCGTACGGGCATGATGCCGAAGCCCGCGTCACCGTCCCGCAGCCACACCTGCCAGTCGTCGAGCCCGAGGAAGTTGTCCGCGCCGAACACCGAGAGGTAGCTGCCCAGGTGATGGATGAAACGCTCCTCGGGGCCGAACGCCAGGCGCCGTACGGTCGAGTGCAGGCCGTCGGCCCCGATCACCAGGTCGAAGGTGCGGGAGGCCCCGTGGACGAAGTCGACGCGCACGCCTGCACCGTCCTCCTGGAGCGCGGCGATGCTGTCGCCGAAGAGGTACTCCGCATCTGCGCGCGTGTGCTCCTGCACCATCCGCACCAGGTCCTCGCGGAGCAGTTCGATGTCGTCGCTGTCGAGCCGGCCACTGCTGAACGTCGACTCGGTGGAGCGGTCGACCTCGTGACCCTCGGGATCGAGGATCGACATGCCACGCATCCGGGTGCGTACGCCCCTCGCCTGCTCCAGCAGGCCCATCCGTTCGATGACGTCGAGGGCGACTCCGCGTATGTCCACGGCCTGGCCCCCGGGACGTGGGCCCGGGGCGCGCTCGACGACGGTGGGCCCGAAGCCGTGGCGGTGCAGCCAGTGGGCGAGCACGGGTCCGGCGATTCCGCCGCCGGAGATGAGAACGGTCTGCATGGGAAGCTCCTTCGGTACGCTGTACGCAAGCTGAACGTACGGCGTACGCGAACCTGTCTCAACTGGCCTAACATCCCTTCTGTACTAGGACAGTTGACATCCTCCCGACGTTCCCGCTGCTCCCCTCTGCACTAGTACAGAACAGGAAGGCCGCAGTACGTGACGAAGCCCACAGCCACACCCGCCGAGCCGCCCTATCTGCGCATCGTCGCCGGAATCCGCCGCCGCATCACCGATGGCGAACTCGCCGCCGGGGACCGGGTTCCCTCGACCCGTCAGATCGCCAAGGAGTGGGGTGTCGCGCTCGCGACCGCCACCAAGGCCCTGACCACTCTGCGTCTTGAGGGGCTCGTCGAGACCCGCCCCCGGACCGGCACCGTCGTCGCCGGAACCGCTCCCGTCACACCGCCCCGCAGAATCCCGTCGCCGACCTCGACCACGGCCCCGGCCTCCGCTCCTGCCTCAGCTCCCGCTCCCGCTCCCGAGCGGGAGCTGACCCTTGACCGGATCGTCCGCACGGGAATGGACATCGCCGATGCCGAAGGGCTGCCGGCGCTCTCCATGCGCGGCGTCGCGGCCCGCCTCGGCGTCGCCGCCATGTCGCCCTACCGGTACGTCACCGGCAAGGACGACCTCGTCCTGCTCATGGCCGATACCGCATTCGGCGAGGAGTCCTACCCCGCCGACGCCCCCGAGGGGTGGCGCTCCCGCGTCGAGCTGGGGGCCCGGACCCTCTGGACCCTGTACCGCAGGCACCCGTGGCTGGCCCAACTCGGGCCCATCACCCGACCGTTGCTCGCACCCAACCTCATGGTCCACGGCGAATGGGTACTGAGCGCCCTCGACGGCCACGGCCTCGCCCCCGCCACGCTGTTCGACATCCACGTACTGGTCTACAGCCACACCCACGGTCTGGCGGTGCACCTGGAGCGGAAGGCACAGGCCGAAGCCTCCACGGGCCAGTCGGACGACGAGTGGATGGACAGCCGTGCCCCCACCCTCCAGGGGCTGGCGGAATCCGGCCGCTTCCCCACCTTCACCAAGGTCGTCGGAGCCTTCGACGACGGCTACGACCTGCGTCTCGACGCCCTCTTCGAACTCGGCCTCAAGGCGCTCCTCGACGGCCTGACACCCATCGTCGAGGGCCGGAAGGCCGCCCCGTAGATCACCCCCGCGTCCTACTGTGCGGTCATGGACACATCCCCCTCGGGTCCGGCCTGCGATCAGAAGGCCGACGGTTTGATCATCTTTCTGAACGGCACGTCCAGTTCGGGCAAGTCGAGCATCGCCCGGGAGCTGGTCGCAGTCCTCGACGAGCCGTCCTTCCACATGCCCGTGGACGCGTTCCACGCCATGCGGTCAGGGCCCGAGCTGACACCGGATCAGCTGGATGTCGTACTCAAGCGCACCTGGAGGGGGTTCCACCGCGCGGTCGCGGGCATGGCCTCGGCAGGCAACATCGTCGTCGTGGACCACGTCCTGAGCGAGCCGTGGCGCCTCCAGGACTGCCTGGCCCTGTTTCCCCCTCGGGACGTCGTCCTCGTCGGTGTGCGTTGCCCCCTGCCGGAGCTGGAGCGCCGGGAGCGGGCGCGCGGTGATCGTCCGGCAGGGCTGGCTGCCCGCCAGTTCGACCGGGTCCATGCGCACGGCGTCTATGACATCGAGTGCGACACCGGCGAATCGAGCCCGGCCGAGTGTGCCCGGGACATCGAGGAGTTCCTTCGCCGGCGGACGACCCCCACCGCGTTCGAACGTATGAGACCGGAAGGCCCGGAAGCCGAAGGAGAGTGAAGCGGAAGGGCGTTGAGCAGAGGGACGTGGAGCGGAGGGACGTGGAGCGGAGGGACGTGGAGCGGAAGGGCGTAGGTGCGGTGCCTGAACTGCCCGCTCGGCCCAGGCCGCCGGTCCGGTTCGTACGCCCCCGCTCCGTACGCAAGTCGGCAGTGTGGCGGGCCGGAGAGTTGCCGGAGATCTCACAAGAAGGTGCGGCCCGGTCGGTGGCAGGATTCCGTGCATGAGCGATGTCCGGGAAGTGACCTGCCCCCCGTTCCGGAAACGCCCCTTGTGGTTCTTGGTCGGGCTCGGGGGTGCCGGGGCGTGCCTGGCCGCGGTGCGCCTGGCGTACCGCGGCGGGCTCCTGGACGTGTGGCTGGGCGTCGGTCTGCTGTTCGCGCTGTTGGGTGTCCCGGCGCTGAGCATGGTCACCACCCGGGTGAGCGCCGACGCGTACGGCGTGCACACCCGGACGCTGCTGCGCCGCCGGAGTGTGCCGTGGCGCGACATCGCCGGTCTGCGGATCCTCCTGAAGCACGAGAGCGACTCCCGGGTGCCGGAAGCCCGGCGCGTCGGCCTGGCGCTGCGCGACGGGCGCAGGCGGCTCCTGCCCCTGCCGCAGAGCTGGTCGCCCGACGACCGTGCGGAGTTCGACGCGGAGCTGGCGGCGCTCCGCGCGCTGCACGCTCGCCATGGCGCCCCGGAGTCGGACCACATCCCCGTCATCTCGCGCCGCACTGCCGGGCACTCTTCGGCCGGTTCGCTGAGCCTGTGCGTGCTGCTGCTCGCGGGCGCCGCCGCGACCGCGTGGTTCTTGCCGAACACCTCCTCGTACGCACGGGCGTGGCAGTCGGCCGTCCCGTGCGCGACCGCCGGAGCGACCGCGACGGAGCGCCGCGACTGTCTGACCACCGTGCCCGCCGTGATCGCGAGGACCGAGGTCCGCCGGCCCAAGAAGTCCAGCTGGCTGTACTTCGCCGACCGCCGCCCACGGGAGCGGCTCGCGGTCTCGCGAGAGGGCGCCCAGGGTTTCGGGCCGGGCTACAGCGTCGAGGTCACCCTCTGGCGCGGCGAGGTGATGAAGGTCGCCGGAAAGCATCACGAATGGCGCGAACACGTGGCCGCCGCCGGGGATGCAGCCGTCCTCGTGGCCGCGTTGGCCCTGGCCGCGGGGTACCCCGGGGCCAGGGTGCTGCTGCGGCTGCGCGGGCGCCGACTGCCCGACGACGAGGTGCTCCCCTCGGCGCTTCCGTTCGCGGGCGTGCTCGTCGGTACGGCCCTGTGGCTGCTGCCGCTCTGCTACCGGTACCCCACGACCCTGCTCACCTCCCCTGCGGCGGTCACCTGGGCGATCGCGGGCTCGGCGGGCACGCTGGGTCTGTTCGCCCTGGCCTGGCGGGCCACCCGGGTGCGTACGCCCCGAGCGGCGGCGGGGTCCGCCGGGACGGAGGGGAAGGAGAGGGCAGCGGGGGAGGTGTTCGTGGCCGCCCGTTTCCTGGAGCAGACCGACTACAACCCGCACCTCTTCGGCACCCACATCGTCCTCGGTGACGGCCCGCCCGCGGTGACGCCCCACCCCGGCCCCGGCCGCTTCGCGGCGAAACCGATCCCGGTGGACCGGCTCACCGTCAAGGGCGTCCGGCGGGTCCGGGGCGGCGACGGCGACACCGTCCCCGGCGGCTGGCACATCGCCGAACTCGACGACGGGGGCAGGCCGGTCCGCCTCGCGGCCGCCCCGGCCGACCTGACCCGCATCATCCGCGAGCTGCGCCCCGCGGCGGGGTGAGGTCCGGGGGCGGTGGCTCGGTGGACGGTGCCTCGGTGGGGAACAGGATCGGGCTGAGCAGGTGTCGGGTGCGTTCCGGTGACGGTGCATGGCTCATCCGGGCCACGATCACCTCGCGCAACTCGCCGATCATCTCGATGAGTTCGTCGCGGCTGAGCCAGAGCGCGTGCTGGCGGAAGCCCACCAGGTCGGCGGTCGGATCGGCGTCCTCGCGGTCGAGGTACGCGTTGAATTCGGCCAGCAGGGTGGCCATGGCCACGGCGAAGCCCCGGCGGTAGTCCTCCGGCGACATCGCCGCGATCGTGTCGGGGTCGATCACCGCCCGGGTGCGGTGCAGCCGGTACCGGCGCTCGACCGAGCCACGCACCCGCTGCTCACCCTCCACCGCGAGCAGCCCTCCGTCGGCCAGCAGGCCGACATGCCGGTAGACGGTGGCCTTCGAGACGTCGGGCAGCAGGGCGCAGAGTTCGGTGGTCGTACGCGTCCGCCCGTCGTGCATGGCGTGCACAAGGCGCATCCGCACCGGGTGCAGAAGCAGATCAACCGTATCCATGGACGAATGTTCTCACCTCCGATACTTTTCTCAAAGATGAGAACAGTGAGAGTGAGGACACCGGCCATGGCCCATCCGTCGCCCGAAGTCGGCTCAGCCGGCCCCGAGGAAACGTGCTCCCGACCCCCGCTGGGTCGCCTGTACGCCGCTGCCGGGCGGAAGTTGATGCTGCACCGCTCCGGCAGCGGGGGCCCGGCCGTGGTGTTCCTGCCGGGAGCCGGGCTGGTCGGCCTGGACTACCTCAACACCCACGACCGGGTGGCCGAGTCGACCACCAGCGTGCTCTACGACCGCGCCGGTACCGGCTGGAGCGAGCCGGCCGACCTGCCCCGCACTGCCGCCGAGGTCGCCGGCGAGCTCCACGATCTGCTGCACGCCGCCGACGTACCCGCCCCGTATCTGCTGGTGGGCCACTCGCTGGGCGGCGCCTACGCGCGTCGCTACGCGCAGCTCTTCCCCGACGAGGTGTCCGGGCTGCTCCTGCTGGACCCCTTCCACGAGGATCTCCACGCGCACGGACCTGAGGAAGCGCGGGAGAAGCTGGCGCGGCTGCACGGCCGGGACATACCGGAGCTGACACAGGAGCAGCTCCGGCAGGCCCGCGACCAGGCCGCGCCGCTCTTCGCGAACTGGCCGGACCCCGTACGCGAGCCGCTCGTCGAACACCACGTCACCACCGCGTGGCGGGCCGGTCTGTACGAGGACCGCAACCTCTACGACGTGGTCGCCGACGAGCTCCGCACCGGACCGGAGCTCCCGGACGTCCCTCTGATCGTCCTCACCGTCCTGGGGCACGACGACGCGCAGGCCCAGCTGTGGTCCGCGGCGGTGCTGCGGCGGATCAACGACGCCAAGACCGCGCTGCACGCCGGGCTGGCCGCTTCGGTCCGGGACGGTGAGCACCGGATTCTGACTGACGCCGGGCACGGCTGGCTGCACGAGGAGCGTCAGGACGCCGTGCTCCGGGCGATCGACGACCTGCTCCGCAAGGCGGACCGACACCCCCGGCGGAGCCGGGAACCCGCTTTCAGGGACCGGTCGGTGGCCGTGCCGCCGTGACCAGTCCGCTCTCGTACGCGACGATCACCAGCTGGGCGCGATCACGGCAGTCGAGCTTGGTGAGCAGATGGCTGACGTGGGTCTTCACGGTGGCGATGCCGAGGTACAGCCGTTCGGCGATCTCGGTGTTGGACAGGCCGCGGGCGATGAGCGCGAGGACTTCGCGCTCGCGTCCGGTCACACCGTCCAGGGTGCGCGACAGCGGTTGCGAGGGCTCCGGGCGGTGGGCGAACTCCGCGATCAGGCGCCGGGTCACGGCCGGTGCCAGCAGTGCATCGCCTCCGGCGACGATCCGTATCGCCGCGATCAGCTCGGCGGGGGGTGTGTCCTTGAGCAGGAAGCCGCTGGCACCGGCCCGCAGCGCGGCGTAGACGTACTCGTCCAGGTCGAACATCGTCAGGATCAGCACCTTGACGTGCGCGGTGCCGGGAGAGCCGCAGATCTGCCGGGTCGCCTCGATGCCGTCCGTTCCCGGCATCCGTACATCCATCAGGACCACGTCCGGCGGGTCCTGCCGGGCGCAGCGCACCGCCTCCGCGCCGTTCGCCGCCTCCGACGTGGTCACCAGGCCGGGCTCGGCATCGACGAGCACCCGCAGGCTGCCGCGCAGCAGCGCCTGGTCGTCGGCGATGAGGACCCGGACCGGATCGCCGGAGCCGGTGGGCGGGATCATGTGCTCTCCTCGTACGGCAGGGACGCGTGCACCGCGAAGCCGCCCTCCGGACGCGGTCCGGCGGTGAAGGTGCCGCCGTACAGGGCGACGCGTTCGCGCATGCCGACGATGCCATGGCCGCCGGTCGTCTCCGTCGGCGGCACCCGGCCGCCGCCGTCGTCGGTGATGTCGATCCGGACGTCGCGGCCGTTCGCGGCGACCTCCACCCGGCAACGGGGTTCCGGGCCGGCGTGCTTGGCGACGTTGGTGAGCGCCTCCTGAACTATCCGGTAGACGGCCAGCGCGACTCCTTCGGGAAGGTTCTCGACACCGCGCGCCGTCAGCTGCGCACCGGCCTGCCCGACGAGTTCGGGAAGTGCGACCGCGCCGGGAACCGGTCCGAGCGACGCCGGCTGCCGCTCGCCCTCGGGGGTGCGCAGCACACCGAGCATCCGGCGCATGTCGTTCAGCGCGGTGCGGCTCGTGCGTTCGATGACCTGCAGGGCGTCGTGCGCCTCCTGCGGCCTGACGTGCAGGACGTGGTTGGCGACGCCGGCCTTGACCGCGATCAGGCCCATGCTGTGGGTGACGACGTCGTGCAGTTCGCGGGCGACCCGCAGGCGTTCCTCCGTGACGGCCCGCTGAGCGAGCTGCTCCGCCGCCCGGACGGCGAACGCCCGCCGCTGCCGCGCGGAGCGCCCCAGTTGCCAGGCGCCGAGCAGCGCGGTGGAGCCGAGCAGCAGCAGTCCCGGGCCGCCGCGCCACCAGTACGCGTCGCCCGCGTGCGTCGCTCCGGCGGCGCCGCCCAGGGCCAGGGCCGCCAGCGACAGTCCGGGCAGCCATCGTTGCCACCAACGGTGCGACGGCATCGTGAGGGCGACGGTGTACATGGCGTACGCCGCCGACAGGAACGGGTCCCACGTGGCGTCCCGTACGACGGCGACGACGGTCACCGCCAGCACGGACAGGAACACGGGCAACGGCCGGATCCTCCGTACGGCGACGGGCGCGGTGGCCGCGGCGATGAGCACGAGCCGCTCCCACGGCACCGGGGCCGGGGTGACTGTCGCGGACGACGGCGCGTCGGCTGTCGACCCGGTCAGCAGCAGCGCGACCGCGTAGCCGATCACGAACGCGCAGTCCAGGGCGATCAGTTGGCGTCGGCTCAGCCGCCGGGCCAGGATCGGATGATCGTCCGCGTCCACCTCAGTACCTGCTCGCACCGCTCGACCCTATCCAGGCGCACGGCGCGCCACCTCCGTCCTGCGGTTGTCCCGGGCGCTCCCCCCGTGGTCGGACGCGCGGCCTCCTGCGACGGCCCGTCTCCACCCGTGGGTGGAGAAAGAGCGGTCGACCCCGGGCCTGATGCGGCGGGGGCTTCGCATCGCGGACCATCGCCGACATGATCGAAGTGACCAACCTGACCAAGCGCTACGGGAACACCACCGCGGTGGAAGGGCTCGGCTTCCGGGTACGGCCCGGTCTGGTGACCGGGTTCCTGGGTCCCAACGGCGCCGGAAAGTCGACCACGATGCGGATGATGCTGGGCCTGGGCCGGCCGACGGCCGGCGAGGTGCGCATCGACGGCGCACCGTACCGGCGGCTGCGCGATCCGCTGCGTACGGTGGGCGCGCTGCTCGACGCCGGGGCCGTGCACCCCGGCCGGACCGCGCTGAACCACCTGCGGTGCCTGGCCCGGAGCAACCGGATCCCGGCCCGCCGTGTCCATGAGGTGATCGAGCTGGCCGGGCTGGCGGGCGCCGCGCACCGGCGGACGGGGACGTTCTCGCTGGGCATGGGCCAACGGCTGGGAATCGCCGCGGCGTTGCTCGGCGACCCGGCCGTCCTGGTGCTCGACGAGCCGGTCAACGGGCTCGATCCGGAAGGTGTCCGGTGGATCCGGCACCTCCTGCGGGACCTGGCGGCCGAGGGGCGCACCGTCCTGATCTCCAGTCACCTGATGAGCGAGGCGGCACTCACCGTGGACCACCTCGTCGTGATCGGCCGCGGCCGGCTCCTCGCGGACACCGGAATGGCCGCGTTCATCGACAGGCACACGGAAGCGGGGGTGCGGGTGCGCACGCCGGAACCGCAGCGGCTGCGCGAGGTGCTGGCCGGTGCGGGGATCGAGGTCACCGCCTGCGCCGACGGGACCCTGAGTGCGGCCGCCGACGCGGAGCGGATCGGCGCACTCGTCGCGGCACACGCGGTGCCGGTGCACGAGGTGACACGGAGCACCACGTCTCTGGAGGAGGCGTTCATGCGGCTGACCGCCGACGCGGTCGAGTACCGGGCGGAGCAGCCGGGAGGAGCACAGCGATGAGCAGCAACTCGCCCCGGGCGGTTCTCGCCGCCGAATGGACCAAGGTGTGGACCGTGCGCTCGACCGGTTTCACCCTGCTGCTGGCCTTCGTGCTCAGCACCGGTATCGGCACCCTCGTCGCGTTCAACTGGCGCGGCAACGTCGAGCATGTCGTCAACTTCGATCCGCTGGTCGCCGCCCTGTACAGCGTCACGCTCGGGCAGCTCGCCCTCGTCGTGCTCGGCGCCCTGCTCGTCGGTTCCGAGTACGCGTCCGGATCGATCCGGACCTCACTGTCCGCGGTACCGGGGCGCGGTCTGCTCTACTGCGGCAAAGTACTGGCCGGCACGGTGACCGCCCTCGCCGGCTCGACCGTGACCGTCCTCGTCACGTTCCTGGCGGCACAGGCGGCGCTCGGCCCGTACGGCACGAAACTCACCGCGGACGGAGTCCCGGCCGCGCTCGCCGGGGCCGTGGTCTATCTGACGTTGATCTGTGCCTTCTCCATGGGCATCGCGACCGTCGTGCGCAGTTCGGCGATCGCGATGGGCATTCTGCTGCCGCTGCTGTTCCTCGGTTCCCAGGGGCTCGGCAACGTCCCCGCCCTGAAGCCCGTCCTGCGGTATCTGCCCGACCAGGCCGGTCTGGAACTGATGCACATCGCCGGGCCGTCCGGCGACGGACGCTTCGGCCCCGGCTACGGGACCGGGGCGGCTCTCGCCATTCTGCTGGCCTGGACGGCCGCCGCCCTGATCGGCGGCTATCTGGTCCTGCGCGGGCGGGACGCCTGACGGCCGGGTCAGGCCGTCGAGTTCGGCGAGTGCGTGCGTCAGCGGTACGTCAGCCGGACGTCATCGTAACGACAGCGCGGAGGCCAAAGCTATGCGCAGACCGGCCGCCGCACCCGGCGGCAGGCACCGACCGCATCGCACACGGGAAGCCCCACCTGCGTACCGCCGTCCGCCGCGGGGCGAGTCGGCACACAGGCAGCAGCGCCCCGGAACACTCCCCCGTTTCCGGGGCGCTGCGACATCGTGAGCGGCGTCAGGTGCGCGGCATCGGTATGCCGCCGCAGTGCGGGCATATGAGTCAAAGTGGCCGGGAAGAAGTCCGGCATCGCAACGGTCACCGACGACGAGATGGTCGACATCAGGCTGTGCCACGACTGGATCTCCGGACAACGCCGGTCGTTCGACGAGCGGTTACTACCTGCAGAAGTACGTGACGCGCCGCCCCAAAAGCCTGTGGTCGCAGGTGAATGCGGCACCGGCTCGTCGGCGGCGACCCGGCGGGATGAGCCGAGGGCGGTGTCCGGTCGCGGAGCGGCGTCGCGGATGATGGCGGGATGTTGGTCCGGACAGAGGCGGTGCGGCAGGTCCCGTCGGGGCCCGCGACGGTCCGGGTGCGCTCCGCGGTGGGCACCGCCGTCGTGCTCTGGCACGGTGCCCCCGAGGAAGTGGGCCACGAGCACCATGTCGAGTGGACCGTCGACGAGGACATCGCCTGGGCGCAGAACACCTGGCCGGCCGCTTCCGCCACCCCGGGATTCCGGGAGGACGGCGACCGCATCGTCTTCCGGGGGCGGCTGGGTCTCACCGGGGACGGCATGGCGCTGCTGGACGTGGGCGGTGCGCCGCTCCTGTTCGAACTCGGGGTTCCGCCACCGCCGGACAGCGCCGGTGCGACCTGGGTCGAGGTCCGCGTCGGACGGGAGAGCGTCGGTGTGTGGCCCTGTCGGCTCTGAGGTGATCCGGCGCGGCCGGGGTGAAACTCGGTGTCCATGGCCGGCCCGCCGACGCTAGCGTGCGCCGCATGACTGAAACCGATCTTCCGCCGCGTCTGACCCGGCTCACTTTCCACGGTCCGCTTTCCGAGGCGCGGGCCGCGCGGATCGTCGACCGGCTCGGCCGGGCCGCCCCCGCATGTGTTCTGGACATCGGTTGTGGCTGGGGGGAGTTGATGCTCCGCGTCCTCGACGCGGTGCCGGGAGCGACCGGGACCGGAATCGACCTCAACGGCGAGGACATCGCCCGGGGACGCGCGAACGCCGAGGCCCGTGCGCTGACCGGACGCGTGGAGTTCGTCGAGGGGTCCGCCGAAGAGGCGTCGCACGGGTCCGCCGACCTCGTCCTGTGTCTCGGGGCCAGTCACGCCCTCAGCGACGCGGAACCGCCCGAGCACAGTGCGGGCGCGCTGCGTGCGCTGCGCCGGATCGTCGCGCCCGGCGGGCGGGTCCTGCTCGCCGAGGGCTTCTGGCAGCGCTCCCCCACCTCTGCCGAACTGGCCGCGATGTGGCCGGACGCCCGCGCCGACGAATTCCATGACCTGGCCGGACTCGTCGATGTCGCGGTGTCCGCCGGGTTCCGGCCCGTCTGGATCGAGACGGCCGGCGACGACGAGTGGGAGGACTTCGAGTCCGGCTATCAGTCGGACGCGGAGGAGTGGCTGGCCACTCACCCGGACCACCCGTTGGCAGAGGAGACGCGCGAGCGCGTCGACCGGCACCGGTCGAGCTGGCTGAAGGGCTACCGGGAAGTGCTCGGGATGGCCTACCTCACGCTCGTTCCCGTGGGCTGAACGACTCCGGAGCACCTGCCGCCCCGACGGCAGCACGCGATCACTCCCATCTCGCGGACTCCGGGTCGACGCCTCTCGCCCCGGCGTTCGCGAGGATCACATCGCGCAGCCAGACGGTCAGGCCCGGCGCGAGGGCGTCGTAGTGCTCGGCGTACCCGGGCTCGTCGATGTACATCCGCCCGATGCACACGTGCATCGCGGGTGTGCAGTCGAAGTGCGCCGAGATCATGGCGCGGTGCCGCTCCGCGAGGGCGTTCGCCGCAGCGGAGCCCGGTGCGACTCCGGCGCGCTTCGCGGCGGCGAGGTCGGCGTTCAGGGCCTCGGTCGCGGACGCGGACTCCTTCCAGTCCTCCGGTGTCATCGCGGCGGCCCGCTCCGCGTACTGGGCCCACTGGGCGCTGTCGCCCCAGCGGTCCTCGGCCTCCTCGACCCAGGCGGGCTGCCAGTCGGCGCCGAAGATCTCGACCTGTTCCTCGGGCGTCAGCCGCATCCCGGGTTTCGACGCCGCCATCATGCGGTCGACGGAGTGCACCATCCTCTGGAGACGGGCGATGCGTTCCACGAGCTGTGCCCGCTGCCGGCGCAGATGGTCGTGCGCGTCGACGTCCGGGTCGTCGAGGATCCGGCCGATCTCGGCGAGCGGGAACCCGAGCTCCTTGTAGACGAGGACGCGGTGGATCCGGGCGATGTCGTCGCCCGAGTACACCCGGTGCCCGGCCCAGGTGCGCCCGCCGGGGCGCGCGAGACCGATGGCGTCCCAGTGGTGCAGCGTCTTCACACTGACCCCGACGAGCGCGGCCGTCCGTCCGACGGCAAGGCCGCCGGCACCGGGCGTCCCGGCTCCCGCCTCGGTGGTGGCCGGTTCCTGCTCGGGAACGTCACTGGTCATCCGCCCAGTGTCGCCGAACTCGCCGGGGCCGGGGCTTCGGGGCCCGCTGTTCCCGGAGGCCCCTCGGCCGCCGCCCCGGTGGGCACGCCCGCGTTCGCGAGGATGTCGTGCGCGGGCAGCGCGGTGCTCCGGGCCGCGGTCAGGCCGGAGGCCGCCAGGTGGGCATCGACGATCCGGAGACCGGCCGCGTATCCGGCGAAGTCCGGCAGTCCGACGGGCTGCTGCCCCATCAGTCGCGCGGTGGCGTCGCCGTACACGTACGCGGGCAGGTTCTGCATCCCCGCCACGTCGATCCCAGCCACGATCTTCCCGTGGGCGTCGTCCAGTTCCGCGCCGGACAGCGCCGTCGCCCAGGGCCCCATGGCCCGCTCACCCGCCAGTTCCCGTACGAACGCCTCGGCCAGGCCTTCGGCCACGACCTGCTCGCCGACCGTGACCGTCATGGGATTCCAGGCCACATTGGCGTAGCGCACGTTGTGGTGGAGCTCGTGCGCGGCGGCGTGGCCGATCTTCGCCAGGCTGGTCTCGGTGGGCCACATCGTCAGTTGGATCGCGCCCGGGATTCCGCCCATGCCGAAGTAGCCGGCGTTGCGGACCGTCAGGTGGTCGTCGTCGGGGTCGCCGAGCACCAGGACGACATGGACGGTCCCGGCGCTCCTGGCTTCGGGCACGGCACCGCTCAGCCGCTCCCACGCGGCGGCGAGGCAGTGCTCGATCCGGTCCCACACTCCCGCGTCCCGCATCTGTCGCAGGGCTGTCAGGTAGCGCGGGTCCTCACGGTCGATCCGGAAACCACTGCCCGTCGTGTGCATCTGGAACGTGTCGATATCACCCACCATGGACATCACGCTCTGCAGCGGGCCGAGCATGTCCCGCAGGGCGTCGGGCCGTTCCTCCAGCGGGCTGTGCAGGAGATCGAACATGGCGGACGCCGTGTCATGAACAACAATCTTCATGCCATGGGAC
Organism: Streptomyces sp. NBC_00984; assembly: GCF_045162475.1. Lineage (NCBI taxonomy): Bacteria > Bacillati > Actinomycetota > Actinomycetes > Kitasatosporales > Streptomycetaceae > Streptomyces > Streptomyces sp. NBC_00984. The sequence continues at coordinate 447,330 of NZ_CP108735.1, forward strand.
CGTAGGACCTCCTGTTACGGGAGGGGCAAGCCGTGCGGCGGCGCAACGCACGTCTACGCGGCGAAGCCGATGTTGGTGACGTACTCGTACTGCCCCCACTGCGACCCCAGGTCGACGATCGTGTCCTCCCAGGCGTCGTCCAGGCCCTGTTGGTCTCCGGACGCCCAGGCCTCGACGATGCGGTCCCAGCGGCGGACGTTCATCGTGCGGTACTCCACCAGCCGTTGAAGCGGTCGCGGCACCTGCGACTGGTTCAGCGGATGGATCTCGACCCGCGTCCCGCCACGGGCGTTCAGGCGTCGCAGGAGATGCCGGGCGACGTTCTGGCGGCGGACCTGGCGGTAGGCGGCGTCGATGCGTTCCAGGTTGGCCTTCGACGGCCGGCGCCTCTCCTCCAGCCACGCCTTCAGCGTGCGGTCGGTCACCGTCAGCCCGGCATCCCTGGCCGCCCTGCGGCTGTGGTCCGTCCTGGTCAGGTAGTGCAGGCGCGCCATCAGACCACGCTTCACGGTCACCGGAGTGACGATGCCGCCGGACAACTCGTCGAGTTTGCGTGCGACGGCGTCGCTGCCCTTGATGCCCCGGGCGCCGAACTTCCCGAAGTCGATGGTCCTCTCGGGCATCTACTCCTCCTCCCCCGACATGTCCTCGGTGTCGCCGCTGCCCGCGGTGTAGGTGTCCTTCATCTTGACCTCGGTCACGCCGCGGCCTTCGGGAAAGACACGGTGCCAGTCACCGATGACGTGGAGCTCGTCGGTGCCCATCGCGCGTACGACGGTGAGGCCTTCGTCGTGGGCCTTGAGGGCTTTCATCCAGAGGTTGGCGAACGCCTGGCTGCGAATGATGTGCATCCAGTCCGGGCGGTAGAGCTCCCGGTTGTAGTTCGACTCCCCCATCGTGGAGACGAACTTCGAGTACATCGCCTTCACGTACTCCAGGGTCACCTCGTCGTCCTCGGTGATCGCCGTGTCCCGGGCGTCCTTGAGGGCGACGCGGAACTTCTCCAGCAGGTTCTCCGTCGCGCCGGACGTGTAGGACTCATGGATCTCCGGGGGTGCGCACAGGGCGTGCTTCGGGCCGGAGAGGCGCAGCAGGAGGCGCAGGGTCGGTTCGGTGACCCACAGCGGGCCGGGCTCGTCCCGGTTGCCGATCGGGTTGGGCAGCACCGCCCCGTGTTCCCATTCGGGCGGGGTGATCAGGTGGACACCGGCGCGGCGGCGGTCGTGGGCGAAGCCCGTGGTGTGTTCCAGCTGGCCGAGCGGGAGGTGGGTCTTCAGGGCGGAGAGGTAGGCGCCGTTGACGTCGAGCGCGGTCACCTCGTGGCGGCCGGGCGGCAGTTCGTGACGGGTCCACTTCGGACGCGCCTCCCAGATCCGGTCCGCGCCCTTGGAGGTCTGCTTGCGCAGGATGTCCGGGATCCACGGGTGCGCGACGATGTCGTACCGCGCCCCCTTGCGGGTCTCGTCCAGCAGCCGCATCGCGTCCGGGATCGCCCGCTTCAGCAGCGCCGCGAGGGCCGCGTCGACGTCGCCCCGGTGCTCGGCGAGCGCCGCCCGGACCGTCCGGCCGATCAGGTCCCCGGGCCCGGACTCCTCCTGGAACGCACGCTTGGCCGGGCCCCGGGAGCGCTGCGCGGGGCGCGCGGCGGCCCGGGACGGCGCGGCCCCGGGGGCCGGGGGCTCGGGGGTCCGAGGGGCCGGGGGCTCGGGCGACGTGGCAGTGGGCAGCGTGGTGGTGGGCGACGTGGTGGTGGCGGGTCGGCAGTCGGCCGGGTCCAGGTGCTGGGCGAAGCCCGCCACCCGGTGGCCGGCCGGTGATCCGCACAGCACGCACGGCTCGGGGGCGGCGAGGGACTCCACCTCGTCCCCGGCGTCATCCCCCGTGTCGTCCCCGGACTCTTCCCCGGCCTCGTTCTCCCCGGTCACCGGCGACGGTGGGGAGACATCGGGCGCCGAGGACGCCGAGGACGCCGAGGACGCCCCTTCCAGCTCCGTCCCGGTGGTGAACTTGGCGGCCAGCCCGTCCAGCAGATACGCGTACTTGGCGCGGATCTCGTCCGCCGGTTCGCGGCCGCTCTCCCATCCGCCGACCGTGCTGGGACTCACGCCGAGCGTACGGGCCACCTGGGCCTTGGAGAGCCTGGCCCGCTCCCGCAGCTCCCGGCGGACGTCCGCCGGCGGGAGTACGGCCTGCGGACCGACGGCCGCGAGCAGCGCGTCGATGGCGTCGAAGTCACTCACCGGAGCGCTCCCTTCGCGGTGTCGCCGCGGCCCGTTCCGGGGACACGCGGGGCGGCTGGAGTGTCATGAGGCCCGTCAAATGTAGGTGACGGGGTTACGGGACAGATGCGGGCTCCTGCTGGGGCGGCCGACGCGGGGGTCGTCACGCAGGAGTTCGCCTTCGAGAGCGTAACGGTCACCGTGCTTGGAAATGCCGATGATCCTCGCGACCGCGAGAACCGTGCCTTCGGTGTTGATGATCTGCACCTCGTCCTGCGACAGGGCCCGGTCGGCGTTGAACTTCCAGATGCCGCGGCCTGCTTCCCATGCCTCGTCCTCGCTCATGCCCCGGCGCCACCCGAGGGTGGTCCGCATCAGGCGGTCGCCCGCGTCCGCCGCGCGCTCGGCGCCGATCTGGATCTGCAGCACCCGTCCACCTCCCGGGGAATACTGTCCAACTTGTTGCGAAGTTACCACTCGCATGACTTCACAACAAGTTGGACAGTATCCGGCCCGCCGGCGGAGCCCCGGGGCGACAGCATCGGTGATACCTCGTCAGGGAGCCGCGGGCACGCCGTCGGAGTGGGGCACGGCGGGCGGCGGTGAGCCCTTCGGCGCGTCATGAAGGAGCCGGACCACCACCCGGAGAAACTCTCGCCATGACCGACGCACCGAAAGTAGTACTCGAAGGCGGCCCGGACGATCTCCCCGACCGGATCGTCCCCCTCACCGCACCTGGGCCCGATATCAAGATCTCGTTCCGTGGTGGGTACGAACACTTCAGGGCCACGTCGCGCCACCAGGAAACAGCCGAGGGGACGCTACCCGTCTACGAATGGTGGGAGCGCACGGAAGTCCCCGGGTGAAGACGTTCCCGCCCCAGTTCTTCAGCTCCTCAGTTCTTCGACACGGCCTTCGCCCGGTCCCGCGCTCCGGCCGGCGAGGCACTTGACCCGGGCGAGACCACCCGGCGAGACCGCCCGGCGGCATCGCGGTGGTCGAGTCGGCCGAAGGCCCGCTCGACCACCCGACGCCACCCGACGCCACCCGACACCACCGGTGGCGCCAGAGCTCCCACCCAAATGGCGCCACGATGGCATTCCCATGGCGCCACCCTAAGCCGCGCGCCCCATTCGAGCGGCAGCAAGTCGCATCAGAGATTTAGAGAAGTCCCAGCTCAGAGGCGTATGCGCCACGAAGGAGCCAACATGGCTCGCCATGGCGCCATTCGTGTGCCATGATGGCGTCATGGACCTCACGCCCTACGTCGACAACCTCCGCCAAGAACTCGCCGTCGCGGCGGACGCCGGCGGTGACGAAGCCCGCGCCCTGGCCGAGCGGCTCACCGCCCCCCTGGAGTCCGCCACCCGGCTCACCCTGCTCAACGCGCTGTCCGCAGCCATGGGCGAGGTCACCCGGGAGCTGGCGCCCGGCTCGGTCGACGTGCGGCTGCGCGGGCTCGACCCCGAGTTCGTGGTGACGCCGCCGCCCGCGCCCGAGCCGTTCCAGGAGACGCAGACGACGGCCGCGACCCCCGCCGCCATCGCGCCGCCACCGCCGCCCGCGGACACCGACGACGGCGCGATGGCGCGGATCAACTTCCGCCTCCCCGCCCACCTCAAGAGCCGCGCCGAGAACGCCGCGGCGGCGGAGGGCCTGTCGGTCAACGCCTGGCTGGTGCGAGCCGTGTCCACCGCCCTCGACGGCGGGGAGCGCGCAACCCCGCCGGGCCGCGGCAAGGACTCGGGCGGCCGGGGCTTCACCGGCTGGGTCCGCTAGGGCCTTTCGTTTGGATCAGGGTCGGACAGACCCTGGGGCCCCGGCCCGGCCCACCTCACTTTCACCGGCGGATCGCCGATCCGGCCGACGTAACTCTTCACCCGCCCCACCGGCGGGATCACCCAACAAAGCCACGAGGACGGGACAGCCATGCCTGCTTTCGAGACCCCCGAACCGATCTCCGCCACCTTCGAACTGGAGGTCGGCACCGCCCGCATCACCGCGGGCAAGCGCACCGACACGGTCGTGGAGGTACTGCCGCGCAACGGATCCGACGACAACGACGTACGCGCCGTGCAGCAGACCCAGGTCACCTGCTCGGGCGGCCGCCTCACGGTCAGGACACCCAAGAAGCGGTCCCTGTTCGGCAAGCCGGGCGCCATCGAGGTGAGCGTCGAACTGCCCGCGGGGTCGGATCTCCGGGGCACCACGGCCATGGGCGGCTTCTTCTGCGATGGCCGCTTCGGGGAGGTCACGCTCAAGACCTCGCTCGGCGACCTCCAGGTGGACGAGGTGGCGGGCGCCGACCTCAAGACCGACCACGGCGACATCCGCCTGGCCCGCTCGACCGGGGACGTCGAAGTCATCGGCTCGGGCCGGATCGAGGTCGGCACGGTGGCCGGCGCGGCGACCGTCAAGAACGGCAACGGCGCGACCGAGATCGACGAGGTCACCGGCGGTCTGAAGACCAACGCGGCCAACGGCGACATCTCCGTGGGCATCGCACACGGCAGCGTCGCCGCCAAGTCCGCGAACGGCCGGATCGAGGTCGGCGTCGCCCACGCCGGGGTCGACGCAATGTCCTCCAACGGCCGCATCCGCGTCGGCGACGTGACCCGCGGCCGAATCGATCTGCGCACCTCCGTCGGCGACCTCGAAGTGGGCATCCACGAGGGCACCGCCGCCTGGCTCGACCTGAACGCCAAGTACGGCACCGTACGCAGTTCGCTCGACTCCGCCGCCGGCCCCGAGGGCTCCGACGAGACCGTCGAGGTGCACGCCCGTACCTCGGTCGGCGACATCGTCATCCGCCGTGCCTGACCCCGCTCACCCCCAACTCCCCGCCCTCGAAAGGAAAGCGGTATGACCACCACCCAGACGTCCGCGCCGACCGCCAAGAACGCGACGGCGTCGGCGATCACCGCCACCGGACTGCGCAAGTCCTACGGCGACAAGGTCGTGCTCGACGGCATCGACCTGAGCATCGCCGAGGGCACCGTCTTCGCCCTGCTCGGGCCCAACGGCGCAGGCAAGACCACCACCGTGGAGATCCTCTCCACGCTCATCGACGCCGACGCGGGCGAGGCCCGGGTCGCGGGTCACCATCTGACCGGCGCCGCCGACGCGGTGCGCTCCGTGATCGGCGTCACCGGCCAGTTCTCGGCCGTCGACAATCTGCTGACCGCCGAGGAGAACCTGCTCCTCATGGCGGATCTGCACCACCTCGACCGGCGCGAGGGCAAGCGGCGGGCCAAGGAGTTGCTGCGCCGCTTCGACCTGACCGAGGTGGCGGGCAAGACCGCCGTCACCTTCTCCGGCGGCATGCGGCGCAAGCTGGATCTGTCGATGACCCTGGTCGGCGATCCGCGGGTCATCTTCCTCGACGAGCCCACCACCGGACTCGACCCGCGCAGCCGGCGCACCATGTGGGAGATCATCCGGAGCCTGGTCGCCGACGACGGCGTGACCATCTTCCTGACCACCCAGTACCTCGACGAGGCCGACCAACTCGCCGACCGCATAGCCGTGTTGGACCACGGCAGGCTGATCGCCGAGGGCACCGCCGACGAGCTGAAGCAGCGCATCCCCGGCGGCCACATCCGGCTGCGGTTCGCCGACGCCCACGAGCTGGACACCGCCGCGGACATCTTCGGCATCGCCATGCGCGACGAGGAATCCCTCACCCTGCAGATCCCCAGCGACGGCTCCATCCCCACCCTGCGTGCCGTCCTCGACACCCTGGAGTCCACCGACGTCCGGGCCGAGTCGCTCACCGTGCACACCCCCGACCTCGACGACGTCTTCCTGGCCCTCACCGGTCAGCCCCGCCCCGCCGACACCACCGCATCGCCCGAGGAGAACGTCTGATGGCCACCATGTCCTACGCCGCCCAGGACTCCCGGACGATGCTGCGGCGCAGCCTCAAGAAGGCCCTGCGCTACCCGTCCCTGACGCTCACCGTCGTCATCATGCCCATCATGATGCTGCTGCTGTTCAACTACGTGTTCGGCCGCGCTCTGGGCACCGGCATCAGCGGACTGCCCACCGGCAGCGGCGACTACATCGACTACCTGGCGCCCGGCATCATCCTGATGGCCGCCACCTCCGGCGCCCTGACCATCGCGATCAGCGTATGCGCCGACAAGACCGAGGGCATCGTCAATCGCTTCCGTACGATGCCGATCTCCCCGGCCTCGTTCCTGACCGGCCATGTCGTCGGTGGCGTGATCCAGACGATGACCAGCATCGCGCTCGTCATCGGCGTCGCCCTCCTGATGGGCTTCCGCCCCAGCGCGACACCCGTCGAGTGGGTCGCCGCCATCGGTCTGCTCGCCCTGCTCACACTCGGACTCACCTGGCTGTCCGCGGGCATCGGCCTGATCGCCAAGAACGTGGAGAGCGCCAGCAACATCCCGATGCCGCTGACGTTCCTGCCGTTCCTCGGCAGCGCCATCGTGCCGACGGATTCCATGCCCACCGGCCTGCGCTGGTTCGCCGAGTACCAGCCCTTCACTCCGATCATCGAGACGCTGCGCGGCCTGTGGCTCGGCACCGAGATCGGCTCCAGCGCGGTCATCGGCCTTGCCTGGTGCGTGGGGCTCTCCCTGGTCGGTTACGTGTGGGCGCGCCGCGCCTTCAGGACCATCGGCAAGCGTTGACCTCCGCGCCTTCAGGACCATCGGCAAGCGTTGACCTCCGCGCCTTCAGGACCATCGGCAAGCGTTGACCTCCGCGCCTTCAGGACCATCGGCAAGCGTTGACCTCCGCCCCTTCGAGGTCGACGCCAAGCGGTAACCCCCGCTCCTCTCAGACCACTTCACCGAGCCACCCCAGCCGCACCTCGCCCCACGACCACGGAAGGACCCCATGTCGTACGACCCGACGGCCGCCGGCATCACCACCGACGACATCACCGCCGAAGAACCGCCCACCCTGCCCACCGACCGGCGCACCGGCTGCCCCTTCGACCCGCCCGCCGAACTCACCGCCCTGAGCGACGAGCCGATGCGCCGCATGCGCTACGCCGACGGGCACGTGGGCCGGCTGGTCACCGGCCATGCCGCGGCCCGCGCGATCCTGGCCGACCCGCGCTTCAGCTCACGCTACGAACTCCTGCACCTGCCGATGCCGATAACGGGCGTGTCGGGCGAGCTGCCGCCGGCGCCGGTCGGCGACATCATCGGCCTCGACGCCCCCGAGCACACCCGCTACCGGCGCCTGCTCACCGGCAAGTTCACCGTCCGCAGGATGCGCCGACTCACCGAGCGCGTCGAGCAGTTAACGACCGAGTGCCTGGACGCCATGGAGCAGGCCGGGCCCGCGGTCGACCTGGTGGAGGCGTTCGCGCAGCCCCTGCCCGCGCTCATGATCTGCGAGCTGCTCGGCGTGCCGTACACCGACCGGGAGCGCTTCCAGAGCCATGTGGCGACCCTCTTCGACCAGACGGCGGATGCCGAGTCGAAGGGCGAGGCCTATATGGCGCTGCTCCAGTACCTGGGAGAACTGGTCCTCGCCAAGCGCGCCGAGCCCACCGACGACCTGCTCAGCGATCTCACCACCTCCGACCTCACCGACGAGGAGCTGGCCGGAATCGGCGGGCTGCTCCTCGCCGCCGGGCTCGACACCACCGCGAACATGCTTGCCCTCGGGACCTTCGCCCTGCTCAGCAATCCCGACCAGCTGGACGCGCTGCGAGCCGACCCGGGCCTCGCCGAGCAGACCGTGGAGGAGCTGCTGCGCTACCTCAGCGTGGCCGACCCGCTGCTGCGGTCGGCGCTCGACGACGTCGAGGTGGAGGGCCAACTCATCGGAGCGGGTGAGACGGTGACCGTTTCCGTGCAGGCCGCCAACCGCGACCCGCACAAGTTCCCCGACCCCGACCGGCTCGACATCCACCGCAAGGCCACCGGGCACCTGGCCTTCGGCCACGGCGTCCACCAGTGCCTGGGCCAGCAGCTCGCCCGCGTCGAGATGACCGTCGCGCTCCCGGCACTCTTCGCCCGCTTCCCCACCCTGCGCCTCGCGGTGCCGCCGCAGGAGGTGCCGCTGCGCGACCGCTCCAACATCTATGGCGTGATCAGCCTGCCCGTCACCTGGGACAAGGAGTAGACCCATGAGCGACCCACGAGAGCTGTTGCGTCTCAGCGTCGACCGTGACCGCTGCGCCGGTGCCGGCATGTGCGCCCTGACGGCTCCCGAGGTCTTCGACCAGGACGACGAGGAAGGCCTGGTGGTGCTCCTGCACCCCGCACCGGCCCCCGAGCACCGGGCCGCCGCCCGCATGGCCGTCGGCCTCTGCCCCGCCGGAGCCATCGCCGTCGACGCCCCGGACTCCACGGGCTCGTAGCGACCGTGGCACCGCCCGGACCGAGAACCCCGGCCGAGACCCCGGACCGAGAACCCCGCACCGCGCACCGGTGGGGGGCTCTCGCCTGTGCGGACCCGTCGTTCGGGAGCAGATACCGACGGGCACCTGCGCCGCCGCCGGACGATCAGTCCGGGACACCGGCCCATCCGCGGCCCTGCACTCTCAGGCCGTACGCCAGGCAGCCCAGGGCGGCGGTGCACAGCAGGGTGCGCATGATGTTGGTCGTCTCCCAGACCCCCTTGAACTTGTCGACGACCGACAGGTCGCGGGCCTTCGCCGGGTCACCGATCGCGGCAAGCTCGTTGTTCAGGGGGATGTTGACGGAGAACGTGACCAGCAGCGCCACCACGTAGAGCACGGCGGCGACACCCGCCCACAGGGCGACCGTACGACGTCCCCTGCGGTACTCGATGACGGCAACGGCCACCGTCACGGCGAGCGCGCCGAGGAAGATCAGCACGAACAGGCCGCTGGTGTCTATCACCTGGTTGAAGTTCTGCATGGCCTCCGCGTACAGGCGGTCGTCGGTACGGGCGAGGCCGGGCATGACCGACACGTCGAAGGCGAAGAACAGACCGCCATCAGACCGACGGTGATGACGGACATCACCAGCAGAATGCCCGCGGCTCTGCTCGGCCGGGGCGACGGCGCCTGCGACGCGAGCGGAATGTGCGGGGAATCAGTGGTCATCAGAGCGTCCTCACTGTGGAATTCGGTCGTTCGCGCGAGGCACAAGCATGGGAATGGGGCGCGAGCATGGAAATCACGGGTGGCCGCCCGGACGTCCGGCGAGGCGTGACGCGTGCGGCCCGGACCGTCAGCCGCCCAGCACCACCGTCCGGGACGGTGTCGCCGGGGGCAGGACGATCTGCGAGGCGCCGCTCCTCCGGTACTCCTGCGGACTGACTCCCCGCACCCTCTTGAAGGCCGAACTCAGCGCGAACGCACTGCTGTAGCCGACCTGGTGCGCGACCGCGGCCACCGTGGCGTCCGGTTCGCGCAGCAGGTCGGCGGCCAGGGTGAGACGCCAGGTGGCCAGGTAGGTCATCGGCGGCTCCCCCACCACCTCGGCGAAGCGGCGGGCGAGGCCCGCCCGGGAGACACCGACCTTGCGGGCCAGCGACTCCACCGTCCACGCGTGGGCCGGATGTTCGTGCAGAAGACGCAGTGCGGGCCCCACCCTGGGGTCGGACCGGGCGCGGTACCAGGCCGGCGCGCCGGCGTCCGGCTCGGCGAGCCAGGCGCGCAGCACACTGACGAAGAGCAGGTCGAGAAGGCGGTCGAGGACCAGCTCCTGGCCCGGCTCGTCGCGGCCGATCTCCTCGGCCAGCAGAGGTACGAGCGGGGAGTCGCCGAGGGCGGCGGGCCGCACCAGGAGGGCGGGCAGGGCACCCAGCAGACGGCGGCCGATCTCGCCGGGCCCCTGGTACGTGCCGCTGAGCATGACGGACGAGCCCTGGCCGATCGGGTCCCCCCAGGTGCGCACCCCCAGGGCCATGCTGTCGGTGACGTCCTCGCCGTCGCCGGTGCCGCAGCGCTGATCCGGACCGACGGTGATCTGGACGGGGGTGTCCTGCGCGTCGGCGATCGTGTACGGGTCGGGGCCCCGCAACACGGCGACGTCGCCGGGGCCTATGCGGGCCGGGACTCCGTGGTCGGGCATCACCCAGGCCTCGCCGTGGACCATGGTGGCCAGGGAGATCGGGGCGCGGTCCTCGACACGGAGCGACCAGGGCGGGTTGAAAACGGACTTGAGCAGGAAGGCGCCACGCGCCTTGGGCCCGTCCAGGAGCCCGGTGAGCACGTCCATGTGGTGATCCCCATTCGGCTTGAGGGCGTGGTGCCGGGTCGAATCCGTATCAGAAGTCCCCGGACGTCCCTCGACGTCCTCAGACGCTGTCAGACGTTGCCGGGCGTTGTCAGACGTTCCAGATGCCGGTGGCGGCGGCATCCTTCGCGAAGACGGAGAAGTCACGCGGCTCGCGGCCGAGGACCTCCTCCACACCGTGGACGACGCGGGCGTTGCGCCCGTCGAGGATCGGGCCGAACAGGTCGGCGAACTCGACCGGCAGCCCGTTCTCCCGCAGCCCCGCCCGGTAGTCGTCGAGGGTGACCGGGATGTACGTGATCTCCCGGCCGGTGACCTGCGACAGCTCGGCGGCCACATCGCGGAAGCTGAGCGACCGGGGCCCGGACAGCTCGTAGGTCCTGCCGATGTGCTTGTCGTCGGTGAGGGCCGCAGTGACGACGTCGGCGATGTCGTCGGCGTCCACGAACGGCTCCACGGCGTCGGCGGTCGGCAGCGCGAGCTCACCGGCCAGGACGGGCTCCAGGAAGAAGCTCTCGTCGAAGTTCTGGTTGAACCAGCTGGCCCGTACGACGGTCCAGTCGGCGCCCGACTCCTTGAGCTTGTTCTCGCTGATCACCGCCCCCGGTTCACCGCGTCCGGAGAGCAGTACCAGGCGGCGGGCGCCCTTCTTCACGGCGAGCTCGGAGAAGGCCCCGACGGCCTCGGCGGCCCCCGGGAACCCGAGGTCGGGGTAGTAGGTGACGTAAACGGCTCCGACGCCCTCGATCGCCGCCTCCCAGGTGCTGGGGTCCTCCCACACGAAGGGCGGTTCGCCGCTGCGGGATCCCACACGCACCGGCAGCCCCTGTGCGGTGAGCCGCTCGGCCACACGGCGCCCGGTCTTGCCGGTACCACCGATCACCAAGGTCGTCCTCGTTCCGTTCTGCTGGTTGTTCTGCTGGTCGTTCTGCTGGTCGTTCTGTGTGTTCGTCATGCCGATCAGTCAACTGCCGCCCGGCGAGACGAACCATAGCCGCAACGCTCAACTCCATACGCGTGCGTCTACCGGAGGATCGGGCTGCTGCGCGGATCAGGCGTCTTCCCTGAGCCGGTCGCGCTGGATCCGGTGTGCGAGGGCGCGGCGCACGGAGGCCGATGCGGTGGCGATGGCGGTGGTCTTCGAGGGGACGTCGAGGCCGCGGCTGATCCTGTCGTACGCGTCCTGGTAGCCGACGGGCATCGTCGCCCGGTGCAGCCTCAGGTCCTCCTCGACGAGGCGGCGCAGCTCGTCGACGTTCTCGGGCGTGAAGCGCTTCCTCCCCCGGGCGATGGCATCGACGCAGCGGGTGCAGCGGGCGGTGTCGCGGAGGGTCTCCGAGATCTCCTCGGCAAGGGCCCACAGGCGTCCTTCGAGCCATGGGACGTCCTGCTGGTCCAGGGAGAGCTCCATCGGAGGCGGCGGGTCGTCCATCCGGTACTTCGCCACCTGCTTGGACACGGCGGGCTGACTCAGGGCCGCGAGCCGGGCAATCCTCTCCTGCGTCCAGCCCAAGCCGATGAACAGCTTGATCATTTCGGCGCGCAGCCTCCGCATCTCCTCGCCTGCGCGGATGACTTCGTTCATGCCGGCGAGCATCCGCCCGGCCTGTTCCTCGGTCAGCGCTTCGGTCGGCTCCTCGCCAATCCGGTGCGCGCTCTCTTCGCCTGCCATGAATCGGTTATATACCTCCGGACCCCTGTCAGACATAACCGGGTTGTACAACATGGTTATGACTGACAAGGTGCATGCCATGCCCACCTTCTTCGCACCTGACGGAACCCGGCTCGCCTACCGCGTACACGGCGACGGGGACGGCGACCCGCTCGTCTGCGTCCCCGGAGGCCCCGCGGACTCCCGCTACCTCGGTGACCTCGGCGGCCTGTCGGCGCACCGCCGGCTGATCGTCCTGGACCTTCGCGGCACCGGGCGGTCCGCGATCCCCGAGGACGCCTCCTCCTACCGCTGCGACCGCCTCGTCGAGGACGTCGAGGCCCTGCGCACACACCTCGGACTCCCCCAAATCGACCTGCTCGGCCACTCCGCGGGAGCGAACCTCGCGACGCAGTACGCGGCGCGTGACCCGAAGAATGTCGGCAGGCTCGCCCTGATCGCCCCCGGCACCCGGGCCCTCGGAATCGCGATCACCGGGGAGATGCGACGTGAGCTCGCACAGCTCCGCAGGAACGAGCCGTGGTTCCCGGCGGCGTTCGCCGCCCTGGAGGCGATCACCGAGGGCACCGGCAGCGACTGGGAGGCCATCAGCCCCTTCTTCTGCGGCCGTTGGGACGCCGCGGCGCAGCAGCACCGAGCGGCGAGCCGGCCGGACAACGAGGAGGCTGCCGCGCTCTTCGCGGCCGAAGGGGCCTTCACGCCGGATGCCACGCGTGCGGCGCTCGCCGGCTTCGAGGCCCCCGTCCTGCTGCTCGCCGGTGAGTTTGACGTGAACAGTCCCCCTCGGTCGGTGGCCGAGGCCGCCGAGTTGTTCCCCGATGCCGTACTCACCGTTCAGCCAGGGGCCGGTCACTGCCCCTGGGTCGACGACGCGGACCGGTTCGTGGCAACCGTTGCCGCGTTCCTGGGGTGAAGCCCGTACTGCTGCTTCCCATGGCTTCGCGAGGCTACTGCCGCGCGAAGCGCTCGAACGCCGCGTACAGCGCCGCGCTCATGGCGGCACTGCCCTTGTGTCCCGAGTTCTCGATGACCACGAGTTCCGCGCCGGGCCAGGCGTGGGCGAGTTCCCAGGCCGTGTCGAGCGGTCCGCTGATGTCGAGGCGGCCGTGGATCAGGACGCCGGGGATGCCTGCCAGGCGTCCCGCGTCGCGGATCAGCTGGCCCTCCTCCAGCCAGGCCCCATGGGCGAAGTAGTGCGAGCAGATCCGTACGAACCCCAGCATGGCCCGGGGCGGCCTGTCGCCGTACGGGTTGGGCGAGCCGTACGGCTCCGCGGAGAGGACCGCGTCCTCCCAGGCGCACCAGTCGGTCGCGGCCTTGGCCCGTACGTCCGGGTCGGGGTGCTCCATGAGGCGCGCGTACGCCCCGACGAGGTCGCCGTCCCGGTCCGCCTCGGGGACACCTTCCCGGAATCGCTCCCATGCTTCTTCGACACGCACGGAGGGCTTCACATGATCAACAGGCGTACGTTGTGCATGGCGTCGCGGCGCAGGCGGGAGTTCGACGACAGGGCCCAGGGGGCGGGGGCGGAAGCCTGACCGCGCCCGGTCATGAAACCCGGTGAGCCGCCGGTTCCCCTCCACCGAAGCATGCTGCTGCCGGACGCCTCGAAGATCTCGACGTCATCCCTGCCGCGCCCCCGCCAGCCGCCCCCGTGCGGCGGCCTGGATCCGGGAGGGCCCGAGCCCCCACTGGAGGGTGCGTCCGACGGCCGTCGCCAGGGGCCGGTCCCAGCCGGTGCGGACAGGGGCCGGGCGGTGGATGCCGAGTTCGGTGCGGGCCCAGTCGGGGAGGAGCCCGACCGAGGCGTTCGTGAGCAGGCTTACGACCAGCCGCTCCCGTGGTGTGCGTCCGAAGCGGCGGAGGAACAGTACCGAGTCCAACGCGGCCGGAGTGGCGTGGAGTTGGGGACGGAGGCGAGCCAGGTACCGTTCGGCTTCGAGGGACGTGCGCGGTACGTTCCGTGCGCCCAACGCCTCGGCCACGGGGGCGGCTTGGCGGTAGTAGGCGTCGCACTCGGCGGGGGTCAGTCGGAGCGGCCGGGGTGCGTAGGTCTGGTGGCCGGCGAGGAAGCTGCGTACCTCGGCGGTGTGCACCCAGGTGAGCAGGTCGGGGTCGTCCGCGCGGTACGGCCGGCCGTCGGGGGCGGTGCCGTGCACCCGGGTGTGGATCCGCCGGACGAGGTCGATCACCTCGCGGGCGGCGGCCGAGGAGCCGAAGGTGGTCGTGGTGATGAACCGTACGGTTCCGTTCAGCCGCCCGACCGGATCGGCGCGGAAGTCGGAGTGCTGGTCGACCCCCGCCATGGCCAGCGGATGCAGCGACTGGAGCATGAGCGCGGCGAACCCGCCGGTGAGCATCCCGGTGGCCTGCCCGTGCACCCGCCACACCGGATCCCCCGGCTCGATCCCGAACAGCCCGGGATCACCGGGCGGCCCCGCGTACCGCTCCAGCTTGAGATCCCCGCCGTGCATGGTCGCCGTGAGTTCCGCCGCGATCCGTTCCCGCAGTCCCACCAGCACCTCCAGGATCCGTGTACCTCAGCCGAGGGTACCGACCCGCCCGGCGAGCACGGCCACGAGGATGAGCAGTCCGCACAGAGGATTGGTGCCGAACGCCCGCCCGCAGGCTCCGACATCCGCAGGGTCGGCCCGCCATACCTGCCATCCCAACTGCCCCGCGACCACGCACAGTCCGGGCCAGTACAGCGACCCGAGCCCGGCCACGATCCCGAACCAGGCGAGCAGCACCACACACCCCGCGTACACGCCGCCCACCACCACCCGGCTACGCCGCCCCAGCAGCACGGCGGCCGACCGCACCCCGGCCCGCACATCGGCCTCCCGGTCCTGGCAGGCGTAGATCACGTCCGTCCCCACGGCCCAGCAGATCAGCGCCCCGTACAGCACCCCGCCCCCGAGCCCGAGCCCTCCGGTGAGCAGGCGGTACACCAGCGGCACCGTCCAGTTGATGGTGATCCCCAGCCACACATGCGGCCAGTGGGTGACCCGCTTCATATACGGATACACCGCCGCGAGGGGCGCCCCGGCCGCCGCCCACACCACGGCCTCCACACTCCAGAACCCCATCACCAGCGGAGCGACGGCCCCCACCACGACACACAGCACCAGTGCCCGCCCGGCCGCCAGCCGCCCGGAGGCGACGGGCCGCCCCGCCGTACGCGGCACCTGTGCGTCGAACCGCGCGTCCAGCACATCGTTCAGCCCGCAGGCGGCCCCTCTCGACAGCACCCCGTACACCAGGAGCAGCAGCCCGAGCAGGCCCCCGTCCCGGGGCCCGGCGAGCGCTCCCAGGGCTATCCATCCGGGCACCACCAGCAGCCAGGCCCCCACCGGCCGGTCCAGCCGCAGCAACTCCAGATACGGCCGCACCCCGGCGGGGGTCCGCCCCACCAACCGGGCGGCACGGCCTTGGGCCGGGGCTTGAGTCGGGACTTGGGCCGGGGCTTGTGAGACGACGGTCATACGGATTCACGTCCCTTTCCAGGGGGATTGCATGCCGATCGGTCCAACCTAGCCCCGGCTGGTGCCGCATCAGGCAACGTTCGCCCTGTAGTTCGCGACGAGACGGTCGGGGTCCGGTCCTGGCCGACGCGATCCCGGCGATGAGGAGGGTCGTCCGTTGCGGATGGTTCGGATCCGGCGCCGGCGAAGTGCTGCGACAGTTGGCCCATGGCGATGTTCGAAGGCGCGCGGGTGGAGATCCACGACGAGATCTGGGGCGAGGACTGCGGGCAGCACACAGAGCTCGGCCGCACAGTGTCAGTGTGGGGGCGTACAGCCTCCGGTACCTGGCTGACCCGGGACGACGCGCGATGCTCGTTGGGTGAGGAGGACATCGACGTCCTGGTGGAGAACGACGGTTTCCTGTTCATCACCGCAGAGGGAGTGGAGCAGTTGGTCGAGCGGGTCGCCACCGCTTTTCCCGGGGCGGTTGTCCGCTACCACTCCGAGGATGACGGCGATGTTGAGGGGGAACTCGACGTGGCAGGAGTGGCGCCCGTCTTTGAGATTGAGTACTTGATGGGGCGTGTGAAGCTCAACTAAAGCCGTTTCCAGCAGTGTTCGCCCTGTTCACGACCTCGCGGAGGCGTTCGTCGGCGGCGTGGTTGTTCCGCCAGATGATGTAGCGGCGGACGCCGTGACCGGCATCCGCGACCAGCACCGCGGGCCGCAGCCAGACCGCTGCCAACCCGTCGAGCATGTCCAGCGCGAGCTGCCACTTCGGCCGGTGACGTTCTTCTTCGGGGATCCGACAGTGCGCCCGCCGGCCCGCTGCTTCTGGGCCGTCCCAACTGTGGGGCAGGAACAGCCGCCACGACAGCGGACACGATGCGGTGTCGGAGGCGGCATGGACGCTGACGCCGATCTGGCAGATACCGACCTTGCCCAGGGTGCCGGAGTACTGCCGGGCCACCCCGGGCGAGGACACTCCGTCCTCGGGGAAGCCGGTGTCGTCCACCACCCACACCTGCGGACGCACCACCCCGACCGCACGGCGGGCCAACCCCACGCGGACCGTGCCCACCGGCCAGGTCGAGGACGTCATGAACTGCTGCAACCGCTGATGGTCCACCCCCAGGCGCCCGGCCATCGGCTGCATCGACTTCCGCCGCCCGTCCAGCAACAGACCTCTCAGATACAGCTCGCCCTTCACCCGCTGGTCAGCACGTGCCGGCGGCGCGAACACCTCCCGAACGAACTCCTCCAACCGGCCACGGCACAAAGCGAGTTAATCCGCCCTCATACCAGCGGGAAACCACCACAACCACCGCCTGCCCAGACACGTGACAAAGCCCTACCAGGCCTGCCCGACTCTGACCCGCCGGACAGGCCCTCACAGCCCCCGAGGCCTGTTAGGCTCGCGAGAGCATTGATCACATATCGAGTCGATCATGCATTGAGGAGACCAGACATGGTGGGTGACGACGACATCTCGGGGTGATACCCCGATCTGTCAGGCCACCGGCGGATGCCCAGGAGCATCGCCGTCGTGGCCGTTTCGTCGTCCCTTTCTTCCATGTCCCGGGCACCAGTCTCTGCCTGCCCGTATCTCATTCGAGGTCTCTCCATGTCCGACGCCTCCGTCATCTGCTCCAACCTGTCCTTCACCTGGCCCGACGACACCCCGGTCTTCGAGGACCTGTCCTTCACCCTGGGCAGTGGCCGGACCGGCCTGGTCGCGCCCAACGGCTCCGGCAAGAGCACCCTGCTCAGGCTGATCGCCGGTGAGCTGCGGCCCGGCACCGGGTCCGTGTCCATGGGCGGCACGCTCGGCCATCTCCCGCAGACCCTTCCCCTGACCGGTGATCTCACGGTGGCCGAGGTCCTGGGAGTCGCCGCGGTGATCCGGGCCCTGGACGCCGTGGAGTCCGGGGACGTGAGCGAGGAACACTTCACGGCCATCGGTGACGACTGGGACATCGAGGAACGCACCCGGGCCCAGCTGGACCGGCTCGGCCTCGCCGATCTCACGCTCGACCGGAGCCTGAGCACACTCAGCGGCGGCCAGGTCATCTCGCTCGGTCTGGCGGCCCAGCTGCTGAAGCGGCCCGACGTACTGCTGCTCGACGAGCCGACCAACAACCTCGACCTCGACGCCCGTCACAGGCTCTACGACGTGCTGGAGGACTTCAGCGGCTGCCTCCTGCTGGTCAGCCACGACCGGGCGCTGCTCGACCGCATGGAGCGCATCGCCGAGCTCGAACGCGGCGAACTGCATTTCTACGGCGGCAACTTCACCGAGTACGAAGAGGCCGTGCAGGCCGAGCAGGAGGTCGCCGAGAAGAACATCCGCAACGCCGAACAGGAACTGAAGCGGGAGAAGCGGGAGATGCAGCAGGCCCGCGAACGCGCCGAGCGCCGCGCCAGCAATGCCGCCCGCAACCTCAAGAGTGCGGGCCTGCCGCGCATCTTCGCCGGGAACATGAAGCGAGGCGCCCAGGAGTCCGCGGGCCGGTCGGGGCAGCTGCACGCCTCCCGGGTCAGCGAGGCCAGGGCCCGGCTGGACGAGGCGGGGCGCGCCCTGCGCGACGAGCAGCGCATCACGCTGGATCTGCCGGACACCGATGTGCCCGCCGGACGCACGCTCGTCCTCGGCGAACACATGCAGGTCCGCCACGGCGGACGCGCCGTGTTCGCCGAGCCGGGCGTCGTCCTGACCGTCCGGGGCCCCGAACGCATCGCGCTGACCGGTCCCAACGGCTCCGGCAAGACCACACTGCTGCGGCTGCTCAACGGCGAACTCGGCCTGGACAGCGGGCAGATCAAGCGGGCCGACGGCCGGATCGCCTACCTCTCGCAGCGGCTGGACCTGCTGGACCCGGACCGTACCGTCGCCGAGAACTTCACCGCGTTCGCGCCGCACCGGCCGGAGGCGGAGCGGATGAACCTGCTCGCCCGCTTCCTCTTCCGGGGTCCCCGGGCCCATCTGCCCGTCGGGGTGCTGTCCGGCGGCGAGCGGCTGCGCGCCACCCTGGCCTGTGTCCTGTGCGCCGAACCGGCTCCGCAGCTGCTGCTCCTGGACGAGCCGACGAACAACCTCGACCTGGTCGGCGCGGGCCAGGTGGAGAGCGCGCTGGGCTCGTACCGGGGGGCGTTCGTGGTGGTCAGCCATGACAAGCGTTTTCTGGCCCGGATCGGTGTGGCCCGGTGGCTGCGGCTGGCCGGCGGTGAGCTGACGGAGACGGGGGCGCCCGAGGTGTGAGCCGCTGACGTGCCGACCGGGCCCGCGCCCGAGGTGGGTCACCACCCGGCGGGCCGAACACTGATCACGTCAGGTGGACCACCATGTCTCGACCGGCCCTGCTCGCATCCGACGTCGTCCGCACCCTGGGGACCAAACGGGTCCTCGACGGCGTCTCCCTCACCGCCTCCCCCGGCCACCGCATCGGGCTGATCGGGGAGAACGGCGTCGGCAAGTCGACGCTGCTGCGCCTGCTCGCCGGCGTGGACGAACCCGATGCCGGGACCGTCACGCGCCCGGCCGACCTGGGCTTCCTGCACCAGGAGATGCCGTTCGACGACGCGTCGACGATCGCCGACGTGCTGGACGAAGCCCTGCGCGAGGCCCGCGACGACCTGGCCGAGCTCGAACGTCTCACCGAGCGGCTCGCCCACGTCCCGCAGGACTCCCCCGGCTACGCCGAGCTGCTCGACGCGTACGGCCGGCGGCTCGAACAGGCCCAGGAGCGGGAGGTCTGGGACGCGGACCGGCGTGCCGCGATCGTGCTCGACGGGCTCGGCCTCGGCGCGTTCCGGCACGACCGGACGCTCGGCTCCCTCTCCGGCGGGCAGCGCGGTCGCCTGGCGCTGGCCGCCCTGCTGGTCCGGCGTCCTTCGGCACTGCTGCTGGACGAGCCGACCAACCATCTCGACGACGGCGCCGCCGCGTTCCTGGAGGAGCAGGTGCGCGGCCTGCCCGGGGTCGTCGTGGTGGCCAGCCACGACCGGGCCTTCCTCGACGCCGTGTGCACGGATCTGATCGACCTCGATCCGGCCATGGACGGCCCGGTCCGCTACGGCGGCAACTACAGCGCCTACCTGGCCGAGAAGCGCGCCGAGCGGGAACGCTGGGAACGGCGGTACGCCGAGGAGCAGGAGGAGCTGGCGGCGCTGCGCCACTCGGCCGGGGTGACCGCGCACCGCGTTGCGCCCGACCGGGAGCGGCGCGACAACGAGAAGATGGGATATGGCCACCGGGGCGGCCGGGTGCAGAGCCAGATCTCCCGACGGGTGCGCAATGCCACCCGCAGGCTGGACGGGCTGGAGCGCAGGCGGGTCGGTGAGCCGCCGCAGCCGCTGCGTTTCCACGGCACCGTGCTGGCCGTCACCGCGCTCGACGGGAGGCCGCTCGGCGGGGAGTCGGTGGGCGGGAGGCCGCTCGGCGGGGAGTCGGTGGACGACGCCCTCGTCTCCCTGCGCGATGTGCGGGTGCCGGGCCGGCTGGCCGTCGCGTGCCTGGACGTACCGGCGACCGAGCGCCTCCTCGTCACGGGAGGCAACGGTGCGGGCAAATCGACGCTGCTGTCCGTGCTCGCCGGGCGGCTCGCGGCCGAGGGAGACGTAAGGAGGCGGCAGGGGCTGACGGTGGGTCTGCTGGCCCAGGACACCGTGTTCGGCCGGCCCGACCGGACCGGGCGCGAGACCTACGCGCGCTCGCTCGGCGCCGAGCGGGCGGAGGCGGTCCCACTGGGCTCGCTGGGTCTGCTGCACGAGGCGGATCTGGACAAGCCGGTCGGCCGGCTGTCGGTCGGTCAGCGCCGCCGGCTCGCGCTGGCGCTCCTGGTGGCGCGTCCACCTGAGCTGCTGCTGCTCGACGAGCCCACGAACCACTTGTCCCCGCGACTGTGCGACGAGCTGGAGGCCGCCCTGGGCACCGGGCCCGGCGCGATCGTCCTGGCCAGCCACGACCGCTGGCTGCGCAGACGCTGGCAGGGCCGCGAGATCCGGCTGCGCTCCGACCGGGAGCACACGGACGAGCCTTAATCCCGAGTGCACCCGTATCTACACCGATCGCTCCGGGGCATGCGTCTACACCGATCGCTCCCGGGGCATGCGGCGGCAGTGGTGCGGCATGGAGTCCTGCGGCAACAAGATCAAGGCGGCCGCCTACCGCGCACGCAAGAAGAGCGCTCACGCCGCGGCCACCCCGCAGTAGGGGCGGCCGGAGGAGGGCGGCTGGGGTGAGGCGGTGGTCCTGCCCGCCCTCCGCCCGGTGGTGGCGGGGAGGGCGGTCGGGGCCGACGTCTCAGCGGGCGGTGTAGGTGCGGGTGGGCAGGACGGCGAGTTCTTCCGGTCGCAGCGGCGGCTCGGTCAGCGCCGGGACCTCGAATCCGCGGCGCAGCGCGGCGAGCAGCCATGGGTTCTGAATCTCGGCGACGGTGGTGAAGAGCGTCATCAGCCCGACGGCGGCACGGCTGACCTCGCGACCCACTCCTCGCCAGTCCCGCGCCGACCGTCGCCGAGCCACTGAGGCGCGCATCCTCGACAGCGCCCGGGAGCTGTTCGCCGAGAAGGGGTTCGAGCGCACCACCATTCGCGCCGTGGCGGCCTCGGCGGGCGTTGATCCCGCTTTGGTCATGCAGTACTTCGGCTCGAAGCGCGAGCTGTTCACCCAAGCCGTGCAGGCGTTCCCCGCGCCACTGACGACCACTGATACCGACGCGCTCGTCGATCAGTTGGTGGCTTCGCTCGGCCTTAAGCTCGGTGGTCTTCCCGAGGGCACGCTGGCGATGATGCGGTCCATGCTCACCGACCAGGCAGCAGCCGATCACGTCCGCGTCGCCCTCGGCCGGCAGATCGACAGCGTCGGTGCTGCCCTGCCCGCAGCCGAGGATCCCGAACTGCGCGCCGCACTGGTCGTCACCACGTTGCTGGGCGTCACCATCGGCCACCAGTTCCTCAGCCTGGCCTCGCTTCGTGACGCCTCTGCCGATCGCATCGCCACCTTGCTCCGCCCGGCCATCAAGGCCCTGGCAGGACCGCCGGGGTGAACGACCGACGCCGATGCTCGGCGTGGAGCGCAGCAGACGCTCGGAGAGGTGGCGGGAGAGCCGGACCGGGGTGGCGTGGTCGAACAGCAGGGTCGGCGACAGGGTGACGCCGAGGACCTTCTGGAGGTTGTTGCGCATCCTGAGCGCGGTCAGGGAATCGAAGCCCTGCTCAAGGAAGTTGGTGTCCTTCTCGATGGCCTCGGCGGAGTCGTGGCCCAGGACGGCGGTGGCGTGCTGCGGCACGAGGCCGACGAGCAGCCAGTGCCGCTCGGCGGCCGGTGCGTCCCGCAGTTGCGCGGCGAACTCCCCACTCGACTGGGACATTTCGTCGTCGTCGAGGGTGTCGGCGGGCTCGCCCGAGGGCGCGGGGGCCGAGAAGGAGGTGCCGGGCGCGGGCGGGGCCGGCCAGTAGTGGGTGCGCTGGAAGGCGTAGGTGGGAAGAGCGGTGCGGGTGGCGCCGGTGTTGGCGAAGACGGTTGTCCAGTCGACGGTGGTGCCATGACAGTGGGCCTCGGTGAGGGAGGCCAGGAACTGGTCCTGGCCGCCTTCGTGGCGGCGCAGGGTCCCGGTGCGCAGCTCCCCCGCTTCCCGGGCCTGCCACAACAACTCGCAGACCGCCGCGAGCCAGACGCGGTGCCACGAAAAAGCCCCGGCCCTTCGCAGGACGCGAAGGGCCGGGGCTCCGTCACTCCACGGCTACGGCCGCCGGGTTCCCCCGGCATCGATCACGGTGAGACGCGCCGCCGGCACGAGCGTCGGCAGCAGCAGCCGCCAGAACCGCGCGACCGTCGACGCCGAGAGCCATGTCGAGTCCCGGACCCCGAGCACCTCGAACCCCACGGTCGCGGCCGCCACAGCGGTCACCACGTCCTGGAGCGCCGCCCCGCGGCGCAGTTCGCCTTCGGCCTCGGCCTGTTTCAGCGTCTCCTCGACCCAGTACCGCCAGCGCTGCCGCAGGTCCACCCGGGTCGGGCGGGACGTCTCGCCGCTCAGCGCGAAGCCGACCCGCAGCACTACGTCGCCGCGCAAAGCGTCGGCGAGCGCATGAGTGACGTCGACGAGAAGTTGCACCCGACTCGCCCCGGGCGGCCGCTCGCCGTTCGCGACGGCCAGCAGCCTGGTCAGCGCCTCCTCCTCGACAACGTCGACCAGGACGGCCTTGCTGGCGAAATGAAAGTGCAGTGCTCCGTTGCTCACGCCCGCCTGCGAGCTGATCGCGGTGAGCGACGCCATCGAAAAACCGTCCCGGTCGAAGACCTCGGCCGCGGACCGGATCAGGGTTTCACGCGTACGCGCCGCGCGTTCCTGTTTGACCATCAACTGCTCCGTCACTGCCGGGGGTTGCCGTGCTTGCCGAGGGGCAGACGACGACCATAACAAACCGCACGTGCGGTTTCTGAAAGTTTCCCTGCTCATCCGTCGAACATCGGGACCATGACCGGGACCGGACCGCCGGCCCACCCACCAGAACGCTGCGGGCGCACCTTGAGTCACCCCACTAGAGGACGACTTGTGTCACGCTCGGACCATGTGGCCCGGAAGCAGACGCCAACTCGACACCGAAACACGCCGATCTGGCTCCCATCTCCAAGAACAGGCAAATCGGAATGAACGCCTCCGCCGTTATTGAGCGGCAAGGAGTCAGAGACACTAGAAATTAAACCGGTTGGTATGTATTTTCAGGCCAGGAACAGCCCTGAACACACCTCTCGCACCCAGGGGGAGCAATGTCTGCGAGCACGTTTCAGGTCGAACGAACAGCGTTCGACAGAGAAATGACGAGAGACGCCAAGGCTTCCACAATCAAGCCCGGCGGGTTCTACCCCACCACTCTGACCACCACCGTTCCCAAGGAACTCGTACATCGGTCCGCTGTCGCGGAGGTCATGCTCACCGACTGGGAGCGGGTGGACGACACCCACTTCGTCATGTCCGCCCAATGGCCACGCGGCCACAGCTTCTTCACCCCGGTCGCGGACGGCTACCACGATCCGCTCATAGGCTGCGAAACGCTCCGCCAGATCGGGATCCTCCTGGGACATGCGGAGTTCGGTGTGCCCTTCGGCCACCAGTTCCTCGTCTGGGACCTCGACATCGCCGTGCGTCCGGAGCATCTGCGGATGGGGTACGAGCCCGCGGCCCTCAGCATCGACGTCGACTGCACGGAGATCAACCGACGGGGCAGGAACCTGTCGGGGCTGCGCTTCGAGGCGGTCTTCCACCGCGACGGGAACGTCGTCGCGACCGGGGGCGGTTCCTTCTCCTGCATGGCGCCCGCGGTCTACCGACGGGTGCGCGGCGAGCACATGCCCGGCGGCAACTGGTACCAGCTGCCGCTGATCAGCCCGGCGGCCCCGCAGAGCGTCGGGCGCATGTCGCCCAAGGACGTGGTGCTCTCCCCCACGAATGAACAGAACCGCTGGCAGCTGCGGGTGGACACACGGCACCCGGTGCTCTTCGAGCACGCGGTCGACCATGTGCCGGGCATCGTGCTGATCGAAGCCGCCCGCCAGGCCACGGCATCGGCCCTCGGCCGCTCCTCCTACCTCCCGCTCGGTATCGCCAATGAGTTCAAGCGGTACGTCGAACTGGACACCCCGTGCGTGATCGAGGCGTCCCTGCTGTCCGACACCCCCGGGGACGAACAGAGCGTCCTGGTGACCGCCCATCAGGACGGTGCACTCGTCTTCACCTCCACAGTGACCGCGGGGTCGCACGGCAACCAGCCTCTGCCGAACGGCCTCTGACCCGTGCCGAACGGCGTCTTGGCCAGAACGGACGGCGTCCTACCCACGACGGACGGCGGCTGTCCCCACCAGGCAGCCGCCATGTCCGCATGCCCTCACCTGTGTCCGAAGGCACTCAGGTGATCGCTCGCCCATCCGCGGAAGGTTCCGGCCGGCCGGCCGAGCAGACCGACGACCGTGCCGTCCACCTCCGCCTTCGAGCCCTCACGGCCGCGCTCCGCGCTTTCCAGCAGCGCCTCGACGATGTCTGCCGGATAGCGTGCGCCCAGTGCGGTACGGGCCTGCTCCGGGCCCAGTTCCTCGAACCGGAGCGGACGGCACAGCAGTTCGGCGAGCTGGGCCGTCTGCTCGACCGCGGTGATCGCCTCCGGACCGGTCAGCGTGTGGACCCTGCCCGCATGGCCGTCCTCGGTGAGGGCACGCACCGCCACCTCCGCCACATCACGCGGATCGACGCAGGCGTTGGCCGACGACCCGTACAGCGCCCGCACCACGTCGTCCGAGCGGATGGACCCCGCCCAGGAAAGCACGTTGGACATGAACGCGCGCGGACGCAGCAGAGTCCACTCCATACCGGATCCCCGCAGCAGTTCTTCGTTGCGGCGCTGCCACCGGGTGATCAGGTCCTCGGCCCGGCCGTCCGCGACCGCGGCCGCGGAGAGTTTCACCACGTGCCGCACGCCCGCCGACCGGGCGGTCCGGAGGAAGCCCCCGTCGTCGTCCCGGCCGGGATTGGTCACCAGGAAAACGGTACGAACCCCACACAAAACACCCACCAGCGAAGGCGGATCCAAAAAATCCCCGGGAACGATCTCGGCCGACGCACTCGCACCCGTGACTCGCCCCGGATCCCTCGCCATGATGCGAACTGCCAGGTCAGCCGGGATCCTTCGGACCACTTCGCGCCCGATGGTCCCCGTGGCACCAGTGACAAGAATCATGGACTTCCCTCTCTTGTCTGACATTTCCCCGGCCGGTACAGGCAAGGAAGCGGCCTGTAAGATACGAACTGGACGGTTTCTTTACCGGCCTCCCGACGTTCGACCACCCTGAGGAGGGAGGAGGCAAAGTGGCTGAGCAGCTACGAGCCATCCGTACCCGTCAGACAATTCTTTCGGCGGCGGCCAAGATCTTCGAGGAACATGGGTACCAAGCGGCCACGATCTCCCAGATCCTCACCGAGGCGGGAGTGACGAAGGGCGCCCTGTACTTCCACTTCCATTCGAAGGAAGACCTGGCTCAGGGCGTCCTCGCGGAGCAGGACCAGCGGATCATCGTTCCGCACCGCGCCTCCAAGGTGCAGGAGATCGTGGACGTCGTGATGCTGCAGGCCCACCGGCTGCAGACCGATCCCATGGTGCGCGCCGGCGTGCGGCTGACGATGGACCAGCTGGCGCAGAGCCTCGACCGGAGCGGCCCGTTCCTGCGCTGGGGCGAGGTCGGCCTCGACCTGCTCCAGCGGGCCCAGGCCCAGGGCGAGTTGCTGCCCCACATCTCGCCGTCCGAGACGGCCGACGTCATCGTGGGCTCCTTCGCCGGCATCCAGTCCATGTCGCAGGCCGTCTGCGAGTACCGCGACCTTGTGGGGCGGGTCTCCGCCCTGATGCGTCACGTGCTGCCCAGTGCGGTGGTGCCGTCCGTCCTCGCCTCGCTCGACCTCTCCGCGAGCCGTGGCGCCACGGTCTACGCCGAGGCCGTGAAGGCAGCCGAGATGCGGGACCTCGTCGAAGCGACCGGCTGAGCACCGGATGTTCCTGTGGGGCACCGTCAAGGGTGCCCCACAGGAGCGACGTCCTCGGCGACAACGCCCTTGTGGTCGACGCTCCTGCTGTCGACGCTCTTGAGGAAGTACTCCGACAGCACCTCCGTCAGGTCACGGCCGCCCGGCGCCCAGGCGATGTAGCCGTCGGGCCGCACCAGCAGCGCATCGTGCGGCGCCTCGGGAGTGGGCCGGGCACGGACCACACGCAGGACCCCCGCCCATTCCCCTGCCGCCTCGCGGTGGCCGCTGTCTTCCTCGCCGAGGAGCAGCAACAGCGGCCGACCGTCGCGCAGCAGCCCGATCACATCGGTCTCGCCGGTTGCCGTGCTGAGCACCGCATTACGGAGAAACGTTCCCGTTGCCCGGCAGGCTCCTCCGGCGGGGTCCGATCCCCCGGTGTGGTCCGGAAGCACCGTGTCCTGCGCGCTGATCATGCCGCCGAGGTGCCCGTGCTCACGGTCCGCCGACAGAACTCCGGTGAATACCCTTCGTAGGGCGTCGAGTTCGGGTCCGGGCCGCATCAGGGCGAGCTGGGCCTGCGTCTGGTCGATGACCCGCCGGGCGACGGGACGACGCTCCAGGTCGTAGGTGTCGAGCAGACCCGCGTCCGCCGATCCGTGCACCGCCAGCGCCAGCTTCCAGCCCAGGTTCAGGGCGTCGAGCACCCCGGTGCTGAGGCCCTGCCCACCGATCGGGAAGTGCACATGCGCCGCGTCGCCCACCAGGAAGACCCGCCCCGTACGGAAGGTCCGGGCCAGCCGCGCGAAGTCGCTGAACCTGCTGAGCCAGCGCGGTTCGTCCATCGCGATGTCCCGGCCGGCAATCCAGGACACCTCCCGGTGCAACTCCTCCAACGTGGGGGGCAGTTGCCGGTCCGGATGGGCGCCGTCGCAGTTCAGCGTGCGGATGTGTGTCCTGCCCTCCGCGTCGAGCTTGGCCACGATCCAGCCGCGCTCGGTGCGGTGCCAGCCCTTGGGAAGCTCGTCCGGCTGCGCGAGCGTGACGGCACCCATGAGCGCGGACACCGTCGCCGGGTGGGTCTCGGAGGCGATGCCAGCCTGGTCGCGGACCGTGCTGCGGGCGCCGTCCGCCCCCACCACGTACTCGGCGAAGCAGACCGCGGTCCCCTGCGGCCCCTCGGCCGTGACCCGTACCCCACCGCCCTCCTGGACGACCTCAAGCACCTGGTGCTCGCGCAGGATCCGTGCCCCGGCGGCCCGCGCCCGCGCTTCGAAGTGCCGCTCCAGCTCCACCTGGGGGCACTTGAGGATCGGCTCGGGTTCGCGTGCGGGAACCGTGATGGTCAGTCCGGGCAGGCCCGCGAAGTGGAACGGGCTCTCCGCCGCGCCGTCGGTGTACGGGTACCCCTCCCCCGGCAGGTGACCGCGACGAGCCAGGGTCTGCACCGCTCGGGCGTGCAGCGTGGTCGCCTTGGGCTGCTCGGACACCTCGGCCCGGGATTCCAGGAGCACGGTGTCGACTCCGTACCCGGCCAGTTCGGCGGCGACGAGCATGCCCACCGGTCCCCCACCGACCACCACGACCTGTGCCCGTACCGGACGTTCCCCCTGCACAGCGATGCCTCCCCCTGGCTGCGGTCCATCCGCTGAAAGAAATATACCGGACGGACTGTTTCCAGGGGAACCGGGATGGCGACCGGGCCGGAGTGCGTGTGCCCGGCACTGACGCGGGAACCACCGCCTTGGCTCAAGCTGAGGCTAAGGCTGAAGCTCCCGCGTCGCGGACGACATCGGTCCGCCCTCCGAGCGCTCGGTCTTGTGCCCCTTGCTGCCCGGCGCCAGGGTCCGCACATCCACGGCCTCCGCCGGCGCCCCCCTCGCGTACAGCCCGTCGGGCTCGGTGTCCCGGTCGTGCGGCAGCAGCCAGAACACCCGTCGTCTGAACGTGCCGGAGGAGCGGGACGGCTTGGCCCTCGGCCCCAGCAGGGCGTACCCGACCATCCGGCCGTCACGGTGATACGCGGGTCTGCCGCGCCGGGTCGGCAACCGGTCCAGGCTCTGGCGGACATAGTCGAGCCGACTGATGTCCTCCAGCCAGACCAGGTCCATTTCGTCGACGATCTCGTCCTCTGCGATGAGGGCACTCATACTGTCTCCTCGTCCGCGAGCAGGCCGATGCCCGGGTAGTACTTGCGCTGGTTGGAAAGGATCATTGCCTTAGGTGACGTCAGTCCCACCACCTCGCGGACACGTGCCGCGAAAGCCCGGGACGATATCGCCGGTGCGCCTTCATTCTGGCACCAGCTCCTGTAGGCCGCGTATAGCTGCGCCTGCTCGGCGCGCAGATCGGCCTCAAGTCGGCAGGTCTCGTGCACGAAGCGCCCGGTGTGGTCCTCGGTCTCGGCGTACGCCGTGGTCGCGATGCGGACCCGCTCGGGACCCGAGAGGTCCTTGTCGCCCCCGAGGTAGCGACGGGCGCCTTCGATGAGCCAGTTGAGGATGCCCGGACCTTCCTGGGTGACGAGGATGTCCGCCAGGTTGTCGATCTTGCGATCGTCGGAGACGACCCGCTCGAACGGGATCAGCCGCATGCGCCGCCAGAACGCGAAGCCACCCGTGCCCACCTCGGGCCGGTGGTTGCCGAGCAGCCACATCTTGTGCGTCGGCTCGAAGCTGAAGAAGTCCTGCCGCATCCGGCGCGCCTTGATCCGGTCGCCACCGGTGAGCAGCTTGACCCGGGCCTCGTCGAAACGGTCCCCCGGCTTGACCTCGCTGCACACGATCACGCGGCGGCCGTGCAGTTCGGCCAGATCGGTGGGATGGCCCTCGTACGGACGCGACATCAGAAACCCCGAGGGCGCCGCGTCCGCGTAGTCCCCGAGCAGCTTCATCAGGACGTCCAGCAGTACGGACTTGCCGTTCTTCCCGGAGCCGAACAGGAACGGCATGACCTGGGCACCGACGTCCCCGGTGACGGAGTAGCCGAGCAGCAGCTGGAGAAAGCCGATCATCTCCGCACCGTCCGGCCCCTCGCCGAAGGTGCCGGTCAGGAATCGGTTCCAGCGCGGCGTGGGCATCGGCTGTGGCGCGGCCGAGGTGGAACGGGAGTGGAAGTCCTTTGTCGGATCGGCGGCACGGATGTGTCCGGTGCGCAGGTCGACGACGCCCGCGGGCGTGCACAGCGCGTACGGATCCGCGTCCAGCCGCGCCGCGTTGAGCACCATTCCCGGGGCGGACTTCGCCTGCGTCGGCATCGCGTTCATCCCACTGGTGCTCAGCGTGCGACGGCGGTGCTGCTGCAACGCGGCCGGAGTGCAGACGCCTCCCGGATCGGTGGTGGCGATGGACTCCGCCAGGTCGCCCGCCGACCACATCACGGTGTCGTCCTCGTCGATCTGCCAGCGGGTACCGTCCCATCGGTACCAGCCGATCCCGGGAACGTGCCGGTAGTCATTGCGATAGAGCTTGACGAACAATTTGGCGTTGCCGCGGCCGGTGAGCGTGCCGGGCAGCAGCCCGTCCGCCGTCGCCTCGCCGTCCCCCTCCGGTGCGGCCGCGACCGTGTACCGCGCGGACTCGTCGCTCTGCCGGGGCGCCGGGACGGGGTGCGCAAGGATCTGCGCGGCCACGGCCTGGACGTCGAAGGCGGACAGTGCTCTCTCCTCGTCCACACTCACGCACGCCCCCCGAGGGACAGCGGGCCTGCCAGACCCGCGCTCAGCCCGCCCCGGATGATGGCCAGGCACCGCCGTTGCTGCCCCGGGCGGGTCTGCTCGGCCGCATCCCGCAGCACTCGGGTGGCCTCGGCCACGGTGAGGTGCCCCGCTGCGACCAGACCGCCGGCGGTATACGCGGCCCGGTTCAACTTCTCGGAGAACGCGGCACCTTCGGGTACGGCCGCGCATGCGGCGACCTCGGCGAGAACTCCGGTCAGTACCCGGTCCCCCGCCCCGCGTCCGCCCCCCGCCGCGAGAACCGCCTGCCGAACGCGGGGCGGCACAGGCCGGGACCCCGGCATGGGGGCAGACGGCAGATGTCCGGTGCGCTCCAGCTCCCTGGCGAGCCAGGCGGGCAGCGGAGCAGGCACCCGCACGGTTCACACCGGCCGATAGATCCCCGCGGGGGTCACGGTCCCGGGCGCCACGATGTACCCGCCGTGCGCCCGGACGTCGACCTGCCAGGCGAGGGCCCGGCCGCCGCCCGACCCGGAGGAGCACTGCCAGTGGTGCCCGCCGTCATTGCGGTACCACACGTGCAGGCCCCCGGACGGGGTGCGGACCCGCAGCGTCGACTCGTCGTCCGCCGGGCTGGCGGCGCCGCGCAGGACAGCCAGCACTCCCAGGGTGTGGAAGCCATTGGCCGGCCCGGTCAGGTCGACCCCGGCGCAGATCCCGACACCGGGCAGCAGCCGGTCCCGGTCGGGGAGTTCGCACGCATGTGCGTCGACATCGATGACGACGAGACCGGCCGGACCAGTGGCAACACCCACCCCGAGATCGGGGCGGGAACCCCACCACTGCCGGATCCGGTCGAGATCGAGCGTGGCTGCATGAAACCCATGACACCAGCGGCCCGCACGGATACAGTCGCACCCCCCTCGGGCATGACCCTGGACGCGGCACACCTCGCAGTTGCCCACAGGCGTTTTACGGCCCGGAGCAAGAGGATGAACCGGCCACCCCTGGCGCGCACACCACGAGGCAGTTGTCAGAGGCTGCGAAGCGACCGATGCAGATCTCACGAACTGCCGTGGGTCGCTGCGCGAAACCTGCAGCTCAGCTGCCATTCATTTCCCCCAGCAGCGACTGAAGCGACTCAAGCTCGCCATATATGACGCACACACGCGCTCACACGCACACGCACGAATGTCTCCATATACCTGAACCTTGAGTCGCTTCAATCGCTGCTTTCTCTCGACTGGCGCCCTGACCTGCAGTTTTAACTCCATGACCGAAGCGACGCAGCACTCATTCAGTCGCTGGCGTTCAGTCGCTGAACCCGCTCCCCACCGCCCGAACCGTTCAAGCCCGTCTGGATCCGGACTCAAGCGGCCTCCCCATCACGACCGCCCCCACTGGCGCACACCAGCCAATCGCACCCGCCGAAGGACACCGACATGCGGGCCTACAGCAACGGGAGTTCCGCCGCACAGGCAGCCAACGCACCTGCTGCAGCGGGCAGTTCCATGCTCGCTGCCACCACCACCACGGCGGCCGGGCCGGGCCGGGAACCTATGCCAGTTCCCCGGCCCGCCCTCACCGGGCCGTTCACCGAGCCGAGTTGGTGCCCTCGTCGAGGATCCTGTCGACAAGGATCTTCCGCTGCGCCTCATCCATCTTTCTCAGTACGAGGTCGGCAACCTGATGACCGTCGTGCCAGGGCATCTTCGTGACCTTGCCAAGGGCGACGATGCCTGACTCCCCCGGGGCCAGCTGTGTCGGCGCCACCTGTCGTCCGGCCTGCTCCGATCGCTGGCTGGGCACTTCATCCTGCGTCGGCAATCCCGATTCCCGCGGCCCGGGACTATCACGGCGTGATAGCTCGCCCTGCCGATCCTCCGGACTATCACGCCGTGATAGTCCGGCTTGCTGCTCCCCCGGGCTATCACGGCGTGATAGCCCTACAGGCTGCTCCTCCGGATTATCACGGCGTGATAGCCCCGTCCCCTGCTCCTCCGGACTATCACGGCGTGATAGCCCCGTCCGCTGCTCCTCCGGGCTGTCCGGGGTATCCGGGCCGTCGGAAGTGCTGACCCCGACCCCGGTCCCTTCCACTCCTCCGCTCTCTTCCACTCCCCCGTTCTCCGGATTATCACGGCGTGATACTTCACGCCCTGCCGAACGCCTCTGGCCACCTGCGGCAGCCCGTGCGTCCGCCTGCTGACGCTGCTCATCGGGCGGGAGCTTGGAGAGATTCCGTACGTGCTCGATCTTGCGGCGCCCCTCCAGCAGGTCCTCTTGGAGTTGTGGATCGAGGTCCAGCACGGAGAGCTTCGACGAGATGGTCGACTGGGCGATGCCGAGTCTCTTGGCTGCCTTGGTCTGGGAGCCGTAGAAGTCGACGAGCGTGCGCAGGGCCTGCGCCTGCTCCAGGGGGTTCATGTCGTCACGGTGGACGTTGGCGACGAAGGCCGCTTCGAGAAGCGACTCGTCGGTGGAGACAAGGGCGTTGTCGACGCTGACGCGAATCGTCGCAGCTCCGGCGAGACGTGCTGCGGCAAGTCGGCGGTGGCCGTCGACGACGATGTACCGGGCGCCCTCGTCGAGGTCGGCCGCTCGGTCCGGCCGCTCCGCCAGGTAGGCCTCGACGGAGGCCACCGTGACGGCGTTGACGAGACCGATCTCCGCGATGCTCTCCGCCAGCCCCTGGAGATCGCGGAGCTCCTCGCGGGGGTTGTCGGGGTTCTGGCTGATGAGGCTCAGAGAGAGCTCGGTCGGTTCGGGAACGCCGGCCGTCGGCACGCCCGTAGCAGCACCAATCGCAGCCCGACGGGCGCTGATGGGGCGGGCCTGGGCGAAGGAGGCCCCCGCTCCGAGGTTCTTGGCCTTACTCACTTGCTGATCTCCCGGGCGAGGGCGCGGAGGGCGACGGACTGTTCGCAGCGGGGTGCGTAGGCAAGGAGCGGCCGCTTGGCGCGGACGGCTTCCTTCTGTTCCTTGAGGTCTCCGATGACGCCTACGACACGTGGATCCTTTATGGCCATCCAGGACTGGAGCGAGGAGGTGGCGATGTAGCCGCGGCGGGCGTCGTAGTGGTTGACGACAAGGCCGAGGTAGTCGACGTCGAGCGCAAGGTCGTTGCGCATGTCCTCGATCTGGGACGTGAGCAGTTCGTAGGCGTCGGCACTGCTGTCCTCGGCCTGGACCACGATGAGAACACCGGAGTTGCCGGGTACTTCCTGCGGGCGGCGGCGCCCGTAGTAGGTGGCGGCGTCCATGCTCAGTCCGAGGCTGGGCGGGCAGTCGATCAGGATGACGTCGTAGTCGGGCTCGACCGCGGAGAGGGCTCGTTCGAGGGCGGCTTCGCGTGCGCGGACGGATGCGAGACGTACATCGAGGAGAAAGGCATCGGTGCAGGCGGGCAGAAGATTCAGACGCCCACCGAACCGGTCTTCCTCGATCGTCACGATGAGGTCGCTCAGTGGACCCTTGCCATCACCGGCCATGTGATTGGTGAGAGAGTCCCCGTCCATGGCGAGGGGAGCGTGGCCGAGCTGCTTGGTGAGGTGCCCCTGAGGGTCGAAGTCGACGAGCAGGACCCGCTGCCCGAGTCCGGGCAGATCCTCAAGAGCGAGCGGATCATTGGCGGCTTCCTCGTCCTCTTCGAGGAGTGCGGCAAAGTGCTTGGACACACGAACCGGCACCAGGGTGGTGGAGTCTTCCGCGAGAGCCTCGCCGGTTCCGGCCGTGACGGCGGTCTTCCCGACGCCGCCCTTCTGGTTGCAGATGACGACGCGTCGGACGATGTCGGGACGCTTCACCGCGGGAGCGGGATGGCTGTCCAGCCACACGCGTACGGACTGGGCCAGACCCTGGATCAGGGATACCCCCCGGCGCTTGCAGTCCGAGCGGAATCCGGTCCACAGCTGGGCGGGCAGGAATGTCGCGAAGGACTCCGCCCTAGAAGTATCGATGGGGGAGAGGTTGGATCCGAGACCGCGCCATGCCGTAATGCCGGCTTCGACAGCGTCCTGCATGTCGATGCCGTGTTGAACGGCGCGGACCTTGAGTTCCTGGCGGAGCCAAGAAGGCAGCTTCGAGACGACCTTCTCGCGGTCGCCTCTAGTGTCGGGTGTCGTCATAGTTCGTCACTCTACTAACGCCATAGATCAATTGAGCGCATGAAACGTTAGCTGTGTCGCCTCTTTCAGGTGGGGGGCTATCACGGCGTGATAGCCCCCCACACCTGCCGCCGGAGCCCCTCAGCTATCACGCCGTGATAATCCCAGGGCCTGGGGGAGTGGCCCATGAGGAGCTGTCACTGCTCAGCGTGGTGGACCCACTGCCACTGCGAGCCGAACACGGTAATCACCAGCGGCAATACCATATACATCCACACCCTCTTCAGATATAATGCGCTCCTTTTGCAACTGACACCCTTCGCCGCTCCCCAACCCACACAGAGCGGCAACTGGATTCTCTACAGGACATCTTGTCCATCGCGGCTGCCGAGCTGACCGGCGCTCAGCTGATGAACCGTCGCGGACAGCCGGGCGCGGGGGACTGCAGGTCGGAGAAGACGGTGCAGTGGCTGATCACAGTGGGGGCTCGGGTAGGCACTCCCGCCGCAGGATCCATGGCCCTTTCGTCGGGGCTGGCTTTCGTCGGCCGAGGTTCAGTAGGGCGAGTAGATGGCTCAGCCGGTGACGTCCGCTCAGGAACACCAACTGACGCCCGAGATGGCGTGTGCGCCCGGCACGGACGCACACGCCGGCCCTGAGGGCGGCGCCGAACGTCGGGTACGGGTCTTCTTTTATAAGAGGCGCCGGGCCTCGAAACAGCGCTGACCTGCGCATATGCGAAGTTGATCATGCTCTGGCCGACACATTTGGTAGGTCGAAATGTTAACCTGGCCAGCACATTTGGCCCGAAAAGTAAGGCTCAGCCTAACTTTTCAAACTGGCTGAGTACGCCGGAGAAACCGCAGGTCAGAGGCGTGCCGATGTCGGGCGAACACACCGACACATGGCATCGATCCGAATCGATCCGAACAAAATGTGCTGCAATATTGACACCGGAAGTTAGGCTCAGCCTAACTTCCGGCACTTTCACGCACTAAAACTTCGGCTCAGTCGAACTTTTGAAGTGGGCGTGTTGACCCCTGTGACTCGGAGCGTGTCGAGCCGTCAAAAGTAAGGCTCAGCCGAACTTTTGGGATAGCCTCGGACCGCCTGAGCAACAAGGAGGGTCCAGTGACATCTGAAACGCCGTCGCGCCAGCCGCGTCGGCCACGAGCAGTTCCCTCTCCCGCGTCCTCGCCGGAGAGCAACACTGTGTACGACGACATCCTGAACCTGCTGGGGGAGCAACTCGGCGCGACCGCCCAGGAGTCAACACCGTCGAGGACAGGGAAGCCCAAGCTCAAGGGCGTCACCTTCGAATACGAGAACGACCCTCGATCCGTTCACAGCTTTGCCGGAGGCGCCGGCTACAGCCTCGCCAGCAACTGGTTCACCCAGCTGCTGCCCCAGCTCTTCATCGCCAACGGCATCACGAAGAGCCAGCTGTGCGTGTTCCTGTACGTAGCGGGCGGACAGAGGCCCGGCACCGGGATCGCGGAGTACACCCAGCAGGAGATCACCGACGGCCTGAACGGGCTCGCGGTCAAGAAGCCCGGCGCCAAGATGATCACGAGGCCCACCGTCAACCGCGCCGTCCGAACCCTCTGCGAATACAAGTGGCTCGAATCGGCAGGGAACGGGCGCATCCGCCTCAACGTGACGCTCTGGTTCCAGGGCAACAGCGCTGCCCAGCACGATGTGCTCGCGCAGATCGCCGCGGACCACGACGACGACCCCACCGCGTTCCCGCACAGCATTGGTCCCGAGATGGTCCACCACCAGGAAGCGCTGGACCTTAACCTGGAAGGCGTAGTGCCCGAGCCTGTCAGAAGGAAGCGCACAGGGTGATGCCCGCTACTACGACAAGCCGATTCGATACGGAGGAAGGCACCGATGGCCGTTGCAGTCATGTCGCCCCTCGTTGCTGAGCGCATCTGGGCCTTGCCCATCGGAGCCGCCCCGGTGAAGTTCCTTCAGTACCTGGTCTTCCGGAGCGAGAACGGTGGCGCACTGCCGAGCCAGCGCGAGATGGCGGTGGAGTACAAGGTGAAGCCGCCCACCGTCAGCGCGCTGATGGAGCCGCTGTTCGAGCTGAACCTCGTGCTGCGCTCCCGCGCCGAAGGTCGGGGGGGCAACCGCTACCGACTCCACCCACTCGCCGCCAAGTACGAGAGCGTGACGGACATGGAAGCCGCCTTCGCGTACGCCCTCGAAGAGATGAAGAGCGGCAAACTGCCGACCATCCACCTACCGGAATACCGAGCGGCACCGCCGACCGAGGGCCGCCCCGACCTCCGTATCGCCTGACCCGGAAAAATCAGAGGCCCCGTCATCTGCGATGACGGGGCCTCTGTGCCTGAACAACAAGTTGTGCGCCCCACTATACCGGTACGCGCGACGGCGGGCGAGGCAGCCGCAGTCGACAGCTGAGCCGTGACACCTCAGCCGGAGCTCCTTGTTACGTTCTCACCATGTGCCCATGGAGGCGCCGTCATACAGGGCCGAAACAGTGACGCGCATGAACACGAGCATGCGTGTGAACCCGAACCCGAACGCAAGACGGCGGGTTGTCTCCGTACTCCTGGCCCTGTCCGCCTCCGCAGCGGCCCTGGGCGCCCCCGGTGCGGCAGCCGCCCAGGAGCCGCCCCATGCCAACGCCGCTGTCCCCCCGATCCGTTGGGGCACCTGCCCCAAGGCCGAGCCGCCCTACCCCGACCCCAGCCCGAAGGCGCAGTGCGCGACGGTCAAGGTACCGCTGGACTGGGCGAAGCCGAAGGGCCCGAAGATCGGCATCTTCGTCGCCCGCTACCGGGCCACCGACCCCGCACGGCGGATCGGCGTCCTGATGTCCAACCCGGGCGGCCAAGGGGCTTCCGGTGCCGATGACGCGCTGTACGCGGACGACCCCATCGGGGGTTACTCCCCGGCCATGCTTCGGCGCTTCGACATGATCGGCTTCGACCCTCGCGGCATCGGCCGCAGCCAGAACGCCGAGTGCGACGAGACCATCACCGGCTCGATCCCGGCCCGCCCCCGTAATGCGGCCGAGTTCGAGCGGATGCGCACCCTGAACGGCCGGCTGGCGGACAGCTGCCTGAAGAAGACGGGGCCTCTCGCCGCTCATATGGACGGCGAGACTGTGGCCCGCGACATGGACACGATCCGTGCCGCCCTCGGCGAACGCAAGATCAGCTTCATCGGCCATTCCTACGGCACGTTCCTCGGCGAACGTTACGCACGCCTGTTCCCGAGCAGGCTCCGCGCGCTGGCCCTCGACAGCGCGATGGACCCGGACCGGCCGAACGCCGAGCGCTACCTCACCGACGGCAGCGTCACCATCGACAACACCCTGAAACGGCTCGCGGCCTGGTGCAAGACGGACACGGCCTGCGCGCTCAAGGGCAAGGACCTGATGGCTGTCACCGACAAGCTGTTCGCCCGCGCCGACGCGGGCACACTCCGCGATCCGGGCCCGAACGGACCGACGCCGACCAAGGTCGATGCCGATCAGCTGTCCAATTTCCTCACCTTCGCACTCGGCAAGGGGAGCCCGGAGGCCACCGCACGGCAGCTGGCCGCCCTGAACACGGGAAAGGGCGAGGTCAACTGGCTCCCCGTCGGCATCGATTCCGACTCGCAACTCGTGCTGTGCCGGGACTACGACTTCCGGATCCGCGACTACGCGCCCAGTACCTCGCCATCCGCAAGAGGGTCGCGAAGGCCGCCCCGCACGTCCGCTACAACGCCCAGGCCCTGGACAGCGTCCTCGGCTGCCAGGGCTGGACCATGCCGCCCAAGTCCCGGCCCGCTCAAGCCAAGGGCGACCTCCCGCCCGTCCTCGTGGCCAACGCCACCCATGACCTGGCGACTCCACTGCCGGGCGCGCAGCGCATGGCGCGCTCCTTCCCGAAGGCATCTCTGTTCACGATGGACGTCGTGGGCCACTGGCTCTACCGCAGAGGCGGGACGGAGAAGGCAATGCGAGTGATCGACACCTACCTCACCAACCCGAAGGGCTGACCCGAAAGTCCCGGAGGCGAGCCGACCGCGCCGCCCGCCTCCGCACCGATCGTTCTGTCCGGGCTCCGTCATCCTCGAAGACGCGCGTCAGATCGGACAGGCGCTGAGCGCTTCGGTGGCGAGGTTCTGGATGAGGGGCCTGAGCTTAGGATCGCTCCTGACGAACTTCCGGAGGCATCCTCCGTTTTGGTCTGTCAGGGACACCGCATGCGAGCTTCCGGCGTTGCGGTAGAGATCCTGTGAGGACGCC
This sequence comes from Streptomyces sp. NBC_00984, assembly GCF_045162475.1. Taxonomy (NCBI): domain Bacteria; kingdom Bacillati; phylum Actinomycetota; class Actinomycetes; order Kitasatosporales; family Streptomycetaceae; genus Streptomyces; species Streptomyces sp. NBC_00984. The sequence continues at coordinate 485,449 of NZ_CP108735.1, forward strand.
GAGGCCAGTTCCGGTGGGCTCACCGCCTCGGCTGAGAATCGCGCCCAAGGATTCCGATCAGCTCCATGCGCGTGCGCCCTGCGGTTGGTGCCGGAGTACGGGCGGGACCGAACTCATCCGGTCCCGCCCATCTGTGATGCAGACGCTTCCGCTACGCCCCGGACGCCGTGCGTGCCTTGATCAGTCTCTGCAGGAGGACCTCCCGCTGCTTTTCCCCCATCTTTTCGATCACGATGTCGGCCACCTTTTCCCCGTCCAGCCACGGCATCTTCACTACGGCCTTGCGGGGCGCGGGGAGCTCGGCGTCGGTGCTCGTCGCCCCTGCCTCGTTGGACTGCTCAGTCCCGTCCGTGGTCGGGGGAGTACGAGTAACCGGCTCCGTGGCCGGGGGAGTACCGGTAGCCAGCTCCGCGGCCGGCGGAGTACCGGTAGCCGGCTCCGCGGCCGGGGGAGTACCAGTATCAGGCTCCGTGGTCGGGGTGCTAACGGCGTTAGCACCCCGACCACGCCGTCGCTGCTGACGTTCGGCACGAACCGTCAGGGCTTCGTCGGCTGCACGCTGTTGCTGCTGTGGCGGCAGCCGTCCGACGTTGCGGGCGACCTCGACCGGCAGGCTCTTGTCTTCCACGGCCTGCTGAAGATCGGGGGTGAGCTTCAGAAGTGCGAGTCTCTGGGTCACCCAGGGGCTGGACTTTCCAAGGGCACGGGCGACCGCACGCTGCGAGCCGTGAACTTCCACTAGGCGTTCCAGCGCTTTGGCCTCGTCCAGCGGATCGAGGCTCTCGTGCTGGATGGCCGCGGTGAGGGCCGTCTCCAGGAGAGTGTCGGCGCTTTCCACGAGGGAGTTGTCGATATGAACGGGCACGTCGTCGAGGCCGGCCAGCTTGGCGCCGGCCAGGCGGCGGTTTCCGTCGACGACGACGTGCGTAGCGGAACCGAGTTCGGTGTCGTGTCCGGGGTGTGCGCTGAGGAAGGCGGCACGGGTCACGACGGTGAGGGGCTGGATGACGCCTCGCGCGGTGAGGCTGTCCGCCATGTCCTCCACGGCTCTGAGTTCTTCCCGGGGGTTGAACGGGTTGTGGGACAGCTGTGTGACGGCCAGCCGCGGTGAGGTGGTCTGGGCTTCGGCGCCAATGGTCGGGGCGGGGTCATCGCCCTGTCCGGCGTATCGGGCGAAGGACGCGGCGCGGCTGCTGATGGGTTGGCTGACGGCATCGAAGGTGGCGGATGCTCCGAGAGCGTCTGACTTCTTCATGCGAGCCCCCGGACAATCTGCCGCATGCTGTGGGCCTGGTCGGATTCGGGGGCGTAGTCGAGGAGCGGGCGTTGCATGCGAACGGCTTCGCGCTGTTCCTTGACGTCCGGGATGACCGACAGCACAGGCGGGCTGCCGAGCGCCTTCCACTTGTCGAGTGAGGACGTGGCGATGAAACCGCGTCGGGAGTCGTACTTGTTCACGACGAGTCCGAGTTGGTCCACGGTGATGTCGTAGTCCCGTGTCAGCGATCCAACCTGGTTGATGAGCATGCCGTAGGCCTGGGCGGAAGTGTCTTCGGCTTCGACGGGGATGATGAGTCCAGAGGCACCGGGCTTCTCGCCGTCACGCTGCCGACCGTAGACGAGGCCTGCGTCCATGGCCAGGCCGAGGCTGGGCGGAGAGTCGACGACGATGACGTCGAAGTGTTCCTCGATGGAAGAAAGGGCACGCTCCAAAGCTGCGTGGCGGGGGCCACGGAAGACGGTGAGTCCGGAGTCGAGGAGGAAGGCGTCGAAGGCTGCCGGCAGAACACGGAGCCGGTCACCGAACTTGGCGCCCTGTATGACGACGGTGAGGTCGATCAGGGACTGCCGGGTGTCGTCACGGTTGAGCATGTGGGTGACGAGGCTTTCCTGACCGGCAGGGATGGCCTTGAGGCCGAGCTGGTGCGAGAGGTGGCCTTGCGGGTCATAGTCCACGAGGAGGACGCGGCTGCCGCGTTCGGCGAATGCCTGGGCGACACCGGCGGACACCGCGGTCTTACCGACACCCCCCTTCTGGTTGCACACCACGATCCGGCGTACGGAAGCGATGTCTTCGCCGGCGGGGTTCCGCTCCAACCACAGAGCCACAACCTGGGCAAGACCTTGGATGTAGGAGACACCTCGCTGGCGGCAGTCGCCCTTGAAGGAGTCGTAGAGCCCTTCGGGAAGCCAGGTACCGAAGGATTCCGCACCCGCTGTCTCAATGTGGGGGAGTGGAGAACTCTGAGACTGCCAGAGCTGCACACCGGCGGTGACGGCATCCTGGACATCGATGGAGAGCTGGGCCGCACGGACCTTGAGGGCCTGTCGGAGGGATGCGGGCAGCTTGGAGACCAGCTTCTCCCGCTCACCTCCTGTGTTGAGAGATGACATGGCGGCAGCTTACTGCCGCGAAGTCCACTCAAGCGACAACGAATCGCACGGTTTCAGCTGATCTCGCGTTAGCTGTTGGAGGTGCTAACGGCGTTAGCACCTCCGCGGGACATCATCGGCGCCCATGGCGTAGCCGGAATCACTGCGGTCGCGGCCGGTCATCAGGTCAGCTCACGGTGACGCGCAGAACGCACGGACGGCTGGTGCTGATGGCCTTGGCCTGGTCGGCGGGATCCGCGCCCGTGAAGAGGTCGCCGACCTGCTGTCCCCGCCCCTGGTGGCGGACGCTGAGTCAGCGTGCGTCTGGACGGTTCGGGAGGTTCGAGGTGGCGTGCGGAGGCCTGGCCGGTCGCTCCCAGAGCCCGGCCAGGTGTGCGTGGAGGACGCTGTGTGCCTCTTGCGGGGTGAGGTGGCCGATGAGGACGTGCGTGGTGAGGCCGTCCGCGAGGGCGAGGAGGGTGCGGGCCTCGAGTTGTGGATCGAGGGGCACAGCGCAGTCGGTGTCCTCGCCGGCTGTCGAGATGAGGTGGGTGAACGCCTCTTGCAGGTTTGCGTAGTTCGCCTTGAGTGTCTTTGCGAGCGCCTGGCTGACAGCTGCCTGCGCGACGAAGGCGAGCCAGACCCTGGCCTCGGCTCGGTGCTCTTCCCTGAGCAGTGAGATTTCAGCGGCCGCGTGGCCCAGGGCGGTGCCCGCCGACTGGGCCGGGCTCCTGACGAGGCGGGCCCGTACGCGCTCGTTGACCCGCTCGCTGATGTGCCCGAGAGCGAACACGAGCATCTCTTCCTTGGTACGGAAGCACCGCTGAACCGCACCCATCGACACCTGCGCGCGGGCGGCGACGTCCCGAAGGGTCACGCCCTCCAGTCCGCGTTCGTCAGCGAGGTCGCACACGGCCTCGGCGATGAGGCGGCGTCGACTCACGTGATCCACCTGCCTGGGCATGCCCGGTCGCCTCCTTGTTTTCACAGCGCTCTGCTTCGCAGTGCACTTTATTCGATGCGCTCGCATCGGTTCCAGGAGTACGGTTCCGATGCAAGTGCATTGGTACGTGGACGAGGAAGGAAGAGCCATGCAGGACGCTCTGTGGAAACTGTCGGCCGCCGCGCAGGCGGAGGCCGTGCGCAGCGCAGAAGTCTCGGCTGCCGAACTGGTCGACAGTCACCTGGACCGCATTGCCGAGGTCAATCCGCAGGTGAACGCGGTCACGCAGCTCCTGGCTGAGCGCACGCGCGAGGCTGCGGCGGAGACGGACCGTCGACGGGCCGCCGGTGAAACGCTGGGACCGCTCGCGGGCGTGCCCTTCACGGTGAAGGAGAGCACCGCCATCGAAGGCGTGCCGACCACATTCGGCACGGAGCGCTTCCGCGATCTGGTGGCATCGGCCGACGCACCCCCGGTGGCCCGGCTGCGCGCAGCCGGGGCCATCCCCATCGGACACAGCAACATCCCCACCCTGATCCTGGCGGGGATGCACACGCGCAGCGAGCTGTTCGGCGACACGGTCAACCCGTGGGACAGCACCCGGACCCCGGGCGGCACCAGCGGGGGCGACGCCGTGGCCGTCGCCACGGGTATGGCGGCACTCGGCCTCGGCAACGACTCTGGAGGGTCGGTGCGCGTCCCGGCCCAGTTCTGCGGCGTGGCCGGGCTGAAGCCGTCCACAGGCCGGTTCCCCGCCGACCACCGTATTCTCGGCCCGGACGACCCCGGCCCGGCATCCCAGATCCTGGTCACCGACGGCCCGATGGCCCGGAGTGTGGGCGATCTTCGGCTTGCTTACGAGGTGCTGGTCGGAACCGATCCGCGAGATCCACGGGCCATGCCGGTGCCCGCCTACGGCGAAACGCTCACCGGGCCGGTGAAGGTCGCGGTCGTGGTGGACCCCGGCGGGCACGGCGTCCACCCCACGATCCACGGAGCCGTCGAGACCGCGGCCGACGCGCTCCGCGACGCCGGATACGACGTGCGCGAAGTAGCAGACGTACCGCGGATGGACGAGGCCCTTGAGGCGTACGGCCGGATCACCGTGACCGAGTTCGCCCCGAACTGGCCGATGGTGCGCAAGCTGCTCGGCAAAGGCGGCGACCGCTATATCGAGATGGCGATGGAGCAGACCCCGCCCGCAAGCGCGGCCGAGTTCATGAAGCTGATGGGTACCTGGATGAGCATCCGCCGCTCATGGGCCGAATTCCTCGACGAATATCCGCTGTTGCTCGGCCCGGTCTTCACCGAGCCACCGGTCGAGCCGAGGCTGGAATCGCGTGACAGGGCGGGCAGGGAACGTGTCGGGTCGGGAATGCGCCTGTGCACCGTCACCAGCTTCGTGGGCGTACCCGGTGTGGCCATACCCACCGGGATGGCCGATGGGCTCCCCTCCGGAGTGCAGGTCGTCGGGCGCGCGTTCCGGGAGGACCTGTGCCTGGACGCGGCCCAGGCGATCGAGGACCGACTCGGAGTGCTCACACCGATCGACCCACGGGTGTGAAGCCGGGCCCATTGAGTCCTTGAGCCATAAAAGGCTCAGACTCTCGCCCTCGCTGCGCACAAACCCAGCGCGAGGGCGAGACACCGGGCACACCGAGCCCTCGCGGGCCCGACGGCCCGTCCGAGGGCGGCCAACCGTCCAGCGAACTCAAGACGCCCCGGAGGGACAACCACAGGTGCCGCTGGGCGTTGTCGGGTGTCCTCCGGCCGTACCAGCGGTCAGCTCCTGTTCGCCGGGGAACGGCCTGGGCCGGCCTGTTGCGAAGTGGATCGGAGGTGAGGGTGATGGCCGTCCACGGTACGACGGCTTGGCGGAACCTGTGCCCGCCAGGCTCCAGACCCTGTAGGTGGGGCCATGTTCACCCCGAGCGGTAAACGGCCTCGGGCGTGGCCTCGGCTGCTGGGCCGGTTCCGGACAACGACAAGGTCGGTCATCCGGCAGACACTCCCGACCAACAATCCTGCGCCGGCTGGTGGCAGCGGCGGAGAATTCTTTCCGTCGGCCACAATCCGATCCTTTGACGCGGGATCGGGCCTGTACGGATATCGGTCTCGCTGAGTCCCTCTGTTCAGCCTCTCTGTTCAGTCCCTCGTTCAGTCCCTCGATAAAAGCGCAGGTCAGAGACATCTGCGCGGCTTGGACAGGGGACTGAAGGGACTGAAGGGACTGAAAATCCCTGTTCCAGTCATTACGCGTGTGCGTGCATGCGTACGCGTAAGAGAAGGCTCTTCTATCGTGAGCTGTTCATAACTGAGACTTTCAGTCCCTTCAGTCCCTCGGTCGAGCCTCAAAAGCCTTGTGACCTGCGCTTTTCCCTGAGGGACTGAACAGGGACCCAAAGCCGCCCAGGCCCTCGGTCCCTGTTCAGTCCCTCTCGCCCCACCCAGGACCGACACGCCCGGCTGGCCAACCTGATCAGCTGCTTGTCCAAGGAGCAGGCGCCCCAACTCCCCAGGTGGCGAAGGGACTGAAGGGACCCAAGTCGGGGAACGGCTACGCCCGCGCCCAGACCGCTGATGTAGGCTCTGACCTCATTGGAAACTCAGTCCCTTCGGTCCCTTGCCTGACGGTAGCAGCGCTGTGACCTGGTCTTTTGCCGAAGGGACTGAACAGGCTATGAGCCCCTCGGCAAGGACGATCAGCGTGCCGCGTCAAAGTGAGACCAGCGTTCCCCGCTCCACGGGAACCGCCAGTCCCTACGACGTTGCCCGCTGGTGCGCCGGAAACGGCTGGCCAGTGCACCCGCTGGCCCCAGGCCGTAAGACCCCGGCCGCCAACTGCCCGACGTGCCGTAACGAGCCCCACAGGCCTCAGGACTGTCCCTGCCATCCCGCAGGCCGGTGGTGCCACGGCTTTCACGCTGCGACCACGAACCTTGCTCTCCTGGACGCCTGGTGGGGGAGAAACCCCACGCTCGGAGTCGGAGTCTCCTGCGGACCGGCAGGCCTTGTCGTCCTCGATATCGATGCCCATAGCGCCGAAGTTCCCGACCGGAACCGGCTCCTGCCCGGCATCCCGATCCACGAGAGCGTCAACCTGGCAGGCCTTGCCTCCGGGTTCGACACCCTTGCCCTGCTGGCCGCCCTCCGCAGTCGGCAGAGCCCAGCAGACGACGACTCCACCCTGCGTGTGCGAACTCCGTCGGGCGGATTGCACGTCTGGTACCGGACACCCCCTGAAGGCCCCCGCTACCGCTCCTCCGTGGGCTCCAGCCCGAAGGCCGCCCTCGCCTGGCAGGTCGATGTCCGGTCCACCGGCGGCTACATCGTGACCCCCGCCACCCGCACCTCCGCCGGCACATACAGCCCGGTCGGCGCAGCCCGGGTCCCCGCCCTCCTGCCCGACTGGCTCGCCGGCGAACTCCAGCGCACAGGCCACCTGGTCGACCACCGGCTCGCCCAGCTTCCGCCACCACGCCTCAGCTCCCTGCGCCCAGCCCGTCAGCGCGCCTACCAGCTCCTGGAACCGCTGCTCGGCCAGGTGCTGGACTGCGCGGCCGCCACTGAGGGCACCGCCTTCACCGAGAAACTCAACCGAGCCGCCTACACCGCCGGTGGCCTGATCGCCTCCGGCCATCTCACCGACAGCCAGGCACGCGAACTGCTGACCGCGGCCGCCGACGCTGCTCGGCCGCATCGCAGCCGCCACAGCCTTTCCGTCATCACTTCTGCCCTGTCCGCCGGCGCAAGCCGGCCGCTCCATCTCAAAGGACGCCCATGAGCAGCGCCGACAGCCCGCGCTTCGACGCCACTGCCGCAGCGCAGCAGATGCTCGATCTCGAAGGCCAGACGGAACACCCCAGCCTGCCGGCCCAGCAGAGGGCCGCCACCACGGCCGTCCACGAGCCATCGGCGCAGTCGGGCCGGCTTCCCGGGCTGCTCACCGACCGGGGCAACGCCAAGCTGTTCGCGGTGATGTTCGGCGACCAGTTCCGCCACGTGGAAGGCCTTGGCTGGTACCACTGGGACCAGTACCGCTGGAAGCGCACCGGAGGCGAGAAGGCCGCCGTATGGGCGGCGGGTGATCTGGCCGAGCAGATGCCCGCCACCGACCCGACCGGCCAGTTCACCAACCGCGAGCTCGCTTCCCACCGCCGACGCTCCATGTCGACCCCGGGTATCAAGGCCATGCTCACCCAGGCCAAAGCCTCCCCGGCACTCGCTCTGGACCCCGACGTCCTGGACGGCGACCCCTACGCCCTGTGCACCCCGGCCGGCGTCGTCGACCTCCATACCGGCCACCTCCACAAGCCCGACCCCGAAGCCGACATGCACTCCCGGGCCACCAGCGTCGCCCCCGAGACGATGCCCACCCCTCGCTGGCACCGCTTTCTCCACGACACCTTCGGCCACGACGCCAAGGGCGAGGAGACCATTCACTTCCTCCACCTGCTCCTCGGTTACTCCGTCACCGGCGACGTCGGAGCCCAGGTCCTGCCCTTCCTCTACGGCACCGGCGCCAACGGCAAGTCCGTGCTGCTCGACGTCATGACCCAGATCCTCGGCGACTACGCCCAGGCCGCCCCGCCCGGCTTCCTCATGGAGAAGGGCAAGTTCTCCGAGCACTCCACGGAACTCACCGAACTCCATGGCCGGCGCATCGTCGTGTGCTCCGAACTGAAACCCAACGACAAGTTCGACGAATCCCGGGTCAAGCTCCTGACCGGCGGCGACCGCATCATGGCCCGCCGCATGCGCCAGGACTTCTTCAGCTTCAACCCCACCCACAAACTCTGGCTGCTCGGCAACCACCGCCCTGAAGTCGGCACCGGCGGCCACGCCTTCTGGCGCCGGATCCGCCTGATCCCTTTCGAACGCGTCGTACCCGCTGCTCGCAAGATCGACAACCTGGCCAAGGAACTCGTCCAGAGCGAGGGCCCCGGCATTCTGCAGTGGCTCATCGAAGGTGCCCAGCTCTACCTCGACACCCGCGACCCTCTCGCCGGGCCCGCGACCGTCCGCATCGCCACCGAGGCCTACGCCACCACCGAAGATCACATCGGCCGCTTCCTCACCGAGTGCTGCACCACCGACAACGGCGACCGCGCCGCCGAACGGGGCCCGGCCGACCTCCGCGTCGAACAAGGCCTGCTGTACGCCACGTACAGCAGCTGGTGCAGCGCCGGTGAGGGCATCCGCCCTGCCACCGCCCGCGCCTTCGCCACTCGCGTGCGTCAGGAACTCTCCCTCGCCTCACCCGCCGACATGATGAAGTCCAGCGGCAAGAAGTACTACCCCGGCCTCGGACTTCTCACCGACGACGAACCGCAGGCCGGCCGTGCCTGACCGGAGAGCCCGACACGCACCCGCCAACCCGGCCTACCATGAGTACGGTGCCCCCGCCAGGGATCGTGCTCACCACATCCACCCAGGCCTGCAACTGGCCATCGACAACGAAAAGGGGCTGCAGCCATGAGCTCGCTGCTGAACGAGAGCGACCTCCGCCACGAGAGCGCCGTGGTGTGGCTGGAGAACCCCGACGATCTCGACTACGTACGCCAGGCGCTCGACAAGACCGCCCGCCGCCGCGGCAAGCCCCGCTACGAACGCGACGGACGCATGGTCGGCTACACCGAACTCGACGCCCAAGCCGAAGCCGACCCCGACAGCGGCCTCCAGCTCCGCCGCGTCTTCTTCCTCCTCCCGCACGACCGCGACGCCAACCCCGACGGGCCGTACCACGAAGGTGCCCCGGGCGAAGCCGTCGATCCCCGCACCATCGCCCCCAAGCGCGTGGGCGACAAAACCCCCCGCTCTCAACGCGGCCCCGCCGCAGCGATAGCAGCCCCCGGTACCTGAACCTTGGTGAGACCGGGCGCGGTACCGCGCGGACTCCCAGCACAGGGCGTTGCGGACGGCTCCAGGGCATCGCCGGGCACAGGAGTATCCAGTCGGCGCGCACGGTGTCGGCAGATCGCCTGACCTGCGCGGACCGGATGGGGCGAGAGACGTGGAATTGGGTCATCGAGCCAGACCACAGATCTCAGTACGACCGCAGATCTCAGTACGGACCACAGATCTCAGTTGATCCGGTCAGGTCCGGGGCGGCGTAGATAGAATGTCGCCATGCCGTATCCGCCGATGCCGCCCCAACTCGAAACCGCCCGGCTGATGTTGCGTCCGTGGACCGAGTCCGATGTCGACGCCCACCGCGAGCTCGTCGCCGAACGGGGCAACGGCATGCCGTCGATCGAGCACAACCGGCAGATGATCGAGGATGAGCGCGCTGCGTCGGCACTGACAGGCATTGCTCTGCTGGCCGTCATCCGCCGCGATGTGGGCGACTTCATCGGGTATTGCGGGCTCACTGTCGGTCGGGCTTCCGTCGATGAGCCCGAGATCGCGTACGAGTTGTTCCGGCAGGTCCATGGACAGGGCTTCGCGACCGAGGCGGCCTCCGCGGTGCTCGACGCCGCGATCGTGACCGGACGGAAGCGGCTCTGGTCGACGGTGCGTCCCTGGAACGCGCCGTCATTCCGCGTCCTGGACAAGCTCGGGTTCACGCGCGACCACGTATCGACGGATGACCGTGGCGAACTGGTATGGCTCACCCGCTCCCTGGCATGAGAAGCGCGTTGCGATGGGCCCGGTTGGCGCTGAAGGATTTGCAGACTCCAGGTGTCCACCTCGGGACTGCGCCGGTAGAAGACGTCCGGCTGAACCGGGTCGCAGGTCACCAGCAGAATGTCTCCCCGGCCGAGCACAACCTGCCGCTCGACGCGGGTGGAACGCCGCCTGCGGGTCCGGAGGACCTCAAGCCGCAGTGAGTGCGTGCCTGGGGCAAGAGGGACGAAACGAACCGTTCTGAGGCTGCTCCGACTCACACCGCGGAACTGGCGCCCACCCTCCGCAACAGACACCAGGCACCACTTGGGTGACATGCTGCTGGGAGGGTCGCGCAGGTCCACCTGGATCAGCAGGCCGGTCCGGCCTCGACGGCGGGCCTTGAGGACGAGATGACCGCTCGGGCCGCACCGCCGACTGGCGCATCTCCGCTGTCTGACCCCACCGCAGTCGGCCCTCGAACCACCACGGTTCGAGGGCCGACTGACACCGCCACCCCTATCGCTGAACGCAATCCATGACCACTCGGACCCAGGCCCACCCACAACCCGTATCTGCCCACCAACCAGGAATGTCTCGCCTACGGGGCTCAGGTCACCGGCATCGACGGCGCGACGCCGGGCCGCTACACCGACGGGGCACGCGGGTCGGAGGCCCGCTCGTGCACGGGCTGGTTACAGGCCGAGGGCCTGGGCAGCGAGTTCGGTGCCCTGTACGCGGGCTCCGATCTTGGCGAAGGCCGTCTCCCGCGAGGTCGAGGCGTCGTCGGCCCAGGGGGCGAAGCCGGCGTCGTCGCAGGTGCCGAGTTGGTCGGCGGGGATGTGACGGGCGGCCTGCAGGACGCGATCACGTACCTCGTCGGGGGTTTCGATCCTCGGGTCGATCGGGTCGATGACGCCGACGAACACACGAGTCCCGGGCCGGAGCTGGTCAGCGGCGTTTCCCAGAACACGTTCGGGGTCGGGTTCGCCGGCGAGCTGGAGGTAGAAGTTGCCGACCTTGAGCTGGAACAGCCTGGGCAGCAGCTGGGCGCAGTCGACGTCGAGGCTGTGGGTGGAGTCCTGGTCCGCGCCGGGGTCGGTGTGGACACCGAGGCGGGCCTGCTCGTCCTCGGTGAACCGCTCCAGGACCCGGTTGTTGAGACCGATGAACTGCTCGAGCAGACCCCCGGAGGGGTCGAGCTTCAACGCCAGTCGGCCTTCGGTGAAGTCCAGCTGCACGCTGTGCGCGCCCGCGTCCAGACAGGCGCGGATCTCGGTTTCGGCCTCGTTGGCGAGGTCGTCCAGGAATGCCTCGCGGGGGTACCCGCCGATCGAGTCGGCCGGGTAGATCAGGCTCAGGGCCGAGGGTGCGACGACGGACTGCTTCACCGGCGTGCCGGCGTGCTTGAGGGCGGTGCGGAGGTAGGTGTCGGCGCGGACCCCGTAGCGGAACGGTCCACTGGTCAGGCGGGGAAGCTGCCGGGTGTGGCCGTCGGCGAAGGGGATGACCGCGCCGTCGGGGGCGAGGCACCCGACTCCGGCGAGGGGATACGTGATCGTGCTGGGCTTGGCCTGGTCTCCGTCGACCACGACCGGGCTGCCCAGCTTCTCCAGCTGGGCCACGGTGTCGGCGACGGCCTCGCCCTGAAGGCGTGCCAGCTCCACGTCGTCCAGCCGCCCTTGGGTGTGCTCGACGAGCGCGTTCAACAGTGCGCGCGGACGGGGAAGGCTGCCGATCGGTTCGGTGGGAATGGTCATGATCCGCACCCTAGAAGCCGCCGACGGCGTCCCCGGCCAGGCGGAGAACCCGCTCGACGACGTCACTGCCCCGGCACCCAGGCCGCTCGACGGAGTCGAGCACCACAGGCCTGCGCCATACATTCACCCGATTGAGCGTCCCAGGAAGCCGCAGGCCGAATCCCGCCATCTTCAGCGACGGCAAGCACACGACAGGCCAGCTGGCCAGCCACCCCTGTCTGACGAACACCGCACCCACGAGCCGCCGTTCTGGCCGCCCGACGGTGAAGCCCACATCTGGCACGTCTCACTCATCCCGGACGTTGTCGAGAACCATGCCGAACTGGGCCGCCAGGGACCCTTCAGCGCCGTTCTGTCGGTCTTCAGAGAGGTCTCTCAGCAGGTGCCCTTGGCGGGGACCGCAGCCAGTTCTCCCAGTTGGCCTTGGCGCGTCTCGTACGTTGTGATCGCGCTGTTGGCTTGGCCGAGGCAGCCGGGAACCTGACGGTTGCTCGCTACGACGCGTACGCCGCCTCCGGGGGCGTGTCAGCGAGGCCGTGTCCTTGGCTCAGCTTGCGGGTCGGCTTCTGGTTGGCGCTGTGGTCTATGAGCGTGAGCGGGGGAGTTCCTGGGAGGACATGGCCCAGTACCTGGACATGGATGCCCCCGCGGTAGAGGAGCGATTCGCTCCCGAGCTCGGCCGATGGAACGCGGCGTTCGTTGTGCCCTATTGCTTGGACGAGACCGGCCGTAGGCGCATTCCCCAACTGCCAACGGCGGCATACGACCCCGAGAGCGCGTGCAGGCGGCTCGATCTCTGGGCACATTTGCGCCTTACCGTCGAAGACAAGCACGCCGTGAGCGCCGGCCTCCGTGCGGACATCCCGACGGACGACGCAGCTGACCCGACACTGCATGACATCGGCGGATGGATATGGCAGCGGAACCTGGCCGCGTTCCTGGAGTTGCTGTCCCAATATGTCGGCTGTGACTTCGACGAGACCGACTGGGACGCGGTGGCACTCGGCCTTGAAGCAACCGATGACGAGGACCCGGACGACTGGTATGCAGCCGGTAGGTCATACGCTGCTCGACTTCGCATACGCACGAAGCTCTGTCGGAGCGAACGGTCGGTGGAGATCGGCCCGTCGGCGGCGCCCTGCTGTGGCCGCGTGGCACGGACCGAGCTGGTCAGCGGCACCGTGATCCTGTCTCCACTTCACACCATGCCCAGTTGGCGAGGCCATAGGGTGCGCTGATGGAAACGGAGCAATGTCGTACCAGCCGAGTGACGCGATCAGCCCTGTACCCGGTCATCGCCACGGGATGCCTGCTCCTCGCCGTCGCTGCGGGCTGGAGCAGCATGTTGCTCGTCGTCCTTGGACATGTGATTTCCAGTTGGGCAGTGAGCGCAACCCTGCTCCTCGTGTCGCTGGTCCTTATGCGAGTCGCTGCCGCGCGGCACCGGTCGGAGGCTGACCGGACGACATCGCGTCGTGTGACTCCGCCACGATTCATACGTGGCCTGCTGGTGGCCGTGGCCGGACTGGGCAGTGTGTTCGGTGTGAGGAGTGGGCCTGCGCGGCCCTGACTGCCCACCTCTGCACTGACCACGAGTAGGCCACCGAGGGCCGGCGCTGGGGCGCCCTCCGGCGGCACGTGACTGCCAACGGGCTGGATGTCTGTTGCCATGCCGTCGGCTTCGAGGCCGGTAGGCCCGGGTTTGGGGAGGCAAGCGTTCGCCGAACGGTCACGGTGACCGTTCGGCGAACGGAGCTGCTACAGGCTCTCAGGCAGTGGGCAGGTGATCCGGGAAGGGGACCGCGTATCGCGGGTCGCGGTTCGCGGTGATGCGGGCGTGGCGCAGGAGCTCACGGATGATGCCCGCGTTGCCCATGGCCCAGCCGGTGGCGGGGAGGAGGTCGCTGGGCGTTTCACGGTGTTCAACGTTGGACCAGTGGATGCCGTTGGCGTCGGTCGTCGCGCGGGCCGCGAGGTCGGCGACGAGGACGTCGGCGAAGTCGTGGCCGTCGCCGCGTTCGACCTGGCGGTCGCATGCGAGTGCGAGGACGCCGGCGGTGCCGCAGCAGCGGCCGTTGTTGTCCCAGAAGCCGGGGCGGATCCGTCGTGGGATGCCGGAGTTGACGAGTGTGTGCCAGCAGCGGTCGGAGAGGGCGGGCCAGGCGGGATCGTCGGGCAGGATGTGGCTCAGGAGGCGGAACGCCTGGGCGTCGCCGGCCGTGCCGTGGCACCAGCCGTAGCTATGGCGTTCGATCTTCTCGTGTTGCTGTTGCGGGTCGGAGTGCGCGACGAGGAAGCCGTCCGGGCCGGCTTCGTTGCGGGAGACGACGTCGGCGGCGCCGGCCAGTGCGAGGTCGACGAGGTCGGGGCGGTCGGCGGCCCGGCCGACGGCGGCGAGCGCGTAGACGATGCCGAGGGTGCCGTGCGACATGTGGTGCATGCGGGGGACCGCGCCGGTCCGGATCTCCCACTGGACGCCGGCGGTGGTGGGTTCGGCAGTGTGCAGGTAGCGGTTGACGGCCAGTTGGGCGAGGTCGAGGTCGCCGCACTCCAGTGCGGCGAGCGCTATGCCGGCGTTGCCGACAATCAGCTCGAAGCAGTCGTTCCACCCTGCGCCGTCGTAACGGGACCGCAGGATGTCCAGAGCACGGTCGGCGGACGCCCCCGCCACGGTGTCGCCGAGCACGCGGTGCACACCCCGCAGGGCGACGGCCATTCCGGCCAGCCCCGTGTAGAGGCCGCTGTCCTCCCAGTCCTCGACCGCGTCAGCGACGCTGCGGGCACCGCGCAGGGCCGCGTCCGCGTATTGATGGTCGGCGAAGTACCGCCATGCGTCGAGGAGGGTTGGTAACACCCCCGAAGTCCCGCTGTACAGAATCGGCGTGACCTGGTCGTCGGCGAGGGTGTCCGGCCAGGCCGAGCCGTCGGCGACGTCCCGGGCAGCCTTCAGCAGCCACTCCAGGGCTCCGACGGCAAGTGACTCCGCGTCGTTCGGTGCATTAGGGATCATCGTCCCAGCGTTCCACAGAGGTTGGGGTGTGGGAGTTGGTCCCCTTGAGTTCTGTCAGCTCAGGGCTTCGGAGTCCGGCCCGGCTCGGTCGGGAGCGCACGGTGCGCCCGGAGTGCCCGGAGTGCCCGGTGCATGACGTGCAATCCCACGTATCCGTGCACCGGGTGGCGGAAGCCTTCCGCCACCGCTGCCCACGGCGACGAACGTGCGTCCGGGCGGCTGTGGAAACCGCATCACCCGCGCCTGCTCCTCGGTGGTCTCGCGATCCCAGGAAAAGGTCTCCCCGGCCCGCACGGTGCCCTCCATGAACGCCTACATCGCGGGCCAGTCCTCCGTGGTCGCCTCACGCAGAAGCGTGCCCGCCGGTGCTACTCGCGTCAGCGCGCCGGAGGGCCACCGTTCTGGCCGGAGCCCGTCAGGACGTACAGCGGGGTCATCACTTCGGCGGTGACGAGCAGGGCGACGCCGACGTCCGGGTTCGCCGATCCGCACCCGTCCGCCGGCGCGCTGAATCCCGGATATCCGCCGGATGCCAGCCCGCCGATCTTGAGGGTTACACCACAGGGAGCCGTCGCTGCCCCTCCGGAGTGAAGGTGAAGGTCTGGCGGAAGGGTCCCGTTCCGAAGCGCACGGCAAGCAGCAGGGGCTGATTGTGCTCAGGCGGCCATGATTGCCCGGTTCCCGGAGCACTGCCGTTCCCGAGATGGAAGGACACCATCGGTTCCTCCGGGTCCTCAGTCAGGTAGCCGAGGGTCTTGCCATACAAGGGGTTGGTCCCCCCGAACAGCATGGACGGGGAACCGAACTCGTCGACGACGTCCGCCCACACGCGGTCCTCGCCCGCCCATTCGCGGACCGAACCCTGCAAGGCTGCGTATTCGTCGGAGCCCAGCACGCGGTCGGGCTTGAGCCAGCCTCGGCGGTGTGCGAACTCGGCGTACACCGAGGCCATGCCGTACTCGTAGTAGCTGTCCGGGATCAGATCGCGGAACGCGCCCGCGACGCCGATGTCGGACCAGGCGCCGCGCTCTTCCCGGACGCGCTGCTGCTCGGCCAAGGCCTCGGGCCGACACTCCACGAACAGCAGATGATCCACCAGGATGCGCAAGCCCAGTTCGTTCCCGAACATTCCGGGACGACGCAGGGCGAGATTCAACTGACCGACGAGATACACACGTATCTCGTCGGAGGTTGCAAGCGATCGGGAAGTGGGCACCCGACAGTCTCCCGCAAATGCCACCGGATCGCGGTCATGGGCTGCTGCCCGGACATTCTCCATCCGCCCCGATCCAGGTCCGTCGCCCACTCCCGGTTCTCCACCGTTCTCCCTCTGTTCTCCACTGCGTCAGCCAGACCCTTTCGCGCAGCAAAGTCCCCTTCGAGCCCCTGAGTTCGCGCTACGGAGCCACGTGAGCTGCGCGTGCGCCTGGACCGGTCGGCGAGAGTTCGGCGTCACCGCCCCACTGTCCACCGCCATCTCAGCAAAGTCCCCAGGGTGGCGTGACATTAGTGTGTGACGCACAGTATCGTGTCGTGTGTGGGCACCGATGAACTGATTCTCAGCCAGGCCCAGGAGCTACGCCGCGGCACGGTCGTCCTGGCCTGCCTGGCGCTCCTGGAGGAGCCGCAGTACGGCTACGCGCTCCTGGAAACGCTCGGCGATGCCGGGCTCGCCGTCGACGGCAACACCCTCTATCCGCTGCTGCGCCGCCTGGAGAAGCAGGGGTTGCTCATCAGCGAGTGGAACACCGACGAGTCCCGACCGCGCAAGTTCTACCGGGTCAGCCCCGAGGGCGCCCGGGTCCGGACCGGACTGCTGCGCGAGTGGCAGGACCTCGGCGCCTCAATATCACGACTGACCAAGGGGGACCGTTGAGTAGTTTGCATGCGTCCGGCACCGGCACGCTGACCGACCGTTACGTGGTGGAGGTCGTCCGGCGCATCCCGACCGACCAGCGCGGCGACGTGGCCGACGAGCTGCGCGCCACCATCGCCGACACCGTCGAGGCCCGCGGCCCGGCCGACCCGGAGACCGTGGAGCGGGAGGTGCTCACCGAGATGGGCGACCCGATCCGGCTCGCCGCCCGGTACGCGGACCGGCCGCTCGCACTGATCGGCCCCGGGCTCTCCCCGACGTACGTACGGCTCCTCACGGTCCTGCTGTCCACCGTGCTGCCAGTGGTCACCGCCCTGAGCGCGGCGCTCGACATCCTGGACGGCCAGGGAGTCGGCGAAGTGATCGGCGGGGCCGTCGGGGCGGTGCTCACCGTCGGCGCCCAGATGATTGCCTGGCTCACCGTGGTGTTCGCCCTGATCGAGCGGTCCGGCAAGCGGCCCGGCGCGGTCGGCGGAGCCTGGACGCCCGACGACCTGCCCGACCGCGGCGTACCGAAGGAGCGCGGCGCGGCGGTCTACGTCCGGGTGGCGTGGCACGCGCTGCTGATCGCCCTGATCGTCTGGCAGCACACCGCGCAGCCGTACCGGACCGACGGTGGCACACGCCTCGACGTGCTCGACCCGGGCCTGTGGTCGGGGTGGATCTGGCCGATCCTGGCCGGGCTCGTCGGCCTCGTGATACTCGACGCGATCCGGGCGGTGCGGGTGTGGACGCTTTCGCTGGCGGGCTGGAGCGTCGCTGCCGAGGCGGCCTTCGCGCTGCCGCTGGTCTGGGTCCTGCATCGGCAGGAGCTGTTCAACCCGGCCTTCCTGTCCGACGCCAACGGAGGCTGGCAGGCCCCGCAGTCCCTCTACACCGTGGCGGCGCTGGGGGTCCTGGCGGTGAGCGCGGGCGAGGTGGTGAAGCGGTTCCGCGAGGCCCGGGGCTGAGTCCGCGGCGGCTGCTGGAGTTCTGCACGCAGGACGTTGATGTCAGGGGGTGGACTTGTGGGTTCGCGGGTTCTTCGGGGACCCGCGAACCCGCGGGCTCGATCCGCTGTGGGATGCCTGCCGGTGAGTTCCCTCGATCCGAAACCAGCCGAACCTCACTGCACGCGAGGACTTCCGGCATGACTGTGACATCGAGCAGGCCCAGCGGGTAGGCAAGCGCCTCCCGGAGCGGTGGACTTGCCCCGCATCAGTGTGCGTCCACTGACGCCACCACGGATGGTGCCGGCCGCCGCGCGTACGCCGGGTTCGGCGAGCGGCACGGAGGACGGACCAGTGGCAACACCGGCAGCACGCTCCGTGCCGACTCGACAGGCGACGCAGGCCCTCCAGCCCCGGACCGGAGCGATGTGCTCAGCCGGTCTTGGTGGCGAAGGGGCCGCCGTCACCGAACGCGAGCCGCCCGAAGTTCTCGCCGATACGGTGGTGAGCCGCGGGATCGGGGTGGATCTCGTCGGGCAGCGGGAATTCGGCGTAGTCCTTCTTCCCGTACAGGTCACGGCCGTCGAGGTAGTGCAGCTTCGGGTCGTCGGCCGCCCGCTGTTCGACGATCCGGGCGAGTTCGTCACGGATGATGTTGAGCGTCAGGCGCCCGGCGGCGCGTTCAGCCGGATCGCCCATGGCCTTGAACCGCAAGGTCCCGCCGTCGAAGTCGGGCATGAGGGGGCCGGGGGTGTCCTCCTGGACCGGGCACAGGATGGGCGACACGACCAGCAGTGGTGCGGTCGGGTGCCCCTCGCGGATGGTGTCGAGGAATCCGTGCACCGCAGGGCTGAAGGCACGCAGGCGCATCACATCGCTGTTGACGACATTGATGCCGATCTTCAGACTGATCAGGTCCGCGGGGGTGTCCCGCATCGCACGGGCGGTGAACGGGTCGAGCAGCGCGCTGCCGCCGAACCCCATGTTGACCAGCTCCACTTCGCCCCGGGCGGCTGCCAGGGCGGGCCAGATGGCAGTCGGGTGGGTGGCGTTCGAGCCGTGGCTGATGGAGCTGCCGTGGTGCAGCCACACCTTGCGCCCGCGGTCCCGCGCCGGCTCGATGGGGGCATCGGTGCGCAGGGCGATCAGCTCGGTGATCTCTGTATGCGGAAGCCAGATCTCGATGTCCTTGTCATGCGCGGGTAGACCGGTGAACCGGGCGGTGCCGACAGGCCCTTCGGACAGCTCGGAGGACTGGGTGACCATGTCGGTGATCGTGCGCACGTTTCCGCCGGCCACGGTGGCCTGGGCAGCGAGCCGGCCATCGACCAGCAGGTCGTACAGGCCGTCGGGCGGGGCCGGAAAACCTCGGTAGACCCGCTTGGTGGGCAGCGTGTCCAGATCGATGTTCGTGGCCCGGGTGCGGAAAGCCAACCGCACGCCGGAGGGCTGGGCCTCGGCCGTGGCCAGTTGGTTGTCGGGGATCTGCCGCCGAGACCGAGCGGGCAGTCGATGCGGCAGCAGACCGTGTGCGGTCGTTTCCACGTCGAGGTGTCCGCGCAAGATGTCCGCGGTGACGGGTGTGGTGATCCAGTCGTGCTCAGTGTGCATTGCCTCAGCCTTGCTCAAGGTTTTCAGTGTCAGATGATTTGGTGCCCGACATCAGATGGGGTACGGCCGAGATACGGGTCAAAGGGGCAATGAGTCGATCTTGAAGCCGTGACGGGCTGCCGGTTCAGGCCGGACCGTCGGCCGGGTCGTCCTCGGCGAGGATGCGGCAGCAGTGGCGACCGAGGGGCGCTGGCCCTTGTTCTTGCCCGAGGTGATGACCAGCTTCTGGGCGATCTAGGGTACAGGCACACCGTTGGCCCGCAGGTTGCGGGTGTAGTCGGCCATGTCGTCGTCGACGACTTTGGGCGGCCCGCCGTGGCGGCCGCGTTCGCGGGCGGATGCCTGGCCTTCCAGGGACTTCTCGCGGATGTACTCGCGCTCGGACTCCGCCATTATCTTGAGCCGCCCGGAGGGCGTCCTCGATGTTCAGCAAGTGGGCCGGAAGCCCTGTGATCTGCTGCTGTGACGTGGTTATCTCCCGCTCCATCCATGACGTTGATGAAGGGGAGGTGCCATGCTCGTACAGCGTGTCGCGTTGCCGGCGGTCCGGGTGGACTCGTGGACGGTGCTGGGGGACGACGACGTCCCGGTGGAGCCGATCGAGCGCTACCTGGCCTATCTGACGGACGTCGACAGATCGCCGAACACCGTCAGGGCGTACGCCTACGATCTCAAGGACTACTGGACGTTCCTGGCCCGCCGGGGGCTGGACTGGCGTGAGGTCCGCCTGGAGGACCTGGGCGAGTATGTCGTCTGGCTGCAGTTGCCGCCGTCGGGCCGCAAGGGGCATATCGCGGTGCTTCCGTCGGTCGAGCCGCACGTCAGCGCGTCCACCGTCAACCGCAAGTTGTCGGCGCTGTCCGCGTTCTACGCCCACCAGTTGCGCCACGGTGTCGATGTCGGTGATCTGCTGACGACCCTGCAGCCACCCGGTCGCCGGGGCGGCTGGAAGCCGTTCCTGCACCACATCAGCCCCGGTCGGCCCCAGCATCGGCGGACGATCTCGCTGAAGGTCCCGAAGAAGCTGCCGCGTGTGCTTACGGCGGCGGAGATGCAGGCCATCCTGGACGCCTGCGATCACCTGCGTGACCGCTTCCTGTTCGCTCTGCTCCATGAGACCGGGATGCGGATCGGCGAGGCGCTCGGCCTGCGTCATGCCGACGTCGCCGCGGCCGCGCGGGAAGTCGCGGTCGTTCCCCGGAACAACGCCAACCGTGCCAGGTCGAAGTCGCGCGAGCAGAGATCCATCCCGGTCAGCGCCGAACTGCTGCGGCTGTGGAGCGACTACCTGCACGTCGAGTACGGCGATCTCGACAGCGACTACGTGTTCGTGAACCTCTTCGCTGAGCCGCGCGGCCAGGCCTTGTCCTATCCGGCCGTCTACGACCTGGTGCTCCGGCTGCGGCGTCGCACCGGCATCGCCTTCGACCCGCACTGGTGCCGGCACACTGCAGCCACCCGGGCACTGCGTGACGGGGTCCCAATCGAGGTCGTCTCCAAGCTGCTCGGCCATTCCTCGGTCACCACAACTTCGGCGGTTTACGGGCATTTGACCGTCGAGGACGCCCGCAGCGTCCTGGAGAAGGCCGGCTGGTTCCGCGAAACGGAGGTGCAGTGGTGACCACCGTCCCAAGCCCGCACGAGGACCGTCCTCCCCGGCCCGCGGGCCTGCTGGAAAAGCTGACGGCCGCGATCCGCCCCGAGTTCCGGCAAGAGGACCTGGCGTTCGATCCCCGGCACCCGGTCTTCGGCGGCCCGGCCTGCGCTATCGACGAATGTGACCGTCCGGCCCGAAGCAACCGCATGTGCTGGGGACACTCCGTCCGTTGGGCCCACGCGGGAAGGCCCGATCTCGACACGTTCATCGCGACCACGCCGCCCGGATGGACCGGACACCAGCCGCTGGCCGCCTGCGCGGTCGGCGGCTGCCGCTACGGCCTCGACAGCAACGGTCTGTGCCAGCGGCACTGGCGTCAGTGGAAGCGGTCCACGAGTACGGAGATGGAGGCATGGCAGAGCTCCACGGCGCCCTTGCCGCCCCCGTCGCCGCTGCCCGCGATCTGCCGGATCAGCTACTGCGACTTGTGGGTGAGAGGAAACTCGGTGTTCTGCACCGGCCACGACGGCCGCTGGACGGCGCGCGGTCGCCCCGACATCGAGGACTTCGCCGCCTCCTACGAGGAGATCGGCCCCGGCGGCTCCGAGCACATCGACCTGCGCCGACTGCCCGTCCAACTGCGGCTGGAGGTGCAGTACGCGCTGCAGTGCCGCCACGACGAAGCCACCAAGAAGATCAGGCCAGCATGGGCCCAACGCCTGGTCAATGCCCTCGCCGATGCCCAAGTCCGGTCACTTCTGGACGAGCCGGAGGAGTTCTGGAAGACCTTCCGCGGCCCGAGCGGAATCTGGGCCACCGGATGGGGCACCTTCCTTCTCGGCGCCCGCCGGCGTGTTGAGGAGCTCGCCTACGGCCGTGGCTGGGAGGCGGAATACCCCCGCGCCGTCTGGCGGCTGCGCAATCTCGGCATCGTCCACCCGCACACGTCGACCGTCACCTTCGAGAAGATCACCCAGCTCTGGCTGCGGGACCTGGCCAAGCGCTGGGCGCGTTGGCGGCTGTCCGGCGGCATCAACGCCCACACCGTACGCGCCGGAGTCCGCATGGTCGCGCGCTTCTCCGCCTTCCTCCCGGCCGAGGTGACCGGACTCGCCCAGATCGACCGCGCCCTGTTGGAGCGCTACTTGGCCGATCTTCAGGCCGTGATGGGCGGCCGCAGCACACAGAACGCGCACATCAGCAACCTGAACACCTTCCTGCGCACGATCCGGGTGCACCGCTGGGACGAGACGTTGCCGGGCAATGCGGCCTTCGTTCCCGAGGACTACCCCACGCCGCCACCTCTGCTGCCCCGGGCCGTGGCCGAGCACGTCATGGCCCAGCTGGAAGACCCCGCTAACCTCGCTCGCTGGCAGGACCCCGCACGACGGCTGATCACGCTCGTCCTGATGCGCTGCGGGCTGCGCGTCACTGACGCCATCAACCTGCCGCTTGACCCGGTCGTCCATGACGCGGAAGGGGCGCCCTACCTGCGCTACTTCAACCACAAGATGAAGCGCGAGGCGCTGGTTCCCATCGACGAAGAACTTGAGCAGCAGCTCCGTGACCACCAGCGCCGAATCCTGGAAAAACGCCCCGAGGGGGTATCGGTCCTCTTCCCGCGCGCCGACGCGAACCTCCGCGGTGACAGGCCGATCAGCACCTCCGGCTACCGGATCTCGCTGGCCGAGTGGCTCCAACAGTGCGATACCCGCGACGAGTTGGGTCGACCGGCGCACATCACTCCGCATCAGTTCCGGCACACCCTGGGCACCAGGCTGATCAACAAGGACGTCCCGCAGGAAGTCGTCCGTCAGATTCTTGATCACACTTCAGCCCAGATGACCGCCCACTACGCGCGGCTGTCGGACACGACGGTCCGTCGGCACTGGGAGAAGGCGCGCAAGGTCAACGCCCAGGGCGAGACCGTTGCCCTGGACCCGGCCGGCCCTCTCGCGGAGGCGGCCTGGGCGAAGCAGAGGCTCTCCCGGGCTACGCAGGCCCTGCCCAACGGCTACTGCGGATTGCCTGTGGTGCAGTCCTGTCCGCACGCCAACTCGTGTCTGACCTGCCCGGTGTTCATCACGACCGCCGAGTTCCTGCCCCAGCACCGTGAACAGCGTCAGCAGACCCTGCAGATCATCTCCGCGGCCGAAGCCCGTGGACAGAAACGGCTCGTCGAAATGAACCGACAGGTCGCCGACAACCTGGAGAAGATCATCACGTCACTCGAAGACGACGGCCAGCCAGACACCGGAGAGGCGACCGCCGATGCCTCCTGAGCCCAACACCGCACCGCTCGCGGCTGCCGCCCGAAAGCGTCGCGAACTGACACGCGCCAAGGCAATTCAGGCCCTGCGTGAAGTCGACCGCACCGGGGCCCCGGTGTCCTTCGAGGGCGTCGCCCGGCGTGCTGGCATCTCACGTTCCTGGCTCTATGGCCAGCCTGACATCCGAGCCGAGATCGAACGGCTCCGCGACGCGACTCGACATTCTCCCTCGCCGCAGATCCCGGCAGCTGAGCGCTCCTCCGATGCCTCACTGCACGCACGCCTGGAGGCAGCCCTGGAACGGAACCGGCAGCTCACGGAAGAGAACCAGCGTCTGCGTCGGCAGCTCGCTCATGCGCTCGGCGACCAGCGGGCATCCGCCCGCACAGCTCCCGAACCAAGTGCACCGCGTCGCTCTTCAGTAACGATCGGCCCGTGCTGATCGGACCTCGCAGGTGTCACGCGGCCAGGTCGAAGACAGTGTCCTTGACCTGGCCGCCCAGGTCACAGCCCTGCTCGATCGGCGAGCTTGAGATAACGGCCATGCCGGCGAAGAATGCGAAGAGGGCGGCGCCGTGATGGGGGCCGGCCGACCTGGACGTGGCGCACTGCTCCACTGCCCTTGCCGTGCTGCACGGTGTCCCGGCCGGGATGCGGTTTGCGGACCTCTACCTGGCGGACGGCGGGCAGCTGGCCAAGGATCCGGCCGACCACCACTACTGGCGGCTGCTGGCCGCATTGGTGTACGCGCCCAATGTCGACAGGCTCGCTGTCCCCCTGGCCGCACTGGGCCGCACGGAACTCACAGCGGACAAGCTGACCGCCAGGCTGGAGAACTACCTTCAGGCCGTGTTCGAACGCTTCGGGTAAGAGCCAGCAACGACCGGCGCCGCTTCAAAGCAGTCACGGAATGCAGAAGTCACCGGCCCGGCCGGTGGCGGGCGGCTCCCTACGGCGAGCAATAGCAGTGGGCCGATCTCCACGGCGAGACCGGCCCACTGGTGCTTCTGCGGCCCGTCTTCGCAGACCTGGACCTACCTGTGGGCCGTCTCTCGATCACATCATCTGCTGTGTCGCGTGGTTCGTTCGGTGTCCGACACCGAACGAATGAAGGTGATCGTGCGTGAGTGCAAGCCTTCGCGGCGCGACCTGATGATTTCGTCGACCGGGCGATCGAAGGCTTCGCGGACCGGCTTGGAGTGCACTTTCACCGCGCAGTCGAGATCGGTGCACAGGAGAAGACCGACTGAGTTCAGGCGTTCGCGTTTATCGCGTGAGGGGAGTTGAGCGGTGAACAGCGAAACCTCGTTGAACCGGCGGGCGAACCGGCACAGGTCGCACATCATCGCGCGCGAACCGTGCGCTGCGTCGTTTGGGGCCTGCCGCAGCAGTACTCCCAGCGCTTGGTCGTCGGCCTCGGTGACGAGGTAGGCGCGCTTCGGGGCGCGCAGATCTCGCCACCCGAGGTAGTCGATCCGGTGCCACCGGACGTCGTCGAACCAGGCCGGTAGACGGACCTTCTTCTCGGCTGGGTTGAGGTTCACGATCGCGCCGCGCACCTCTTCCCTGGTCATGGGGCGCATGGCTTCTCCTGGGGAGTTGCACAGGGGTGCAACGTGTATCGAGACGGGGGTTGAAGGAATCCTGTGCGTCGCGGCGTCGGCGTCCTGTGACGCGACGCCGCGAGTGGTGTCCGGGTCACGGTGCGAGTTGCATGCGATGGGCGACGCTGGGATCCCGCAGCGGTTTGAGTGCGAGGCGCACCAGGGCCAGTGCGTTGTCGTCACCGGCGATGCGGTTGGCGCTGAGCTCACCGCAGGACAGGCACTGGTGGATGATCATCCACTCGCCGTCGGGCCTGACCGACATGCTCAGTGCTTCCATCCGGCCGCGGCAGTCCGCGGCCCGGTCGCCCGGCACCCGTCGGTCGACGTGCAGGCTGGCCAGGCAGTTCGGGCAGTGATTGCGGTGCGTGGTGCCGGGCGCGTCCAGGGACACGTCCAGACGGCAGCCCGCGCACCGGAAATCGTGTCCCCGGTGTCCTCCCTGGCTGTGCAGGAGGTCCTTGTGCCGCTGCGGCCGCCGTGCGGCCTGTGCACGGCCACGGGGGTTCTTCACTCGTCTCGGCATGGTCGGTCTTCTCCTTCCGGTTCAGAGGTCGCCGAACGCTTCGAGCGGGAAGGGGGGTTGTGCCAGTGGCCGCACGGCCATCCGCATCAAGATGAGCTGGTTGTCGTCGGCGCAGATGGGGTTAGAGGTCAGCTCGTCGCAGCGCACGCAGCGGTGGATGACCATCCAGTCACCGGTGCGCAGCACGGCGATGGAGATCGGTGACATCCGGCCCTGGCAGTCACTGGCGCCGCCCTCGGCATGGTCGAGGACGTGCTGGGAGTGCAGGCACGACGGGCAGTGATTGCGTCGTGTGCCGTCGCCGGAGACGGCGGACACGGTCAGGCCGCACCACGCGCAGGCAAAGGTGCCGGTCAGGCCGGTGTGTGGAGTGCTTGAGAGAGTTTTGTTGGTGCTGGACACCCGGGGTGCTCCTTGCTGGGAAGTCTGTGATGACAGCAAGAGCAGGCCGAGCGGCCTCGACGAAGGCACCCGCCCCATGCGACGCGGCATGCGTGCAAGCGGAGGCAGGGGCTGATTCAGTGCACCGGAGAGTCACGTCCGGCACCGTCCGAGAAGGACGGCAGCAGAAAGATGGACTACTGGCTAGTCGGTGCAGCGAGGCGCGCGCGGCGCGGGCCGGAACACAAAATCTCTTTTCCAGGGCACAGCAGCCCAGAGCAGATCGAAAGAACTCTGCCAGAGTAACAACAGCTACGCGGAGGGGGCCAATGGATTATCGGGCACCGCTCCACCCCCGTGAGCAGCGAAGACGTGTCTCCGGTACTCCGGGCCGGTGCCCCCGGTGACGGCTGTCATTCCGAGGGTGTCCGGTCACGCAATGATGCCGGTCCGAGCGCAGCCGGTTCAGGCGGCCTGGCCGAGGCCGGCGGCGGTGAGGTCCTGCTCGCGCAGCGGAGTGAAGTCGACGTCCAGCTTGGGGTCGTACGCGTCGGGCTGGATGCCGAGTTCGTGGGTGGAGTACTCGCCGAACCGGTTGATGTGCTCGGTCAGGTAAGGCGAGATGTGCGCCAGGTCCTCCGGATCGATCTCCCATCCCTCCTCCAGTAGCTGCCGCACAATCTCCGCGATGTCCAGGGCGTTGTGGAAGATCACCGCGTTCGTGAGCAGCGCATTGAACTTCATCGCCTTCTCCTGCTCGATCGGGTCGTTGTCGGCGATGACGCCCCGGTTGCCGAAGCCGATCCACTGGGAGAACCGGTTGAACGACTCCACCTTGCTGGTCGCCGCCGTCACCCGCCGGCGAAGCGGCGCGTCCGAGAGGTAGCGCAGCAGCTCCACGGTGCGGATCACACGGCCGACCTCGCGGAAGGCAGCGTAGGTGGCGTTCTTCCTCGACCCCGACCGCAGGCGCTTGAGCAACGTGGAGGAGGAGATCGCCCCCTCGCGTACGGAGACGGCCACGCGCATCAGGTGGCGGAACTGGGACTCGATCAGGTCGAAGTCGATTGTGTTCTGCGGCGGGCCCTGGACGCCACCATCGAGGCCGCGCTCAAGCCCGAGAGGAGGGCCCAATGAAACGCCAGGTCAGCTACCAGTGGCGGCTGCGCGAGCGGATGGCCGCCGTAGGGATGTTCACCACCAGCGAGCTCGCCCCACCGCTCGCCGAGCGCGGCATCGACCTCTCCCTCTCCCAGGTCCACCGCCTGGTCACCGGCACCCCCGAGCGGCTGTCGCTGCCGGTGCTGGCCGCGCTCTGCGACATCTTCGAGTGCACCCCGGCCGACCTGATTGCCACCAAGGCGGAGAACGCCACCATCCGCAGGGTCGCCACCGGCGACGCGGTCGTCGACCTGTCGGCGATCCGTCCCAAGCGCGCCCGCATCCGGCCCGAAGGATGAGCCGCACCCGCGTCCGCGCCGAGGTCCTGTTCTGCGCGCGCTGCCGCCGGGCCGTGCGTCTCGGGGCGGCGCACTGGCCCGAGGGCTATCTCTGCCCGCGCTGCTACGACCACGCGCTGGAGACCTACGGGACTGCACCGGCTGCGGCACTGAGCGGCTGACGCCCGGCCTCGCGCCGGACGGCGGCAAGCTCTGCACCGACTGCGCCGGTGGCCTCGGCGACTTCACCTGCGAACGGTGCGGACGAGAGGCCAGGCGCTACCGGCGCGGAGTCTGCGGCCAATGCGTGCTGGCCGAGCGCCTTGGCGAACTCCTTGACGACGGCACCGGCTCCGTCCGGGCCGAACTCCTCCCACTCGTCGACGCCCTGGGGCAGACGCGCCGCCCGAAGGGCGCCCTGACCTGGACCAGCAAGCCCCACGTCCAGCGGAACCTGCGGGCCCTGGCCCGCGGCGAAGTCCCGCTCACCCACGAGGGCCTGAGCCGGCTCACCCCCTGGCGTTCCGTGGCGTACCTGCAGCGGCCGAACACCATGACCGCGACCAATCCGGACGCCCGATGGCTCTTCCCCGGCCGCCGGGCTGGACAGCCCATGACCCCGGAAACTCTGGAACTCCGACTCCGTCACCTGGCCTTCCCGACCCAGCGAGGACGCACCGCGGCGATCCGCCACCTCGTCCTCCAGGCA
This sequence comes from Streptomyces sp. NBC_00984, assembly GCF_045162475.1. Classification (NCBI taxonomy): domain Bacteria; kingdom Bacillati; phylum Actinomycetota; class Actinomycetes; order Kitasatosporales; family Streptomycetaceae; genus Streptomyces; species Streptomyces sp. NBC_00984. Next base: position 513,083 of record NZ_CP108735.1, read on the forward strand.
CCCGCTCCGGTGGTCGCCCGGATGCTCGGCTACCACGACGACACCACCGCCCAGCTCGCCGTCGAGGCAGGAGGAACCTGGCGTTACTACGCTCCTGGCGACCACTCACGGTCGCCAGGAGCGTAGTAACGCCGCCCCGCCGCCCCGCCGGACAGTTCGGCGGGGCGATGCGATCACAGTGGAATCGAATGGGCTCAGGCTCGCTCTCGCACCTCGGTGCCGTCGTACGTCCCGCCGACGCAGGTGCCTAGCCCAGGCTCGATCTGCATAACCTGCCCGCCCCCGTCCAAGCACTGTTGCGGGAAGATCCAAGCTTCCGCGTTGGCGAATCCCGCGCTTCCGAGCGTGAGAGCAACGGTCCCGGCGCACAAGGCAACCGCTGTAAGGGCACGACGCATGGGGACATCCTCGGGTCGAATCGGTTGGGCAAACAGCCAATTGGATCCCCGTTCGGTGCCTTGCTTTCGGCATTCCTCCGATGGTGGGCGCGTCACGCTCGCATCCGTCGGTTGCCGAGGAACGACTACCTGGGGTGTGAAACTGGCGACCACTCACGGTCACCAAGAGCACTCAACAGCTGAGGAATACGAGACTCCCGATTACGCGAGGTCGCCAGTGTCGCCCCCCAGATGCTTCGGCGCCCCGACATCAGATGCTTCGACGCCCGGCGCGGGCGACCGCCTCCGGCGGTGCGGCCCTCATCCGGTCAGCGTGCAGCGCGGTTTCGCAGCAGAGTGTCGAGGGAGTCCACGATCCAGGCCCAGGATTCCTGCGCGTCGGGGGCGCTGTGCTCGAAGCCTCCGGCCAGCTCCAGGCTGACGTAGCCGTGGAACACGCTGCCCAGCATCCGGACCGCGTGCGTCTGGTCCGGCTCCGTCAGGTCGTAGCCGCGCAGGATCGCCCGCGTCATCTGTGCGTGCCGCACCCCGGCGCTGGCGGCCGCCGTCTCGGGATCGAGCCTGAGACGGGCGGCGGCGTAGCGACCGGGGTGCTCCCGGGCGTAGTCGCGGTAGGCATCCGCGAAGGCGGCCAGGGCGTCCTTGCCGGCACGTCCGGCCACGGCATCGGCGACCCGGTCGGCGAGTTCCTCCAGCGCGAACAGCGCGATCCTGGTCTTGAGCTCCTGGGAGTTCTTCAGGTGCGAGTACAGACTCGCGACCTTGACGTCGAACCGCCGGGCGAGCGCCGAGACGGTCACGTGATCGAAACCGACCTCATCGGCCAGCTCCGCCCCCGCCAGGGTCAGGCGCTCCGGTGTCAGCCCTACTCGAACCATAATCTTCCTCCGATCTGGCGATAACCATTATGCATTTGCCTAAAGGTTTTAGGCAAACTAGCCTGCGGTTTATGAGACCTCTGACCGAGCGGGAGATCCGCACCGCCTTCGTGAACTGCACCAAGGGCGAGGCCAAGCGCCTGTCCATCCCCCACGACCTGGCCGAGCGGCCCTGGGACGACCTGGACTTCCTCGGCTGGAGGGACCCCCAGGCCCCCCACCGGGCCTACCTCGCCACCGAGCTGGACAGCCGCCCGACAGCACTCGCCCTGCGCTGCCCCACCAACACCCCCTGGCAAACGCGGAGCAGCATGTGCTCGATGTGCTTGACCACCCACACCGGCGGTGTCTCACTCATGGTCGCCGCGAAAGCAGGCAAGGCAGGACAGCAGGGCAACTCGGTGGGCGCCTACATATGCAGCGACCTCGCCTGCCCGCTGTACGTGCGAGGCAGGAAGGACGCGGGCATCGGTGCCCGGCTCCACGAGTCGCTCACCTTGGAGGAGAAGATCCTGCGGACCGTTACGAACCTCACGGCGTTCATCGCCAAGGTGACCGCATGACGCAACCGGCCACGCACATCACGCTGTGAGTACTCAAGAGTCGACGCGGGCGCCTCAGTGTCCGAGGGGCGCCGACAGCTGTTCCCGTCTGCGCCGGTTCCACGGACCGGACCCGGCATTGCCACCGAACCGCGTCACGCCTCGCCATTCCGTGATCGTCGGGAACGAGTACGCCCATCGGCATGCTTTCCAGACGTGTGACGACCAAGCCGCGCGGCGGGAGGCCGCTGACAGAGAGGATGGCGAAGTCGAGTTCGCCGAGCTGCAGAGCATGCGCGAGGTCACGGGACCCGCCGGGGCGCGTACTCAGCCGGACGACGATCCGCGGGTGATCACGCCGACGTCGCCCACCCCGCTGTACGTGCTCCACGCCGAGCGGCACGCGTTGCCGCCGCTGACGATCACCTACATCGCGCCGTGTACGCGGTGGGCGTCATCGCCGGCCTGATCGCGTTCGGACACGTCTCCGACTGGGTGAGGCGCAAGCGGGTCCTGCTCGCGGGGGTCGTCGTCGAAGTGATCGCCTGCCTGTTCTTCGTCGAGTCGACCGGACTTCCGATGCTGATCGTCGGACGCCTGGTCTCGGGCATCGGGATCGGCGCGGTGACCGCGACCTCGATGGCCTACCTGCACGAACTCCATGACAAGGCAAGGCCGGCAGCCGGCCGCGGGCGCTTCGACACGGTGTCCGGCATCGCCAACCTGGGCGGCCTGGGGGCCGGTGCGTTGATCGCCGGAGCGCTCGCCCAATGGGCTCGGCGTCCGCTCCTGACCCGGCGCCGAGCCATCCCGGATGTCCGCGGGAACCTGATGGTGGACCCCGGTTTCACCTTGTGGGGGACGGCTGTGTCCCGGGCGAGCGGGGCCGCTACCCGGGGAAGGGGGCGACCGTCTGTCCGCCGGTCAGCGTGTTGAGCCGTGCGGCCGCGTCGTCGTCGAGGAAGAAGAGCGTCATGGCCTGGCCGTTGTGCTGGACATGGAAGCGCCGGTCCCCGTGTTCCAGCTCGTCGATGAGATAGCTCACGACCATCAAGTCGGCCCAGTCGTCCCTGACTTCGATGGGCCAGTTGACCCGCCGGCCGTCGGCTGTGTATTCGATCCACGCCTCCTCCGCGCCGAGGTCGACGTGGTCCCGCAGGCCGGACAGGGCGTCCGGCAGGCCGGCGATCCGGCACAGCTGCCGGGCGATCGCCACGTACGAACCCCGGCCGCGGACGCACTCGGTGTCGAAGTGCCATGCCCGGTCACAGAACCACCGCTCCCACGGCTCGTCCTCGACCGCGCAGCCCAGCGCGAACAGCGCCAGGTCGAACGGCTTGCGCTCATATGCCTCCCGCGGCCACGAGTACAGCAACTCGTCCACGGTCCGGCCGGCCGCGAGCGGCAGCCCCAGTTCCGCCAGCCTGTCCAGCTGATCTTCAAGACGCATGACTCGGATCGTAACCACTACCTCGGACAACGCCCCCGGACGCTATGAGGCTGGCTCCGCACCCGGGGTGCCGCGGCGCCAGGCTTCGGCACGCTCATGCCGGCCCCTGCTGGACTTTGATCACCGCGGGGTGCTTCACCGCCTGGTTCATCCTCGCGCTGGTCGAGCTTTCAGCCCGCACCGCCTTGACCAGGCCTTGGTGGCTCGGTCCGTGGTCGGCCCCGGCGAACACGCACTCACCGTTTGCGGATCGATGCGGGGTGAGGGACGGTTCGGGCCGTGTAGAAGGATGGCTGGAGTCGGCCGGTCAGCGTCAGGAAGGCGACGAACGCGCCTGTGACGATCCAGCCGGGCCATCCGGCCATGCTCATGTGCAGGGGATCCAGTGCTGCCTTGGAATCGGCGAACTCCTTGACCATACCGACACTCACCGAACTCACGAACGCATGGCCGATGACGGCGGGTACGACCGAGCCGGAGCGCAGACGCAGCCATGTGAAGACGGGCAGGATGAGGAGGCAACTCACCAGCATGGCGGGCACCGACACATACCAGGGCCGACCTGGGTACTGGCCGCCCATCAGCAGTGTGGGCAGGTGCCACAGGGCGAAGGCCGCGCCGGTGATTGCGTACGCCCGTATCAGGCTCCGGCGGTCACCGTCCTGTGCGAGGCGCGGGAAAAGGTAGCCCTGCCAGCCCAGTTCCTCGCCGAAGAACAGCGGAAGCGACACCAGCATGTTCAGCACCGCTGCGGCCGCCCACGCGCCGAGCCCGTTCCAGTGCACTCCACCGAACGGGTAGCGGCCGGCGAAGGTGCCGACGACAAGAGCAGCCGTGGTGAGGCCGGCGGGGACGACGAAAGCCATCAGGCACGCCCGTGCAGCACGCCCCCAGGGCTTCGTCCAGCGCAGGGCGAGCGTGTCTCGCACCCGGCCGCTGCGCTCGACATAGCGGACGACGAGGATTGCGGCGAGGGCAGGCGCCAACATCGCGGCCGCGATACACACTTGCTCCAGCGCACCAGTCTCCTCGCGTGCGTCGCCGCGCTGGTAACCGCTGGCCAGGAGTGGTGACATGGCCGCCCACATGCCGAGGTAAGCGACTCCGAGGAAGATGAACAGACCACGTCGCCGGTTGACGAGGGGTAAGTGCCTGGTTGAGAGCGTCATGACGTCGAACCTACGGATCAGCGCAGCAGCGAGGAATCCAGCTGGAGCGCGTATCGACAGTGGAGCCAGCTCCACTTCCTGCATGGGGATCTCCCCACCCATCGAAGACAGTCAGCGGTTGACTTCGAGGTTCGTCAGGACCAGCAGAGGGCGCAGGAGGGTGGGTGACACGAGCGGGTTTGGCGCGGAGTTCGGCTTCCCGCGCAGCGGTTCCAGCTTGCCCCGCACGCTGACATCCACCCCCAGCATCTCGCCGACCTGCCGGGCCATGACCGGTCCGGCGGCCTTCCGCACGGCGGCGAGGATGCGCTGGTAGTCCGACGGGGGCGTGCTTTCCTCCACGTCCGGCGCGCGGTGCGGGATCAGCCTGACCGCCCGACCACCCGCCTGGCCGGGTACCGGCGCGGCCGAAGCGCGCTCGTCGGCCGGCTGCTCGCTCACCCGCTCAAGGACGCGTTCGGCGACGGCGAGTTCGTCCCGCTCGGCCCTTACTTCCGTCAGCTCCTTGGCCAGTCGCACTTCGAGTTGGCGGAGGCTCAGTGCGAGCCGGGCCCCGGCCGTCGCCCTCTGTCCTTCAGACGGACGGGTCGCTGCGTGGGTGACAACGACGCGCTGGCCGTCCAGGGCGCCGCCGACGAACTCGACGTACTCGCGGCCGGGCTGCTCGGCGGGGTCGGGGCCGTCGTGGTCCGATCCGTACACCCGTCGCTGCGGTAGTCCCAGTCATGCGATCAGGCCGGCACCGGCCGCCCGGCGACGTCATCCCTTTGTGACTGAGCACCCCAGCCGGACCGGCTGGTCAACTGGAGCGCTCACAGCAGGTGCTGGGCGGCGCGGTCGCCGGACGTGAGGTACCGCCCCGGCGTTTGGTCAGTGGTTGGCGAGGAGCTCGAGCGTATCGATCACGCGGTTCGAGAAGCCCCACTCGTTGTCGTACCAGGCGACCACCTTGACGTGGCGCCCGTCGACGCGGGTAAGGGCCGAGTCGAAGATCGACGAAGCGGGATTGCCCGTGATGTCGGACGACACGAGCGGGTCGTCCGAGTACTCGAGTACGCCGGCGAGCGGCCCCTCCGCTGCGACGCGGTAGGCAGCCAGCACCTCGTCGCGCGTCACGTCGCGGGCGACGGTTGTGTTGAGTTCGACGATCGAGCCCACCGGGACCGGCACGCGGATCGAGTCACCCGACAGCTTGCCGTCGAGGTTCGGCAGTACGAGGCCGATCGCCTTGGCGGCGCCCGTGGTGGTCGGCACGATATTGACAGCGGCGGCACGGGCCCGGCGGGCGTCACGGTGCGGACCGTCGTGCAGGTTCTGCTCCTGCGTGTAGGCGTGCACCGTCGTCATGAAGCCGTGCTCGATGCCGGCAAGGTCGTCGAGCACCTTGGCCAGCGGTGCCAGCGCGTTGGTCGTGCACGAGGCGTTCGAGACGATGGTGTGCACGTCCGGGTCGTACGCATCCGTGTTGACCCCGAACGCGAGCGTGACGTCGGCGCCGTCCGACGGAGCACTGACGAGCACCTTCTTCGCGCCCGCGTCGAGGTGGCCGCGGGCGGCCTTGGCCGACGTGAAGCGGCCGGTCGCTTCGAGCACGATGTCCACGCCGAGCCCGGCCCACGGCAGCTGCGCCGGTTCGCGCTCGGCGAGCACCGTGATGCGGCGGCCCGCTACAACGAGGGCGTCCCCGTCGACGGTCACCGGGCGACCGAGCCGGCCGGCCGTCGTGTCGTAGGCGAGCAGCCGCGCGAGGGAGACGGGCTCCGTGAGGTCGTTGACGGCGACGACCTCGAGGTCGCTGTCGCGCTCGAGCAGCGCGCGGAACACGTTGCGTCCGATGCGGCCGAATCCGTTGATGGCGATGCGAGTCATGAATGGTGTCCCTTCGGTTCACCATCAATTTCGCGTGCTGCATCCGCCCGCGACAGCGGCATGATCGCCACGGTTCAAAAGGATCTCGCCACGTGGCAGCGGGCTACTCACCCTGGGTGAAGGTGCGCCGGTACTCGCTCGGCGTCGTGCCGAGGATCCGCTGAAAGTGCAACCGCAGATTGGCACCGGTGCCGAGACCGACGTCGGTGGCGATCTGCTCGACGCTCCGCTCCGAAGATTCGAGCAGCTCACGGGCCAGGTCGACGCGGGCGCGCATGACCCACTGCATCGGCGTGTATCCCGTGTCATCGACAAAGCGACGCGAGAACGTGCGCGGCGACACCGCCGCATGCCGGGCGAGCGCCTCGAGGGTGAGGGGCTCGCCGAGCCGGTGAAGCGCCCACTCGCGCGTGGCGGCGAACCGCTCACCGAGTGGCTCGGGCACGCTGCGTGGTACGTACTGTGCCTGACCGCCGCTGCGGTAGGGGGCCGCGACAAGACGCCGGGCCGCATGGTTCGACGCGGCCACTCCGAGGTCGCCGCGCAGGATGTGGAGGCACAGGTCGATGCCCGAGGCGGCGCCGGCCGACGTCAGCACGCTGCCCTCGTCGACGAACAGAACGTTCTCGTCGACCTGAACGAGCGGATGCCGTGCCACCAGTGCCCGTGTGTAGTGCCAGTGCGTCGTGGCGCGCTTGCCGTCGAGCAGGCCCGTGGCGGCGAGCGCGAAGGCGCCCGTCGAGATGGCGGCGAGCCGCGCGCCCCGGGCATGGGCGGCGATCAGTGCGTCGAGGACGGCCCGCGGGGGGTCGTCGCGGTCCGGGAACCGGTAACCGGGGACGAAGACGATGTCGGCCCACGCAAGTGCGTCAAGGCCGTGGGCGACGCCGTACGACAGACCATCGCCGCCGGTCACAAGACCGGGTGCCGCCCCGCACACCCGCACCTCGTACGGCATGCTCGCGCGGGTCGCGAAAACCTGCGCGGGAATTCCGACATCGAGCGGCTTCGCACCTTCGAGCACAAGTACGGCGACGCGATACAGGCGGGAGGCTGGCACGTGAGAGAGGCTACGTGGGGTGCGCCTTCGATACGCCCACTGCGTGGACCAGGCGGATGACACCGGCCGGACCGTCTTCCCCGTCGCGGTCCACCCGCCGTCCGTGGGAGCACGGCGTTGCTGCACTGCGACGGGTTTTCGCTGTACGAAGCGACGGCGGGGTTCCTCGACCGTGAGGCGGCGGTGATCGCGCCGGCGGAGCCGTCGGGCGTCGAGCCGAAGCCGAAGCGTGCACGTTGCCTCCGCTCGTAGAACTCCGCGAGCGCGGTCCGCAACAGGGTGAGGCGCCGACGCCGCAGCGCCTCCTCCGACAGCCCGAGGACCGGCGGGGGTCGCGGATCTCCAGCACGTCGATCTCGAATCCGCGTTCCCCGACGCGCGGCCGCGTGTTCATCGCCGGCGAAGACGGTCGCAGGGTCAGGACTGCTTCTGGCAGGGTGCGGTCATGAATACGACCCCGGATGGACGTCCGATCCCGCCTGCGTATGCTGACGAACGAGTCATGTTGGAGGCGTGGCTCGACTTTCACCGTGCGACTCTCGCCCTCAAATGCTCGGGCCTCGAAGATGATCAATTGCGACTGACCTCGGCACCGTCGTCGATGACGTTGCTGGGCCTCGTCCAGCACCTGGCCGAGGTGGAGCGCAACTGGTTCCGGCGTGTGTTTGCACGCCAGGACCTGCCCCCGGTTTTTGGGGAGAGCAATGGCGACGGTTTTGCCCTTGATCCGGACCGAGGCCTCGAAGAGGCGATGACTGCCTGGCAGACGGAGATTGCTCGGAGCCGCGAGCTTATCGCCGCCGCGTCGCTGGACGATGCCGGGCATCTGTCCGAGCAGGAGGCCGGCCATGTAGGAGATCAGGGAGTCTCCCTGCGCTGGATCATGGTTCACATGATCGAGGAGTACGCGCGTCACAACGGCCATGCCGATCTGATCCGAGAGCGCATCGACGGAGTCGCCGGGGTGTGAGACGCAGTGGCGAGGTGGGAGCGACCGCGCGGTCGGCCGTCTCCCGGCTCGGCAGGTTCAGCAGGTGTGGAACCACACACCAGTGACGGGGCAGGGGACGACGCCGCCAGGGTCGTCCCCCTGCCGCGATTCCGGGACGGCAGAGCCAGTGAGGTAGAGAGGCTTCCGGTCTCTGGCCCTTGGGACAAGAACATGAGACGAACGACCGCTTGATCGTTCGCTCATTGCAGTGCTGATCCCGCTTTCGATCCATGCAGCGGTGTTCTTCGCCTTGATCGTGGCGGCGTCTCAGCTGATCGAGACCGGGGGCTTCGCGCCCCGTTCTTGCTGCTCGGGGGTGGGGGGATGTCGTGTGTGCTTGGCGAGGTCCCGATGAGTCTTCGTCACGTGAACGGGCAGATCTGCGACGCCCGACCTCGGAGGGCTACAGGCGTCGACGTCTTCGAGCCTTCGGTGCCGTGGCGTACGTTCCCCCGGCGCCACGGCCAGAAGCAGTACTCGGGCACGTACTGGTCCTCCGCGATGCGTGACCGTGTTGTCTCCAAGTCACGGTTTGGGCTGACGTGCCTGCTCCACGCCGACTTCGACCAGGACGTGACGGCGGTCTTCGCCCGGCTCGGCTGGGCGCGCGAGGTTGCTGTCTCCCGCGGTTGGGACTTCGAAGTCTGGTGCGAGCCGCCGGAAGCGGAGTTGGCGAAACCTGCGCTTCCTCGCCGGCTGCCGCCACGACTGGCTCTTCGACAAGGACCTGCTCGCAGAGATTTGGGAGGCAGACCTGTACGGGCCCCGCTCGGCGAGGCGTTCCGCCTCCGTGCGGCCTGCTGTACTGGCAGGAGGGCACCCTGCGCCCGTGATCTCCCCAAGGCCAGGGCCCGGCCCGTCATCTGTACGGTTGCACTCGACGATCAGCGGGATTCCGCGCGTCCGCATCACCCCGGAGGCGCCGTAATGGACCTGCGTCCCTATGCAGGAGGAGGCGGTCACGGCGGTGGCGGCGGGCCTGCGCGATGGCGGGATCCGCCGCCTGGCCGTTCACTGCCAGTAGTTCCTTGCCCGCGGCGATGTGACCGCCTCGTTCGGCCAGGTCCTCCGCACCTGCTCGTACTGCTTACGCAGGTCATCGACCCAGCCGTGGCCCACGTCCAACCAGACTCGGACCGAAGAGATTGACTCGGTTTCGTCCTTCACCGTGACGATGGGCACGGGCACCGAAAACTGGCGGTCGATCTCAATGTGAATCTCGGTATTGCACAGCCAGCGGATGCCCCGGCCGGCTGCAAGCTCGTCCAGGGCCGAGTACCAGTCGTCCAGATCCTCGGGTGACAGACACACCTCAACGCGCCCGTTGGCGAAGCCACTTGTGACGATGACCTCGGCGTCGAGATAGTCGTTGTACGGAGTCGCCCCCGGCCTGTGTCGACCCAGCACCCGCAGCCGGACGCTGCTGTCCGCGCCGACCATACGGATCAAGTCCACCCCGTCGTCCTCAACCACGAGCCCTCCCGAAACCCAAGACGATCATTTTCATCATGCAGGACTCGTGGACCGACGCTTCCGCCTCGCGCAGGACGACGTCGGCGAGCGCGTTGTCCTCGGAAACGAGGCGGTACACGACCCGGCGCAGCGTGACACCGCCCTCGTAGCTCTCCACGCTCTCCCGGGCCCGGCCCATGACGACCGGCCACCGGATCGGCTCACTCGCCATACCGATACTCGTACCCCTTTGCGTCGTTGTGCGCTCCCAGCAGCGGTCAGGGGATGGTCCGGGCTCGGGCTGGATCCGTCACCGGGGACGGGCGCGGCCGCTGGGGGGACTGCTGGCCCCTCTGCGCCTACCGCTAGAGTGCGATGCTTGTTCGATTCGCCGTGAGGCGGAGGGGGAGGGGCTGTGAGCGCACAACTGAGAGACACTGCCGTTGAGTTGGCGGAGATCTTGTGGCGGGAACACACCGTGTACCGGGAGCGGTCCGGCGGCGTGGTCATCCGGGGTGAGCATGTACGGCGGTGGATCAGCCTCGCTCCGGCGGGCGGCCGGGACGAGATCCTCGTACGCGCGGGGCGCATCCTGGACGGCGGCACCACCGCTCCGGCGCGTTCGGAGGCCGTGGTGCCCCTCTCCGCCACTACGGACGTGCTCGCCGCGACCTGCCGTCGCCTGCTCGCCGACGCGGCGGCCGACGCGGCGCTGGTCGTGCCGCGGGCAGCGTCCGGGCGGTCCAACCGCTCCAGGAAGGCCGCGCGGCCCAAAGGCAGTGGGAAGCACACCAGTTTCGGTTCATGGGTGATCCTCACCTGCGTCGCCGGTGTGATCGCCCTGTATGTCTACAGCACCGCGATGTACGGCTAGGAGCGTGGGTCATAAGCGGTACTCATGGGTTTCGTGATCGCTCGTGCGGGATGACCTCGGTGTACGTGGTGAGGACGGCCTGTTCGAGTCCGAGTCGGTCGAGACGAAGTTCTTCGCTGTCTTCGTCGGGGCCGGCATCTCGCGCAGGTTCGCCACGGTTCTTCTCATAAGCTGATCCACGCCCATGTCCTGGATAGGAAGCGTGAGATGACAGACGACGTAAGAGCCATCGCACAGCGCGTGTATGAGGCATTCAACGCCCGTGACCTCACCGCGGCAAAGACGATCTTCTCCGCCGACTTCGTGAGCCACCCGTTGGGCACCGTTGGCGTCGACAGCGTTGTGAAGGCGTGGAACGGGCTCCACACCATGTTCCCGGACATCCAGGTCATCGTCGAGGACATGCTCGTGGATGCAGACAGAGCCGCAGTCCGTACGAGCCTGCACGGCATCCCGGCGGGAGTTGAGGAACAGGCTCTCCCTTCGATGATGGAGATCTTCCGGGTACAGGACGGCCACATCGCCGAGCTGTGGGGCCTGTCCTCACTCAACCGCCCCGGGCGCTGAACTCAGCATTCAGCCTCCACCCTCGGTTCACGCGTTGAGCCGAGAACCGGGGCTTTCGCTGTTCGGCGGACAACAGGGCGGCCATGGGTGATCAGATGCGGGATGATCTCGGCATGCGTAGTGGGGAGGGTCTGTTCGAGGTCGAGCCGGTCGAGCCGAAGCAGCCGCAGGGCCGTCCGGCGGCGGTGGGCAAGCGTTTCAGGGCGTTCGACCCCCACCAGGTCCTGCTGCTGCCCCCGTCGCTGGACGACTGGCTGCCCCAGGACCATCTCGCCCGGTTCGTCGCCGACCTGGTGGACGAGGTGCTGGAGCTCGGACCGGTCCTGGCGGACTACACCGAGAAGCGCGGCTACCCGCCCTGCGACCCGCGGCTGATGCTGCGTCTGCTGATCTACGGCTACACCACCGGGGTGTGCTCCTCACGGGCGATCGAGCGCAAGTGCGCCGACGACATCGCGTTCCGATACCTGGCCGCCGACCAGGCCCCGGACTTCCGCTCGATCTCGCGGTTTCGCCGCCGCCACCTGAACGCCCTCGCCGACCTGTTCACCCAGTCCCTGCACCTCGCGCAGAAGCTCGGCATGGTCAAGATGGGCCGCGTCGTTTGGACGGCACCAAGCTCGAAGCAGGCGCCTCCAAGCACAAGGCGATGAGCTACGGCCGCCTGATCGACAAGGAAGAGCGGATCGAGGCCGAGATCGCCGCGCTGGAGGCCGGGCCACAGCCTTCCTGGCCGATGCCGATGCCGATGCCGATGCCGATGCCGATGCCGGATGCCACCGACGCCGCCGAGGACCAGAGGTTCGGCGCCGACGGCAAGGACACCGACCTGCCCGCCGAGCTGGACCGGCGCGAGAAGCGCCCGGCCAAGCTGCAGGCCACCCGCGCGCAGATCGAGGCCGAAGCCGCCGACAAGGCCCGCCGCCACGCGGAGGACAAGGAACGCCGCCGCCAGGAGCGCGCCGACACCACCGACGAGCAGGCCCTCATCGACGCCGGGCGTAAGGCCGCTGCGAAGGTCCGTCCCAAGCCCAAGCCCAAGGCGCAGGCCAACTTCACCGACCCCGACTCGCGGATCATGAAGAACAGCGACGGCGCCTACATCCAGGCCTGCAACGCCCAGGCCGTCGTGGACGCCGAACACCAGGTCATCACCGCCGCCGACGTGACCTGCAACGCCTCCGACGCGCTGAACTACACCACGATGCTCGACCAGTCCGCGGCGAACACCGGCGTCCACCCCAAGCAGGCACTGGTCGACGCCGGCTACTGCTCCGAGGCCAACCTTGAGGCCGCGAAGGAACGTCAACTGGCCTGCGGTACCGACACGTTCTCATCGTCCCTCGGCGACGAGGTGGATCTTGGTGGTGAATCCTCCGCGGCTCCGCCGGGAACGGGCGCTCCCGCAGGGAAGCTGAAGCTCTGGCTTTCGCCGCATGCGATGTCTCGGGCGACGGCGTACCCCAGTTGCTTGTTGCTGCTGTCCAGAGCGGACGCGGTGGTCTGCCGGCAATTCGCCGGGTCGACCGACTTCCAGGTGCAGCCGGGCCGTCGAGGTCTCAACGTAGATCGGTGCGCGGACACCGCGCTCGTGATGGTGGCGGTCACGTGGGCGCCGGGCGGATGCCTTCGCTCAACCCGGCGTGAACGCCTCATCGAGGAGTGGCGAGTTGAGCGTTGTGGATGGCGAGGGAGCTGATCTCGCCCCCGACACGCAAGCTCTTGCCGCCACCGCCCGAATCGACCGGGACGCCGCAGCCCAGCCCACTCGGGGTCGTGGCGCATGAGCAGACAGGGCTCACGTGCCGGGGTGTCGTTGAAGGCTCCGCGTCAGCGGGGCGCGAGGACGCAGAACTCGTGGCCCTCCGGGTCGGCCAGGCACCTCCACGGGATGTCGCCCTGGCCGAGGTCGAGGTCGGTGGCGCCGAGGGCCTGCAGCCGCGTCACCTCCGCCTCTTGATCGTCACCGGGGTACGGCAGCAGGTCAATATGAACGCGGTCCGGCACGGTCTTCACGTCGGGCGTGCGGAGGAACTCGAGATACGGGCCGACACCCTTGGCGGAGCGCAATACTGCGTGATCGTCAGTCACCTTGTGCAGGGTCCAGTCCACCGCCTCGCCCCAGAACCGGGCCATGGCCCGAGGATCCGCACAGTCGACCACCACCGCGGCGATCGGCCCGGTGTCCCGGTAGATCTCCCGAGGTTCCAGCACGCAGAACTCGTTGCCCTCCGGGTCGGCGAGGACCGTCCACGGCACTTCGCCCTGGCCCACGTGGGCGGGCGTCGCACCGAGAGCCCGGAGGCGCGCGACCAACTCCGCCTGATGGGCCACAGAGGTGGTGGCGAGATCGAGGTGCACACGGTTCTTTGTTGGTGTCTTGGGTTCCGGGACGGTAACGACATCGACGCAGACGGCGACCGGGTCCGGCCAAACGAATCCGCCGACGGGTTCAACGTTGGTCACGCCGGGACCCTCGCTCGAAACACCCCAGCCGAGCGCCTCCGCCCAGAACCGGCCGACCGCCGAGTCATCAAGAGCCTTTATGTTCACGTTGACCGGTCGCAGTGCCATGCCGACGATCCTATGCACCCGCTCTGCAACGACATCCGCACCGTCGCCAAGCAGAGATCAACTCGCTCACCAGCCGCAATGCTCAGCTCGCCAACCAGAGTGCTCAGCCCCGCAGGTCACTACCTCGCTTCGGACGCCGCCAGCCAGCTACATCACCGGCAACAACCTTGTCGTCTCCACAAACAGCGGTGAAGGGCGCAGGTCTGCACGGTGTGGTCGGGGGGTCTGGAGTTGGCCAGGAGGAACTGGCGAAGCGGCCCGAAGTGCGCCTCTGTCATGTCGTGTGCGGAAGCCGCCTCGGCGAGCACCGCGCCGGACGGGGACGAGCCCCCGTGGCCCATGGCCGCATGCGACATGTGCGTATGCGACATGGCCGCGTGCGACATGTGCGCGTGTGCCGCATGCGCGTTGTCCATCGGCATCGGAGTGCGGACAGGCGGCGCGGACACGGCGACGGCCGCCGCCTGGGACCAGGAGAACACCGCGTGGAGCGCGCTCTGCACGACCACGGACATCGCCGTGACAGCCAACAGTCCGCGTTCGCGTCCTGCGAGTGTCCAGGCAACCGCCACGGTGACGGCGAAGGCGAGTAACAGTGTCCAGGCGGGCACGCCCTGCCCCGACATCAGAATGTGGCCGGTGGCCGCGAGCAGTACACAGACGGCCGCGAACATCGCGGCCCGCACTCCTCGCGAACATCGGCCTGGTGTCATGGCGCGCCCATCCTTGCACCCCTCCTGGAGGCATGAGGGCGGGTACAGCCGTCATGAGGCCGCCCCTCGGCCTGCCGGGACATAAGTACGCGACTGGGGCGTGTTCCACAAGAGTGCCCCGGGAACTTCCGGCAGGGGCGAGGCGACTCCTCGAAGGCGACGACGTTCGGCCGGACGGGGACTGCGGGAGGGAGTACGAAGTGAGGACCGCAGGCAGCAGCGTCGTCTTCCCGGACCCGTTGGTCCCGGTCAGTGCGCTTCGCCCACCGGCGGCGATCTCCAGATCCACACCCACCACGGCTTCGTTGCGGCCGTGCCGACAGGCGACTCCGCGCATGTGTATGTCCAGTCCACCCATCCCGTGCTTCTCGCCGCTTCCGTGTGGGCGCGGTGAAGGAGTCGGACGGAAGAGACGTCGAGTTCCCGCGCCATGGCGGGAACCGGAGGGCACCGCGGTCCGACAACCTCTCCGTCGCCCCTTCTCCGGAACAGGAGCCCCACATGAACCGCAGGCAGATACTCCGCGCCGCCACCGCCCTCAGCGCCACGGGCGCACTCGCCGGCACGGCCACCACCCCCGCGTCCGCTGCCGAGGAGGCCGGAACGACCGGGCCGCTGCGCGTCCATGCAGTGATGTACGACGGTGTCGAGGAACTGGACTTCGCCGCCCCGTACGAGGTCTTCTCGGCCGCCGGGTTCTTCACCCCGCGCCCGGTCGAGGTCCGCTACGTGTCGGCCACCGGAGCCCGCACGGTGACCGCTGCCTATGGCACGGTGATCCGGGGCATACACCACTGGGCCCCGGACACGGCGGACATCCTCGTCGTCCCCGGCGGCGGTTACGCACGTCGCGACAGCCCCGGCGTCTGGGCCGAGATCGACCGCGGCACCTTGCCCCGAGCCCTCGCTGCCGCCACCCGCCCCGGCCTCACCATCAGCGCCCTGTGCACCGGCGTCATGCTCCTCTCCGCCGCCGGCCTCACCCACGGCCGCCCCTGCACCACCCACAACAAGGCCAAGCCCGACCTGGAGCGGCAGGGCGGTCTCCTCAAGAACGCCCGCGTCGTCGACGACGGCGACCTCGTCACCGCCGGCGGCATCACCTCCGGCCTCGAACTCGCCCTCTGGCTCAGCCGCCGCGAACTCGGCGCCGACGCCGCGACCGACCTGGAGACCATGCTGGAGTACGAGGCCCGCGGCACCGTCTGGACAGCAGGGTAGGAGGACGCGAAGCCGGCCGATACGGAGAGACTCGGCCCGACCGGACATCTGAACGCTCAGAGAACGAGCTCGTCCTGCACAGGTGGAGCCCGGGTTACCGCAGGTCGTCGGGCCTGCGAGCTTCAGGCACCAGGGCTGAGTCGCGTCGGCCGGGGGCTGTGGTGTGGGCCGGGGCTGCCGTGCGGGTGAGGCCCCCGTGTGGCACCTGCCGAGCAGGGTGGCCGAACGGAATAGTTGTCCACGAACGCAAGATCGGATTCAGGGTGCAGACCTGGAAGGATGCGTCGTGGACAATTCTTTGCTGGCCCAGATCGAAGCAGCCGTCGGCAGGGGGAAGGTTGTCGTCGCGGCGGACGACGACGCGGTCGTGGCCCTGGTGCAGGAGACCATCAAGAGCGGCAGAACTGCTTCCTTCTACCTGTCGCGTGAGCAGGCCCGCACTCTCCGGGACCTGCACTGGACGCCCGAGCTGGTCAAGGCCTCCCGGCTCGAACCGGTGTCGGCCGAGGAGAGGGCGCGGATCGAGTCCGAGCTGGGGATCGCGGACATCGGCGCCTTCCGATTCGGCCGCTTCACGTGCAAGCAGGGCCACGAGTTCGGCGCGTTCGATTTCCTGCAGCACGGGATCCGGGAACACGGGCCGGACGCGGTGAAGGCGATCTTCGAGCTGAAGAACGCGGCCTTCCTCCGCGTCAACCCGTACTTCGCCGTCAACTGCGCCACCTGCGATCAGCTGATGGAGGGGGGCATCACGTACGAGGGCGACACCTACGCCGGGTGCTCCTACCCGGACCCGCCGGTCTGCGTGTAGCCGGCTCCGGCCTCCGTAGCCCGGTCGGTCTCGCGGGCAGCCCGGCGGACATGCGCGCCGTCCTCGGCGAGGACGACCGCCGGAGTGACGTCCCCGACTGGAGTCGACCGCCTCCGCGGCCCCGGGGAAGCGGTCCGGAGCCCCGGGAGGAGTTCTCCGCTCAAGGCGAGAAGACCCGACTCGTGCTCGTCGGCTGGCCGGGGATGCGTAATCGATGGAGCATGAGGGCATATGGGTGTGCGACGTTCGTGGGATCACCTCATGGAGCCCCCATCAGGCCGTGGTCTGGTGGCGATCCCGTTCGTGCTGATCGTGACGATCACCGTGCTGGATGTCTACACCGGTAGCGATGTCCAGCTGGGCCCACTGCTGGTCATCGCGCCCGCTCTGACCGCCTCCCTCGCCGGGACACGGCTCACCGCCCTCGCCGGGGTCCTGGCAGTGGCGGCCCAAGTGTTCATCGTTGTCTTCCTCGGCACAGTGACCACGCCCAACCGCATGGCGCAGATCATCGGGCTGACCGTGCTCTCCGCCTTGGTGGTCTTCATGCGGTTTGTGCGGGAGCGGCGCGACCGGGCGCTGAGCCTGGCACGCTCCGTGGCGGAGACGGCTCAGCGGGTTCTGCTTCGGCCTCCGCCACGCCGGATCGGGCCGTTGCAGGTGGCATGGCTGTATATGTCCGCGCAGGACGAGGCCGAGATCGGGGGTGATCTGTTTGCGTTCGCCCGCGCCGCGCATGCCGCGACCCGGGTGGTCATCGGCGATGTCCGGGGCAACGGGCTGGCCGCCATCGGTGAGGCCTCGCTGGTGCTGGGGGCATTCCGTGAGGGCGCTCACCGGTATGCGACCCTCCCCGAGCTGGTAACTGCCCTCGAAGAGAGCGTCTCCCGGAACCTGGAGGACGTGGCGGACACCGAGCACGACCCCGGCGAGCACTTCATCACCTGCCTCGTCCTGGAGATCCCCGACGACGCCCCACCTGCTGCCGCCGAGATGATCAACTGTGGGCATCCCCCGCCTCTGCTGGTGCACGATCAGCGGGTCACGGTCCTGCATGCCCGACAGCCGCTGCCTCCGCTGGGCGTGAGCGAACGACCGATCGAGGACGACGGCATCGACCCGTTCACCTTCACATGCGGTGACATGCTCGTCCTCTACACCGACGGAGTCATCGAAGCCCGCTCGCCGTCCGGAGCGTTCTACCCGCTCGCCGAACGAGTCGCCTCCTTCCCCACCACCAGCCCCGATACTCTGCTGCACCACATCCACCGCGATCTGCTCGCGCACATCGGCGGCCACCCCGCCGACGACGTCGCCCTCCTGATCATCGAATGCGCCCCGTCCCACCGGCCGCACCTCACACCCCATCCCCTTGGTCACTACCGGCACCACCTCAATGGATCGACCCCGCCCCCAGGCCGCTGAACCAAAGATCCGGGCGACCCCGGCGGGTGGTGTCAGGCCCATTCCACACCGAGCTCTGCGACCTGCGCCCGCTCGCGCAGAACGGGGCGACCGGCAGTTCCGGGAGGGCGGCGCGCTCGCCCGAAGCAGTCGGCGGGCCGGCCGTTGCGGCCCCCGCGCATCCCGCCCCGATCAGCGGGTCCCGTGTGCGCCCCCGTTCACGTGCAGCACCTGGCCCGTGATGTGGCGGGCCCCGGGGGAGGCCAGGAAGGCGACTGTGGTCGCGATGTCCGTGGGGGTACCGGCGCGGCCCGTCGCCGTGGCGGAGACGAGGGCGGTGCGGCGGGTGTCCCACCCTGCACCCCAGGCCGGGCGCTCGCGCCAACGCCCGTCACCACGATGTCCTGGCCCCCGACCGCAAGGAACGTGCCCGCATCCGCAGTGAGAAGGGCATCTACTGGGGCGGGCGCCTTCTCAAGGCCGTTGTTTGATCCGGCCTGATCCGAACGAAGGACCCTGGTGGGGGTCCTTGCGCATGCACCACGTGCGAGGGCCGTTGTCGGGGAGCGAGATCTCGGCTGTGACCTCGAAGCCGAGGCGCTCGTAGAATTTCACGTTCCGCTCGCTGGAGGTCTCCAGGAACGCAGGGTACCCGGCGTCTGCAGCCGCCTCGATGCCGGGGACGAGCACCGCACTGCCAAGGCCCTGCCCCTGGGCTTCAGGGGCGACTCCGACCGTGTTGAGGAACCACGCCGGCTCTTGCGGCCGGTACGGTGCGACGGCCTGCTCCGCAGACTCATACGCAGCTGCCCGGTCACCGGCGAGGTCGCCGAGCAACGGGCCAACCTCGGCAAAAGCGGGCGAAGGGTCCTGGTCAGGAGCGGCCCAGACAGCGACAGCGCGGCCCTCGTCCGCAACCCACACTCGCCCGTACACCATCCCGACACGGGTCAAGCAGAGCTCTTGGAAGCGCCGGATCCGGTCCTCGTGGTCGTCAGCGGCGACCACGTGCCGGGTGTAGGGGTAGTCGGCGAAGGCCCGGGTCAGGGTCTCGACGGCGGCGGGGATGTCGATGTCGGTGATGGGGCGTACGACGGGGGCGTTCTGATTGTGCGGCATGCTGGTTGAACGGCTTTGCCAGGAGGCGAGTTCCCGGGAGTGTCTGCACGCGGCGGCTTCGGGAGAACAGAGTCGACTGGTTTGGCTGATGTCCGGTGCTGTGGTCGGAGAGCTCTGCCGGCGTGGTGTGTGCGGAGAGCTGGGCGGCGACCAGGAGGTCGTCCAGCTGAAAGGCCGGCCGGTCCGGACTGCGCAGGAGCATGGCGCTCGGACAACGCGGCGCCCGCGCAGCGGTGTTGCCGGATTCGTATGGTGACCGTTCGGAACGCCGCGGTTGTCGCCCAGCAGCTCTGAGCATGCCGTATGCCCGTGCGGCGGGACGCGGCGTTCAGCGGGAGCGAGGTTTGGCGCGGACATGTACGCGCTCGCCCTGGCCACCGAAGAGATTGAGGACCTCCACGGCCGAGTCACCGGCAGACCCGAACCAGTGGGGCAGGCGGGTGTCGAACTCGGCGGCCTGGCCCGGTTCCAGGACCAAGTCTTGTTCGCCCAGGACGAGCCGTACACGTCCGGACAGGACGTACAGCCACTCGTACCCCTCATGTGTGCACGGCTCGGGCAGGTTCTGGGCGGCAGGGATGACCGACTTCCATGCCTGCAAGGGACCCGGTCGGTTGGTCAGCGGAATCAGGGTCCGGCCGTTGCGCACGCGTGGTCTGCTGTGGATACGGGGGTCGCCGACCTCGGGTGCCCCGACCAGCTCGTCCAGTGGCAGTTGGTGGGCTTGCGCGATCGGCAGCAGCATTTCGAGGCTCGCGCGGCGCTGGCCGGATTCCAGCCTCGAAAGTGTGCTCGTGGAGATCCCCGTGGCCTCGGCCAGTGCGGACAGGGTCACGCCGCGCTGCGTACGGATGTGTCGGAGCCGCGCGCCGACCTGCGCCAGTGTGGCGGCAACGGGGGATTGCTCGTCCATGAACCCCATCCAACCCAAGCCGTTCCGGAAATGGCAAGGGAAGTTGCTAAAAGAGCAAAGTGAACATTGTGGAGGGCAGGTCAGGGTAGGCCAGGGCGATACTTGCGGAAATGGCAAGTTCATTTGCCGATGTCTCGATTGGGGATGCACGCTCGGGGCGGAGGTGATCGCCATGAGCGATACAACAAACAATCCGCAGAACTCGCCTGCTGACGATGGCGTGTATGACGTGGTGGTTGTGGGCGCGGGCGCGGCAGGCTTGAGCGCCGCCCTGGTCCTGGCCCGGTCCCGTCGCCGGGTTGCGGTGGTGGATGGGGGAGAGGCGCGAAACGCTCCTGCCGCGCATATGCACGGCTTCCTGTCCCGGGACGGGATGCCTGTGGCCGACCTGCTGGCAGTGGGGCGGGCCGAGGTCACCGGCTACGGGGTGGACCTGTTCGAGAGCCGTGTGGATGAGATCGACCCCGGCTTCTTCGTCCGGCTGGACGGCGGCGCGGTACTCAGGGCCCGCCGGGTGGTGGTGGCCACCGGACTGCGGGACGAGCTCCCCGCGATCCCGGGCGTACGCGAGCGGTGGGGCAAGGATCTGCTGTTCTGCCCCTACTGCCACGCGTATGAAGTACGCGACCAGCCCATCGGAGTGCTGGGCACCCACGCGGGCGCGGTGCAGCACGCGCTGCTGTTGCGACAGTGGTCGCACGACATTGTTTTCTTTGCGCACACCCTGGACCTCGGCACGGAGGAGCGCGAACAACTGTCCGCCCGCGGAATCACTGTCGCCGACGGCGCCATCAAGCGCCTGGTGACGGAGGGCGACCAACTGCGCGGCGTCGAGCTGGCCGAGGGCCATGTCTACCCCCGCTGTGCGGTCTTCCTCTTCCCGCACATGGTGCCCCACGACGCGCTGCTCACCGGCCTGGGGTGCGAGCGGGACCAGAACGGCTGGGTAACCACCGACACTGCGGGACGGACCAGTGCGTTCGGGGTATGGGCGGTCGGCAACGTATCCGACGCGAAGGCGCTCGTGATCACCGCAGCAGGGCAGGGCGCCGCGGCCGCGTTCGCACTCAACCATGACCTCGTCGCGGAAGACATCGAGCGTGCCGTGGAGAACAGCAGACCCACGTCCCGGACACCCCAGCACTTCCCGCAGTCGGCCCCGCAGGCCGCCTTGTCCGACTGACCCCGGCCGTTTCGCCAGCCGTCTTCCGGCACCTGCCGTCCGGGCCCGCCGGGAGCCACGCGCTTACAACGAACACACCAAGAAGGAGAGTCTCACCATGGCAGCAAAGTCCACCGGACCCGTGGACAGTGTCACCGAGCAGACATTTCCCGCCCGCGTACTGAAGGCAGAGCGGCCCGTCCTGATCCAGTTCTGGGCTGCGTGGTGCGGGCCGTGCATGAGGGTCACTCCCATCGTCGAGGCGCTGGCCGCCGAGCACGCGGGCGTCCTGGACGTCGTCAAGATCAACGTGGATGAGGAGCCCGGACTGGCGGACCGGCATGGAATCTCTTCGATCCCCGCGTTCGTGGTCTACGCCGACGGCACCCCTGCAAAGGCATGGACGGGCGCTGTCCCGAAGCCCCTCCTGGAACGCAACCTCAGCCCCTTCCTCCGCTGAGCTCCGGCGGGCACCACGCACTCGACGCGGCAGAGCCGGGCCGAATCGGGGTGCCCGCCGCTCGTGCTTCTGGAACTGGAGGACCCATGAACTCACATCACCATCAGGACATCACCATCAGGACACCGGGTGGGACTCCTTGGGCGCGTACCGCGAACACGAAGCGACGCGGCTTTCTCGGGCTGCCGTGTAGACGGGCTTGAGGACATGCGCATCGCGTCGATGAAGATCACCGGGTGGACGGCGTCGAGGGGCCGGTTCTGCCATTCGGCCATGCCGTCCATGACCTTGCTGGTGATCGTGGCGATCGTCTGGCTCCGGTGTCGGCCTCGATGAGCAGTTCGCGCCCTGCACGGGGCAGCCGAGCACGGGGACCATCCAGGTTGGCGAGTGCGCTGGACATCCAGGGGCCCGAGCGGAGGACGACCTCGTCGGTGTGACCACCGACGTGCCTGTCGCCGTCCCGGCTGTTCCCCGTGATCGACTGAATACGGCTGCTCAGGGCATGGGGTGCGTGGCTAACGCTCGTAGCGGGCGTGCCCTATGTGCCACACGTAGGAGGCTGCGACGGCTTCCACGGCGCGAGCGTGATCCGCGAGTGCGTTCTTGCTGTTGACGGCGAGTTCGGTGATTCGAAGGCGTGCGGTGGCGGCTTGGTCCTCACACATGCGGGAGGCCAGGCGGAACGCCTCTTCGAGGTCGCACTCGCGTTGTCGGATCAGCAGTGTCGGCAGGCTCAGAGGAGTCGGGCCGGCGTGATCCGTCTCCTTCGCGTACGAGGCGAGGTCGTTGATCCACCCGGCAAGGTCGGCAACGGCCTTCTCCAGTTCCCGCACCGCTGCCGAGGCTCGCTGATCCTCGGTCAGTTCGTAACCGAGCGCGACTTCCGCGGTCGCCATGACGGTCCGGACGAAGACTGTGTGTGGCCGCATCGCGCAATAGTCGCTCAGGGTGACCTGGTCGAGCCTGTCGAGGTGATGGGCCTCCCAGAGGATGCCGAAGAGATTGTCCCGCAGGTGCGCGGTGAGCCGCAGGTACTGCGTGGGCGTGGCCCGTTCCCGGAACCGGTGCAGGAGGTCCCGCAGGGCGGCGATGTAGGCGTCGTCATCGGCTGCCGGCTCGTCATGGTCGGCCAGCAGATGGACACAGTGACTGATGCGGCGGACCAGACGGGCGGTGTCACGGCCTCCTTCGGCCTCGCCGTGCACGTCGTCGAACGCGGTGAGCCACAGAAAGAGATCGGCGCAGAGGATCACGCCCTCCCGGTCCGCCGTGGGCAGGACCCGAGCCACCCCCCGGGCCGTGATGTTGCAGAGGGCCTTCGCCTCGCCGGGTGAACCGATCAAGGGGAAGGTCCGGAGCCAGTGGGCGGTCTGCTCCTCGATGGCGTCGGCATACGGGCTGGTGGCGAAGGGGCCGGGGAAAGAGCCTCGGAGGTCGGGCATCGGCAGGCTACGCGCGTCCGAGCTGCGGGTGTCGCTCATACGGCTGTTCCCGCGACGGCCCGCTGCCTGGATTCGGCGACCATACGGGGGTCCGACGGGTGCACGGTGAGCAGCCCGATCGGCTCCACGGTGGCGCCGGGAACGGGCCGCAGCCGCCAGCGGGACGCGATGAACGCCGTGATGACGATCGCCTCCGTCCAGGCGAACGCGTCGCCGATGCACATGCGCTTTCCCGACCCGAAGGGGATGAAGGCTCCCCTCGGCGGCTGGGGGCGCTCCGGCAGCCAGCGGTCGGGGTCGAAGCGCAGCGGGTCGGGGTACAGGGCCGGATCCCGGTGCAGTGCGTAGGGACTCCACAGCACCTGTTCCCCCGCCGGGAGGCTGACCTGCCCGAGGCGCACGGGCTTGGTGGCCTGCCGGGTCACCAGCCAGCCGGCGTGGTGCAGGCGCAGGGTCTCACTGACCAGTCTGCGGGTGAAGGCGAGTTGGGGGACGTGCTCGGCGGTGATCGGGCCCTCTCCGACCACGGAGTCGACCTCCTCGTGCAGCCTGCGCTCCAGTTCGGGGTCGCGGCCCAGCTCGTGGAACAGCCAGGCCAGCATGACTCCCGTCGTCTCGGAGCCCGCGGCCAGCAGGCCGATGATCTCCGACAGGATCTCGTTGTCGGGCAGTGGCGCACCGGTCTGGTCCCGGGCCTCCAGGAGCAGCGTCACGAGGTCGTTGTGGGCGTCGGGGTCCGCCCGGCGCTCCGCGATGATGTCCGCCACCTCGCTGCGCAGCAGGCTGCGGGCGGCCTTGAGCCGCCGGTTGCTGCGGGTGGGCAGCCTTTCCAGCGAGGACACGGGCACCATGGTGCGCCAGATGGCGGCCGTGAAGACCGTGTCGACGGCGTCGAGGATCGCGCGCGCCCGCTCTTGCTCCGCGCGGAAGGAGCACAGCACTGACAGGGCCACGTCCTGGGCCATGAGCCCCATTACGGTCTTCAGGTCGAGCAGTTCCCCCTCACCCCAGGCCGTGATGGACGGCTCCACCGTTTCCCGCATCGTGTTGACGTACCCGCTGATCTGCTCGCGGTGGAAGGCGGGCTGGAGCAGGCGGCGCCGACGCAGGTGCGGCTCGCCTTCCGCGACCGGCAGGGCCGACTGACCGAAGAGCTTGAGCTTCTCGCCCAGCAACCCCTTGGAGAAGGAGCCGGACTTGCTGGTGAGCATCTCGTGGATCAGCTCATGCGAGTTGACCACGGTCACCTTCTTGGGGCCGACCGACATACGGACGATCGGCCCGTATGTGCGCAGGCGTTCGATGAACTCCAGGCGGTCCTTGACCAGGGGTACAGCGTGTCCGATGAGCGGCAGCCGCCCCGGAGCGGTCGGCGGAACGTCCATGTCGGCAGTCATGTCTATGTCGGCAGTCACGCGTCCGTCCTTTCCACATCTGCTTCTGTACATGCGGCTGCACGACGTGCCCGCAGCAACTCCCGCGCGGCGAGCACCTCCGCTTCGATCACCGCGGTGGGCGCATACAGGGTTTTGTCGTGCCACAGGGCGGGGTGCTGGTGGCTGGGGTGCGAGGCGGCGCGCAGATACGTTTCGGCGAGGTCCAGGGCCCGGGTGTGCTGCGGCTGCGGTGCGGGGGTGGCGGCGCTCAGCAGGATTGTGACGGCGTATGCGGTCTCCTCGACGGTGCTGCCCCACACGCCCCAGGAGCCGTCGGCGCGCTGAGTGTCAGTGGTCCACGCGGCAGCGCTCTGGACCGCCCTGGACGCGTGGTGGCCGCCGTACTGCGCGAGCGCGGTGACGCTTCGCGCGGTGGCGTAGTAGGGGGAGGCATGCCACTTGTCGGTCCAGTGTCCTTCGGGTCGCTGCTGGCCGGTCAGCCAGTCGCACAGCTTGGCCGCTCGGGGGCCGTATGTGTGCTCCGCCGTCGGGCAGCGCCGCAGGTAGCTCACGAGGGCCTGGAGGGCGTGGGCGTTCGCGGTGACCGATCCGGTGTCCTCGCCGATGTAGCAGTCGTAGTGGCTGCCGTTGTGGAACAGATCCAGCGGTGCCGGGTCGTACGGCAGGCCGACGAGCGAGGCAACCAGCACCGCCATGGCGGTGTCGTCGGCATCGGTCATGAGGCCGGGCGCACCGCGCACGCCTTGCGGATCGTAGATCTCCTCGGCCCACCCACGGACAGTGGGAAGAGCGGCAGCGGGCAGGTGGGCGCGCGCCAGCGCGGCGGCGACCCACAGCCGTTCGACCACGCGGAGGGGCGCGGCCTCGGGGAAGAGACCGCCGTAGCGCTGCGCCACTGCGGTGAGGTCGGCGACGGCCTGCGCGGTAGTGGCAGGTGACCGCATTGCCCGTGCCGCGGTGGCGGCCGGGGAGCTGCCCAGCAGGCCTTCGGCGTCAGGGACGAGAGACGGCGGTATGTAGCTGTCTATGCCTTCGAATGTGTGGTGAAACTTGACGGGCAGGCTGCCCGCCGACTCGTACCTCCTGGCCACGGAAGCAGGTGCCGACGCGTGGAAGCCGCCCGGAACCGGCAGCCGGGGGCCACCGAAACCGGGCATGTCCCCGCCGGTGATCAGGGAGCCCAGCTTCTCGTTGATCTTGGCTACCAGGCTGGGTACGAGTATTTCCGCTGCGGCCGTGTCCGGCCACGGGCCCACCGATGGCAGCGACCGCAGTACGTCGAGGCCTCTGTTCACCGCGGTCGTGAGCCGGCCGGTGACCTCTGCGGACGCGGTGCCCCTTCGCAGGACCGCCAGTGCGGCCTCCACTCCGCTGAGGGTCGGCAGGAGCCGGTAGCGCAGCGGTCCCTCCCCCCAACTGCCGTCGGGCGCCTGTTGTTCCAGCAGGTACGTGATTCGCCGTGGCTCCTCGGGCAGCCACGGCGCCGCCGAGAGGACCCGGGCCGTCTCGTACAGTGAAGGACGGACGCTTCCCCATCTGTCCTGGTCGGCCCTGGCCACCAGGCTGGTGGCTCGTTCGGGGTAGGACATGCCGATGGGCGTGCTGATGCTCATGGGGCGACTTCCTCCTCGGGGTTCTGACTGGTGGAGTGCGGCGATGCCTTATGTCTGCCTGGCCGTTGCGTCCAGGGCGAGTCGGCGCAGGGAGGCTGTGGCACTTCCCGGGAAGGGAGCGTCGTCCAGGGCGGCGAGGGCGGCGGCCCGTCGTGCGGTGATCATTTCCTCCACGGTCTGCCGGGCGCCGGTGGAGTTCAGGATCGTGCGGACCGCGGCGGCGTGTTCCTCGTCGAGGTCGCTTCGGCCGACGAGCTCGCGCAGTGTTTTCAGTTCGGCCGTGGAGGCTCGCTGGACCGCGAGCGCCATCAGGACGGTGGCCTTGCCTTCGCGCAGGTCGTCCAGTATTGGTTTGCCCGTCTTGGCGGGATCACCGAAGACCCCGAGCAGGTCGTCCCGCAGCTGAAACGCTTCTCCTAGTGGTATGCCGAAGGCGGTGCAAGCATCGAGTACGGGTGGGGTGGCTCCGGCCGCTGCCGCCCCTATGTGCAGGGGCCGTTCTATGGTGTATTTGGCCGTCTTGTATCGAATGACGTGCAGTGCCGTATCCACGTCGCCGGCCAGGCGGCCGGTGGTCTGCAAGTCCAGGAGCTGGCCGTACATGACCTCGCTCCGCATTTCGGCCACCAGGGGCAGCACCTGTGCCAGCCGCCCCGGGCTGAGGTCCGCTGTGCGCAGGAGTTCATCGGACCACACCAGGGCCAGGTCTCCGAGAAGGACGGCCGCACCCAGACCGTGCGCCTCGGCCCTGCTGCCCGGACCGCCGCTGTCGGTATACGCGGTGGCCAGTGCACGGTGGGCGGACGGCCGGCCGCGGCGGATGTCGCTGTCGTCCATCACGTCGTCGTGTACCAGGGCGAACACCTGGAAGAGTTCGAGGCTGGCGGCAGCGCGCACGGCAGCAGTCATGTCGCCCGTTGCTCCGGCAGCTTGCCATCCGTACAGGCACAGCAGGGACCGCAGTCGTTTTCCGCCGGTCAGGAGTCCGCGCAGGGCGGTGGTCAGGTAGAGCAGCTCGGTTCCTGGCGCAGCACTTTCCTTGGTGTCCAGGAATCCGGTCAGAGCCGCGCCCACCTGCTGTTGTAGGGAAGAGAGGTCGGGCAGTTTTGTGGGAAGGGTTTGTGTCACCGGCGGTTGATCCTCTTTCGCTCAAGAACCGTCATCGCGGTTCCGTTCTTGCAGAGGACGGGGCCAACGGACCCGCGTCTCCTTCCTAGGGCTGTCGCGGTGGTGCCGGCCGGCTTCCGGGCGGCACCACCGCGACGCGACGATCGACGGCAGGTGATACGGCTTCTACGCCTCAGACCTGCCTGACGTCGGGGCCGACGGCGTGTCCCGCTCGGGGCGGGAGGGGCTCCGGCTCCAGGGAGTGGCCCCGTCGGCGTCGGGGGTCAGCGGGGTGAATCGGGCCGGGAGCGCGGTGAGCGTCCGGTGGACAGCCCCAGGGCGGTAGGTCAGCTTGTCGGCGGGAATGTCCAGTTCGATGTCCGGCAGGTAGGTCAGCAGCCTCTCGATGGCGGCGGTGGCGATCAGCGTGGCGACGTCACGGGCGGGACACGCATGGGGCCCTGCCGCGAAGGCCAGGTGCGCCTTGTTCCCGGAGCGGTAGCCGTCCGCCGGCATGCCCGAGTGGGGGCAGGTGTTGGCAGCGGCGTACGACACCATGACGGGCGAGCCTGCGCGGATGCGAGCACCGTGGAAGGTCACGTCCTTCTTGGGGAAGTGGACGCTGAAGTTGGCCAGCGGCGCGTCGTGCCACAGCGCGTCGTCGATGGCGTGCTGGATGGGCAGGCTCCCGGTGGTCAGCGTGCCGAAATAGCGGTCGTCGCTGAGCATGCGGACGAGCGTGTTGGCGATGAGGTTGCCCAGTGGCTCGTTCCCGGCCCCGAGGGTGATGAGGATCTGGTTGACGGCCTCTTCCTGGCTCAGCCCATTGGGATGATCGATGAACCAGGAGGTCAAATCGTGGCCGCGCTGTGCCGCCTTGGTCCCGTAGAGCGTTTCGAGGTAGGCGCCGAACGACTGCCCACCCACTGCCTGTGTCTCCGGATCGTTGTCCATCATCGCCCCGAGCGCCCACACAAGCCGTCGGCCCTCTTCGTCCGGCATACCGAACAGAGCGTTGAAGACCATCAGGGGCAGCTGCTGCGCGTACTGGCGGACGAGGTCGACCGTCCCGGTATCGGCGAATTCCTGGAGCAGCGTGTCGGCGAAGCGGAATGTCAGGGCGCGCACATCACTGGGATCCAGGAGACCGAAGCTGTCCGTGATCACACGTCGCAGATGCGCGTGTGCCTCGCCGTCGGCGAAGAACAGACTCGGCCGCCACTCCACCAGGGGACGGATCGGGCTGTCCTCCGGCACCTGCGGCAGCCAGCCCCGGGTGTCCTTGGTCCACGTATCAACGTCCTGGAGGAGGTCGAGGGCGGCCCGGTAGTCGGTGACCAGGTTGACCACGACACCGGGAGCCACTTCGGCTACGCCGACCGGTCCCTGTCGGCGCAGCAGTTCATAGCTGCGCTGCGGGTTCGCGGCGTGTTCGGCCCCGTGCAGGGACACGGGGGCTTCGGCTGGTGTGAGCGTCACGAGGCTTTGACTCCGGCAACGGATATGGAATGGGCGGTCAGTTGGGCGAGGGCGTGCAGGCCGCTGTTCTTCTCTCGTGCGTCACAGGTGACCAGTGGTGTCTCCGGGGCGAGGTCGAGCTTCGAACGGATGAGCGCCAAGTCGTACTTGGGTGAGTCAGGGAAGACATTGACAGCGACGGCGTACGGCAAACCGCGCTCCTCGATGAGTTCCATCACCTCCCAGGAATCTTTGAGCCGCCGGGTGTCGACCAGGACGAGAGCACCGAGTGCTCCGACCGCGATGCCTTCCCACAGAGGAAGGAAGCGGCGCTGCCCGGGAGTTCCGTACAGGTACAGAACGTATTTGTCGCCCGGCAGGGTCAGACGGCCGAAGTCGATGGCGACCGTGGTGGTGGTCTTGTCACGCAGGACATCGTGACTGAGGTCATCGGTAGCGACCGCCGCGTTCGTCATGACCTCGTCGGTGTGCAGTGTGGGAATCTGCGACAGCGACTTGACCACAGTCGTCTTCCCGATACCGAGCGGGCCGGCAACGAGGATCTTGATCCTTCGGTGTTCCCCCTCAGGCAGGTAGACGGGAGGCGAGCTAGGCGGCAAGGAGAGCGTGGAGTCCACTCAGAACCTCTTCCAGGACTTCTTTCGACGGTCGGCCATCGTTCGACGCGCGCAGAGCGTCCGGAATCGGAACGCTGGCTTTTAACTGACCGTCACTGACAAGTTGTTCGGCGAGCACCAGAGTCACGCTGACCGGGAGGCCGAGATAGCCGGCCAGTTCGACGACGGTGAGAGATCCACCGGTCAGCAGCTCGATCACGCGCTGGTGCACCGCCGTGTGGTACCTGGCGAGGGGCAGACCACTGGCACGCAGAGCTGCCAGCGAATCGAGGGTGCCCGAGAGGCCGGCGCCGGGGCTGGTTCCGGTCGCAAGGTAGGCCGGCAGCAGCCGTCGCTGTTCCTGGCCGCGGCTCATGACGCCCCGTCGCTGGTACGGGCGGGAACGGACATGATCTGTTCTCCGAGTTTCATTGCCTGGCGGGCCATGGTGGCCGCGACCACCCCCATGGGCATGTCCTCATCGCCCGCTGCCGCGATCAGGGTGTTGGTTCCTTCGCCGACCGGCATGACCATGTAGATACCCCGGTCGTTGTGCGAGGTGACGGTCTTGAGCGGAGTGCTTCGAGGGGCTCCCAGAACGGCGTTGGTGGCGGCGCGGGAGGCGGAGTGCAGCGCGGCGGTCATCGCACCGATGCCGTCTGCCTCGTCCTTGGTGAGATCCTCGGAGATGGCCTGGACCATCCCGTCGAGAGTCATGGTCAGGGCGTGCCGGACACCACGGATTTCGGTGATGGGCTTCAGGACCCAGGCGGACGGGCCGGTCTCTTCGTGGGCTTCAGGCATGGTCACAGTGTTGACTCCGAATCGGTGACGGACCGGTCGCCGGTGAGGCCACTTTGGAAATCGCTCCACATGGCACCGGTGTCTTCCGGGTTCAAGGGGCGGGGCGCTGCGGCGGCGGCGTCATCATTGGTGGCTGTCGCCGAGAAACGGCGGCGGCGCTGCGGCAGCGCGGCCGCGCCGGTCGGCGCGGGCGAGTGCGCGGGCGAGTCGGCAGCGACGGGCCGCTTGTGGGCCTGGGGCGCCACGGCAGGTTGGGGAGCCATCACCGACGGAGGTGTGGCGTTTTCGTCGATCGAGGTCAGCAAGTTCTCGGGAACGGACACCACAGCGCGCACCCCGCCATAGGGAGAGGAAGTGTCGATGGAGACATGGAGGCCGTAGTCGGCTACGAGACGGCCGATGGCGGCGAAGCCCATGGACGGCGGGTCGCCGAGCTCGAGGAGCAGCACCTCCTGCTGTTCACCTGATATCAGGCTTCGGCCGCGGGCGAGCGCTTCCGAGGTCATGCCCTTGCCGGCGTCGTCGATCGTGATGCACACACTGCCGTTGCCGGTCTGGACCAAGCCGACGTCCACCATGAGGTCGTCACGGGAGTGTTCCAGCGCGTTGGCCATCAGCTCGGCGCAGATCACCGCAACGGGCTCGGCCGCACGTCCGACCACGCCGATGTTGGAAAGGCCCAGCCGAGAAACGATGTTGATGCGGTCGAAGCCGCGCAGTCGGGAAGAGGCGCCACTGACGACCTCGCTCACGTAGGTGTCCTTGCGGACGTGACCCGGCCAGCCTCCGCACACGATGGCGGATCTCTGCGTGAGGCGCAGGTTCTGCTCGTTGATGTGGTCGGACTCAAGCAGGCTCTGCGTCAGACGGGGCGGCGCGCTGAACTCGTGCTGCAGACCCACGATATTCGTCTGCAACCGGTAGGAAAGGGCCTGGGACTCCTGAGTTGCGCCACGCAGGGCAGCCCTGGCAGCGGCGTCGATGCGGCGCCTTTCCTTGAGGACAATGCCAGAAACAGCTTCGGGCAGGGCGTCGAGGAGCTGCGCAGCCTCGGACCCCGCAAGGCTCTTGTGCAGCAGTCCGGGGACGGGGTGATGAGAGCTGATCAGGTGCAGTGCGAGAGCGGGAAGCCGATCGGAGACGAGATGACGCACCTCGTCGAGAAGCTCCGCCTCGCGGGTATGGAGTTCGTTCGTGCGGGCCTCTGCGGCCTGCCTGTTCTGCACCTCGGTCCGGGCGCGGCCCTCGGCAGCCTGCATACGGGAATTGGCGGCCTGCGCCTCCGCGGACAACTCTTTGCCCCGTCGTATGTGTGTGCGGCGCGAGCGTGCCAGGAGCAGCGCCCAGACTGCTAGGAGGAGAGACAAGACGCCGAGGGCAAGGGCGATTTTTGAGGACAAGGTCACGGAGGGTGGTCCTAGGGGTCGGTCGAGCCTTCGAAGAACGGCGCAGCGGTTCAATCCCCCGCAGGGGTAGTGAGTGCGGCCTCCGGAGAACTGGCGGACAGGAGGAACAATGTGGCAATTCGCGAATAGTGCGTGGACCGTTCAGGCCAGGCGAAGAAGTACCACCGCAGACAAGCAGCTGCGAGGCCGAGCTGGGGTCCGGTGAATCGCCCGAGTCGGCCAGGGCTCCAGTGGCGCGATCCCCTCGGGCAGCGTCGGCCGTCCGGCCAGCCCTCGCGCAACTCCCGGCCCAGGAAACGGTCGCAGGGCGGAGCCCGCCGAGAACGCGAATGAACAGGTGCATCGGAGCTCCGTTGAGGACTGCGAACGCCAGCTACATCTGGTGCTTCCCGCCATCGCACGCAGTCGACTCGCGGCCTTGCCACTTCCTAAAACGTGATCAGCTTACTGGAGTTGATCTGTATATGCGGCCCTGGTGGGCCCGCGCAGTTACGAACCGGACGATCTTTGCTTGCTGGGTTCTCGCCGATCGCGCACGGCGTGGACACTGGCATTCCCCGGCAGCCCGCCGAGCGCGCCCTCCGGTGGCCTCGGTGCGCAACGCGGCGGCGGTCAGGTGCCCGAGGCCAGGGTGAGTGGCGCGGGTGAGGTTGAACCCTGGGAGTGGACACCGGGCGTACGCCGGGAAGGATTCCGCAGGGAAGGGGCCGGCGGGCAGGGTACGGCTGCCGGGACCGGTTCCAACGAGAACGGCAAGGTCGGCAGGTGCCGTACCGACGAGCTGGAGATCACGGCGGCGGGCAGCACCATCGACGCCGACACCGATGGGGCCGTCGCGGTGCGGCTGAAGAACGGCGGCAGCCGGGACTGTGCGCTCTCCGGGTACGCGGGCGTCGACCTGAAGACCAGCTCGGCTCGGCGCGCCGCTACCCGAGCACTCGCCCATGCGGAATGCAAAGCCCCCTCCAGCCCCCAACACGCTGAACTTGACAGACATCCCATGAGCTGGCGTGTCAAACAGCGAGTGCGTGGGCCCGGCGGGACCAGGCGGTTGGCTCGTCGCGCGGCTGCCGGTCGCTCAGACCGAACGGATGCCTAGGGCCTGTCCGGCGGATCACGGCCGGGGTCGCGGCGGCTGACACGGCACCTCGCAGCGTTGCCGAAACGTCCGAATAGCTCCGCTATCAGGACGCTCCGGCGCCTTGCGATGCACCGCACCAGCCGCCGCGCCCTGTCCGACCCTGATCCGCCGGACAGGCCCTAGCCTCGGCAGGTGACGCTCTACAGGCGCCGCCATATGTACCGCCGGAAGGCCAGATACCGTTTCAGCCGGCCCGCGTTGCCGTCGGCAGGGCGTTCCTCTCGGGCATCGTGGCGTCGCGCAGCCCGGCGGTGGCACCGGACTTCTCCAGGATCTCCAGCCATAGTGCGGGCAGTTCGCGGTCGGTGCTCTGCGGCATGACGTTCAGCAGGGTGCCGCGTACCGCGGGGTCCCGCCGGGACTCGAAACCCCGCCGGTGAGTGCACGGTTGTCACCGGACCGGATTCCGGATCGCTGTGCCGGAATTCCTTATCGGCCATCTGCGGCTGCTCCATGGGTGATGTGCCTGGCAGTTCGGTGAGTGAATCGGGAGATGGGCACCCAGGCCGACGGACGAGCTCGCCCAGCGGGCCTCAGTGCCCCTCGGGAACCGCGTCGGCGCGGAAGACGGGCAGGCCCTCGCGCAGCCGTGCGAAGAGCAGGCTGGCGTCGAACATCTCCTCGTCCTCGTCCTCGTCCTCGTCCTCGTCGGCGGCGAAGACCTCGTCCACCAGGAACGCGCGCAGCTGCTCCTGCA
Organism: Streptomyces sp. NBC_00984; assembly: GCF_045162475.1. NCBI lineage: Bacteria > Bacillati > Actinomycetota > Actinomycetes > Kitasatosporales > Streptomycetaceae > Streptomyces > Streptomyces sp. NBC_00984. The sequence goes on from NZ_CP108735.1 coordinate 546,395, forward strand.
CGTCGTCCCCGTATCCCTGCTGGTAGTCGTCCAGGTCGAAGTAGAGGTCCGCCTGCACGGTCGCGATCGTCTGGTGGTCGTCCTCGATGACCAGGCGGGCGCGGATGGTGCCCGCGTGAAGCGTGTTGTCGTTGTAGTCGCCGTAGACGACGTCGGCCTCGATGTCGCCCATGACCAGCATCTCGCCGCTGGTGAGGACCCCCCGAGCCTTCACCGTGCCGCCGATCGCCACCACCGAGTAGGGGGCGCAGTCCGCCATCACACCTTCGACCGTGACCGATCCGGTGACCACGAAGGGCGCGCCCACGCCCAGGTCGCCCTTGACCACCAGGTCGCCGTGGTGGAAGAACGGGGTGTCCACTTGCTGGTCGCCGATCAGGGTGCGGGTCGTTCCGGTGTCGCCGAGAGTCTTGGCGCACATCTCTGGGACGTACCCGAGCAGCTCGGGGTCGAGGGTGACACGCAGCTGGGCGACGAACTCCTGGTAGCTGTCGAGGTCCCACTTCACGAGATCGGCAAGCCAGCCGCTGTCGTCGGCCTCGAGCCTGGCGGCCCGTTCGGCCCGCGTCACCTCAACGGTCCGCCGGATCGCGGCCATATCGATGGGCAGCGGGGTGTCGCCGTTCTTGTTGTGTGCCATGACGTTCGCCTTGTCTGTGATCAGGGAACGGCCCGGTGTGGCCAGCCCGTTGGGGTCACCCGCACCAGTAGGGGTGCGGGCAGCAAAGACGCGAACCGCAGGTTACTGGCCCCGCTGCGAGCCGAGGCCGTCCGGGGGTTGCGGCGGCGGCAGGCAGGTGGCCGGGAGCGCTCTCGGCGGCTCTGGAGGCGCTGAGCAGGCCGCGGTGGAACCGGCGTGGTCGGCGCAGGTTGCCGCTGACGCGGCCGGAGTCGCGTGGGGCCGGTGCCAGGCCGGCGTAGCCGGCGAGCCGGTCGGCGATGACGAAGGCGCCGCCACGCCCTCCGGCAGCCGAGCCTTGGACAACCGACGGCCCGCGGCGTCCATCAACTCGACGTCGTGGTGGTCCTGGGCCCAGTCGTCCCCAACGAACAGCAACTCGTCCTCCGTCATTGACCTCGATCGGCAGTAGCCCGCAGGAGAACCATCAGCGACCTGATAAGGCAGTGCTCACGCCGCAACCGGGCGGGCACGACATACCATCAGCGATTTCGCTCCAGGCCGACCGGCAGGGGCACGATCTGTCAACAGGACTCGGTGTCCAGGGAAGAAAGAGTGCTCACCTGCTGGCGGCTACCAGGCACCAAGTCTGCCGGATGGAGCCTCGGTAGGTCTTGTCAGAGAAGGCGACCCGGAGGGCGAGGACGTACGGATCGCGTCCGTCGGTCGGCTGTCGGTCATCTTCTTCGAGAACCGCGCCCTGCGGCACCTGTCGGTGCTGGACATCGTCTGGCTCGGACAGCCACCTGGTGACAACGCCCCGACCCCGGCATCGCAACGACACTGTTGGCGAATTCGGTTCAGAAGCTTCTCCTGATCAGGCATGACTGATTGGTGTGCTCTGTTACAGGCAGATGAGCTCAAAGCAGCCGTGCCCGTCCAAGCCGAAATCAGATGGTCGCGAGCTGGTGCAGGAACCGGAGGACGGGTGAAAGGCGTCTCCCAGGCGATCAAGCTTAGGAGATGGCACAGTGCGGATCTACATCAGTGCGGACATGGAGGGCGTCACAGGGCTCGTCGACGCCGACGACGTCCAGCCCGACGGCCGGGACTACGAGCGTGGACGGCTGATGATGGCTGAGGACGTCAACGCGGCCGTCCGTGGCGCCGTCGCGGCCGGCGCCACGGAGATCACCGTCAATGATGCGCACGGCCCGATGCGCAACCTCCTACCCGAGTTTCTGCACCCGGCAGCCCGCCTCATCCGCGGCAAGCCCAAGCACATGGGCATGCTGGAAGGCCTCACCCCGGAACACGACGCCGTCATCTGCGTCGGCTACCACTCCCGGGCCGGGGCGCTCGGCGTTCTCAGCCACAGCTTCATGGGCCACGAGATCGAAGACATGTGGCTGGACGGCCGACCTGTCGGTGAGATCGGCCTGGCCCACGCCACCGCGGCCGCCATCGGCGTTCCGGTGACCGTTCTCACTGGTGACGACTGCGCCTGCGCAGAGATGACGGAATGCGACGCCTCGGTGAGAACTGTGGCCGTGAAGTACGCACGGGACCGATTCGCGGCAGATCTACGCCCTGCGGAAGAAGCACATGCGGCCATCGAGAAAGCGGTCACCTTTAGTCTCTCCACACCGCCGAAGACATCGGCGGCCCCTGCGACCCCAACCACCCTCAGGGTGCGCTGGCAGTCGGCTTCAGTGGCCTCGACGCTCCTGGGAATCCCAGGGGTCACCTCGGCAGACAGCCGTACCGTGCAGGCGCAGGGCACTCTGCCCGGTCTATACCGGTTGTTCGGCGTGTGGATGCGGGTGGCAGCGTCCCTGACCAACCAGGCACCGTACTGCTGACCGTCACGCGAGCGTGCCACGGTCAGCGGCGTCCGGCCTGCCTCACACCCACCGTCGTCATTGGGGTGAACGCCATCGAGCAGGAGTTCTGCTCGATCTGCTTCGTCTTCCCCTTGGGCAGACGGGTGTCTTCGAACCGAATCGCGTACCGGTCGAACCAGTCGGATGGAACCCACCCTGCCAGCCACTCCGGCTCGTCCGCGGCCACGCTGTTCAACGCAGCCCGCAGCATCTCACCGAGCCGTACCAGTCCGTTGATCTGCCCTCTTGGCGTGTAGAGACACCCCGACACCCTCCCCAAACGCAATGACGGCCTTCACGACCACAACGGGTCCTGAAGGCCGATGTCACGTTCAGGCACTGGATTCGCCAACAGCGTCTCGCAACTGCCGGGGTCGGGGCGTTTCGCATCGTAGCCACGGCCGTATCCACCGGTATGCATCCGGGCGGCAACGTGTATCCACCCGCGTTGCCAGAAGGCCGGCCCCCGCTCCGCCCGCGCCGGTGTCACGCGTTTGGTTTCACGTCAGCCCGAGTCTGTCAGGTGTGTGAGGTGTGTGAGGTCTGTGAGGCTCGCAGACCGTGCCTCGTCCGCCCCGCTCCACGGGCATCCCCGACGATGCCGTCGACCCGGACCCGGGCCGCCGACGAGATCCGCACTGCACCGGACGGGAAGACCGTCGTGATCTGGCCGGGCGGCGTCCTCACCGACCTCGGCACCGCACTGCGCGACCTCGGGACCTCTTGGCCGATCCCGATCCCGACCGCTCAGCGCAGCTCTCTTCAATCCACGCGGACACGAGGCTGCCCTCGACGCAACGGACAGGTTGCGCGACGAGAAAGCGGGTTGCTGGTGAAGACCGCGACGCGGATGCTTCCACCATGAAGATGCACGCAAACCAGCTGACGGTGTCACCCGAGACGGTGCGCACGTTGGTGGATCAGCAGTTTCCTGAATGGCGGAGCCTGCCAGTCAGGAGCATCGCTGCGCAGGGTACGGTCAACGCTATCTTCCGCATTGGCGATCGGTTCGCCGCTCGATTCCCTCTTGAGTCCGCAGACGTCGAATCGACGCGGCGCTGGCTGGAGGCCGAAGGGGACGCGGCTCGCGAGCTGGTAGGCAGCACGCGTTTCCCTACGCCCGAGCCGGTCGCGCTTGGTGAACCCGGGGCAGGCTACCCGCTTCCGTGGTCGGTGCAGACATGGCTGCCCGGGATCGTGGCCGTCAACGAGGACCCAGGGGAATCGTCCGCGTTTGCCCACGACTTGGCCGATCTCATCGGCGATCTACGCGCGATCGACACGCGTGGCCGCACGTTTGTCGGCACAGGTCGAGGAGGCGACATGCAATCCCATGACGCATGGATGGAGACCTGTTTCAGGCACAGTGAGCAACTCATGGATGTCCCTCGGCTTCGCCGCATCTGGGCAACATCGCGCGATCTGCCGCGAGGTGCAGCTGAGGACGTCATGGCCCATGGTGATCTGATTCCGGGCAACGTGCTCGTGTCCGCCGGTCGGCTTGCGGGGATTCTTGACGTCGGAGGCTTCGGGCCGGCTGACCCTTCTCTGGATCTGGTGAGCGCGTGGCATTTGCTCGAGGCTGGGCCGCGGCGGGTGCTCCGCGATCACCTGGGCTGCGACGACCTTGAATGGGAGCGAGGCAAAGCGTGGGCTTTCGTTCAAGCGATGGGGTTGGTCTGGTACTACGTCGAAAGCAACCCGGCCATGAGTCGGATGGGCCAACGGTCCTTGGAACGTGTCCTGGCGGACAAAACGCTCGCGTGACCTGTTCGCCTTCCTCGAAACCCTCGGCATCCACGCCCCTGGCACCGTGCTCGACGACCCCACTGGACCGAATGGCGCGGCGGCCGCGCCCACGAGCGGAACTCCGCCTGACAACAGCGGCCTGCGGGGAAAGCCTGGGCGGGCATCACGTGCCCCCTACCAGCGCATGCCGAGCGCATCCGGATCCGCCCGGCGCTGCCCAGCGAGCTGCCTGGTCCGTTTCCGGACGTTGTCGAGTCATGTGCCGAGATTGGCCACCATGCCCCGTCAGTGCCGTCCTGACGGCCACGGAGATGTGTCCCGGTGCAATGGATCCTGTCCCAACGTGCACGTGGACGGCGCGTTGTTGGTGGTGGCGGCGAATCCGATCGCGTGTCTACACGTGGTGTGCGCCTCCGGGAAGTGCACCCGCCCTCCCACGAGACCGACGCCGGCACGTCGCGGCGGCTGGCTGCGGCCGACCCCGGGGTGCACCGCGCGTTGTCCGAAGCTGCCGCGCAGGCGATTGCCCGGGATGCGAAGGTCTTCACCGCAGTCGTGGCAGAGGTGCTCGACCAGGCTGGCGGCCCGCTGCGGGATGGGTATGCCGTCCGGTGAGTCGGTGGGGCGCGGTCACACCACCCCAGGGCGGCCGCTCGGGACCCGGCACCCTTGGTGCCCTTGGTGACCTTGGTGGCCTTGGTCCGCAGCCTGACCGTCGCGAAGGCCGACTCGATCGGATTCGTGGTCCGCAGGTGGATCCAGCTTGAGTTGGCAGGGCTGAGCGTCAGAGTTGGCGGGCAAGGTGGCCGCCGGGTGACCGGTGGGCCATCGATTGGCGCCGCGGATGGTTCCCTTCCGGCAGGTGGGAGTGGGCTGGGAAGCCTGCCGCTCAGGCGGCACGGTGGCGGGCATGGCGCGAGGCGGCGGTCTGCATCCCAACGGTACGAGGTCGAGAAGACCGTGAAGACGGCTGTGCGGCACCCCGAGACGGAGTAGCCGCAGGTGCTGGAGCCTGCGGTGGCAGGGACAGTGGAGGGTAGGACCCACGGGGCCGCGCATCGGGGTTCACGCCTGTCGGGCGTGCGCTGCCCCGGCCAGCCGAAAGGTGCATCCCCATGTCTGCGGAGCGCGCAAACCTCGCCCCACACCCCCTCACTGCCCTGGTCACCGGGGCCACGTCCGGCATCGGCCGGGCGGTTGCCAAGCGGCTGGCCGCCGACGGAATGTCCGTCGTCGTGGCCGGACGCAACGCCCAGCGCGGCGCCGAGACCGTTGACGAGATCACCACGGCCGGCGGCCACGCCCGATTCGTCGCGGCGGACCTGGAGGACCCGGTCGGCATCGACCGGCTCGCCGCAGAGGTCGGCGAGATCGACATCCTGGTCAACAATGCCGGACATGCCGTCTGGGCACCGACCGAGGAGATGAAGGTCTCCGACTACGACGCGATGTTCGCCGGCAATGTCCGCGCGGCGTTTTTCCTCGTGGCCGCGTTCGTCCCGGCGATGGCGGCGAAGGGATCGGGAAGCGTGATCAACATCGGCAGCATGGCCGGCAGCCTCGGCTTGGCCAACGCTGCCGCATACGGCGCGACCAAGGCCGCGCTGGCATCACTGACGCAGAGCTGGACGGCTGAGTACAGCGGACGTGGCGTCCGCTTCAACACCGTTGCCCCCGGCCCGGTCTACACCCGGGGCGCGACCCGCGAGCTGTTCGACTCGATCGCCGAAACCACAGCGATGAAGCGCGCCGCCGAGCCTGCCGAGATTGCCGAGGTCGTCGCATTCCTCGCCTCGTCGAAGGCCAGCTACGTCACCGGCGCGACCGTCGCCGTCGATGGTGGCCGTACCGCCATCTGAACCCTGGCTCGCACACTGGGCGGCCCCACTGACAGGTCCCTACGGACGGTTCGAGCCGGGCTGAGTCGAGCCGCCCGTGTTGAACCGAACTCCGAGGCCCTTACCGAGGTGTTGCCTGCATCCGAAGTTCGCGCGGTCTCAGTGTCACTCCCAGGATGGGGCGGGTCTGGTGATGGCCGGGCAGGTGTTTCAGGTTCCAGCGGGCGGTGATGTTGGCGAGGGCGAGGGTGGCCTCGGTCATCGCGAAGGTGTCGCCGATGCACTTGCGGGCGCCGGTGGCGAAGGGGATGAAGGGGTGGCTGGGGGCGCTTGGGGTCCCAGCGGTCGGGGTCGAAGGTTTCGGGATCGGTGTAGAGATCGGGGCGGTGGTGGATGAGGTAAGAGCTGTAGACGACGCTGCTGCCCGCGGGTAATGAGTGCCCGCCCAGGTGGGTGTCTCGGGTAACGGTGCGGGTCAGGAGCCAGGCCGGGGCGTATAGCCGGAGGGTTTCGGTGATGATGCGTTCGGTCAGTTCCAGGCGGGGCAGATGGGCGTGCGTGGCCGGGTTTCCGCGCAGGAGCCGTCACCCAGCACTTCCCGACCGCGGTCCCACAACGGGCCGCCCTTGTCGAAGAGACGGTCGTCCACCAGGGCCTGACGGGTCAGCTCCGGATCACAGATCACGACCAGCGGCACAGGTCCCATACGGATGCGGACCAACTCCCCATGGGCGGGAAGCGACTTCAAGAGTGTCAAAGGGTCCCGGACCATCGGCACCAAGTGACCTACCAGAGGCCACGCGTGGGGGGCTGTAGGGATCAACCGGGGATCGCGCATTCTTGCTCCTGACGTTCTCCGGACTCTTCTCTCCAGAACGCCCCTTCGGCGTGGTTCGCTCATGGCGCTCCGGGGCGTTACAGGGGGTGGTACGTGGCCCCACGCCGGTACAGGGTCGTGTGCTCGGCGGAGCCGTTCTGCTCGCGGTCTGTTCGCGTGTGGCCGTGGCAGCGGCTCGACCGGCGGTGGAGGCGGAGGTTGCCGTCAATTGTCCATTGTGGTGGGCTCGGCTGAGCATGGACTCTCGGGTAAAACCGTCACCCAGGCGCAGGTCATCGACATAACCGGGGTTGTCTGGGGAAAAGCTGCGGCGCGGTGAGTAGCGCAGACTTTCCAGGTGGAGGTCGTGGACGCCACGGATCAGCCATTCGAGTCCCTGGATGAACCGATCGCATCCTTGCCGATCGTATTCGGACAGATTTATGACCTCGTAGAGTTCGCGTATTTCTTTCTTGGCACGGATGAAGTCCGCGACGATTTGGTCGTTCAGGTCGACGGCGAGTTGGATGGCTTCGCCTGCGGTGCAGTTGTGTTCCGCGTAGGCGGCATTGATGATGGACGGGCCTCTTTTGTCGTGGTGTTCCTTGAACAGGGTGTACACGTCGTTATGGATGATCGCGAAATCCAGTACGGCGGTGCACATCGTGCGAATGGGGCGGGTGCCGTGGATGACCATGGGGACCGGTTCAAGGCGCCGGTAGGCGAACCCCACCTGCGCACACGCCTCCGCCTCCGCCTCCGCCTCCGCGGCCGCGGCCTCCAACGCCCGTTCGCCGTCGGCTTTCGGATGGCTGGGACAGTCGGCCAGCATGCCGGTGCCACCCTCGTACCGGGCGAAGAGCTGCGGCACCCCCGAGCGCCCCCGCCCCCGGCCGTCATGCCACAGCAGCCGTACCGGCCGCCCGGCCAGGCCCACCACCCCGGGGTCGCGGTCGAGCATCATCAGCTGCGCCCGCATCGCGTTCGACCCCGCGGACACGCGCCGCCCGGTGGTGGCCGACCACCACAGTCCCGGCGCCCACCGACGGCCCGATACGACCGGGAACGCCGAGACCGGGTCCAGTTCCGCGACCGCGACAGCGGTGTCCACCCACCGCTGCGGCACCACCCGCCCCACAGGATCGAGAAAGACCACCTCGAACCCGGTCCCGATACGCACGTCCACCCGCCCGGGACGACGAGCCCCGGCCCCTGCACCCTTGCCGCTCACCGCCCCACCCAAACCGGACCCGCTGCCACCCGGAGCTGTTTCGGCATTCCGATCACACAGCACCACGCGATGCGATATCACTCGCGGACCGCGGACCGTGTCCGCTGCGCCGCCGGACACGTGCTCACCGCTCGATACCAGGCCGCTCGTTGTGGTCCACAACTACCTCGGCCAGGACATCAGCAGGCAGACCCGCCCACCGGGCCAGATCCTCCAACTCCACCCGGCCCGCAGCGCTGCTGTTGCGGTACCACGTCATCGACACCGAAGACCTCCGCAGCCATCAGGGCGTCGGACGGGAGGTGTCCTTCGTCAGGGGAGTCTTCTGGATCGCCGTGATCCTCCACCGGCCGTCCTGCTTCGCAAGGCTGATGGTGCGGTGCTGGGTGTACGGCGTGTTGAGGGCGAAGCCGCCCTTCTTCAGATAGCCGGGAGCGGCGGCCGTGAACTCGATCACCGTGTCCATTTCGGCCTTGGCCGTCGCCCGGTCCTTGTAGAGCGTGGAGCGGTACCAGGCCGTCTTCACCTGGCGCGTGGTCACCTCGTTGTCGCGGAAGAGGGAGGCCAGCTGTGCAGCGTATCCCTGCCGTTTGAGGGCCTTGACGAACTCGGGCGAGTAGAAGGCGAATTCGGCGTCGGTGCTGTCGGTGACGGACCGGTGGTCACGGTTGTCCGTGGTTCCGGAATGCAGGGCGACTGCCTTGCGCACCGCCACGACATCCGGGTCGTCGTCGGGCAGCGTCTGGATGGTTTCGCCCTTGTCGCCGATGAGCGACCACAGAGACCTGCCGGCCGGCCCGGTGGGTGGACCACCCTGCGAGGACCCGTCGGCGGAGGTCGCGGAGGTCGGGGTGGTCGGGGTGTCGCCTGGTGCGGAGTCGCAGCCGCTCAGCACGAGGACCAGGGCGGCAGTGAGGGCGGCTGTGAGGTGGCGCATCGGGTTCGCTCCTGGGAGGGGAGGCGGGCGCGCCCCTCGGCAGGGCGCGCCCGGATGTTCAGCAGTGATCAGAGAGCGGGTTCGCGAGTCCACTGGCTGGTCCAGTACGTCGCCGGTACGGAGCCGTACTGGACGGATCCGGTGGCGCCTTCCGTGTGCATGTACTGGCCGGTCTGACGGTTCCTGAACCGGATACGGCCGTCGACGGTCTCCTCGGTCCACTGGCCGCTCCACCAGGTGGCGGGGAACGTTCCGTACTGCACGGTGCCGGCCCCGTCCTCCGTGTGCAGGTACTCCCCGGTCGCTCGGTTCTTGTAGCGGTAGTGGCCGTCAGTGGTTTCCCGGGCCCACTGCGAGGTCGGATCGGTGGCGGGCACATCGCCGTACTCCAGCCGGCCGGTGTTGCCCTTGATGTGCATGTACTGGCCGGTCTGACGGTTCTTGTACCGGTCGTACGTCTGCGGGTAGCCGCCGTCCTTCTTCCAGACCCGTAGGTAGTCGACGCTCCACGACTTGGGCCAGACGGCATTGTGCCGGCCGGAGCCGGCGTCGGTGTACAGGCCGAGAATCATGCCCATGGGCATGTTGGGTGCGTCGTTGATGGTCTTGAAGAGCTGGTTGTCGTAGTAGAACTTCAGCTCTGTCGGAGTCCACTCCATGCCGTAGACGTGGTACTCCTCCGTCGGCTCGCCGCTGGGCACCGGGTCCTCGGAGGACACCCAGGAGCCGAGGAAGTCGGGGTCGCCCCATCCGTAGGCGGCGATGCGCCATGTGTCGGGCTTGCTGAAGAACGTCTCGATGAAGTCGATCTCGGGGTTGGCCGAGGCGCTGGAGTTGTCCTCGGTGCCGACGAGCCAGAGTGCCTGGTGGCCCCCGCCGCCGACGTTGGAGAACTTCGCCCGCGTCTCGAAGTAGCCGTACTGGGTGGAGTATCCGTCGAAGCGTGGCTCGTGATGGTCGTTCGGCATCGAGTAGTTGAAGCGGTGCCACCAGTCCTGGTTGAAGGTCTGGATGCTGGAGATCTTCACGGTGCCGTCGTACTGGGGGTTCCAGGCGGGAGTGTCAGGGTCCAGGCGCTCGGTGAGCACGCCGTCCGCGACGGTGTAACGCGCCTTGGCGTTCTCGCGGTCCGGGGTCCAGTGGGGCAGGTAGTACGGCAGCCACTTGTCCTCGTCCAGCGAGGTGCCGTCGAACTCCTCCTGGAAGTCGATGGTGTAGCCCGTCCGGGAAACGGGATTGGGCGGGAAGTCGGCTGCGTGGGCGCTCTGACCGCTGACGGTGGTCCCCATCAGACAGAGAGCGGAAGCCAGCGCACCGGTGAGCAGGGTCCGCAGAGGACGACGTCTCACAGTAGCTCCTTAGGTGACTCTTTCGTAGGTAACTTTCCTTCGAAAGTGTGACCCGCAATGTGCCGGGTCCCCCAGGAGCTGTCAATGCTCGCGTCAGGAATTCAGGAATTCAGGAATTCAGGACTCGGTCGACGGTCACACGCATGCCGGCGCGCACCAGGTCGCGGGCGGCCTCGACTCCACCGACGCTCACCACGTCGTCCACCAGGGCCGTCAGGGCGAGGGGCGGTGCCTCGTAGCAGATCTCCGTCAGGCGGTGCCGGATCGGATCGAGAACCACGGCGCCAGACTTCGCCAGGGCGCCGCCCAGGACGATCAGCCGGGGATCCATGGCCAGCACCATCGCGCCGATGCCGTCCGCGAGGGTGCTGGCGTAGGCGTCGACCGCGGCCCGCGCCTCTGGGTCCCCGTGTGTCGCTCGGGCGAAGACGAGTACCCCGGCCTCCTCCTCGCTGTCGCGCGCCGAGCCGGATGCCGCGAAGAGTTTCGCCGGAGCGTCCTGCCAGCCCAGTTCGGGGTGGCGCCCGATCTCGCCCGCTGCCCCGGTCCGTCCGGTGAACGGAAGCCCGTCGACCAGCACGCCCACGCCGAGCCGGCTCCCCATCTGCACGTAGAGGATGTCGGGAGTGCCCTGCGCCGCACCGATCCGGTGCTCGGCGAGGGCGGCGAGATTGGTGTCCTTGGCCGTCGCCGCCGGGCAGCCCAGTCTCTCGCCGAGTTCGCGGGCGAGCTCGATACCCGTCCAGCCGGGGATGACGACACTCAGCCGCACGGTGCCGGCGCTGTCGACGATGCCGGGAGTGCCGGCTCCCACGGCCCACAGCGGGGTTTCCGGCGAGGGAAGCTGGTTCCGGACGAGGGTCGTGGCTGCGTCGATGCGCTGTTCGGGAGTGGCGTCCGCCGACACTGCGGCATGGGCCGTCACGGCCGACTCCCCGGCGAGATCCGTCACCCGCACCCAGATGCCGTCCACGTCGAAGTGGAGTCCCGCGAGGCGGCCCGCGCTGTGGTCGAAGGCGTAGCGCTGGGCCGGACGCCCGCCCGTGCGGGCCGCGTCCCGGCCGTCCGGCCTGAGCAGCCCGGCTTCGAGAAGGGTCGTCACGATTCCCCGCACGGTCGGCCGCGAGAGGCCGGTCACGCGCGAGAGCGCGTTGATCGTCAATGGGACCCCGTCGTACAGGAGATGGAGCACCCGGCTGGTGTTGAGCTGCCTGAGCGAGCTCTGGTCACCGCCCGGCGGAACCTCCGTGTCAGTCATGAGTCCCCCTGGACGAGCGGTGTGACATGGGTCACTTTGATAGAAAACTTTCTTACGAAACTGCAGGGACGCGACTAGTGTCCCGACTCGTCATCCTGCCACATGGCGCCTGCGCCTTTCCCGAAAGCGATCGACCCCGATGAAGCTCAGAACAATGCTGGCCGGGACCGTGTTCGTGGTGCTCTCCGCGACTTCCTGTGCGCCGGGCGCCGGCAGCGAGGCTCCGGCCGAATCCGCCGGCCCCGTCAAGACCGGAGTGCCGGAGGGCAAGGCCACCCTGTCGCTGGTCTCCACCCCCGAGTCGGGCGCGGCCGTCAAGGCGATCATCAAGGCGTTCGAGTCGAAGCACCCCAACGTGCGCATCGACTACCAGGACACCAACTACGACGACTACAACAAGAGCCTGAACCTCTCCCTCGCCTCCGACCAGGCGCCGGACATCGCTCTGCTGAACTCCGTGGGCACCACCGTCAAGGACAACCTCGTCCGCGACCTCTCCCCTTACGCCAAGGCGTACGGCTGGGACAAGACGTACGCGAGCACCCAGCTCAACCAGTGGCGGGTGGGCACGGACGGCTCCACGCTCGGAGAGGGCAAGCTCTACGCGGCGCCCGCCGGCTTCTCCCTCGTCGGTGTCTACTACAACAAGGCGAAGGCCGCGAAGCTCGGCATCGACGCGCCGGCCACGCTCGCGGAGTTCGACGCCGCGCTCGCCAAGGCCAAGAAGGCCGGTGAGACGCCGCTGCAGCTGGGCAACGCGCAGGGCCACGCCTCCTTCCCGATCCAGCTCGTCGGCCAGTCCGCGGACGGCGCGGAGTCCGCCGCGAAGTGGACCTTCGGGCAGAAGGGCGCCACGTTCGACACCGCGGGCAACCGGGCCGCCGTGACCAAGGTCGCCCAGTGGGCCAAGAAGGGCTACCTGCCCAGGAGCGCCAACGGTACCGACCTGCAGAGTGCGACGGACAAATTCTCCAAGGGCGAGGGCGTGTTCTTCGTCGACGGCAACTGGGATGCCGCGAAGATCGGCGAGAAGCTCGGCAAGGACGCGGGCTTCATCGCCTTCCCCGGCCCGAAGGCCACCGCCATCGGCACGTCCGTCGCCTACGCCGTCTCCACCAAGTCCGAGCACCCCGACGCGGCTGCCGCTTTCCTGGACTTCCTGCACTCGCCCGAGGCGTCCGCCGAGCAGTTCAAGGCCGGTTTCATGCCCGCGGACATCTCCGCGGCCAAGCCGCAGGACGGCACGGTGATGTCCGACATTGTCGCCGCCTGGTCCAAGGTCAACGCCGACAACGGCCTCGTCGGCTTCAACAACAACGCCACGGCGACCATGAACGACAAGCTCACCGCCACCACTCAGGAACTCCTCGCGGGCAAGACCGACACCTCGGGCTTCGTCAAGGCCATCCAGGACGAGTGGGCCGGCACCCATGGCTGATGTGCTTGTCGGCGCCGGGCGGGTGGGCAAGGACGCCACCCGCCCGGCGCCCGCGCCGGCGCCCTCGGGCAGCCGGTCGAGACGGCACCGCCTCGGCCCGCTCCTCTACGTCCTGCCGGCTCTCCTCTTCTACGCGGCCTTCGTCATCGCGCCCTGGCTGCACAGTGTGTGGATCTCGTTCTGGAACTGGAACGGCATCGGCGCCGCCACCTGGGCGGGTCTCGACAACTACGCCGCGGTCTTCAACGAACCCGCCCTGCGCAGCGCCCTGCTCCACTCCTTCGTCTTCATCCTCTTCTACACCGTGATCCCGGTGGGCCTGGGACTCGTCCTGGCGGCGCTGGTGGCATCCGTGCCGTGGCGCGCGATGCCGGTGATCCGCACCGTCATCTTCCTGCCCCAGGTCCTTCCGCTCGTCGCCGTCGGCGTCGTCTGGAAGTGGATCTACAGCGAGGACGGTCCGCTCAACCAGCTCCTGCGCGCCATCGGCCTCGGCGACTTCGCGCGGGCCTGGCTCGGGGACTTCACCTGGGCCCTGCCGACCGTGGGCCTCATCGGCACCTGGGTCTCCACCGGACTCTGCTTCCTCCTGCTGCTCTCCGGCATCGGGAAGATCGACCCGTCGCTCTACGAGGCGGCGAGCCTCGACGGCGCCGGCCGGCTGCGGCAGTTCTGGCACATCACGGTGCCCGGCCTGCGCAAGGAGATCGGTGTCGCCTGCACCGTCACGGTCATCGCCGCCCTCGCGGGCTTCGATGTCGTGTACGTCATGACGGGCGGCGGTCCCGGCTACTCGACCATGGTCCCCGGCGTCCAGGTCTACCAACTCGTCTTCACCGCCGGCCGCGTCGGCACCGCCTGCGCCCTCGCCACCGTACTGTCCGTGCTCACCTGCGCGGTCATGTACGTCCTGAACAGGCTCACCCGGGAGCAATGAAATGACCAAGCACCTGCCCCGGCTCGTCCTGGTCCTGGCCGCCGTGTCGGTTCTCTTCCCCTTCCTCGCGCTCTTCAGTGCGGCCCTCCAGCCGGAGACCGAGCTCTCGCCCGGTCTCAAGTGGCCGTCCGATCCCCATTGGGAGAACTTCGCTACGGCCTGGACCACCGCGGGTTTCGGCTCGCTCCTGAAGTCGAGTGCCGTGATCGCGCTCGGCGTCGTGCCGATCGCCCTGGTCCTCGCGACCCTCGCCGGATACGGCCTGTCGTCCATGCGCCTGCGGGTCAAGGGACCGCTGTTCGCACTGCTGATGTTGGGCATGGCGCTGCCGTACGAGGCGATCGTCATCCCGCTCTACTACGACCTGCGGTCCGTCGGCCTGCTGAACAGCTACTGGGCCGTGATCCTGCCGCTCATCGGTCTGTTCATGCCCTTCGGCGTGTACTGGATGCGTACGCACTTCGAGTCCCTGCCCCACGAGATCACCGAAGCCGCGGCGGTCGACGGCGCAGGCAGCTGGCGCACCCTGACCAAGGTGCTGCTGCCCACGGCCGGACCTGCGCTCACCACACTCGGCCTGCTGTACTTCATGTGGGCCTGGAACCAGTTCCTGCTCGCGCTGGTCCTGATCCAGGATCCGGCGATGCGCACCGCGCCGTCGGGACTCGGCAAGTTCGTCCAGCAGTTCGGCAAGAACATTCCGCTGCTGTCCGCAGGAACGATCATCGTGATCACGCCGATCGTCCTGCTCTACCTCTTCTTCCAGCGCCACTTCATCAAGGGCATCCTCCAGGGTGCCGTCAAGTAAAGAGGACTTTTTCCGTGACCGTCACTCTGGCGATCGTCGGTGCCGGGGCCCGTGGGGCCTCCTACGCACGGATCGCAGCTTCCGAGGGACTCGCGACCGTCACTGCCGTCGCCGACCCCGATCCCGCCCGCAGACAGGCCCTCGCCGAGGAGTTCGGGCTCCCCGACAGCAACGTCTTCGAGGACTGGACCCAGCTCGCCGCCCGGCCGAGGCTCGCCGACGCCGCCATCGTCGCCACCCCCGACCGGCTCCATGCCGACCCGGCCGTCGCGCTGGCCGATCGCGGGTACGCCCTCCTCCTCGAAAAACCGATGGCACCGTCCGAAAAGGATGCGCGCCGGATCGTCGAGGCCTCCGTACGCAACGACATCCTGCTCGGTGTCTGCCACGTACTGCGCTATACCGCCTACTCGGTGAAGCTGAAGCAACTGATCACCGAGGGCCGGATCGGCGACATCGTCAGCATCGAGCACCTGGAACCCGTCGGCTGGTGGCACCACGCCCACTCCTACGTACGTGGCCAGTGGGCGGTCGAGGCGCAGTCGTCCTCCATGCTGCTGGCCAAGTCCAGTCATGACATCGACTGGCTCGGCCACCTCGTCGACCGCCCCGTCGAACGGGTCTCCTCCTTCGGCGGCCTCCATCACTTCCGGCCAGAGAACAAGCCCGAGGGCGCGGGCGACCGCTGCGTCAGCTGCCCCGTGGAACGGACCTGCACATACTCCGCGGTCCGAATCTACGAACGGTTCCTCGGCGACCCGGTCTACGAGCACTGGCCACTGGGTGTGCTCACCGACGATGTCACCGAGGCCGGCCTGCGCACCGCACTCGCCGAGGGGCCCTACGGCACCTGCGTCTACGGGGGACACAACGACGTCGTGGACCACCAGGTCGTGAACCTGGAGTACGAAGGCGGGGTCACCGCATCGTTCACCATGACCGCCTTCACGGCCCTCGATTTCCGCAAGACCCGAGTCTTCGGCACACACGGTTCGCTGGAAGGCGACGGTCGCACGATCACGCTGCACGACTTCCTCACCGACACCCAGCACACCTTCGACCTCGACCCGGACGGCGGAGCATCGGCCGCGGACGGACACGGCGGCGCCGACACAGAGCTCCTCCATGCCTTCATCGCGGCAGTCGCCAGCGGGGACCGGTCGCTGGTGGGCTCCGGGCCGTACGAGACCCTGGAGTCCCACCTGGTCGTCTGGGCCGCCGAACGAGCACGGCTGGAAGGGACGGTCGTGCAACTCGGACCCGGCGCCTCCTGACACCCCGCACCAGCGGTACATCGACGCCCTGTGCCCGGCCAGGGCCCGGCGAAGCCGGGGCGACGTCGATCTGTCCCTGGTCGAGCCCTCGGTACAGAGCTCCGTGACCACGACGGTGTTCCGGCGCGAGCGCCAGGTCGACCAGCGGCAGGCATCGATTGCTTGAACGTGCGCATGCGCTGCTCGGCTTGGAGTTCCTCCGGAGCAGCTCGCATCAGTACCAGCTCGACACCCGGTATCTGGACTTGTTCGGCGAGAACACGAGCTGCGCGACCGACTCGATCCTCCGGCGGACGTAGGGTGCGGCGGCGCGGGCACCCCTGCATAGGCTGGCCGTCTCATCCGACGCACCGCGACGAGGATCAGCCCATGCGCAGCACCAGGATTCGCCTGATCGAGCCCACCGACGCCGCCCCGATCGCCGCACATCGGGTGCGGGACTTCGAGGCCTTCCGGCCGTGGGAACCGGCTCAGCCCGCCGACTTCTTCACCCCGGAGGGCCAGGCGGAGCGGATCGACAGTCTGCTGGCCGGATACCGGGCCGGCGCGGTCTGGCCAGGCGTGGTGCTCGCCGACGACCAGGTGATCGGGCAGGTCACCGTCGGAGGCATCCTGCCGCAGCCGCACCTGCGCCGCGGCTCCGTCGGATACTGGATCGCCGGCGTCGCCCAGAATCAAGGGCACGCCGGGCACGCCGTCGGGCTTGTACTCCAGGTGATGACGGACGAACTCGGGTTGCACCGCGCCGAGGCGTCCACCAATCTGGAGAATCTGCCGTCGCAGCGGGTGCTGCGCCGCAACGGGTTCAGCCCGTACGGCGTCGCGCACTCCTCGATCTTTCTCGACGGGAGCTGGCGGGACGGGCTGCTGTGGGAGCGGGTCCTCGGCGACTAGGGCCTGTCCGGCGGATCATGGCCGGGGTCGCGGCGGAGCGGCAGGCCTGGGGGCAGGGCGGGCCGGGCAGGTCCGGCCCGAGAGCGGCCTGATCCCTGACAGTGCGCGGGTGGCGTCACGCGGCACAGTCGGCGAGATGATCGGACGTCTGTCGCCATCGTCATCGACTGCCCCGACCCATCCGAGCTTGCCGTCTTCTACGAGAAACTCCTGTCGCTCTCACGGCTGGAGGACACTTCTGAGTTCATCGTGCTCGGCAGCACGACGGGTGCGACGCTGCAACGGCCCGCACCGCATGAGTTCTCGTACGCGGCCACAGTCGGGAGCCCGGCTGTCGGAAAAGGTTCTCCGGCACACCGAACCTCCGCCGGGCGTTGCACATCTTCAGGTGCGTAGGCGCGCACTGACTTCGCGCGCCGATTCGTATGCGAGGGGAACCCGAAACTTCATGAAGAGCAAGCTGACCTCCGTGGCCCTTGCGGCCGTCGTCGTCGCCGGCACTGCCGCTACCGCCATCCCGGCCTCGGCCGCCCCCGCCAAGGCCGAGCCGACCCGCTGCCACACCGCCGACCTGAAGGCCGGCTTCGCCATGGGGGATGACGCGAAGCCGGAGATGGAGCAGACCAAGAAGCAGACCCAGGCGTACATCTGGTTCACCAACCAGAGCAAGCGCACCTGCACCCTGTCCGGCTTCGCCGGTGTCGACATGATCGGCGCTCAGAAGACCGACGGCACCTGGTCGCTGGCGCGCTCCTCCAAGAAGCCCGAAAAGATGATCCTGGAGCAGGGGGACACGGTGGACTTCAGCATCAACCTGCTCCCGGTGGCCAAGTCCACGCCGCAGAAGGAGAAGTTCGTTCCGGCGAAGTTCCTGGTCACCCCGCCGAACGAGACGGAGTACTTCACCCTGAAGTGGCCGTTCGGCGGCCAGATCCTCAAGCAGGACGGCGCCACCCACCCGGCCACCTACCTCAACCCGGTCGGGCTGTAACCAACTGGACAGCCCCTGAGCTTCCCTTCAGCGTCGCTGGTGGCCACCGCAGGGCTCCCGGGGGTCAGCCCCGACCATGTCTGGATGTCCATGACGCCGGCCGGGCCGGACGCCGCCAGGTAGCGGCGGATCATCGTCTCGACTCGTGGCGCTGCCATCGGTCGGCCGATCCAGTGCTCCGCGAGGGTGATGGCGATGTTGGGGCGGTTGCCCCAGGCGCCCCAGGCGCCGGTGACCGGGGCGTGCACCATCGGTATCCGCAGCTCCACAGCCCCCGCGAGCACGCGGCCGTCGCGGCCCGGGAAGCGCTCGGCGAGCGACAGGGTGAGCTTCCGCCGAGGCAGGGTTTGGCCGGCCATCAGCTCCCGACCGGCGTCGGTGAGCTCGGCGATGTCCAACCCGGCGGTCTGCGCGGCGAAGTACTGCGTCCGGGCGGCGCGGTCCAGGACGGGCTGGACGACGGGCCGCAGCCAGCGGAAGTCGTTGCTGCTGGTCAGGTGCTGGGTGCTGCGTAGGGCTGTGGAGCGCACCACGCGGCCGTCGCGGAGCAGTGCCATCAGGTCGTCATGTCGGAAGTCGGCCAGCCGGGTCCACAGCCCCACGTAAGGCCAGTTGGGCTCCTGCTCCTGCAGAGCGACCAGGTGTTCGACGACGTCAAGTACCGGGCGGGAGTTCGGGCGGCCAGGAACTGTCGCTGGAGCAGTGTCCGGTTCAGGGTGCGGGTGGACAGCACGGAGGCGTCGGTCATGTGGTGCCGGTTCTCCTTGGATGGTGGGGACGTCACCGGGAGCGCGTCGCCCGTCCGTGTGTGACGGGCGGCGTGCTTCGATCCTCAGCCGGCGACCCTGACGGAGACGTTGCCCTTGTAGCTGCCCTTCAGCAGGGAGACGAGCGCCTGGGGAGCTGCCGAGAGGCCGCCTTCCACGATCGTGTGGGGGAACACGAAGCGGTCCTCGCCCAACCACGTACTGAAGCGCTCGGTCCACGCCGCGACCTGCTCCGGGGTGTGATGAGTGGAGAACGGCAGAACCTCGATCCCCTTGGCGGCCGCCGCAGCGAGATCCGGCTCGGGGAACCGGTCCTCGTGGTCGCCGATCTGAGTGGCCAGCGCGCCGCACAGCGCGAAGCGGGCCCCCGGCGCCGCCGCCTCGACCGCCGCGTCGAACTGCTCTCCGCCGACGTTGTCGAAGAACACGGTGATGCCCTCGGGCGCCAGGTCCCGCAGATGATCGAGGACGGGGCCGTCGTGGTAGTCGAACGCCGCGTCGAAGCCGAGCTCGTCAACCAGGTAGTCGATCTTCGCCTGGCTACCCGCGCTGCCGATCACCTTCGCGGCGCCCCGGCACTTGGCGATCTGCCCGGCCAGCGACCCGACGCCGCCCGCCGCGCCGGAGACGAAGACGACATCGCCGGCACCGGCCTTGGCGATCTCGGACATCCCGTAGTAGGCGGTGGGCCCCTGGCTGAGGTAGTGCACCGGGCTCGGGAACAGGCCGGGGTCCGGCTTGAGGTACTGGTCGGCAGACCCGGCCGAGTACTCGCACCAGCCGGCCATGGTGCATACCTGGTCGCCGACGGCCAGGTCCGCACTGATGGACCGCACGACCGTGCCCACCGCGCCGCCGCCGATGCGCCGGCCGACCTCCCACGGCGGGATCGGCAGACGGGAGTCAGCCCGCAGCATCTCCAGGTACGCCACCGACAGACCCAGGTAGTCCGTGCGGACCAGTACCTCTCCCGTGGCCGGCTCGGGCGTCGGCACCTGTACGAGGTCGAAGGTGTCGGTCCCGAGGTCTCCTTTCAGGTGTTTGGCCAGTCGCACCTCCCACATCGTGTCGGGGGGCGTCGACATCGTGCTGTCGGTCATGGTTCTCCTCGTTTCGATCAGTCGGCGCACCCGGCCTGGGCCCGTGCCGTTCTCGTGAGACCCACGCTAGGAGCCGTAGCGGTCACTTTCCGACCGCAATTGCCGCCATCCTGGAGGGCATGGCGAACACGAGCTCACGGACTCTGCGGCTGCTGTCCCTGCTCCAGACCCACCGGCACTGGCCGGGCGGCGAGCTGGCCGACAGACTCGGGGTTTCTGCACGTACCCTGCGGCGCGACGTCGACCGGCTGCGCGAGTTGGGCTACCCGGTCGAAGCCAGTCGCGGCGTCGATGGCGGCTACCAGCTCACGGCAGGTGCCGCCCTGCCGCCGTTGGTGCTCGACGACGAGGAGGCGGTCGCGCTCGCCATTGGGTTGCGTGCGGCCGCCCAGGGCGCGGTTACCGGAATCGAGGAGTCCTCGATCCGCGCGTTCACCAAGGTCGTGCAGGTCATGCCTGCGCGACTGCGCCGACGGGTCGACGCCCTGCGGGTGGTGACTGTGCCCTCGGTCGAGGGCGGTGGGAAGACCGTCGAGGCCGGTGTGCTGACCGCCATCGCACAGGCGTGCCGGGACGAGGAACGACTTCGCTTCTCCTACACCGCCCGCGGTGGCGAGCGCAGCGCCCGCCATGTCGAGCCCCACGGGCTGGTCTCGCTCGGGTACCGCTGGTACCTGGTCGCCTACGACCTGACCCGGCAGGACTGGCGCAGCTTCCGCCTCGACCGTCTCGACGGTCCGCGCGGGACCGGAGAGCGGTTTCGCCCGCGCGAACTACCTGCCGACGACGCCTCGGCCTTCGTCCGTGCGGGGAGCGGCGGCGTCCCCGTTCAGCACACCGTCGAAGCGCTTGTGCACGCCCCCGCAGCGGCTGTTCGCGCGCGCATTGACCCGTGGGCGACGGTCGAGGAGGTCGACGAGCAGCGGTGCCGGGTACGGATGACCTCGCAGACCCTGGACTGGCCGACTCAGGCACTGGGCAATGTCGGTGCGGAGTTCGAGGTGCTCGGCCCTCCCGAGTTCGTCGACTTCGTCCGGGAGTGGGCTGCCCGCTTCACCCGTGCCACCGGCTCGTGATGTCCGGGGGGCGGTCGAGGGGCTGGCAGGGGTCGAGGAGTCGGCGGTGGATCGCGGGGACGGCGGTGATGCGCAGGTGTAGCCCTGGCCGCGCCGTACGGTCACGCCCTGGTCGATCGTGGCGCGCTCGGCGCCCGCCCTTGTTGCCCTTGGCCTGGGCGGCCCGTAGTCCGTCGTAGGTCAGTTCTCGCTGGAGGTCGCGCTGGAGTTCGTCGGCGGCGGCGAGGGTCTGCACCATGAACTTCACCGTGGACAGCAGCTCGTCGGTGCGCGGGTGGCGGGCGGTGAGGTCCATCGCGGAGAACGCGCCGTCGTGGATGCGCAGGGCGAGGCGGTCGCGGGTGCAGGACATCGAGCACGTCGAGAATGTGCCCGGTGCCGCGCACAAGGCGGAACATCTCGGAGATGTGCACCGTGTCACCCGGCCGCGCGTACGCGAGCAGCTCGCCGAACTTCGGCCGCTGGAGCGGGTGGAGGCGGCTGGCGGTGCCGGCCTGCTCCTCGAAGACGACCGGGTCCTCGACCTCGGCCTCGTCCAGGACGAGGTTCTGACGGTCGGTCGACTGCGGGTCGGTCGACACCCGCTTGCAGACCAGGTTGGCCATGCCGCTCCCCGTTGTGGTGGTCGCATTCGACCTTGGCTGTCAGCAAACCCTGTCATCAGGTTCCATCGGATCTGATGGGATCGGCGCCGCCGTCGGACCCCGGAAAGTCCGGGTTCATTGGATGCCCGCCGCACCTGTCGTCATTCGATGGCACCCCGTTCCTGTACCAGAGCGGCGGCGTCCGCCTCACCCCGCCGCAGCGATCAGAGCGGCATCTGACCGGCGGCGGGCGCGAAGAGATATCCCGCGGCATCGCCGCCGGAGAATCTGCCCGGCAGTTGGCCAGGCGGCTGGGCAGATCACCTTCGATCGTCTCCCGCGAGATCGCCCGCAACGGCGGCCGGCACCGCTACCGTGCCGCACCCGCCGATACGGCCGCCTACGCGCGTGGGCGCCGGCCCAAGCAGGCCAAGCTCGCCCAACGGCCCGCTCTGCGCGCGCTGGTGGAGGCCAAGCCGGCTCTGTGCTGTCTCCCGAGCAGATCGCAGGATGGCTGCGACACCAGTTCCCCGGTGACGCCTCCATGCAGATCCCGCACGAAGCGATCTGCCTCTCGCGCTACGCCCCTCGTCGGCGCCGGGCGATTTGACCGCAGCCTCACCCAGCGGCTGCGGTCAGCCAGGCCCATGCGCCGCCCGTAGTCCGCCCGTAGTCCGCCCGTCGGTCCACCGGGCGGGGCATCATCCGCGGCATGGTGTCCATCACTGCCCGCCCCGCCGAGGTCGAGGACCGCAGGGTCCCCGGCCAACGGGGAGGGCGGCCTCGTGATGGGCACCCGGCCCTCGGCGGTCGCCACGCTCGTCGAGCGCACCAGCCGCTACACGGCCGTCGTTGCGCTGCCCGACGGCATCAGGGCTGAGCAGGTCACTCCACACCTCACCGGAGTCTCCTCGGCATCCCGCCCCAAGTGCGGCGGACGCTCACCTGGGACCGGGGCCGGGAGACGGCCCCGAGCACCAGGCCATCACCGCCGAGACCGGGATGCCGGTCTACCTCTGCAAGCCGCGGAGCCCATGGCAGCGCGGCACCCAACGAGAACACCAGCCGGCTGCTTCGGCAGTACCTCCCCAAGGGCACGGACCTCCGCACGTTCAGCCAGGCCGATCTGGACGCCATCGCCCATGAGCTCGACCATCGTCCGCGCAAGACCCATGGCTACCGCACTCCGGCAGAGGTCTGCGCTGGCCTCCTGAACAGCGGTGATGCGCTGACCGCTTGCGCTCGCCATCGATTGCCGACACTCGGGCGGCGATGATTGCTGCATCAGTCGCCTTTGCAGGCAAAGGAGATTTTGATCAGCGGTCCGTGGTGAAGGCCAAGGAGACGTTATGGCCACCGAACCCGAAGGAATTGGCCATTCCCGCGGTCCAAGCTCCTTGACGGGGGCGATCGGAGACAACGTCGAGGTTAATCGCGGGATCGATCTTGTCGAGGTTTCTGGTGGCCGGTGCGATCCCGTCCCGCAGAGCGAGGAGGGTGGCGATCGCGCCCAAGGCTCCGGACGCACCCAGGAGGTGCCCGGTCATTGACTTGGTGGCGGTGACGACGGGGTGCGTTCCGACGGCCTCTTCCACGGCGTTTGCCTCCGCAAGGTCTCCCTGCGGAGTGGAGGTGGCGTGTGCGTGGACCAGACCGATGTCCTCGGGTGCCAAGCCGCCCGCTGCCAACGCCATGCGGATGGTCCGCACCTGCCCGGCGGTGTCGGAAGCCGTGATGTGCTGGGCGCTGGACGTGACTCCGGCGCCAACGAGTGTGCCGTGGGCACGCGCGCCACGGTCGCGGGCGAAATCCCTGCGCTCCAGCACCAGGACGGCAGCACCCTCACCGAGCACAAAGCCATTGCGTTCCGAGTCGAAGGGACGGGACGCACTATCGGGTTCGTTGTTCGTCGTGGCGAGGGCCATCATCTGCGCGAAGCCGGCCAAGGGCAGTCCGTGCACACATGCCTCGGTTCCTCCGGCTACGACCACGTCAGCACGGCCGAGACGGATCAGATCCAGGCCGAGGGCGATGGCCTCTGCCCCGGACGCACACGCGCTGACCGGGGTGTGTGCTCCGCCCCGAGCTCCCAGATCAATGCTTACCCAGGCAGCCGGGCCGTTGGCCATCAACATCGGCACGGTGTGCGGAGAGACCTTGCGCGGCCCGGATACCTCCAAAATATCGTCCTGCTCAAGCAAAGACAGCACACCTCCAACACCGGTGCCGATGACGACAGCCAGCCGCTCCGGATCGACGTCGGGACGTCCCGCATCGGCCCAAGCTTCACGGGCGCTCACGACCGCTGCCTGCTCGCACCGGTCCATCCGACGGGCCTCCGTTCGCCGCATGGCTGCTGCAGGGTCCACTCGCATGCGAGCCGCCAGGCGGACCGGCAATGCAGAAGCCCACGGGTCATCAAGAACGGTGACTCCGGTTTTTCCGGCCAACATCGCGGACCATGTCGTTGCAACGTCGCCGGCCAGCGGTGTGGTCGCCCCAAGGCCGGTAACCCACACACCTGCGTCTGCCATGACTTCCTCGTCTCCTAGCGCCTCAGATGGCCACCGCTGACTGTCTTCCAACCGGCCGCGCGCAGTGGTCAGCGGCTGAGGCGGACAGTCGGGTGCGGCTGTGATCCACAACCTATCCAACCAACCGTCTGGTTGGGTATGTAGAGTTGTGCCATGTCAAGTAGTGATCACCTAGTAGGAACCCGTGACCGTCTGCTAGCCGCAGGCCGTGAGGAATTCGCCGCCCACGGCATGGCAGGCGCGCGTGTCAGCCGAATCGCGGAGCGGGCGGACGTCAGCAAGGAACGTATCTACGGCTATTTCGGCAGCAAGGAGAACCTCTTCGTCGCTGTCGTCTCCGAGGCCCTCAACGAGCACGCCGTTCTGCTGGGGCCACCTTCCGGGGATCTGGCCGACTTTGTCGGCCGGATCTACGACCTCCACCAGCGCAATCCTCAACTGCTTCGCCTGATGATGTGGGAAGCCCTGCAATACGACGGAGACTGCCTTCCAGCCGAGCGGCAGCGATCGATCCGTTACCAGGAAATGGTGGAGACACTGGCCGCAGCGCTGGGTACGAAGCCGGACGATCGCGCTGCAGGCACCCTTTTGGCTCTCATCGGGATTGCTGTACTGCCCTCCGCTTTCCCCCAGATCACCCGACTGATCCTTGGCTCTACGGCCGACGAGCATACTGACCTGCGTCAGCACCTCGTTGACTTGGCCCGTCGGATGACTGCCACTCCGCCACTCCCATCGGCTCGTGCCGGGCTGAGCACCATGCCTGGCGAACTGGAACGCTGAGCCGGGCTCACTCGTCGTTGCCGCCGTCATCGTCATCGTCGTCGAGAGCGGCGGCGTCCGGATCGCGCAGTGGCCGCAAGTCGTCGAACGGCTGGGAGGGGGTGAAGCTGTAGCGGCCCGGGACGTTCAGGCTCTCGTGCTTGAGCGGGGAGAGCCGGGACGTGTGCTTCGGCAGCGGCGCCTTCGACCCCAGCGCGTACCGGGCCAGCGCGGCCGGCCGGTTCGGCGGGATCTGCGACAGCTTCAGCCATCCCAGCTGGAACGCGCCGAGCTCGTTCGCCCGCTCCAGTGCGCGGGCGAACGCGGTGCCCGTCGTCCTCGTCGGCGGACATGACGAAGCCCTTCCCCGGTTGAGGGAAGGGCTTCGTGAGTGAGCGCTGGGCAGGCCTTGCACCTGCATTTCCCCACGGGAAGTGGGGCGTCTTTCCTTGGACCACCAACGCAGCGTCAGTCACCGCAAGTTCCGGCGAACTGTCAAGATCGACTATAGCGCAAGCGGGCCGTCGGCCGGCCCCGGCCGACGCTCGACGGTTTGCCGGGATTCCAGCTCCGGCGCGACTTCTTTACTCCCGCACCCGGCTCCGCTGCGCACCACGGCTTGGTCATCACGTGATGCTCGATCAAGTTCGCCTGTCGTAGGTGGTTCCTCGGCGCGGGCGGGTTCGGCCAGGTCTGGAAGGCACATGGCCCCCAACTTCGACCGTCCTGAGCCTGCCGAATGGTTCAGGGCTTGCACGTGTACCGGGGACGAATGTCTGAGTGGGCGGTTCGTGAGTTGATGTCCGTTCCGGACTTGGTTACTGCTTCTTGCTGAAGGTTCCTGGCTCGACCTCGGTGAGGATTCCTAGTGTGACCAGGCGTTTCATTTTGGCGCGGGTGCGTTCTATGTGTTTCGGCAGGAGTTCGAAGTCGAGGGCCTGGCAGATGTCGCGGGCCCTCAGTGGGCCGGTGGTGTCGTTGAAGACGGTGAGGATGCGCGGGTAGTCCGGGTGCTCGGGCAGCTCCAGACTCCCTGATGGGTCGGCACTCTGGACCGGGATTCGGTCGGCGAGGCCGGTGATGGTCGTGCGGGTGATGGCGAGGTGTTCCAGACGCAGTTCGGCCTCGCAGAGCTGGGTCTGAAGGGTGTCGATCTGGGTGCGGAGATCGTTGGTCAGGGCCCGGACTGCGTCTTCCTGAAGGTCGAGCGCCTGGAGGAGGGGGTTGAGGTTCACGCGCCGATCACCTGCGGATCGCGCCAGGTGGGCGTGCTCGCGTCGGTGAGCCGACGGGCCATGACGTGGGTCATGGCCCAGTAGACGCGTGAGGTGGAGGAGGCTGGGCGGTGTTCGTAGTCGCGGACCAGGCGCCGGTGCAGTATCAGGGTCCCGAACGTCTGCTCCACCCGCCACCGTTTCGGCTGCGGAACGAATCCCCGCTCCTCAGGGTTGCGCCGGACGATCTCGACGTCGATGCCGAGGGCGGTCCCATGCATGACGACCTGGTTCTTGAAGCCCTGGTCGACCAGGGCCTTGCTGACCGAGCCGCCGGCCGCGACGGCGACCTGGTCGAGCAGAGCGATGCCGGCGGCGTTGTCGTGGACACTGGCGGCCACCACGGTGACGGCGATGACCAGGCCGAGGACGTCCACGGCCAGTCCCCGTTTGCGGCCAGGCACCCGTTTCGCGGCGTCTTTGCCTGTCGTGACCGCGGGGACCCCGGTGGCCGCCCGGACACTCTGGGTGTCCAGGATCACCAGGGTCGGGTCCTCTAATCGCCGGTTTCTCTCCCGCACCTGGCAGCACAGGAGTTCATGGATCTGCTGGTCGGTGCCGTCGTCCCGCCAGGCGGCGAAGTAGTAGTACGTCGCGCTCTTCGGCGGCAGGTCGTTCGGCAACAGGGCCCACTGACAGCCGGTCCGGGACTGGTAGAGGATCGAGTTCACGATCTCCCGCATCGGATAGCGGCCCTGGTGGCCGCTCACGGAACGGTGCCGGTTCTTCCAGGCCGTGAGCACCGGCTCGATCAACGCCCACTGCTCGTCGGACAAGTCACTCTGGTACGGCTTGCGTTCACTCATCCCACCGATCCCAGCAGGCCACCGGCACCGGACCGGAACGTTCCGGCTTCGCCCACACCATCGGGCGACAGCAGAACCACTCATAGAGTCACGAACCGCCCACTGAGTTCTGCGGGGTGGTGAGGGGCAGCCGATCTGGTAACACTTCGCGCCTGGCCTGAGTCAGGCCGGCCGGATGTTCTGGAGAGGGGCGCATCCGGTGGGGATGCGCCCCCTCGTGGGCGCCGCGCTGGAACGCGGTGAGCCCGGTCCCTGTTTCATGGTGCAGCCACGACGCCAGGGAACCTCGGCAGTGAGTGCCGGAGGCGGCGTTGCAGGGACCATGGCATCCGGTGCCCCGCTTCGGCAATGGCATCTGGACGAAAATGAATGAAAATAGCAGTTTCGTTCCTCTGATCTGCGGTTTTCGAATGGTCAGGGTTCCATTCGGTCACTCATTCGCCATCCCTTGGCGGTGAACGCCTGGACGCTCAGGCATCAACACCCCCACCTCGGGGGGCCACGCATTGTGATGGGCGGGTCGCTGGTGAGAGGGTCAAGCGGTTGGCGGGCAGACCTGGAAGTCGCCGCCGGCAGTTCACGGTGCAGCCAATTCATCGCGCCCACAAGGGGCGTGATACGACGTCAGGTAGGTATCAGGTATGCGTTCGTTCTCCTCTCCGCCGGCTCCCGGCGGCCCTTCGCAGGGAGCTCTGACGACGACGGAATTGGTCGTCGTGGTCGTGGTCGTGGTTGTGGCAGCGGGCCTTGCGGCTCTCAGGATGCCGGTGTTCGGCGCCCTTGAATTCATCACCGGTGCTCTTTACGTTGCCTGCCGGTCCGTCAAGGCCATGCGCGCGGTGGAAGTGCCGCCGTTCGAGGCTGTCTGACAGTCCTATGGGACGGCGTGAGAACGCCGTTGCCGCCGATATCCGGCAGTCCGAAGCGCTCGCGCTGTGGTTACGTGCCCAGCGCGAGCGCCGAGGCGTCACCTACGCGGCAATGGCCAAACTGACCGGTCACCAGTTCACTGCGTCGGCGCTGTCGCGCGGCGCCAACGGCAAGGTTCCGTCCCGCCGCCTGGTGCTGGCATACGCGATCGCGTGCGACGCGGACACCAGGGAAGCGATGCGTCTGTGGAAGGCCGCGCGCAGGGCCGAAGAAGAACGTCGACGCCGCGCGGGAATCTCTCCGGAGTTCCGGGACCTGGCCGTGTCGCTCCGATCCGTGATGACCCACCCCGACCTCATCGACAGCTTCGCCAAGCTGCACGACGTCATGGTGGAGATGCGGGCCAGAGAAGGCCAGCCGTCCCTGAGCGACCTGCAGACAGCGGCAGGGCGAACCTCCGACGACCAACGGCACCGGCTGCCCAAGAGCAGTCTCAGCGTCATCCTCAGAGGTGAGGCCGTTCCCTCACGCGCTCACCTCACGGCGTTCATGGAAGCCCTGAACGTCTCCCCGAACAACGTACGGCGCTGGCAGCAGGTATGGGACCGCCTCGCGGACAGTACTGCCCGAAAGCCGTCCGTGGCCCTCACGATCAAAGTGGTGGACGTCCCGCCGGCCGAAGAACCTCACGCGCACCACACCCCACCCGACGTCGGCACCGCGGATCTCGACTTCCTCCGGGGCCAGGTTCTCCTGGAGACCGTTTTCCTCACCGGACCTGGCGTACTGCAGGGCCCCCAGTCCGCATGCCCCCCGGCCGGCGTCACCCGCTCCGGCCTGCCCATCAGGACACCACGCCGCTACGCCCTCACACCCCGGTCGCACCTGCCGCCCGGCAGCCGTACGACCGAGCCCATCACGCTGCTGCCCCGAGAGATTCCTCCCAGCCGCCCCGCGACCATCAGGGACTCGCTTCCGGCCGTCCCGGAGCACCACCCGGTGAAGACCACCGTGCCACCGGTTTCCCGCGGACGGATAGGACGCACGGTCGAGCGCTGGCTCCGTAGGAAGCCGCGACAGGACTACACCCACTGGCCGAACTACTGACGCCGCGCACCTCAGCTCCGATAGTTCGCCGGACCAGTCAGCCGACTTGAACCCTCTTCATGACGATCTCCGCGACGCGGGAGGGAACGACATCAGTGGTGTCGATCACCTGGGCTTTCCGACGGAGCCAGGACAGGGCGCGCTGATACTCGCCCAAGTGATCAAGGCGCCACTGGCGAGCACTGATGCTCTCAGGCTTGGTGTCGGTCTCGATACGTTCAACCAGCGTGTCCTGGTCCGTGTCCAGCAGGAAGTGGTGCACGGGAACGCCAGCCTCAGTCAAACCGCCATGAATCTCCTGCCAGTACTGCTCGACCAGCACTGTCTGGGTGACCACCAGAGTGCCGCCCACGTAGTCGAGAACCTGCCGTGCGGATTCCACCACGAGCCCTCGCCACGGCGGAAAGTCCTGAAAGTCACGTTTGGGGACCCCGAGCACGTGCCAGAGCATCTCCCCGACCTTCTCGGCATCGAAGAGCCTGGAGTCCGGAATGCGAGAGGTCAGTTCCTTCGCGGTCGTGGTCTTGCCCGCACCGAAGGTGCCATTCAGCCAGATGATCACGCATCCAACCCTACGCGGATCGCCGCGCCCAGCAGTTGGCTTCCGGTCATCCCTTCGCACAGCCCAGAACCGAACCCGTGCTGCCGCCGGAGCGACATCAGAACTCGGTTCTGGCACAGTCTTGGGCTCTGTCGCTATTTTGGGGGTAGTTGGGCATCGATCTTGTGTGATGGGTGGGGTTCGCATCGCGGACGTTCTGTTGCCAGGTGTCGGGGTTCAGGTCGAGGAAGTGGCACTCACATGACCGTCCGTCGGGTCACCGACTGGATCACGAGACGCCCCGAGCGCCTCACAGACACCGAGCGCAAATGCCTCACCGAACTGTGCGAGCGGAGTCCTGCGCTGGCCACGACCACCACATACGCTCGCCGTCTTGCACTCATGGTGCGCGAACGACGCAGCGAACACCTGGCCCTCGATGTCTGGATCGCCGACGTCCGCCTCGACGGCCAACGAGAACTCTGAACCCTGGCCAACGGCATGCGACGCGACCACGCAGCTATCCAGGCTGCCCTCACCACCACCTACACTTCGGGAGCAGTCGAAGGCAACGTCACCAGGATCAAGCCGCTGAAGAGACAGACGCACGGCCGAGCCAACTTCGATCTCCTACGACGCCGCATCCTGCTCTCACCGTGATCAACCAGCTGCTACCCCCAAAATGGCGACAGAGCCCAAGTGCGACAGAGCCCAAGTTCTGTGCCAGAACCGAGAAATGACGGCACGTGTCCGGTCTCAACGAGGGCCGACCGATGTCACCGAACCTGGCGATCGGCAGGTTGTCCCGCCGAACACTGAGTTTCCTGTTCAAGGGGGTGGGGCCGGGATGGCAGACCTGGACATCACGATCATCAGCCGCGGGGGCTGCTGATCCGCTCGGGCTGGATCACATAGATCACCCGGACTTGGTCGCGGCCTCCGAACCATGGGTAGGGCCCGCCGAGATACTTCTGCGCGAGCGCCTCGATGTGGTCGACCGCCCCCTCGGTGGTCACACGCACCACACGGCCGCGGATCTGGACGTAGGAAGCCGGTTCCGAGGGGTCGGCGATTGCGACGGCCACCCGCGGGTCACGCGCGATGTTTCGGGTCTTTTGATGCGACTCAACGCTGTTGATCAGGACGTGCTCGCCATCGGTGTCGACCCATGTCTGGGTGAGCTGGGGCGAGCCGTCGGGCATCGTTGTAGCGATGTAGCAGGTGCTGGGGCGGCGCAGCAGCGCCACCACGTCCTCGCCGAGGGGTACGGGCACGGGGTTCTCCAGAGGTCGGTCCGGTGGGGTGCTGGGGCAACGGTAACCACGACAGGGAACCCGGCCCCAGCCGCCCCTGAACCTCCGATCACCGGCTGTACCGATCCAGAGCGGTCGCCTGGGCGAAGCGGCTCACCCCACCGGACTCCGAAACCCCGGCCCACTCGAAGACGGCGATCGACCGGTTGATCGCGCGGCGCGAGGTACACCTGCGGGAGAAGACGCCGTGGCGGATGCTCTACGAGACCACTGCCCGCGCGGAGGAAATCCTGGGCGTCAACGTCGAGGAGCTGGACCTCGCCGGGCGCCGGCCCCGGTGAAAGCCAAAGGCGCCCGTCCTCGTACGCGTCGCCGCGGCGCTGTCCGCAAGGACTTCGTCCTGGAGACGGTCTACTGGGACGCTGGTACTGCCCGGCTGTTGCCCCGACTGCTCAAGGGACGTACGCGCGGCCCCGTATCCGTCACCCACCGCAAGCCCGGCCCCGGCGAGGTCGTCAACCCGCGCGACATCTGCCCGGACACCGGGCTCGCGCGTCTCTCGTACGGGCAGGCCTGGATGCTGCTGGACGAGCACACTGCCCTGGGCGGTGAGCTGGGCACAGGCTGGTACCTGCATGAGTGGCGGCACTCCGGTCTGACCCATCTTGGTGAGGGCGGGGCGAGTCTGCTCATGCTGATGGCGAAGTCCCGGCACAAGAAGGCGGAGAACGTACGGAAGTACTTCCACCCTTCCCCGGAGGCGATCACCGAAGTCACCAGCCTGCTCGCGCCGGGCCGAGGCGGAGGACCGGTACGGGGAATGCCGTACGACGTCATCTGTGACGGCCGTGCAGGTCAATGGTTGTACGCGTGGCCGTCTTCCGGGCAGATCCCGGTTCGGACGCGGCGGGCTGAGGCGGGCGTCTCGCCGCAGTGCCGGGTCTGCTGGGCGGCCGTCACTGGCTCGGAACGGCGATGCCGGCTGCGCGCAGGTTCGCCTCGACCAGCGTGTTCAACCGGGCGATGGACGGTGACTGGTCCTCCCGGTGGTGGTTGACGATTCCGTACCGGGAGGCGGCGTCGGGCTGGTTCCGAAACCCGGTCGGCATCGCCAGCAGCGCGCGGTTGGTCAGCAGCTTGTCGGCCAGCGTGGACGCCAGCTCCTCGATCCGCGGGTCGTCCGGATCCCAGGCCCTCGCATCCCAACCGCGCTTGGTCAGCTCGACGGACTCGGGATCGTCAAGCGAATGTTCAAGCCGGGTCAGGAAGCTGTCGAAGATCTCCGGGACCAGCGCCCGGGCCAGCACCAGAGCCTCCCGTTGACCAGCCACGTAGTCGGGACTGAAGCCGAGTTCGGCGAGTCGGTCCAAGACCGCGCAGGCCCGGTCGGGCAGCAGGGCCCGGTCGCCATGGTCGAGACGGTGCAGCCTGTCGCGGCGCGCGATCAGGTCTTCGATCCGTTCGGTGAGCTGGTGATGGACGTCGTCCAGGGTGGCGGCGAACGTCTTGGGATCGGCGTCGAGCAGGTCACCGATCTCGGCCAGCGGCACGCCGGCCGCGGCCAGGGTCCGGACCTGGACCAGCCGGAACAGCTCGCCCGATCGGTAACGGCGGTAGCCGGAACCGTCGCGATCCGGCTCGGCGACCAGGCCGAGCCGGTGGTAGTGCCGCACGGTCTTGATCGTGACACCAACGAACGCCGCCGCCTGACCGATCGTGAGCCCGTCTGCCATCGGCTCAGCGCACCTCCGGATCGTGGACGGCTGCGGTCTCGCGAACCGTGTCGGCGACGGCCGGGAAGTCCGGACGATCACAGGGGCGAGGATAGCGCGCACCCGTTCCAGCCCATCCCCCTGCCGCCAAAAAGGACCGGGACGCCTGCGATCGGTGCGGTCACCCCTTGATCGCGACGGGGGGTTGACCTTGACCTTGGGTCAAGGGCGCAGGCTCTTCACATAGCCGCTCGAAGGGCCAGGGAGCCACCAGGGCCGCCGTGAGAACTAACACTGTGAACAGGAGATTCATCATGGGAACAAGCAACAGCGGTTTCTCCGAGGCAGGGCTGCGCCGACTGCGCGAGGTGCTGGCACGGCACGTCGAGTCCAAGAAGATTCCCGGCCTTGTCGCCCTGGTCAGCCGCGGCGGCCAGACGCACGTCGAAGCGATCGGGACGATGCGTCATGACGGTGGCGCCCCGATGCGCCGGGACACGATCTTCCGGATGGCGTCCACGTCCAAACCGGTCACGATGGCGGCGGCGATGATCCTGCTCGACGAGTGTCGGCTGAGGCTGGACGACCCGGTGGATCAGTGGCTGCCCGAACTCGCCGACCGGCAGGTGTTGAAGCGGCCCGACGGACCGCTGGACGACACCGTGCCGGCGCAGCGGCCGATCACCGTACGGGACCTGCTGACCTCCACGTTCGGGCTCGGAGTGGACTTCGAGTCGATGGCTTCCCCGATCAGGGCCGCGACCTTCGAGCGTCTCGACTACAGCGTGGCATCCGGGCCGGCGCCCGAGCCGGACGAGTGGATGCGCCGCCTCGGCGAGCTGCCGCTGCAGTTCCAGCCCGGAGTGCGGTGGCAGTACGACCTCAGCAACGAGGTAGTCGGTGTGCTTGTCTCCAGGGTCACGGGACAGTCGTTGGAGGCGTTCCTGCGCGAACGCATCCTCGATCCGCTGAGGATGAAGGACACCGCCTTCCACGTGCCTGCCGACAGGATCGACCGACTGCCGCCCCTGTACGGGCCCGACCCGCAGACCGGCGAGTTCGTCGTGTGGGACGAGGCGGCAGGGGGAAGGTCCAGCGTGCCTCCCGCGTTCCAGGGCGCCGGCGGCGGGCTGGTCTCCACCGCCGACGACTACCACGCCTACTTCCAGATGCTGCTGAACCACGGGATGCACGGGAGTGAACGGATCTTGTCCCGGGCCGCCGTCGAGCTGATGACCACCAACCGTCTCTCGCCCGAGCAACTAGCCGCCCGGGACGCCATGTTCAGCAACGTCGCCCACCTGTCGTCCGGCCAGGGGTCGAACGGCGGCTGGGGCTTCGGGATGGCGGTGCGCACCTATCGCGGCGACTACGCGCCCATCGGCCAGTTCGGCTGGTTCGGCGGTACCGGCACCACCGCCTACGCAGACAGGACCAACCAGCTCACCGGAGTCCTGCTCACCCAGGTCGGACTGTCCACCCCGGATTCGCCGCGTGCCATGAACGACTTCTGGACCACGCTCTACCAGGCCATCGACTGACAACGAGCTCGACCGTTACTTTGCGGCTGGGGTCAGAGACAAGCGCCCGGGGCCAGCGCCGGGCGCCCTGAGCATCACCAGGACTTGGCGCCGGTTTTCGTTCCGATGGTCCTCAACCCCCGCGTCGAGCTGCGTCTGGTGCTCGATGCCGGTCCGCCACGCCTCGCGCAGGACGTGCCGGGCCTTGTCGCGGGCGGTGCGGCCGGTCGTCGCGGTGGCGCGGGCGTCGGGCAGGGCGGCGAGCCGGCGGCCGGCCGTCTCCGGGCGGTTCATGAGCGCGGTGGCCTTCTCGGCGTCCGGGCGCGGTGGAACGAGGTGGAGCTCGGGGACGGCGACGCCGCGGCGCAGCTGTTCCATCCGTTTGGGGGTGTGAAACTGGCGGAGCTGGGGCAGCGCGTCCGCGGTGTACCTGCGGTGGCCGCCTCGGCTGCGTCCGCAACACCCCGACCGCCGCGACTGCCGCGAGTACGAAGAGGCCGGCGGTGACGGCAAGGCCCAGGGCATAGCCGTCGTTGAGGGCGGCGGGGCCGGTGCGGAGTGCGGCGATGGTGGCCAGGGCGGCCAGGCCGACGCAGCCGTCGAGTTGGCGGGAGCTGCTGAAAAGGCCGGAGGCCATGGCGGCCTCGCGGGAGGCGACGCCGGTGGTCGCGGCGGCGGCGACCGGGGCCAGGACCAGCCCGATGCCGATGCCGGGTGATGGTGCAGGGGCCGAGCACGTCGGTGAGGAAGCAGCCGCTCGGGCTGATGAATGCAGACCGGGCCAGGCCTGCGGCGGCCGGCAGAACGGACACGAAGTAGAACGCCGTGAACTGCCCGGCCGCGGCCAAGAACACCAGAATGTTGGCACCGGCCACCCAGCGACTGCGCAGCAGGCCGAGGCGCAGCAGCGGCGCGGGGCCCTGGATTCGGCGAGGACGAAGGCGGACAGGAGCGCGGTCGCAGCGGGCCACCCTGGAGGGACTCGACACCGCGGCCCGCAAGGGCAAGCACGGTGGCCGGCCACCGGTCATCACCGACGACATGCTGCACACCGTCTGCGGCGCCGCGCGGGCGGCGAGCCCGTCGAGCAGATCCAACCCGACCTGATCATCCCGACCGGCAAGCGCAAGGGGCAGAGCCCCAGCGTGGCCAGCATCTACCGGGCCCTCGCCGAGCACGAGAAGGCGCGGGCGTATTCCGAGGCGATCGAGGCGGCTCACGCCGACTTCGTTGTCCTCCAGGACACTGCCGACGTCCCGCACCCCCGCCCGGCCCGAACCCTGGCTTCGTTCACTTGAAGCAGCAGCGTTTGTTCGCCCGTTTGGGCAGCAGTTGACGATCTTTAGGCCCATGGATGTTCACGAGGAACAGCAGCAGTGCATGGGGCTCTGTGCCGGAGAAGGACGCGTGCACGTGGACGGGCCACGGGGCACGCCGGGGCGGCGGTGGTTGTCACATGCGTGGGCCGGGCGGTGTCTTCATGCCGAACAGCCCCACAAGGGGCGCATAGCAAGGAGAGACAGCATGACGCTGCGCCTGCCGAAGGCCGAGCTCCCCGCCGAGCTCAAGGAGAACATGATCAAGCAGCTGGGCGTCGTGCCCGAGAACGTCGAGGTGCTGTGGCACAGCCCCCGAGTGACCCAGGACAACCTGGAGTTCGGAGCCAAGGTGGGGGCGTGGGACGCGGTCGACCCGGGCCTGAAGTCGTTCGCGCACATGGCCGTCGCGTCGCAGGTCGGCTGCAGTTGGTGCCTGGACGTCGGCTATTTCCAGGCACAGAACGAGAACCTGGACCTGGCCAAGGCGAGCCAGGTGCCGCGGTGGCGGGAGGCGGACGTGTTCACTGCGCTGGAGCGCGACGTCATGGGGTACGCCGAGGCGATGACCAACACCCCGCCGACCGTCACCGACGAGCAGTACGCCGCCCTTCTTGAGCGGCTCGGGCTGCCGGCCATGGTGGAGCTCACCGCGTTCATCGCCTACGTCAACCTGGCGACCAGGGCCAACGTGGCGAACGGGGTCACCTCGCAGGGCTTCTCCGACGCCTGCGAGATCCCGCTGGCCAACC
The DNA here is from genome assembly GCF_045162475.1 of Streptomyces sp. NBC_00984. Taxonomy (NCBI): domain Bacteria; kingdom Bacillati; phylum Actinomycetota; class Actinomycetes; order Kitasatosporales; family Streptomycetaceae; genus Streptomyces; species Streptomyces sp. NBC_00984. The sequence continues at coordinate 582,392 of NZ_CP108735.1, forward strand.
GCCCGGCGACGTCCCGCGTCGGGTCCACGGCATGATCATGGACCCGTGCGTCGCCCACCGCAGCCTGCTGTTCACCGTCGCCTACGAGATACTAGGCTCCGCGGCAGATGCGGAGGACGTACTGCAGGAGACCTGGTTGAGGTGGGCCGACGTCGACCGGTCACAGGTCCACGACCCGCGGGCGTACCTCGTCCGGGCCGTCACCCGGCAGGCACTCAACCGTATACGCACACTCTCCCGCCGCCGCGAGGACTATGTGGGCGAGTGGCTGCCGGAACCCCTGCTGACCCACCCCGACGTCGCCGACGACGTCGAACTCGCGGAAAGCGTCTCCATCGCGATGCTGACCGTCCTGGAAACGCTCGGCCCCACTGAGCGGGCCGTGTTCGTGCTCCGCGAGGTCTTCGACGTCCCGTACGAGGAGGTCGCCGAGGCCGTGGGCAAGACCCCCGCTGCGGTTCGGCAGATCGCCCGGCGGGCCCGGAGCCACATCGCCGCTCGGCAGTCACGCGTCAGCGTGAGCCGGGCGGAGCACAAGGCTGTGGTGGCCCGGTTCGTCACCGCGCTGCACACCGGGCGCATCCAGGACCTGATGGAGATCATGGCGCCGGACGTGGTCTTCATCGCTGACGGCGGCGGGCTTACCGGCGCCGCACTGGCCCCCATCCACGGGGCCGACCTCGTGGCGACGATGCTCGCCGGCACCGACCGGGCCGCCTTCGAGACCACGGCGGTGTGGCTCAACGGCGCCCCGGCGATCCGGATCGAATCCGGCAGCGGGCGGGCCGCGGTCAGCCTCGTGGTCGAGAACGGGCGCATCACCCGGATCTACGCGACATCCAACCCGGAGAAGCTGACGCGACTCGACAAGCCGGCCGACCTCACCAGGTAGACCGCGGCGCGGGTGTTCCGGGCATGACGTACCCGGAACACCCGCGCCGCGGCGGCATCAGTCGAGGATCATCACTGGCCGCAATGAGAAGGCACGGGCGTATCCCGGGGCGATCGAGGCGGCTCGCGCCGACTTCGTTGTCCTCCAGGACGCTGCCGATGTCCCGCACCCCCGTCCGGTCCGCACCCCCGTCCGGTCCGCACCCCCGTCCGGTCCGCACCCCCGTCCGGTCCGCACCCCCGTCCGGTCCGTACCCCCGTCCGGTCCGTACCCCCGTCCGTTCCGCACCCTCACGCCGGACGCCGAGTCGTAACGAGCTGCCCAGGCTCCAAGATCATCCCGCGGCGGGTTTCTGGCGCATCTGGGTCACACCCCTGCGACGCCCGGGAGAAGACCGTTCAGCAGATCGCCGACATGTTCAACGTGCCCCGTTCCACGGTGTACGGACATCTCGACAAGACCAAGACCGTGCCCCGCCAGCCGAAGTAGACCGCTGCGGCGAAGCCCTGAAAGCTACCGGCGGGTTACTTGTAACTTGGTTCGCCGTTCGTCAACGGCTCGCCAACAGGTCTAAAGCGGCGTGGAGCGCGCGGCGCGGTCCAGAGCCCGCAGCAGTTCGGGCTCCCATCCGGCGCGCGGGGTGTCGTGGGCGAGCAGGCCGGAGGCCTCCAGGGCGTCGAGCTGACCCGGCGCCCCGGCTCATCATCACCGAGCTGGAGAACGACCGGTACGTCGAGCAGACGACCGCCCTGTCCGGCGAGGTCACCCGGCTCGACACCCCGTTCCCCTTCGCGATCGACCCGGCCGGGCTTGTCCGTAATACCGCCCGTCGGTAATGGCTGAGGCGGCCGCTACCGCGAACTGGGACTGCGCCGGTGCGCCTGCGGCCTTGTTCTGCTGCATCGACCGCGACATGGGACCGGCCCAATGGGCTGACCTCGGCATGTACCTGCAGACCGTCATGCTGCTGCTCCGTGCCGAGGGGCTGCACAGCTGCCCTCGGATGGCGTGGTCGGTGTACTGCCGGACCGTCGCGGAGGCTGTGTTGCCCCCACCGGGACTGATCCTGTTCTGCGGCGTGTCCATCGGGTTCGAAGCCCCGGCCGTGTGTCACGACCGCATCGACCGGGCCCCGCTCGCCGAGACGGTCACGTTCGTCGACGGCTGGGTGTATTGCCCCCTGCACGGCGCGGCCCGCTCTGCAGGGTTGGGGATCGGCCTCGGGCAACATCGGTACAGCGGTTGACGCCAAGCCGATGAAGACGTGTGACGGCTGACGGGCCGGGCCGGAAACGAGCCGGCAAGGGCGCCCTCCAGCCGGGGGCCGGCTGCGCCGCAGGCGTCCCCCTTCCTGACGGCCCGGTGCCTCCCCGCGAAATCCGTCCGTGTCCGGCACGAACCGCCGACCGGCCGTGCGGACACCGCCTTCACACTCCTCTGACCGCTTCCTGACATCGCGTGACTACTGTCCCGCGCATGCGCATACCTCCTCACCGCCCATGCGGTCACCAGGACAGCACCCGCAGGACCCTCCGGCACGCGATCGGCGCCACCGTCGCGGTGTCGGCGGCCGTCGTCGCACTGGTCACGCCGACCGCGGCCGCCAACGCCGCACCGCACAACCCGTCGTCCACCAGCGGCAGCGCGACGGGACCGGACACCACCACCACCCACGCCGGTGCCACAACCGCACAAGAGCGCAACCGGATCAACTCCTACTGGACCTCCGAGCGGATGAAGCTGGCAGGCGCTCTGGTCCCCGAGATCACCCCCGTGCCCGAGGACGACAACACGCCGGAAGACCCGCGGCCGCTTCCCGTGAACACGCCGGACTCCGGGGCCGTGTGGACACACGGCGGGGCGGTGGAGAAGAACGTAGGCCGCCTGTTCTTCACCTTCTCCGACGGCTACGACGGCAGTTGCACCGCGACGGTCGTCACCAGCGCCAACCGCAGTACCGTCATCACGGCAGCACACTGCCTGAGAGGCGTCGGGTCGCCTTCCGCCGACGACACCTGGAACCACAACTTCTACTTCGTGCCCGGCTATCGCAACGGAACGAAACCGCTCGGCGGCTTCAGTGTCAGGACCATGGCCACCTCTTCCCGCTGGGACGCCGATCCGGACACCACGGAATCGTCGGACGTCGCTGCCGCCGGCTACGACACGGGACTCTTCGTGACGAACCCCGCTGCCGGGGGGCACCCGATCGCGGACGTCACCGGAAGCCAGCAAATCGGGTTCGGCCAGCCCGTCGAGGACGAGTTCGTCCACGCCTTCGGGTACCCGAACTACGGACTCAACGACCCCGGGGACAAGTACGTCGGCTCCCGCATGATCCACTGCGCGGGCACGAGCCATCCCGGTCCCAAGGTCCCCTTGCTGTGGGGTGAGCCCTGCAACATGTCGGCCGGGTCGAGCGGTGGCCCCCACCTGGCCCACTTCGATACCCGCACCGGCACCGGCACCGTCGTGGGCGTCACCACCACCGACGAGGAACTCGCGGGCGGGCAGACCCCCACGCTCTACGCAACGCGCCTCGGTGGCAGCGCCCACCGCCTCTACGACTGGGCGCAGTCGCGTTAGGACCCTCCTCTGAAACACGGTTCGGCTCCTGCCGCCGGAACCCGCGTATGGGCGGGTCCCGGCGCGTGCCGGTCGGGAATGCTGTTCGCCCCCGCCGCCGGATCGACCGCCTGTCCAGTACTCCAGCCGGACTTCGGTGTATGTCCTGGTCAACGGCTTGAGCGTGGGGATTGTAGCGGGGTGGTGCCTGGTGCGGGGCGGGTTCGCCCGGCCTGCCCCGCGAACGAGTGACCGCGCCGGGTGTAGTGACAGCGGCGGACCCGGGCCTGGTGTCGGCGGCGCCATCTCGACCAGTTCACCGCGTGGTTGCCCTGTCGAGTGGGACGCCGGTGGGTAGTTGCCAGTAGACGGCGGATCTCGGCCGGGGTGAGGTCCACGAGGTCGGGTGTGTCGTGGTCGGCTCCCCCTTTTGCCGTTCCTGGGCGGCGGTGACGGCCAGGAACGCGTGGGCGAGCATGGCGAGGGTGATGTGCCGGTGCCGGCCGACGTGGCGGCGGACTTCGTACTGGTCCAGGCCGCATTCGTTCTTCGCGCTCCGGAAGCATAAGTCCCGCACCGAGCTTGCTGACATGTCCACCATGTTGGGGCCCGTCGCATCGGCGGCGGCGTTCCGAGGGGATTCCCGCCCGTATCAGGACGGCACGGCGGGGCAGCTGGTGCCCCGTGCCGGGATCGCCAGGTTGGTGAGGTAGCTGTCCACGGTGTCCTCCATGCATGGTCCGTTGGTGACGCTGCCGTGGCCCTGGCCCTCGTAGGTGAGGAGCACGCCGCTGCGGCCGAGTTGCTGGGCCACCGAGACGGCCCACGGGTAGCCGGTGGCGGGATCGTGCAGCGCGTTGGACACCAGGATCGGCGGGGCGCCGTGTGCGTCCAGGCGGTGCTGGGGGTTGGCGGTCGGTGTACCCAGGCAGGCCGCTGTCATCTGGATCGGCAGCAGGTAAGGCAGGTCCGGCGCGGTCCTGTTCATCATGGCGACGAGCGAGGCGTACTCCTGGTAGCCGCGCACTGGCAGGTGCCAGTCTGAGCAGAACACGGGGGTGGCTTCTGGCAGCGGCGTTATCGAGGTGGGCGATGCGGGCAGCGGCTTGCTCGCCTCCATCCCCGCGATCGCCGTGGCCAGGCCCGCGTAGTCGACGTTGTAGAACTTCGTGAACGCGATCCTGTTGACCAGGTCCGACGACGACAGCGAGGTGCCCGGCTTGTCTGGGTTCTCCAGCTCGCCGCGCTCGGCCCGGGCCAACAGGCCCTGCCAAACGGCGCGGACGTCGCGGCCGTGCAGCGCGCATTCCGTGGCGCCGTCGCACCACTTCACGAACTCCTCGAAGGAGTCTTCTGCCGTGGCCGCCTCGGACTGCAGGAAGTCATGGGTGGTCGGGACGCTGTGGTCCATGACGCTCTCCAGCACTATCGCGCGCACGCGGCGCGGGTAGGTTTCGGCGTACTGAGCCCCGAGCAGCGTGCCGTACGAGCTGCCGTGGAAGGTCAGTTTCCGCTCGCCGAGGGCGGCCCGGAGGGCGTCCAGGTCCCGGACCGTCTGGGCGGTGTCAAGGTGGTCGAACACCGGGCCGGTACGGGCCCGGCAGTCGGCGCGGAGCCGCTTGTTGTACGCCACGGTGGCGTCGAAGTCCGCCTTGCTCTTCAGCTCCGGTGACGGCCGCTCGGCAGGCAGGTCGTCGGCGCAGGTCACCGGGTTGCTGCCGCCCACGCCGCGCGGGTCGAAGCTGACGATGTCGAACCTGCGGCGGACCTCGGGGCTGAACCGGCTGACATTGCGCCCCACCATCTTCACACCCGAGTCGCCGGGCCCGCCAGGACCGAACACCATCGAGCCGACGCGTGCGGCGGGGTCGGTGGCCTTGCGGCGAGCCACGGCCAGGTCGAATCTCGGCCCGTCCGAGTGGGCCCAGTCGACCGGCACAGAAAGGGTGGCGCACTCGGTGCCCGAATAATTCGGGTCGTCACACGGTGCCCACCGCAAGGCCCCGGTGGCCGATGGCGACGCGTGTACCGCGGGAGCGGCGGCGAGGCCGGTGATGACGGCCATGGCGGCCCCCGCGGCCATGGCCGCGCCCCGCGCGGCGGCCCGCCGCAGTGCGGATCTACCCCTGAACGGCATGGATTCTCCTTGTGAAGAAAGTGGTTGCATCAGGCGTGCGGACCCGGCCGGGGTGCCGTAATCACGTTAGGTGCGCTGTCGCCCATGTGGTGCCCCTGTCAGGGACCGTTCCGGGTCGGGTCAGGGGCCACTCAGGTGGCCGATCGGGCGCAGGGCGGGGAACGGTCAGGGTCAGGTCAGGGGCGGACCAGGGCTCCGTCGCAGTCGCGGTCGGCCTGTGTCGACCGTGATGCCGGATTTGCCGGTGACCTGGTCTCCTGGGGCAGGATGCCGAGTGTGTGGAGGGGGCGTTCGGCCGGCGGGCGTGGTGGCGCAGGCCGGTGGTGATGCTGCGGCGCCGTCTTGGTGGAGACGCTGATGGGGAGGTTCCGCAGCCCGGCCATCGCCCGGAGGCTGTTGCCGGTGCCGATCCGGGAAGCGTCTACGGAGCGATCATTCGCAATTCCTGATCGACAGCAGAGTCGTGACTGCCATGCGCCGCTGTCGTAGGGCGGCCGGAAAGCGTCGTCTGGGAGGGGGTGCTGCCGTCTGGCCGGGGGAGACGCGCAGTATTCACGTCGGCCCAGTGGATGGCGTGTCCGGGCTCCTGGCGGTCGCCGTACGCGGCGGTGAGCTGATCGATGATCTCCAGCCCGCGGCCGTGCTCGTCGGGACTGCCGCTGGCTGCCCAGTCGCCGTCCGTGGCGGCAGGGCCTCCGTCAGCGACTTCGATGTGCACCCGCCGGGTGCCCGGGTCGCCCTCTTTGGTGATCTTGCGAGCCTCTCCGGCGGCCTCCGGGTGGTGCGACAGGGGCCAGGCGCTGCCTGATGCCCGCAGTGGCCGGGTGGCAGCCTGCGACGGGGAGTCGGCCGAGGTGGAGGCGTAGGTCACAGTGATCACCTTCTTCCGGCACCACGGTGGCTCTTTGACTCTGACCAGTACCCTAAATGGCCCTAAATCCATCCATAGCACGCTTTATATAGATTATCTATATAGATTGTGCTATGGATGGAGATATGGATGAGATGTCCGAAGAGGGCCCCAAGAGGGTGGCGGCGGCGCTGCACGAGCTGGTCACCGGGATGGTCAGGCTCCTCTTGTTGGACCGGCAGGGCATGAGCCTGACCACCACCGCGGTGCTGGACAGGCTGGAGCGGGAGGGTCCGATCCGGTTGACCGGGCTGGCTGTGGCGGAGGGTGTGACCCAGCCGTCGATGACCATGCTGGTGCAGCGGCTGGAAGCCCAGGGTCTGGCATCGCGAGTGGCCGATCCGGAAGACGGGCGGGTCCGCCTCGTCACTGTCACGGATGCTGGTCGCGAGCGGCTGGCCCAGCGCCGCCGGGCGGGGGATGCCCGGATGGCCGACCTGCTGGCCGCGTTGCCTGAGCAGGACGTGCGGGCGCTGGCGCAGGCCATGCACACGGTCATGCCCATCGTCCGGCGCATGCTCGGGACAGCTCCGCGGCTCGAGGCCAAGGGGGGCGGATCGGCTTCCTGACCTTCCGGGCCGCGCTCTTCGGCGCCTCCTCCTGCAGGCGGGACCTGCTCCGTCGCGCCCACGCGCGAGCCGGGCCCGGTCCTGGCGCCTGCCCGAATATCAGATTTCCGGAGAGAGGCGGAGAACCATGACCACCATCTCGGCACCCGGCACTGACGCGCCGTCGGCGGAGGTACCGGACTACCCCATGCCCCGGGCGGCCGACTGCCCGTTCGACCCGCCGCCGACCTTGCACACCCTGCAGGTCCAGGCTCCGATCAACCGGGTGCGGCTGTGGGACGGCAGTACCCCATGGCTGGTCACTCGCTATGACGACATGCGGGCGCTGCTGGCCGACCCGCGGATCAGCTCGGACAGCACCCACCCGCACTACCCCCATCAGTCCCCGGCCTCATTGGAGCGCCGGAGGCAGTCGCGGAGCTTCATCGTGATGGACGATCCGGAGCACGCCCGGCTGCGCCGGATGGTCACCGCGGCCTTTTCCATCAAGCACGTGGAGGCGCTGCGGCCGGCGGTCCAGAAGATCGTCGACGGCCTGATCGAAGCCATGCTCGCCGGACCGAAGCCGGTGGACCTGGTCCAGGCGTTCGCGTTGCCGGTGCCGTCATTGGTGATTTGCCGGCTGCTGGGCGTCCCGTATGCCGACCACGACTTCTTCCAGTCCAACAGCAAGATGCTGATCAAGCGCACCACCACGCCGGAGCAAGCGCGGGCGGCCACCCAGCGGCTGGTCGGCTACCTGGACCGGATGATCAGCGGCAAGCTCGCCCACCCGGCAGACGACCTGCTCTCCACGCTCGCGGCGCGGGTCAGGGCCGACGAACTCTCCCGGCGTGAAGCGGCCAACATGGGGATACTCCTGCTGATCGCCGGGCACGAGACGACGGCGAACATGATCGCTCTGGGCACGCTGACCCTGTTGCAGCACCCGGACCAGTTGGCTCAGGTGCGCGAGAGCGACGATCCGAAGGTGATCGCCTCGGCGGTCGAGGAACTCCTGCGCTACCTGAACATCGTGCACAGCGGACGGCGCCGGGTGGCCCTGGAGGACATCGAGATCAGCGGGGTGACCATCCGCGCCGGCGAAGGCGTCATCCTCGCCAACGACATCGGCAACCGCGATCCCGCCGCCTTCCCCGACCCCGACCGGCTGGACATCGGACGCGGCGCCCGCCACCACGTGGCCTTCGGCTTCGGCGTCCACCAGTGCCTGGGCCAGCCACTGGCCCGGGTCGAACTGCAGGTCGTCTACAGCACCCTGTACCGCCGCATCCCGACCCTGCAGTCGGCGGTAGATCTCGACGAGATCCCGTTCAAGCACGACGGACTCGTCTACGGCGTCTACGAACTGCCCGTCACCTGGTGAACGCGGCCAAGTGCCGTGCAGGAAAGGAGGATCCGATGAAGGTGATCGTCGACCAGAACAAGTGTGTCGCCTCCGGCCAGTGCGTGCTGACCACACCGGAGGTGTTCGACCAGCGCGAGGAGGACGGCATCGTCGTCCTGCTCACCGAGAACCCGCCCGAGCACCTGGCGGACGACGTCAGGCAGGCCGCCGCCCTCTGCCCGGCCCAGGCGATCTGGGTGGAAGAACAGGGGAAGAAGGAGTGAAGCGGATCGTCATCGTCGGAGCCTCGGCCGCGGGCCTGACCGCGGCCGAGACCCTCCGCCGCCGAGGCTGGGGCGGTCATCTCACCCTGATCGGCGAGGAGTCCCGTCCGCCGTACGACCGGCCGCCACTGTCCAAGCAGATCCTCACCGGCGCCTGGGAGCCCGAACGGGCCACCCTGCGCTCCCTGCAGGATCTTGCGCGGCTGGAGGCCGACCTGCGGTTCGGACAACGCGCCGCCGCCCTCGACGTCCCAGGCCGCCGGGTGCGCCTGGGCAACGGCGAGAGCATCGGCTTCGACGGTTTGATCACCGCTACCGGTGTGGCCCCACGGCGCCTGCCCGACAGCGATCTGGCCGGGGTCCACGTCCTGCGCACACTCGACGACGCCCGCGACCTACACGCTGCGCTGCTCACCGGGCCCCGAGTGGTCGTGGTCGGTGCCGGATTCCTCGGCACCGAAGTCGCCGCGGCAGCCCGGACCATGAACCTGAAGGTGACCCTCGTCGAGCCGGAACCCGTCCCGGTACGGCGCCCGTTCGGGGACCGCATCGGCACGCTCGTCGCCGAACTGCACCGCGATCACGGAACGAGCCTGCGCTGCGGCGTGCCGGTCACCCGGCTGCGCAGCGCAGGCGGCCGGGTGACCGGGGTGGAACTCGGCGACGGCACCACGCTGTCGGCCGACGTCGTCGTTCTGGCCCTCGGCTCCACTCCCTCGACCGGCTGGCTGGCAGGTTCGGGCCTGCGTCTGGGGGACGGGGTGCTGTGCGACGCGCTGTGCCAGGCCGCACCCGGCATCTACGCCGCCGGCGACGTCGCCTCCTGGCACAACCCGCACTTCGGCACCCGCATGCGACTGGAGCACCGGATGAACGCCACCGAACAGGCCATGGCCGCGGCCGGCAACCTGCTCGGCGACGCCATCCCGTTCGCTCCCGTGCCCTACTTCTGGACCGACCAGTACGACACCAGGATCCAGGCGTACGGCATTTTCCCACCTGCCGCGGACGTGCGGATCGTCCACGGCGACCCGGTCGACGGTTACTTCGCTGCCATCTACGGCCACCACGGGAGGGTAGTCGGCGTACTCGGCTGGAACACCCCCCGCCAGCTACGCACGCTGCGCCGCTTCGTCGTCGAACGAGCGTCGTGGACAGCCTTCACGGCCACACCCACGCCCCACCACGGGCGCCGGCAGCTTCCCCCGAACGGCCACGGCCTCAGTCGACCGCGGTCTGCGAAGGCTCGGTCAGGTCGACCGTCTCACATCGCCGATTGCGTTTCCGCGGCGGCGTGCACGTCTCCACGACGAAGTACTCAGGAGGGCCCATGTTGACAGGCGTCAGGTTCCCCTCACAGGAGATTGGTTCGGATCGCGCAGTAGTGCGCGATTGGGCCTTGCAAGCGGCCGATGCCGGCTTCTCCTACATCGTGGTGAACGACCACGTAGTGGGAGTGGACCCGGATTCGCGGCCCGACTACGGCGCCGGATTCCCGGACGGCGCACAACGGACGGCGGCGGCCTACTCGGTGAACACCGAGTTCCACGAGCCGCTGACGACCATCGCCCACCTCTCGGCCCTCTGCCCGGACCTCGGCTTTTCGACCGGCGTGCTGGTCTGTCCACAGCGGCAGACGGCGCTCGTCGCGAAGCAGGCCGCACAGGTCGACATCCTCACCGGTGGACGGTTGCGACTCGGGATCGGCGTGGGCTGGAACCCGGTCGAGTACGAAGCGATGGGGGCCGACTTCCGGACGCGCGGACGACGGATCGAGGAACAGGTGTCGATCCTCCGCGCCTTGTGGACACGCCAGGTCATCGATGTCGACGGTGAGTTCGACCGCGTGGTCGGCGTGGGCCTTGAGCCACGGCCGCCGCAGCAGCCGATCCCTGTGTGGATGGGCGGATGGAGCGACATCGTGTTGGACCGCATCGGCCGGATGGCCGACGGCTGGTACCACGGCCGCGAATGGGAACCGGACGTCCCCAAGAAGTTCGAGGCGATCGCCGCCGCCGCCGAGCGAGCCGGCCGCCTGGCCTCCGACATCGGCCTGGAGGGTGCAGTCGAGCTTCGGTACGGTCTGGACGGGATCGAGAACAGGGCACAAAGGTGGGCGGAGGCAAGCGCCACACATCTGGTCGTCGATCCCATGCACGCCGGGTGCCATGGCAGCGAGCACCTCGATCAACTTGCTCGCATCGCCGCGAGGCTGTCGCTACGAGGCTGAGCTCGCGGACGCGACGCCAGTCCTTCTCCGACTACGCGAAGTTGTGGCGGTGGAGCACCACCGAGGGGCCCGCCTTGTGGTCGGCGGTGTGGGAGTTCTACGGCCTCGACGCCGTCAGCAGCTACGACGAGGTGCTGGCCGGCGCGTAGATGCCCGGAGCCTCCTGGTTCGGTGAAGCGCGGGCCCTTGTACGAGGGTGGTTCGCCACGAACGATCCTGCGGGGGAGGGGCACATGAGCGACATCGTCCTACAGCAACCTGGTGGCGGGGTTCCGAAGGCGCTTCCGGAGGAGAACCGACGGTGGGCGAAGCGGCGAGCGCTCCTCGGCCGCGTGGCCAAGAAGGGCCGCCCGATCATGTCAGTCGCTCCCGCTCCCGCTCCGGCCGCGGCTCGGTGACGCCATGACCACGGCGAGCGAGCTCGACCCCACCGAAGTCGTGGACGCCGGGCTCGTCGGGGACGGCGAGCTGCTGCCGGCCGTCGCCGGCCCGCCCCGCCGCGAAGCCGCTGGTGGACCAGCACACCGTCCTGATGCCCGGTGAAACCCTCCCCACGGCCGCCGACCAACCGACGTACACCGAACGGGACCTGTACCTCTCGCCGGAGACCGCCGAGCGGCTCAAGGCGTACGCCGACGGGCACAACACCAACAAGAACTACCGGTCCCAGCGCGGCATCTTCGAGCGCTGGTGCGACGACATGGGCCGTGTCGCCCGCCCCTGCACCACCGCCACGTACATCGAGTACGTCGCCTCGGTGATCGCCCGGGAGGCCTCCCGGAACACGATCGCCGCGCAGATGTCCGCGATCCGCACCTGGATGCCCGACGACAAGAAGCCCGTACCACGGTCGCCCGCCGCCTGCTCAACGACTACCGCAAGGACTGGCGCAAGCGGAACCGGGTGAAGAAGGCGCCGCCCATCACGGCCGGGATGGGCCGGGCGATGGTCGACACCTGCGACCGGCGGCACCCCATCGGGCTGCGTGACCGGTTCGTTCTTCTCGTCGGCCGCAAGGCCCTCAACCGGCGCATCGAGCTCGCCGACCTCCTTCATGACGAGGACGCCATGGAGGGCTGTGCCGAAGTCAGGCCGTGCGGCTGCGGGGTGGGGCCCGTCGGCCGCGGCCCCGCCGCCGACGTGGAGAAGTTGGGGGGCCGCGGCGGTGTTCGCCCCCTCACGTGATCTGGATGATGTGCTTGCCGCGGACGCCACCGGCTTCCAGGGCCCGGTGGGCGTCGGCGATCCGGTCGAGAGGGTGGACGGTGTCCACGACGGGGACGATGTCGCCGTGCTCCGCGTAGCGGGTGATCTCGGTCAGCAGCTCGGTGTCGGGGTTGCCGCTGAAGACGCGTATGCGCCTGCTCCCGTGGACGGTCGAGGCGAGGATGGTGGCGAGGCTGGGGAGAAGCCTGTTGAAGTCGAGGGTGACGGCGACCATGCGCCCGCCGGGTGCCAGCAGGCGGCGGAAGCGGGACTGCTGCGTTCCGGCGGTGTCGACGATGACATCGAAACGGCCCAGCTCGGAGAGGCGAGTCGTACGGTAGTCGAGTGCTTCGTCGGTGCCCAGGCCGCGGACGAAGTCGAGGTTTTTCGCGCCCGCGAGAGCGACGACGTGGGCACCGAAGAGCTTGCCGATCTGCACCGCGACGCTGCCCACGCCTCCGTTGCCCCCGCGCACCAGGAGTCGCTCACCGGGTTTGATGACGGCTTTCTCACGCAGGGCGGTCACCGCCGTGGCCCCGCCGGCGAGCAGTGAGATGGCCTGTACCGGGGTGAGGTTCTCCGGAGCGGGGGCGATGTGGCGGGGGCGTACGGCGACGTACTCGGCCATGCTGCCCGTCTTGCGCCCCAGCAGCCCCCACACCCGGTCCCCTTCACGTACTCCGGTGACCGACGAACCGACTTCGGCGACCTCCCCGGCGAAGTCGATTCCGCTCGCCCTGGGGAAAGTGCGGCCGGTTACCAGGCGCATTTTCCCGGCTCGATCGAGCAGATCGCCACCGTTGACGCTGGCGACGTGCACCCGCACCAGCACCTCGTCGGGCGTGGGGGCCGGCGTCGGCCGCTTGCCCACGTAGAGAACCTCCGGGGGGCCGTATCGGTCGAAGAGGGCTGCGCGCATGTCGCTCATCATCTCGTCCTGTGTCGCGTTTCGGAGCTGCGGAAGCGCTGTGTGCGCCCGCTGGTACGCTCACGCTAGACCTGTAAGTGGACGACATCGTCCGTTTAGCTTGAAGTGAGAAACGTTGCCTGCTCAGCCATCTCACAAGCCGTCCGGGCACGTCGGCGATGTGCCCGGCGATGCAGACCCGGCGGACCTGCGCGCCGATGCCCGGCGCAACCGGGAACGCATCCTTGAAGCTGCGCGCGAGGTGTTCGCGGCCCAGGGCATTGACGCCCCTATAAGCGCCGTGGCCCGCCGCGCCGGCGTCGGCGTGGCCACCCTCTACCGCCGATTCCCCACCCGCACTGCGCTTGCCACTGCTGCCTTTACCGAGCAACTCGCCCTGTGTGCAGCAGCCTTCGACGAGGCCCTTACCGACCCTGATCCCGGGCGCGGCCTGTACGCACTTCTGGAGAAAGTGTGCACCACACAGGTGACCGACCGCGGCTTCGCCTCCGTATTCCTGGATCAGTTCCCCGATGCCCTTGATCACGATCACGAACGCGACTGCGCCGAAGAGGGTCTGGCGCGGCTGGTCCAGCGTGCCCGCGAGACCGGACAGCTGCGCGACGACTTCGACCCCGCCGATATCACCCTCCTGCTCCTTGCCAACAGTGGCCTCGCCGGACAACCGCGAGAAACCGCCCTCGCTGCCTCCCGGCGCCTGCTCGCCTATCTCTTCCAGGCTTTCCAGGCACAGCGCCCTGGCTCTCTCCCACCTCCCGCAGCGATGGAACTGCGCGAAATCCGCCAGCCACCGGGCCGCCTGTGAGCCCGATCATGCAACGTGCCGAAGGTGAGCATTCCTCACACTTGTACAGGCGCCTCTCGCAAATGAACCGTTTATGAGAATCAGGCAGGGGCCGCGCTGCGCCATCCCGGAGAAACGGGACCAGGCCGCCGCCCACTGGAAGAAGATCGTGCGCCTTGCCTTTCCCGGCGGGCACTGGCAGGCGAATACCGACACGCGCCAAGGTGGCGTCAGGCGGGCTGCGTGGCGGGCGTTGCCGGAGCGGCCGCGGCCTTGCGGGTCTCTCGCATTATCAGCAGGCCGTTGACCACCATCAGCGTCGCGGTCAGGCCGTGGACGCCGAGCGCGGCGGCCGCGGAGCCGTGGTGAGCGAGCACGGTGGTCATGTCGCCGTACGCGGCGAGGGCCTCCACCAGCAGCACCCAGCCCAGCGCCCGGCGGTGGCCCGTCACCAGCAGGATGCCCAGGACCAGGGCCAGGACGACGTCGCGGATTCCCTTGATGATCAGGAAGCCGCCGCCGTCGCCGGATGGCCAGCTCGGCAGGCCGAAGCTCGGCGCCGTCGTCTCCGGGCTCAGGATGAACTCCGTCCCGAACCAGAGGATGAAGAGGATGAAGGCGGCGGCCAGGACGGTGTTGATCTTCTTCAGCGACATTGTTCTTCTCCTTGCGAGTCTTCGTCGGCTTGGTGAGCTTCGTGGAGCTTGCTGAGTCGTGTGGGGCCTGATCAGGCCCCACGGACACGGCTGATCGAGGGGCGTAATTTGTCGGGATCGCAGTCGTGGGTTCTGAGCGGCAGCTGCATTCCCGGATGTCGGGATTTCGGCGGCCAGCTGCCGCCCGGGGAGTGGGGATTGTGCGCCACCGGCGCGGCGTCGGCCCGCGGGGCCGGTAGTCCGAAGCTCTGTCGGGCTCACCCCGACGGGGCGAAAGCAGTGGACATACAGGGTCGAACCAGCGCATGTCGGGGCGGCTTTGGTGTCAGGCGAGGGCGGCGACCAGCAGGGCGAAGGCGGCGATGAGGACGGCGACGCGGACGTAGTGGTAGCGGACCCAGCGGTTCAGCTGTTGCTTCCAGTCGGCGGGCCGGTTCTTGGCGGTCCATGTCTTGTTCCGGTTGTTGATCGGGACGAGCAGCAGGAGCGACATGATCACGCTGATGATCAGCAGCGCGCCGGCGGTGACGACGAGGCCCGCGCCGTCGTGGTGCCATCCAGCGACGGCCCAGATCGCGACGAGGACGAGCGATCCGATGTACCAGACCGGCATCACGGCGCCGAGCATCCGGCCCCCGTGGGCGTGGCCGAGTTGGCCACTGTCCTCCGGGAGCGCGTTGAGGATCGGGTTCATGACGAAGGCGACGGAGAACTCCACCCCCACCATCACGCCGACGGCCACGGTGGTGAACACCTCGAGTGCGTTGAGCATGACGACCCCTCTTGGTATCTAGTGCTGCTAGGTGATGAGGCAACGCTAGTACTGCTGCCGCTTGATTGTCTAGCGGTGCTAGGATCGAATCATGTCGGTACAGGAACGCAAGCAGCGCGAACGGGCGGAGCGCGAGCGCCTCATCGTGGCGACGGCCCGTGAACTCGCCGAGCAGCAGGGCTGGGACGCGGTCACCACCCGCCGGCTCGCCGAGCGCATCGAATACAGCCAGCCCGTCCTCTACAGCCACTTCCGCGGCAAGCGCGAGATCATCGGCGCCGTCGCCCTCCAGGGCGCCACAGAGATGGCCGCGGCGGTGCGGGCCGCGACCGCCGCCGCGGACGGCCCGCGCGAGCGGGTCGCCGCCCTCGCGCGCGCCTACCTCGACTTCGCCGCACGCAACCCGGCGGTCTACGACGCCATCTTCCAGCTCGACGGCGGTCTCGCGTACGCGCAGGAGGACACTCCGGAGCCTCTGCAGGACGCCTTCGCCGCCCTGCTGGAGAGCCTCGGCGAGGTCGCCGGGGACGGCGTCGACCTGGGGCTGTTCACCGAGACGTTCTGGGCCGCCCTGCACGGCCTGGCGACCCTGACCCGGGCCGGACGACTGCCGCCGGAGGACACCGAGCAGAGGGTGGAACTGCTGGTGGACCGGCTCTCCATGGTCTGACACACCATCCCGGCGGGCACGCAGCCGGGGCCCTCGGGCTCCGCCGCTGCCTGCCTGCGGCATCGCTTCGGGTCGCTCGCGCCCACACGGCACAGCCGCAGATCGCCGGCCCCGTACCCCCCAGACGGGCACCAGCCCCGGAAGCTGCGATGCTCATTGATCACGATCCGGTACGCGCCCTGACGCCGCGTCATTCGCCGGTGCCCTCATCGTCCTCGTCGAGGTGGACGATCGCCGGGTCACACAGTGGGCGCAGGCCCTCGCGTGGCCGACGGGCGGCGAAGCTGTAGCGGCCCAGGCAGTTGAGGTTGGCGTGCGTCAGCGGGGAGACCCGGGCCACGTCCTCGTCCAGGACGTCGTGCTCCCGCTCCTCGGGCGGCAGGGCCCGCAGGTGGTCGACGGCGGCGTCGAGGTAGCGGGTCCTCCACAGGACGGCGCCATTGAGGACCAGGCCGAGCGCGCCGAGCTGGTCCTCCTGCCCCGTCCGGTACGCCTGCATGATCTGTCCCCGCTTGCTGTGGCAGATGTCCCGAGCGAGCTTGTGCCGCGACTCCTGGACGGTCAACTGCCGGTTGCCACCGCGTCCTCGCATCCCGCTTCGCATCCGAGTTCGGTGGAACCCGGAACCAGCGTGCCTCCGGCGACCACACACGGTCATGAGCAGGGGGGTTTCCATGGTGAATTGGCGACAGTTGAATACGCGAGCCCACCAGTTCCGGGGCCGGAGTGGTTGAGGCACGGGAAGTGCCGCTGAAATTGATCTCGGTCGGCTGGCACACCGTCCGGTGGTGCTGCCGGGGTTTGGCGATACCTGCTGGCAGGCGCGGCTTCCTGTACGGGCGGGCGTGGACGCACGCCGAAGGCTGAGCGCCTGCAGGTGTCCTTCGGACGGAAGCTCTCGATACCGGCCACGACCGGGTCGGGGGCGGGGGTGATGTACTCGGCGACCGCCCGGCGGCACCAGGCCGTCACGCTGGGGTCGCGCTGCTTCTCGAGCCGTTCGAGCTGTTCGCCTGCGATCCGCTCGGCGTCGGCGGGCAGTAGGTGGCAGTCGGTGAGGTCGTCCAGAGCGTGCCGGATCGCGGTGCGCTGGGGACTCGCGGGCAGGGTAGGGGTGCCGCTGACGAGCAGCGAACCAGGTGACAGGTGACTCGCCGGTAGCTCTGTGAGCCGGGCTGTTGGCATGAACGAGCTTCGGCCCGTGCGCGCCGCGCGATGCTGTGCTCCGCCGCGTTGTCCTCAGCGAGACGCGATGGGAGGCGGGACTGTGAACCTTCGACCTGTCACACGTTTCCGCGCCATCAGGAGGACGAGCGCCGCCTGAGCGGAAACGACACTCCGTTTCCGAGGGTAGGTCCATATTTTGTCTCGCTTGGTCAATCCGACTGACAAGTCGGCATCCACACTTGATCGTTCATTCTGGAAACTGTTCTCCGCATCGGCCACCGTCAACTGCGCCGACGGAATCAGCAAGACTTCTCTGCCCTTGCTCGCTGCGTCGCTGACCGGCAATCCAGTACTCATCTCCGGCCTCACCGCGTTCGCGTTCCTGCCATGGCTGCTGTTCGGCCTGCCCGGCGGGGCGTTGGTGGACCGACTGGACCGCCGGCGAGCGATGTCGACCGCCACCATCATGCGTGCCGCCCTGCTCGGCGTGCTCGTCCTGCTCACCGTCGCCGGCGGCGGAAGCATCCCGCTGCTCTATGTCATCGCGTTCGCACTCGGCCTCTGCCAAGTGGTGTACGACTCGGCGGTGCGGGCCATCCTGCCCCAGTTCATCGACCGCCAAAACCTTGACAGAGCCAACAGTTGGCTGACCGTCGAGGAGACCGTCGGGAGCAGCTTCGTCGGCCCGCCGGTGGGTGCGGCGCTGTTCAGTGGGTCCCGTGTCGTGCCGTTCGTCGGCGGTGCGATCGGCTTCGCGCTCGCGGCGCTCCTCGTGCTCGCCGTCCCCGGTCGGTTCCGGGCTGAGCGCACCGCGCCCACGACCTTGCGCGCGGACATTCGTGAGGGGCTGAGCTGGCTGTGGCGGCACCCAGTGCTGCGGGAATTGACGATCTTCAGTGGGCTGCTCGCCGGGTTCATGGCCATGGCGACGTCGCTCATCGTGCTGTACGCCCTGAACACGCTGCACCTCAGCGCGTGGCTGTACGGCCTCCTGTTCATTCCCATGGGGATCGGCGGCATCGCCGGGTCCGCGGCGGTCGGGCCGCTGGTCTCCCGTCTCGGCCGGCCGCGGGCAATCACCGTCGCCGTGGCGATCGCTCCCGTGATGTGCGTCCTGCTCGGCACGGTGCCGAACCTCTGGGCGGTCGGCATGTCGTTCTTCGGCATCGCGGTCGGCATCACGATGTGGAACGTGCTGTCGATGTCGCTGCGGCAGGCGATGATTCCCCCCGAGCTGCTCGGCCGGGTGCTGGGCGCCCACCGGGTGGCGCTGTGGGGCGGCATCCCGCTGGGCGCCCTGATCGGTGGCACCGTGGCTGACCTGACCAGCGTGCCGACCGCGTTTCTCGTGTCCGGCCTCGCCCAGCTCGTTGTCGTGGTCATGATGTGCCGGTTGGTCAACCGGAGCCGACAGCTGATCGTGGACTCCTGCAAGTCCTGATCGGACACGCGCTGCCGGGTCGTCGGGTGCGTCCACCGACTTTCCGGCAGTCGGCCGGCCCCTGTCAGGACTTCGCCCGACTGCCCACAACCGCATGCCGGATGGGACGTTCGTCGGGACGAGCGGCGGTCTGTCCTGGCCATTGCCCGCACCGATGGACCTGGCTTGAGGGACGGGATGCCGAACGTGACCATCGTCGACCCGGAAATTGCCCTTGATCATGGCACCGGTGCGCGGTTGAGCCGGGAGCCGGTCGAGTTCAGCGCCGAGGTGCTCGGCGACGTGTACGTCGGTGAGATGGAGGGCAGCGCGATCGTGCGGCCGGCTGACGGGCCGCTGGCGGTCGCGACGGACTCGTTCGTCGTCGACCCGCCGTTCTTCGGCAGCGGAGACATCGACAAGGTGGCCGTCTGCGGCACCGCCAACGACCTGGCGGTGCTCGGCGCCGAGCCGCGGTACCCGACCCTTGGCGTCATCCTGGAGACCGTCTGCCGATCGCCAGGTACGCCACCGGCCTGCGGTCGGTCGGCGATGCCGCGCGGGAGACCGGCGTGGTGATCGTCGCTGGCGACACCAAGGTGGTGCGGGCCGGAGAAGCCGACCAGATCTACCTCAACACGACGGGCATCGGCGTGTTCCAGCGCCCGCCGCTGCGCATGGGCCCTTGTGGCGGCCGGCGACAGCCTCCTGCTCACCGGTCCCATCGGCCACCACACCGCGCATCTGCTGTCCGTGCGGGAAGGGCTCGGGTTCGAGCGGGATGAGCTGAGCGACTGCGCTCTGCTGAACGGGCTGATCGATGCCGTGCTGCGGTCGCCGTTCGGCCAGGCGGTGCACTCCATCCGTGACGTCACCAGGGGCGGGTTCACCGCGGTGCTGCACGAGTACGCACGGGCGACCGGGCTGACGCCGCACCCGAACGAGGAGGCGCTGCCGATCGAGCGCCCGGAGGAGCAGATCACGGACTTCATCAAGGCCGCGGCCCGCTGGTCGTGGTGCCGCCTCGGAGCCCGGGGCATCGCCGTTCCCCGCCGGTGCTGTGCCTGATCAGGATCGCATGCGCTATAGTTGATCTTGAAGGTTCGCCGCAACTCGCGGCGACTGACACTGCGTTGGTGGTCCAAGGAAAGACGCCCCGCTTCCCGCGGGGAAATGCAGGTGCAAGGCCTGCCCAGCGCTCACTCACGAAGCCCTTCCCTCCACCGGGGAAGGGCTTCGTCATGTTCCCCTGATACAACTTTCAGAGAGCGTCACCTGAGCCCTGCCGCCTACTTCGCCGCCGAAGCCGCCGCCCGCACCGAGCGAGACGAGCTCGTCCGCAAGGCCGGTGGCGCCGAGCAGGAGCAGCTCGGCAGGAGGGAATCGCCGCTCTGGGGCGATGAGGTTCCCAATTTCAGCTCCGTTCCAAAATCAGGGAGCTTCCCGCACTTGTTGACGGGCGCCCGATCATGCCAGGGCGGACTCCGCACGGTGGCCCTTCCGGCCACGTAGGGATGTACTTTCCGTGTCCGGGAACTGGCCACCGTGGTCGGAGACGCGACTGAGCCGCGGTTCGAAGCAGGCCCCGTGCCTTCGCGGCCACGTTTGAGCCATGGAGGCTGTGGAGCGTCGGTGTCG
Source organism: Streptomyces sp. NBC_00984 (assembly GCF_045162475.1). Taxonomy (NCBI): domain Bacteria; kingdom Bacillati; phylum Actinomycetota; class Actinomycetes; order Kitasatosporales; family Streptomycetaceae; genus Streptomyces; species Streptomyces sp. NBC_00984. Next base: position 602,547 of record NZ_CP108735.1, read on the forward strand.
GTTCTGCTTCCGATGGAGGCAGGTGCTCTGCGGGGCGCAAGGCGAGGACGGGGGAATCGGAGTACATCTCGGTGACGACCGCGCCGACCTCACCAGACCGCCAACGGAGGTCAGTGCCCCGGTCGTCAGCGGCCGGGCAGTACGTCGATCGGGCCGATGTACGCCTGGGCCGCCTCGTCCGGGAGCCGGACGGCCTGCGCCCAGGAGTAGATCAGCAGGCTGAACGCGGCGATGATCGCCATGTCCCACCACAGGGGAATGACGCCGGTCGCACCGCAGGACACCTTCGACGCCGGTCCTCCGCTGCAGTAGCCGCCCTGCCAGGAGATCAGGCCCAGCCCCACCAGATACACCGGCAGCCACTGGGCGGACCGCCAGTCCAGGTGTGGGGCCCTCGGGTTCAGCCTGAGCAGTGCCGAGCCGCCCAGCAGCAGATATCCGAGGACGATCGCCAGGCCGAGTCGCCACAGGGTGTCCCAGCCGGCCCAGTAGATGATCAGGTTGGAGACGATGAAGGCGACGGGGGCCCAGAACAGACCGCCGGGCATACGGTACGGGCGGTGCCGGTCCGGGTCCTGCTTGCGCAGACACCCGAGGGCGAGCGGCGCGCCCGCGTACATCAGCACGCTCGCGGAGGTGACGAAACCGACCAGCTTCTGCCAGGTGGGGAAGGGCAGGAAGACGATGAGCCCGACGAGGAAGGCGAAGAGCAGACTGAACCAGGGAACCCCGCGCGCTGTCGTCCGTTCGAAGACCGCGGGCACATAGCCGTTGCGGGAGAGGCCGTACGACACCCGGGAAGCGGCGGTGGTGTAGATCAGGCCGGTGCCGGTCGGTGAGACGACCGCGTCGATGTAGATCAGCGCGGCGAGCCAGCCGAGCCCGGCGGACAGGGCGAGCCCGGCGAACGGCCCCGCCTTGTCGGCGAAGGTCAGATCGGCCCAGCCGTGGGCGAAGGCGCTCTGTGGCAGGGCCCCGATGAAGACCACCTGGAGCGCCGAGTAGACGAGCGCGCCGATGAGGATCGAGCCGATCACCGCCCGCGGGATGTCCCGTGCCGGGTTGCGGCTCTCCCCCGCCAACTGGTCCGCCTGTTCGAATCCGAGGAGCGCGAAGATGATTCCGCTGGTGCTGACGGCGGAGAGCACGCCCTCGACGCCGAACGGGGCGAAGCCCTGGTGGCCGAAATTGCTTCCGTGGAAGGTGGTCCCCGCCAGGGCGGCGATGGTGAGCAGGGGGATGGCGAGCTTCCACCATGTGGCCACGCTGTTGGTATGGGCGAGCCAGCGGATGCCGAAGAAGTTGACGAGGACGAAGAAGGCCATGAAGGCGACGGCCAGCCCGTATCCGGCGGCGGTCAGCTGGTTCTTCTCCGTCTGTACCCAGGTGGCGTGGACGCTGAGGTAGTTCAGCGACGCCATGACCTCGATCGGTGCCGTGGCGACGGCCTGGAGCCAGGAGAACCAGCCGAAGGAGGCCCCGGCGACGCTGCCGAAGGCGTAGTGCGGGAAGCGCGCGGTGCCACCCGAGACCGGGTACATGGCCCCCAGCTCCGCGTGGACGAACGCCAGAACGGTGATCGCGAGGGCTCCGATCCCCCAGGAGACGAGGGCGGCCGTCCCGGCCACCTGCGCCGCGAACAGCGCGCCGAACAGCCAGCCGGAGCCGATGATGGACCCCACGGAGGTCCAGATGAGTCCGATCAGGCCGATGTCTCGCCTCAGACCCGGTTTCCGGGACAGTTCAGGTGCGGCCGGCTTCGGCATCTGACAGGCAACCTCGCTCCGGTTTCGACGGGACGCGCAGCCGTTCCGGCGCGTCCGTCGGCATCCTCTCCCTATCCCGGTGCCAGCCCGGCCCGGCCACTCCGGCACGGCGAGAGTTGCTCCGAACGGAGGGGCCGGAAGGCAGAGAGCCACTGCGGCACGGCCGGGCCGCCGGCACCTGCGAACAGCGGGCTTCAGCCCCCGGCCGGCGGCACCGCGGGCCCGCCCGCACCACCGTCGCCGTCGGACGGTCGCCGGTGCCGCAGGGCCGCTGGTGCGCACAGCACCAGCGCGGCCCCGATCGCCACGAGATGCTCCGTGCCGGCCAGATTGGGCTTGACGATCACCTCGACGACCATCGCCACGACCACCAGCGCCACAGTCAACCACGCCCCCGTACACACACAGACGCAGACCGCGAGCCCCGTGACCGCCACCGACGGCCCGGTGTCGACGATCCGTGCGTCCGAGGCCGGCAGCCCGAGGAGGCCCTCGGGTCCGATGGCGATGCCGAACCGCGCGTAGAGCGTCCCGGCGAGGGTGCAGACATAGGCGATGACGAGGGTACGCGGCCGGCCCAGAGTGATCTCCGCAACGCCGAACACGACCAGCACCTGCGCCATCGCGCCCCAGACGGGCAGGCTGAGCGCGGGCACGAAGAGCGAGAGCGGGGTACGGAGGAGGGCGAGCCAGAGAGGGTCCTCGGCCCGGACGAAGCCGATGTCCTGGATCAGGCCGTATCCCCAGCTCTGGTCCTGGACGATCTGACAGAGCACGATGAGACAGACCGAGGCGAGCGTCAGCGGGATGGCCCGCCACCCACGGGTGGCCAGGGCCGTCCGCACGGTCACGTAGAGGGGTCCCCACTCGCGCCGGGCGAACGAGGCAGCCATGTTCAACGGCGCGTCTCCAGACGTCTGCGGTGCAGCCACTTCGGCAGTCCGGGCGCCTCCAGGAAGCCCTCGGCACGGGCACTGGCGAGAGCGATCCGCGGCAGATCGGTGCTCTGGGCGTACAGCAGGAAGCGGGGCTCCCAGATGGGCCGGTACTTGGCGTTGGCGCGGTAGAGCGACTCGATTTGCCACCAACGGGAGAAGAAGGTCAGCAGCGAGCGCCACAGCCGCAGCACCGGGCCCGCGCCGATCCGGGAGCCGCGTTCGAAGACCGCGCGGAACATCGCGAAGTTCAGCGAGACCTGGGTGATACCGAGGCCGCCTGCACGCTGGATCAGCTCCAGCACCATGAACTCGAACAGGCCGTTGTCCGAGTTCCGGTCACGTCGCATCAGGTCCAGGGAGAGCCCGTCGGCGCCCCAGGGGACAAAACTCAGCAGGGCACGCGGCCGCCCGGCCGTATCACGACAGACCAGCATGATGCAGCGACCATCCTGCGGATCGCCGAGACGGCCCAGCGCCATGGAGAATCCCCGCTCCGTCGCCCCGTCACGCCAGTCGTCGGCCCATTCGATCATCTCGGCCATCTCGTCCGCCGACATGTCCTCGTGACGGCTGACACGGACGGTGTACCCGGCGCGCTCGACACGGTGGTGTGCCTGGCGGACACTCCGTATGGCACGGCCTTCCGTAGTGAACTCGCCGACGTCGACAATCGCCTCGTCGCCCAGTTCCAGAGCGTTCAATCCGTGCCGGGTGTAAATGATGCCGCCCTCTTCGCTCGCCCCGATTACAGAGGGGGTCCAGCCGTGCTCACTGGCCTGGACCAGCCAGCGGTCGATCGCTCCCGGCCACTCCTCCGGGTCGCCGATCGGATCACCGGACGCGAGCGAGACCCCGCCGACCACTCGGTAGGCGACGGCCGACTTGCCCGACGGCGACCAGATGACGCTCTTGTCGCGGCGAAGGGCGAAGTAGCCGAGGGAGTCGCGGTCGCCGTACCGCTCCAGCAGTACGCGCATCTCTCGCTGGTCCTCGTCGGTCTGCGGGTCGACGGCGCGGCGGGATCTGAAGGCCGCGTACAGGACCAACAGGATCAGCGCCGTACTCATCAGGTTGATGAGCACATTGGCCCAGCCGGGGGTGGCGATTCCCTCGAAGCGGATGTCGTCGTAGGCGAGCGAGAACATGCGGAGCACACCGTAGTGCCAGCGCTCCAGGAAGTCGGAGCGCCCGGCGTCCGGGTTGGTGTTACTCACGGTGACCATCGTGGTGGCGAGCAACGACCCCACCACCAGCCCGGCCACGCCGACCACCGCCGCCAGTTTCGGGTTGGCGCGGTCGCCCTTCGCGTGGAACTCCCGCCGCCCGGCGAGCATGGCGGCGACGAAGAACGCGGTCAGCAGGACCGCGATCCAGTTCTGGACATGCTGCCGGTACACCGGCAACTCCAGGGCCAGGGCCGTCAGCACCAGCGTCAGCCCGGCCAGGGCGAGATTGAGGATCCAGGCGGCGCGCTTGCGCCGCCGCATGGTGATCGCCAGAAACACGGAGAGCACACCGGAGAAGAACCCGGCAGTCAGCAGGTAAGGCGTGAAGAACTCGTCGTCGTTGTGCCGCCGGATGTCGTTTCCGAAAGACACCCACACAGCGCCGAGGAAGTTGAGGAAGGCGACGGCCCGCAGATACCAGACCGCTGAGAGGTATCCGCGCCGTGACCACTCGCTGCGATCCGCGCCGGGCTGCGGACTCCGTCGGACGCGCCCCATGCGAGCGACCCTAGGGGCTGCGGGGCCCTCGGAGGCGCTCTGCGGAGTGCGGTGAACGGGTGAACTCGCCAAGGCGGGCCTGGACGCGTTCAACGCCGCGTGCCGGGCGGCCGAGGCGGCGGACGCCGTACACATCGGCGTCGAGCGCCGCGGACGGGGGTGGACGGCGACGCAACCGACGGCGCGACGGCCCCCCGATCCCTTACGGCGTATTGACGCCCGCAGCCTGCGAGGACCGGCGCACCCACTGCGCATGAGCATCCTCGAGATGCTCACTCTCGACGGTCCCGCCACTGCCACAGGATTGTCGTGCCTGGTCACGAACTACCTGAGCGAGAGCTGGGAGAGCGATCGGCAGCGTGCCGGCACCATCTCCGACTGGCGGAATCTGCGGCTGACGCCGACGCAGCTCAAAGCGATCAACGACGAACTGTCAGTACCAGAACCCGACGGCACCGGCTGTCCACAGGTCAACTCATTACCGTCCTCGGCCGGTCCGGCGTACCGATCCGCCGCTGCACAGCAACTGGAGTGGGGCAGCTGCTGTTCGGTGCGCGCTGGCAGCCGGAGGAGCGGCCCGGCGAGCCTCGGCCCCGTACCGCGATCCTCGCCGATGGTCGCCGTGGCCCCGGCCATCATGGCTCTCGGAGACGGGCTCGACCACGGGCAGCAGAAGTTCGGGGTTGCCGACCGCCCACGGATCGGCGGCGTGGTCGGGAAGGTCGTGGCCCGGAATGGAGAGCGCCAGGAAGTCTTCGGCGAGACGGTCGGGGGAGAGGGACTCCAGGACTGTGCCGGAGGCGCCGGATGGGTAGCAGTACGCGTGGTCGGTGAGCAGGCGGTCCGTATCGGGGCCGAGTCCGGCCGTCTTGAGCGCCCCTTTCGCCTCCCGGCAGGCGAGCGGTCCGGTGAGCGCCGCGACGAAGGCGGCGCGGGAGATCTCCACCCTGGTGCTACCGAGTGCCCCGGTCTCGTGCAGGGTGTACCAGTGACGGCGTTCCCGGTCCAGCAGACAGGCGGTCAGGCCGGTCATGTCCGGCGTCGTGGCCGTGGTGGCGGCATGGGCGCGGCGGTCCACGGCCGTCAGTGCGGCCATGTGGACCGCGAAGTCAGTCCGAAGTCCGGTCCGCTCAGTTCTTCGGGCGGCTCGATGATGCGCGCGGGCACGTCGTAGAGGGCGGCGAAGGCATCGCGCGCGGCAGGGAACATGCCGTGGCGCTCGCTCTCGCCGACCCGGCCGGCATCGGCCAGGGGCGGCAGGGCCCGTGTCGAGGCGTCGGCCTGGAGGCCGGCGATGGAGGCGCGTACGGCAGGCCAGGGGTCCCGGTGCGGGCGAGCTGCAGCACGCGCGCCTGGTCGGTGGGCCGGTGCAGGAGCGCGTTGCTGAGCAGCCACGTCAGGTGGGTCACTGGCCACCGGTCGGCGTAGTCGACGACCAGGAGCACCCCGGCGCGGGTGTCGGTGCGCAGGTCCTGGGTCCCCGGTGACGGCTGGGCGACGCCGGGGCCGCGCGCGGCCGTTGCCACGGTCCAGCCGGCGGCCTCCGACTCCTTCACGAACTGCGCGGCCAGCCGGCTCTTGCCCTGGCCGCCCGGTGCGTGCAGCCACTGGACCGAGAGCCGCGGACCGTGATCGCGCCAGCGGCGCAGGTCGGCGAGTTCCTTTTCGCGCCCAGTGAAGCCGACGACCTCGAACCGTGAATTCAGCATGCGGCTGGGCAGGTCCAGCAGCCAGGTCGGGTCCGGCCGGGCTCGGGACGCCCTGCTGAAGGACGTACAGCGGCACGCCGTCGCCGAAGGCGTGGATGTCCGCGCCGATGCAGCCGTAGGCGAAGCCGTTGACCGCATGCACGGTCTGCTGCTGGGCGGGTTCAAAGGCCATTCCCGGTGGGCGGCGTGTCGCGGTCGTGGCGGACGATGACCCTGCTGCCCGGCCCCTGCGCCCCGACGGCGAACCCGCCGTCGCGCGCCTCGATCCGCTGGACCCACTGCTGTTGGACCGGCGGAAGCTGCTGCCGGATCGTCTCCACCAGCGTCCGCAGCTCGGCCTCCGCATCGGGATGATCGTTCATCAGGTCCTCGAGGTTCTCCCGCCAGCGGACGATCTGTGCCTGCCGCACCTCCGTCCGGGTCAGCGGCGTTCGCGATCCGTGTCGCGCTGCGCTCCAGCCGCACCTTGATACCGGCACCGGACTCCGGCCCCGACTCGGCTTCATCGGCCCGCCGGAAGATCCTCGCAACCCCGGCCCTCGTGGCCTGCCAGGCGCTGGTCGCCATCGCCGCGACAATCGTCGTCGCTGCTGTCATCGCCAGCGCCACATCCGGATCTGGCATCAAGTACCCTATGAGCACGATGAGTTGGCATGCTTCACCTCGATGACGAGGGTTTCGCCCACCCTGTGCCCGCGGCCCGACAGCACGCAAAAGAGGCCTGCGAAGCACTGAGGGTCGGGGCCGCCATGGAAGAGGGCGCCACACACAGGCGGGGCGCCTTTTCGCGTCTGGGCCGCCCGACAGCTCAAGGACATGACACAACCCTGCCCCCGAAGTGCGGTGTTCCAGCGCGGGCACCACACTTCCGCGTCGCCGGTCCGCGCGACAGCCTGCTTCCAGCCGAGGAGCCTTCGCGACAGCTCCTGGGCCCTGATCACGGGTATGACAGCTTCTGCCACCCACTCGCCGCCGTCGTACGGATCCGAGCCTCACCTGTGCCGCATCACCTATTTCAACTGCTTACGAATGATTGGCCCGCCCATGGGGCTCACCGTGGATTGTCAGTGGGGGGCGGTAAAGTACCTCCGCCCGGAACGGCGGGGGCCGTTGGCGCGTGATTGACGCGTGTGAAGTTGCGACAAAGGCGACTTATTGCAGATCGCCCAGACGTTCCGACCTTCACTCACTGGGGTGATCCCTGTCACTCATAAAATGGCGAATCAAGGTGGTGAGCTGCCCCTTGCGGACTCCTGCAGCAAAACTGCGCAGATCAACATGCGGGCGCTGGTCGCGTTCTTCAGCCATGACGTGCAAGATGGGCACCGTCGCGCAACAAGGGGTGTGGCGCAGATCACATAGCGACGTTCGGCTTATTACGCGACAGTAACAAGCAACGGCAAGGCGAAGGCCCCACCCACCGCTCGCGAGGCTCGGGGCGAGGCCTTCTCTGCACCGTCTGCAGCGTGGCCCCGGCCTTTAGGCCGGGGCCTTCGCGTTGTCAGCCCAGCAAGTCCCATCCGTGTTTGATGAGCGAGCCGATCGGACCGAGCCAGCGGATCCACCTGTAGTGGCGATCCGCCTTCGTGCTGCAGCAGCAGTACCCGTCAGGCTTGTGAGCCATGGGGCTACCCCTCTCCGGATCCGCGACCTTCGCGAACTCCATGGAGGCCAGCGACGGCAACACGGACCCCAGGGGTAGGCGACAGAGTACCCGCGCGCGGAGCGGGCGACGCTCCCCCCAATCACCGCCGAAGCACCTCACACGCGACACGCAGTGCCACTCTGAGTAGATGGGCAAGATCAAATGAGTGACCATCAAAGGCCAGTAAGGCCCCGGCCTGCAAAGTCACCTGACGGTGCGTTGGGAACGCAGTGCCGGTTCCGCCCGGAAGAGTCGTGTATCTCACACCGAAACGGCTGAACCGGGCTTCCCGGAGGGTGCTGAACAGCCGACGCCCTGAAGAACGGGCGCCGGGAAACGTCACACAAGGCCCGGCAGGAAGTAGGTCTGCTGGTACTGCGAGGGGCCGGCCGGACCATCGCCCCGCAGCACCACGGCAGGCCGCCGCCGACCGGCGCGACAGCGGCACATGGCAGGGGTCCCGAACCCGCGCGCGGTTGTGACCGAGCGTCGCAGTCGGCCGGCCTGGGCGTCACAGGCGGCCGACGGCGCCACCTCATCTTCGAAGCGACGGGCGTCACACGGACGTTCTCACGATTCTTTGCCGGTTCGGCTCTCTCCGGGCACCTGGAGTAGGACGCTCAGTCCGCTGTCACCAAAGGAGAGCATCAGTAGATGTCCGTCGTCATCTACACCCATGTCATCGACACAGACAGAGGCCGTTCGCTGGACAACCTGGAGATCACCATCGTCGAAGCGCTGGAGCACGCCAGGGCCACCCACTTCCGCAGCATCGAGAAGTGGGCCGAGCGGAAGTCGCGCGGGTGGAAGGACCGGTGTCTTGGGCGATGCGCTCGTCAATCGGAGCCCAGCGGACGGGAGTTGATCCCGCTCTCCCGCCGCGCATCGAGGACGGGTACGAGGACGGCGCCCGGCCATGCGTAGTATCGCGCGAATGAGCGCAGGCCAGAGCCCGCGGACCGCTCGGTGACGACGCCGGTCAGCGCCTCCTGCGGGGTGACGGCGAACCCGGAGCTGCGGCGCTGGGCGCGGTCGTCGAAGTACAGATACTCGGTGAACGAGTGCGGGCTGTGCCCCGGGACACTGAATAGCGGGAGCTCGGTGAGGTCCGCGACGCCGACCCCGGACGTCCGGGCATCCGGGCGTCGGCCAGTGGCCACCGCTCGTGCACGACGACGATCCGCTGCTCGGTGGTGAGGACATCCGCGACGAGCCGCTCGTCGTTCGGGCTCGGCCGCACGAAAGCCACGTCCACCCGGTCCTCCACCAGCGCGGTCACATGCTCCGTGCCGTTCGGTCCGAGCAGCGCGAAGACCGAGCCGGCGGGTACTTTCGAGCGCAGGACGATCGCGGGGTAGTCGCACACGTAGTCGCGGTCCTTTTCCGTCTCTCGTCGGATCGTCCTCCTCACATCCGGGAGGGCTTCTTCTTGTCGAAGAGCCAGGTGTTGAAGAGCGCGGTCAAGTCCTTCCCGGCCTTGCTCTCGCACAGGGCGATGAACTGCCGGGTGTCAGCATTGCCGTGCCGGTGCTGCCGGGTCCAGGTACGAAGGATGCCGAAGAAGGTCTCGTCGCCGACGGCCCTGCGCACCTTGTGCACGACCATGGCACCGCGTCCGTAGACGGGCGGGTCGGAGACGCGCCCTCCGCTGGGCGGATCCGCCGGCGGGAACGCCCAGATGCCCTCGCTCTCGGCGTCCGTGCCGTTGTAGAAGTTCTCGAAGATCTCCGTTGTGCTCCTGTTGCCCCGCTCCTCCTCCCACAGCCACTCCGCGTAGGTGGCCAGACCCTCGCTGAGCCACATGTCCTGCCACTTGCGCGGGGTGACGGAGTTGCCGAACCACTGGTGTGCCAGTTCGTGCACGAGCAGTGCCTCTTCGGGCGCCTCGCCGAAGTAGGGCCTGGTCTGGGTCTCCAGGGCGTAGTCGAGTCCGGGCAGGTGGTCGACGATGGCACCGGTCGAGGAGAAGGGGTAGGGACCGAAGCGCTTGCCGGCCCAGTCGACGATCTCGGGCACCAGGTCTGCGACATCGGCGGAGTCTTCGGCCTCGTCGGGGTCGATGGCGACGTAGACGGGCACGTCATCGTCCGTCCGGCCCTTGTGGATCTCGAAGTAACCGACGGAGACGTGTGCGAGGTAGCTGGCCATGGGCTCCTCGGTGCGCCAGTGCCGGGTCACCGTTTTGCCCTTGTCCTCCTCCGTGATCAGCTCGCCGTTGCTGATCACGTCGTAGGGGTCGCCGTCCTCGTCCTTGGGCACGGTGACCGTGGTGTCGTACGTGGCCTTGTCCGACGGGTGATGGTTGCCCGGGAACCAGGTCATGGAGCCGGACGGCTGACCCAGGGCCGTCGAGCCGTCGTCGGTCTCCATCCAGCCTTCCAGGCCTCCGTCGTCGTCCTTGAGCGTGCGCGGTGTGCCGTCGTAGGTGACGACTGTCCTGAAGACTTCGCGGTTCCTCACCGTCTTCGCCGGTGTCACGAGCAGCTCGTCCCCCGAGCGCGCGACTTGGGCCTTGGCTCCTTGCACCGTGGTGGTGCGTACCCGCAGCCCTGACAGGTCGAGGTTGAAGCGGCTCAGGTCCTGGGTGGCCCGCGCTGTGATGACCGCCGTGCCCTTCAGGTGGTTGGTCTCGGGCACGTAATCCAGCGTCAGCCCGTAGTGCACCACGTCATAGCCGCCATTGCCGAGCGCCGGGAACAGCCGATCCCCCACTCCGGCCGAGCCGGGCTTTCCGACGACGGCACCGTGTCCCGGTGCGGAGCCGGTGCAGGACGTCGTCACGGCCAGGAGGAGTGCTGTGGCCGGAGCCCAGCCGGACAGACAGCCCGGGACCGTCGACCGAGGCCGGCTGCCCTTCGCCATATGCGGTTTCATCTCGTGTCTCCCATCGATCGCAGGACGCGAGACGTCAGAAAGTCGGCATCGTCCATTGGTTGCTTCAAGATGGGCAAAAGTTCTATACGCGCCTTGCGGCTGACATGGCGACGTTCATGATCCGTGATCAAGGTGAGCATGGGCCGCGCTGACCACCGGCCTTCGGCTCTGTACGGGGGAGAGAGAGGTTGTCGGCGTGCAGCCGTCCGTGTCCGTCAGCGCGCGGCACCCCAGTTCATGCTGACCACGGCGTACGCCTCCCCGTTTCCCGGCGGCCGCGTCCATGAGCGGGTGGTGAAGGTGTGCAGCCGTCCGTCCGTGATCGCGTGGCGCGGCAGTTGGACACCGAACTCGCCGGTCACGGCCTCCAGTAGCGGCCGTTCCGCCTCGGTGCCCTCCTCCCGGGAGCCGAAGAACCGCTCCGGGTCCAGTGCCCGTGGTATCTCCCCGGTTCGGCGAATCTCTCCGTCCGCGTACGTGAAGGCGTACTGCTCGGCACCGTCCTGCGCTACGGAAAGGTGGAAGAACGGTTCCCCGCGCCAGGTCCTCAGGCCGCTCCACACGACCACCGCGCGGGTGCCCGCGCCGGCGGCCGCAGCCGGGGAGACGAACCGCTGCGGGTCGAAATGCGCAGGGTCGCTGTCGAAGGCGAAGCTCCAACGGGTGCCGGCCCGGCCGACCGTCATGAGGGCCTTGTCGTCGTAGGACGAGAACTCCCTCTGCCCGCGGAGCAATCGGCGGCGCGCTTCGTCGGAAGTCATGGGATCGCCCAACGCTGCCTCGTTCCCGTCCGCGAGGCGTCCGGGCAAGTCCTCCGGCTTCACACCTTCGACCAGGACGAACCGGTAGGACGTGAGGTTGTCGTGGGGGTCCGGGTCCGCGAGCCACGCCAGGTTGTCCGGGTCGAGGCCGGCCGTCGGGCTCGGTGCCTCACCCGCCTGCCCGCCCCTGGGGGTGGACAGCAGCTCGCGGCCCCGTTCCGGGGTCAGCAGGGGTCCGAGCAGGGGGTCGGCCACCCACCCCAGCGGCGCCAGGTGGTCGGGTCCCAGCGGCTGCCATACCGGCAGAGCGTCCATCAGTGTCCGCCATGCCCCGTCGGTGTTGCCCCACCGCGCCAGCTCCCGCGCCCGCTCGACCGCTTCCCCGAACGGTCCGGCCGCCGTGTACCGGTACGAGCCGTTGCGTACCTGCTCCAGCGTCGCGTAGGCCAGCGACACCACGTCGTCACCAGCTCCCCGCAGGTGGAACATCAGCGTGGAGTCGTCCCCGTACGAGTGCGCCGCGTGTCCGGCGACCAGCGACGGCAGCAGCTCGGGCGCGTACTGCGGATCGGTCACCACGTCGTCGAAGTACACCATGCAGGTCCGTCCGAGCAGGCGGCGTATCTGGTCACCCAGCCCGGCGGCCCGCGGTCTGCCGTACTCCTTTGCCTCGTCCAGCGCGTGCCCGGCCCGTTCCCAGTCGCCGCGCAGCGCCTCCAGCCGGGCCTGCTCCACCAGGGCGTCCAGCTCTCGCGTCGTGTCGCTGGCGAACTCCGGCTGCCCGTCGGCCGGGCGTGCCCGCAGGCTGTGGAACTCCCGGTACATGCCCCGCATGAACTCGACGAAGTTCGCGTACCGCTCGGGTGGCGCGGCCCGCCAGCTCGCCCACGTGTACACGGCCCACTCGCCATCCTCGTCCACGTCCTCGGGATCCAAGAGGACGTGGGTGACGTCGGACTCGACGTCGAGCTGGAGCCCGCGCCGCCAGATGTCCGCTTCCTGCCGCTCGTCGGGTCCGGCGTCGTCGTCCAGATACTCCTCGAACATGTCCGCGAGCCCGGACTCGTTGTTGTGCCAGCGCGCGTCCGTGGTCCCCGCCAGCAGCCAGATGAAACCGCCGGCGTGCTGCCACCCGTCGCTGATGCTGAGGAATTCCCGGAACGACGGGGGTATCCGTCGGCCGAGGCGCTCCTCCATGGCTGCGATCCGCTCCTCGGACGCCGGCGGGAACCCCAACCACCGAACCCGCCGGGCGGCTTCGTCCTTCTCACTCTGCGTCTCGTCATCGGGCAGGGAATCCGACCACTCCTCGCTCCATCTGAGCAGAAACGGCCGCCAGTCGAACGGTGTCGCATTCGTCATGCGCCCGATGCTGTCATCCACCGCTGACAGTGCTCTGTGATGCCAGGCGGCCCGGTGGGCGGCGCGGGCCTGCTCGCCGGCCAACCAGGCGTAGAAAGAGGACCGGGCCACCTTCAGCAGCCGGCACAAATGAGCGACCCCGCGGGTGGTCTTCTCCGCCTCGATGAACGCGTACACCTCGCTCATCGATCGCTCATCTTCGCGAAGAAGACCGCCGCTTTTCGCAGCACCTCGATCGTCTCGGCCTGCTCACGGTTCTGTCGCCGCAGCCGACGCAGCTCTTCCCGTTCCACGCTCGTCAGCTCGCCCGGCGCCCCCTGCCCGCGGTCGATCGTGTCCTGCCTGACCCAGTTCCGCAGTCCCTCGCGCTGACCCCGATCTCCCGGGCCACCTCGGTGACGGTCTTGCCGGAGGACCGGACCAGCGCGACCGCGTCGCGCTGGTCCGGTCCTCCGTATACCGCCTACTGCGGTTGCTCTTGCTTCCCACCTGGCACTACTTCCTCTGGAACCTCACGTCCCAGTCTCCAGGTGTCCAACATCAAGGGGAAGCTTCACCGTCAAGATCACCCAAATCTTGAATCAGCCCTGGGTCAGAGGCTGGTGGCTGCGTGGACCTGGTTGAGGTGGATGAGGATGTCGTAGGCCCGGGTGATGGCGAGGGTGGGGAGCGGGTCCTTCTTGAAGGACGAGCCGGCCTCGTAGGTGGGGCGGGGCGTGTCCAGCCAGGTGCGGCCCGCGGCGGGCAGGGTGCGCAGGTCGAGGTAGTAGTCGCGGTGGTGCACCCGGTCGAGGGTGTACTCCTGCATGTCGGGGGTGGCCGCGGGGACGGTGACCTTGTTCCAGGGGCTGCCGAGGGTGGTCGCGGTGAGGAACGAGCCGCGGCCGAAGGTGAAGCCGATGGCGGCGTAGTCCCGTCCGAGGGCCTCGCGCAGGAAGGCGCCCTGGGTCGTGGGGTACATCACCGGGTCGGTGGCCAGGTAGCCCACGTGGCCGTTGTGCGCCGAGAGCAGCATCTTGTCGCCGGTGCGGCGGTGCCACCAGGCGGTGTTGTCGGCCATGACCCGGTCGCGGAGGTGCTCCGCGGCGGACACCGATGCCGGGTCGGACAGGTCGAGCGAGGTGAACGCGAAGGTCTGGGCGATGCTGCGGGCGTGCTGCTCGGCCCATTCGTAGGCGTCGCCGCCGGCCCCCTTGTGCGCGGTGACCAGGTCGAACGCCTGCTGGGCGGTGGTGGCGTCGAGGCGACGTTCCGCGACGGGCTTGCGCAGGTAGGCGAAGACGTCGTCGAGGGGGCGCAGGCCCGCGTACAGCTCCTCGAGGCGTGCGACGTCCTGGGGGCGGCTCGTACGGACGTACGAGAGCACCCGGTCGAAGACAGCGTCGCCGAGCTTGGGCGCCCCGATGTCGTTGCCCATGAAGTGGACCTTCCGGCCGGGGTGGCGGTCGTTGTAGCGCCGCATCCAGGCGATCAGGCTGACGAACTCCTCGCGCTCCCAGGGTGATCCGGTCAGTGTCTCCTTGGCGATCCGCCGGGCGTCGCCGGGGCCGCCCTGCAGGTACTCGTCGATCCGGAGGCCCGCCGTCCAGCTCATCTCCAGGGCGAAGGTGGTGAAGCCCATCTCCTCGACGAGGTGGCTGAAGACGCGTTGCTTCATGGCGAAGAACTCGTGCGAGCCGTGGGTGGCCTCGCCCAGTCCGACCACCTTGGCGTCGCCGATCATGGCGTCCAGCGCCCGTAGGTCGGTGGTGTTGCCGCCGGGTTCCGTCGAGCGCAGGGGCTGGGCGGCGCGCTCCAGCGCGCGGAGCGCGTCGGCCTGTCGGCCTTTCGTCCCCGTGGGGGCGGGTGTGGTGGTCGCGGCGGAGGCCGTGGGGGCCAGCAGGGCCGTGGCCGCGAGCCCGGCCGTTGCGGCGAGCAGCCTCCGTCGGCCGATCGCCTGGTGGTACGCGGTCATGCTGAACTCCTCGGCTCGTTCTTGCTCTCTGGGCAGTGAAACGATCATGGCCTGGGGTGGGAGCGGGCCGCGCTGGGGGCTCCCTCCGGGTTTGACCGGGGGATATCCCCCCTTGCCATCAGTGCGGGCTATCTGCCTGGAGCGGTTCGGGGGCCGCGGGCGCTCAGGCGGGCAGGGACGGGGCGAGGCCCCCGCCGAACAGTTGGAACGCTCGGTCGGCGGCGGCGGCGACGGCCTCCGGGTAGACCTCGTCGGCAGGGCGGCCGGCCTGGACCTGCTCGCCGTTCCACTCGGCGACCCCGACTTTGAATCAGCCCTGCCGGTGAGGTGCCGGTCAACCGCCGCAGTGCGACTCGTGCACTATCCGGGTGCATGTGTGAGCGGCCACCGGGCCTGCCACCGCGAGACCCAGGGGTGCAGATGAAGGATGCCAGGGAGTCGTACGAGCTGACCCGGGACATGGCGTGCTCGGGGACATGGGTGTGGACCGCGGTCCTCCACAGGACTTCGAACCCGTCGATGTAGACGCCGGCCGTGAGCATGCCGGCGGCGACGAGCCATGTCGGAGCGCCCGCGGCGAGGAGCAGGTAGGGAGGGACGAAGCCGAAGGTGATGAGGATGCCCGTGCGCCGGGGGTAGCGGGGCCAGATGCGGATCGCGATCAGGCTGCCGAGGACGAAACCCGTCGAGTGGGCGGCGAGAATGATCGACCGGGCGACTGCGCCGCCCAGCTCCTACTCGGCGACCGCCGGTCCCAGAACCATGATGGCTCCTCCGAAGTCGGCGTTGACGACAGCGAACTGGCCGACGATCGGCCACATCCAGCGCAGGGAGGAGAACTCTGTCCAGCCGGCACGCAGTTCGGTCAGGAAGCCGGTCGGCGCCGCCGACGCCGCGAGCGCCGCTGTTGTCGTGCGCGGGCGGGCGAATATCAGGAGCACGGCGGAAAGGAAGTAGGTGGCGGCGTCGGCGGCTGGGGCCCAGCCCGGTGCGACGGCCGCGATGAGTACTAGCTGTTTGGGCCGCCGGTGGCGGGGACAGGGGGTTCAGTTTTCATGGTGTGCTCGTGTGCCCTGGCCCGCGCGTTTGAGGATGCCGACGATGACTTCGCTCTGCGCGTCGGCGTAGTGCCGCATGTACGTCCACGTCCGCTGCGCGAGGTCCCGCTTGGTCCGGGCGTAGAGGTTGCGGTCGCCGGTGTTGGCGCGCGGCCAGTCGCGGAACAGGAGCATGCGGTCGATCTCGGGGCAGCCGGTGGAGAGTACGTGCAGATTGGCCGACTCGGCGCTGGGCCGGTCGGCGCGTCCGGCCGCAGCCAGTGGGTGACATCCACGGCCAGGGCCAGGCGCCCGTCAGCGGCCTCGGGCTGCGGCAGCCCGGCCAGCACCTGCCGCAGCCGCGGCACATCGACGTTCCCGCCGTTCAAGGCTCCGTACATCGCGCCGTGCCCACGCCGGTGCTCGGCGGTCAGCGTGAGGTCGACCATTGTCTTCACCACACAGCAGGGCGTCCGTCAGCTCGAACAGCGTGTCCCCGCGCACGGTCAGGGAGCCGAAGAAGTCGTCCCGGAAGTGTGACGCCACCGCGAACGCCTCCCGCCGGACATCGTGTGCAGCAGACTCATTCCCCCACGGCCTTCGTACTCGTCAAGTGCCGCTTTCCTCGGAGCACAGGATCAGACGAAGACCGTGTTCACGTCCCCGGAATCCTCGTACGGGCGAGCACGTTCGGCGCATCGTTCGGGGTCAGACCATAAAGCAAGCTTAGAACCTGCTGCGAAAGGGGCATGCCAAGCGTCGCTGACACGGGCTGGCTACACGCTGGATGGCCAAGTTCCTGGCCGGATCCGGCGATTAGCCGCCAGGAGCAGCCCGCGGGCACCGCCCCTAGTTGGTCGTGTGTGTGGGGTAGACCTGAACGTCGGTGTAGGCGCCCTTGATGTCCCCCGCGCCCGCGGGCCACTTCAGGCTCACGGTGTGGGTCTCGTTCGGGGGCGTCACCAGGATGTTGGTCGGGGAGGCGAGGCTGTCGCCGGTGTTGTCGATGTCGTAGGCAAGGTTGAAGACAGCGGCGTCACCGGGCTTCAGGGTGGTGATACGCGGCTGGGCGTGGCCGCGCTCGATGGGGTTCGAGGTGTTGTCGGCGTCCTTGATGTCGACGCCCGCGAAGCCCGTTGCCGAGCAGGTGGTCGAACCCCGGTTGATCATGGTGATGTCGATCCTGCCGGATTCCTCGTCGGGCGCGGCGTCTGTGGCGTCGATGGCCAGGTCCTGCGTCTTGCAGAACGTGACCTTGCCGCCGGTTGTCGTCGTGCCGTTCGCGGCTGCCTTTGCCTCGGTGTCCTCACCGGAGCCCGACTTCGCGTTGCCGGCCTCCGAGCCGCCGGAGCCCGAGCCGCCCTGCGACTTCGAGCCACCGTCCGAGGACGAAGAAGACGAGGACGAGGAGCCCTTGGAGGACGAGTCCTTCCCGGAGCCGTCGCTGCCACAGGCGGTGAGCGAGAGGGTGGCGGCGACGCCGATGGCGGCGAGAGCAGTGATGCGGGTGTACTTCACGGTGTTCCCCCAGGAGTAGCGCGGTGCATGCGGTCGGAAGTATTTGTATCCCGCACCGAGTCACAGGCGGTCCTCCGCGACGTCTTCGTTCTGTCACAGGCGTATTGACCTCACGGTCCGCCAATGCGTCGCCGTACGGTCACCAGTGGGAGCTCTCACTCCCCTGACCAGGCAATCCTCACCCAGTGACCAGCTAATCCTCACGACCTGTCCAACACCAGCGCCCGGCCAACAACGCTCAACACCCCATGAAACAAACCGAATCAGCCCGGTCCACAGCACCCAAGACCGGACACCGAACCGAGAGCCACCCCAGACAAGGAAGCGAAGACTCCCAGGCGAGCGCAAGAGATGCCGCAGTAGGAGGCGCAGGGGATGCCCCAGCGGATGCCGCAGGAGATCCTCGGCCGAGCGTGACGTAGAGCCGTCATACGCACCAGTAGAGGCCGATTCCGTGACGGCTGGACGTCACGCTACCCGCGCTGCTGCCCGCGTTCTACGGGCCGCCCGGAGGCACCAGGCCCTTGATCGACACCGCCCGGAGCAATACAAAGGGTCCCGGCGCCGGTACCCGCCGGCGAACGTGATCCGGCCGCAGACCGGGCAGGTCGGCAACTGGATCACGCCGGTGTCCCCGTTCCATTCCGCGACCGCCGACGGTTGCGGCTGGACCCAGCGCGGGCCACGGAGGCGGTCTGCGTCACTGGTCCTCCTTCGCGACCCGGTCGGTCAGGCAGACGGCGCAGACGGTCTCGAAGT
The DNA here is from genome assembly GCF_045162475.1 of Streptomyces sp. NBC_00984. NCBI lineage: Bacteria > Bacillati > Actinomycetota > Actinomycetes > Kitasatosporales > Streptomycetaceae > Streptomyces > Streptomyces sp. NBC_00984. The sequence goes on from NZ_CP108735.1 coordinate 620,594, forward strand.
CGTACGGTTGGAAGCGCCGGTTGCACCGTAGGCAGTTCTTTCGCGCGGGAAAAGTCTTCCCGCAGCTGAAACACAGGTCCACCGGCACGTCCGGGGCGGCCGCGGTGAGGACGCCAGAGACCAGCGTGTGGTCGTCGCAGCCCGGACACCGGCGGAACGTGGCGTTGCTCCCGGTGTCCCGGCGGAGGACGTAGTCGATCGTGTCGGTCCGCACCGTGCAGAACCGGCACTTGCTGTCGCCGTCCGCCACGACCAGGGCCCACTGGTCGCAGTGGGGGCACACCACGGTGCGGTTCCGGTGCGGCTCCAGCTCGGCCCGCAGCCGCTGCATGCGTCGGGTGACGAAGCCCTGGATCCGGCTGAGACCGCCGCGGATGGTCCGCATGTCCTGCGTGCTCCGCTGCCGGTCCTCGTCGGAGAGAGCGGGCAGCAACTGCTCGTCCAGGAAGCGGACGAGGAAGTCCAGGACCTCGGCGGTGCGGGCCTCGACGGCGCGGGCACGGTCGGTGAGCCCGTAGTGCTGCAGCGCGTTGCGGGTCTTGGCCAGCTTGGTGAGCGCGGCGGCGTCCTTGTCTCCGATGGGCAGCCCGACGATACGCCGCAGTCGGTCCACCGTCTGGGCGGGAGTGCAGCTGGCCAGGGACCCATCAGCCAGCTCCTCTTTCCTGGCCTTGCCCGGATCGGCGAAGACCAGGGTCCAATGCTCCTGCTGCAGACGGTACTTGAGCAGCACCTCGGCGGCGGCCTGCAAGTGCAGCACGGCGTACTTCAGGTCACGTGCGCTGACCCGCTCCTCGTCGTCGATCAAGGACCCGATGACACTGAGGAGGTAGTCCAGGCCATTGGCGATGGGCGGGAAGTTCACCTCGCTGCCGGGCTGCTCCACCGGGCGGAACTGGGCGATGTACGCCTCGCGGTCGATGAACACCTCCGGATCGTCGAACACCGTCGGATCGTTCGCCGCCCAATCCTGGGCCGTCATGTGACCTCCCCCGGGCCCGCCGATCCGGCAGGCCGTAGCCTTCACTCTCTCCCCTGGCACGCGGATGCCTGCCGTCATCACATCACGTCTACAGAATCAGCGACGGTCGCAGCTAATGAACTTGATTGCGTGATGTCGGGGCATTTGCCTGACAGTGCGTGGGCCTGGTCGGTAATTGTGGCTTGGGAGAAACGCGCAGGGCGGCGGCTTGAACGAGGTGAAGAGGGCTGCGAGGGAGTGGGTTCGGCCGGAGGCAGTCGGTCTCTTCGAGGGCGGCGCGAAGAACAGGGAGATCGCGGTCGCTTCGGGTGAGCGAGCGGTCGGTGGAGCGCTGGCGTCGGCAGTGGCGGGAGCGGGGCCGGGAGGGGGTCCGGTCGAAGTGCTCGCCTGGGCGTCCGAGGCTGTCGAGTTGCCAGATGGCCGGGCTGGAGCGGGAGGTGGCATGCGACGGCAGCCACGCGTGGGACCGGCCTGACCAGGACGGTGCGGGCGAACCAGTGGGCGCGGGCGCGGTGCACGGGCGGTGCGGCGGGTGCCATGGCGCTCTGTTCACCCCGTCGCGGTGAACACCGGGGCACCGGCGCGCGCGGCCCCGCCGACGCGCGAGAGGAACTGGCCGGCCGCCGATCCCCGAGGCACTCCCGCCCGCCCCCTCCCTCTCCATTTCGGCAGGCGGGCGACAGGGGGTGCGCAGAGGGGATGCCAGCACCCCGACCACACCACTACAGGCCTGGTGACCTGCGCAAACACCCGACGCCCGGGAGAGAGCGCAACAGATACCGCAGGAAATGCCGCAGGGCATGACTCAAGAGAAGCCGCAGGAGATCCCGGGTCGAGGCGGTGGGCGGTACCCCAGTGAGAAGTTGAGACAGAACCCGAGTTTTGACAGCGCTGGGGTACTTGCCAGGGCAGCACCGGGGTGCTCCTGGTGAAAAGTTCCGGTACGCCGCAGATGTCCAAGGCCGAGCTGTACGCGGCGATCCGGCGTGATCACCGTGCCGGCATGAAGATGCGCGGCTGCTGGCCCAGCACGTCGGACGCCCGGCGCCGCCGAGCGGGCAGGACCCTGACCTGCGTGTGAGAATTGGGCTGGATCGCCGTTCGGTGTCCGAGGCCCACCCGTCGCTGCATGGGGGAGCGGGTGTGGTACTTGACGTCCCCTGACGCCCCCTCCGGCTGATATCGACACGCTGGGAGGCTCTCTGTGAGCGAACGTCTCAATGCGTGGCCGACGCTGGTCCATGAGGACCTGGCGCCCATGGTTGACTACGTGAACCGGGTGGTACAGGTCGCAGGCAAGTACACCCTTGACGAGCCCTTCGAAGTCGGCTGGGGAAACATCGTCCTCGATGTCACCCCCCGGGGGCTCAGTACGCCAACCCTTCGGCAGCGAGGCGTGACCTTCACGGTGCACTACAGCTTGCTCGACGGTGGCGTGGTCATCGAGGCCGACACCGGCTCGCGGACCGTGCCATTGTCCAGGGGATCAGTCGCCATGTTCTATGCGTCCTTCTGCGATGCGGCAGACGAGCTCGGGATACACCGACCGCGCAGCTCGTTGATCTGCGAGATTCCGGATGCCCCGCCGCGCTTCGAGGACGATCACGTCGAACGCACCTGGGACGGCCACGCGGCCCGGCTGATCTGGACAGCGCTGAACCTCGCCGCTGACGGGCTCGAGGCGTGGCAGGCCCCCTTCCTGGGACACCGCCCCCGGGTCGGTGTGATGTGGGGCGGCTTCGACCTGTCCGCCACGCGTTACCGGGCGCAGCCCACCGTGCCGCCGCCCCACCGGCCGCCGTTCATGCAGAACGCCCAGCTCGACGCGTACGTGTCGGTGGGGTTCTCCTTCGGGGATGCCAAGGCGCCGAACGTCGGCATGTACGCGTACATCTGGCCCCAGCCGGACGGTCTCGGGGGCCGGTCCTGGGGTGTTGAGGGCGCCACCTGGCATCCCGACGCTGGTCTGGTTCGTCTGCCGTGGGCCAAGCTCAGGAAGACAGCGGACCCGCACCAGGCCATTGTGGCGTTCGGTGACGCCGTCTACGATGCCGCCGTCGAGACGGCAGGCTGGCCGTCCGACCTTGTCGGACCCCGCGTCGAGGGTTGGTACATGAGCAGGACACCGCCCGCGCTCGTCCAGCACCAGCACGGCTGACTCAGGCCGGGATTGGTCCTCAAGGCCGACTCCTGCGGGTTCCGTCTCGACGGCCCGCCGCTCTCACGGGCGGCGGGCCGTCCCATGCACTGACGTCATTTCTCGGGCTCTGGCTCAACTTCTGTGACGCGGCCACTCTCCGTCACGCTAATAGGGCGCGCTTGCGGAGAAGTTGGTGTCCCGCCCGCCCGAACATCTGGCGCTTGAGCATCTTGATCCGGTTGACATGGCCTTCGACCGCGCCCGAGCTCCAGGGCAGGGTGAGACCGGCGATGACGGCATCGCGGTCGCGATCGATGCCAGCGGCAAGCGTGTGGAGACTGGGCAGATCGTCCCGCCGGACGGCGGCGAGCCAGTCCGGAAGACGCTCGTCCTGGCGCTCGGTCAGCATGACCGCGAAGGCACGGACGTGCCGGGTGAGGGCGTCGATCTCGGGGCAGTGGGTGCGGACGGTTTTGAGCTGCAGGTGCTCGGCCTCAGGGAGGGTTTCCGGTCGCCGGAAAATCCATCCGGCGACTGTTCGGGGCGAGGGCGGCCGGGCGACCACCGGTCGCGGGGAGGTGCGCTTCTTGTGCAGGTAGGCGCGGACGCGCTGGCAACTGCCCTTATAGCCAAGCGGCACGATCTCTTCCCACAGCTTCCAGGCGTTGGTGCAGCCCTCGTTCCAACGGTCGTCCAGGTAGGGCTTGTAGTCATCGAGGACCGACGGCCGGTTCTGCCACTGCCCAGTGAAAAGCTCCTCCGGCCTCGCTGCATCGGCGAACTGCTTGACGGGCCGCCAGGTCATACCGAGCTGCCGCTGGACCGATCGACGGCTGTGCCCGGCCTTCAGCAGTGCGTGGACGTCGGCGTGCCGGGCCCTGGTGCGGTCGGCGAAACGATGGCCGGTCGGCCATGGCGAGCCAGACGAATCTTCCTCCAGCGCAGGCTCCGGATCGGGTTCGGGGGCGGCCGTGACAAGGGCGCGGAGGCAGTTGCGGTGCTGAGCGACAGCTCGTTCGGCAGCCTCGCTCACGTTGTGCCAGAGATGCCACCGGTCCGCGACCTGGACCGCCTGAGGAGCACCGGTGGTGGCACCTTCGGCGAAGAACGGCGCCCGGTCACGGCAGATGACCTCAACGCCCGGCCGTTCGGCGAGCCAGGCCGCCAGGCTGGACGCCTCCCGGTCGGGCAACAGGTCAACTGGGCGGCGGGTTTCGACATCGATGAGGACGGTGCCGTAGTGGCGGCCCTTCCGGGTGGCGTACTCGTCGACACCGACCACCCGCGGCGCGGCCACCTCGGGCTCGGGAAGCGCATCAACCAGCCGAAGCACCGTGCTACGGCTGACGGAAGCGCCGAGAACGCTGGCGATGCGAGCCCCGGCCCGGCCCGCGAGGGCCAGACCGACCGAGGCCAGGGTCGAGCGCAACCGTTCGGTCCGCTGACTGTGCCGGCGCGTCAGGCCAGGTATCTGCTCGACGAAGGTGCGGCGTGCGCAGCCCGAGTTTCCGCAGGAGAATCGCCGGACCCTCAATTGAAGGACGACCCGTCGGCCTCCGCTGGGAACATCAGCGGGAAACCGCAGGTAGGAACCGTGAACCCGGTTCGACCAGGCGCCACAGACCGGGCACGCGGCGCCGTCGGCGGTGCATTGCGCGTTAACGCGAACTATCGCGATGTTCACGTCTACCGACAGCACCGCGACGTCCGCGATCGACGGGAACAACAACTCCTTGAGCCGGAGCAGGACCTCTTTCACAGCCCTGAACATTCAGCCAACTGCGTTGCCCACGGACCAATTTCGGGCGACTTCACCTAGAGCTCGAAAAGGCCCAGCAGTCACTGAGAGTGGCCACGTCAAAGAAGTTGAGCCAGAGCCCTCCTAGAACTGCGGCACCGACGCGGGGCTCACGGAGCTGTGGGAGCTGCTGGACGGTGCCCGGGGCCAATCCTCAGTTGTATTCGAACCAGGCCAGAATGGCCTTGACGCGCCGATTGTCCTCGTCGGGAGGCATGCCGAGCTTCACGAAAACGTTCGCCACATGCTTACTCACGGCAGCGCCGGAAAGAAACAGCTCCGTCGCTATTTCTGCGTTGGAGCGCCCTTCGGCCATGTGGGCGAGCACTTCCCTTTCACGAGCGGTGAGCCGGGCAAGCGGCCCCTGTGGCGAGTCCGCGCGGGTGACGTGGCGAACAACCTCGGGGTCGATCACGACGCCACCTGCGGAGACCGTCTCGACAGCTCGCAGGAAGTCGGCGACTCTGCCCACTTTCTCCTTGAGCAGGTACCCGACGGCTCCGTCGGCACCCGGGCCGTTCAGAAGCTCCCTCACATAGGGGCCCGTGACGTAGGCGGAGAGAACCAACACCGGCAGGTCCCGGTGCCGGGAGCGCAGATCGATCGCGGCACGCAGTCCGTCGTCGGTGTTTTTGGGGGGCATGCGGACATCCGTGATCACCATGTTCGGGGCGGCTCCGGCATGCACCAGCTCGTCGACTGCGGCAACCAGTTCGTCGGCGTCCTCGCATTCGCGGATGACATCATGAGCGTGGGAGGTCAAGATTTCCCGGATGCCGGCCCTTATCAGCACGCTGTCATCTGCCAGAACAATTCTCATGACCCCCCTCCCCGGGGAACGTCCTGCTTCAATTTATCACCATGGGGGTTGGCTGGGAGCGGACGCCATAACCAGCGTCCCGCCACCCGGTGGGCTGAGAATTTCGAGATTCCCGCCGACACTTCGCATTCGCTCGCGCAGTCCGGCGAGCCCGGAGCCCGTGTCGATTCTCGCACCGCCGACACCATCGTCGTGCACACGCACGTGTACGTCTGTCGTGGCGCATCGTAGGTCGATCCGAGCGTTTCCCACACCTGCGTGTTTCGAGATGTTCGTCAGGGCTTCGGACACCGTGAAGTATACGGCGGTCGCAGTCGGTGACGAAAGCTGGGCGTCATCGCCGGTGCTGGTCAATTCGACCCGCAAAGGTGATCGCGCGGCCAGCTCTCGGACGGCGGCGATGAGACCGAGGTCGCTCAGTTCACGGGGATGGATGTCGCGCACCGTGTCCCTCAGCCGTTCGAGTGCGCGCTCCGCGTGAGCCTGGGCCTGCCGTGCCAGCCGCACGATTCGTTCCTGGTCGGCGGCTGCGGCCGTGGCCGTGGCTTCCAGCATCCCGAGACGCATGACGACGGCGACGAGTTCCTGTTGGGCGCCGTCGTGCAGATCGCGTTCGATGCGCTGTCGCTCGAATTCGAAGGCCGCGGTCAGCGAAGCCCGACTGGTCCGGAGCTCCTCCAGTTTCGCGAGCAGATCCGGGTCCCGGCTTCTGGAGAAGGTGCGCAGGAGAAGGTCGCGAAGAAATGATGTGCCGGTCAGTACGGTAGTGGTGACCGCGCCGAGAACGATGCCTGCGGGCATCGCCAGGAGGGTTTCCCCAACGGATTCAGGGGTGAATGGACCGACCTGCGCGGCGATGCCGAAGAGCCAGAAGACGGGGGAGAACACCAACGCGGCAGCGCCGATGAATCCGAAGAAGGCCACCAGCAGTGACAGTGCGGACAGGAGCACGACGGTCACGAAAACCGGCAGGTCGGTGCGCCACATCGACCGTGAACGCAGCCGGGGTGCCACCCACTGGGCCCAGCTGTGGTCAGAGGGTTTCAGGGGCATCGTCTCGACGCCGCACCACCGGGCTCTCGAACGGTCCGTCTCCGCCACCACCGGGGCCGAGACCGGCGCAACGAGAATGGAAAGCAGCAGAATCGGAAAAGCCATTGCCGCGATGCATTCCGTCAGCACCCTCCGGGCAATACGAATCTGCGCCATGCCCGCCATTGTCACATACTGTGGATCGCGCAAAAGGTAGACCTAGGTCTACCTTTAAGCAGTGCAGGCACCCGTGTGGCTCCCGCCGTGCCCTGCTTAGCTCGATGCATGCCTATCTCAGCTGCTGCTTCCGCGCCGTGCATCCGTTTGCGCGGCCTTCATATGGACTTCCCCGTTCCGGGCCGACGACGCGAGACGGCGCGCGTCCTGCACGATATCGACCTGGACATTCCCGAAGGCCGGCTGACCGCCATCGTCGGCCCCTCCGGGTCGGGCAAGTCGACGCTTCTGCTCTGCATTGCTGGTCTGGAGCAAGCGACCGCGGGTTCCATCGAGGTCCTGGGAACGGATGTCCTGTCGCTCCCCCCTCGCAAGCAGGCCGCATTCCGCAGTGAGAACGTCGGATTCATCTTCCAGGAGTACAACCTCGTCAGCTCGCTGACGGTCGAGGACAACATCGCCCTGCCGGCGCGACTCGCCGGCCATCGGGTGCCCAGGTCGAGGGTCGGCGACGCCATGTCGAGGCTCGGTATCGCCCAGCACGCGCGGCGGCGCCCCGACCGGCTCTCCGGAGGTGAACGCCAGCGCGTCGCGGTGGCCCGGGTCGTCGCGAATCAGCCGCGGATCGTCTTCGCCGACGAGCCGACCGGCGCGCTCGACCTCAAGTCGGGTCACGTCGTGCTCGATTGGCTGCAGGCACTTCCCGCGCAGGGAACCACGGTCCTCATGGTCACACACGACCCTCATGCGGCCGCACGTGCTGACCAGGTCGTGGTGCTGGGGTCCGGGCAAGTGCGCGCCGTCATTCCTGGTGGCGACTCCCACGCGGTGAGCGATGCCGTCCTCGCGGCGCAGTCGGAGGACGAAGCGGGTGAGCAGGCGTCGTGATGCGACTTGTCCTGTCGGACATTCGGATGCAGGCGTCCATGTGGTTGTGGACGTTCCTGTGCGCAGTGGTCGGTGCGGCATGCGCAGCGGGCTCGGTCATCGCCATGTTCACCGCCGTCTCGACAGCGCGGGCGGCGGGTGATGCGCGGATGGTCTCTGCGTCGATCGCGCTCGGCGGCAACATCGTCTTCTTCACCGTGCTTGCCGCCGTGGGCATCGTCGCATCCACCGTCGGTCTGACCTTGACGACCCAGCGACGCGATCATGCCCTGTGGGCGATCCTCGGGATCCCTCGCAATCGCATCAGATTCATTCTGCGCACGGAACTGGTCGTGCTCGGCGCTGCAGCCGGCGCGCTGGCAGTACCGCTGGCCCCTCTCGTCGCGAGCACCGCCCTCGCACAGTGGACGACCACGGGACTCGACCTGCACGGAGCCACGGCCGGATTCCACCTCTGGCATGTCGGGGCGAGCGTGCTGTCCGGGGTGGTTCCGTGTCTGCTCGGCGGCTGGGGAGTCACGCGCCGTGCCGCCAAGACACCGGAGATGCGCGCGTTCCGAGACCTCTCCGATCCACCGGCGCGGCCCGGCGTCACGCGCAGCGTTCTCGCCCTCTGCCTCCTCGCCGGTGTGGTCGGGATGTGGATTCCCGGGCTGGGACTCGAACTCGAGGGCGGGATCGAACAGCGGACGGCCTTCGCTTTCGCCGGCGACCTCTTTCTCATCTGCCTGTTGCTGCTGATGGGGCCGTGGGTGCTCACACCTCTGATGAGGTTCTGGACCGCACTCGTGCCCTCGCGCGGTGTCGCCTGGCACCTTGCCGTGCAATCGTGCCGCACCCGCGCGGCGAGAAGCGTCGCCACGGTGCTGCCCTTCGCCCTCTCCCTGTCGTTCGTCGGACTCTTCATGGTCATGGGGAACGTCATGCCCGGAAGCACCGCCGGGCTGGGCGATGTCCTGGTCGTGCTGGGCTGGGTCTTCGTCGTGTCCTGGGTCGGCGGCCTTGCTGTGATCGCTCTGGTCGGGCGGGAGCGCACACGTGATTCCGCCATCGTGACGGTCGCCGGTGCGCGACCAGGTGTGGTCACCCGATCAACGATCTATGAGGGAGTGATCTACGCGGGGACGGCGATCGTCTTCGGTGCGATCGCCATCGCGGTGACGAGTGCCACTATCGCCGTGGGCGCCGAGATCAGCGTCGTCCGGGTTCTGGACGGCCTCCCCCGGGCGACTCTCGGTGTGCTCGCCGGCGTGACGCTCGTGACCACCTGCCTCGCTCTGGCCCTCCAAGCCGCCCGTGTGTCGCGCACGGTCGCAGCCCGGGCTCTGCGCTCGTGAAGCAGGGCGACGTCCGTACCGCTGCGACAGCAGAATCCCCCGGCCGATATTCAGGTTGCCTGCTGGCGCCACGGAACGAACTCGCCACCGACGCGATCGCGTCCTTCGAACCAACCACCACCACCATGAACGGCATGCGTCACCTGCATGTCCAGAATTATGAAGGAATGAATCAATGAGAATGAGGCCTCACACTGTGCTCGCCCTCGGGGGCGTCGCGATCCTCGCTGTCGCAGCAACGGGATGCAGCCCGGACGGTACCCCGGCGAACACAGTCGTGGAATCGAAAATGTTTGATTTCAGTGGGGACAGCCTGACCGTGAAGTCCGACTCCGCTGACCTGGAACTCGTAGCCGCCGATGTCAAGGGCGTTCGGGTGACGCGGCAGGTCAGCGGTACGAAAGTAGGCGGCGAAATAGAATCCGGATGGAAGCTCGAAGGGGGCGTTCTCACGCTCTCGCTGGACTGCACGGGTCTCTCCGTCAACTGCGGTGCGAAGTACACCGTGAAGGTACCGCGCGACGTCGCGATCACTGCCGAGAATGACAAGGGTCTTGTTGAAGCCACGGGCTTCACCGCAGATTTCTTGGCCAAAGCCGGCGACATGCGGTTGTCGGACCTCAGCGGGCCCCATCTGGATCTGGAAGGCCGCGACGGAACCATCGAGGGCGACAGGATCTCCGCAAGGTCGGTCACTGTCGCCTCACGGAACGGCGACAACGAGCTGAACTTCGTCTCCGCACCTGACCTCGTCGATGTGCGAAGCCAGGACGGCGACGTTCGGCTCGGCCTGCCGGAGGCGACGTACGCAGTCGACACGGCCGCCAAGAAGGGCGACATCACAGTGGATGTCATGAAAGACGACACAAGTGACCATGCCGTAAGGATTCACACCCGTAACGGAGACATCGTCATCGGCAAGGGGGAGGCGCCTTAGTTGGATATGAGGAACGGGGGTTTTCCCTACCATGCTCTCTCCCGCTGCCCGCATTGTTCGGGCGATTCCCTTCGGCCAGACTGGACGAGTCCGATGGTTGCCCGGTTCAGCTGGGCGAGCACCGCCACTGGCAGTGCAGTGAGTCGCGCACCCGTGGTTTCCGCTGATTCCCGAACATTCCTTGGCTATCCCATCAAGACAGAAAAGGAATTTATCGGTGGCGCGGATTGGCATTACGTTCTTGAAATCGTGCTCCATGCGCTGGCGCCGGCGTATCTCGATCACCTAAAGCACGACCGCCGGCATTCATGGCGCCCCCTCGTTTAACGCTAGAAATTAAAAGGTATCCTCGCAATGTTTATAAAAGTCCCTGATCTCATGCGAAATCGCATCCGAAGGGAGCCCAGGCCCGCAGTCCGTCGGAGGGCGGGAACCACACGGCGGGAGGCTACTGGATACGGCTCACGCCGGCTGCGTACCCGCGCAGCCGCAGTAGCTGTGGCATCGGCCCTTGCGGCCGTCACGATGTCGGCGTGCTCCAATGACTCAAAGGATCACTCGAATTCCGCGTCCCCGAACGCTCCAGGTGTGAGCGCCGAGCTGCAAAAGCTCATGGACGCCTCACCGTGGGCAACAGGCGACTGGGGCGTGCAGGTCGCCGACCTGAAGACAGGAAAAGTCCTCCAGTCGAAGAACGCCGAATCCAAGTTCATGACTGGATCGACAGCCAAGACCTTCGCGGTAGGTGCAGCCCTCGACGACCTCGGCAGCGACCACCGTTTCCGTACGCCAATCGTGCACAGCGGTTCGATATCGGAGGCCGGACGACTCACGGGCAACCTGATCATGGTGGGAAGCGGCGATCTGGCTCTCGGCGGACGGACGACTGCAGCAGGACAACTGGACGTCCCCGACTTCGACCACTACGACGCAAACGCCGTGCCGGGAATGGCAACCATCACCCGGGAAGACCCGCTGGCAGGCATCAATGACCTGGCTCGTCAGGTCGCGGCAAGCGGCATCCGTCAAGTGGACGGCAACGTGATCATCGACAATCGGCTCTGGGACCCGGTGTCGATCGGTGGGATGCCTGTCACGCCAACGGTGGTCAACGACAACCTCATTGACCTGCTCATCACGCCCGGCACGCCCGGCAACCCGGCGAAGGTCGACTGGCGGCCCAAGACGGCAGCCTTCACCGTCGACGCGAACGTCACAACCACGCCCGCCGGCACGAAGCCGACGGTGAAGACCGAAAGCAACGCCCCCGGGCACATCCGGGTTCGAGGCTCGGTGCCCGCCGACGCCACCGCACCATTCGTGGCGACATTCCAAGTACCCGACCCCGCAGCATTTGCCCGCACCGTGCTCATCGAGGCTCTTGAGCAGAATGGCGTCACCGTCAGCGCCCCGACGCTCGGATCCAACCCCGGCTCCGACCTTCCGTCATCGGAGGAGGTGAAGGCCTTGCCTGTCTCGGCGACGTACACGTCACCGCCCTTCAGGGAATACGCCAAGTTGATCAATAAGGTCAGCCACAATCTCGGCGCCAACCTCTTGCCACCGCTGATGGCAGTCCATCACGGCAAGCACACCTATGCCGACGGAATGCAGATCGAGCGGAACTTTCTCGCCGGCGCAGGTATTGACCCGAATTCGTTTACTCTCGTCGATGCCCAAGGCTTGACCGGGGACAAGGCCACACCAGCCGCACAGACGGAGTTGCTGCGGCATCTTTCCCACAGTCGCGACTTCAGCACCTTCTACGACTCTATGCCGAGCCTGGGTGTCGATGGATCACTCGCGGATGTCATCGCGCACACCGACCCTGCCGCAGGACACATTCGCGCGAAGACCGGCACCCTGGTCGGCGCTTTCAAGGGCAAGCTGGCTCTCACCACCAAGGCGCTTGCAGGATACGTTGACGCGAAAAATGGTCACCGTCTCGTCTTCGCTATCTATGTGAACAACGTCCCGGTCCCCAGCAACAGCGTCAGCGACGCGATCGACCTGGCGCTAAAGGCCAACAAGCAATTGGGATCAATGGCCGCCAGCATCTACCAGAACCCCGAAGGGAGAAACTAACCTCCCTGGCTTTAATCACGAGTCCTGGGTTCTGGCACAGATCTTGGGGAGCGATCGCAGAGCGTCACCTTGGCGTTCGATTGCGAGGGGGTTGGGTCACGTGCGACCGCGTACGCCTTGTCGTCCGACGATCAGAATTGACGCTCCATCAAGTATCTGCCCATCGCTGCTGCGGTCGGTTGCGGACGGTGATGGTACTGCTCATGCAGACCGATGCATCGTTCTGGGACTCACTGGTGTTCGACGGGATCGACGAGGTGGACGTCGAGGCGGTTACGGCCGCGTTCGGCACGGTCGAGGTGGTGGCGAGAGGCCGCGCGGCCGGGGCGGCATGTCCGGACTGCGGCCGCTCTTCGGACCGAGTCCACGACCGGTACCAGCGCAGGCTGAAGGACCTTCCGCTCGCTGAGCAGGGCTTTGTGATCCGGCTGACGGTCCGGCGCTTCATCTGCGGGTCGGCGGGCTGCCCGCGCCGGACGTTCGCCGAGCCGTTCTCGCGGCTGGCCGCCCCGCATGCAAGGTTCACCACGCGGCTTAACCGCGCCCTGGAGCGAGTGGGGCTGGCGCTGGCCGGGCGGGCCGGCGCCCGGCTGGCGGCCCAGCTGGGCTTCGGCGCGGGACGAATGACCTTGTTACGCAGGGTCTTGGCATTGCCCGATCCGCAGTGCAGCACGCCGCGTGTGCTGGGCGTGGACGACTTCGCGATCCGTCGCGGCCAGACCTACTCCACCGTCTTGACCAGCGTCGAAGACCATCGCGTGGTCGACGTGCTCCCGACACGTGAGGCCGGGCCACTGGCCGCCTGGCTGGCCCGCCACCCCGGCGTGGAGATCATCTGCCGGGACCGGGCCGGCGCCTACGCCGAGGGTGCCCGGCGCGGCGCCCCCGGCGCTCTGCAGGTCGCCGACCGGTTCCATCTGTGGCAGGGCCTCGGTCGGGCGGTGGAGACCTGTGTCGCCGCCCATCGCGACCGCCTGCGTGATCCTTCCCCCGGCGGCATGTTGCCGGAGGCCACCCGACTGGCTTCCGGTCGGCCGCAGGACGACTCGGAGCCCGTCGGCTGGCGGGCCGAGCGGAAGAAGGCAGCACATGCCCTGGTCCACGAGCTGCTTGCCCAAGGCCATTCGCGCCGGGCGATTGCCCGGCACCTGGGCTGGGGTCTCAACACCGTGCTCCGGTACGCGAACGCCGCACGCTGGCAGGACACCATCCGCGAGAACCGGCCCCGGCCCAGCAGGCTGGACCCCTACAAGCTCTACCTGGAGCGTCGATTTGCCGAGGGATGCACCAGCGTCACCCGACTGCACGGCGAGCTGGTTGCCGAGCACGCTCCCGTCACCTACGGCATGGTTCGCGCGCACATCGCCACCTTGCGCGGGGCTCCGCCTGCTGCGCCGCCGCGGGCGCCGTCGGTGCGGCAGGTGACCAGCTGGCTCACCCGTCACCCAGCGACCCTGACCGAGGAAGACCTCGCCGGCCTGAAGGAGGTCCTGGCCCGCTGCCTCGAACTGGACAAGGCGGCCGGACATGTCCGCGATTTTGGCGAGATGCTCAGCAGCCGCCTCGGCTCCACACTCCCCACCTGGATCGACGCAGTCGACGCCAGCCGGCTGCCCGGTCTCACGGGCTTCGCACTCCACTTGCTCCGAGACCTCGATGCCGTGATCGCCGGGCTCACTCTCCACTGGAGCTCCGGCAGCATCGAGGGCGCCGTCAATCGCATCAAGAAGATCAAGCGGCAGCTCTACGGGCGCGCCGGGTTCGAACTGCTCCGCAAGATGATCCTGCTCCAGTGACCCTCCGCGATCGCGACCCCAGATATTGCGCCAGAAACGCCTTCGGCCCCCCCTCGTCAGAAGCGCGGCCCGACAGTGGGATGCGAGACCAAGGCATAGGCCGCGATCTGCAGTTGCGCTTCCCATACCGCCTCGTCGATCCCCAGCGTGTACTCGATGCAGCACGCGCATGGCGGGAGTAGCGCCACGAATGCTTGCTCCTCAGCAGTCTCGACCTCCATCTCCGACCACTCGTCCGATGCCAACTCGGCGAGGTCCACCTCCCCGGCGGTGAATCGCGTCGCCAGGCTGCGCAGCGCGTATCGTCGGGCCAGGTGGAGATCGGGCAGAATGATCCCCAATTCTTCAAGAGCCTGCTCGAATGTGTCGCGGATGTCCCGAGGGTCCGCATGACGCGGCAGACCGGCGAGCTCGCACAGGGCCGACGTGTCCAAACCCATTGCGAGTGCCTGGGCAGCGGTCATCGGCAGGTCTTCCGGACACACCTGATCCGCCTGATACAGCCACGCCGCCTCCACCAGGGGCGGATAAGCGCTGCGGACAGGGCTGTCAGGTTCGGATGTATCGTCTATCGCTGCCATGGTTCATACGATGCCAGCACGGCTCGCGAGAGCGCCCGGAAATTTGGACCGTCCCGGCAAACCGCCCTGCGGGCTGACCCAACTCAAGCTGCTGCCCCGGTAACACTCCGCGACCGCTCCCCAAGATCTGTGCCAGAACCATTTCTCGTGAACATTCCCGAGCCCGTCAACCTCCAGCTGCTGCCCAAACTGCCGGACAAACGCTGCTGCTGAAAGTGAACGAAGCCAAGCAGGGTATGGCGGTTGCAGGCGCTGGTCGACTGCCGGACGGCGGCGTCGGAGAGCGGGCCGCCGGTGGTGCGACGACCCTGACCGTCCTCATGCCGGGCGGATGAGCCGGGTCTCGTAACCGAAGACGACGGCCTGCACCCGGTCGCGTAGTTCCAGCTTCGTCAGGATCCGGTTCAGGTGTGTTTTCACGGTGGCCTCCGCGAGGTGCAGAGCGGCGGCGATTTCGGTGTTCGACAGGCCGCGGGCCACCTCGACGAGTACTTCGCGTTCGCGTGCTGTGAGCCGTCCCAGACGCTCGTCCTCCACCTGCTCGCGGTCTACGGGGAGCAGGTGGGCGAAGTTCTCCAGCAGGCGACGGGTGATGCGTGGCGAGATAGCTGCGTCGCCCGCGGCGACATTTCGGATGGCCGCGAGGAGTTCCTCGGGCAGGGCGTTCTTCAGGAGGAAGCCCGACGCCCCGGCTCTGAGTCCGGCGAAGGCGTGCTCGTCGAGGTCGAAGGTGGTCAGAATGAGGACCCGGGTCTGTGGGCAGTCCCGGATGATCCGGCCGGTCGCCTCGATGCCGTCGGTACCGGGCATCCGGACGTCCATCAGGACGACATCGGGGCGGAGCAGCCGGGCGAGTCGTACAGCTTCGGTGCCGTCCCCGGCCTCGCCGACCGGCTCCATGTCCGGCTGGGCCTCCAGGACCATGGTGAACGCCATACGCAGCAGTGGTTCGTCGTCGGCGAGCAGGATGCGGATCGTCACGTGGCACCGGTCCCTGCTGTTCCGGCTGTGCTCAGGTCGAGGTGGGCCGAGACCCGCCAGCCGCCGCCCGGGAGCGGGCCGGCCCGCAGAGTTCCGCCGTACGCGGCCGTGCGCTCGCGCATGCCGGGGATTCCGTGCCCGTGCGGCGGGTCGGGATCCTGCGCGGTGCGGCCGTCGTCGGTGACGTCGATGGTGATGGTCTCGGGCGAGCAGTGCACCCGGACCTCGACGCGGGTGCCGGGAGGGGTGTGCTTGAGGGTGTTGGTCAAGGCTTCCTGTACCAGGCGGTAGACGGTGAGCTGTGCGGCGGTGGGGACGTGGGAGGGATCGCCTGCCAGACGGAGGCGGGCCGGCAGCCCGGCGGTGCGCACCTGGTCCAGGAGGGGCTGTAGTTGGGCGATGCAGGGTATCGGGTGACGCAGTGCGTCTGGCTCGTCGGCGCGCAGGATCCCGAGGACTCGTCGCATCTCGGTGAGGGATTGGCGCCCGCTGTCGGCGACCTGCCGCATGGCGGTGGTCGTCTTGTCGGGGGTGCGGTACTGGGCGAAGACGGCGGCGTCCGCGAGTGCGATCATCACGGACAGGTTGTGGCTGACGATGTCGTGCATGTCGCGGGCGATACGGGCCCGTTCTTCGGCCACGGCGAGCTGGGCCCGCTGGTCGCGCTCACGTTCCAGACGTACTGCACGGTCCTCCACGGACGCGAGGTAGGCACGCCTCGTCCGCATGTTGGTACCGATGACTGCGGCGGCGGTGGCTATGGCGGTCAGGCTCACTGCCGCGCCGAGAAATCTCCCCTCGGTCGACCAGCGCACGGATGCCATCAGGATTCCCGCTTCGGAAACAGCACCAGCCAGCAGTACCTGCGGGCGGCCGGCGTGTGCGGCCACCGTGTAGAGGGCGACCAGCAGCGCGATGTCGGCCGGTAGCTGGACGTCGACGAGCCACTGGGCGAAGGCCGCCGCGGCCACCGCGGCGAACACCGCCAGAGGTGCCCGGCGCCGCCACAGCAGGGGCAGGAGCAGGGCTGCCTGGAATACCAGGAGCCAGGGGCGGTCGTACAGGTCGATGCGGACGGCGAAGGCGGTGAGGATGAAGAGCGCGGTCACCAGAATCACGTCCACTGCCACTGGCGGCAGGTGGGCACACACTCGCAGCAGCCGGGCCCACCCGGTCAAGGTGCGCCACGACTGTCTGGCCGACGTGGTGGCGGGCGCAGTCGCCATCATCGACTGCCCGGCCCAGACCGGCCTGCGAGCAGCATCCCGGCAACAGGCCCCCAGGTTGACTCGCTCCGGTGTCCGGGCAGTCGGGAGACGGCGCCCTCGCCCGGCCGCCCCGGCCGGCTGCCGAATCCGACCGCACCCACGCCGACCACTACGCGTCCCGCCGTTTCAGTGCCACCGCGGCTCCGCCGAGCGCTACAGCCGCGTACAGACAGAACACTGTGAATCCGGTCCATGGCGCCAAGGTATTCGGATCCGACTGGAGGACGGCGAGCGCGTGTCCGGCGTTGCTCGGCAGGTACGGGCCGATCTGGTCCGCCCAGGAGGAGGGGAGGGCCTTGACGAGCTCCGGCAGGACCAGCAGCAGACCGAAGACGGCAGTGATGCCGCCCGCGGTGTTACGGGTCAGTGTGCCGATAGCGACGCTGAGCAGTCCCACAACGGTCAGGTACAGACCGGTACCGAGGACGGCGCGAGTGACACCCGGGTCATTCAGCGAGGCTCCGGCTCCCGTGGAGGACATCAGGGCCTGACCGGCCAGGAACGCCGTCAGGGACATGGCAGTCATCAGCACCCAGGTCATCGCCGCGTACACGGTGGCCTTCGCCCACAGGACCGGGAGCCGTCGCGGCACCGCCGAGAAGGTCGCACGGATCATGCCGGTCGAGTACTCGCCGCTGACCACGAGCACACCCATGACGCCGACCGCCAGCTGCGCCAGGAAGAACCCGATCAGGCTCAGTGCCGTCGGGTTGACGGACGCCTGCTCGGCCGCGCTCATATCCGACCAGTGGGAGGCGGTGACGGCCGAGAACAGCGGGCCCATCCCGGTCATCGCCACAGCGGCGGCGAGCAGGGTGAAGAGCGTCGAGCGCAGGGTGCGGAGTTTGACCCACTCCGAGTGCAGCACCCGCGTCTGGGTGAGGTGGCCGCGCCCGGCGGCGGCGGAGAACTGGGGCATCGTATCGGTGGTCACGCCGCACGTCCTTCGGTGCCGGAACCGGCCGGAAGCCGGTCCGGGGTCTGGTATTCGACAGCGTCCCGGGTCAGCTCCATGAACGCCTCCTCCAACGACGCCTGGCGAGGTGTCAGCTCGGCGAGCGCGATCTCGTGGTCGGCGGCGATCCGGCCGATCCGTTCGCTGCTCAGGCCGGTGACTTCCAACACGCCCCGGTCGGCCGAGGCCACGGCGATATCCGGCCCGGTCAGTGCCGCACGCAGCCGCTCCGCCTCGTCGCTGCGTACGAGCACCGAATTACGGGCGGCACGCCGCGTGAACTCCCCGACCGAGGTGTCGGCGATCAGCCGACCGCGCCCGATTACGATGAGGTGCTCGGCGGTCACCGCCATCTCGCTCATCAGATGCGAGGAGACCAGCACCGTGCGCCCTTCGGCGGCCAGGTCCTTGAGCAGACTGCGGATCCACAGCACGCCTTCGGGATCGAGCCCGTTCACCGGCTCGTCCAGGACGACGGTGGCCGGGTCACCGAGCAGAGCGCTGGCGATACCGAGCCGCTGGCCCATGCCCAGCGAGAAGCCGCCGGCCCGCTTTCCGGCCACCTTCTGCAGCCCGACGATGTCGATCACCTCGTCCACCCGGCTGCGAGGGATGCCCGTGGTGACAGCCAAGGACAGCAGATGGTTGAAGGCGGAACGGCCGGTATGGATCGAACGGGCCTCCAGCATCGCCCCGACCTCATGCAGCGGTGCGCGGTGCGCGGTGTAGTGCTTGCCGTTGACCATGACCCGGCCGGCGGTCGGAGCGTCCAGTCCCAGGATCATCCGCATCGTGGTGGACTTCCCGGCACCGTTCGGCCCGAGGAATCCGGTGACAACACCGGGCCGGACGATAAAGCTGAGATCCGCGACAGCGGTCTTGTCTCCATAGCGTTTGGTGAGCCCGTGGGCTTCAATCATCGGATGTCCTCGTCGGGTTCGTAGTGGCGTCAACTGACCGCCACGCTAGATTTCCGGCCCGGTGCGGCACATGAACCCACGGGTTGAACCCACCGCCGAAGATGCGCATCCCGGGGTGGACACCTCTCCACCCGCAGGGGTAGACGTCGGCGCACCGGGTGGCTCCGTCGCACCCGTCACCGGTGGGCACCGGTCGCCGCCGAGGGACGGCGGGAGGGCGGGCGCAGCGGTTCGACCTGGGGAAATGGCCCTGGGAACGCGGTTCACCAGGGGCAGGACGGGGGGCGAACGGGCCGGGCGCCAGGACGCGACTGTCGGCTGATGCGCTGGACCGGCCGCGGCATCTAGCGTCCGGGACATGCCCAGATTCTCCGCAACCCCGACCGTTGCCCTGCTCACATTGGCCCTCGCGCTGCCGACCGCCGTGGCGCGGCCCGCCGCCGCGGCCCCGACCCCGACGCACGCGTCCGTCGCCCCTTCCGTCCGCAGTGACACGGACACCCGCACATCCCTGCCCCGCCCCACCGGCCCGTACGCGGTCGGCCGCGACACCCTTCACTTCGTCGACCATGCTCGCCGGGACCCGTGGGTGCCGGATACAGCTCGTGAGCTGATGGTCAGCATGTTCTACCCCGCGCTCCCCGGCACCGGTACGCCGACGCCGTACGCCACGGTGCGGGAGGCCCGGCTGTTCCTGAAGAGCTACGGGCTGGAAGACGTCTTCCCCGCCCAGACCTTGAGCGCCACGACCACCAGCGGCCGCGTCGGCGCTCGGCCCGCCCGCGGCCGGTATCCCCTGGTGGTGCTCTCCCCGGGGTTCGGTGTCTCGCGCTTCACCCTCACCGGCCTCGCCGAGGAACTCGCCAGCCGCGGATACGGGGTCGCCGCAGTGGACCATGCCTACGAGTCCGTCGGCACCGCCTTCCCCGGAGGCCGGATGCTGACCTGCGTCGCGTGCGCGAAGGCCCGGAGCGAGCAGGACATGGAGGCTCTCACCACCGGCCGGGGCAAGGACGTCTCCTTCCTCCTGGACCGGCTCACCGGGCCGCGCCCGGCCTGGCGGTACGCAGGACTGATCGACCGGAACCGGATCGGCATGGCGGGTCACTCGGTCGGCGGCGCGAGCGCGGCGGCAGCCATGGCGCGCGACCGCCGCATCCGGGCGGGCGTCAACATCGACGGCGCTTTCCACGCCGCCGTGCCCGCCGACGGGCTCGGCGGCAGGCCGTTCATGATGCTCGGCACGGACGACGGAACGCACCGTCCCGGCGGTACGGACACGAGCTGGGACCAGGCGTGGGGCCGGTTGGATGGCTGGAAGCGCTGGCTGACCGTCGCCGGTGCGACGCACTCCAGTTTCTCCGACATCCCCCTCTTCCTGGACGAACTCGGCCTGTCCGGCCCGCAGTCGCCACAGGCCCTCTCCGGCAGCCGCTCGCTGGACATCACCCGCGCGTACGTCGGGGCCTTCTTCGAACTGCAGCTGAAACACATCCCCCAGCCGCTGCTGACCGGCCCGACGCCGACCGAACCGGAGGTCATCTTCAACAACCCCTAACCGGATGGGGGCTGCCGGGATATCCACCGGCGGTGCCGTCGGCACCGTAGCCGCCCAGTCCGGGCGATTCGGACTGCAGCCGCACATAGCGGTATTCCTTCTCCGCGAGGGCTGCGGCGCGCTCGACCGACTCCTCGATCCCGCCGCCCCGCGCCCCGGTGCAGACCGCGGCCGCAGGCAGTACGGACCCGCCGCCCAGCTGCTCGTACACCGGCACCCCGAACCGCTTGCCCGCGATGTCCCACAGCGCCTGGTCGATGCCGGACAGCGCATTGTTTTGTGCCCCGGCCCACCGCGCCAGTACGACGAGAAGCGCAGCATCCGGCCGATGTCCTCGATGCCGGCCGGGTGCCGGCCAATGACCGTCGGCGCAAGGTGGTGCTCGATCGCGGCGGCCACGGCGTGGAAGCGCTGAGATGCCGGCCGGCGCTGTCTGCATGCCGGGCTGGTTCGTCATCGCCAGAGCGATGAGAGACCCGTTCCAGGCCGCGGTGAAGGTGGTGATCGCGGTGGTGAAGATGCCCGGTGCGGCGAGTGGGATGATCACCTTGCGGAACGCCTCTCGGATGGTCTGGGCGGCTGCAGCGGCCGGTCGCCGGGTTGTTCGCCGAGCCTCCGTTGGCGGCAGCCCGCCAGCATATTGGC
Organism: Streptomyces sp. NBC_00984; assembly: GCF_045162475.1. NCBI lineage: Bacteria > Bacillati > Actinomycetota > Actinomycetes > Kitasatosporales > Streptomycetaceae > Streptomyces > Streptomyces sp. NBC_00984. The sequence goes on from NZ_CP108735.1 coordinate 641,494, forward strand.
GCCGGGCTTGGCCAGTGGTGTCAGGCCGTAGAAGATGCGTGGTGAGCCGTCGAGCATGAGTGTCACCTGGCCTCCGGCCGACGGCAGTTGACTGCTGCGGCCGATGGCGTCCAGTTGGCGTACGGCGTTGCCGGCAGTGACCGTGAGGAGGGTCTTGGTCGGCCAGGGGTCGACCCAGACCTCGGGGGCGGGGAAGTGCCAGTCGGTGCGCCGGCCGGAGGTGTTCAGCAAGTAGCCGTCGGCCCGGTTCCACAGGACGACCGCCGGGCCGTCGGGTGTGTCGAACCACAGGCCGAAGGTCTGCGGGTTGGGGAAGGTCAGCCGGCCCTGGAAGGTGGCCTGATCGAGTACGCGGGCTGCGGTCGCGTACGCCAGGAGCGACGGCTTCGGGCTGAGGTCGCGGTTCATCAGCCCGTAGTGGTATTCGACGTTGTCGGGATCGGCGAGCTGCGGCATGCCCAGCACGCTGTCGTGGAACTGGTACCAGCACACGCAGGTGATGCCTTCGGCTTTCGCCAGTGCCAGGCTGAGCAGGACGTTCTCGGCGGCGTGCCGGTAGGTGTCGTGCCACCAGCTGTTCGGCTTGGTCGGCGCGTAGGCCTCGGTCAGCCAGACCTCCTTCTCGCCGTGCTGAGCCATCAGCGTCTTCAGTTGCTTCAGCCCGCCGTAGAAGTTCCAGTACGTGCCTTCGGGGCCGGTGCTCCAGTCGTCGCCCGGAGGTATGTAGTCGGGGGTGAAGTTGCCGCGGCCGGGGTGGTAGGCGAATGCGTCGATCAGGTCCCAGCCGCCGGCGGCGATGAAGGTCTCCACCCAGGGTTTATCCATCCCGGCGAGTCCGTTGTTCATCAGCTTGACGGCGGCGCCGATCGCAGCCCGTCGGTCGAAGACCGGGCGCAGCGCCTTGTCCAGGTAGGTCTGGGCGGCTGCTCCGGTGTTGAACGGCCGGTTCAGTTCGTTGCCGACCTCGAAGTAGCCGGCTCCGGCCCCTTGCGCCAGGGTCAGTTTGTCGGCCGCCCAGGCTGCGGCCTCGGTGTCGGTCGCGTCGAGTGACGGTTGCAGTTCGATGTTGTGGCGGATGCCACGTGCGTCGAACGCCGAGGGCGGCAATCCCGGGCCGCCGTCGTAGGCGATGCGGACCAGTGCGATGCCGACCCGCTGCCAGAGGTCGAGTACGGCGTCGGCGCTCGGCCGCTGCAGCCACGGGTAGTTGGCGATCCCGAACATGCTGTCCGCGCGGGCCTGGTAGGTGAACGGTGGCAGGGTCGCGAGGTTGGTCCGGGCGAAGGCCTCGTCGTCTGCGGACCGTACGACGACCTCGGCGAGCGCGATGCCGGCGGCCGGCGCGGGCACGGTGAAGGTGTGCTGCCAGGTGCCCGCCGCGGCGATGCTGCCGGTCACGGTGGTGGCGGCCAGCGGTGCGCCGTCGAAGTCGCGTACCGACAGCCGCAGTTCGGCCGGGCGTGCGGTGCCGCCGTTGGCGACCAGGGCGGTGAGCTGCATCGGCTCGCCGGGGACCTGATAGAGGTTGAAGTCGCGGTCGGTGGTCAGCTCGAGGCCGAGTTCGCGGCCGCGGCCGATGGTGGCTGTGGCCGACGGCCTGCTGTCGGAGAAGAAGAAGTCGGCCCGGCTGGTCCACCCGCCGGCCGGGTCGGCCGCTCCGGGTACGTGGACCCAGGTCGCGTTCGTCCAGGCCTGGCGTGAGCGGTCCAGCAGGAACAGTCCGTGCCGGCTGCCCCAGGTCGAGGTGTGTGCGACGCCGACGGTTTCCTCGTAGGGGATGCCGCCGCCGGCGTCGCGGACCCATTCGGTGATCGCGATGTAGTCGTCGGGCGCGGTCGGCGCCTGGATCGCCCGGCTGAACAGGAAGCCGTCCGGCACCAGGGTGTCCGCGCCGGTGATCCGCCACTCCAGCCGGGCGTGCTCGGTGGTGACGCTGAACCAGCCGGTGACGGTGGCCTGCCCGGCGGCCGCGTCGAAGGCGTAGTCCATCCGGATCGCCGGCGTTCCGTCCTGCAGGGTGGCCAGTGCGGGGGTGCCGCCGGTCGACAGGTGGATGCCGGTGAGCTGGTCCTTGATCTGGAACTTCGACCCGGCGCTGCGGGTGACACCGGCCGCGTCGCGTATGGCGAGCCGGCCGCCGATGCCGGCCAGCAGGCTGATCCCGCCGGCGGTCAGGGTGACATCGCCGTCCGCGGCGAGGGCCGTCACGGGGGTGGGCTCGGCGATCAGTACGACGCCGGCCGCGAGCACCGCGCCGAGAAGACCGCGACGGCTGAGGTGGGCGCCTTCGGCAGGTGGGGTTGTCATCGTCTGCTCCTGTCTGGCCGCGAACTGTCGCGATAATGCCTATCTTCAACGTCGTGACACGGACGGTCTCAACCGAACAACCCGATAGTCAAGGGGCATTGCGCTCTTGTTTCCAGCGGTTTAATGTCGCTGACGTCTTTGAAGTTACGCATTATCACCGGAGGATCGATGCCAACGAAGCCGCGCCGGGTCACCCAGCGCGAAATCGCCGAGATCGCGGGGGTCAGCCAGACCACCGTCTCGGTGGTGCTGAACGACCGTGACGGCACGAACGTGCGTATCCCGGAAGAGACCCGGGCGCGGGTCAAGCGGGCGCTTGAGCAGGCCACCTACGTCGCCGATCCGGCGGCCCGCCGGCTGGCCGGTCTGGACAACCAGATCATCGGCGTCTTCACCTACGAGGAAGCCCTGTCGCCGGAGAGCCTGGACTTCTACGGCCCGCTGCTGAACGGGATCGAACGTGCGGCCGAGGCGATCGGCTGGGACCTGCTGTTCTTCACGTCCTCGCCGGTCGAGAACGGCACCCGCAGTCTGTTCCATCGCAAGACCCGGCTGCGGCTCACCGACGGCTGCATCCTGCTCGGGCAGCAGATGGTCGGGTCCGAGCTGGAACGGCTGGTCGCCGAGCAGTTCCCGTTCGTCGCGGTCGGCCGCAGGGACGAGACGGCCGCGGCCGTGCCGTACGTCGGCGTCGACTATGTCACTCCGGCGGACGCCGTGATCGACCTGGCTGCGAACAGCGGACACCGCCAGGCCTTGTATGTGCACCGCGGCCGCGACACCGCCACTGCGCGGGACCGGCGCGGCGCGGTCGAGGCCGCCTCGGCGGCGGGCCGCATGGCGTTCATGCTGGTGGGTGAGGAGCGCGTCGCCGAGCTGCCCCGACTGGCCCGGGCCACGGAGGCCACGCTGATTATTGCCGAGGACGCCTTCCTCACCGAGGATGTCATCCTCTCGCTCGTCGGTGCCGGGGTGGACGTGCCTGGCGAGATCTCGGTCGCCGCGTTCGGTGAGGTTCGTGGTCATCGCACCGACGGACGGGTGCTGACGGGCTTTCGCGTGCCACGCAAGAAGGTCGCCGCCGAAGCGCTCGAGCTGCTGCAGCAGTTGGTCACCACCGACCCGCAGGAGTGGGCCGATCTGGACACCCAGCGGCTTCTGGCAGCCGAGGTCGAAGCGGGCGACACCGTTGTCGCCCGGTCGGCAGGCCTGTCGTGAACAAGATCGCCACAGAGGTGGCGGTCATAGGCGGCGGTCTCGGATCGGTAGCAGCCGCTCTCGCCCTGCTGCAGCGCGGACACCGGGTGGTAATGACCGAGGAGTTCCCGTGGCTGGGTGGCCAGCTGACGTCGCAGGCGGTGCCACCGGATGAGCACATCTGGGTGGAGCAGTTCGGCGTAACCGCCCGCTACCGGAGGCTGCGGGAGAACATCCGTCGCTATTACCGGGACCACTATCCGCTGTCGGCGGCGGCTCGCGGGGACCGTGAACTCAACCCGGGGCGCGGCCGGGTGAGCCGGCTGTGCCACGAGCCGAGAGTGGCGCTCGCGGTGATCGACGCTCTCCTCGCGCCGTATCGGTCGAGCGGCCGGCTGACCATTCTGCAGCCCGCGGTTCCGGTCGGGGCCGAGGTCGTGGACGGGGTGGTCCGCACGGTTACGGTCGCGGATCCGCAGACCGGGGCGCAGAGCGTGATCACGGCGGAGTTCGTGCTGGACGGCACCGAGACCGGTGACCTGCTGCCGCTGACCGGCACCGATTACGTCGTCGGTACCGAGGCGCGGTCCGACACCGGTGAGCCGAGCGCTCCCGACGTCGCCGACCCGGCCAACGTGCAGTCGATCGCGTGGTGTTTCGTCTTCGACCATGCCGCCGGGGATCACACGATCGCCCGGCCCGTCGATTACGACGACTGGCGCTCGTTCGAGCTGCCCTACTGGGGCGCGCCGATGCTGTCGTTCACCGCGCCCAATCCGCGCACCCTGGTGCCGGAGCAGCGCACCATGATCGTAAATCCGGAGCAGGACGTCTCCGGTGATCCGCGGTTCGACGCCGGCGATCAGGACCTGTGGCAGTTCCGGCGGATCGCCGCCCGGCAGACCTTCACCGACAGCCTGTACGACAGCGACATCGTGCTGGCCAACTGGCCCCAGCTGGACTATGTCGGCGGCTCGATCATCGACACCGCCGAACGGCTGCAGCACTTGGCCGCGGCGAAGGCGCAGTCCCGGGCCTATGTCTACTGGCTGCAGACCGAGGCGCCCCGGCCCGACGGTGGCCGCGGGTGGCCGGGACTGCGGCTGCGCGGGGATCTGGTGGGAACCAGCGACGGCTTCGCGCAGGCTCCGTACATCCGGGAATCCCGCCGGATCAAGGCGCTGACCACCGTCCGCGAACAGGACATCTCGATCAAATCCCGCGGGTCCGGCGGGCCGGCCCGGTTCGAGGCATCCGTCGGGGTGGGGATGTACCGGATCGACCTGCACCCCTCGACCGGCGGCGACAACTACATCGACGTCGAGTCGGCGCCGTTCGAGATCCCGCTGGGCGCCCTGGTCCCGGTCCGGACCCAGAACCTGATCCCCGCCGCCAAGAACATAGGCACCACCCACATCACCAACGGCGCCTACCGACTCCACCCGGTCGAATGGAACGTCGGTGAGTCCGCGGGCGAGCTCACCGCGTTCTGCCTCGACCGCGGACTGAGCCCGCAGCAGGTCGCCGTCGAACCCGCACTCGTCGATCAGCTTCAACGACGCCTGGTCGAGGCCGGCGTCGAACTCCACTGGCCCGAGGTCGTCGGCTACTGAGCCGGACAGATCGCGTCGAACTGCACTGCCCGAAGTCGCTGGCTACTGAGCCGGACCGGCCAACCAGCACGTCGAAGGGAACCACCATGATCAGAACCAGAAAGGCGTTGAGCGCTGTCGCCTTGACGACGGTCCTTGCGCTCAGCGCGGCCTGCGCCGGGCCGGCGGCCGACACCCCGGACAAGGCAGCAGAGCTGCGGATGACGGTCTGGACCTCGGACGAAGCTCAGCTGAAGCTACTCGACAGCATCGGCGACGCCTACCGGGCCGACCATCCCGACGTTGCGAAGATCACCTTCGAGAGCCTGCCATTCGCCGACTACAACACGACGCTCACCACGCAGATCGCCGGAGGCAACGCCCCGGATCTCGCCTGGATGGGCGACCTGTCGCGGGATCTCATAGCCTCCGACGCACTCGTCGGTCTGACCGACGAGCTCAAGGCCACCCCGGGCTGGAAGTACGACGACCTGCTCGACAGCGTGACAGCGGAGTTCAGTCGCGACGGCACGCTGTACGCCTACCCGTTCTCCAACTCGCCGTACGCCCTCTACGTGAACACCGACCTGCTCGCCAAAGCCGGACAGAAGATCAATCCGGCCACACTGACCTGGGATCAAGTCGCAGCCGCCGGAGCAGCCGTCCACGCCAGGACCGGCAAGGCCGGCTTCGTCGTCCGCGACTTTGACTACAGGGCGTGGAACATGCTGGCCACAGTGTGGACCGGCTGGGGCGCGTCAGCGTGGAGTCCGGACGGCAAGACCTGCGCCTTCGCCGGCCCCGAGATGCAGCAGGCCTTCACCTTCCTGCACAACGCGGTGTTCAAGACCCAGGCGATGCCCGGCCCGGGAACCACCGCCGACTTCTTCGCCGGCGATGCCGCCTTCACCGTCGCGCAGGTCTCCCGCGCCTCGCTGCTGACCAGCACGTTCGACTTCGGGCTCTACCCGCTGCCCGCGGGCCCCCGCGGGAAGTACTCCGTCCTCGGCCAGGCCGGGGTGGGCGTGCTGGCCTCCAGCAAGCATCCGGACCAGGCGGCGGACTTCCTCGCGTACCTGACCAATCCGGAGAACGCCGCCAAGCTGGCCCAGTACTTCCCGCCGCCGCGGAAGTCGTTGCTGACCGGGGACAAGCTCGCCGCGAACAACAAGGTCCTTGACGCCGCCCAGCTGCAGGACGCGGTGGTCGACCGGCTGCCGGACGCCGTCACGCTGCCCAACCACACCAGCCCGAGGGAGGTAGCCCAGAAGGGCAAGACGGCGCTTGATGCGATGTGGCGCCCGGATGCCGACATTCCGGCCGTCCTGCGCTCGGTCTGCGCCGCGATCGATCCGATTCTGGCCAAGTGACCAGGACACGGCCCGCTGAGCGGGCCACCCCGCAGGCCGCCGGGCAGGCGGCTGCGGCGGCCGCCGCGCCGGCCGCCGCCAAGGCCGCACGCGCATCCGGGCCGACCTTCTGGACGTCCCGCCGGCGGGACGTGCTGACCGGCTACCTGTTCATCCTGCCGCAGCTCGTCGGGGTGGCGGTGTTCGTCCTGCTGCCGGTCGGCATGGCGATCTGGTACAGCCTGAACGACTGGAACGTCTTCACCGGCCGGCAGACCTTCGTCGGCGGCGAGAACTACGCGGCCCTGGCCGACGATCCGCAACTGCCCAAGGTGCTGCTGGCAACGGTGCTCTTCTCCGGCGGGGTGGTGGTCGTCAACATCACGCTCGGGCTCCTGATCGCCGTCCTGCTGAACCGTAAATTCCGCGGTGTCACGGTGTTCCGGATGCTGTTCTTCTCCCCGGTGGTGGTCTCCGTGGTCGCCTGGACCCTGGTCTGGGGCTTCCTGCTGCAGGACAACGGCGGCATCAACGGCCTGCTGGGCACGGTCGGGATCGACGGGCCGAACTGGCTGCAGGAGGGCGACACCGCGATGATGTCGGTGATCCTCACACAGGTGGTGCGCAGCGTCGGGGTCAACATGGTGCTGTTCCTGGCCGCCTTGCAGGGCGTGCCGCAGGAGTTGTACGAGGCCGCCCGGATCGACGGTGCGAACAGCCGCACGGTCTTCGCCCGGATCACGTTGCCGATGATCTCACCGACGGTGCTGCTGACCGTCATTGTCACGGTGGTCGGGGCGTTGCAGTCCTTCGCCCAGATCGCCGTCCTGACCGGTGGCGGGCCAGAGCTGTCCACCACGGTCCTCGTGTACTACGTGTTCCAGCAGGCCTTCGAGTTCAACAACATCGGCTACGGCTCGACGCTGGCCCTGATGCTGCTGTCCTTCGTCATGCTGCTCACCTTGCTGCAATGGCAGCTGCGTCGTAAGTGGGTGTTCTATGAGGACTGACAGGGTCCGGTCGGCACTGCTGGTGATCGCTCTGGGCGTGCTGGCGATCCCGTTCGTGGTGCCGACGATCTGGATGGTCGCCGCGTCGGTCAAACCACTGGCTGAAATCTTCGATGCCCCACCATCGCTGTGGACCGACTCGCCGACACTGTCCGCATACGCCGAGGCATTCAGCTTTCAGCCCTTTGCCCGGCAGTATCTGAACAGTGTCTACATCGCCGCACTGGTCACACTGATCACCCTGTCGGTGTCCAGTCTGGCCGGGTACGCCTTCGCCCGGATCCGGTTTCCCGGGGCGAGTGCGCTGTTCCTGATAGTGCTGACCGGGATGCTGGTGCCGAGCGAAGTGACGATCGTGCCGCTGTTCCAGCTGTTCAAATCGGTCGGCCTGATCAACACGCACTGGCCGCTGATCCTGGTGACCGCACTGGCCGCACCGTGTGTGCTGGCCACGTTCATCATGCGGCAGTTCTTCATCGCTCTCCCGGTCGAGCTGGAAGAGGCTGCCCGCCTCGACGGCCTCGGCCGGCCCGCGATCTGGTGGCGGATCTGCCTGCCGCTGGCCAAACCGGCCCTGTCGGCGGTGGCGATCCTGACGTTCCTCGCCTCCTGGAACCTCTACCTGGAACCCACGGTGTACCTCACGTCACCAGAGCTGTTCACGCTGCCGCAGGCCCTGACCCGCTTCACCGACGCCTACGGCGGCCAGATGTGGAACACTCAACTCGCCGCTGCCACCATGACCGTCGTGCCGATGCTGATCGTCTTCGTCCTGGCTCAGCGCCACTTCGTCGAAGGCCTGTCCCACTCCGGCCTCAAATGAACGCCAGGTTGGCGACTGAGGTTGATCCAAGGCCGGGTAGTTACTGATTTCGGCGTTTCGGGGTTTGGATTTGTGTCGGGAGGGGTGACGCGGTCCGTCCGGGCTGGTGCGCCGGAGGCATGCGGTATCCGGGCGGGGGCGGGCTGACCGCCGAGCAGCGCAGGCGTCGGGAAGGGGTACGGATGCGGGCCGTTGACCTTTTCGATGAGGGCGTGGAAGTCCCGTGCATCGCCCGGGAGTTACGGGTGAGTGAGAAGTCGGTCTACCAGTGGCGCCGCACTTGGAGGACGGGCGGACGCGAGGCGCTGTGTTCCGGAGGTCCCTGCGGCTGCGGCTGTCGGCTCGGCCCGCACCTGCAGGCCAGGCTCGCGATGTGGCTTGATGAGGGGCCGGCCGCGCACGGCTGGGCGGACGACCGGGTGTGGACCGCCGCGCGGGCACGCACGCTGATCGGGCGGAAGTTTCACCTCTCCTGCAGCGTCTTGGGGGTCACTCGGCTGGTGCACCGCATGGGCTGCAGCGTGCAGATGCCCGCCCGGCCCGCCGCCGAACGCGGCGAGGACGCGATCACCGTATGGCGGGAGGCGACCTGGCAGGAGGTGAAACCCTCCGGGCGGCGACCGGCGCGTTCATCTGCTTCGGGGACGAAGCGGGCGTGACCGGTCGGCCGCCCGAGGGCCGCACCTGGGGCCGGCGCGGCATCGCCCTGAGGGTCAAGGTGTCCGGCCGTAGCCGGGGACGTCTCTCGGTGGCTGTGGCCGGTCTGCTGTGCTTCCGGCCGGGCCTGCCCGCCCGTCTGTGCTGCCGGCTGCGTCGTCATACCGGCCGCAAGGGCGAGCGTCGCTCGCTGGGCGAGGCGGACTGCATACGCCTGTTGGATGGCGCCCACCAACTGCTCAAGGCCCCGCTGATCGTGGTGTGGGACCGGCTGAACACTCACATCTCCAAGACGATGAAGGCACTCGTTGCCGAGCGGGACCGGCTGACGGTGGTCCTGCTGCCCGGGTATGCGCCCGACCTCAACCCGGTCGAGGGCCTGTGGGCGCACATCAAGCGGAGCCTGGCCAACCTGGCCGCCCGCACCCCCAGCGAGCTGGAGACTCTGCTCCGCGGGCGGCTCAAGGCGCTGCAGTACCGGCACGGCATCCTCGGCGGATTCCTCGCCGGGACGGGCCTCGCTCTCGACAGACCGGACAGACCCTAATACGCCGAAGTCAGTAAGTCCGTTTCTAGTAGTGGCCCGGTCCGGGTTGGGTGAGGAAGTCTTGGCGTCCGAGGCGGCTGCGGGTGACGTTCATGTCTGGGCCGTCGGTGAGCAGGCCGAAGTCGTGCCGTTCGCGGACCCTGAACCGTTCCGGGTTCGATAGAGACTCGATTCCGTGAAAGGATTGAGTCATGGCACGTCCCTCCTCCTATCCCGTTGAGCTGCGCAAACGAGCGGTCCGTATGGTCGCCGAGGTCCGTGGTGACTACCCGAACGAGTCGGCCGCTCTGCGGGCGGTCGCCCAGAAGCTGGGCATCGGTTCGGCCGAGACCCTGCGGAACTGGGTGAAGCGCGACGAGGTCGACTCCGGGAAGCGTCCGGGGACGACCACGGAGGAGTCCGCGCAGATCAAGGCGATGAAGAAGGAGATCGCCGAGCTGAAGCGGGCGAACGACATCTTGAAGGCGGCGGCGTCTTTCTTCGCGGCCGAGCTCGACCGGCCACACACACGCTCGTAGCGTTCATCGACGAGCACCGGGCCCGCTTCGGCGGTGTCGAGCCGATCTGCCGCGTGCTCACCGAGCACGATTGCAAGATCGCCCCTTCCACCTATTACGCCCACCGCAAGCGCCTCCAGGCCCCGTCCGCCCGCACTGTCCGCGACGCCGAGCTGAAGCCGCTCATCCAGCAGATCTTCGAGGGCAACTACCGTGTCTACGGGGCCAGGAAGGTCTGGCGTGAGCTGCACCGCCAGGGCCACGTCGTGGCCCGGTGCACCGTCGAGCGCCTCATGCGCGAGCTCGGCGTCACCGGTGCCGTCCGCGGAAAGAAGATCATCACCACGATCCCGGACAGTTCCGTCGAGCGGGCACCGGACCTGCTGGACCGCAACTTCGTCGCGCCGGCCCCGAACCGCTGCTGGGTTGCCGACTTCACCCACATCAGCACCTGGTCAGGAGTGGTATACGTCGCCTTCGTCGTGGACACCTTCTCCCGCCGGATCGTCGGCTGGTCCGCCGCCACGTCGAAGCAGACCACGCTCGTCCTGGACGCCCTGGACATGGCTCTGTGGCAACGCGACCGCGACGAACACCCGCACCGAGCAGGCGAGTTGATACATCACTCCGATGCCGGGTCGCAATATACGAGTTTCCGGCTCGCCGAGCACCTGGACGCCGCCGGCATCGCGGCCTCGATCGGCTCGGTCGGTGACGCCTACGACAACGCCCTCATGGAGTCCACGATCGGCCTGTTCAAGACCGAACTGATCAAGCCCGGACGGCCCTGGCGAACGCTTTCCCAGGTTGAACTCGCCACCGCCGAGTGGATCGACTGGTACTGCCACCGTCGGCTCCACGGTGAAATAGGGCACATCCCCCCCGCCGAATACGAGACCAACTACTACCGCGCAACCACCAAACCCCAGGTCACAACCACAATCTGAAGTCTCTATCGAACCCGGAACGGTTCAATGACGTGGGTCATGGCCCAGTAGACGCGTGAGGTGGAGGAGGCTGGGCGGTGTTCGTAGTCGCGGACCAGGCGCCGGTGCAGTATCAGGGTCCCGAACGTCTGCTCCACCCGCCACCGTTTCGGCTGCGGAACGAATCCCCGCTCCTCAGGGTTGCGCCGGACGATCTCGACGTCGATGCCGAGGGCGGTCCCATGCATGACGACCTGGTTCTTGAAGCCCTGGTCGACCAGGGCCTTGCTGACCGAGCCGCCGGCCGCGACGGCGACCTGGTCGAGCAGAGCGATGCCGGCGGCGTTGTCGTGGACACTGGCGGCCACCACGGTGACGGCGATGACCAGGCCGAGGACGTCCACGGCCAGTCCCCGTTTGCGGCCAGGCACCCGTTTCGCGGCGTCTTTGCCTGTCGTGACCGCGGGGACCCCGGTGGCCGCCCGGACACTCTGGGTGTCCAGGATCACCAGGGTCGGGTCCTCTAATCGCCGGTTTCTCTCCCGCACCTGGCAGCACAGGAGTTCATGGATCTGCTGGTCGGTGCCGTCGTCCCGCCAGGCGGCGAAGTAGTAGTACGTCGCGCTCTTCGGCGGCAGGTCGTTCGGCAACAGGGCCCACTGACAGCCGGTCCGGGACTGGTAGAGGATCGAGTTCACGATCTCCCGCATCGGATAGCGGCCCTGGTGGCCGCTCACGGAACGGTGCCGGTTCTTCCAGGCCGTGAGCACCGGCTCGATCAACGCCCACTGCTCGTCGGACAAGTCACTCTGGTACGGCTTGCGTTCACTCATCCCACCGATCCCAGCAGGCCACCGGCACCGGACCGGAACGTTCCGGCTTCGCCCACACCATCGGGCGACAGCAGAACCACTCATAGAGTCACGAACCGCCCACTGACGACTGTGGCAACCTGCCCGTGCCGGACCGTCCGCGGAGGGGAGGACGGGGTGCCCACGCCGCCGGCATTCCTCGGCAGCGGTCGCAGGCATGGGTCGTCCTTCCGGTTGTTGGGCAAACCTGGATCACTCATCGGCGGACCCCCGCCGCTAGCGGCGGACTCTGCGGTACCCCATGGGTTCGCCACCCCGATCGAGCTGTACCTCGCAGGGGGCAAGAAGGCTCGCTGTGTCTGGAATCCGGGGCAGCTCAAGGACGTCCACGACGACGTACCATCCGTCCACGACACACGTCTCACCGCTGAAACGCCCTCCGTGGGATGGTCGATCAACCCATTCAGGCTCCGACAGGCAGCACGGGCAACATGTTCCGCTCCACGCACGAGTGGCGTGCGGCGAGCGGCTGTCGTCAAGGATTTCCAGGCGCGCGGCCGACGTTCTTCTGCCATGAATTCAAGTCTGATCGGTATCGGGCGCCTCGCACCTTGAAGCGGAGCCAGCGCGCGCTCCTGCCGGGGCAAGTCGCCTTGCAGTGATCGATGTTTAGGGATGTTTCGGACACCGGTGCACGCGCCCACCGTTCTCAAAGCTGCGAGGTCCAGGCACAGGTCGTGCGGTCACAGTGCCCGCCGGGTGTACATGGGACCCCCGCGCCGACCCAGCGGGGGTAGGGATGCGACAGCCCAAGCCGGAATCGGCCCGCAGATTCCCTGATTTCGCCAGGCCAACGTCAAACGGTGAGTCGACGACGTCCTGCCGCTTTTCAACGACGACGCGGTGCCGACGGCCGCTGCCCATGCCCCCATTCGGAAGGCCTGCAAGCATAAGGTTTCCAGGTGAAGGAAGATGGCACGGTCGAGACCGAGCTTACGTCCTGATGCCGCATCGCCGTCCTTGCGCCAGGGGGCCTGACACACCATCGGGACGTTGCGACCGCTCAGGCCTGCTGATTCGCCGCGGGTCGGGGCGACGCAGAGGAAGGGTTTGCGCCCCGCAGCCATGACGTTACTCACGGGCAGTTACTGACTTCGGCTCGTCAGGGTGAACTTTTCCGAAGTCCCTGACGGGCTTGGTGTGGTGGCTGTATTCGATGGTGTGTGAGGTATTCGGATGGGGGCGGGCTGACCGTTGCGGGACGGGTGCGTCGGGAGTCGGTGCGGATGCAGGCGGCCGAGCTGTTCGAGCAGGAGGTCAAGCCGCCGGAAGTGGCACGGCGTCTGCGGGTGAGTCTGAAGTCGGCTTATCAGTGGCACCAGTTGTGGCGCGAGGGCGGGGTCGGGGCGCTGGCGTCACGCGGTCCGAGTGGGTCGCGGTGCCGGCTGTCTCCGCGCTGCTTGGAGAAGCTGGCCGCGTATCTGGAGCAGGGTCCGGCCGCGCACGGCTGGGTGGAGGACCAGGTGTGGACCGCGGCGAGGGTGGCCATGCTGATCGGGCGGAAGTTCCACGTCTCCTGCAGCGTCTCGGGCGCCACGAGGCTGATGCACCGGCTCGGCTTCAGCCCGCAGGTCCCCGCGCGCAGGGTGGCCGAGCGGGACGAGCAGGCCGTCACCGCGTGGAAGGAGGCGACCTGGGCGGAGGTAAAAGGGCCCGGGCGGCCTGCGGGGGCTACATCTGCTTCGAGGACGAAGCAGGCTTCACCCGCCGACCGCCCCGAGGCCGGACCTGGGGACGACGCGGACACACCCCGGTCGTGACGGTGAGCGGACGCCGCTCGGGGCGGCTGTCGGTGGCCGGGCTGATTGCGATGCGGCCCGGCTCACGGACCCGGCTGTGCCACCGCCTGCGCACCCACCCCTCGGGCAAGGGCAAGCGCCGCAGCATGAGCGAGCGCGACTTCATCGCTCTCGTCGACGGCGTGCACCAGCTCGTCAAGGCGCCCATCGTGCTGGTCTGGGACCGCCTGAACACCCACGTCTCCCACGCCATGCGCGAGCTGATCGCCGAGCGAGCCTGGCTGACGGTGTTCCTGCTGCCCGCCTACTCGCCCGACCTCAACCCCGTCGAGTGGGTATGGGCACACGTCAAACGCAGCCTGGCCAACCTCGCCGTCATGGCCCTCGACCGACTCGAGGCCCTCGTCCGCAACCGGCTCAAGCGCCTGCAGTACCGCCCCGACACCCTCGACGGCTTCATAGCCGGCACCGGCCTGACCCTCGACACCCTGACCTCACCCTGACGAGCCGAAGTCAGTAGGGTGGGGCTGCGGCACCTGGCTGGGGCGTGCCCAGCGTTGACAGAGCCGTGGCGAGGCAGCCCGAGATGCGGTCGGCCCAGGCCGTATATCATGAAGTGGCACGTCGTGAATGTGGCGCGGGCAGCGTGTTGTCTCCGATTCCGGAGAAGGAACATGGCCGCAGGCGAAGAGCACGAGGCGCAGCGCGTCCGGCGTCCGTCCAGCAAGCAGAGCGCCAGGAAAGCCGACGCTGGACGGGCCGGCAGCCGAACGAGCGCAACGAAGCGTGCGGCTCGCCGGGTTTCGGCCCCGCGGGCCACGCGTTATGCGGCTGAGCAGCTCCAGGAGCTTTTGGGGCGAGCACCCGAGTCCGTCTCGGCGGTGAAGCCGACGGAGGACGGCTGGCAGGCGGACGTGGAAGTTTTGGAGCTGGAGCGTATCCCCGGCACTACCAGCGTGATGGCGAGTTACCGGGTGACGCTGGACGAGGAAGGCGAACTGCTGGCGTACGAGCGCACCCGCCGCTACACCCGAGGGCAGACCGACCGGCGGAGCTAGGGTCTGAGCTGCTGTCGCAGCACCGTTCGCAAGACGAACGGAGGGCACGCCCGGAACCAGGCGTGAGCCGTAGAGAGGAGGCACCATGACTGTGGTGCCGCAAGGTGGAGGAACCGTTTCCAGGGGCGGCGGAGGAGGGTCCGGGAACCTCTACGACATTCTTGATCTGATTCTGGACCGTGGCCTGGTCATCGACGTGTTTGTGCGTGTGTCGCTGGTGGGCATCGAGATCCTCAAGATCGATGCTCGCATCGTCGTGGCGAGCGTGGATACCTACCTGCGCTTCGCAGAGGCCTGTAACCGCCTCGACCTGGAGGAGGGCCGCAAGGCGCCCTCCGAGCTGACCGACCTGGTCGGCGAGGTGACCGAGGGCGGATCGCACGGCAAGGCCAAAGGTGCGCTGAGCGGGGCCGCTGACGTGTTGACCGACGCCCTGAAGGGAGGGCATGACGAGGAGGAGGCCGAGCAGTCGGAGAAGAGGCGCAAGGAGCCCGAGGAGAGGCGGGAGCGGCCGCGGCGTCGGCCTGCCGCCCGACGCCGCGAGGAGTGAACCATGGCCGTATACGTGTATTCCATTGTCCTGGCCAACCATCCGCAGCGCTTGGACGGCCTCCACGGGGTGGGGGACCCGCCAGCGGCCCTCCGCACGGTGCGCACCGAGATGCTGTCCGCGGTCGTCAGCGACGCGCCCGAGGGGCTACGGCCCAAACGCCGCGACCTCGGCGCGCACCAGGCAGTCCAGGAGCGGCTGATGGACGACGGCACGGTTCTACCGCTGCAGTTCGGCTTCACCACCACGGACGACGACGCCGTACGAGCGGTGCTGGAGGACCGTACGGACGAGTTCGCCGAACGGTTGCGGGTGCTGGAGGGCTGCGTGGAATACCACTTGAAGGCCGCCCAGGACGAGGATGCGCTGTTGCGCCAGATCCTTCGGGAGTCCGACGAGGCGCGTGAGCTCAACGAGGAGATCAGAAGCGGCCGCAGCAGCCAGGAACTGCCGCTCGCCCTCGGGGAGCTGGTCTCCCAGGAAGTGCAAGCGCGGCAGGAACGGCTCGCCGCCGGAGTCCTTGATGCGCTGCGCGGACTCGCTCGGGAAGAACGCTCGTCGCAGCCGACCGGGAACGACTTCCTGAATGTGTCCTTCCTTGTGGAGCGGGACAACGAGAAGACCTTCCTCGGCGCGGAACAGGACATCGCCAAGGAACTGGGCGAGGACTTCGACCTGCGACTGCTCGGCCCGCTGCCCGCCTACAGCTTCGTCTGAGAAGTCCTCATGGGACTGCTGACTCAACTCGCAACTCTTCCGCTGGCGCCGGTGCGCGGCGTGGCCTGGGTCATGGAACGCGTCGTCGAGGCCGCGGAGAACGAGTACTACGACCCAGCCCCCGTAGAACGAGAACTTGCCGCACTTGAGCGAGCGCTCGTGGCGGGAGAAATCGACGAGGAAACCTTCGACCGGCGCGAGGACGAGTTGCTGGACCGGCTGGACGAGATCAGGGCCCATGTCCAGGGCGTCGACACCTGATCGCGGCAGCCGGTGGAGCGGGCCCATGCCACGCGCTCCCGTCGAAGCTCCCGGACACCAGGGAATTGAGGTGCAGCGGCCGTGACCGAACCCGTCGCCAGGAGGCTGGGCAACCTCCCGTCCAGGTCCGCCCCATACGGCCAGGGCTCCTCGGCCAATCTCGCCGACATCCTGGAACGCGTACTGGACAAAGGCGTCGTCATCGCAGGCGATATCCAGATCAACCTCCTGGACATCGAACTACTTACCATCAAGCTGCGCCTACTGATCGCTTCCGTGGACAAAGCGAAGGAAATGGGCATCGACTGGTGGGAGCACGATCCTGCGCTGTCCTCACGCGCCGACGACGGCCACCGCTCACTCGCCCAGGAGAACAAGCGGCTGCGCGCCGAGATCGAGGCCATGCGCGAGGGCGGTGAGCTGCCCCCGGTCGACGACGAGGAGAGCCGCCCTGCCGCCCGCCGCCGCACCGCACGTACATCACGCACCGAACGGACCGAGGCACAGAAGCGGGATGAGTCATGACCGAGGTCATCACCTACGCCTACGCCGTGGCGCGGGACGCTGACGGAGTTCTGGAAGAGGAACTGTCCGGGCTCCCCGGAGTGGCGGACGCGCCGGTGCATCTCGTGCACACAGGACACCGCCGTGACGTGGTGGTCGCGGTCAGTCCGGTGCCCGCACAGGACTTCCAGGAGGCCGCGCTGCGTGCGCCCCTCGAGGACCTGGACTGGCTGGAGTCGGTCGCCCGCGCCCATCTTCGGGTGATCGATGCGCTGGCCGCGCTCACCACTGTCCTGCCGCTCCGGCTGGCCACCGTGTACCTCGACGACGAGCGGCTGTCCGACCTGGCCGCACAGGTGGAATGGGGCGTCAAGATCTACGTCGAAGCGCCCGCGGCCACCGAAGGCCCGGCAGAGCCGTCCGCAGATCCGGACCTGAGCCCCGGGCGTGCCTATCTCAGTCACCGCAGAGCGCAGCGCCACGCCCGCGAAGACGCATACCGCGACGCCGATCAGGTGGCCTGGCGTGTCGAGGACGCGGCCCCAGACGTGGCCGTTGACCGTGTCCGGCACCGGCCCCAGCAAGGCGAACTCGCCCGCGGGCCGGGAGAGAACGTCGTCAACGACGCCTACCTCGTGCCGCTGGCGCACGCCGAACAATTCCGGGCCGCCGAGGGACTTCCAGGTGGGGTACGCATCGAGGTCACAGGACCCTAGGCTCCCTACTCCTTCGCCACGCCCGCCGATGCCGAACCGTTGAAGAGAGTCGCGCCGTGAGGGCGGACGGCGGACCGTTGGCTGCGGCAGAAGAGCCGCTGCCGGACCGGCAGATCGCGCTGATCGACCTGCTGGACCGGCTGCTGAGCGGAGGTGTGGTCCTCACTGGTGACGTCGTACTCTCCATCGCAGATATCGATCTTGTACGCATCTCTCTGCGTGCGCTGATCGTCTCCATCAGCGAACACAACCCCTCCCCGTGGCCCGCCCCGGCACCCCTGCGAGGCGGCCATGACAGATGAAACCCACCGCCGGCCCGGCAACCGCTTCGACGAAGTCGCCGACGCGGCGGCCCGCGCCTTCCGTCTGCTGCCCGCCGCCCCGCAGGACGTCCTGCCGCCGAGCGGCTCGCAGGCGCAGGGAACCGCACGTCGGGTGACCACCGACCCCGACACGGTGGAACGGGACCTGATCAAGCTCGTTCTCACCATCGTCGAGCTGCTGCGCCAGCTCATGGAACGCCAGGCACTGCAGCGGGTCGACGCCGGAGACCTCACCGAGGAACAGGAGGAGCGGCTGGGCGCCACACTCATGATTCTGCACGAGCGTATGGTGGAACTCTGTGCCAGGTATGACCTTTCCATGCGGGACCTCAATCTGGATCTCGGACCTCTCGGAACATTGCTGCCACCGTCCGAATAGCAGTCGGCCGGCGCCGCGATCTCGGCTCTCCGCCGCTGCGGGCCCGGTTCCCTCCCAAGTGCGGGTGTGGCCCTGCACCGCCGCGCTCCATGTAGCGCAGAGTTGCTATTCGGGCTGAAGTGGTATGTGTCATGTGTGACAGGACGGCCGCACCGCTTCGCGGATCGTGTCGAAGAAATCTGCTCAGGTCATGGAGAAGACCATGCCTGCCTGCTGGCTCGAGCAAGAAGCGTGAGCGTCAGTACGGGCACATCAAGGAGAGCGCCAAGGACAGAGGTGAGTCCACAAAGCGTCCGAAGGAAATTGCCGCGCGCACCGTGAACAAGGAGCGGGCGCGGTCCGGCGAGTCGAAGACCTCCAGCAAGGTGTCCACTCAAGACAAAAAGTCCGCCTCGCAACGTGGTGGCGAACGGACCCACTGCGGCCACAAGGGCCGACGAAGGACCAGCTGTACGAGGAGGCGAAGAATCGCAACATCGACGGTCGCTCCTCGATGAACAAGCAAAAACTCCGGAATGCCCTGGGCCGCTGACACGTCACTACGTGGTGCACCCGGCGCCGGGCAGCTGTACGTGGACGTTGCCGTCGCTGTCCACGCTCACCTGGAAGGACGGCTGCGGTGCGGTAGCCGGCCCACGTACGTTCGCCCCGTCCGACAGCCGGAAGACACTGCCGTGCCAGGGGCATTCCACGCAGCCGTCGGCGATCTTCCCGTCCGACAGGGGCCCTGACAGGTGGCTGCACCGCTCGGCGAGGACATGAATGCGGCCACCCGGCTGACGGAACACCAGCAATGGCACCTCACCCAACTCCCGCCGCACGGCCTCGCCGACCGGGAAGTCCTCCACTCTGCCGACCGGATGCCAGCCCTCTTCCAACAGACGCCGGACCTCTGCCGCCTTGTTGGCGCCTACGGCTTGGCGATAGGCGAGGTGGCCACCGAGCATCCCGCCGGTGCCGGCCATACACAGCCCCGCAAAGCCGAGCGCCTTACCCAATGCCGTACGGCCACGGCCACGATGCACCCATGATCCCGTGTAGAGCCCGATGGCCGCGGCGATCGACGTCGCGTGCACCAGGCCGGTACGCATCTGGTCCTCGTGCTGCTCAGCCCAGTCCACCCAGCCGGACAACGCAGCCGGCACGGCCCCCAGGACACCCGCACCCACCAAAATGCGTGCACTGCGCCGGGTGCCGGGCACGACGTCCAGCACCGCTGCGGAAATCCACGCACCCATCGGAACCTGCACCAGTGCGGGGTGCAGGGGATGGCCGATCGGCAGACCGTGCAGCACATCGCGACAGCGCCCTAGAGGAACGCCGCGCACCATCCCCCGCAGGGGGCTGATCACCACATCAAGCTTCTCCAGGCGGCCCAGCGCGTCGAGGGACCTCAGAAAGAGGCCCTCGGTACGGGCAGCCGCCACTTTCACCTTGCCGCTGCTCGACGCGAGAACCGCGAATTTCGTATATCCCGCTGAAAGCCGCATGATGAGCGGTTTGCCATGTGCGGCCGATTCCCAAACAAGCGTCAGCTCCGCCCCACTCCGGTGGCTGCAGGCGTCTCGGGCAGGACGTTGTCATGCCTGTGGGGCCTGTCAGTGCCTCCACTCACTCCTCTGCTTCGCCTCTGTGTTCTTCGTCGTCCTCGCGACGAGGAGCAAGGAGGCGAGGGGAGGATGGGTGAGTGCGAGGGCGACGAGGAGGACGAGGAGGAGGGCGACTGGTGCGTATCGACTCGTTGTTCACGTACACCGATGGCACTGCCGCCTCCCTGATCAACGGGAACAACTTCTCTTCCATCCCGGGCACCCTCTTTTCCACGGCGCCGAATTGCCGGCCACACCGGGGTCGTCGTCATTTTCGGGTAACTTCCCAGCCGCTCGGCGGAGTATCAGTCATCACTCAGCGTGCGCGCGTCACGGAGGTTTGAACCAGAACCACTACTGCTCGATAGAGCCAGTTGGTTCTCGACGACGGAAGCCCATCCCCGTGAGCGCTGGCCGTCGCCCGTGTGTTCTGAGCGTCGGCGGGTACCCGAAGCAGCATGACCGTCACAAAGACAAGTGTTCTCGTTCTGGACTGCGCGGAGCCCGAAGCCCTGGCGGAGTTCTACGCGTCACTGCTCGATGCGGAAATCCAGGTGGTGAGCGATCCTGATTTTGTGGAACTCGTCGGACACAACGGCGTGCACCTGGCGATCCGCCGGGACCACGGCTACGCCCCTCCCAGCTGGCCGCGGCCAGACGACGCCCAGCAGGCGCATCTTCGGATACTCGTCGCGCACGGTGATTTGGACGAGGCGGAACGAGAAGCGGTGAGCCTCGGGGCAATGCCGATGGATGCGAAGGCCAACGGTGGTCTGCGCGGCGTACGCTTTTACGCCGACCCCGCCGGGCATTCCTTCTCCCTCGCGGTGCCCCCACGGAACGAGCTGGCGGGCCGAGGAGAGGAAGCCCCATGAAGTTGCCGGGAAGCAGAGGTGAGGTGTCTGCCGCCTTGATCGAGGCGCTCGGCCGGGAACCGGGTCGGCGCAGGCTGCCGGACACGTCCCTGACGGCGGGCGCCGACCCGTACGACGACGACCTCCAACTCGCCCTGTACCTCTGTTACGAGTTGCACTACCGCGGCTTCGACGGTGTGGACGGTGCCTGGGAGTGGGATCCGGAACTGCTCAAGGTGCGTGCCGCGCTGGAGCGGGAGTTCATGGCAGCTCTGCGCGCTGACGTGCCGGTGGCCGAGGACGTCGGCAGCGCGCTGGACGAACTCGTTCTGGAGCCGTCGGACGCCGACGACGTGTCGTGCTTCCTGCGGGACGAGGGCGAGCTGTGGCATCTGCGTGAGTACGCCGCCCACCGCTCGCTCTACCACCTCAAGGAGGCCGATCCGCACGTGTGGGTGATCCCGCGACTGACGGGCCGGGCCAAGGCGGGAATGGCCGCTGTGGAGTACGACGAATTCGGAGCGGGACGGGCAGAACAGGTCCACTCCAGGCTGTTCGCCGATCTGATGGCGGACCTCGACCTGGACACCTCGTACGGGCACTACCTCGACGCCGGCTCTCGGCAGATGCTCGCGACCGTCAACCTCATGTCACTCTTTGGACTCCACCGCTCACACCGTGGTGCGCTGGTCGGTCACTTCGCCTCAGTGGAGACCACGTCGCCACCTGGGTCGCGGCGCCTCGCTCAGGCATTGAAACGGGCCGGTGCCGGGCCTGCGGCCATCCACTTCTACGCGGAGCATGTGGAGGCCGACGCCGTGCATGAGCAGCTCGTACGGCATGAGGTCGTCGCCGGTCTGCTCCAGGAGGAGCCGGATCTGGCACCGGACGTCGCCTTCGGCATCGCGGCCACGGGATGGCTGGAAGACCGGTTCGGGGAGCAGTTGCTCGGCGCGTGGCGGGGCGGCGAGTCCTCAGTCTGTGTGCCGCTCTGAGGCCGGCGGTGGGGCTTTCGGCCTCTTCCGACCGCGGTGGCTCGTGTCGCACCAAGGGAAGATGAGGCTCCGCCGGCAGGTGCACAGTGCGACAACAGGACGGTCCGAGCGAGCAAGGGTGCCGTCCTCCTGGACCACTTCAACGGGCCCTTCCACGAGCATGGGTCCGCCCGGCTCCTGCATGACGCGCCGTGCAGCTGCCCGAGGTGTGACCTCCGGTTCAGTACGGTTGTTCTGCACGGATCACCACCAGTTCCTCTTTCTCCTGGCCGCGCTCGATCAGGCCCCGCATCTCCAGCCAGGTGGCCCGTTCACGCATGACTGGCCCGAAAGGAATGAACCGTCGGTCGGTCACGGTGACGGCCAGACCGGCTTCAGCCAGCCGCGCTACGGTGATCACTGGGCAGCTCAGCGCGGAGTGGACCGCGAGCAGCACGCCCCCAGGGCGCAGCAGAGCGGGAACCTTCGCACAGAGTCGGTCGATCACCGCCCGGCCGTCGATCCCCGCCTCCCAGGCGCGAGCAGTACCGCGACGAGGCAATCGGATGTCTGCGGACGGTACGTACGGTGGGTTCGCCAGCACCAGGTCGAACCTCAGGCCGGTCACAGGCTCCGTCAGGTCACCGCGGCAGGCCCGTATAGCCCGCGCGTACCCGGACAGCAGTGCGTTCAGTCGTGTCGTGAGCACCGCCCCGGCCGACGTGTCGATGGCGATCACGTGGGCAGCACCGTGGCGGGCGGCGGCGATCGCCACCGCGCCGGTACCGGTCCCCACGTCGAGCACCTCCGCTCCGGGTGACAGACGTTCGCGCCGCAGTGCGGATATCAGCATGGCTGTGTCTTCCTGTGGCGCGTAGACACCCGGAGGCTGGAGGAGCTTCACTGTCGCGACCGGCTCTCAGAGATCACGCAGGGTGGGCAGCAGGGACTTCTTTGAGGTTCCCCCGAGATGCGGGGATGGGTGACAGAGGGTCAGATGGGTCTCATGAGAGGAGCCCAGACGATGCCTGCCCCGAGAAAATACCCGCTGGAGTTGCGTGAGCGTGCGGTGCAGATGTACCGGACTGCCGAGCCGAAGCCTGTGATCCGTCGTATGGCCGAGGAGCTCGGCGTGCACCACGAGGCCCTGCGTAACTGGATCCGCCAGGCCGAGGCCGACGCCGGCGAGCGGGGCGACCTGCTCACCACCGCCGAGCGTGAGGAACTTGCCGCCCTGCGCAAGGAGAACGCCCAGCTCAAGCGGGCGAACGAGGTCCTGCGGACGGCCTCGGCTTTTTTCGCGGCCCAGCTCGACCCGACCCGGCCCAGGTGACCGCGCTCCTCGACGCGCACCCGCATCTGGGGGTCGAGCCCGTACTCCGGGAACTTTCCATCCCCTCCTCCACCTACTACCGGTGGCGCCAGGCCGAGACCGAGCCGTGCGAACGAAGCCGCCGGGACGCCGAGCTGACCAGCAGGATCCGCCAGGTCCACGCCGAGTCCGGCGGGATCTACGGCTCACCCCGCGTGCACGCCGTCCTCAGGCGTGAGGGCGTCCACGTCGGCAGAAAGCGCGTCGAGCGGCTCATGCGCCAGGCCGGCCTGGCCGGGATTAGCCCCCGCCGGGGCAAGGGCTTCACCCGGCGCGACCCGGACGCCGATCTCGCCCCTGACCTGGTCGGGCGCGACTTCACCGCGAACGGGCCGAACCGGCTGTGGGTCACCGACCTGACCATGATCCCCACCGGGGAGGGGCCGCTGTGGCTGTCCGCGATCCGCGACGCGTTCTCCCGCCGGGTGGTCGCCTGGGAGACCTCCGCCCGCGCGGACGCCGACCTGGTCCTCACCTCGCTGGAATACGCCCTGGCCAACCGCGAAGTCGCCCCCGGCGAGCTCATCCACCACGCCGACCACGGCTGTCAATACACGTCCGTGAAGCTCACGACACGCCTGGTCAGGGCCGGTATCCAGGCGTCCATGGGCTCGGTCGGCGACTCGTTCGACAATGCCCTGGCGGAGAACCTGTGGATGGTCATCAAGACCGAGTGCATCCGCGGCCGCGTCTTCGCCACCAGGGCCGAAGCGAACCTCGCGCTCTTCGAGTACATCGACGGCTTCTACAACCCCCGCCGCATCCAGAAACGGCTGGGCTACCTCAGCCCGATCGAGTACGAGGAGAAGCACTACGCCAACCAGGCAGCAGCCGAACAAGTGAACCTGAAACCACGTCAACCCGCCCTGACCAGCTAGTCAGCCACTCCCGCACAGCGGGGGAACCTCACTTCGCCCAGTCGAGGAAGGGCTGCTGATGGTCACCGCCGGCTGGTGAAGCCCGCCTCGGCGTAGGGACGCACTGCCTCGACGAAGGTGCCGATGTCGTCACCGCACGGGATGGAATCCGCGATGTCGTCCGGGCGGTCGAACTGGGAGGCCCTGGCGAATCCGGCCGGCCCGGGCAGCTCTGCGTTGACTTTCCAGTTGCCGACCGACCAGCGGAACTGGTCGTGCGCCCGTGCGACCGCCGCATCCCGGTCGGTGTCGTAGCAGAGGGGCAGCGGACCATTTGGACCCCGACTGCGGTGTACAGGCCGACCGGCACACTGACCAGCCCGAAGGTGATCACACCCGTCCAGATCGCACGTGCCATGACCGCCTACTCCCATCCTGCCTGTCAGCCAGCGCACCAGGCGCAGCTGATCCTGCTGCGGCACGACCTCGTCCTCGATCGAGCAGACCTTGCGGAGGCTTTCCCCGCGGTCGAGACCGGGGGCAGGGCGCGGCCGGGCCACCGCCCGTAGTTCGATCCTGGTGCGGGACGGTGGTGATCGCATCACAAAGACGTGGGCCGGGGAGGCGAGCACGGCGTGGTTCCCGCGCGCGTGGCGCGCGTTTTGGGTCCCGGGGTGTGTTGTCTGTCAGCCGCCCGGCGGCTGCACGGTCGACTACGCCTTGGACCACATCATCGCTCGCCGCGACGGCCGCCGGCGGTGACTGCGGCCTCGTACTCCTTGTGGGAGGTGGGTCCGACCCAGCAACGCATCCCGTCGTAGGTCAGGATTTCCAGACGTCGCACGTTGTCCACCGTCTTGCCGTGCGCCTGCGCCGACGCGCCGCAGGAGTTGTTGCCGATCATCCCGCCCAGCGAGCAGTGGCTGTGGGTGGCGGGCTTCGGGCCGAACTTCAGCCGCTCCCGGGACAGTTGCCGGTTCAGTTCGTCCAGCACGATTCCGGGCTCGACCACGCAGGTCCTGCGGTCGGCATCCACGGACACCAGCCGGTGGCATTACTTCGTCCAGTCGACGACCACGGCGGCATTCGTGCACTGGCCGGCCAGGCTCGTTCCTCCGCCCCTGGACAGCACCGGTGCGCCGAACCGGGCACAGATCCGCACCGCGTCCGCCCCCGCCTCGACATCGCGGGGCACTACTACGGCGATCGGCACCTGCCGGTAGTTCGATCCGTCCGTGGAGTAGGCGCCCCGGCTGCCCGCGTCGAACCGCACCTCCCCCCGCACCCCTTCGCGCAGCGCCCGTTCCAGGCCGACGATGTCGACGGTTGTTGCGGCGGGGGAGCCGCGTTCTGGACCGGGGGAGTACGAGAAGGGCTGGGGCTTCATGGCTGTTCCTCTTTCCGGTGGCCCGAAGAGGGGGCGGAGTACGGTCGTTCTGCCGTCCTTCCTGTTCCGCTCGGGGTTCACTGCCTCGTAGTGGTCACCCCCACTGCCTGCCGGCCAGTGGCGGGGTGTCCAGGCCCGCGCCACCTCGTACGCCACGCAGAAACGCCGACAACGCCTCCTGCGACGACCGGGACGGCTGCCACCCCAGCAGGTCGTGTGCCCGGGCGCAGTCGAGGACCGGCAGACGCAGCACCGCGTCGAAGAGATGCGGGGAGGCCGGCACCGCGTGCGCGCGCCATGCCGCCGACAGCGCCGTCCGGACCACGGCCGCCGGGACGCGTACCACCCGTGCGTCGAGCAGATCCGCGAGCTCCCGCGGGCCGAGGACCGGCTCCGCCGCCAGATTGAACGCACCCCGTACGTCTGTGAGCACGGCCGCCCGATAGGCCCGCGCCGCGTCATCCGTATGGAGGACCTGGAGCCGCAGCCCCGGCAGGTCCGGCACGAACGGGAGAAGGTCCGGGCGCAGCAGCGCGCCGGGGACGTAGCGGCCTGCGAAGATGCGGCGCTGCTCACTGGCGGCCTGTTCCTTGAACAGGAAACCGGGCCGCATCCTCACCACCCGGACTCCCGGGTGACGCAGCTCGAAGGAGTCCAGTACCCGCTCCAGGTAGGACTTCTCCCGGCAGTAGGCGGCATCCGGCCACCCATGGGTCGGCCACTCCTCGTCCACCCCCGGCACGTCCTTCGGGCCGGGGGAGTAGGCGCCCACCGAAGAGGCGTGCACCAGGGTCGGTACACCTGCGCGTGCCACGGCCTCGAAGACCCGCACGGACCCCAGGACGTTGCTTCGCCAGGTGACCACTGGATCGTGCGTGGGCTGGAATCGCCAGGCCAGGTGGATGACGGCGTCGACGTCGGCGAGATGCCGGTCCAGCGCGCCCGGGCTGTCCTCGCGGGAGAGGTCCACGGCCTCCCAACGCACCCCCGGTACGGATGCCTCCGGCCGCCGTCGCGCGAGGCCGAGAACGTCCGCCACGTCCGGGTCCTCCGAGAGGGCGTTGACGACACTGGTCCCCACATTGCCGGTGGCCCCCGTCACCACCACGCGCAAGCCCGCATGTGTGCTCATGGTCATTCCGCCTTTTCCGAAGGATCGTGCGGGAACAACGTTTGTGTCCTGCCGGCCCCCGGCCGGCCGGCCGGTCCGACCGCCGGCCGGGCTACGGATGCAGGAGGGTCTTGACCATTCCGTCCTGCTTGTCCTGGAACATCGCGTACGCCTTAGGGGCGTCCGACAGCGGAAGATGATGGGTGGCGAATCCGTCCACTCCGAGCACGTCCTCGTCGTCGAGCAGCGGAAGGATCTCTGGCACCCAGTGCCGGACGTTGGCCTGGCCCATACGCACCTGGATCTGCTTGTCGAACAGGGTCAGCAGGGGCAGTGGATCCGCCGCCCCTCCGTAGACGCCGGAGATCGAGATGGTTCCGCCGCGGCGCACCACGTCGATCGCGGTGTACAGGGCGGACAGACGGTCCACACCCGCGTGCTCCATGAGCCTGCGGGCGACCATGTCGGGCAGCAGACCGGTGGCCCACTGCGCGGTCTTCGCGAACGGCGCGCCGTGGGCCTCCATCCCGACCGCGTCGATGACGGCGTCGGTTCCCCGGCCGTGGGTGATCTCCCGGATCGCGTCCGGCAGCTCCTTGCCGCACCGGTTCACGTCGAAGATCTGAACGCCCCGCGCGGCCGCCCTGGCGAGGCGTTCGGGCACCAGGTCGACGCCGATCACGAGTTCGGCGCCGAGGTGCCGGGCGACCCTGGTCGCCATGTCCCCGATGGGCCCGAGCCCCAGCACCGTGACACTGCCCCCCGGAGGAATGGACGCGTACCGAACCGCCTGCCAAGCAGTGGGCAGCACGTCGGACAGGTAGACATAGCGGTCGTCGGGCGGCCCATGCGGAACCGGGATCGGCAGCGTGTTCCCGAACGGCACGCGCAGCAGTTCCGCCTGCCCGCCGGGCACCTGCCCGTACAACTTCGTATACCCGAACAACGCGGCTCCGGTCCCCTGCTCGCGGACCTGCGTGGTCTCGCACTGGGAGTGCAGCCCCCTTTCACACATGAAGCAGGTGCCGCAGGAGACGTTGAACGGGACCACGACACGGTCACCCACCCGCACCGCCGTGACGTCGCGGCCCGCCTCCTCCACCACCCCCATCGGTTCATGGCCGAGGACATCGCCCTGCTCCAGGTACGGTCCGAGCACCTCGTACAAGTGCAGGTCGGAACCACATATTCCGGTGGACGTGATGCGTACGACGATGTCGGTGGGGCCCTCGATGTGTGGATCCGGGACGTCCTCCACTCGCACGTCCCGACGTCCCTGCCAGGTGAGTGCACGCATGGTGTCTCTCCTCACTGCGGTACCTCTGGATCGCGGGACGGCTGCTCCCGGCAGGTCGCCCTCCGCCCCGCCGTCGCTAGGAGCCCGGTCACCGGTGCCTCTGCATCACACCCGCTGCCTCCCGCACGGTCACGCTCCCAGGCCCAACCACGTGCTTCGCCGGTACGGGCCGACCTATCCAGCCAATCAGTGACTGGCCCATCTCGCCTCTCATGGCGAGGACGCACACGCCGGGCGGCGTAGCCGGGTCGAGGCCTCGCGCCAACCCAGCCAGTGGTGATGGCCTCCGCCGACCACTTCGTGGAGGCAGCCGCCTCGCCCTGCCACCGCGCACCGTGGGACAGGCCGAGCCTGGCTTGAGACGGTGGAATCCATTGAATGTGAGGCGCCGGGTCCCCAAAGAGACGGCGTCCCGAGGCGAGCAGGGAGCCATCATGGCTGACAGCGCAAAGGGACTCCACGAGAGCGCCCTCGACTACCTGCCCAGCGGGGGTGGCCTGCCCGCTCTGCGCCGTGCGGCGGCCGATTGCCGAGGGTGTGCGTTGTACGCGCACGCCACGCAGACGGTCTTCGGTCTCGGTCCGGCCGACGCGCGCACGGTTCTGGTCGGGGAGCAGCCGGGCGACCAGGAGGACCGCCAGGGCAAACCGTTCGTCGGCCCGGCGGGCGGGCTGCTGCGCAAGGCACTGGCCGAAGCCGGGATCGATGAGAACCAGGTCTACTTCACCAACGCCGTCAAGCACTTCAAGTTCGCGCCCCTTACGGATACCCGGAAGAAGCGGATCCACAAGACACCGAATCTTCGGGAGATTACAGCCTGCCGCCCTTGGCTGGCCGCCGAACTGCGCCGGATCGATCCAGAACTCGTTGTGGCACTGGGCGCGACCGCGGGCAAGGCCCTGTTCGGCAGCTCCTTCAGGGTCTCCGAGGCGCGCGGCGCGCTGCTGCCGCTGCCGGACCTGTCCAAGTGGGACATCCCCCCGGAGCAGGATGCCGTCCAGGAGGCCGAGGAGAACGGCCACCGGTTCCTCGCCACGGTGCATCCCTCGGCCGTGCTGCGGGCGAAGAACCGGGCCGACGCGTACCAAGGTCTTCTTTCGGATCTGCGGATGGCCGCACGTTTCCTCGCCTGAGGCCTCGATTTGCGACGCGGGCCCGGTCTGCTGAGCGTAAGACGCCGGCTACCGAGAGGTGCGGCCCTTGCGCGGGGCACTCCCCTCGTTGTTGCACGAGGCGCCGCCGCCATGCGTCAGAGGAGGGGGATACCGCCGGTCGCGTTCACGACCTCGCCCATGATGTAGGAGGCGTTCGGCGATGCCAGAAAGACGCCGCGTCCCCGCCGGGGCCGCCGCACCCCTGTCCGTCCCGAGCAGGGCACCGCCATCTGGGCCCGGAACCGTGCTCGGCTCGTGCGGGCCTTTTACGCGCGGCTGGGCCGCCTCACGGAACCTCTCCGGCCGCCCCTGTGCCCACGTAGTCGACGGCTCGTCACCTGGACGCGGTGCGCGTGGGAAGGGTGACGGGGACGCGATCGCGGACAAGAACTCTCCGATCACGCCCAGGTGGAACAACACCTCAAGGACCTGGAGGGCATGACTGCGGACAGCCCGCAGTTCGACCCTCTGGTGGCGCAGCTGAAGCTCGAAGTGAGCGACGTGCGCGACGAGAAGGCCGGTTGTTCCCTCTTGCTCGTGGCGGCCTGCACCCCCGAGGCGTTGGACGAACTGGGCGACAAAGTACGCACAGCGAAGAAGGCGGCCCCGACCCGCCCGCACCCCTCCGCCCCGGACACCCCGCCCGGCAACAAGCTGCTGGGGCCCGGTGTCGGGCTGGTCGACCGGGCCCGCGACCTGCTGACCGGCCGCGGCAAGAGCTGAACCCCCCAGCTATCGGCGCCGCTGTTCTGGTCCGGCAGCCAGCCGGCCGAGCCCCGACCCGAGGGAAAGCCCACTGATCCTTTCGTGGCCGGTGGCGGGTGCGCTGATGAGTAGCACGAGCCCTCCCCGGTCCAGCGGAGGCCCGTCCTCCCGCCCCGCGTTGTCGCCGGCAGGTCGGGGCTCAAACCGCCACGCGCTGCGGCGAGGGGCCGCCGCGGCGGCGGCACGTTCAGGCTGACTGGGTCTGCCCCGGCGTCGCGTGGCGTCCCGCAGACGGCGAAGAACCCTTTGAATGGCGGCCCAGGTCCGCCTCGGGGATGGTGGAGCGAGGACAACACCCCAACCGTCCGGCCGGAAGGTCCGTATTTCACCGAAGCGGGGGCCGGACACATGGAAGCACCTGCGGCCGAGCACCGAAGAAGAAGCGGTCGCCACGCTGAATCCGTATCAAGAATGCGCCGAAACAGGCGGCAACGGTCGGTGGGGCCCTTTCGCTGGGCCATTGATCTGAACCTGCGTTTCGGTGGAGCATCGGCCCGGAAAATCGTCTTGTATGGCGCAATTCGGATACACGATGATGACCGAACAGGCGGGGCCGCGCGCACTCGTCGACGACGTGGTCGCGGCGGAGCGGGCGGGATTCGACTTCTCCGTGACCTCGGACCACTACTTTCCCTGGCTGGATTCCCAGGGGCACGCCCCGTACGCCTGGAGCGTCCTGGGGGCGGCGGCACAGGCCACGTCGACCATTCCGCTGATGACCTACGTGACCTGCCCGACGACCCGATACCACCCCGTCGTCGTGGCACAGAAGGCGGCGACGCTGCAACTGCTCTCAGAAGGACGCTTCCGGCTCGGACTCGGATCCGGGGAGAACCTCAACGAGCACGTGACTGGTGCGGGCTGGCCGGCCGCGGACGTGCGGCTGGAGATGCTCGAAGAAGCGGTGGAGATCATCGGAGCGCTCTTCGACGGCGGTTATGTCAATCATCACGGCCCCCACTTCGACGTGGACAATGCCAAACTGTGGGACCTTCCCGACACGCGCGTGCCCATCGGCATCGCGGTCTCGGGACGGCGGTCCTGCGAGCTGGCGGGCCGTCTGGCCGATCTCGTCATCGCCACGGAAGCCAAGAAGGAGCTACTGGCTGGTTTCGACCGTCACGGGGGTGTCGGGAAGCCCCGAATCGGCCAGCTGCCGGTCTGTTACGACCAGGACCGGGACGCGGCAGTCGGACGTGCCCACGATCAGTTCCGCTGGTCGCTCGGCGGCTGGAAGGTGAATTCCGAACTGCCGGGTACGACCGCGTTCAGTCAGGCCACCCGGTTCGTCCGGCCCGAGGACATCGCGAAGTCCGTTCCGTGCGGCGACGACGTCGCGGAGTTCGTCGACGCCGTGCGCGCCTACACCGAGGCGGGCTTCACGGAGATCGCGCTCGTCCAGATCGGAGGTGCGCAGCAGCAGCCGTTCCTCCGCTGGGCGCAGAAGACGCTCCTGCCGGCCCTGCGCGAACTCTGAGCGGCCCCGACCTCCTTGCCCTACGTGACCGGCCTCAGGACTGTGAAGGACACATCATGGCTCGAACTGCTGTATTCGATGTGGACGGGACGCTCGTGGACACCAACTACCTGCATGTCGTGGCATGGTGGGAGGCGTTCCGCCAGACCGGCCACACAGTGCCGATGGCAGCAGTGCACAAGGCCATCGGCCTCGGCTCGGACGATCTGATCGAGCACCTTCTCGGGGCGGACCGGGACCGTGAACAGGATGAACGGATCAGCGGGGCGCACACGACGCTGTACGCCACCTGCTTCGAACGACTGTCCGCGCTGACCGGCGCGGCCGAGCTTCTGCGCACTCTGGCGGGAAGGGGCTGGACGGTTGTCCTTGCGACATCCGCGTCCGACCACGAACTCGGAGCGCTGCGCCGGGCACTCGACGCCGACGATGTCATCGCGGACATTGCGGGGGCGGACGACGTGGAGGAGGGAAAGCCGGCTCCTGAGCCGATCCGGCAAGCGATGGAGATCGCCGGAGGGACCCCGGATGAGACCGTCTATGTAGGCGATTCCGTCTGGGACATGCAGGCGGCGACCAGGGCCACCGTGGCTGCTGTGGCTCTCCTCTCCGGCGGAATTCCCCGGGCGGACCTCGAAGAGGCTGGAGCGGGCGAGACCTATTCCGGCCCGGCCGATCTTCTCGCCCACCTCGACGACAGCGTGTTCGCGCGGATCGGGGCCGCGGGCTGAACAGCGAGGGATTACGGGCTGACTGTGCCAGGTGCACGGGCCGACCGTCGGACCCAGTACGGCGGACATTCCGGCCTCCAGCTCGGAGACACACGCTCCGGGCCACTTCAACCACGCGCGGGCTTTCTCCCGGAGCCTCTGTCTGCCTCCCCGGGCAGCTCACTCGAAGTGTTTTCGCCCTCCTGCACCAGAAAGCCGCACACCATGGACCATTCACAGCCCCAGTCCTCGACACACTGACGGCATACCAGTCGCAGGAGCAACGACCTTTCACTCCCCCCGGCCCCAAGCAGGGCCGGAGGGCCGACCCGAGGGAAGCCGTTCTGGGGGGACACACTCTTCAGTGCGGATGTACTGGCGGTGTCCAGTCTGGACGACCGGACCATGTCCCGGGAAATCCTGGAGCGGGCAGAAAAGCTGATGGCCGACGCTGTGGGCGCCGAGTTCTTCTCCACCTGTGGCAGTTCGCTGTCGGTGAAGGCTGACATGCTCTCCGTCGCCGGGCCGCACTGATGGTCAGGCGCGATGCTCACCATTCAGTCGTCTCTTGCTTTGCGGGCATCCGCCCCGTGTGGATCGATCCCCAGTGGGCCCCCACGGAAAACGTCACGCTGCTTCGTACCAGTGCGCCCGCCCGCCGCGCCATTCGATCCAGTGCGGGTCGTCCACGAGTTCCCAGGCATCATCGAGCCCGGCACGCCTCAGAAATTCGACGAGGTCGCTGTCATTACGGGCGAGCCCGACGACCTTCCCCTTGATAGCGACCCTCCGCCCGCCAGAGCGGGACAGGCCGTGGACAACTATCGGGACGCTCATCCTTCCAGGGTGCGCCGGGCTGCAGCTCACAGCACCCCGAGCTCAGTGTCCGGCCGGCAGTGCGCGTACGCCCGGACCCCTCGGCGAGAGCGGTGAGCGCCTACTCGCGACTGACCGGTTGGCGACGTTCCCGATGGCGTAGCAGTCCCCGGCGTGCACCTCTATTGGGCGGTGACCTTGCCCGATCCTGAGCTCCACCACTCAGCCCGGGGTGGGCGGCCGTCGCTCCTCGCCCTGCTGCCGCTCAGCCTCGCGGCGCTCCTCGTCGGCGATCCAGCGGTCGCTGGGCGAGCTGCTGCTCCTGCACTCTCTCAATTCTGTGGAATCAGATTCGTCAAGCGGGTAGTCAGTGAGCGTGATCAACGAGGCTGTCGAACAGCGGTGGCGACAGGAACTCCGTCCATGGCCACGGAGCCGTGTCGGGGCTGGGCGCCAGGTCAGATGCACCTGCGCGCCGACCTCGACTTTCAGGTGCGCCTCCAGTGCGCTCCTGGGCCCCGAGTCGGTGATCCGTGGCCAGGGCTCGGGCGAGGGCAGCTTGCGCGCCTTGAGGTCGCCGGCCCTGGTGGTCCTCGCTGGATCTGCCAGTTCCTCGCGGCGCGGTGCGGATCGGCCGGGACCACTACACGGATGAGCTGTTGGTGGCGTGGCTTCGTTTTGTGGAAAGAACCGGCGCGCATGTTTGTGCGGCGGCCCCTGGCGATCAGTCGATGCCATGCCGGGAGCCGTCTGCGTCGTCACTGCGTTCGGCGTGGCTGCCGGGGATGGCGTCTGGGCGGGTGGTTGCGGGCCCGGTGCCCTTGATCTCGGTCCAGTTCGCGGAGTGAGGCCCGGACGCCAGTTGGGTGTGGGTGACCTCGGCGGGCCAGCGGGTCCGGGAGTTGAGGATCAGGGTGACGGCGCCTTTCAGCAGGAGTGCTTCGCCGCCGGGTGCGGTCAACCGGGCCGTCCACGGCCGGTCCGCGTCTGCCGGGCTGGGCTCCTGGACGACGGCGGCGACGGTGACCTCGGCCCACACGCGGACCAGAGTCCCGTCCGTACGTTCCACTGTGGCCAGCCCCTCGTAGGGGTTCATACACCCCAGTCTGCGCCGGCGCCGGTCGCGCAGCGGTCGGAGTGACCGCTTACGACCTGGGGGAGCAATTGGGCTCGACGTCGCGGCTGCCGTGTTGGACGACGTTCCTTCTGCTGAGCCCTATTGCTTCTTGGGTTGCGACCCCGTCCGCACGACGACCTGCTGATCACCCGACAGCCAAACCCCCAGGCCAGCTCGTACCGATCTCAATTGTCCCCGTGATCGTTAGCCTGCCCTGACGACCGTCAGCAGGCCCGCAGCCGCATCACCCACCGCCTCTCGGTGAGCGCCCTGCGTGTTCGCCGTGATGCCCCAGTGGCGGGCGGGGCATTGGAGGCGTATGGGTGGAGTGGATGCGGCGGCCCGGTCAGGGATACGCGCGGGGTGCGGGAATCGCCACCCGGGCTACCCGCGGGGCGCTGGTCGAGTGGGATTTGGACGGCGATTTCGGGGGTGGCGCTCAGCGCCTGCTGCCGTGCCCGCGTTGTGATCTACGGGCCGCGGAGAGACCACGCCAATGTCCGAACCGAAGTCCATCGGAAAGGAAGTGTGTGATGACTACGGCGCGAGACATCATGACGCCGGACGCCGAGTGCATAGGGGCGAACGAATCCGCGCTCCTGGCCGCCCACAAGATGGCCGAACTGGGCGTGGGCGCTCTGCCTATCTGCGGAGCGGACGAACGCCTCAAGGGCGTACTCACCGACCGCGACATCGTAGTGAAGGTGCTTGCGGCGGACAAGGACCCCGCCGAGGTCAAGGCGGGCGAGCTGGCGCAGGGTGAGGCCGTCACGATTGGCGCGGACGACGATGCGTCGGAGATTCTCCGGACGATGAGCGAACACAAGGTGCGCCGACTGCCGGTCATAGACGGACACGTGCTGGTCGGAATGGTCGCCCAGGCCGATGTCGCCCGGGCACTGCCCGATCCAGCTGTCGGCGACCTCCTCGAAGCACTGTCCGCCGCCTGACCAATTCTGGGCTGTGCGCCAATCGAGGAGGCATTGTGACAACACCACCGCCGGGACCACCCGGCCCGCACCCCGAGCCCGTCCCTCCGTCGCCTGGCCCTGTGCCGAGCCCGCCGGACCCGGTACCAGGACCAATGCCCTCTCCACCGGACCCTGTTCCCCCGCCGCCACACCCGCCCACCGGACCCAAGCCCGTTGACGGGAGGAGGAACGGCACCTGACCCGCGAAGGCGATCACGAAATCCGAAGTCGCCAGCAAGTTTCCCCGCGGCCGCCTACTAGGGATACCTCGTCGCCCTTCAACACGCGGAGACTGCGGCCGGGACCGGTCTGGTTTGCGCGTGGCGCCTTCATTCGCCGCGGCCGGTGATGAAGTCGCGGACACGATCGACCAGGCCCAGCCCAGGCGAAAGGATCTTGCTGGCCAGTGGGGAACTCGGAGCGCCGGGGTGAGGGCGAGAGGGAGCAGTTTCCTTCGCCATACGGACCTCCTGCCCCAGGAGGTCCAGAACTTCTGGTCCGCAAGCTGCGCGGAGCTGAACGAACAGATTGCTCTCCTCGTCCTGGACGTGGGCGCGGACCTCGGTGCGGAGTTTGACGAACAGGTGGATGAGCTCGGGGTCGTCTGCAGCCATCCCTTCAAGGTCTTTGAGAAGCTGCTCGACTCGGCTGTGGTCGTCGATTTCCTTGTCGGCCAGCGCATCTCCGCCTGGGACGTGCGCTCGCACCGCTGGATACAGGTGCTGTTCCTCTGCGACTGCGTGCCGTACCAGTTCAATGGTCAGTTGGTCGAGGAGCCGTCTGCGTTCTGAGCCTCGTGCCGGAACGGCTTCGATCCGGTCGAAAAGCTCGTCCACTTCACGGTGGTCGGCCGTCAGCTCTTCGATGACATCGCCGCCATGTCCCATGATGCATACCGCCTTTCAGTCCAGATACGCGGCCGAATCCCGATGCGCGAAATACGCATTCCCGGGCCCGCGAAACAGATATCCGCCCATGTGCCGGCCCTTTTGGGGTCGTACGGGGGCGTCATCCTCGCCCTCGCCATCGGCTGGCCCACCCAAGAGAAGACCTGCTCGGTGGTCCGTGCGAGGTCAATGACCGAGCGCTTTGCGCAGCTCCTCTTTGTTCATCGTCGAGCGGCCCTCGACGTGCTTCTTCTTCGCCTCTTCGTACAGCTGGTCCTTGGTGGGCCCCTGCGCTCCACGATGGGACCGCTCACCACCACGCTGCGAGGCAGACTTCGGATCACGTGTGGACGTTTTGCTCGCGGACTTCGCCTCGCCTGAGCGCGCCCGCTCCTTGTTCACCGTGCGTGCTGCGATCTCCTTCGCACGCCCCTCGGAAGCACCCCGCTTTTCTGCGCTCTCCTTGATGTGCTCGTACTGCCGCTCCCGCTTACGACTCGATCCCGCTGGCATCACACACACTCCATTCCTCGTATTTCCCCTACTGCGGCAGAGCCCGCGAGGCGGCTCTTGCGGCATCCGTTACGGGGCCACCGCATCCACTCCACGCATACGCCCCCCACGCCCCCCACGCCACCCGGAACAGCACATGGACCGGCGGTGGGGGCAAAACGACGCCCGGCAAGCGGCACGGGATTACGGGACTGCTGCAAGGAACCCCGCTGGCTCCGGGTCATGTCCCCTGGTGTGCCGCGCGCGTGCCGCCCTTGCGCGGCCGCAGTTCGTGCGTGCCCTGCTGCCAGTCGTTGAAGTCGTCCACGACGCTGACCGGTCCGGGCGGGGTATCCGCCGGCAGGACGAAAGTGATCTCCGTGTGCTTGCCGTCTTTGCGGCGCTTGCGTGTTCGAGCATGGGAAGGCTCCTGCCGGTCGGGAAAGTCGGCCACATCCTCGTGCCGAAGCCGGAGGCCCCACGACGACACGGAAGACACGGCGGAGAGTCACCCGGACGGCGGAACGAAAGCAGGATGCTCGAGATAGGCGCATGGCATCCCGTGAAACCGGGTCTCCAGCGCGAGGAGAGAGGGGAAGACTGAAGTGGAGGGGAAAGTCGAACGAGGAGGGATGAGGTCATGGACAGCAGTGGTCGGACTCCCCGTGTAGTGGTGGGCGTCGACGGATCCCCGGCGTCGTACGAGGCGCTCCGGTGGGCGGTGCGGTACGCACGTCTCATCGCGGCGACGGTGGACGCCGTGGCGGCCTACGAGCTGCCCGGCGCGGTCGGCTGGTCGGCTCCGGCGGTGGACGCCGAGTTTGACGAAGCGCAGAGCAGACAGGCCATGACCGAGGAGATCCAGAAGGTGCTGCTCCAGGTCGGCGAGGTACCGATGGAAGAGCATCTGGTGCGGGGCGGAGCCGCGCAAGCGTTGATCGCGGCGTCGGTCGGCGCCCAGCTGCTGGTCGTGGGCAGCAGGGGCCTGGGAGGGTTCGCCAGCCTGCTGCTGGGCTCGGTCAGCCAGCAATGCGCTGCGCACGCGTCTTGCCCGGTTGTGATCGTTCGCCCGGACGTGACGGGTGACGATGAAACCACCGACCGTGGCTAACCGGCACCGCCACCTGTCTCCTGATCTGCAACTGGACGCAACCATGACGAATCCGAAGACTGGTCTGCCTACCACCCATTTCCCCCGGGATCCCGCGGATCCGCATCCGGCGCCTCCCACGCGCCCGTGGCCCGGCGATCCCCAGGCGCCCCGACCGGCACCCACGCCCGCCCCGGCCCCGGAGCCCGATCCCCCGCCGTCCCCGCCTCTGCGGGACAGCCGTGAGCGGACTGCGGCCATGGGCACGCCGCCGAACGATCCCGTTCCGCCCAGCCCGACGCCGGCGCCGGGCCCGGGCCCCGGTCCGCACCCTGGGCCTCTGCCGGGCCCGGTGCCAGCGCCGGGCGGGCCGGATCCGGTGCCCCCGGCACCGCCGCAGCCCGAGCCCGATCCCCAGCCGCCGCCCGCACCGCGGCCCGAGCCGCACCCTGAGCCCGGGCCCCTTCCCGGGCCTGTACCGGCGCCAGAACCCGTCGCCTGAGGGCGATGTCGGAGGTGACCATGACCGCCAGGAAGGGTCTCGGCGAGTATCGGCGGCGGCGTGACTTCTCGAAGACCACGGAGCCCAAGGGCAGCGGCGCCGGTACCGCCCGTGAGTCGGACGTGCGGCCCTCGTTCGTGGTGCAGATCCACGACGCGACCGCTCTGCACTTCGACTTCCGGCTGGAGGTGGACGGCGTATTGAAGTCTTGGGCAGTGCCGAAGGGCCCGTCCAGCGATCCGCACGACAAGCGGTTGGCCATGCCCACCGAGGATCATCCGCTCGAATACCGGGAGTTTGAGGGCGTCATCGCCGACGGCGAGTACGGCGCGGGCAGCGTGATCATCTGGGACGAGGGCACCTACATCACGGGGCTACTCGTCTGCGAGACGGGCGAGGTGCGCGTCGCTGGGCGTCTCCCACGGCACCCCGGTCTCGGGAAACCGTTCGCGGCGATGTCCAGCACCACGGCTCAGCACGCCAGCCCGACAGTTCCTTGTTCAGCCATTCCTCGACGGTCCGCCGCCAAGGGTCGGCAGAGTCACTGATCAGCCAAGGGGGCGCCGCGCCTGCGCTCTCCACCGCGGGGAATACTGGTCGTCTGCCGTGGTGAGCGACATGATCAGGGGCGCCAAGGCGTGTCCGAGGAGAGTAGCGGCGGCGATGCCGCCGAGGGTGATCCCCCAGGAGGTATGGAACCGGCACCGAAGGGTGCAGCGTGCGCATGGGCAGGTGCAGACCGGCGGCGTCGCGCAAAACGGGTTTCCTCCGCCTGAACACGGGCCGCGCTGCTCGTCATCTCACCAGCACCGGGGTGCCAAACACCCTGACTACACGGACAAATCCCGATGGGGCCGAGGGGGGTGCAGCCAAAGAATTGGCTGACGCTCGCGCTGGCCGCCATCGGCGGTGCGGAAGCGGGTGAGGGAGTAGCCGCCGTGCAGCTTGCGGCCGTAGCCAGAAGCTTGGGTGGGCCACGGCCGGCGACGCTCCGGCAGCCAACCGGCGGCGCCGGGATGGCCGCTGTCCCCGCGCGGGAGTGTGAACCCGGGCCTAGCGTGGGAACGCGCAGCAAGGGACGCGACGCTTCGAACGGCGGAGGAACGCATGGTCGTACGGCACCGGTTGATCAGGAAGCCCCCCGAGGACGTCTGGGGGGTCCTGTCCGACGCCGAACAGTACGGGGACTGGGTAGTCGGCACGTCACAGGTCGAGCTGGACGAAGGAAGGTGGCCCGAGCTGGGGGCGGCCCTCCGATACGAGATCAACATCGGGCCGCTGACCCTGCACAACCGGACCGTCGTGCGCCGCAGCGAGCCGACCGCCGTCCTCGAACTGGAGGCGGACAGCGGGCCGCTGGGGACCGTGAGGATCGCGATGGAACTGCGGCCCTGGGGCGAGCACACACTGCTTGTCTTCGACGAGCACCCTTTGCGCGGTGCGGGGGGCGCCCTGCACAACGGGCTCCTGGACGCGGTGCAGCAAATGCGGCACCGCGCGATGCTCGGCCGTCTCGCCCGGCTGTGCGAGGGGGCCGAAAGCTCGGCCCGTCCCACTCCCGAGCAGCCGCGACCGCGCAAGGCCTGAACCGGCACCGAGACCTGGACACAGCCGCGCCATCGGGCGCGGCAGCACCCACCGAGCCGGGAGCAAGTCATGCCGGACGCTGTAGTGATCGGGGCGGGCCCCAATGGGCTGGTCGCGGCGAACCTCCTGGCCGACGCTGGCTGGAGTGTGGAGGTCCTGGAGGCCCAGGACGAGCCCGGAGGAGCGGTCCGGCATGATCGGGGGGTCGACCCCGAGTTCGCCAGCGACCTTTTCAGTGCTTTCTATCCCATGGCCACGGCCTCCCCGGTCCTGGCCGGCCTGAATCTGGAGCGTGAGGGGCTGACCTGGAGCCACGCCCCGAAGGTACTCGCCCACCCCTTGCGAGACGGTCGCTGTGCAGTTCTCAGCCGTGACCCGGAGGAGACGGCCGCAAGTCTGGAGGCGTTCGCCCCTGGAGACGGGGCTGCGTGGAAGGAACTGCGAGAGGTCTGGGAGACGCTGCGGCCCGACATTCTCGACGCCCTGTTCACGCCGTTCCCTCCTGTCCGCGCCGGGGCCCGGCTTGCGCTGCGGCTGCGTGCGGCGGGCGGCCTGCGCCTGGCCCGAACGATGGTGCTGCCGGTGCGGCGTCTGGGCGAGGAGGAGTTCCGCGGCGAGGGCGGCAGGCTCCTGCTCGCGGGCAACGCCCTGCACGCGGACCTCGCACCGGAGGCGGCGGGCAGCGGCGGCTTCGGCTGGCTCATG
Organism: Streptomyces sp. NBC_00984; assembly: GCF_045162475.1. Lineage (NCBI taxonomy): Bacteria > Bacillati > Actinomycetota > Actinomycetes > Kitasatosporales > Streptomycetaceae > Streptomyces > Streptomyces sp. NBC_00984. The sequence goes on from NZ_CP108735.1 coordinate 681,232, forward strand.
TCCATGCTCGGCCAGACCTACGGCTTCCCCGTTCCCACCGGCGGCGCCGGGGCGCTCACCGCCGCTCTCGTCCGCCGCCTGGCGCGCCGCGGCGGGAAAATCCGCTGCGGGGAACAGGTCACCGAGGTCGTCGTCCGCGGAGGACGGGCCGTCGGCGTCCGCACCACAGGCGGCGAGGCGGTAGCAGCTCGCAGGGCGGTCCTGGCCGATGTGTCCGCGCCCGCTCTCTACGGTTCCTTGGTGGCCGAACGGCACCTCTCCCGGCGGCTGCTCGCCGACCTGAAGCGCTTCCAGTGGGACTTCGCCACGTTCAAAGTCGACTGGGCACTGAACGGACAGGTGCCCTGGACCTGCCCCGAGGCCGCGCAGGCGGGAACCGTCCACCTCGCAGAGGGCGTGGACGGCCTCACTCGCTTTGCCGCGCAGATCGCCATGGGCCGCGTCCCCGACGAGCCCTTCGCTCTCTTCGGACAGATGACCACCGCCGACCCCAGCCGCTCGCCCCAGGGCACCGAGTCCGCCTGGGCCTACACGCACGTACCGCACCGGGTGCGGGGCGATGCCGGCGACGACGGGCTGACCGGCTCCTGGGACGCCCGGGAGCAGGAGACGATGGCGGACCGCGTCGAGGCGCAGGTCGAGCGCTATGCCCCCGGTTTCCGCGGCCTCATCAGAGCCCGACGCATCCTTGCCCCGCCCACGCTGGAGAGCATGGACGCCAACCTCCACGGAGGCGCCATCAACGGTGGCACCACGGCCATGTACCAGCAGCTGGTCTTCCGCCCCACACCCGGCACCGGCCGTGCGGAGACACCCGTCCGGGGGCTCTACCTCGCCTCGGCCTCCGCGCACCCGGGCGGGGGAGTTCATGGCGCCCCTGGAGCCAACGCCGCACGGGCCGCCCTGCGCCGGCAGCGCACCGGCGCCCTGTCTCACCTCCAGAGCCGGCTGACCCCCCGCGACCGCAAAGGGCCGCTCTGATGGCACATTCCGCGTCAACCGGGCCCTCGTCCCGTCTACGGCCAGGTCCCATGGGTGGGGGACACTACAGCGCTCCCAGGCCCAAGAGCCGCACCTGAACACCCGCCGCGCCGCCAGGAGCATGAGGCCGCCCACGCCCTGGAGCAGCAGCACCGGCGCGAGGAACTGGCCCGGCTGGACATGGTCTGGGCGTGGCCTCCTGCCAGGCCGACGTCGAGCCTCGCACGGTGGTCGACGGCTACCGGCCCACGGAGTGCAGTCTGTGCCCGGACTGTGAACGCACCCGCCGCAAAGAGGTGCAGAAGATCGTCGCTGCTGAAGACATGGCCAGCACAAATGGCATCCTTGCCCGCCTGAAGGCCCGTGCCGACGAGAGATAACGGTACGCAGAGGGTCACGCAAGGAAATGCGCCGCCCATCCAGCCTCAGGCAACGAGCGCCAGCCTCTGCCGCGAGCTGCGGTTGACCGGGGGCCCGCGCGGTGGTGACGTCCGGCGGCACACCGCATGTTCGCTGCTTATGGCCCGTCGGTATATCGGTGCTTCTGGAGTGCCAGGAGATGTTCGGCGAGTCCGGCGAGCTCTGCTGCCGCGGCGTAGATCTGGGCGACGAGCGGTGTGACCACGACCGCTGCCTGGTCGGCCGTGTAGAGGCCGGTTCCCGACCCTATTCCGTGCTCATTGAGCGGCTCGACAGCGTCGTGTGCGGGCTGGGGGAGGGGGCGCCGCTGTTCCACTCGCCGTCTCTTCTCGTGTTCACGGTTGCAGGATGAGGATCAACGATCAGGCGGCCGGACTCGGCATCGGCCATCCGGTCGACAGCTGACGCAGCGCAGAAGCCGGCACGAGCGCCGACTGCGCCGCGGTCTTCGCGGACACGGGCGAAGGACGAACTCGCTGAGCAGCGCCGTGAGGCAGGAACAGCTCGCCCAGGCCCGCAAGACCTGTCACGACGGCCGATCAGCGGCTTCGCAGGCAGCGCGCCGAACAAGCGGACGCGGGCTGGTCAGCGTGCCGGTCGGCCTGTACACCGCGGTCGGGGACCACACGGTCCACTTCCATCAGCTGCAGCGTGGCAGTGCCGACCGGGTCCGCAACCGGCGGGACAACGAACGTACCGGCAAGGAAGTGCCGGCCGAGGACATCGTCAAGGGCTTCGAGGTGGCCGAAGGCGAGTACGTCGTTGCCGAGCCGGACGAACTGGACGAGATCGCGCCTGGGCGCTCCCAGGCCATCGACATCAGCGACTTCGTCGACCTGGGCGACGTCGATCCGGTCTACTTCGACCGCACATACTACATCGCCCCTCGCGGCAAGGAGTACACCAAGGTCTATGAGCTGCTGCGGGCGGCGCTGGCGGAGGCGGGCAAGGCCGGCATCGCCACATTCGTGATGCGCGGCAAGCAGTACCTGACCGTGCTGCGTGCCGAGGACACGCTCCTGGTGCTGCAGACGCTCCACTGGGCGGACGAGGTCCGCGATCCCGGCCAGGAGCTACCCGAACTGCCCTCCGGCCGTGCCAGCAAGGGCAAGGAGCGGGACATAGCGATGCAGCTGATCGACGCTCTGGGCGCGCCGTGGGATCCGGCCCGGTATCACGACACCTATCAGGAGAAGGTGCGGGAGCTGGTGTGGGCAAAGGCCGAGGGCGAGGAGATCGCAGCGGCGGAGGAGGCACCGCAGGCCACCAACGTCGACGACCTGATGGAACTCCTGCAGGGCAGCCTCGACCAGGCCCAGGGCTCCCGGGAGGAGGAGCCGCTCGAGCCGCGGCAGAAGAAGATCGCCGCCCGCAAAGCGGGCCAGCCGCGAGCGAAGAGGAAGACCGCCACCAAGAAGGCCCCGTCGAAGGCAGCCCGTGCGTCGGCGACACCCCGCGGTCAGGGCGGAGGCAGGAGCGAGCTACGGCGGTTGAGCAAGACGGACTTGTACCAGCGGGCCACCGAGCAGGACATCGCGGGCCGCTCCAAGATGAGCCGGGACGAGCTCATCGACGCGCTCGCCCGGGACGGACACCGCCGTGTAAAGAGCGCTGCGTGACTACCAATCCGTCCGGTTTCGCGCAGGCGCCCCCGGTTCGGGCGTGGCAGACACCCTGGCAGAGCGGGTCGGCATGCGGCGCGCAACGGACGAGGCGCACGTGCGTGTCATGGAACTGCGCCAGCGATTGGGGCCACCGGCCACTGAGCCGCGGAGCGAGGCGCAAAACGACGACCTACGAGACGGCATGGCGCGCGTGGCGTGACCTCGAGCACGATCTGCAGGAAGCGATCACGCAGTACGCGAAGAATGAGGGCCTTGACCGCAACGACATCGAGCAGGCCGTGCGCAATGCCTAAGAAAATCTTCACTTCTGCAGGGTGGTGAGGTGGTCGGCGGCTTCCCCGCGCCATTCGATCAGGAAGAGGGTTGCGTCATCACTGGTGGACCCGCCGCGTTCCTGTTTGAGAGTTTGGGAGAGCTGGAGCGCCTCGGCCCGCATTCCTCCTTCCCGGTGTTCGAGTTGGTTGACGCAGCGGATGAGCCGTTGTTCGCCGAATGGTTGTCCGTGTGCGTCCCGTTCCTCGATCACCCCGTCGGTGTAGCACAGCACCCGGTCGCCCCGTTGGAGCTGGAGGTGGCTGACGGGGGGGCATGTACCGCCGAGGCCGACGGGCAGGGTGGTCGGGCCTTCCAGCTGGCGGATCACCTGCTTTTCCCGGATCAGTAGGGGTACGGGGTGGCCCGCGTTGACCCATTGGAACAGGCCGGTGGTGATGTCCAGGCGCATCATCTGTGCAGTGACGAAGTGGTCGGCTCCGAACTGTTCGGCGATGGCCTGGTCCATGTACCGGTACTTCTCCGCCAGGCCGACGCCGGCGCGTCTGGCATGCCGGTAGGCTCCGACGGCGACGGTCGCCATCGTCGCGGCGTCCAGGCCGTGGCCCATCGCGTCGATGACCGCCGCGTGCAGGATGTTGTCATTGAGGGCGAAGTCGAAGCTGTCGCCGGCGATGTCGTATGCGGGCTCGACCGCTCCGCCTACAGCGACCTGTGGCACGGACATGGTCAGCGGTGGCAGCAGGGACCACTGCATCTCCGCGGCCACACTCATCGGTTCGCGGCGGCGGGCCTGGAAGAACCGGTCGGTATAGGCATGCTTGGTGACCAGAATGTCCGCGACCAGACTCGCCAGACGGCGCAGCAGCCGCCGGTCGTCGTCATCGACGGCGTCCAGGGTCAGGCCCAGCACGCCCACCGCGTCGCTGCCGTCCAGCAACGGCTGATACATCCGCACGCCGTCCGCCTGCCAGACCTCGACTGGGGCGGCCCGCAAGAACGCCGTACCGGCCGGAGAGTCAGCGATCTCCTGGGGCTCGCCGACAAGGAGTCTCTGGCCCGGCAGTGGCACCAGCAGTTCGCGCCCGTAGTCCTGCAGGAGGATCGAGACGTCGCGGCCACCGATGCCGGCCACCTCCTCCGCGATCATCGGAGCGATCAACTGCGGCGGCATCGCATGCGCACGGTCCAGCAGCAGACCGAGGAGCCGCTCACCGAACCCCTCCGACCGGTCCACCACCTTTCTGCCAGGCCGCCGCTCACGTTCCTCCACAGCCGCAGCCGCCCCTTCTGGCCTGACCGGCCGCAATCGTTCACCTACATGAGGCATCGACCATCGCCCCAGAAATTCGCTCCCCTGATCATCGCCGCCGACAGCTGACTCACCGGCTGTGAGGGCTTCCACGGCCGGTGAATCACTCCATCAGTGCAAACGGGACCGGTATCGGGCTGAGGCTGTGTCAGTGAGGTTGCTGCAAGGGCGGCGCCCCGGCGCAGGCAAGGCGATGGGGCCTCGGGGCCCTCCCCCTGAGTGGTGGACACGCTGATACTGGATCTTCTTGATCCGGAGGAAGCGAGAAGACCGCCGATGGCGATGAAGGACTACTCGGACGAGTTCAAGGTCGATGCCGTGGCCCTGTACGAGTCCACACCCGGGGCGTTTTACAAGAGCATCGCTGCTGACCTGGGCGTCAACCGGGCGACCCTGCGTGAGTGGGTGCTGAGAGACCGCGAACGCCGTGGCATCACCGCCGAGACTGCGAAGCCGGGAGCCCAGCCTCGGGAGGCGGTGCCGTCCGCTGATCCGGACGAGCGGGTGCGGCAGTTGGAGGCCCGGGTGGCCGAGCTCGAGGCAAGTGAGCGCAAGCTCGCCACCGAGCGGGACATCCTTCGCAAGGCGGCCAAGTATTTCGCCGGAGAGACGAACTGGTGAGGAGCCGCTTCCAGTTCGTTGACGACCATCGGAACACCTACGAGGTGAAGCGGCTCTGCCAAGTCCTGGACGTGAACCGGTCCAGTACAAGTGGCGACGTCGCCGGCGGGACGGACGGGGACGCACGAAACCGCCCCCGTCTCAGCCATAGCCGTGGCTGGAGACAGGGGGCGGAGTGCTCAGGGCGAGTTCGGACCCAGCTTGACTCCGCCCCCTCCCGAGTGCGGGGGCGGAGTCGCCGTCCGGCCTCGGCCGGGGTGAGGGTTCGGTTCCGTGGACCGGACGACTCATCCACTCAACCAGCCCACATTCCCTTGACCAAACCCTACGTAGACCATCCGGCGGTACGGCGAGGTCCGCCGTTGTCTGCGGTCCAGGCCGCCGGGCATGAACGAACGATGGTGGTCTCGAAAGTGCTGCGGGCGCGGCTGAGGTTGGACAGCTTCTCGACCGGGCGAATAACCGGGCCTCCTGCTCTGGTGCCACATGGCTCTGGCTCGACGCGTGGAAGACGAACAAACCGCCCTGGTCGGAATTGGCCTGAGCGGCGCCTGACGGTGGGAAACTCGCGCGGCGGCAGCCCTCACCGCGCCGTGGGGCTGGTCATGCCGTGCCGCGGACAGCCGTACCGCGGACAACCGTGACGGGGCAGTGCGGCGCGTGGTGCAGCAGTGACTGGCTCACCTAACCCAAGAGCAGGCCGGCGAAACCGCCACGTCCCTGGCTCCCACGACCACGAGCTGGGCGGTCCGGCTCGCCTCGATCAATGTCTCGCGGGTTTCGCCGCTCAGCACTTCGTGTCTGACCGCGACATCCGGATTACCGTTCCCTGCGGCCAGCGAGTGCCTGGGCCAGCAGACGCTCCGCGCTCTCGGCCCCGTACCGGCCAGCAAGTAGTCCGGCAGCCACGCGTGCACTCCCACGATCTCAGCGCCGCGCAGCGCCGCCCCGGCGAAGGCGAATTCGACCGCCTAAAATGCGATCACGACGGACTGCCAGCAGTTGCTGCACTGGCTTGTGGCAGACACAGTTGAAGAGGAGCCCACGCGAGATGGGAGTGTGTCGCTGTCGTTTCGCTCCGGGCCTGGGGACGAGGGTGAACACAGTCTCCCGGCGATCGATGGCGCTACCGGTAGAACGAACGGCGGTTTCCGCCGGAGATGGTGACGGGGGCATGGCATCTCCGGCAGTTCTTCGTTTCTCGGTGATCGGCGAGCGGAGGAGCCATGCCGACCGGAACCCTCATAGCGATCATTGTCGCGGTAGTGGTCATCTTGCTGGTGTGCGCACTCGTGGCATGGCAGGTCGCGCGCAGACGCCATCTGAAGGAACAGTTCGGCCCAGAGTACGAGCGGCTCGTGGAGGAGAAACAGAGCCGGCCGGCCGCGGAACACGAACTGCGGGAGCGGGAACAGCGCCATGACGCTCTGGAGATCAAGCCGCTCTCGGCGGCGGACCGGGAGAAGTACGCCCAGGGCTGGAGTCAGGCGCAGGAGCGGTTCGTCGACCACCCCGACGACGCGGTCCACGAAGCCGACCGGCTCGTGACCGCGCTGATGAGCGAGCGCGGCTATCCGACCAAGGGGTTCGAGCAGCAGGCCAGCGATCTGTCGGTCGAGCACGGCCGCACTCTGCAGAGCTACCGCACCGCCCATGAGGTCAGCGACCGCAGCAGCCGTCATCAGGCGACCACGGAAGAGCTACGGGGCGCGATGGTCCACTACCGGGCTCTGTTCGACGAGCTGCTTCACAACGGTGGGCGGCCGCGGGAGTAACGGATGGAGGAAGAGCTATGGCGACGGAACATCGGGATCCTCGCGGGTCCGATGCAGGCAAACTGTCCACTGACGATCTACGCGGTGAGGGCGCCCCGGCTCCGGAAGCCCGCGAGGCCCCGACCGAAGTTCCACCGACCTTTCCGGGCGAAGCCACGACGGCTGACCCCAGCCGCCTTCCGGGCGGCGAGGACGGGACCCGGCACGCACCGGCGTCCGCCGCGGGGCCCGATGCGGCCGCCACAGGCGCAGACGGGGACGGGAATGAGCCTCTTCTCGGCGAGGAACAGGAGGCGTTCCGTAGCCGGTGGCAGCGCATCCAGGGCGACTTCGTGGATGACCCCCGCGAAGCGGTCAGCGCTGCCGACACCCTGGTCGCGGAAGTGATGCAGGCACTCGCCCGGACCTTCTCCGACCACAAGCAGGGGCTCGAAGGGCAGTGGCAGCGGGGCGAGGAAGTACCGACCGAGGAACTGCGTGTCGCTCTGCAACGCTACCGGTCGTTCTTCAACCGGCTGCTGAACACCTGAGCGGACTGCTGCCGGCGTACGGTCTCACCCCCCCCCAGTCGCGCAAGGATGAACGTACCCAGCTCTGGCCCACCGCGGCACTCACGGACGCAGCAGCCGACGACGTAAAACAGTCCGGTTCAGCGGAAGGCCGCGCGGAACAGGACTCGCCCCATGGTGAGCACCTCACCGCGCGGCCGACCCAACGTCCTGGCTACCGCAGACTCAACCACCGCTACGAACGCCACCCCCCAACTACTTGGCCTTCTCGGGCTCGCCACGCGACGGTCACGGGGCAGTTCGGTCGGTGAGGGTGTCCGTGAAGAAATGTGGGCCGGAACTGCCCGTTCTCGGCGGCGGGGAGGACGCGTCATCCCTCGACTCCGGTGGTTCCGTGAGGTGTTCCGACGGGTTTGGACTACGGGGACCAACGCTGGCGCAGGTATACGGAGAAGGTGGCCACTGTCATGGGCCGGTTCATCGTTCCTGCTCACTCGGTTGCGGCAAGGCGATGCCACACGACGACCCATGACAAGCGCCTGAGGGCCGCTGCTGGGAGAATGCGATTGTGCGAACTGTTGGTGTTGAAGAGGAACTGCTGCTCGTCGATACACCCAGCGGTGAGCCCCGGGCACTTTCGACGGCCGTGCTGGCCGTCGCCGAACGCCGCTCGGAGGGAGACTCGGTCTTCGAGCCGGAGCTTCATCACCAGCAACTGGAATTCGCCACCGAACCGTGCAGTGAGATGCGCGAGCTCGCGGACGAAATCCGCCGCTGGCGCACTGAGGCCGCAGAGAATGCGGCCCGGACCGGGGCAGCTGTGGTGGCCCTTGCAACGGCCCCTTTGCCGGTCAGTCCTTCGATCGGTCAGGGAGAGCGGTACAGTTGGCTGGCTGACAAGTTCGGTCAGACCGCACAGGAACAGCTGACGTGCGGATGCCACATACACGTTTCCGTGGCCTCTGACGAGGAGGGTGTCGGTGTGCTGGACCGGGTGCGCACATGGTTGCCAGTCCTGCTGGCACTGAGTGCCAATTCGCCTTTCTGGCAAGGCCGCGACACTAAGTACAGCAGTTACCGGAGCAGGGTCTGGGGGCGCTGGCCCTCCGCCGGACCGGTCGAGATCTTCGGTTCCGCAGAGCGCTACCACGAACAGGTCCAGGCACTCATCGACACCGGAGTCCTGCGTGACGAAGGAATGATCTATTTCGACGCGCGGCTTTCGCACCGGTACCCAACGATCGAGATCAGAGTGGCGGACGTGTGCCTGGACCCGGCCGACACCGTGCTGCTTGCTACGCTCGTCCGCGGCCTCGTCGAGACCGCGGCACGCGAGTGGCGTGCCGGCGATCCGCCGGACCCGGCGGGAGCGGGCATCCTGCGTATGGCAGCCTGGCAAGCCAGCCGGTCGGGACTGGAGGGGCAACTGCTCCACCCCCGCACCATGCGTCCCGAGCCCGCGGCCGATGTCGTCGGGGCCCTGCTCGCGCACGTTCGAAGTGCGCTGGAGGACAGTCACGACTTCGCTTCGGCTGAGAAGGGGCTCATGGACGTACTGGAGCGGGGGACCGGGGCACGGACCCAACGGGAACTGCTCGCTCGCACCGGAAGTCTTCGTGACGCAGTAGCCGAGTGCGTGTCCAGGACACGTGGCTGACCCTGGGGAGACCCGCCCCGCTCCCGCATCAGGTGGCCTGCACGTTTGCCGAGAATCGGTACAAGGGAAAGTACACCCACCGGCCACACGGTGGCCGGTGGGATGCCCGAACAGCGGCGCAAGCTACTTCAGGTTCAGCCGGGTGAAGGATGAAGGCGGCTAGATGTATGAGGGCTGAACGTTGGTGACGCCGTCCCAGAGTCGTGAGGCTGGTGGTTGTCCTTCTGCTCCGGAGTGTGGGCGGTGGTAGTTGTAGTGGATGTTCCAGACGTGATCGCGGCGGTCCTGGCCTCCTCGCTGGTGAACTGGCGAGCGTAGAGGAGTTCCTCGGCCGGAATGCGCTGATAGCGCTCCACCTTTCCGTTGTGGCGCGGGGTGTAGGGCTTGGTTTTCTGGTGCCGACTTTGCGTGCCGACGACCCGGGCGAAGTCGCTGGACCGGTAGCAGGATCCGTTGTCGGTGACAATGCGGTGGTTTTGGTGGATCCCGTGGACGGCGAACCAGACCTTGGCACGGGCGAGGAACGCAGCAGCGGTAGCGCCCTTCTCATCCGGAAGCGGCTCGGTGTAGGAGTGAGGTTCCCCCGAGATGCGGGGATGGGTGACAGAGGGTCAGATGGGTCTCATGAGAGGAGCCCAGACGATGCCTGCCCCGAGAAAATACCCGCTGGAGTTGCGTGAGCGTGCGGTGCAGATGTACCGGACTGCCGAGCCGAAGCCTGTGATCCGTCGTATGGCCGAGGAGCTCGGCGTGCACCACGAGGCCCTGCGTAACTGGATCCGCCAGGCCGAGGCCGACGCCGGCGAGCGGGGCGACCTGCTCACCACCGCCGAGCGTGAGGAACTTGCCGCCCTGCGCAAGGAGAACGCCCAGCTCAAGCGGGCGAACGAGGTCCTGCGGACGGCCTCGGCTTTTTTCGCGGCCCAGCTCGACCCGACCCGGCCCAGGTGACCGCGCTCCTCGACGCGCACCCGCATCTGGGGGTCGAGCCCGTACTCCGGGAACTTTCCATCCCCTCCTCCACCTACTACCGGTGGCGCCAGGCCGAGACCGAGCCGTGCGAACGAAGCCGCCGGGACGCCGAGCTGACCAGCAGGATCCGCCAGGTCCACGCCGAGTCCGGCGGGATCTACGGCTCACCCCGCGTGCACGCCGTCCTCAGGCGTGAGGGCGTCCACGTCGGCAGAAAGCGCGTCGAGCGGCTCATGCGCCAGGCCGGCCTGGCCGGGATTAGCCCCCGCCGGGGCAAGGGCTTCACCCGGCGCGACCCGGACGCCGATCTCGCCCCTGACCTGGTCGGGCGCGACTTCACCGCGAACGGGCCGAACCGGCTGTGGGTCACCGACCTGACCATGATCCCCACCGGGGAGGGGCCGCTGTGGCTGTCCGCGATCCGCGACGCGTTCTCCCGCCGGGTGGTCGCCTGGGAGACCTCCGCCCGCGCGGACGCCGACCTGGTCCTCACCTCGCTGGAATACGCCCTGGCCAACCGCGAAGTCGCCCCCGGCGAGCTCATCCACCACGCCGACCACGGCTGTCAATACACGTCCGTGAAGCTCACGACACGCCTGGTCAGGGCCGGTATCCAGGCGTCCATGGGCTCGGTCGGCGACTCGTTCGACAATGCCCTGGCGGAGAACCTGTGGATGGTCATCAAGACCGAGTGCATCCGCGGCCGCGTCTTCGCCACCAGGGCCGAAGCGAACCTCGCGCTCTTCGAGTACATCGACGGCTTCTACAACCCCCGCCGCATCCAGAAACGGCTGGGCTACCTCAGCCCGATCGAGTACGAGGAGAAGCACTACGCCAACCAGGCAGCAGCCGAACAAGTGAACCTGAAACCACGTCAACCCGCCCTGACCAGCTAGTCAGCCACTCCCGCACAGCGGGGGAACCTCAGAGAGCCGTGAGAAGCCGTCGATGGCTGAGTGTAGATAGGTGTACCCGCGTTTCGCACCAGCTGACTTGGCACGGGCAGCAACCTTGGCCTGATTGCTGTCGCGTCCGTGGATGCGCCAACCGCCTCCGTCGGGGATCCGCCCGACCTTCTTCACGTCCAGGTGCACCATCGCGTCGCCATGTCTCGATGTATTCGATGACCTCCGCTGACGTGGCGCTCGGTCTGACATGGGGTGTCGAAGAGCGATCTTGCAGGCCGAGGTCGCCATGCTGGCGCCAGCGGTTGACCCACTGGGATGCGCAGGCTCGTGAGAATCCCATCTCAGCCGCGACGTGGGCGATGGGGCGGCTCTTGTAACGTTCGATCAGTCCTCGTCGTCCTTCAACAGACAAAGGAGCGTTGGCGTGCGTCGTCATGACTTCACCTCTGCGCTCTGCTCGCCTCCGGCCGGAAGGGACGCCACGATCGGGCTTGTGCTTGCCGTCCGCCTGGTCTGGGTCGCGAGCGCCAGGGCGGCCAGGACGGCAAAGGCCGCGCCGGTCCACATCGCTACGGCGGGGTCGTCTCCGAACAGGCTGATGGTGATGGCGCTGATAGCGGTCCCCAGGGTGACGCCCATGGTGATGACCGCGGTGTGCACGGTGCTGACCAGGTTGCCGACACCACCGATCTCGGCCACCCGGGTGACCAGTGCCGGGTTCATCGTCACCCCGGAGAGGCCGACGACGAGCACCATCCCGAGTGCCACGGCCGGCACATGGCCGCGCAGCGCCAGCAGCCCCAGTGAGACGAACAGCAGCGTGTGCCCGAACCGCAGCACCTTCACTGCGTGCTGGTCGGCGAACTCGCCGACGATCAGATTGCCGACGTAGGAGCAGAGGCCGTAGCCCAGCAGGATCAGGGTCGTGGTGTCGGTGGCGAAGTCGGCGCTCTGTTCAAGGAGCGGGGTGAAGTAGGAGAAGGAGGCGTAGGCGGCCCCGACCGTGAGCAGGCTGACCAGGTACCGCGACCACAACCGGGGTGAGCGCAGGTTGCGTATGTCCTGGGCGGCATCGTCCTGAGTGGCAGCTGCCAGAGGCGGAAGCGCGACTGTACTGATCACGAACAGCAGGAACGCGGCGGCCCCGAGTACGTAGAAGCTGGACTTCGTGAAGTCCTCCGGACCTTTCGGTTCCACGCGGACCACCCACGGCCTCCGCGGTGGACAACTGCCGGGGGCTCCACGCTGAAGACCGCACCGTGCCTGTCTCCGTCGTCTCAACCTCGACGATGAACAACCGCAGTGCGGAGCAGGATCCGGTCCAGCGGAATACGGAGTCCCGTTTAGACCCACTTCGTAGTCCGTGCGAGCAGAGTCGACGAAGCAGGCGGCCAGAGCCAGCCTGCGGGACGAGGCCTTCGGGAACCGACGCGATTGCCCGGCTGCTCTTTACCAATAGTGCCTTCGCCCGGCGACCGCGTGTCCCATCCCGCCCAGGATCCACAGGATCAGCCCCACCACGGCGAGAATGATCCCGATCGTCCACAGGATGGAAATGCCGGTCACGAAACCTATGACAAGCAAAATGACTCCGAGAATGATCACAACACGCTCCGATCTCGTGTGTGCTCTTCTTCCACTCTGGCTTCCGTGAGCCGCCACGGCAACTGCCCGGCAGGCAAAGAGCCTGCCGGGCAGGAGATGCGGTTGGCCCCGTCGCTGCCCCCGGATCATTCGTCCCCATCCGCCGCAGCAGCAGTTCGCTGCCAGGCACGGCGCCGGTGACTGGTGCCGCACCACGGAGGGGTCCGACTGCGTCGGCACGTGCAGACAGCAACGACGACGCGGTCGGAGACAGCAGTGGTTCCGTCCGCACAGGTCACTTGCACTGGCCCCTCCACCAGCGGGCGGCGAGACGCCGTCCGGGCTCAGGTTTGTCTGTCGGTGCAGGGCATGCTCGGCTCGGTCGACGGCGGAGTGCGCTACGGACTACTCACCGAAATCCTCCTCACAGAGGGCTACCTGCTTGGCTGTTCGGTGCTCAACATGCGCGCGGGAAACCTGCAGATCTGCGGCTACACCGCCGGCGGCGTACTCGTCAACGTCCTGGCGCCGCGCAGGGCCCTGCTCACCGGCACCGCCCTCTTCGTCGTCTCCGCAGCCGTCGCCCGCATCGGTCTCGCGAGAATGCTGCGCGACTGCCGCCGACGCGGCATGCGCGGCCCCGAGCTGGTCATCGGCGACGGCGCCATGGGCCTTTGGTGGGCCCTGCCGAGGTGTTCCCGGCGGCCAGGCCCCTGGGTTCACAAAGCGCGCAACATCGCCAACTGCCTGCCCAAGTCCGCGCAGCCCGGCGCGACGAAGGCGATGCAGGAGATCTACAACGCCGAGGACCGCACCCACGCCGAGAAGGCGATCGAGGCGTTCGCGAAGACCTACGGGGCAAAGTTCCCGAAGGCCGTCGCGGAGATCACCGAGGACCCGGACGAACTGCTCGCGTTCTACGACTTCCCTGCCGAGCACTGGATTCACCTGCGGTCCACCAACCCCATCGAGTCGACCTTCTCCACGGTCAAGTTCCGCACCAAGGTCATGCGGGGCGCGGGCAGCCCGGCGGCCGCGCTCGCGATGGTGTCCAACATCAAGGGGAAGCTTCAGTCCGCTCAGGCACGATGGCGTGCGATCACCGGAGCCCACCTGGTGTCCCTGGTCCGCGCGGGCGCACAATTCGAGAACGGCGTCCTGGTCGAGCGCGAGGAGCCGGCCGCATGAACGTCCACGAGATCCTGCAGAACCCGGACGAGCACGTCCGCTTCGCGGCCTACCTCGACAAGCTGGACGTTGCCGACCCGGACGAGGCCGACCTGGTCGGCAGCGTGCTCACTGATCCGGACCAGACAATGGCCCAGTCCGCCGTGCTGCGGCACCTGGACCGTCGAGCCGCCGCTCTCTTTCCCGGTCCCGCTACGAGGGGTGGGCGCAGGCATTGACCCAGGCCACGATCGACCACCCCTTCCTGGCTCAGCGCCTGCGGGAGTGGTCACTCTTCCGCGCCGTCACGCTCAAGTTGCCCTGGCAGCCGGACGACCTGCTCGCGGCATCCAACTGGCTCCAGCTCAAGACCGCCGCCGGGACGAGCACCGAGGCCATCGAGATCCTCGCCGAAGCCGGCCGCACCAAACGGATCCGCAACACTGCCAGGACCGGCCTCAGCGACCGCAGCGAGAGCTGAAATCAACTCACCCACAACTCTTGACTATTGCTCGCCGCTTTGACACACAGAGGCGCTATCAGGTCACAGTCACCCGGCCGGCCACGCGCCGCGCGGCATCGACCGGCAGGACGACGATTCCCGAGAAGGACAACCGAAGCGTCGGTCAGGTGAAGAGTCAGACCTCCGGGCGATGCCATGGTCAATCCTCACTGTCAAGTGACGTCGTCCGGGGCGAGGTCGGGGCGCAGCCGGTGCTACGAAGGATGCCCCAGCAGTCCCGCCCGAGTCCTCGTCGTGTAGCGGACCTCGCCGACCGGGCGCGACAGTACCCACCGCGCTCCGGCCACGCCTGGTGTCCTGCTGAGGGGGCACTCGTCGATCGCGGCGACTTCGAGCAGGTCGGCGAGCGTTGTGCGTTCGGCGTCGCTCCACCCGGTGCCGAGGCTGCCGACGTACCGCAGGACGCCGTCGTCGTCCGGTTCCCCCCACGAGTAGAGCGCCGGGCAGACCAGTGCCGGCCACGGCCGAGCACCCACCCGCCCACGATCACATCGAACGTACGGACATGGCGGATCTTGACCCACGAGCGGGACCGGACACCAGGTTCGTACACCGACGCAAACCGCTTGGCGAGCACACCCTCCAGCCCTGCGGCCCGGGTCATCTCCAGCGCCTGCGCCCGTGCCCAACGACCGCCGCCGACGTCGACCAGTGCGTTCCGTCCAGCCCCGCGCCCTCCAGGAGGGCACGGCACTCGGTGTACGGCAGACCGGTCAGACTGCGGCCGTCCAGGTTACACGGCATCGAACAGGACGAGATGCGCGGGCACGACCTCGGCCATGCGGGTGGCCTTCGCCGCGGAGGCCAGGCCCATGCGGGATTGCAGCCGCTCGAAGTCGCTGCGCCCTTCGCTGTCGAGGGCGACGATCTCGCCGTCCAAGACGGCGGACCGGCCGAGCACGGACCCGAGTACCGCGAGTTCCGGGTAGACGGTGGTGATGTCCGCCCCGGACCGGGACCGCAGGAGCACCGTCCCGTCGCCCGGAAAGCTCACCATGGCCCGCTGCCCGTCCTGTTTCACCTCGAACGCCCACTGGTCCTCGGTGGCTGCGGGCGGCAGGGCGCCCGGCGTGGCGAGCATCGGAGCGATCTGCGGCAGACTCGGCATGACCATCCCGCTCCGCGCCTGCTCAGGATGCGCTGCGCTTCCTCGCGGCCGCGGTCTTCTTCGCCGTGCGCTTCTTCCCAGACGCGGTCTTCTTCTCGGCGTTCTTCCTGGCCGGGGCGGTCTTCTTCTTCGGCGTGGTCTTCTTGCGTGGCTGCATCGTGTGCACGGTCGCGTCCTGGCCGCCGTGCTTGCCGCGCGATTCCCTGGCCGCCTTGACGGAGGCGTTCAGCGCGGCCATCAGGTCGACGACCTTCCCTGCCTCCCGTTCCTCGCCCTCGGCCGGTTCCGGGAGTTCGGTGCCTTCCGCCTTCGCTTCGATCAGTTCCTCCAGGGCGTCGCGGTACTCGTCCCGGAAGCCGGAGATGTCGTCGAGGGCCATGGTGTCGGTGAGCTGGACGGCCCGCTCGATCTCCTCGTCGTCCAGGTCGACGTCCTTGGGCTTGAGGGACTCGGGGCTGCGGATCTCGTCGGGCCACCGCATCGCGTGCAGCACGATCGCGTCATCCCGCACTCGGAGCAGTCCGAGCCTTTCGCGGTTGTGCCACGCAAATTTGGCGACGGCGACCTTGTCGGAGCGTTCCAGTGCCTTGCGGAGCAGCGTGTATGGCTTGGCTGCGACCTGCCCGTCGATCGCGAGGAAGTACGAGTCGCTGATCCGGATCGGGTCGATGCTGTCGGCGTCGACAAACGCGACGATCTCGATCGCCTTCGCGGTGGGCAGCGGCATCTCGTCGAGCTCTTCATCAGTGACCGGGACCAGGTCGTCCTTGGTGATCTCGTAGCCCTTGCCGATCTCCTCCTGCGGCACGACCTCGTCGTCGATCGAGCAGATCTTGCGTGTGCGGACCCGGCCCATGTCCTCCAGGTGGACCTGGTGGAAGCGGATGGAATGGTCCTCGGTCGCGCTGACGATCTTGATCGGGATGCTGACCAGGCCAAAGGAAATGGCACCGGTCCACAAGGGCCGCGGCATACGTACCTCCAGGCCCCCCTTACGGGCATGGGCCGGGAAGTGGACCGGCGTGCCTGGGGGAGGTGCCCCCGATCTGGACCGGGGGCAGGACGCGGCCGGGCCACCGCCCGTAGTCCGATCCTGGTGCGGGACGGTGGTGATCGCATCACAAAGACGTGGGCCGGGGAGGTGAGTACGGTGCCGTTCCCGCGCGCGTGGCGCCGGTTCTGCGTCCCGGGGTGTGTTGTCTGTGTGCTTGCACCCTCATCCCGAGGGGACGCCGATCCCCAGAGGAGGTGCTGTGTCGCGATGGAACCCGGTGGCGATGTGATCACGGAGCTCATGGCCGATCACCGTGACCTGGAGGATCTGTTCTCGCAGATCGAGTTGCAGCCGGTCGACCACCCCCGGCGGCGGGAGCTCGCGGACCGGCTGACCGCGGAACTGGTCCGGCACACCGTCGCCGAGGAACGGCACCTCTACCCCGTCGTGCGTGAGTATGTACCGCACGGTGCGGCCATGGCGGACAAGGAACTCGCCGATCACGCCAGAGCCGAGCGCATGCTCAAGGACCTCGAAGACCTGAGCGTCGACGACCCGCGGTTCAACGACACGATCGCGAAGCTGAAGCTCGAGGTCGCCTCCCACATGCGCGAGGAAGAACACGAACTGTTCCCGAAACTCGCAGCCACCCTCCCGCCCGAGACGCTCGACGAACTCGGCCGGCTGGTGCGCCGGGCCAGGCAAACCGCCCCCACCCGCCCCCACCCCTCGCTCCCGAACACCCCGCCCGCCCACAGACTCCTCGTACCCGGCGCCGGTCTGGTCGACCGGGTACGCGACCTGCTGCGCACCACCACCCGCTGAACCCCACCCCCATCACGCACCCGCAGGAGCACCGAATGCCGGCCCACGAAGGAACCGCGCCGGTGGCCGGTGCGCCGTGCTGGGTCAGCCTGATGGCACGGGACCTGCGCGCGGCGCAGTCTTTCTACTCCGACGTCATGGGCTGGACGTTCAGGCCCAGCACGCTCGGCAGCAGCTTCTCGGTGGCTCTGGCACAGGGTGAACCGGTCGCCGGGATCGGATGCTGCCCCGGCGGTGGCCATCCTGCCGTCTGGACCCCGTACTTCGCCGTCAGGAACGCGGACGAGACGGCGGCCCGGATCAGTGAGCGGGGCGCCACGCTCGCCGTCGGTCCTCTGCTCCTGGGAGAGGGCCGGGCCGGGATCGCCGCGGACCGGGACGGCGCCGTGTTCGGATTCTGGGAAGGCCCCGCCCTGACCTGGCCGGTGGGGCGGGGCAGGGCCCCGGTGCGGCTGGACCTCCAGACCCGTGACGCGTTCGGCGCCGCGATCTTCTACGCGGAGGTCTTCGACTGGGCCCGGCCGCCGGGAGGCTGCACGGTCGACTACGCCCAGGACCACATCATGGTCCAGGCCGGCGGACGCACCGTCGCCACCCTGTACGGCGGAAGCGACGAAACCGGCCCGGACCCACGGATTCGGCCCCGGTGGAATGTCCATTTCCGGGTGAGGGACGGCGAGCAGGCCGCAGCGGCCGCCGCGGCAGCCGGAGGCGAATCCTCACCGACTCCCTCACCTGCCGGTACCCCGGACGGCGCATTCCTCATCCGCGACCCCGATGGAGCCCTCTTCACCCTGACCGGCGCCTGACGACGGCCACCCCAGCCAGGCACTCACGCCGACCGAGTCGGCTCCCAACGCGCCCGCAGCCAGTTCGTCGCGCAGCCCACCCCGACGTGGCTTGCCGCCGCGGCTGCCATCGCCCGCCCGGCTCACCCGCGTCCATCGGCCTGCGTTCAGCCGGGCGGCTCCGATGGGCGCGGCCGCCCCGGCTCCGGTTCGGGACCGGGAACACCCGGGCCATCCGGGCGGGGTGGCTCAGGCGGTGGTGTGGGCGACCCGGGCCGCGCCGGGGGATCCGGCGGCTCCACCGGGCGAGCCAGCGGTGGCACGTCGAGCGCACCCACGCCTGGCAGAACGCCTTCTACCGGCTCGCCCGATGCTACGAACGCCGCGTCGCGGTCATCGACGTGTTCTTCGATCTCGCGGATACGATCAAAAGTGCCGGCCGCCATCGCCCCGGTGGACGTGTACAGCACGTCGTTATGGGCGACGATCGGTATATGGGCGACGATCGGTGTGGCTGGTGCGGAGCTCCACTGCCGGAGTCGGCAGGCCCAGGTCGGCGGTATTGCCATCAGGCGCATCGGCAGGCAGCCTGGCGGGCCCGGCGTCGCTGGCAGGCGGCGGCGGAGGCGCGGCAGGCGCTGGTGTTCACGGAAACGGATCTCCTGACGCAGGTGCAGGCCGCTGCCCAGCGGGCGAGCGACTCGGGCCCGGGGCGTGGAGCGGAGGGCCGTCATGTTGCCGCCGTGGCGAAGGTGCCGGGGCTGGCCGGGCAACTGGTGCGCTGTGCGGTGTTGGCGGACCGGCGAGCCGGGGCCAGCTGGGCGCAGGTCGGTGCTGGCCTGGGCATCAGCGCGGAGGCGGCCAGAAGTCGCTTCGGGCGCCTGGAAGGATCCCTGCCCGGTGCTGCTGGGGAGGGTGAGAGCACGAGGGACCTTGCCGGCTTCGGCACTGGCACAGGCTCGGGCACGCGCCCACTCTGCACTGTTTTGGACCAGTTCATGCGGGATACGGACGCTTCTGGTGGCCTGGTTTACCTGCTGCCGCCGGGCGAGCGGGTGTTGCGGCTGGCGGTGCTGAGGGGGGTTCCCCGGCAGATCGCCGCGCACTGGACGCAGGTGCCGCTGGCGGCCCGCACCCCGGCGACCGACGCCGTGCGCGAGCGGCGTCTGGTGTGGGTAGGCGGCCAGGAAGAGATGGCGCGGCACTACCCGCAGATGGCGCTCGCACTGCCTTACCCCTTCTCGGCGGCCGCGGCCCCGATCACCACCGGCACCACCGCTTGGGGCGCTCTGGTGGCGCGGTGGCCCAGCTCGCATCCATCGCCGCTGACCCGGCACGAACGCAACGCGGTCCGTACCTCCTGCCGGCGCCTGGGCCTTCTCCTACGGCAGGCCGCCGACAGCGGCCACCCGCTGCTGCCCGGGGCCGAGCCGCAGGTCCTGGCCCCCCTGCGTGCCCGCGCCCGCGGGCCGACCCAGGAGGCGGCAGCGGCGGACTTCGCCGAGCGCCTGCCCGGAGGATGCTGCACCTTGGACCTCGACGGCCGGATCACCTTCATCACCACCACCGCTGCCGACCTCCTCGGCGCGAACGTCGCCGACCTGCTGGGTGCCCTGCCACGCCAGGTCCTGCCGTGGCTGGACGACCCAGTCGTCGAGGACCGCTACCGGGCTGCGGTGCTCAGCCAGGAGGCCACCTCCTTCACCGCCCTGCGCCCACCGGACCGGTGGCTGTCTTTCCACCTGTACCCGGACGTATCCGGCCTCAGCGTCCGCATCGTCCCGGCCTCCCCGGCCCCTGCCTCGGAGCCGTCAGAGGTTCTGCACCCCGCACCGCCGGCCGCACCGGGCCGGTCGACCGCCCACCACCACCTGATGCACCTCGCCGCCACGCTGACCGAGGCCGTCGGGGTCACGGATGTGATCGCCCGGATCGACGACCTGGTCCCGACCGCCTTCGATACCCAAGCCCTCGCCCTGATGATCGCCGAGGAGGGCCGGCTGCGGATCATCGGCTACCGCGGCTACCCCGCCGAACTCATGGACCGCTTCGACGGCACACCCCTGGCCTCCAACACCCCTGCCGTGCGTGTCCTGACCAGCGGCGTCCCCAGCTTCTACGCCACCTTCGCGGACCTCAAGCGCGCTCATCCCCCCGCCGTCCTGCAGGACGGCAAGGCCGCCTGGGCCTTCCTGCCCCTGATCACCTCCGGCCGCCCCGTCGGCTCACTGGTCCTCGCGTACGACCGGCCGCATCCCTTCACGCCCGAGGAACGAGCCGTCCTCACCTCGACCGCCGGGCTGATCGCCCAGGCCCTGGACCGCGCCCGCCTCTACGACGCCAACAAGGCTCTCGCCCACAGCCTGCAAGCCAGCCTGCTGCCCCAAGCACTGCCCCGCGTCCCCGGCCTGGACGTGGCTACCCGCTACCTCCCCACCGCTCACGGCATCGACGTCGGCGGCGACTTCTACGACCTCATTCATCTCGACACCGACCTCGCCGCCGCAGCAATCGGCGACGTCCAAGGCCACAACGTGAATGCCGCCGCCCTCATGGGGCAGGTCCGCACCGCCGTCCACGCCACCGCCGGCGCACCGCCTGGCCAAGTCCTCGCCCGCACCAACCGCTTGCTCACCGACCTCGACCCCGGCCTGTTCACCAGTTGCCTCTACGTCCAGCTCGACCTGGCACGCCACCGCGCCTGCCTGGCCACTGCCGGTCACCCGCCCCCACTCCTGCGCCACCCCGACCTGCACACTGAGATCCTCCCGCTGACGCCTGGGCTCTTGCTCGGCATCGACCCGGCCGCCGACTACTCGGAGACCGACATCCCCCTACCGCCCGGGGCCGTGCTCGCCCTGTACACCGACGGACTCGTCGAAACCCCCGGCATCGACATCGACGACGCCACCGCCGACCTCGCCGCCCAGCTCGCACAGGCCCGGGGCCAGACCCTGGCCGCCCTCGCCGACACACTCATTCACCACGCCCAACGGTCCGCCCCCCGCAACGACGACATCGCCCTGCTCCTCATCCGGCCTCAACAACACGGCCGCTGACAGCAAGGGCCGCCCGGCTCGGCGGGGCTCTCGTCTCCGCCACGTCGACGCCTCCGGGCTCGGTGAAGCATGCCTCCCTTTGCGAGCCCACCGCCGATCGGAGCCGGTGGACGGCGTGCTGCCGGCGTGCGCGATCTGTTTGAGCCGGGCGAAGATGCCGAGCCGGATCCACTCGTTGCGGCGGGTGCGGATCGTGGTCGCCGAGCAGGTCGTGTCGGAGACCGCCTGGTAGGAGCAGCCGAACCGCAAGAGCTGGAGCAGCTTGTCGAACGCGATCCGGTCGGCTGTGGTGGCAACCCAGCGGGTGGGCCGGATCGACCGCAGGGCGCTCGGGCAGCAGTGCCGCGAAATTGATCCCAGAGCGGGTCGGTCAGCCATGACGGAAGCACGGGCACAGATCTCCCCAGTGATCACAGAGCGTCGCAACTCCATGATCACCGGAACCTGCCTACCTCAACACCGTTGCGTTTACGTCCGTGAGCGGTTCGCAAGTCCGTGCTCGAAGAACGTGACGGCGGTTCGGATGGTGTAGTTCTGGCTGGTCGTGGGGTGTTGTCCGGCGTTCGGTCCGTACTTGCTGGTGGGATTCTTGCGGGTGCGGGCCTTGACCCGGTGCCGGTGGCGGGCGGGGTGCAGGGCGTCGAGGACGGCCCGGCCGATGGTGCCGAGGAGCTCGGCGGGTCCCGCCGGGGGCAGGATTCCGGTCGCGGTGGTGACGGTGTCGGCGGCGGTGGTCTGCAGGACAGTGAAGCTGATGCGGTCCATGTCCAGGCCGGGCCGGGTGCAGGCAGTGTCGGCAGCGGCGCGGATCAGGGCCTGGTAGGTGGTGAGCAGGGCGTAGACCTCCTGGTCGAGGCCGGTCAGGCTGCGGGAGCGCAGGACACGGCCATCCAGCATGGTCGCTTTGATCGAGAAGTACGTCGTCTCCGATTGCCACCGCTCATGGTAAAGATCAACAAGCTCGGTGGCTGGGTGGGCGGCCGGGTCGAGGAGGCTGGTGAGCAGGCGCCACTGCTCGGTGCGTATGGTGCCATCGGCCAGTGTGACGGTCACGGATGCCTCGATACAGTAACGCGGACGACCAGCAGGACGGGCAGGACGCCGTAGCCGATCCGGGCCAGGTAGGAGCCGTCGCCCAAGTGGCGGAAGGGGGTGGGTATCCGGCGGGCGGAGGAGCGCACCAGGAACTGCGCGCCGGCGGCCTGGACATCCCGGGCGAACTCGGCTCCATCGAAGCCGGCATCGGCCAGCAGGAGCATCTTGCGGTCCAGCACATTCAACAGGCGGCCTGCGTAGGTGAGTTCGCCGTCGCTCTCGGGGCCGAACGCGGCGGCCAACACGGCACGGGTGCCACACTCGACCAGGACCACGAGTCGCAGCAGCGGGTAGCCGAACTCCACGCTCTCGCCCACTCGCTTGAGATAGCGCCAGGTGAGCGCCTCCTCATCGGGCACGTGCAGCAAAGTGCCGTCCACGGCCACGGTCCGCAAGCCCCGGTAGAACGAACAGGCCTGCCCGAGGTGGGCGACGGGCCCGGCGAGGATCTCGAACAGCCGCCGCAGCGGTGCTGCCCCGACCCGCCGCCGAGCTCTGGACAGTGAGGAGGCCGCAGGCCGCACCAACGGCAGCCCCTCCAGCCCCGCCGTCAACTTGCCCCACACACCCCGATAGGAGCAGTCCTCGAACAGTGCCAGCGCGAGGAGGAAACGATCTGGGGCAACTCGCCCAAGTGGCCGGGCGCGTGCACACCCCGGCCGCCTCGACCGTGCGCGTGATGACAGACTTCTCCTGCAACGGGACTCCCGATGATCTTCTTGCTCGACACAAGCTGATCTATCAGGACGTCCCGTTGCGTCATTCACCAGGGCTTGACCTGCGACCCAAGACTCAAACGCAACACTGTTGCTGCCTACCTTGCTTTCGGGGCTGCCCACGCGCCGCCTATCTGCGCGCGCTCTTATTCATCTTCGAACGACCATGGATGTTGCGCTTGGTGCGCGCGTGGTCGAAGCGGGTGAGCCTCCGCGCAGCTGGAAGTCCTCCAGCAGGGTGAGCCGCGGTCGCCGACGGTGAGGGAGTTGTCGGTGTCGTTGACGCGCACGCCCTGGCCTCTGCGGTCAACGGTCCGTCCGGATCGGGGGCCCGGAAGGCGTCCAGGGCCGTCTCCGTGGCGTCGCGTTCGTCAGTGGGCGGTCCGGGATTGGTGGTCATCTGAGCGCTCTCCGTCCAGAGGCCGGCGTCAGCCAGGCGAAACAGCCGCCCGGGGCGGCTGCCCGCCAGGTGGGCAGACAAACGGGGCCGCGCGGCCCCGCCGGGCCCGCACAAGTCCGGGTGCCGGGCCGTGCACGGTGGGGCCGAGCGGGTGAGGCCGCAGCGGGCTGGGCGGGCGCGGTGTTCCGGGCGGGGATACCTATGGGCTGGGCGGGAGAGACCCGCCCCCGGAATGAGAAAGGCGGATGTGCGATGGGGCAAGGCGGGAACGTGATCGACGAGCTGATGGCCGATCACCGCGAGGTCGAGGAGATGTTCGGCCGTATCCAGGCGATGACCGCGGGCGGCCAGCAGCTGCGGGACCAGGTGGACGAGGTCACCATCGAGCTCGTGCGGCACTCGGTCGCCGAGGAGCAGTACCTGTACCCGGCGGTCCGCGAGCACATCGACGGCGGCGACCGGCTCGCGGACAAGGAGATCGCCGACCACGGCCGGGTCGAGAAGATCCTCAAGCAGCTGGAGAGGGTAGACACCGACGACCCGCAGATGAGCACGATGCTGCAGCAGCTCGTGGATGAGGTCGCCGCCCACGTCCAGGACGAGGAGAACAACATCTTCCCGATGCTGCGCCGCGCCTGCACCCCACAGCAGCTGGACGACCTCGGGGACAAGATCCGCCAGGCCAAAGCCATGGCGCCCACCCGGCCGCACCCCTCCGCGCCAAGCACTCCTATGGCCAGCAAGCTCCTCGCCCCGGGTGTCGGCCTGGTCGACCGGGCCCGCGACTTCGTCACCGGCCGCGGCAAATCCTGACCCAGGCTCCCCGGGGCCGGGCCGCGCAGGCGCGCGGCCCGGCCCCGCTGCGCGCACGGGCAGGGCGTGACCCAGGTCATGGGCCTTCCTGGCAGGCGCCGCCTATGCTGGGCGGCCACGGACGGGGCAGCGCCGCCCCGCGCACCAGCTCGCGCACCCGACCGGACGGAAGGGCGCCAGCACGCTCCCCAGGAAACCGATCGCCGTGCCCACCGATCTGACACCCGTCATAGCCGCCTGCACCCGATGGCTCCTCGACGCCTACCCGCCGCCCACAGGCGCCCTCAACTACGCCCTGGCCGAGGCCCAGGCCCTCCAAGCCACCACCCTCGCCGCCCATCTGCGCTACCCCACCGGCCTCGATGTACAGCTGCTCCACCTGTGCGGCCCGGGCGGAGCCGACCGATTGGACTGGCTCACCGGATGCGACCCGGACCGCGACGGCACCGCCTGGCGGACCTGGGTGGACGAGACCGTCGTCAGCTGGGCTGCCTGCCTGCTGGCCGACCGCGCCCTCGCCGTGCGAGCACACCGGGCCCGCGCGGCCACCGATCACCACAGCGCCGGCCTGCAGCGCCTCGTCGACCCAGGCACCCACGACACCGAAGCCAGCGCACTGCTGCGCCATCCCGACCTGCTGGAACCCATCGCGACGCTGCACCGCCCCCAACTGATCGAGCTGCTCCACGCCGAGGCCGCTGGGACACCGTGACAAGCCTGCAAGCGGCCGGACGCATCGTTACGCCCCCGAACGGGCGGAAGACAGTCGCGCTGGCGATGACCGGGCCGCCGGTCACGGGGCCTGAGCGCCGGCCGCCGGCGGCTCCGGCCGCTCGCTGTTCTCCTCGGCCTCGTCGTCCTCGGCCTTGGCCCGCACGTCCTGCGGGGTCGGGGCCACGATGTTGCGTTCCTCCGCGGACCGCTCCCGCCTCTCTTCGTCGGGCTGGGCGTCGTCCCCGGTGTTTCCGGCGGTGCTCATGGCATGTCCTCTCGTAGGTTGCACGGTCAGCGGGCTCGGCCCGGAACATGCCATGGGAGTTCAGCGGGCCCGCATCGAGTGTGACCTTGCACGACGGGGTCTGCATCACGACGGCGCCGACTGTGCCGTGCTCACCGGCGGGGTGCGAGCGTGGCGGCGGCCTCGAGCATGAGGGCGTGGACGAAGGCCTGGGGCAGGTTGCCGCGCAGCTGGCGCTGGGCGACGTCGAACTCCTCCGCGTACAGGCCGGGCGGGCCGCAGGCGGCGCGGTTGCGCTCGAACCAGCGCATCGCCTCGACGTCGTGATGCTGCTGGTGTTCGGCCAGGGCCAGGGCGAATCCGCACAGCAGGAAGGCGCCCTCGGCATCCTCGAGGGGCCGTTGGTCGAGGCGGAACCGGTAGACGTAGTGGTCCTGGACGAGGTCGGTGCGCACGGCTCTCAGGGTGGCGGTGGTGTGGGGGTCGTCGGCGGGCAGCGCGCCGCGCACGGCGGGCATAAGGAGCGCCGCGTCCACGCCCGTGTGGGTCGGGGAGCGCTGCCAGCGTCCCGAGGGGTGCAGGCAGTCGGCGGAGGTCTCGGCGACGAGGCGGTCCGCGAGCGCCTCCCATCGGGCCGCCCGCCCGCTGCCGGGGGAGGGGGCCTGGGCGGCGATGGCGCGCAGCCCGGCGGCGCAGATCAGTCGGCTGTGCGCCCAGCGGTCGTCGTGGAGTTCCCAGATCCCGGCGTCCGCTTCCCGGTGGCGGGCGGCGATCGTGTCGGCGGCGGTGAGCGCGGCGTGCCAGCCGTCGGCGTCGAGCCGGTCGTGGCGGGCGGCGGCGGCGAGCAGCAGCAGGCTTTCGCCGAAGACGTCGAGCTGGAACTGGCGGTTGACGCGGTTGCCGACGACGTCGAAGCCGCCCGGGTAGCCGGGCAGGTCGAGCCGGCGCTGGTCGGGCACCGCGGCCCCGGTGGCGGTGTAGGCGGGGGTGAGCGCTGGTCCGTGCTCGAGGATGCGTGCGGTGGTGAACCGCACGGAGTCGTCCAGCAGCGGGTGGGTTCCGGCGGCGGCGACGGCTTGGCCGATGTAGGCCTGGTCGCGGATCCACACGTACCGGTAGTCGTAGTTGCGACCCTGCTCCACGCGCTCCGGCAGGCTGGTGGTGGCCGCGGCGACCGTGCCGCCGCTGGGGCTGGTGAGGCCGGACAGGACCGTGTAGGCGTGCCGGGCATCGCGCTGCCCGAGGGTGTTCGCAAGATCAGGCACGCACGCCGCCCAGCCCGCTTCGGTGGCCCGCCACAGCACATCGGGCGGCTCGGGCGCAGGCAGGGACCGGTCGGAGACTTCCAGGACGAGGTCGCGGTGCTCGCCGGGCTTCAGGTGCACCGAGGTGCGCAGCGCCGCATCGCCCGCGCTGACGTCGCCCGCGCCGCTGAAGCGCACCTGCAGCTCGCCGGCCCGGCCGTGAACCGGCCTTCCTCGTCGCGGCGCAGCTCGTGCAGCGGGTGGGCGCCGAAGCCAGCCGCCGGGCGCAGGTGGACATCGAGGCGGGCGTCACCGTCGACGGCCAGGATCCGGCGCAGCACGACGGCGCGGTGCTCATCGCCCGGGTGGGCGAGCGCTTCACGGCATTCGATGATGCCGCTCGTGGTGATCCAGCGGCTGCGCCAGATGAGGCTGCCCGCCTCGTAGTATCCGCCCCAGACGAACGGGTCGGTGGGGGTGACGGTGTACCAGCCGTCACCGCCGATCAGGGCAGCGAAGACGGCGTCGCTGTCCCAGGCGGGTGCGCACATCCATACGATGTCGCCGCGCGGTCCGACCAGGGCGCCGCGCCGGCCGTCAGCGAGCAGGGCGTAGTCGCGCAGGGCATGCGGGGCGGGCGGGCCATCAGTCGGTGCGGTCAACCTGCCATCTCCCATCGGGGCAAGCACGGCGGCTTGCCGTGCTGCGGCGGGTGCCGTCCTGACCGAGGACGCCGTGCGGGCATATGCACTGGTCGGCCGTGGATGGAGGCCGGCGCCGGTCAGGTGCAGGCCCGGAACCGCTCCGCGACCTCGGGCCGGACGGTCAGACCCAGTCCCGGCGCTCCGTCCTGCCCCGGGTGCACAGATCCGCCGGCCGGGCTGAGAGCGCCGTCGAACAGAAGGTTCTCGATCCTGACGTGGTCGTGGAACCACTCCAGGTGCCGCACGTTCGGGATCGACGCGGCGGCGTGCGCGTGGGCGTGCGGGGCGCAGTGCCCGGACAGCTGGAGGCCGTGGGCCTGGGCGAGAGCGGCGGTGCGCAGCCACACGGTCAGGCCGCCGCAGCGGGTGGCGTCCGCCTGCAGGCAGTCCACCACCGGGGCCATGCGGGCGAAGTAGGGCAGGTCGTAGCCGTACTCGCCTGCCGTGACGTCGGCGGTGACCGAGTCGCGGACGAGGGCGAGGCCGGTGAGGTCGTCGGAGGAGACCGGTTCCTCGAACCAACTGACCCCCAGCCCGGCGAGCGTCCTGCCGACGCGGACGGCCTGCTTGCGGGTGTAGGCGCCGTTCGCGTCGACGTAGAGTTCGGCGTCGTCGCCGACCATGCGCCGGGCCTGTTCGGTGCGTTCCAGGTCGCGCCGTTCCCGAGAGCCCCACCGCTCACCGATCTTGATCTTGAAGCGGGTGAAGCCCTGATCGGCCCAGCCGCCGAGCTGCTCGGCCAGCCGGCTGTGGTCGTAGGTGGTGAAGCCGCCACTGCCGTAGACGGGGACCTCGCGGCGGGTAGCGCCGAGCAGGTCGACGAGCGGCAGGTCGAGTAGGCGTGCCTTGAGATCCCACAGAGCGATGTCGACGGCGGAGATGGCGCCGGCGACCAGGCCGGGCCGGCCGGCGTTGCGCACCGCGCGGCTCATCGCCTCGTTGGCGGCCGGGACGTCGAACGCCGACTGGCCGACGGCGATGTCCTTGAGCTGCCCAGTGACCACCTGGGCGGTGGCGGCATCACCGTAGGTCCAGCCCAGGCCGGTGGTCTCCCCGCAGCTCGCCTGGACCAGGATCATGGTGGTCGCATCCCAGGCGAGGGTACCGTCGGCCTCCGGGGCGTCGGTGGGGAAGGTGAGGACCTGCACCTGCAGGGCCTCGATCACCGGCGTGTCGCGGGGAGCGGTCATGACGTCTCGCCGGCCGCTCGCTGGGCTGCCGTGGCGCCGGTGTAGGCGGCCAGCGGACAGTCGTCCCCGGCGTAGGCGCGGGCCTTGCGGTGCAGTCGTTCGTGCAGGGATTTCATCGTGTCCCCCTCCGGGCGCGGTACCGGTGCCTGGCGGCGATCACCGCTCCCGCCGCCAGGCCGGCCGCCGCGCCGGTGATGCCCGTGGTCAGCAGGCGGGCCGCCGCAGGGCGGGATTGCGGGCGCGGAACCGCCCTCTCAGGAAGGCTGCTTGGCAGTGGCCCGTTCAGGGCGAGGGCGAGTGCTTCGGCCAGGTGGACGGCCTGCCGTCCGGTATCGGCCTGGTCGATCTGGGTGCGGCAGCTGAAGCCATCGGCCAGCACAAGCGCGTCGGGGGCGGTGTCACGTACTGCGGGCAGGACGCCCTGCTCGGCGATGGCCTGGGACAGCTCGTAGTGCCCTTGTTCGAAACCGAAGTTGCCGGCCAGGCCGCAGCAGCCCTCGTCGAGCACGTTCGCGTCGATGCCGGCCCTGTGCATCAGCTCGCGATCCGCGTCGGCGCCGAGGACGGCATGCTGATGGCAGTGCGTCTGCACGGTCGCCGCCCGGCCCAGTCGCGGCGGCTGCCAGCCCTCGGGGGCTTGGTGGGTGAGCTGCTCGGCGAAGGTCCTGGTCTGCGCGGCGAGACGGACGATGTCCTGATCACCGGCCAGCAGGTCGGGAGCGTCGTCACGGAACACGGAGGCGCAGGAGGGTTCGAGTCCCACGATCGAGGTGCCGGCCTCCAGCCACGGCCGCAGCACCCGCGCGGTGCGTTTCAGAACGCGGCGGGCGGTGGCGAGCTGCCCCGTGGAGATCCACGTCAGGCCACAGCACACCGGCCCGTCCGGAACAGCGACACGAAAGCCCGCGTCCTCCAGGACCCGGACCGCGGCGTCGGCGATGTGCGGGTGGAAGTGGTTGGTGAACGTGTCCGGCCACAGCAGCACGGTGCGCGGATCCGACGGATCGGGCTCCGGCCTGCCCGCCCTTCGCCAGGCCTGCTGGAACGTCTCGGGCGCGAACACCGGTGCCTCGCGTCGCGGGTCGATCCCGGCCAGCAGCTTGCCCGCCCGCCCCAGACCCGGCGCGCGGAGCACCGCGTTGGCCAACTGCGCCAAGCCCGGCGCGGTACGGGCCAGCCGCGCCCACAGCGGGAGCCAGCCCATCGCGTAGTGGGCCGGTGGGCGCAGTCGGTGCTGGTAGTGGTGGGCGAGGAACTCGGCCTTGTAGGTGGCCATGTCGACGCCGACCGGACAGTCGGACTTGCAGCCCTTGCAGGACAGGCACAGGTCGAGGGCGTCGCGCACCTCGGTGGAGCGCCACCCTTCGGTCACCGGGGTGTCCTGATGGCCGCCGAGCATCTCGAACAGCAGCCGGGCGCGGCCGCGGGTGGAGTGCTCCTCCTCGCCGGTGGCCCGGTAGGAGGGGCACATCACGCCGCCCTGATGGGTGCGGCAGTTGCCGATGCCCGCGCAGCGCAGCACGGCCTGGTTGAAGTCGTGGTCGTCGTCAGCGAAGGCGAAGTAAGTCTGGCGGGGTTCGGGGCGCCAGGTAGCACCGATACGCAGGTTGTCGTCGACGCGGTGGGGGTGGACGACCTTGCCGGGGTTCATCCGGTTGCCCGGGTCGAACAGGGCCTTGAGTTCGCCCATCGCCTCGATGAGCTGCGTGGTGAACATGCGGGGCAGCAGTTCGCCGCGGGCCTGCCCGTCGCCGTGCTCGCCGGACAGTGAGCCGCCGTAGGAGGCGACCAGGTCGGCCGCGTCGAACAGGAACGCCCGAAACGCCTCGACGCCCTTGCCCTCGCGCAGCTCGAACGGAATGCGGGTGTGCACACAGCCCTGCCCGAAATGCCCGTACAGGGAGGCCTGCTGGTAGCCGTACCGGTCGAAGAGCCGCTCCAGGTCGCGCAGGTAGTCGCCCAGCTTCTCGGGGGCGACGGCGGAGTCCTCCCAGCCCTCCCAGGTCTCACTTCCGTCGGGCGGCCGGGCTGTCACCCCCAGGCCCGCCTCGCGGGCCCTGAGCATCTCCTGCTCCCGTGCGGGATCGTCCGACAGCACCACCGATGCGTCGTCCTCGTCGCGGCCCAGCGCCCGCAGCAGCTCGTACGCCTGGGCGTCCGCCTGCTCTTTCGTGTCGCCGGTGAACTGCACCAGCAGCCAGCTGTCGCCCTCGGGCAGGCGCTCCAACGAGTCCAGGTAGGCGTGCTCCTCGCGCATCAGTTGCGCCATGCGCCCGTCAATGGCCTCCAGTTGGGTGGGTCGGCTGTGTTCAAGGAGGGTGGGGACGGCGTCGGCGGCGGCGTAGATGTCGTCGAACCCGAGGACCAGAAGCGCCTCCACGGCCGGTACCTCTACCAGTTCCAGTTCCGCGTGCAGGACGGTCACCAGGGTGCCTTCGCTGCCGACCAGGGCGCGTGCCACGTGGAAGCCGTTCTCCGGCAGCAGAGCGTCGAGGTTGTAGCCGGAGACCCGGCGCGGGATCGTCGGGTAGCCGCGCCGGATCTCCGCCAGATGGCGGTCGGCAAGGTTCCGAAGCCCCTGGTACAGGCGCGCCTGCGGCCCCCTGGCGGCCAGGACCCGCGCGTACTCGTCGTCTCCGGCGGCGCCGGCCCAGAACCGGGCGCCCTCGTAGGTGAGAACCTCCAGGCGGCGGACGTTGTCGGCGGTCTTTCCGTAGGCCTGGGCCGAGGCCCCGCAGCTGTTGTTGCCGATCATCCCGCCCAGCGCGCAGTGAGTGTGCGTGGACGGCTTCGGGCCGAACATCAGCCCGTGCGGGGCGAGCTGCCGGTTGAGTTCGTCCAGCACGATGCCCGGCTCCACCACACAGGTGCGGGCCTGCGGATCGACGGAGATCAGGTGGTTGCAGTACTTGGTCCAGTCGATCACCACTGCGGTGTTGGTGCACTGCCCGCCCAGACTGGTGCCGCCGCCGCGCGACAGCACCGGCGCGGCGAACCGGGAGCAGACGGCGACCGCTCGGGCCCCGGCCTCGACGGTATGCGGGACAACCACGCCGAGCGGGACCTGCCGGTAGTTGGAGCCGTCGGTCGCGTAGGCACCGCGGCTGCCCATGTCGAACCGCACCTCGCCGTCCACCTCGGCGCGCAGGGCCCGCTCCAGTGCAACGAGATCCACCTGCTGGCCGGCGAGGTCCACCTTCTGGCTGCTGGACACCACTCAGTTCCCCCCGCTGCCGGGCAGGACCTCCTGGACCTTGGCCTTGATGCCCTGGCGCACCACCGCGCCGCTGTCGCTGTCGCCCTTGAGCACGGACAGGGCGGCGGCCTTGATCTGGTCCCAGGTGGCGTACGGCGGGATCGGCGGCACGGCCGGGTCGGTGCGGAAGTCGATGACGAACGGCCGGTCCGCCGCGAGCGCCTGCCGCCACGCCGCCTCCACCTGGTCGGGCGTCTCGACCCGCACTCCGTCGAGGCCGAACGAGCGGGCGATGTCGGCGTACCGCAGATCGGGCAGGCTCTGCGAGGGCTCGAACTGCGGGGCGCCCTGCATCGCGCGCATCTCCCAGGTGACCTGGTTCAGGTCGTGGTTGTTCAGCACCGCCACAACCATGCGCGGATCGGACCACTCCCGGTAGTACTTGGCGGCCGTGATCAGCTCCGCGAGGCCGTTCATCTGCATGGCGCCGTCGCCGACGATCGCGATCGCCGGCCGGTCGGGGTGCGCGAACTTCGCGCCGATCACGTACGGCACACCCGGGCCCATCGTGGCCAGCGTCCCGGACAGCGAGCCTCGCATGCCGTCGCGGAACCGCAGATGCCGGGCGTACCAGTTCGCCGCCGACCCGGAGTCCGCAGTCACGATCGCATTCTCGGGCAGCAGCCCGTCGAGCGTGTGGACGACGTACTCGGGGTTGACCGGGTCGGCGGAAACCTCGGCGCGGCGCTGCATGACCTCCCACCAGCGCGCCGCGTTGTCCTCCACGGTCTTGCGCCAGGTCCCGTCCGCCTTCGGCTCCAGCAGCGGGACCAGCCGGCGCAGTGCCTCGGCGGCGTCGCCGACGAGGTTGACCTCGAACGGGTACCGCAGCCCGATCATGGACGGGTCGAGGTCGATCTGCACCGCCCGTGCCTGGTCGAACTCCGGCAGGAACTGCGTGTAGGGGAAGCTGGAGCCGACCACGAGGAGGGTGTCGCAGTCGCGCATCATCTCGTAGGAGGCCCGGGTGCCGAGCAGGCCGATCGAACCGGTCACGTACGGCAGAGTGTCGGGCAGCGCGTCCTTTCCGAGCAGCGCCTTCGCCACACCGGCACCGAGCAGGTCCGCGACCTGCTCGACCTCGGGGCGGGCGTGCCGGGCGCCCTGGCCGATCAGCATCGCAACCTTCTCGCCCGCATTCAGGATCTCCGCCGCCTTCGCCAGGTCCTTGTCGGCGGGGACGGGGGCGTAGTGGGGCAGGCCGAGGCTGGAGGGGACCTGCTTGAAGGCGTGGGCGGGGGGCTCGTAGTCGAGTTCCTGCACGTCGGCGGGCATGATCAGCGCGGTGACCGTGCGCCGCGTGGTGGCGATGCGCATCGCACGGTCCAGCACGTTGGGCAGCTGGGCGGGGACGGTGACCATCTCGCAGAACTCCGAGGCCACGTCCTTGTACAGACTCAGGAGGTCCACCTCCTGCTGGTAGGAGCCACCCATCGCGCTGCGGTCGGTCTGCCCGACGATCGCGACCACCGGGACGTGGTCGAGCTTGGCGTCGTACAGCCCGTTCAGCAGGTGGATCGCACCCGGACCTGAGGTCGCCGCACACACCCCGGTGCGGCCGGAGAACTTCGCATACCCGACAGCCTCGAAGGCGGCCATCTCCTCATGCCGCGCCTGGATGAACCGCGGCCGGTCCTCGGCGCGCCCCCAGGCGGCGAGCAGATCCTGCCGGGCCCGAGGGCACGACTAACCGCTCACGCCGGCGTGAAACCCGCCCGGCCGCGAGCTGGGTGGTGCCACGTCAGGGCTTCCCGGATCCTCGGCAGTATCGCCGCAGTAGGCATTCGGCCCAGACAGACTTGCCGAACAGCTGCACGCCGGGGCCCATCTGGTGGAAAGACGCTCAACGACAAGCAGGCCGTGTCCGCGCACGGTGGCGGCGCCGTCGGTGACCCCGACCCGCACACGGTCTGCGCCCAGGGCCAGACCGATCTCGCGAGGGCCTGCCGTGTGCAGGTGGCGTTGGCAACCAGCTCGCTGACCACCAGCACGACGTCCTCCCACACAGCCGCGCCGCGACTTCACCTGGTGGCGGGCGGTGCGACGCTGGTTTCGCTCGAGCAGCCCGGGCCTTTGCTCGCGGAAGGTGTGACGGCAGCCACGCGTGGGGCACACCAGACGGCCCTTAGCCTCAATACCGTTCAGTTAGTGGTTTGGATGGTGATGTGGGGGCTGTGTTTGGGCTGGGGCCAGTGTGCGTGGTGGGAGCGTTTCGCGGCCCATTTCAGGACCTTGCGTTTGACGACTCGGGGGTGTGAGCGCTTTCGGCGTGTTGGGTTGAGGTGTTGGGTGAGCCATCGGATGGCGTGATGCCAGATCGTGTCGGCCGTGTCAGTGCCCGGAGGGGGAAAATGCGCTCTGCGCGACTGAACGGCGAGCGATGCGGAGGGCTTTGACGAAGGAGACTCTGTCGGGGTCGTGGCCGGCGTGTGCGGCAGTGTCAGCCATCAGGGTGCGGATGGCGTAGTGGCAGCACAGGTGTCCCCAGATTTCTTGCTGGACAAGCTCGGGGGCTTTCGAGCGCAGTACCGCGCGGGGCCCGCGCTGGTGGGTTTTCAGCTCGTCGAAGGTGGTCTCGATCTCCCACCGCTGGGCGTAGGCGGCTGCGAGGTCCTCGGCGCCGGCCTCGGCAGGGTCGAGGATCGTGGTCAACAGCCGGTACTCCTCGGCGTTGCCCTGGCCGTCATCGACCGTGTAGTCGATCACTCTGACCGTGAGCGGCTCCGTCGTGGCCCGGTTCATGCCAGACGTCGGGACGATCCGGGCCAGCCAGGACCCGTCGGCCAGGGTTTCCAGATACCGGGGCCGCAGGTTCGTTTTGACTCGCCAGAGCAGATCCGCGCCCGTGGCGGCGGCCTGCTGCCAGAGGCGGAACCCGTAGAAGCCCCGGTCGGCCAGGACCAACCGGCCCGGCTCCAGCCGCCCGACGAGCTGCCGGGACAACTCGATCTCCGACATGCTGCACGGACCGGTGACAGCGTCGAAGACCGCATGGGTGCCGCATTCCGCCAATGCCACCAGGCGGGCCTGCGGAAACGCGGCCCGCTCCCCCCGGCTGGAAGCGGGCCGCCCGAAGAAGTCCGCGTTGGCTGCCGTGTCCGCCACATCCAGGCACGTCCCGTCGATCGCCACCAGACGACGCCCGGCCAGCCACGACCCCGGCGTGCCAGGCCCCGCCAGCGGACGCGCAACCCGGGCGAAGAGATCCCGCACCGGCTCGAACCCCAGACGAGACCTGGCCTGGAAGATCGCCGACTTCGAGGGCGGCGTGAACGTCTCCGACCACCCGACGCCCACGACAGCCCGTCCGTGAGCTGCGCGAACACATCCTCGTAGGAGCCATCCGAATACAGCGCCATCCCGATCGAGAAGTACGCCATCACCCGCGCGGGCAACGACCGGTGACGCCGCTCAGTGCGCCCCGCCTCCTCGATCACCGCGTCAACCACGTCTGCAGGAAACACCCGCGTCAGCAACCCCACAGACACCAAATCCGACAACCGGACATCAGACGACGGCTTCACCCAACCAGAACGCGGCATCCCCCCACGATAACCCAGAAGCGCTTAACTGAACGGTATTGAGGCTAAGTGCGGCTTTGGAAGTCCTTCGGGGGTTGACATGCGGTCAGGTCGAGTGGGCGGTGGGGACGAGGTGCAGACCGCACATGCAGTCCAGTGCGTGCTCGGGGGAACCGTTGAAGCTGACGGTGGGCGGTCGGCTGGCCTGGGGTGGGGGTGACTGCAGGCAGCCGAACGGGAGGTCGTGCGAGGTGTGAATGTGCCGATCGGCAGGTAGTCCCGGTCTTCCCTGGACGAGCGAGGGAACACTCTGCATGATCAACTGGTGACCACCCCAGAGACCATCGTCGAACGCCAGCTCGCCGCCTACAACAGCCATGACCTCGAAGCCTTCGCCGCGACGTACGCCCCCGACGTCTGCATCAACCGCCGCAGCGGCGACCGCCTGCTCGGGCGCGACGCCGTGCGGGAGGCGTACGCCGACATGTTCGCCAAGGGCCGCTGCCGGGCCGAGATCGTCGGCCGACTCACCGAGGGCGACTGGGTGGTGGACCACGAGATCGCCCACGGCATCACGGACGACCCCCTCCGCGTGCTGGTCGCCTACCGGGTCCGCGACGGCCTGATCGACCACGTCGACTTCCTCGGCTGACTGCCGGACCTCCTGATCAGGTGCCCTTGAGCGCCTCGCGGACGGCATGCGGCGCAGGGTGCTTGACCGCAACACCGTTGCGTTAGGGCCGTGAGCGGCTGCTGAGGCCGTGGGCGAAGAATGCAACGGTGGTGTGGACGGTGTAGTTCTGGGCCTTCTGGGGGTGCTGTCCGGCGTTCGGGCCGTACTTGCTGGTGGGGTTCTTGCGTGTGCGGGCCTTCACTCGTTGCCGTCGGTGGGCGGGCAGGAGGTCGCCCAGGGCGGCGTGGCCGATCGTGCCGACCAGGTCGATGAGGGTGCCGGGGAAGATTCCAAGGCCGGCGGTGACGGTGTCGGTTGCGGCGGCCAGTAGGACGGTGAAACTGATCCGTTCCATGGGTACTTCCGGCCGTCCGGTCAGGGCGTCGTCGCCGGCACGGATCAGAGCCTGGTAGGCGGTGAGCAGGGCGTAGACCTCCTGGTCGAGGCCATCAATGCTGCGGGAGCGCAGGACGCGGCCGTCGAGCATCGTGGCCTTGATCGAAAAATACGTAGTTTCCGCCTGCCACCTGCGGTGATAGAGATCAACGAGCTCGGCGGCCGGAAAACGGACGGGGTCCAGCAGATTTGTGATCAGCCGCCACTGCTCGGTGCGGATGGTGCCATCGGCCAAGGTGACGGTGAGGGTCGCCTCGATCACGCGCACCGGCAGCAGTACCCGCAGGACGCCGTAGCCGATGCGGGCGATGTAGGAGCCGTCGCCCAGGTGCTCGGCGGGGGTGGGGACGCGGCGGGCCCCGGAGCGCACCAGGAACCGGGCCCCACTCTGATGGACGGCATCAAGGAACTCGTTGCCGTCGAAGGCCGCGTCGGCCAGCAGGAGCATCGTCTTGTCCAGGGCGGTCAGAAGCCGCTTGGCATAGGGGAGTTCACCCTCGGACTCCGGTCCGAAGGCGGCGGCTATGAGCGCGCGGGTGCCGCACTCGACCAGGGCCAGCAGCCGCAGGAGCGGATAGCCGAACTCCAGACTCTCCGCGGCCCGCTTGGGGTAGCGCCAGGTGAGCGTCTCGTCGTCGGGGGTGTGCAGCAGGGTCCCGTCGACAGCCACCGTGCGCAGGCCCCGGTAGAAGGACCCGGCCTGCCCGGGGCGGGCGACGGGCCCGGCAAGCGTCTCGAACAGACGCCGCAGGGGTGCAGCCCCCACCCTGCGCCTGGCCCGCGTCAGCGAGGAGACCGCAGGATGCACCAGGGCCAGCGGGGTCAGGGCGGTGGTCAGCTTGGACCACACCGTGCGGTACGAGCGGTGTTCGAACAGTGCGAGAGCGAGCACGAAGTACACCACCACCCGCGAAGGCAGCAGCCGCAGGCGCTTCTCGCGCCGACCGGTCTCCTCCAGCACCGCGTCCACCAGCGCGAAGTCCACGATCTGGGTCAACTCCCCCAGATGACCCGGCGCGAAAACACCCCGGGCTGTCTCGATCGTGGACGTGATGACAGACTTCTCCTGCAACGGGACCCCTGACCTTGACCGACTTTCTTCGCCGATCGTTGATCTATCAGGTGGTCCCGTTGCGCTGTTCAGCAGGGCTTGACGTACAGCTCAGGGGCCAAACGCAACGGTGTTGTGCTTGACCGTCCTGAATGATCTTTCCGAGATTGGCCGTTGTCCTCCATGCCTGTGGCCCGAGCCGTGGCTCTTACCTTGACCGTCTCCGAGCGCCGCCGGTTGAAAACGATGGCCTACGGTCGCAAGACCGAATATCAGGCCAGGCAGCGGGCATCGATCGTACTACTGGCGGCACGGGGGCGCTCCAACGCGCGTATCGCCCACGAGACGGGCCTGCACCTGGACACGGTTCGTGTCTGGCGCGGCCGGTTCGCCCACGGCGGGCTGCCGGCCCTGGCCGACCGCAAGCGCTCCGGGCGCCCCGCCCACTTCACCCCCGTACAG
Source organism: Streptomyces sp. NBC_00984 (assembly GCF_045162475.1). NCBI lineage: Bacteria > Bacillati > Actinomycetota > Actinomycetes > Kitasatosporales > Streptomycetaceae > Streptomyces > Streptomyces sp. NBC_00984. Next base: position 718,812 of record NZ_CP108735.1, read on the forward strand.
GTCGCCGAGGCCAAGGCGCTGGCCTGCCAGTTACCCGCCGAGACCGGCGTGCCGCTGTCGCAGTGGTCCTGCCCGGAGCTGGCCGCCGAGCTGACCACAAGCGGGATCACCGACACCGTCTCCGCGTCAACGGTGCGCCGCTGGCTGCGCGAAGACGCGCTCAAGCCCTGGCAGTACCGGTCCTGGATCTTCATCCGCGACCCGGACTTCCGCGCCAAGGCCCAGCGCGTCCTGGACCTGTACGCCCGCACGTTCGAGGGCTTCCCGCTGGGCGAGGACCAGTACGTCGTCTCCAGCGACGAGAAAACCTCCATCCAGGCCCGCTGCCGCTGCCATCCGACCCTGGCCCCCGGCCAGGCCCGGGCGATGCGCGTCAACCACGAGTACGGCCGCGGCGGAGCGCTGGCCTACCTCGCCGCCTACGACGTCCACCGCGCCCAGGTGTTCGGCCGCTGCGAGCCGAAGACCGGCATCGTGCCCTTCATGAACCTGGTCACCCAGGTCATGACCACGTAGCCCTACGCCAGCGCCAGACGCGTCTTCTGGATCGTCGACAACGGCTCCTCCCACCGGGGGCAGAAGGCCATTGACCGTCTGACCACAGCGTTTCCGAACGCGGTCATGATCCACACCCCCGTACACGCCTCCTGGACGAACCAGATCGAGATCTTCTTCTCCATCGTCCAACGCAACGTCGTCTCACCCAACGACTTCACGGACCTGACCCAGGTCCGGAACCGGCTCCGAGCGTTCGAAGGCCGCTACAACGCCACGGCACAGCCATTCCAGTGGAAGTTCACCACCTCCGACCTGGACAATCTGCTGGCCCGGCTCGACCGACACACACCCGCCGACCGACAAGAAGAATCCTCCGTCGCGCTGGCAGCCTGATCAACCCCCGACGGACTTCCGGAGCTGAGCTGACCACTAAGCTTGCGATTTTAGCTTCTGTCGTCACTCTGTGTGTTTACTGGTGGTCCGTTCGCTCTTGCGGTAGGGCGGTCGCTTGGATTTCGGGCGGTTCTTCGAGCCTTTCGGGCGGCCTGGGCCGGGGCGGGTGGGTTTCGGCGAGTCGGCGGGTGTGCCGATGCGTGCGCGGAGTCGGCGGAAGCCGAGGCGGACCTTGTAGGGGCTGAGGGACTTACCCGGGTCCGGTCTTGGGTGCCAGGGGCGGCGCAGGTCGTCCACGAGGTGGCGGGCGAGGCGTAGTTGGGCGTAGGCGCCCATGGCCAGGGACACCCACCGGTCGGTGGCTGCCGCCGAGCTCAGGTGCGCGCTGGCCAGCCCGAGATAGGACTTGGCGAAGCGGTGGAAGTGCTCCTGGTCGAAGCGCCGCAGGTGGGCCTTCCAGAGCAGGTCCGGGTCGGCCGGAACGGGGCCGGCGTGCCACAGCCACAGGTCCTTGGGTGGCTTGCGGCCGTCGGGCAGGTGGTCGACGACCACTTGCAGGACCGTGCCGCGCACGATCGGCAACTGCTTGTCCCGCGGCCAGTTGGCCCAGCGGCCGGTGCTGCCGAGTTTTTGGTGCAGTCCGCTCCAGGCGCGGACGGTCACGGTGCCGTACAGCTCGGACTCCACGGTGCGTTCGAAGTCGGGGGCGTGTCGTTTGGCGGGGTCGGAACAGGAGAACTCCGCGCCGTGGCGCGGCGGCGCGCCCATCTGGCCCGGTCGCCGGGGCGGGGGGTCGAGGTAGAAGACCCGGGTGGCGCGCAGCCGGACCAGCAGTTGCACGTCATGGCCGGCCAGGGCGTGGGTGAGGTCGGTTGCGTAGTTCCCAGCGTCGAGCAGGACCAGCGGCGGCGGGTCGCCGGGCTGCCACTTCCCGGTCGCGGTCAGGTCTTTGAGCAGCCCGGTGATCTGGTCGATCGTGACGTCGGTGTGCTCCTCGCCGGGCCGCAGTCGGCGTGCCTCGATGGGGTCGACCCAGGAGGAGGACCCCCACTGGATGCCGACGAGCAGGCTGTAGGGCCAGCCGGGCAGCCAGCGATCCCCTCCCTTGCCGCGGACCTGCACCATCGTCCGCTCGTCGGCGTACTCGGCGTCGGGGCGCGCGTGCGGAGTGGTGTCGATCGCGAACATCAGCGGCTCGCCTGCCCTGGCCGGGGCCGACAGGCCGATCAGCAGGTGCCGCAAGCGGCTACTGCTTATCTGGCCATGGGCCAGGGCGTCGTAGACAGAGCCGTGTCGTCGGCGGAACTCCGGCTCCAAGGACAGCTCTACCGGTGATCGCACCGGGCCCTGCGCGCACAGCATCGCGTCCGCCAACTCGAACAGGGCATCCCCGCGGCGGGTGAAGCAGGCATGGAGACCCGCACGGAACCTGGATATCTCGGACAACGCCTCGACGCGGGCAGGGCTGTCTTGCAGACTGTCCATCACGGCCTTCTGGTGCAGCTGGATCTCTGGCGAGAACCCAGCGTCACCCGAAGGCCGTTCCCATGTCCGGCGAACAGCAGAACCCCAACCTAAACGATCTTCGCGTCCTAAAATCGCAAGCTCAGTGGTCGGCTCCGGAAGTCCCTCGGGGGTTGACTGCGGAGCCAACCATGCGTCGCAGCGCTGGTCGGAGCGCTGGTCGGAGCCGGCGCCAGCAGGTCCCGGCCGGACGGGTCGAGATGGGGTGGCACCCCAGCACAGCCGACAGGCGGGTACCGCCGCCGAGCTGCACAAGCCGGAGGGTGGCCGGCCGCCGCCGGACGCTGGCGCCACAAAGGCGGCAAGGGCGACTGACCACCGCACGGCCACGGTCGACGACGGCCTCAGCCCAGGAACTCTTGGCGCGTTGAGGCCGAGGTGCTGAGGTCGACTGGTTCCGGAGCAGGGCGCGGGCTGCCAGCCTGTCGGCGTCGTACCAAGAAGCACGAGACGGCGCCGACCGCGATCACGATGATGGGCAGTGCCAGGGTCGGCCGCATCGCGTGGACGACCCCGTGTTCGAACGTGGACGCCGCCACCTGATCGATGTGATGGGCCAGGCTTGTCGGTGTTCCCTGCGGCGGGTGGACAACCGCGCCGTTCCGCCCGATGCCGACCTCTTGACCACTCTTGGCGGCGTTGCGGAAGTCGGCCAGGAATTGGCCGCGGACGTCGGCCGGGAGGCCAGCCGCCCGCTTTGCCGCTTCGTCTTGCAGCGAGGCGGCCAGGCGGTTCTGCAGTACTGCGCCGACTGCGGCGCTGCCGATCACTGTGCCGATCTGGCGGATTGTGTTCATCACGCCGGAGGCCGCCCCGGCCATCGTGGGCTCCACGTTGTACATGGCGACCGTGACCATCGGGCCGAACACGCAGCCGATGCCTCCCCCAGCCGTGATCAGGGCGGGCTGGAACTCCCACCACGCGCGGCCGACATCGGTGACCCAGGTGAGCCAGGCCATGCCGGCCGCGAACAGGGTCAGACCGGTCATCAGGACGTACTTGCCGCCGATCCGGTCCGCCATCCGGCCCGCGACCGGCGACAGCACCGCTGACACCACCATCGCCGGCGCCATCACGAGCCCGGCTGTGAGGGCGCTGAAGTTCAGCACCGACTGCAGATAGATCATCACCGGCAGGAACAGGCCGAGCATCCCGACCTGGACGGTCGCGGACACGAAGCTCATGACCGCGTAGTTGCGGTCGCGGAAGAGCACGAAGGGCAGCAGCGGTTCGCCGTGCTGCCGGGTGCCCTGGTGAATCAGGAACAGCACCAGCAGCAGGGCAGCCGCGCCCAGCAGCGCCCAGATCTTGGCGTTCCAGTCATATCGCTGGCCCTCAGTGAGCGCGAAGGTCAGGCATACCAGTGTCGCCGCGGCGAGTACGACACCCGCAATGTCCAGCTTTCGGTGCGCGCCGTGCCGGATGTCGGGCACGAGCGTAACGGCCATCGCCAGGACGATCGCGCCGATCGGGACGTTGACGAAGAAGATCCACCGCCAGCCGGCCGTGCTGACCAGGAACCCGCCGAGGGTGGGCCCGGCGATCGTGGCCACGCCCGCGACTCCGCCCCAGACGCCGAGTGCGGCGCCCCGGCGCTCGGCCGGGAACGTGCCGATGATGATCGTCATCGTCTGCGGCATCAGCGCCGCCGCACCCAGGCCCTGCACGGCCCGGGTGGCGATGAGCTGGGCCGGATCCTGGGCCAGGGCGCACAGCACCGATGCCACGGTGAACAGCGCGACACCCCCGATGAACATGGTGCGCGGCCCGCGCACGTCGCCCAGTCGGCCGAACGTGATCAGCAGTGCGGCGAGGACGAGGATGTAGACATTGATCACCCATAACACCTCGTCCAGCGACGCGTGCAGGTCGCCGATCATGCTGGGGATAGCGACGTTGACGGCCGTCAGGTCCAGCAGTGTCATGAAGAATCCCAGGCTGAGCGTCAGCAGCACCGCCCAGGGATTGCCGCGCCATCTGCTCATTCGTATCCCATCCTTCGCTCCTCGCATCCCCACGGTCAGTGGCGGAAGCGCCGCCACCGGTGGGCCCAACAGGTCTTGTTGCTCCAGATGTCCTCGCCCGGTACCCGCGTACGGGGCCCCTCCGTGCGCCGTTGCCCGCAGGTGTGTGACCTCGGCTGTGGGCAGGCTGGACAGCGCCTGGCAGGGAAGGCGAGCACCCCGGCGACTCACGGCGCTTGCACGGGCTGCTCCAGGAGCCCGCGAAGTTGCTCGCCGGCTCGATGGTCGGTCGCGTTCGGTCTCCGGCATGGCATAGCCGGTGCCGTTCCTCGGAGTTCGCCTCGGCGGTTGGATCAGGCCGTGCTCACGAACAGGGGGTTCAGCAGCACGCTGCTGAACCCCCTGCGGGCGCAATGGCCACTGCCCGGCAGGGCGAAAGTCGTCACTGCCGCAGGGTTCACCGGGGCGGACCGCAGGCACCGTCGGCCGAGGGGAATCAGCCCACCCGGACGAGAGGGAAAATGTCAGCTCTTGGCAGGGGCCTGCAGACTCCACAGCCGTCCGTCGGGGTCGCGGACGGTCATCTCCCGGGTTCCGTAGTGCGTGTCCTGGAACGGGGTGACCACCTCCACGGCCGGATCGGGACGGAACAGGTCCGCATCGGGCACCTTCAGTGCGATCTGCACGCCGGGCTCCCGGTTCTCGGGGATCTCGACAACGACGAGGTAGGGACCCTCGCCGTTGCGGAACACGCCGGAGCCGTCGCCGGTGGAGGTCTCCAACTTGTAACCCAGTTCCTGGAAGAACTTTGCGCTCTTCCCCCAGTTGTGGGTCTCCACGAACACCGCCTCGAACCCTTCGGTTGCCATGTCATGACTCCTTTCCTGAAGAGGGCTGCCGCTGCCCATGGGCGTCGTCGAGGTAGGCGCGCAAGGCCTCTGTGACCAGCGCGGACAATGACATGCCCGTCTCGATCGCGTGATGCTTGACCTGCCTGATCAGCCCCAGCGGCAGATACACGTTGAACTGTTTGACTTCCGTATCACCCATAGAGCGATACTAGCTCGCTAGGTTGCTAGCATACTAGCCCCAGGGGGTCTCTCATGTCTGTTTTTGCAGCTGATCCACACGACCCGGTTGTCGTCCGCGCAGGCGACGCCGAGCAACTGCCCGAGATCGGCCACTGCCTACTGGCTGACGCCAGTGCCAGCAACGGGGCGCTCAGCGCCCACCGCATCCGCCTCGCCCGCGGCGCCGACGGCGCGGTCCCGCACCGGCACGACCACTCCTCCGAACTGTTCTTCGTCGTCGACGGAACGCTCCAGGTGCTTGTGGGATCGAAGGTCATCACCGCCGGATCCGGTGACTTCCTGGTCATCCCGCCGCGCTGTGACCACGCCTTCCGCGCCGCCCCGGAGAACACCGCCGATGCCCTGATCGTGATCACCCCTGGCATCGAACGATTCGACTACCTTCGGCAGGTCGCCAGGATCCGCCGGGGCGAAGCCAGCCGCGACAGCCTGCTCACCGAGCAACACCGCTACGACACCCACTTCGTCACCAGCCCTGCCTGGTAAGGCAAGACCACCACCTCAACGATCACACCGGCGGCAGCACCCCAGACCCCGCGGGCTGAAAAGAGACCGGCGAAGCCTAAGCCGGCTGGCCGAGGGCGAGCCACTCTCGCGGCGTGGCGGCAACGCGAACTGCCCGCTGCCAAGGTTCGCGGCGTGTCGTGCCGACTGGGGTGTTGTCGAGGCGTCAGGCTGCGGCCCGTCCGTGATCCGTTCTCTCGATGGGCCCGCCTGCCATGCCTGTTGCCGCTGCCCGCCCGATAGACCCGAGCGCCGCCGAGCGGAGGAGGCTGAAGGCGATGGCCTATGGCCTCAAGACCGAGTACCGGCTGCGGATGCGTGCCCAGGTGGTGCTGCACGCCGCCCGCGGCCGCTCCAACTCCCGTATCGCGGCTGAAACCGGTCTGCACCTGGATACCGTGCGGCTGTGGCGGGGCCGCTTCGCCGACGGCGGCATCGCTGGGCTGGCCGACCGTCGGCGCTCCGGCAGGCCACCGGCCTTCACACCGCTGCAGGCCGCCGAGGTCACCGCGCTGGCGTGTCGACTGCCTGCCGAGACAGGGGTTCCGCTGTCCCGCTGGACGGCCCCGGAACTGGCCCGTGAGGTCGTCGAGCGGGGCATCACGCCCTTCGTGTCGGCCGCCACCGTGCGCCGCTGGCTGGCCCAGAATGCGCTCAAGCCCTGGCAGCACCGCTCGTGGATCTTCATCACCGACCCCGGCTTCCGTACCAAGGCCGGACGCGTCCTGGATCTGTACGCCCGCACCTGGCAAGGCCATCCACTCGGACCGAATGAGTACGTCATCAGCGCAGACGAGAAAACCTCCATCCAGGCCCGCTGCCGCTGCCACCCCACCCTGGCCCCCGAGCAAGCCAGAGCCATGCGCGTGAATGAGGTTCCCCCGCTGTGCGGGAGTGGCTGACTAGCTGGTCAGGGCGGGTTGACGTGGTTTCAGGTTCACTTGTTCGGCTGCTGCCTGGTTGGCGTAGTGCTTCTCCTCGTACTCGATCGGGCTGAGGTAGCCCAGCCGTTTCTGGATGCGGCGGGGGTTGTAGAAGCCGTCGATGTACTCGAAGAGCGCGAGGTTCGCTTCGGCCCTGGTGGCGAAGACGCGGCCGCGGATGCACTCGGTCTTGATGACCATCCACAGGTTCTCCGCCAGGGCATTGTCGAACGAGTCGCCGACCGAGCCCATGGACGCCTGGATACCGGCCCTGACCAGGCGTGTCGTGAGCTTCACGGACGTGTATTGACAGCCGTGGTCGGCGTGGTGGATGAGCTCGCCGGGGGCGACTTCGCGGTTGGCCAGGGCGTATTCCAGCGAGGTGAGGACCAGGTCGGCGTCCGCGCGGGCGGAGGTCTCCCAGGCGACCACCCGGCGGGAGAACGCGTCGCGGATCGCGGACAGCCACAGCGGCCCCTCCCCGGTGGGGATCATGGTCAGGTCGGTGACCCACAGCCGGTTCGGCCCGTTCGCGGTGAAGTCGCGCCCGACCAGGTCAGGGGCGAGATCGGCGTCCGGGTCGCGCCGGGTGAAGCCCTTGCCCCGGCGGGGGCTAATCCCGGCCAGGCCGGCCTGGCGCATGAGCCGCTCGACGCGCTTTCTGCCGACGTGGACGCCCTCACGCCTGAGGACGGCGTGCACGCGGGGTGAGCCGTAGATCCCGCCGGACTCGGCGTGGACCTGGCGGATCCTGCTGGTCAGCTCGGCGTCCCGGCGGCTTCGTTCGCACGGCTCGGTCTCGGCCTGGCGCCACCGGTAGTAGGTGGAGGAGGGGATGGAAAGTTCCCGGAGTACGGGCTCGACCCCCAGATGCGGGTGCGCGTCGAGGAGCGCGGTCACCTGGGCCGGGTCGGGTCGAGCTGGGCCGCGAAAAAAGCCGAGGCCGTCCGCAGGACCTCGTTCGCCCGCTTGAGCTGGGCGTTCTCCTTGCGCAGGGCGGCAAGTTCCTCACGCTCGGCGGTGGTGAGCAGGTCGCCCCGCTCGCCGGCGTCGGCCTCGGCCTGGCGGATCCAGTTACGCAGGGCCTCGTGGTGCACGCCGAGCTCCTCGGCCATACGACGGATCACAGGCTTCGGCTCGGCAGTCCGGTACATCTGCACCGCACGCTCACGCAACTCCAGCGGGTATTTTCTCGGGGCAGGCATCGTCTGGGCTCCTCTCATGAGACCCATCTGACCCTCTGTCACCCATCCCCGCATCTCGGGGGAACCTCAACTCGATTCCGTGAAAGGATTGAGTCATGGCACGTCCCTCCTCCTATCCCGTTGAGCTGCGATGGTTTCCATGGTGATGTCGCCGAAGTGGGAGGCGATGTCGCGGGGGCGCCAAAGGCGGGTGGGGTCTTCTTCGAGCAGAGCCAGGATCCGGTGGCGGCGGCGATCGGCGGGGGCGGTGTGCCGGTCGTCGCGGGAGACGGCGGGGAGCTGGGGGTGCGCTTCGCAGGGCTCGAGGACACTGATGTCGAGACCGGTGATGGTGCGGCTGGTATCGGGCCTGCCGTCGTCGTGGCGGGTGCTGTAGCGGGACATCGGTGACTTGACCTTGCGGGTGCTGACCCGCTGCCGCCGGGGTGGGAGGAGACGGGTCAGGATCCGGTCCCCGATCAGTCCGGCGCAATGGACGGCCGCGGGGTCGGTGGGGAGGACGCCGGCGGCCTGGACGACCTGATCACGGGCGGTCTGGACGGCGACGGTGAAGCAACAGCGGTCCGGGTCGGTGCCGGGCTGGGACTCGGCGGCCTCGACCATCACAATCCGCAGGGCCTGGTAGAGCGTGAGCAGAGCCCACATTTCCTGCTCGGCACGGCCGGGTCGCCCGAGCGCAGGACGCGCCCGTCCATGATGGTGTGGCGGAGCGCGTAGTACGCCGATTCGTGTTCCCACCGCTGGTGGTAGAGGCCCGCCAGCGTGGCCGCCGGGTAACGCCGGGCGTCGGTCAGGGTGGTGACCAGGCGGTAGGAACCGGTGAAGACGGTGCCGTCCGCGCAGGTCACCGTGATGTTCGCGTCGATGACACGTACTTTCTCGGTGCCGATCACCGACAGGTACGAACCGTCGGCCAGACGTGTCAGGACCGGGGCACGACGGTTGGCGCGGAGCCGGCCCAGTACCTGGGCGCCGGTCGCCCTCACGGCGGCGAGGAAGCCATTGCCGTCGAAACCCTTGTCCCATAGGACCAGCATGTCCGGCCGCAGCAGATGCAACAGCCGGGAGGCGTAACCGGTCTCGCCGCCGGCGGGCGGTCCGAACACCGCGCCGATAAGCGCCCTGGTCCCCGTCTCGACCAGCGTCATCAACTCCATTGTCGGATAGCCGTGATGAGACGTCCGCCCCAGCCAGACCCTGTTCCGCTCGGAGTCGGCGACCTTCTGCGAACTGCAGCCGTCGAACGACACCGTCCGAAACGGACCGAACCGCACCCCCGGCGTCATCGGCTGGGCCAGTGGCCCGGCGAGTACCTCGAACAGCGCCCTGACCGGCGCGTATCCCAGCCGGCGGCGCAGATCACGCAGAGCCTTCGGCGTCGGACAGACCACCGGCATCCCGGCCAGGCCAGCGGTCAGCTTGTCCCAGACCAGCCGGTAGCCGACCTCGGGGAACAGGCACATCGCGAGCAGGAAGTAGACCCCCACCCGCGACGGGAGATCCCGCAGCCGCCGCTGCACCGACCGCGTCTCCAACAAGACCGCGTCGACCAGCTCGAACGGCACAACGGCCGTCAGCTCCCCCAGATGACCGGGCGCGAACCGGCCCGCGGCCACCGTGACCGTACGGGTGATGGCCACCACCGGGGCCGACAGGACATGATGAAACGGCAACGGAGCTCCTCGGATACAAGCTGTCTTGGACGACTGCCTGTACCAACGAGCTTCGTTGCTCCACGTAATATTCTTCAACGGGCTTGTGTGACCTGCGAAAACGTTAACTACCCGGCCTTGTTGTGTCCTGAACGTGAAAGGAAGAAGCATGTAGGAACTCTTCTTGTAGCGATGCTGTACGGAGGATGAAGGTATGGCCCTTCAAATTCGCCCTGCGGGGGGAGAATTTAAACCACCTCATGCTGCGCTAGCTGAAGACTGCCGTGGTGAACGATGAGGAAAAGGCGTCCATTGAGACGTCAGGTGGGGATCGGGAAGGCGAGCGCAAGCGAATCGCTGCTGACGTGTCGAAAAGTAGAGTTGACATCAGAACCGGGGTGTCAAGGCAGTCCCGGGATGAGTCTGGCGGGTGCCCGTTTATTGGCCAGGCGGTGTCCGGCATGCAGGCGACGCGAGCCCGGTCTGCGGCCTTCGTACGGAACAGGAGAAGGCGGGCTTGGATACGTCTCCGCTGGTGAGCGGGGAGAGAGGGAGCGTCCCGGGCGGTCCGAAGCCGTGAGGGACTGAGTACCGACGCCAAGTACGCCGGCGGACCGGCTCGTAGTAGTGATGAAACCCCTGTAACGGGGGCGGAGCGAAGGGGCCGGGTCGTTCGTGACTGTGTTTATTCGATCAACCGGGCGTTACCCGGGAGGAGTCGCGTGAACGAGTTGAAAGCGTCAGGCAAGCCGTTCAATATTTCCAAGCAGTCCGTCTGGGAGGCGTACGAGAAAGTCAGGTCGAATAAGGGCGCAGCGGGCGTGGATGCGGTGTCGATGGAAGAATTTGAGAAGGATCTTAAGAACAATCTATACAAGATCTGGAATCGTCTCTCCTCCGGCACCTATTTTCCGCCTCCGGTGCGTGCGGTGGAGATCCCCAAGAAAGGGGGCGTCCGGATATTGGGCGTGCCCACGATCGGGGATCGTATAGCCCAGACGGTGGTTGCCGGGGTGCTGGAGGCCAAGGCCGAGCCGGTCTTTCATCCCGACTCCTACGGTTACCGTCCTGGGCGGTCGGCGATTGATGCTGTGGGCCGGTGCCGAGAGCGCTGCTGGAAGGCGGACTGGGTCATCGACCTGGATATCCGCGCATTCTTCGACAGCGTTCCGTGGGACCTGGTCCTCAAGGCGGTCGCCGCCCACACTGATCCGTCCCAGTCCTGGGTCCTGCTGTATGTGCGACGCTGGCTCGCCGCACCGCTGCAACTGCCCGACGGGACACGGCGCGAGCGGGACCGGGGGACGCCCCAGGGCTCATCGGTTTCGCCGGTCCTCGCCAACCTCTTCCTCCACTACGCCTTCGACGCCTGGATGGCGCGGAACTTCCCCGCCATCGGGTTCGAACGGTACGTGGACGACGCGGTGGTCCACTGCGTCAGCGAACGCCAGGCATGCTTCGTGCTCGCGGCGATCGAGAAGCGGATGGCCGAGGTGGGGCTTGAGCTGCACCCGGAGAAGACACGGATCGTGTACTGCCAGGATGCCAACCGGCGTGCCTCGTACGAGCACACCGAGTTCACCTTCCTGGGGTTCACCTTCCGCACCCGCTCCGCGGTGCGCAAGGACGGCCAGATGTTCCGGTCGTTCCTCCCCGCCATCAGCGGGGAAGCCCTGCGCAGGATCAGTTCCGAGGTGCGGTCCTGGCGGCTGCACCACCGCACCAGCCTGACCGAAGCGGATCTCGCACGGTTCATCAACCCGATCATTCGCGGGTGGATGGCGTACTACGGGGCCTTCTGCCAGTCGGCCCTCTATCCCCTCCTGGAACGCGTCAACGCCTACGTGATGCGGTGGATGCGCAAGAAGTTCAAACGGCTGCGGGGCAGGAAGAAAGCCCAAACGGCGTGGAACCAGGCCGTCGCACGGCGACCCCGGTTCTTCGCCCACTGGGTCTGGACCACCCATGCCCCCCGCGTCTGGTGACCAGAACGACAAGAGCCGTATGACGAGAGATCGTCACGTACGGATCTGTGAGGGCCGAGGGGTGAGAATCCCCTCGGCTACTCGGCGGTCAAGGCCCGTTCTTCCAGCGGTGTTCCGGTGAGCAGATGGCCGAGTGCCCATCGGTTGGCCAAGTGGGCGATCACCAGGATTCTGCTGCCGTCCCATCCGGTGGCGAGGTCGTGGAGGAAGGCGCGGGTGGCCGTGGCGCGGCGGTTCGTCGACCGCGGCCTCCTGGTCGACCTGAGCGTGAACCCGGACTCGGTCACTGCACCACCCCGACCAGGCTGTCAACGAACCGCCCGCAACCCAGCCGGCCCGCACCACACGGACACGCCGAAGACTCCGCCGGCCCCACTCTTGAAGCCGCGGCGGGACCGGGAGCCGCAGATCTCGCCGGTGCCTGCCCTTGGCGGTGCGGACCGCCGTTCGTAAGCTGATCCACGGGCGATCGCGGCGGTCCTGGACCTCGGACGACGCCGCGCGCCACGGAACTGGGGGCAGACATGCGGAAGAGGCGCCCCCTCTGGGCGATCGGCTACTTCCTGATGGGCGGCGCATGCCTGCTGCTCGCCGTCGTAATGGCGGCGGGCGTGAGCCATGTGGTCCACCTGATCCCGGTCGTCATCCTGGGCGTGCCGGGTGTGGTGCTGACGTTCCGCGCACCGGTGTTCGGCGTCCGCTACGGGCCGGACGGGCTGCGATACTCCGGGCTGCTCAACGCACGCTCCCACGCGTGGGCGGACATCCGGGAGGTTCGGGTGGCCGTCCTGCCGAGCACGGTCTACTCGTCCGACGTCCCGGAGCTGGTGCTGGTCTCCGGCGGGACGGACCAACTGCACATGCTGTCGGGCCACAGTTTTGGCCGAGCCCGGAACAAGCGGGTTGTGCGGCTGGTGGCCGAACTGGAGGCGGCGCGCGCGGCCGCGCCCTGACGGCGACGGAGTCTCCGTCGCACCGGGAGCTTCCGGTGCGACGTGCCGCCTTCTTCGGCGTGGGCTTCTTGCGTGGCGGCATCGTGTGCACGGTGGTGTCCTGGTCACCATGCGCGCCGCGCGATTTTCAGGCTGCCTTGACGGAGGCGTTCAGGGCGGCCATCAGGTCGACGACCTTCCCGGACTCCTTCTTCTCGCCTTCGGCCGGCTCCGGGAGATCGGTGCCTTCCGCTTTTGCTTTGATCAGTTCTTCCAGGGCGTCGCGGTACTCGTCCCGGAAGCCGGAGATGTCGTCGGAGCCCATGGTGTCGGTGAGCTGGACGGCCCGCTCGATCTCCTCGTCGTCCAGGTCGACACACCATCGATCTCGATCGCAATGTATGGACGCATATCCGGAGAATACGAAATAAAAAGGCGCACCACGGTCAAATACTCTTATTCCCTCGCGGGTTGGGCGATAACGTATGACCGGCGACCCGAGGACACCGCAGCAATCTCCCGACCCCCGGCGCCGCGGTCGGCCACTCCCTCTCGCGCGACGGCGGAGCCGCGCACCGGTGCCCCGGTGCCCGGTGTTCACCGCGACGCGGTGAACAGACGCCAAAGGGGCCCGGATCCCCATCGGATCCGGCCCCTCTGGGCGTCTGTGCTCCGGCCGTCTACCAGCGCATGTCGAGCTGATCGAGGTCGGTTCGGCGTTGTTCGGGGAGCTTGGCGGCGCGTTTGCGGACGTTGTCGAGCCAGGTGCCGAGCTTGACCACCACACTCTCGTCAGCGCCGCCCTGACGGCCTGTCGGGCCGTCCAACTGCTCGATGTGCTTCCGAGGCACCCGTAGGTGTCCTTCACGGGCGTGGAACTGCCGCGCCGCCGAGAGGCTGGCCGCCCACTTCGCATCCTGCGTCTGCTTCACCGGCCGCTCATCCTCCTCGGCCGGTGTGACCTTGAGCGTGTTCTCCAGGATCCACTGCTGCACAAGGCAGGAGCTGCTCCCACCTGAACCGCTGCGCCGTGACCCAGCGTCCGAGGTCTTCGCCCTGGACGACGACGTCGCCGCAGTCTCCGGGAGGGTTCCGCCGGCCTGGACGTGGATCTGGACGAGCCGGTAGCAGCGCTGCCACCCGGTGTCCCATACCGGGCACCACCCCGGATCGACCGCGTCCAGCTCGTCCCGCCGCACCTCGGTCATCGCGCCGGCCGCCGGGGAGACGGGGAGGCCAGCCGCCCGCAGCTCCTCGTTCTCCCGCGCCCTGCGGGCTGCCGCGCGGGCGTTCTTCGCCCACACCTCAATGGGGTGCCCCTCCCACGTCGCGGTAGCCGGGGGAGGAAGTGGCCGTGGGCAGCGGCGTACGGCATGGCGACGGAGAGCCCGTCCGCCCAGGCCGCGTCCTGTTCGGACCACACCATCCCGGGCTTCTCCGGCTCGGCGCCCCGTCCGGCCTCCAGTGTTCCGGCCGTGTAGGCGCGGCGTTGATCGGCGATCCACTGCCCGAGCGGGTACCCGCCGACCCCGCCCCTGGCTTTGTACACGGGAACGGGAGTTTGCCGACGGTTTCGGGAGTCACTCACGGCCGCGCGGGTGGTTCCGGGGCCACTCCTCGGCGAAGGCCCTGAGTTGTCTCCGCTGTCGTTCTTCCTCCGTGATCCGGTCGGCGAGGACGGGTCGGTCGATGTACGGGGCGACGGCGGCGAGGACCAGGCGCTGAAGCTCGGTCGGGTCGATGCTGGTAAGTCCGGCTGTCAGAACCTGCGGAATGACCTGCGGTTGAGGTCGATGCTGGACTCCTGTTCCAGTCCCGTGCCTGGAGCTGATGAGGTGCTCGTCGGGCGTGGCGCTGGCAGGGATGAGTCGGGTGCATCCGGCGAACTGGTCAGTAAGTGCGGTTGGTGGGGCGGTGGTTTACGCGTGTCGTTACTCTCCAGGGCATGACATCCCAAGGGCGTAGTGCCGGAGCCGTCTTGTGCATCGTCGTGGCCATGATCAGCATGATCACGGCGGTGATCTTGTCGGCGGTCGCGTTGGACGCGGCCTCCAAGGTGGCAGATGAGCCACCGGGCGAACACGGCGGCACGTCGATTCTTTTCGAGGACCCCCGCTGCGAAGCAGATCGCGACGCCGCCCCCACTCAGCCGTACATGAAGTGCCTCTTCGAGTACCAGTCGGCCAATCAACAGGGTGCGGCGCTCTGGGAAAGGGAGACCGCAGCACGGCAGGCCGACATCCAGGCGAAGGGCAACTTGGCGGTCATCTTCGGTCTGCTCGGTGTGACCTTCGCGGTCTGCGCCGTGGTGTCCAACAGGGGTCGCCGGCCTGAGCCGCAAACCACCGGGATATGAGGCGGCTCTGCGACTGCCCCGGCGTAGTGGGGCAGTCGCAGAGCCGGGCGTACGTGGGTCTGGGGGAGACCCGACCGGCCGCAGGTGAGCGGTGGAGTGCGTACGTGCCTGTCATAGCTCACCAGCGCATCGTCGCAGGCAGCGGTAGGCCGTCCCTTTCGGATCTTGTCGCTGCTTTCCCCGCCTCTCTGTTCCCACCAGCCGGACGGCAGGATGGGCGGATGGCGATGAGTGAGACGGAACTGCTGGCCCTCCTGCGTGAACTCGACGACCCCGAGCGGCTGGAGGGGCCGCTGAACTACGACCGCGCTGCGGCCAGCCTCGCGTTCGGCGGGCTGGTGCGCCGGCTCGACGCGGACTTCGGGGTCCAGTGCGAGTTCGAGCAGGACACACAGGACTCCAGCGAGTACGGGCGGGTCCGCGTGCCGGCCGAAGCGACGATCTGCGGGACACGGATCGTGGTCTGCGTGAGCAAATTCGGCTCCCTCGCTGAGGTCTGCGCCGACAACCCGGGGGCCTTCCTCGGTACGGAAGAGGCCCGCGAGGAGGGGGTACTGGACCTCACCGACCTCGCCACCGTGGAGCGGGCGCTGGCCGAACTCGGCTACGTGAGCGTCCCCGAGGAACTACTGGAGAGCGACTACGAGGGCCCCAGCGCGCTGGAGTACTTCGCAGCGCAGCCCACTTGGTGGACGCGGTTCTTCGGCACTATGTGATCCGCCCGCCCGACGGGGCCTCACAGCAAGATCCGCAAGAGACGTAGGCGGCCCGTGGTGACAAGTCGGTCGGCCGCCCGGCGGACGGCCACCCCGAAAGCCTGGACGTCTTCGGGCTCGACGCCGTCACCGTGCGCGGCACCTACCGCTGTCCGGGCGGCCGGTGCGGGCGCCGCGCCGGTGCGGACGAGGACGGCCGCGAGCCGCGCTGCGTCATCGATGAAGCGCCAATGGTCTTCAGGTCGCTGTGAACAGCCTGCTCACGGAGGTCGGCCGGAAGCTCGCCGACCGCTGGCTCAGCGCGCTGGTGCTGCCCGGCGCGTTGTTCGTGGCCGCCGCGATGTGCGGCTGGTGGCTCGGCCATCCGCACGCGCTGGACACTGGGCGTCTGGAGGACGCGGTACGCAGGCTCGGGCAGCAGCTGGCGGGTCGGCCTGCGGCTGTGCTGCTTGCGGTGGCCGGGGCGCTGCTCGGTGCGACGGGTGCCGGACTGGCCGTACAGGGGGCTGCCGCGGGCGTACGACGGGCGTGGGTCTCCCGCCGTCCCGCCCGGTGGGTGGCCCGGCGGCGGCGCAGGGCCCAGGGCGCGCAGGCCCGACGCGGGCACACCCTGCCGGCGCGATACCTGCCCGCGCGTGCCACTGCCATCGGCGACCGCTTCCGCCTCGTCGACCAGCGCGTCGACGCGCAATACGGCCTGGCCGTGGCCCTCGCCTGGCCACGGCTGTGGCTGCTGCTCCCCGACACCGCGACCGCCGCGATCCGTGACGCCACCACCCGCTACCGGGCGGCCACGGAAGTCACCGCGTGGGGGATGCTCTACCTGCTGCTGGGTGCCTTCTGGTGGCCGTCCGTGCTGGTCGGCCTGGTCGCGGTGGCCATCGGGCAGGTGCGGGGCCGCTCGTCGGGGGCCGTGCTCGCCGACCTCGTGGAGGCGGCGGTCGACATCCATCAGCGGCCACTGGCGGAGACCCTCGGCATCGAACTGCCGCACGGACGGATCACCCCCGACGAGGGGGCACGGATCAACGACATCCTCAACAAGCGCGGGTGAGGAATGGAGGCTGCCCTTGTGTCAGGTCAGGCGCCTCTTTCCGTACCCCTGGAAGAGCGCGCTTCCGGTCCGAGTGCGACACCAGGGGGTTCTTCGTCCCGGGCAGACGATTTCCGCAGGCATAGCCGCGCGAGTCCGCCATTCTGACTGCCGGCCGGTCGGTGGGGGCACCCATCGCTCGGTCCGAGGACCGGTCGGTGGGGGCACCCATCGCTCGGTCCGAGGCGCCTCATCGGCAGCCCTCAAAATGACCGCCAGGCTCGTTCCCGGTCTGTTGTGCACCCCAATCAGCCAATCCCCAACTGGCATCCGAGTAAAGGGAGTTGCAACAGCCCAGGTGAACGATGCCTCGTCGGAAAAGGATTCAGCCGTTTCCCTCCGGCCATGCCTTCCACTCGCGACCGACGGGGTCGAAAAAGTCGGTTGCCGATCACTCTCTCGCACCTTGACCGGTGAGTAACCACGCCACTACCTTTCAATCCGCTTCGAACACACGCTTCATATCGGCGTTCCGCGGTGGGCTTTTCCCTGCAGGAAGCCGGTGAGCCGCCGTGTCTGTTTCTGTACAGAACCCCCCCACCGTGCAGTCTCACCCTTGATTCGGAGAATGATGAACTCCGCTGTGCGTTCCGAAGAAATGATCATCGGCATTACTCCGTACGGTGAGCCCGATGCCGGGCTCACCGTGGCCGTCGGCCGGGCCGGTGGTCTCGGTGTGCTCGACCTCGGGGCCGGCGACCGGAGATCCCGCGAGGCCCTCGCTCAACTGCAGCGCACGGCTTCGGGCAGGTTCGGCGTCCGGGTCGACGTGCACTGCCGGCTCACCCCGGCCGACCTGGCTCCGGACGGTCCGCACACCGTGGTTCTCGCGGTCGCAGCGGCGGCCGGGGAATCGGGCGCGGCCTGGACGATCGCCGCGCTCGCGGCGCGCTTCCGCGTCCTCGTCGAGGTCACCGACCTGGAGGGCGCACGGGATGCGCTACGCGCCGGGGCGCACGGCCTGATCGCTCGCGGCACCGAGTGCGGCGGCCGGATCGGCGAGTTGAGCACCTTCGTCCTGCTCCAGCGACTGCTCGCCGCGCCCGAGGTGACCCGGCCCGTGTGGGCGAGTGGCGGCATCGGCCCTCGAACGGCCGCCGCCGCGGTGGCCGGCGGAGCGGCCGGCGTCGTCCTCGACGGCCAACTCGCGCTGCTCGCCGAGTCGGCGTTGCCCGAACCGGTCGCCGCGGTGCTGCGCACCAGCGACGGCTCGGAAACCGTCGTCCGGGCCGGTCACCGTTTCCTGCTGCGGCGAGGCCCGGACGTCCCGCGCCTCGCGGAGGGTGCCGGACCGCAGGAGGTGGCGGCGCTTCTGGGCGGGCGGGATCTGCGTACCCAACTGCTCCCGGTGGGCCAGGACGGCTTCCTCGCCACCCTGTTCGCGGAGCGGTGGGGCGATGTGCGCCGAACGGTGCGCGCGCTGCGGGAAGCGGTGCTCGGTGCCGTCCGGGACGACACGGCAGCACGGGCTCTGCGGCCCGGATCGCCGATGAGCCTGGCGCTCGGCACCCGGCTCCCCGTCGCGCAGGGGCCGATGACAAGAGTGAGCGACGGACCCGCTTTCGCCGCGGCGGTGGCAGCCGACGGAGCACTGCCCTTCCTCGCCCTGGCGCTGGCGGACGGCACGCGGACGCGGACGATGCTGACCGAGACCCGGGACGCGGTGGCCGGCCGGCCCTGGGGCGTGGGAGTCCTCGGCTTCGCGCCGGAGGACGTGCGTACGGCCCAGCTGGAGGCCGTACGGGAGATGCGGCCGACCCACGCGATCATCGCCGGTGGGCGGCCGTCCCAGGCGCAGGCCCTGGAGCAGGACGGCATCCGGACGTTTCTGCACGTGCCCTCACCGGGGTTGTTGCGGCAGTTCCTCCAGGCCGGGGCGCGCCGGTTCGTGTTCGAGGGCTCGGAGTGCGGCGGGCATGTGGGGCCGCGCGGCAGTTTCGCGCTCTGGGAGGCCCAACTGGCCGTCCTGGAGGATTTCCTGGAGAGTCACGAGGCCGCGGACCTCGAGGTGTTCTTCGCGGGCGGCGTGCACGACGAGCGGTCGGCGGCGATGGTCGCCGCTCTGGCCGCGCCGCTGACCGCGCGCGGCGCGGCCGTCGGTGTGCTGATGGGTACCGCGTATCTGTTCACCGAGGAGGCTGTTTCCCGCGGGGCGGTCCGGCCGCTCTTCCAGCAGCAGGTCCTGGAGGCCGAGCGCACCACGCTGCTGGAGTCGGCGCCGGGCCACGCGACGCGGTGCGTACCGAGCCCGTTCACCGCCGGCTACCGCGACCAGGAGGCCCGGCTGCGCGCCGAGGGCGTGCCGGACCGGCGGATCTGGGAGGAGCTGGAGAGGCTCAACGTCGGCCGGCTGCGCATCGCCAGCAAGGGCGTCGACCGATCCGCCGACGGCTGCCTCTCTCCGGTCGACGAGCGGCGCCAGCTCGCCGAGGGAATGTTCATGGCCGGCGAGGTGGCCGTGCTGCGCTCGGCGACCACGACCGTCGCGGCACTGCACGAGTCGGTGACCACGGGAGCCGCCGAGCATCTCGCCCTGCGGACGGCGCAGTCGGCCCCGGCGAACGAGGTGCGGGAGCCGGTCGCGCCCGCTCCGCTCGACGTCGCCGTGGTCGGCATGGCGTGCATGTTCCCGCAGGCGCCCGACCTGACCGCCTTCTGGGCGAATGTGGTCGCCGGAGTGGACGCGGTGAGCGAGGTCCCGCCCGAGCGCTGGGACCCGGCCGTCCACCATGGCGAGTCGACCCCCTCCAAGTGGGGCGGCTTCCTGCCCCGCATCCCCTTCGACCCGCTGCGCTACGGCATCCCGCCGACGTCTCTCGGCAGCACGGAACCGGTGCAGCTGCTGTCCCTGGAGGCCGCCCGGCGCGCTCTGGAGGACGCCGGATACGGCGACGGGGGGCGGAAGTTCGACCGCTCACGCACTTCCGTGGTGTTCGGCGCCGAGGCGGGCAGCGATCTGTCGAACGCGGCCACGCTCCGGGCGGTGCTGCCCTCGTACTACGGCCGCGTCCCCGCGGGTCTGGATGAGCAACTCCCGGGACTCACCGAGGACTCCTTCCCCGGCATGCTCGCCAACGTCATCTCGGGCAGGATCGCCAACCGGCTCGATCTCGGCGGCGCCAACTACACCGTCGACGCCGCCTGCGCCTCGTCGCTGGCCGCGGTGGACGTCGCCTGCAAGGAGCTGGCCGGCGGCACCTCCGACGTGGTGTTGTGCGGTGGCGCCGACCTGCACAACGGAATCAACGACTATGTCCTGTTCTCCTCCGTGCACGCCCTGTCTCCCACCGGCCGCTCACGCGCCTTCGACGGCTCGGCTGACGGCATCGCGCTCGGCGAGGGCATCGCCTGCGTCGTCCTCAAGCGGCTCGCGGACGCCGAGCGGGACGGCGACCGGATCTACGGCGTCATCAAGGGCCTGGGCTCCTCCAGCGACGGCCGCTCACTCGGTCTGACCGCGCCCAGGCCCGAGGGCCAGCGCTCGGCTCTGGAGCGCGCCTATCGAAACGCCGGCGTCTCACCGGCAAAAGTCGGTCTCGTCGAGGCGCACGGCACCGGGACGGTCGTCGGCGACCGCACCGAACTGCGCATTCTCAGCGAGGTGTTCACCGAGGCCGGGGCGGAACCGGGCGGCTGCGCCCTCGGTTCGGTGAAGTCGCAGATCGGCCACACCAAGTGCGCCGCCGGTCTCGCCGGAATGATCAAAACGCTGCTGGCGCTGTACACCGGAGTCCGGCCGCCCACCTTGCACGTCGAGAATCCCAACCCGGCGTGGGAGGCGGACAGCAGCCCCTTCGCCTTCCACGCCGAGGCTCGGCCATGGGCGGCACCCGCGGAGGAACGGATCGCCGGAGTGAGCGCGTTCGGCTTCGGCGGGACCAACTTCCACGTGGTGCTGGCCGCCCACGCCGGTGGCGTACAGCCCGTGCGGGGACTGGACGCCTGGCCGACCGAACTGTTCGTGTTCCGCGGCCGGGACGAGGCCGCGGCCCGCCGGGCGATGGAGGAACTCCTGGCAGCCGCTCAGTCCGAGGGCCGGTCGTGGCGGCTTCAGGACCTCGCGCTGAGCGCGGCCCGGCGGTCGGACGCGAGCGGGGACCCGGCCCAGGTCGCCATCGTGGCGACGGACGTGGACGACCTGGCCGAGAAGGTGCGGCGGGCCCTGGCCGACCCCGTCGACCCCGCCGCGCACGCTCCGGCACGCGGCATCCACCGGGCCGGTGCCGGCGAATCGGACGGCGCCAAGGTGGCATTCCTCTTCCCCGGCCAGGGCAGCCAGCGCACCGGCATGCTCGCCGACCTGTTCGTCGCCTTCCCAGAGCTGCGCCCCTATCTGGAACTCGCCCGCGCCCACGCCGACACCCTGTATCCGCCCACCGCCTTCGACGACGCCGAACGCGAGAGGCAACGGGCCGCGCTCACCGACACCCGGGTGGCACAGCCCGCCCTCGGTGTCACGGGACTCGCCGCGCACGCCGTGCTCACCGCGGCCGGCGTGCAGCCGGACATGGCCGCCGGGCACAGCTACGGCGAGCTGGTGGCACTGTGCGCGGCCGGCGCATTGACCCCCGAGACGCTGCTGGAACTGAGCGCGGAGCGAGCGGCGGCGATCCTTCGGGCCGCGCAGTCCGCCCAAGGCGACGCGGGCGACCCCGGGACCATGGCCGCGGTCTCGGCCGGCGCCGAGGACGTGGCGCAGGCACTCAAGGCGGCGTCCGTGCCGGACAGTGTGGTCGTCGCCAATCGCAACTCGCCCGGCCAGACGGTGATCTCGGGACCGACGGACGCCGTCGACGAGGCCGTCCGGCTGCTGCGCGAGGCCGGCCACGGTGCCAAGCGCATCCCCGTCGCCTGCGCGTTCCACAGCCCGCTGGTCGCCGCCGCCACCGACCGGTTCGCCGAGGCGCTCGCGGCCCGGCCGGTGCACGCGCCCGAATTCCCCGTGTGGTCCAATCGCACGGCCATCCCGTACGCCGCCGACGGTGACGCGGTACGGGCCGAGCTCGCCGCCCAGATCGGTGCCCCGGTCGCCTTCGTCGAGCAGATCGAGGCGATGTACGAGGCCGGAGCCCGCATCTTCGTCGAAGCCGGCCCCGGCTCGGTCCTGACCCGGCTGGTCGGGCAGATCCTCGGCGACCGCCCGCACCGCACGGTGGCCTGCGAACCCCGGCCGGGCAGCGGCCTGCGCGGCTGGCTCGACGCCCTGGCCGAGCTCGCCGTCGCGGGGCTGCCGGTGCGCGCCGGGTGGCTGCTGCGAGGCCGGAACGCGGTGGACGCGGCACGTACCCCGGCGCCGAAGCTTCCCGGATGGACGGTCGACGGACAACTGGTCCGCACCGCCGACGGCGCCCTCCTCACCGGTGCGCTCGCACCGGCCCGACGAGTCACGGAGACCCTGGAGACGACTGTGACGACGAATTCCCCGCACAGCGCACCGTCCGACCAGGACACGCTCATCTCCGAATTCCTGCGCACCAGCCGGGAGATGATCGCCGCCCAACGGGACGTTCTGCTCACCTACCTCGGATCCGCCCCGGGCGCGCGGCCCGTCCCGTCCCCGGCGGCCCCGCAGGTGATCCAGGCCGTGCCGCAACTTCCCCCGACGCAGCCGTCGATGAAGGACCCGGAACGGGGCACGCCGGCCACCGCCGTGGAGCCGGCAGCCGCGCAGCCCGCCGGTCCGGCCGATGTCCAGCGGGTCGTTCTGGAAATCATCAGCGAGCGCACCGGCTACCCCGTCGACATGATCGAGCCCGACCTCGACCTGGAGGCGGACCTCAGCATCGACTCCATCAAGCGGGCGGAGATCGCGGGCGAACTGGCCCGGCGCCTGGGTGCCGGTGCCGGCACCGACCTCGCCGCGCTGAACGACGCCGCGCTGGAGGAGCTGGCGAAGGCGCGGACGGCCGCCGCGGTGACCGACTGGCTGACCGCGCGAATGGGCGGACCGGCCGAGCGGCCCGCCGCCCCGGCGGAGGCGGAGCCCGCTCCGGTGGTGGTGGAGCCCGGACCGGACGCCGTCACCGCCGAACCCCCCGGACGGCACCTCCTGCGCCCGGTCCTCCTCGACGAGCGGGCCGACGCCGGCACCGACCCGTCGTCCGTTCTCACGGGCACCCGCTGGATCCTGCTCGGCGACGCCCCCGAGGTCGCCGCCCGCCTGGCGTCCCACGGAGCCGAGGTCTCCGCACGGGCCCGGGACCACGTCCTGACGGAGACCGACGGACCGGTGGACGGCGTGCTGTGGTCAGGGGCCCTCGCGGGCACCGATGAAATGCCCTTGCTGCCCGCCTCGTTCCCTGTACTGAAGGCCGCCCTGGCACGCGCCCCGCGATGGCTGCTGGCCGTCCGGCCCGCCGACGGTGAGGTGCCCGACCCCCGGACCGCGGGGCTGCGAGGTCTGTTCCGGACCGTGGCGCGCGAGTATCCGCAGATGGTGGCCCGGATCATCGAGGTTTCCGATTCCTCGCCGTCCGCGCTCGCGGAGGCCGTGGTCGCCGAGGCCGTCGCGTCGGACCGGACACCGGTCGTGCTGCGGACGGCGGCAGGCCGGCACGGGTTCGAACTGGTGGCGGCGCCGCTCGGCGTGCTCGGCAGCACGGGCGCCGGACCGGCCGGGGCGGGCACCTCGGAAGCCACCGCGCTCGGCCTGGACCAGGACTCCGTGGTGCTGCTGGCAGGAGGGGCACGAGGCATCACCGCACAGTTCGCCGCCGTGCTCGCCGGCGCCGCACGCTGCCGTCTGGAACTCCTCGGCCGCACCCCCGCCCCGGACGGTCCGGAGGCCGCGGACACCGCGTCCGCGCGTACCCCGGCCGAGCTGCGCGCCGCGCTCGCGGCCCGCGGCGGACTGAAGCCGGCCGAGATCAATCGCGCCGCCGAGCTGCTGCTCGCCCAGCGGGAGATCACGGCCACCCTGACCGAGATCACCGCCTCGGGCGGCCGGGCCCGCTACCGGTCGGTCGACTTCCGCGAGCCGGACGCGGTACTGCAGGCGGTGAAGGAGATCCATGCCGAGCACGGCCGGCTCGACGGCGTGGTGCACGCGGCCGGTGTGATCGAGGACCGGCTCATCGCAGAGAAGAGCACGGAGTCCTTCCGGCGTGTCTACGCCACGAAGGCGACGGGCGCCGACGCCCTGCTCACCGCATTGGAGGAACTGCCCGCACCGCCCGCGTTCACCGTGCTGTTCGGCTCGATATCGGCCGTCTTGGGCAATCGCGGCCAGGTGGACTACGCGGCCGCCAACGACGCGCTGGAGACCCTCGGCGCGGCGTTCGCCGCCCGCACCGGCCGGCGGGCGGTGACCGTGCACTGGGGCCCCTGGGCACCCTCGGCCGGTCACAGCGGCATGATCGGGGCCGAGCTGGCCCGGGAGTACGCCCGGCGCGGCATCCGGCTGATCGACCCGGAGGAGGGGACCGCGGCGCTGCTGCGGGAGCTCGCCTGGGGCGAGGAGTCCGCCACCGCCGTCGTCTACACTGCCTCGGGCTGGTGACGGTCGTGGTGGCGCCGCCCCGGCACGGTCCGGGCACGCAGGCCGTGGCCGCACGACAGGTGCCGGTGGCCATCGTCGGGATGGCGGTGCTGCTGCCCGGCGCCGCGGACCTGGACGCCTACTGGCGCAACCTGCGCGACGGCGTGGACGCGATCGGCGCGGTACCGGACGGGCGTTGGGACGCCGAGTACTACCACCCGGGCACCGCCTCCGCCCCGGCCGTCGCGAACCAGGTCTACGCCCGCCGCGGCGGGTTCGTGGACGGACTCGCGCAGGTGGAGGTCACCCGGTTCGGGATCATGCCGAACTCGGTGGCCGGTACCGAGCCCGACCAGCTCATCGCCCTGCACGTGGCTTCGGCCGCCCTCGACGACGCGGGCGGCACGGACCGCCTCCCCGACCGAGGGCGGGTCGGCGTCGTTCTGGGCAGGGGTGGCTATCTCACGCCCGGCCTGGTCCGGCTCGACCAGCGGGTCCGTACGGCCGGCCAACTGGTCCGCACACTGGCGGAGCTGCTCCCGGACCTGACGGGTGACCAACTCGCGGGAGTGCGCCAGGCATTCACCGAGCGTCTCGGTCCGGACAGCCCCGAGTCCGCGATCGGCCTGGTGCCCAACCTCGCCGCCTCCCGGGTCGCCAACCGGCTCGATCTGCGCGGGCCCGCGTACACGGTGGACGCCGCCTGCGCCTCCTCACTGGTCGCCGTGGACCAGGCCGTGGGCGAACTCGCCTCCGGGCGGTGCGACGTGATGCTCGCCGGCGGCGTCCACCACTGCCACGACATCACGCTGTGGAGCGTCTTCTCCCAGCTGCGCGCACTCTCTCCCAGCCAGCGCATCCGGCCCTTCCACCGGGACGCCGACGGCATCCTGATCGGTGAGGGGACGGGCGTTGTCGTCCTCAAGCGGCTGGCCGACGCCGAGCGCGCCGGAGACCGGATCTACGCGGTGGTCCGGGGCACCGGAGTGGCCAGCGACGGACGGGCGGCCGGACTCATGAACCCCGAGCCCGGTGGACAGGCGCACGCAGTGCGGCAGGCATGGCGGGCGGCCGGACTCGACCCCGCCGAGCCGGGCTCGGTCGGCCTGCTGGAGGCGCACGGCACCGCGACACCGGCAGGTGACAGTGCCGAACTCGCCACGCTCGCCGATGTGTTCGGACCCGGAGACGGTGACGCGGTGCTGGGATCGGTCAAGTCGATGATCGGGCATGCCATGCCGGCCGCCGGGGTCGCCGGTCTGGTCAAGGCCGCACTCGCCGTCCACCACCGGACACTCCTTCCGACACTCCATTGCGACGACCCGCACCCCGCCCTGGCCCGCACCCGGTTCCGCACCCTGGAGAAGGCCGCCGACTGGGAGACCACCGCGCGCAGCCCCGTGCGCCGGGCCGCCGTCAACGCGTTCGGCTTCGGCGGGATCAACGCGCATGTGGTGCTGGAGGAGGCCCCGGACGGGCACGGGTCCCGCGCGAGCGCACCGGCCCGCCCGGTCGTCGAGGTCGACGAGCCCGAGCATGTCCTGCTCCTCGCCGCCGAATCCCCGGCGCACCTCGCCGCCCTGCTGGACGCCGACGACGACACCGTACGGGCGGCCGGTCTCGCCCCCGGCCACCCGCACCCCGAGGCGGGCCCCGCCCGCCTCGGCATCGTCGGACCGACCGCCAAACGGCTCGCCCTGGCACGCCGCGCGGTCGCCCGGCAGCGGGGCTGGCACGGACGCGGTGACGTCTGGTTCCGGCCGGGCCCCCTCCTGGGTGCCGGCCACGGCCGACTGGCATTCCTGTTCCCGGGCCTGGAGGGCGAGTTCACCCCGCAGGTCGACGACGTGGCCGCCCATTTCGGTCTGCGTGCCCCCGCAGTCGACGGAGACCGGACCGACGACGTGGGCCGGCACGGTTTCGGCGTGGTCGCCGTCGGCCGCCTCCTCGACGCGGCGCTGCGCCGCAGCGGGATCGTGCCGGACGCGGTCGCCGGACACAGCGTCGGCGAGTGGACGGCCATGGCCGCGGCCGGGCTGTATTCCGGGGACGAGGTCGACGCGTTCATGGCCGCCTTCGACCCCGACTCGGTGACTGTCCCCGGTCTCGCCTTCGGCGCGATCGGCACCAGCGCCGAGCACGTTCTGGCCGCCCTGCGCGACGAGGGCGGGAGCCGGGCGGGCCTGGTCCTCTCCCACGACAACGCGCCCGGTCAGTCGATGGTGTGCGGTCCGCAGGCGGCGGTGGAGGACTTCGTACGGGCGCGTCGCGCCCAGGGCGTTCTCAGCCAGGTCCTGCCGTTCCAATCGGGCTTCCACACGCCGATGCTGCGCCCCCATGTCGGACCGATGGAGGAGGCCGCCCGCCGCTTCCGGCTGCATCCGCCGCACACCCCGCTCTGGTCGGGCACGACCGCCGCACCGTTCCCCGAGGACGAGACGGGGATCCGGGCTCTCTTCGTCCGGCATCTGCTGGAACCCGTACGGTTCCGCCAGCTGACAGAGGCCCTGAACGCGGCCGGTCACCGGGTGTTCGTCCAGGTCGGCCCCGGTCAGCTCGGCTCCCTGGTGAGCGACACCCTGGGCGGTCGCGACCACCTGGTGGTCGCCGCCAACTCGCCCCACCGCACCGGCCTCGCCCAGTTGCGCCGGGTGGCCACCGCGCTGTGGACGGCGGGTTCGGCGGTGGCGCCCTCCCTGCAACCCGCCGAGACGGCGACCACATCTCAACGGCCGCCGGTACGACTGGACTTGAGCGGCGCTCTGGTGTTCCTCTCGCCCCAACGGCTCCCCGGGCTGCGGGCCGGGCTGCGGGCGCCCGCGCGGGCGCCCGCGCGGGCGCCGGTCCCGGCCGGCCCGTCGCCGCTGGACTCCCTCGCCGAGAGCTCCCCGGTGGCCGCCGAACTGAGCGCCCTGCTGAGCGAGACCGCGGACACGGCCGCCGCCCTCATGTCCGCGAGGACGGGGACGCCTGCGCCGGCTCCGTCCGCCGGGCCGCGGCACACCACCGTCCACGTCTCGCCCGACACCATGCCCTACCTTCTGGACCACTGCTTCTTCCCCCAACGGCCCGGCTGGCCCGAAGTCGCCGACCGGTGGCCGGTCGTCCCGGCCACGACGATCGTGCAGCACATCGTGGACGCCGCGCAGGAGACGTTCCCCGGCGGGCTGCCGGTCGCCGTGCACGGCGCGCGGTTCGACGAGTGGCTCACCGCCACCCCGGCAGTCGACGTGCCCGTGACCGTGACGCCGAAGGATCCGGGGCTTCTCGCCGTCTCCTTCGGCCCGCGGGCCCGCGCCACCGTGGAGCTCGCCGGCGCGTACCCCACTCCGCCCCCCGCCCCATGGGTCACCGATCCCGGAGCCGAGCACGCCCCCGACCACACGGCTGCCCAGCTCTACGCCGAGCGCTGGATGTTCCACGGCCCGGCGTTCCAGGGCGTCAGCGAACTCACGGCGATCGGCGACCGCCATGTGCGCGGACGTCTCACCACCCCTTCCGCGCCCGGCGCGCTGCTGGACAACG
The DNA here is from genome assembly GCF_045162475.1 of Streptomyces sp. NBC_00984. Classification (NCBI taxonomy): domain Bacteria; kingdom Bacillati; phylum Actinomycetota; class Actinomycetes; order Kitasatosporales; family Streptomycetaceae; genus Streptomyces; species Streptomyces sp. NBC_00984. The sequence continues at coordinate 746,650 of NZ_CP108735.1, forward strand.
TCGGCCAGCTACTCGGCTACTGGATCATGGCGACCCGTTCCGAGCGCACCGTCGTGTTCCCGGTCGGGATGCGGGAGATGCGGTTCTACGGGCCGCATCCGGCGCCGGGCACAGAGGTGGAATGCCTGGTGCGCGTCACCTCGCTCACCGATGCCCTTCTGGAGGCCGACGTACAGCTGAGGGCCGGGGGCACCGTGTGGGCGGAGCTGTACGGCTGGCAGGACCGCCGCTTCGACAACGACCCGCAGACCCGGCCCGTCGAGCGCTTCCCGGATCGCAACACCCTGTCCGAGCCGCGCCCCGGCGGCTGGCGGCTGCTGCACGAGAGGTGGCCGGACCTGGCGTCCCGGGAGCTGATCATGCGCAACTCCCTGGGCGGTGCGGAGCGCGCGGAGTACGCCCGCCACGCGCCACGAGGGCGCCGACAGTGGCTGCTGGGGCGCATCGCAGTGAAGGACGCGGTGCGGCAGTGGCTGTGGGACCACGGCGAGGGCCCCGTCTTCCCGGCGGAACTGCGGGTGCACAACGACGAGACGGGCCGTCCGTACGTCACCGGCGTGCACGGACGGCCCCTGCCCCCGCTGGACGTCTCGCTGGCCCACTGCGCGGAGGCAGCTGTCGCGATCGTCCGACCGCACCGGACCGGCCCCGGCCCCGGCATCGACATCGAGGAGGTCACCGACCGCACCCCGCAGGCCCTCGCCGCCGCCCTCGGCGGGGACGAGCTGCGGCTGCTGCACCGCCTGTCGGCCGACACCGGCGAGAGCGAGGCCGTGTGGTTCACCCGTTTCTGGGCCGCCAAGGAGTCCGTCGCCAAGGCGGAGGGCACCGGATTCGGCGGCCGGCCGCGGGACTTCACCGTGTTCGACGCGACCCCGGCGGGCGACCGGCTGGCCGTCGCGGGCCGCCTGCAACGCACCTACACCGTGCACTGCGTACCGGCCACCAACCCGCCCCGGCTGCCGGAGCGCGCGTACGCAGTCGCATGGACGACGGGAAACCCGACCGCTAAGGAGTACGACGCCCGATGAATGCGCCCACCCCCCACACCCCTGTCACCGCCGACGAGGAGTCCGTACTTGCCGACCTCACCGGCATGCTGGCGCGGCTCCTGGAGGACGAGTACGGCCTCGACGACATCGAGATCGGCATGAGGACCACCTTCAACCGTGATCTGGAGCTGGAGAGCATCGACCTCGTCACTCTGGCCGGGCTGCTCCAGGAGCGGTACGGAGACCGGGTCAACTTCGCGGAGTTCCTGGCCGGTATGGAGTTCGACGAGATCATCGAACTGACCGTCGGACGGCTGGTCGAGTACGTCGTCACCAGTCTCAAGGCGGGGGAGGCGAGCTGAGCCATGGCAATGGTCGACACCGGCTCCGTCCGGTTGCACGTACAGCGGATCGGTCCTCGCGGTGGCCAGCCGGCCACCGCCACCGTAGTGCTGGTGCACGGTCTGCTCACGGACAGCCTGGCCAGCTACTACTTCACCGTCGCACCCGCGTTCGCGGCCGCCGGTCTCGACGTCGTCATGTACGACCTGCGCGGCCACGGGCGCAGTGGACGCCCTGCCGAGGGCTACACGGTCGAGCACAACATCGACGACCTGGAGGCGCTGCTCGACCGGCTGGCGGTGACCGGTCCGGTGCATCTGGTCGGCAACTCCTTCGGCGGCACGATCGCGTTCGGCTTCGCGGCCCGGCGCCCAGAGCGGGTGGCGAGCGTCAGTCTCATCGAGTCCGAACCGGCCACCGCCGCCTGGGCAGAGAAGCTGGGGGGCATCCTGGACCGCGTCGTGACCCAGCTCGCCCACAACGAGCCCGACGCGATCGCCTGGATCAGCACCCACCGCGGGCACAACACGGCGCGGCTGGCCAAGGGCGCGGCCAGACTGGCCCGTGACACCACCCTCGGCCGGGACATCCCGGCCAGCGGCGTCCTGACGGCCGGCCGGATCGCGGCAGTGCGCTGCCCGGTGCTCGGCCTGTACGGCGGCGACTCCGATCTCGCCGAACTCGCGCCCTGGCTGGCATCGACGCTTCCGGACTGCCGGACCGTGGTGATCCCGGGGCACGAGCACTCGGTCCTGGTGGAGGCCTCCGGCACGGTCGGCCGGCACATCCTGGCACTCGTCGAGGAGGCCGGCCGCACCACCGGGCGGGTGGCGGCGGAGGTGGCCGGGTGAGCCGCTTCCTCTTCGTCGTCCCGCCCCTGGTCGGGCACATCAACCCGACCGTCGGTGTCGCCGCCGAACTCGTCGCGTCAGGACATGCGGTGGCGTGGGTGTGTCCCGATCCGGCGCTGGTCGGCCGGCTCGCGGGCCCCGGGGCCGGGCCCGTCATGGCGTGCGCCGGGGCGCCCCGGGGCGAGCGGCCGACCGAGCTGCGCGGCCCGGAGGCGCTGAAGTTCCTGTGGGAGCGGTACCTGCTGCCGCTGGCCGAGTCGATGGCTCCGGGGGTCCGGGCCGCCGTCGAGGCGTTCCGGCCGGATGTCGTCGTCGCCGACCAGCAGGCCTTCGCGGGCGCTCTGATCGCGGAGCGGCTGGGCCTGCCGTGGGCGACCTCGGCGACCACGTCGGCCGAGTTCACCGACCCCCTCGCCGGGCTTCCCAAGGTCGGCCAGTGGCTGCAGCAGCGGCTGGGCGCGCTCAGGGAGGCCGTCGGGGACCCGGCGGGCACGGCCGACCCCCGCTTCTCACCACATCTCGTCCTCGCCTTCAACACACCGGAGTTGGCAGGTTCCGCGCACGACGGAGTGTGCTGGGTCGGTCCGTCGATCACGGCGCGTCCGTCCGCCGCCGGCTTCCCGTGGGAATGGCTCGATGCCGGCCGCACCACCGTCCTGGTCACCTTGGGCACGGCGAACGCCGATGTCGGCGGCCGCTTCCTCGACGTGTGCCGGAGCGCGCTGCGGGAGCGGGCCGACCGGGTGCAGGCGGTGATCGCCGACCCCGGTGGCGTGCTCTCGGCGCGGGACGGCGACAAGGATGTGCTGATCGTGCCGTCCGTGCCGCAACTCTCCCTCCTGGAAAGGGGCGTTGGCGCAGTCGTCTGCCACGCCGGCCACAACAGCGTGTGCGAGGCCCTGTGGCACGGGGTGCCCCTCGTGGTAGCTCCCATCCGCGATGACCAGCCGGTGGTGGCCGGACAGGTCGTGGACGCCGGGGCGGGGGTGCGGGTGCGGTTCGGGCGGGTCACCGTCCAGAAGCTGGCCTCGGCGGTCGACTCCGTCCTGGACGATCCCGAATACCGCGACGGGGCCCACCGGATCCGTACGGCGTTCCGTTCCGCGGGTGGGGCCCGTGCCGCCGCGCTCCACCTCGGTGATCTCGCTGTGCGACAGGTGGTCAGTGCCGCCGCCCGGGACGGCTCCGCCATGTCCACCCGGGCGGCCCCGACTTCGAGAGACACACTCGCGCACCGCGAATCAGCCGATGCAGCCCCACGACGTACGGGAACAGCCAGGGAGTTCAGATGAGCGAGGACACCGAGTCAACTGACCGGATCGCCCGGCTGCGGCCCGCGTATCAGGCGGACATCGCCGCCGGCTGGGAGCGCTTCTTCGGGCCGCGCCGCACCGACTGCCCATGGTGCGGTTCGCAGGAGCTGACCACCCGGCTGCGCACCACCGACCTGCTCCAGCACAAGCCGGGCCGTTTCGTTCTCGACCGCTGCGAAGGCTGCGGTCACACCTTCCAGAACCCCCGGCTCAACGAACAGGGACTGGATTTCTACTACCGCGACTTCTACGACGGGCTCGGCGAGAAACAACTCGGTGACACCTTCGGGGGCCGTACCAAGATGTACCGGGGACGGGCGGAGTCGATGCTGCCGTACGACTCCGCGCCGAAGAGATGGCTGGACGTCGGGACCGGGCACGGCCACTTCTGCGCGGCTGCGCGGGCGGTGCTGCCCCACACCGTGTTCGACGGACTCGACTTCACCGACGGCGTCGAACTGGCCGAGCGCGAGGGCCGGGTGGACCGTGGCCACCGGGGCAGTTTCCCCGACCTCGCACCCGAACTGGCCAGCCACTACGACGTGGTGAGCATGTTCCACTACCTGGAGCACAGCACCGATCCCGATCGCGAACTGCGCGCCGCATGGGAGACGGTACGGCCCGGCGGGCATCTCCTCATCGAGGTGCCGGACCCCGAGAGCCGCTACGGGAGGCTGCTGGGCCGTTGGTGGCTGCCCTGGCTCCAGCCGCAGCACCTGCACTTCGTCCCGGTGGCCAATCTGCGGGCGCGGCTCACGGAAATGGGCTTCACAGTGGTCGCCGAGCAGCACGCGGAGCCGCACGACCCGGTCGACCTGCTGGCCGCCGTATGGCTGGCGCTGAACCATGCGGCACCGCGCGACGATGCGCCGTGGCTGCCCGAGCCACCGAGCCGGCTGCGCCGCACGCTGCGCGGGGCGCTGCTGGTCGCCGGCATTCCGGCGCTGGTGGTGGGCACCCTGCTCGACCGGTTCGCGGTGCGGCCGCTGTCGTACCGGCTTCGGGTGTCGAACGCGTACCGGATCGTGGCCCGGCGCGACTGACGGGCGGGGCGAGGCGCCGTCTCGGCGCCGGCTGCCCGGCGCGGATCCCCGCGACATCGGCTCGGGCAGCCGGCCCGCATCACGGCCTGGTATCACACGGCCTGCAGGTCGACGGCCATGTTCTGGCCCGCCACGATGCGCCAGCCGTCCACCTGCTCGGCGATCACGTAGAGCGTCGCCCCCCACGGACCGTCGACAGGATTGCCCGCGCTGTCGGTGGGCGTCTGCGCCACGTTCACCGCGATCACGTCGGGGGCTATCTCCAACATCTTGACCACGTCGTACCGGGCAAAGGAGTCGTGCAGGAAGCTCTTCAGCGCCGGAGCGCTGAACTCGGTAATCGCTTCCCTGCCGTCAAGACGCGTGCCCCTCGCGTTGGTCCAGGAGGCGTGCTCGGTGTACTGCTCGCCCAGCGCAACCGGGTCTTTCACATTGAAGGCCTTCTCCAGGCGCTTCACCACACCGGTCACCGCGGTCCGGGTCTCCGGCGAAATCGTCCCCACTACAAGAATGTCGCTCGTCATGACAGTTCCCTTCTCGGCGCCGAATTGCTCAGGTTGTGGCTGCGAATGCCGCCATCGCCCACCCCACAACATCAACCATGATCGAGGTCAAGCCACGAGACGAGCAGGTTCATCGTCTGCTGGTGTTACAGGTGCCACATTGCTGCTGACCAGCCGGCACAGGGGCGACTGAGGTGGGTGGCAGGCCGCCGACCGGAGGCCACCACGGGGGTCTGCCGGGCCGGATTCTCGTACAGGGAGGGCCGAGCGTCTATACGGCAGCAGGCAGCGCGCCGAGCTGTCCCTCCCCTCGTAGCGTGGAGTCCGTGATTGCAGGGGAAGTTGAGGTTCATGGGAACCGACAAGCGGACGTACGACGCCGAGTTCCGTGAGGGTGCTGTACGCATCGTGATCGAGACGGGGAAGCCGGTCCCGCAGGTCGCTGAGGAGCTCGGTGTCCATCCGGGCACGCTGCACAGCTGGGTCTCGCGGTGGCGCCGCAACGGGTCGGCATCGTCCGACCGGCCCGCGGCCGCGGAGAGTGGCGGGCGGGTGCGGGAGAGCGAGCGCGCGGAACTGGAGCGGCTGCGGCGGGAGATGGGCGAGAAGAACAAGCGCATCCGGGAGCTGGAGATGGAGCGTGATGTCTTCAAGCGATGCATGGCCCTCTGGGTGAAATGACCGAGTCCGATCCCGCGGCACTGGCCGCGTTCATCGGTAACCAGAGGGCCGAGCACCACGTCCCGCACCGCCTGGCCTGCCGGGTTCTTGGGGTGTCGGAGTCCTGGTTCTACAAGTGGCGCGGCAAGCCCATGACAACCCGCGAGGTCCGGCGCGGGAAGCTGGCCGAGGCCATCAAGCAGATCTTCGAGGGCTCGGGCGGCACCTATGGCTCACCGAAGGTCTGGATCAGGCTCCTGCGGGAAGGATGGCGCGTCTCGGTGAACACCGTCGCCAAGATCATGGCCGAGCTCGGCCTGGCCGGACGCAAGATCCGTCGGCGCCGCGGGCTGACCAGGCCCGGCAAACGGGCCGCGGCTCCGGACTTCGTGCGCCGGGACTTCACCGCGGACGCACCCGACCAGGTGTGGGCCGGCGACATGACGGAGATCGTCACCGGTGAGGGCAAGCTGTATCTGGCCACCGTGATCGATCTGTTCTCGCGGCGCCTGCTCGGCTATGCGATGGGCGAACGACACGACGCCGAGCTCGTCGTCGCGTCCATGAACATGGCTGCCGCCACCCGCGGTGGCGACGTGAAGGGCGTGCTCTTCCACTCGGATCGCGGCAGCGAATATGTGTCCCGGCGGTTCAAGCGCGCCTGCCGGCGCCTGGGCGTGACGCAGTCCATGGGCCGGGTCGGGTCATGTTTCGACAACGCCGTCAGCGAGGCGTTCAACAGCGTGCTCAAGGTTGAGTACGTCTACCGGCACACCTTCGCTACCCGGGCCGAGGCCCGGCTGAGGATCGCCACCTGGATCACCGGCTTCTACAACACCCACCGACTACACAGCGTGTGCGGATACCACAGCCCGATCGACTACGAACACGACCACCGAGCCAACTCCGCCTTGGGGCTGGCCGCATAGAAGATCTCCACAGAACGAGGGGATTGACAGAGTCCGAGTTCCCGCCGAGGTCCGCCACGACGGATGCGAACAGGTCCTCGCAGCAACCGATCAGCCGGGTGCGGACCAGCCCGAGGTCGGCCAGCACCCGGTCCACCGCTTCCTGGCCCACGCGGTGGAACACCAGGTCGGTCGCGGCGTTGTCGCTCATCGTGAGCATGAAGTGCGCGAGGTCGCGCCAACTCATCTCGACGTCGTCGGCGCAGCCCGCAGTGCCGATACCGCCGATCCGGTACCGCGCGGTCACCAACGCCTGCTCGGTCTCGTCGAGCCGTCCCGCCGCGACTTCGCGGGCGTAGGCGACGGCCACCGGAATCTTGAACACCGACGCCAGCACCACCGGGTCGTCGCCGCCCGCCGACACGTCGGGTCCGTCCGGCACGCCGACTTCGCGAGCGTGCAGGAACCCTTCCGCGCTGGCTTCGGCGAAGACGGCTTCGATCTGTTCGCGGATCTCGCTCACTGGGACCTCCGCCGGTCGGCGCGTCCGGTGTGGAGGAACTGGGCGCGGCCCGTGCCGTCATCGCCGACGAACGCGTGTGCCATATAGACACCCGGGACCTGCGGGACGTTGGCGACGAACGTGTCGCCGAGGTAGGGCAGCAGTTCCTCCTTTGCCGGGGGCGCGCCGCCGAGCTCGGCGAAGATCCCCTTCGGGGTGCGCTCTATCCACAGCTTGCCGTCTTCCGCGGTAACGACGGTATCGGCGACCATCGACGAGTATTCGCCCACGTACCGGGACAGGTCGGCCGGGGCGGCCGCGGGGTTCGGCTCCGGCAGTGCCGGGAGCTTGACGCCGGCGAGTTCGTCAAGCAGCTTGCCGAGGACCTGTTGGTAGACGTGCAGCGGCTGCCCGCCGTTGGTCAGCAACGCGACCGCGACGTTGCGCTCCGGCACCACGCGTAGGAAGGCCGACTGGCCGATGGTGCCGCCGTCGTGGCCGATCACCTCGTCGCCCTCCCAGCCGAAGAGCATCCAACCGAGACCCCAGTGGGCGGCCATGATGCCGAGCGCGGGCACCTCCACCTGCGGCTCGCGCATCGCGGCCAGCGACTCCGGCGACAGCAGCTGGGTGCCGTCGTCGGCCTTGCCGTCGTTCAGGTGCATTCGGACGAAGGTCAGCAGGTCCCGCGGGCGCATCGTGAGCGTCGAACCGGCCGGGGCGTTCGAGCGGGTGAGCGCCCAGATCGGCGCGGGCACCGGTTCCTCGCCCGGCTTCGGGGCGACGTGGCCGATCGCGACGCGGTAGCGGATCGCGTCGTAGGGACCAGATGCGGCGTGGGTCAGGCCGAGCGGCACGAAGAGGTGGTCGCGCACGCAGTCGTCCCAGCACTTGCCGCGCAGCACCTCGATGATGCGGCCGAGTACGCAGTAGCCGGCGTTGTTGTAGGAGAACCGCTCGCCCGGCGGGAAGAGCTGCGGCGCGTCGGACAGTGTCGCGATGAGCTTCTCCACCGCGTCGTCGCCAGGCCCGGTGTCGGTGAAGATGTCGCCCTCGAAGCCGGCGGTGTGGCAGGTCAGCTGCCGGACGGTGATCGCGGCCGCGACCTTGTCGTCGCCGAGCGCGAACTCCGGCAGGTAGTCGCGCACCGGCCGGTCGAGGTCGAGGCGGCCCTCGTCGACCAGCTGCATGATCAGGGTGGTCGTCCACACCTTGGTGATCGACCCGATCTGGAACAGCGAGTCCACAGTGGACTGCACCCCGGTGGCCTTGTTCAGGATGCCCACCGCGTGGTCGATCACCTCGCCGTCGGCGAGCACCGCGATCGCGGCGCCGGGAACCTGATGCTCGGCCAGCAGGGCGGCGAAGTTCTCCTGGAGCCAAGTCTCGATTTCAGAAATTTTCGACATGTGCACCTTCTGCCCGGGTGAGGATGGCGTTTCCGGAATGCTAGGTCCGTGGCCTGCGTCACTTGTTCGTCCGGACCGAGGAGAGCTCGGGGAAAGTTCCTCCGCCCGGACGAATCAGGCCGTGCGCAGCGGCTCCACTGCCGTCGCCGCGGCGAAACCGATGAATGCGTCGCGCTCGAGGACCCGGGAACGCGTCCGGGGAGCAACCGGGACGGCGGTCAACCTCTTCAACCCGAACGGCGGTCAGGCCTCTTCAGCCGGAACGGCTTTCCCTTCCCGCGGCAGCAAATGCAGCTGCACCATCGCCGCGAACCGGTCTCCCGGGTCGTCGAGATCGATTCCGCCGACCTCGGCGAGCCGGCGCAACCGGTACCGGAATGTGCTCGGATGCACGTACGCGGCGGCCGACGCGGCACCGATGTCGCCGAAAGAATCGAGCCAGCACCGCAGCGTGTGCACGAGCTGCGATTGGTGTTTCGTGTCGTAGGCCAGCAGCCGCGCGATCGGCCCGGTCGCGCCATCGCCGCGTGCCGCGCAAAGGTCCGCCAATTCGAGCATCAACGCTTCGATGTGCGCGTCCTCGGCGGTGATCACTCGCTTTGTGCCGCCGTTGGTGAGCAACACGCGCAACGCGCGGTCGGCACCGTCGCGGGACGCACGCAGGCCCGAGCCGTCGAGCGCGAGCGGTCCGACGCCGATTACGGCGGCGCCCCGGCGGCCGGTGCGTTCCAGGAAGGTCGATGCGACGCGCACCGAGCGTTCGCGGCAATCGCCGTGGTTCCCGGGCATCGGGACGATGCCGTACGCGACATCGCCGACAAGCGCTACCGCCGACCGGGGCTGGACGGCGCTGAGGTGCATGGCGAACGCGTCGGCGACTCGCTGGCGTTCCGCGACGAGCCGGAGGTCGTCGTCGGGGACCTCAAGGAGTCCCATGGCGAGCACGATGGTGGGCTGCCCCAGCAACCCAAGACGCGCGATGGCTTCCGGCGCGCCGGAGCCGCCTTCGAGCGCGGTGCTCACCAGATCGGCCCGCAACCGGCGCTCGACATCGGCACCCGCGCGCAGCCGAAGCATATGCAGTGCAACGATCTTCGAGGCGTCGACCATCGCCGCGGTACGTTCTTCGCTGAGCTCGTTGTCGACTGCGGCCCAGATCGAGCCGAGGACCTCGTCGCCGGCTCGGACCGCGACCGCGACCCGAGGCATGGCGATGTTCTCGTCGTAGCCGTCCGGGTAGACGTAAACCGGCCCGTGGTCCCGGTAAAGGCGTTCGAAAACGCCTTCCTTCTCCAGTTCGCGGGTGAACCGTTCGGGCACCTGACGGCCGAGAATCGTTTCGACGCGGGAAGGATCGGCCTCGTCCTGGCGGCCGGAGAACGCGAGCACGCGCGAGTTGCGGTCCTCGATGGTGACCGGCGCGTCCAGCAGCGCGGCGATCGCGTTGGCGAGCGCGAACAGATCGCCGGACGGCATCCCGCCGAGCGTCTGCGGGGAAACATCGCCGACGTCGCCCTCGGCGAGCAATGTGCGGAGCATCGCGGCGAGCTGCGTCCACGACGCACCGCTGGCCAGCCCGAGCAGCGCGACCCCGGTGGAGTTGGCCGCCCGCACCAGTTCCGTCGACGCGGAGACCGGCGACCGCACGACCAGCGCGGCGGCCCCTCGTTCGCCGACGGTGCGCAGCAGCTTCGCGATCTCGTCGGGTTCGCGCACGCCGACCCCGAGGACGACCGCCTTGGCGGGGAACTCGGCGTCGTCGTGCGGATCGTGGATCACCACGCCGCCGAGTTGCCGCCGGGTGTCCGGCCCGACGGCGACCGGCTCGAGGAGCACGTCCCCGAGGGCTTCGAGGACGCGACCCAGACTCGTGTTCGGCTTGCTCGGCACGGGTGTCAGCACTCCCCGAAGGTAGATCCGGCCTGGTCGAACCGGGTGGTTCGATTCGGCCGAATCTATCCCCGGAATTCGTGCCAGGCTACGAACCGATCCACACCTTCGCGGTGGTCACCTCGTCGAGCAGCTCCGGAATCGGCGCCACGCCGAGGCCCGGACCGGTCGGCACCGGCAGGTGCCCGTCGGACAGCACGAACGGCTCGGTGATGTCGGTCCGGTAGAACCGGTCGGACGCGGAGGTGTCCCCGGGAAGCGTGAAGCCCGGCAGCGAGGCCAGCGCGACGTTCGCCGCCCGGCCGAGGCCGGTCTCGATCATCCCGCCGCACCACACCGGAACCGCGTGCGCCGCGCACACGTTGTGCACCCGCCGCGCTTCGAGGTAACCGCCGACCCGACCCGGCTTGATGTTCACGATCTGGACTGCGCCCAGCTTGATCGCGTCCGCCGCCGCGCGCGCCGACACGATCGATTCGTCCAGGCAGATCGGCGTCTTGATCCGGCGCGCCAGTTCGGCGTGGCCGAGGACGTCCTCCTCTTCCAGTGGCTGCTCGATCAGCAACAGGCCGAACGGATCGAGGCGGGCCAGCTGCGGCGCATCGCCCAGGGTGTAGGCGGTGTTGGCGTCCACCTGCAGCAACACGTCCTCGCCGAAGCGTTCGCGGACCGCGCGCACCGGCTCGACGTCCCAGCCCGGTTCGATCTTCAGCTTGATCCGCACGTAGCCGTCGTCCAGGTACCCGCCCACGACGTCGAGCAACTGCGGGATCGTGTCCATGATCCCGACCGAAACACCGCACGGCACGGTGTCCCGGACCGACCCCAGCTCGGCCGCGAAGGATCGCTCGCTCGCGCGGAGTTCGGCGTCGAGCACCGCCATCTCCAGCGCGCCCTTCGCCATCCGGTGGCCCTTGAACTGGGCCAGCAACGGCGTCACCTTCGCCGCGGTCACGTCCTCCGCGGCCAGCAGCGCCGGGACGAGGTAGTGGCGCAGCACGTGCTCGGCGCCGTCGTTGTACTCCGACGAGTACAGCGGGCCGGCCATCGTCACGCACTCGCCCCAGCCCTCGCCCGCCGGCGTCACCGCCCGCAGCAGCAGGAGTTCGCGCACGGACTGGGTGCCGAACGAAGTCCGGAACGGGGCGACGAGCGGCATCTGCACCCGGCGCAGTTCCACACCGCTGAGTTTCACTGCTCCTCCTTGGAAATCACGTAAAAGCCGGCCCGGTCGAAGCCGGTCACCCGGCCCCCTGCGGACATCAGTCCGCCGAGCGTTTCGCGCAGCGCGGCCCGCCAATCGGCTGCTTTGCCGGGGTCGGTGCCGCGCAGGCCTTCGATGTCGGCCGGGACGGCGACGACCACCACCGGGGCATCTGCTGAGCCCGTCGCCGGGCCGCCGTTGGCGTCCACCGAGAGCGCCACGGCAGCGCCCCGCTCGAGCAGGGCTTTCGCGTCGGTCCGGATGGGCTCGCCGAACGCGGCGGCCCGCACTGCCGTGCCGGCCAGGTCCCAGGACACCATCAGCCGGTCGGTGTCGCCCGAACCGTTGATGCCGTCCGCCATCGGGCCGTAGAAGTCGCGCAGGTACAGCACCGGGAGCGCACCGAGTTTGCCGAGGTTGAAATAGGCGTTGCGGCGCACCAGTGGATCGAACGTCCACTTGATCGCCGAGACGTCCTGCGACAATGCCCAGCCGCGCTGGTGCAATTTCAGCGCATACCCGATTCCACGGCCCGCACCGGCCTTGGCGACTCCGGCGATGTGACTGTGCAGACTGCCCTTTCCGGGATTGCCGAAAAATCCGACGCACGCGCCAAGCAACTCGCCGTCGGCTAACGCGCCAGCCACTAATTCCCGGCCGCCGACAGCGCGCGCAGCAGCTCCGTGGTCACCGGCCGGGCCGACCGCCAGATCGTCTCGAAGAGCACTCCGGCCGCGGTCAGTTCGGCGATCTCGGTGATCTCCCGTACCTCGACCCCCGACGCGGCGGCCGCCGCCCGCGCGGCCGCGACCGCCTCGTCGCAGGTCTCCGATGGGACCGGCCGTTCCGTGTTCATCGCAAGATTCGTCACGGGATGATCCTTTCCCGGCTCGCCCCGGAGAGTCACCGTCGGGCTCGACCAGAATTGTCCGCCGGATTCACCGGAATCGACGGACTCCCCTTCGCCAACACGTTTTCCACCAGCGCGAACAGTAATGTGGTCCGCCACGGCAATTCTTCGATCAGGACATGTTCGTGATCCGCGTGCGCCCCGTCGCCGACCGCGCCGAGACCGTCGAGAGTCGGCACTCCCAGACCCGCGGTGTAGTTGCCGTCCGAAGCACCGCCGACGGCCGCCTCGGTCGGTTTCCGCAGACCCATTTCCGCGGACAATTCCCGCGCCAGCCCGAACAACGCGGCCGAAGAGGCGGCGTCCAGCGGCGGACGGTTGATCCCGCCGCTGATCCGCACCTGTGCGTCCGCCAGCACGGGCTGCAACGCCCGCACCGTCCGGTCGACGCGGAGCTGTTCCTCCTCGTCCCACACCCGCACGTCGACGTCGACCGCGGCCGCCGCCGGCACGGTATTGACCGTCGTGCCAGCCGAAAGCACGGTCGGCACCACGCTGGTCCCCCACTCCGGATCGGCGAGCGCGGCGACCGCGAGCACCTGGTGCGCGATCTCGATCCCGGCATTGATCCCCTTCTCCGGTTCGAGCCCGGCGTGCGCGGCGCGGCCAGTCACCTCGATCCGGTAGTGGGAAACGCCTTTGCGCCGGGTCTTGATCGCGCCGCCGTCCGCCGAAGCCTCCAGCACGAACGTCGCCTCGCAGCCGCGCGCCTCTTCCTCGATCAGCGCTCGCGACGACGGGGAGCCCAGCTCCTCGTCGCCAGTGACCAAGATGGACAATCCGGCCCGGTGCGGCAATGCCGCGGCCGCATGCAGCGCCATCACGACGCCCGCCTTCATGTCGAAGCAGCCCGGCCCCCGCAAGACCCCGTCTGCCACGGAAAACGGGTGCGTTTCCAGGGAACCCATCGGCCAGACGGTGTCGTGGTGGCCGAGCAGCAGCACGCGCGCCGGGCCGTCGCCGAACCGCCAGCGCAGATGCGTCCGGCCGTCGAGGACGATCCGCTCCGGCTCCACGCCGAGCAACGCCTTGCCGAGGTCCGCCAGCACCTCAGCGCTGTGCGCCACCGCGTCGAGGTCGGACGACGGGGATTCGCAGCACACCAACGTTTCGATGTCGGTGAGCAAAGCTTCCAAGCTGAATTCCGTCATCGTGGCTCCCCCCGCAGCGGCCGGCCAGGGTACGCGTCGGTGAGCAGCTGCCCGTCGCGGACCACCGGGGTTCCCGCGACGAACAGGTGCCGGACGCCGACCGAGGGCCGGGTCGAATCGAAGTACGTGGCCGTGTCGGTGATGGTGGCGGGGTCGAGGACGACGATGTCCGCGTCCGCGCCGACGTTCAGCCTGCCCTTGGTCCGCGCGCCGGGCGCGACCTCGTCGAGCACCCGCGCGGGCAAGTAGGAGCAGCGCCGGAACGCCTCCAGCCAGGTCCAGACCCCGGCCTCGCGCACCATCAGCCGCAGCGACTTGGAGAACGTGCCCGCCGTGCGCGGGTGCGTCGTACCCCCAGGGGGCAGCGGCCATTGGGTGGATTCGTTGCCGGCGTTTCGCCAGTACACCGGCATGGCGTCGCTCGCGACGATCGAATCCGGGAAGGCGAGCGTCTGGTGCAGCAGGGCCCGGTCCTTCGGGTTCTCCTCGTCGAGGAACTCGAGGATGCACGGCGCACCCGGGTCCTCGGCGCGGACCTGCAGCAGCCGGGCCTCGTCGGCGATCCGCTCGCCGGTCTCCAGCATCAGCACGCGCGTCGGGTCGAGGCCCTTCATCTTGAGCCGTTCGGGCGAAAGGAAGGCCGCGCCGATGCCGGTGCTGCCCGCACCGTAGGGATAGGCCTCGACCGTCACCCGCGACCCGGCGGAACGGCTCGATTCCAGCGTGGCGAGCACCCGGTCGACGTGCCGTCCGGACGTGCTGTTGACGTGACAGTGGTGCATCGCGGCACCGGTCTCGGCCGCGACGATCGCGATCTCCTGCGACCCGTCGACCGGCGTGGCCGGGTCCATCTCGACCAGCTCGCGGACGTGAGTGTACGTGGGCGCTTCGGCCTGCTTGGCCAGCTTCGCCAACGCCAGGAACTCGGCCGGATCGCTGGCCGGGGCGTACCCGAGCAGCACGCCGACGCCCAGCGCGCCCGCCGCCAGCTCACCCTCCACAAGGGACAGCCAGGCGGCCAGTTCGGCCTTCGACGAGGTCCGCTGCCAGGCCGGATTGCCGAGCACGGCAAGTCCGGTGTTGATGTTCGCGTCCGGTTCGATGCCGGCGAGCACCTTGGCCCGCGCGGAACCCCAGGAGGCCGAGAAGCCGTAGTGCAGCGGGCGTCCCGCCGCGGCCGCCTCGGCGTAGGCCCGTTCGACGGGCATCATCCCGGCTTCCAGGTCGAGCGCCGTCGTGACGCCGTCCATCGCCTGCAGCCGCTGGCCCGCGATGGAGTGCACGTGGCTGTGCAGATCGATGAACCCGGGTCCGACGATGTACCCGGCGACATCAATGTCGACCTGGTCGTCGGCAGTCGGCAGCCCTGGTCCGACGGCGATGACCTCGCCGTCGGAGACCAGCACGTCAGCCGTGCCGTCAAAGCCCGTAGCCGGGTCGATGACGCGACCGCCCCGCAATAGTGTCCGCATGCTTCGCCTCCTAGCCTCGCTGCTGGCGACCCTAGGAGCTTTGCCGGACGGTCCGTTCGTCTCGCGCGACGAATCCGGGGAGGCAGATCCATCCGGGGCGCTGTCACGTTGTTGGGTGTGTGAGTGCCTGATGGTGTGTCGGGTGTGGTGGGGTCGGGTTCCGGCTCCGTGCTCAGGCCGCGGCGGGCAGGTCGGCGACGCCGGTGACCTGGTCCCAGATGGCGAGCGGGTGGTCATCTCGGTGCGGTATTCGGGGGCGGTCATCAGGTGGCGGCGTGGTCGGAAGTGGGGTGAGATGCCGCTGAACGCGGACAGGAACTGCTGGGCTCCGCCGACGCTACGGAAGCCTTTCATGGCGCGTTCGCGCTGGCGGGTGGGCTGGTGGCTGTTCTCGGCCCGGTTGTTGAGGCCCTTGTGGGCGCGGTGTTCTACGGAGGGCATGACCTCGCGGTGGGCCGCGCCGTAGGAGCGGAGCTTGTCGGTGACGATCACCCTCGGCACCGAGCAGGTTCTCTTGAGCAGTTTGCGGAAGAAGCGCCGGGCCGCGGCCTTGTCCCGGCGGGACTGGACCAGGATGTCGAGCACGTTGCCGTCGGCGTCAACGGCCCGCCACAGGTACTTCTGCTCTCCGTTGATCTTCACGAAGACCTCGTCCAGGTGCCACTTGTCGCCGGGCCGGGGCCGCCTCCGGCGCAGGCCGTTGGCGTAGGCCTGCCCGAACTTCGCACACCAGCGGCGGACCGTCTCGTGGGAGACGACCACGCCGCGCTCGAGCATCAGCTCCTCGACCTCGCGGAACGACAGCGGGAAGCGGTGGTACAGCCACACACAGTGGGCAATGACCTCGACCGGGTACCGGTGCCCCTTGTACGACGGCGATGCGCTGTCCACGGACGACCCCTCCCAGCATGACCAACCAGAAGATCATCCCACCCGGTCAGTCAACGTGACAGTGCCGTTGGGAGACCTTCTTGCTGGTCATCGAGGTGCCGCGGTCCGCGTGCACCGTCTCGGGGACAACGCCGTTGCGCTCGATCGTCTCGCGGATCAACTCCTCGGCCCGCTCGGCCGTTTCGGCCCGTTCGACGGTGTGGCCGACGATATAGCGGCTGAAGATGTCGATGATGACGTAGGCGTGGTACCAGATGCCTTTGTCCGGGCCCGGCAGCTTGGTGATGTCCCAGGTGAAAACCTGCGACGGGCCGGTCGCCACCAGCTCGGGGATGGTCCTGGCGGGATGGGTGGCCTGGCGGCGGCGTTCGCCGTTCTGCCCGGCGGCGGACAGGATCCGGTACATCGTCCGCTCCGAGCACCAGTAGTTTCCGGCGTCGAGTTCGCGCGCCCAGACCTGCGCGGGCGGCAGGTCGGCGTACTCCGGCCGGTTCAACAGCCCCAGGATTTCGGCCCGCTCGGCCCGCGAGAGGGCCGAGGCGGGCGCGGGTCTCGGGGACGGCGCGGGCTTCGGCTTGGGGTTGATGCGGCGGTAGTGGGTGGCGCGCGAGCGTCCGGTCAGCCGACAGGCCGCCGTGGTCCCCAACTGCCCCTGGACGCCGGCGAACGCCTCATCCACCACCGGTGCGACGGCATGCTTCAGTCCGCGCTCTCGGAGAGCAGTTCCAAGAGCGCGTTGGCTTTTCCCATGACCTCCAGCGCGGCGTCCCGGCGGGCCACGTCCTTCTCCAGCCGTGCGACCTTCTTGCGCAGCCTTTCCAGTTCGGCCTGCTCAGCGGCCTTCTTTGGTCGCACCGCCGAGGTCCGCCGGTCAGCCAGGGCGTCCAGCGCGCCGGCTTCCCGAGCCTGGCGCCACTCGACTACGTGCGAGTGGTACAGCCGCTCACGCCGCAAGATGGCGCCCTTCTCGCCGGAAGGGGCGGCGTCGTACTCGGCAACGATCCGCAGTTTGTACTCCGCGGAAAACGTCCGCCGCTTCGGCTTCGGCGCCGGATCGTCACCGGAGGCGGGTATCGGGGTAGTGCTGGCCATGCTGAGGGGTCTCCTGTCTCGCCCATCCAGACTAACCCGATATACCGGGCGTCTCAGTCGAGACTGTCAGAGAGGGCACGCGTGTCACCGTGCGGTCGTCGCCGGCGAAGGCCACGCCGGTGACCTCGGTAGGTCCGGGCGGTAGCTGGGCGTCTTTGCTGGGCCGCAGGATGGCGATGTGAATGACGACCGACCCGAGGGTGATGCCGTCGCCTGGTCCGGCCTTGTGGGGGTCGGCCTCGGGAGGGAGAAGGCTGCATTCCCACTGGAAGTAGTTGTCGGACGGGTCTGTGCGGTGATGTGCTGGAGCCATTTGACGCTGCGGGCGCCGATGAAGCCCGGGACGATGGCGCGCAGCGGGGCGCCGTGGGCGACAGGGAGAGCCTGATCGTTCATCGCCCAGGCCAGGAGCACCTCGCTGGAGGCGGCCTTCGCCGCCGGTATGGAGGCGCCGAAGGGCTGTGACGGGTCGGCATCCTGTGACACGTCGGTGCCGGTGAAGGCGATGTGGGCCGCTTCGGCCTGCAGCGCTGCTTCGGCCAGCACATCCGCCAGGCTCACCCCGGTCCACCATGCCGTGGAGATAGCTCCGGGACCCCAGGGGACCTGGCCGGGTATGTCGCGGAACTCCATGAGGTCGGCGCGGCGGTTGCCCGCGCACTGCAAAGTGGCGAGCACCTTCCGTTCGGGGAAGCGGTACCGCAGTTCGTCCAGCGACAATTCCAGGGGCGGTCGACCATGCCGTCCACCCGGAGCCGCCAGCTCGCTCGGTCCATGCGGGGAATCGGGGCATGGTTGCGGGCATAGAAGGTGTCCAGAGGGGTGATCGGGTCCACGAGCGCGCCAGGAGGTGGCTCAGCGTTGTAAGGCTCGGTCTGGTGCACGATCATGTCGTCCCGTTTGCCCCATATGCTCATACCGTCACTATGCTCGAAGTCCTTCCAAGCGGCTCTTTCGATCCCGCTCGGGTTCGACGACAGCGAGAGAATGCGCATCGCCGCGGCCTCCAGTAGGAGAGTGAGTCATGGGAAAGGAACGCCCCGGGGATGGCACAGATCCATCCCACGCCCGAGATCATCTGGCGAATGAGCGCACCTGCCTCGCATGGCTGCGCAAATCCGCCGGTACCTACAAGGTCGTCGAAACCGTGCCGGCCGGCGTGGCGCCCGAAGGCGTCGCGGTCACCGAGGACGGCAAACACATATACATCGCCAACAGCGGCTCGGCCCGGGGCTCGGTCCTCGACACCGGGAACAACAAGATCGTCCCGACATCCCAAAAGGTCGTCGCGACTGTCACCCTCGGCGCCAGCCCCTACGGCGTGGCGGTGAGCTGAGCCCGCGGCGCACCAATTACGGTCCCGAGCGCGCCGCTCGGCGAGCAGCCGCTTGGAGCATCTGCGGGACAGCCCTTGGCCAACGGTCCGTTGCCAGGAAGGACTCGGGTTGCCGACAGAACATGGCCATGGGGGAAACAGACAAGGGGTCTTTTTTCATGTCTCACGCTTCCACCGTCGCTGTTCTCGGAGCAGGCGCACTCGGCGCCGCGATGGGGATGCGGCTCGGAGATACTGGCCACGAGGTACGGCTGTGGAACCGGACGGAGGAGAGGGCCCGTTCGGTGGCGGAGCACGCTGCCGGGGTCACGGCAGTGAGGGCAGTGGGCGATGCGGTCTCCGGCGCGTCCGTCGTCATCACTGTGCTCCGTGACGGCGATGCGGTCACTCAGGTCATGTCAGATGCCATCGGTCGGCTCGACAACGATGCCGTCTGGGTGCAGGCGAGCACGGTGGGGCCACGGTACGCCGGCGCGCTGGCCAGTCTGGCTCGTGATCACGGTGTTGCGTACCTCGACGCCCCGGTTTCGGGAAGCACCGCTCCCGCTCGGCAGGGCAGGCTTGTCTGGCTGGTTGCCGGCGCCGAGGACGTCCTATCGCGGGCGCGTCCACTGCTCGACGATCTCGGCTCGTCCGTGCTCCACGTCGGTACGGGGGTCGAGGGCAGCGCCGTCAAGCTTGTGGTCAACGCCTGGATGGCTGCCTCGACGGTCGCCATGAGCGACGTCCTTGCGCTCTGCGACGCTCTCGGCGTCGACCATGCGACGTTCGTCCGGGTGCTCGAGGCGGGCCCGCTCGCCATGCCGTACGAATTGCAGAAAGTAGGCGTCATGGACGACGCCTCGTACGCGCCGGGATTTGCGGTGCAACTCGCCCTGAAGGACATCGAACTAGCCGCGGCGGCCGCCACCACCAGCCCTCTGCTCCAGGCCGTCCGAGACCGCCTGGAAGCGACCGTCGCGGCCGGCCATGACAACGACGACCTCGCCGCCGTCGACTACCTGAGGAGGCCGCCGTCGTAACCCGTATGGGGCCGTCGTTCCGGTCCCGGGCCTCCTTGCTTGTACGGAATTCCTTGTCAGCCACCCCTCGAACTGAACGGACCACTGAATCGTGACCACCTCGATCATCGTCGGAGGAAGCAGCGGACTGGGCCGCGCCGTAGCCCAGCGATTCGCCGATCGCGGCGACACCGTCCTCATCACCAGCCGCACCACGGCGCACGCCGACACCGTGGCCGGCGAAATCGGCGGCCTGACCAGAGGCCTGTCCGTTGACCTGTCGCAGCCGGAGACGATCGCCGCCGCGCTCGACGATGTGCGCGAGGTCGACAACCTGGTGATCACCGCCATCAAACAGGGCGTCAACTCCCTCGCTGACTTCGATATCGCCGCAGCCATCGAGTCCGTGACCACCAAACTGGTGGGCTACACCGAGACCGTGCGAGCCCTGCGTGACCGGTTCAACCCCGGTGCTTCGGTCGTGCTCTTCGGTGGCCTGGCCAAGGAACGCCCCTACCCCGGTTCCACCATGGTGACCGCCTTCAACGGCGGCATCACCGGTCTGGTGAAAACCCTGGCCGTGGAAATCGCACCCCACCGCATCAATGCGATCCATCCGGGCGTGGTGGGAGACAGCGCCAAGTGGCGCGACGCGCCCGAGCACCCCCACCTGGCGCGTACCCCTATCGGACGCCTTGTGACGACAGCGGAGGTCGTCGATGCCACCGACTTCGTCCTCCGCAACACTGGTGTCAATGCCCTCGACCTGTTCGTCGACGGCGGACTGCGCGTCACCTGACGCGACTGCCCTGTCCGACGGCCTGCCTGCGATCACTGGAGGTGGGCTCCAGCGGGTCGGGGGCCGCACCCCGCCCTGTGGGCGGCTGTCACTCTTTCGACTCCTGGCCTCTACCGACGATGTCGAGGACGGCCATCATGCCCATGTCCTCGTGGTTGAGGAGGTGGCAGTGCACGACGGTCTTGCCGGTGAAGTCGATGAAGTGGATGCGGATGACGATTTCTCCACGCGCGGGCACGTTCACTGTGTCGTACCAACCGTGGGAGGGGTCGTGGGCTTTCCCATTGGTGCTCATCAACTGGAAGTCGTTGGTGTGGATGTGGAAGCTGTGGTCCTCGTCCGTGTCGTTGCGGATGCTCCACTCCTCAACGGTGCCGAGAGCGGAGGTGAAGTCGATCCGGTGAGGGTCGTACATCCGGCCGTTGACGAAGAACTTCGTGCCCGCCTTGTTTTCTGTGTAGACCACGGTCTTGCGGGCCGCGATCGTTGCGTGGCTCAGGTCCGCGTGTGAGGCGAAGCTGGTCGGGATGGTGGCCTGTGCCATGGGCGGGCCGTCGGTGACGACGGTCGAGAGGACCGCCTGGGGGAACTGGTTCCCCGCGGAGCCCGTGTTGTAGGGGAGGGTTTCCAGCCGGGTAGTGCCGGGGCTGCCGCCCTGCACTAGGACGTCGAAGCGGGCGCCTGCGGCGATGACCAGCGTGTCCTGGGCATATACCTTACTGACGGGAATCCCGTCCTGAGCGATCACATGGAAGCGGGTGCCCGGGAGGTGAAGCTTGTAGAAGATGTTGGCGCCGATGTTGGCCAGCCGCCACAGCTGCGTCTCTCCCGGCCGGATGTGGATGACGGGGTTCTTCTGGCCGTTGACCGTGCGGTTGGTGGGTGCGCCGATGCTCAGGGGATGGGTCTTGATCGAGTCGCCCTCGACCTGGAAGTCCTTGAGCGCGAGCGTGTGTTCGGTGACGCCGCGCAACGACGGGGGCAGGTACTGCTGGAGTCCGTCGACGATGATGACGCCGGACTCGCCGCCTGCGACCTGGGCGGCGGACATCATGTCGGCGTGTGAGTGGTACCAGTAGGTGCCGGTCGGCTGGTTGAGCGGCAGTCGGTACGAGTAGTGGTACGACTGGTTGTACTTGATGGCGATGAAGATGTCGTCAGCAGGGGCGCGCGGCGAGACGTGGAGGCCGTGCGTGTGCAGGTTGGTGTTCTCGTTGATGCGGTTGGTCAGCGTGAGGTCGATGTGGTCGCCGGGCCGTACGCGCAAGGTGGGCGGCATGTACGCCCCGTTGTACGTGGTCGCGTACAACTGATGGTCGCCGACCTGGACCTTGCGTCGTTCCACGACGAGGTTGGCCTTGAGGACGCCGTTGCGGCTGGCCAGTTCCGGGGGGTCCTGCAGTCGGGGGTCTGGGCCCGCAGGTGTGGCGCCGCCCTCCGCCGAGGGCTGGTGCGTGGCGTGGGAATGCCCCGTCGGTGCACAGCCCGAGGAACCGGCCAGCCAGGCGGCGGCGAAGACCACGCCGACAACCAGCGAGGGAAGCGAGAAGTGGGTACTGAGCCGGGTCACATCTCTCCCAGGGAAGCGTGTGGCCGGGCAAGACCCGCGCCCGGCCACGAAGTCACGACGACGGCCAACCAGCCCGTCAGCTGGAGCGTAGAGATGCGGATGTCAGGAGCAGCACGCCCACGCGGAGAGGGCGGCGGCATCCGCTCAATCGGCCGTGCACGGAGCATTCATGTGGCGGCGCCGAGAGCCGGTACAGCCGAGCTATTGATTCGGGCGTCGATGGATCGGTGAGGCGGGCGGGACGGTCTGGGCCATGCCGGGCAGTCGCTCTCCCCGGGCTGCTATTTCGCGTCAGGCCGCACCCCGCTCTGACAGTCTCGGCCGAGACACCGGGTTGGTCGGGTTACGCCGGATGGGCAAAACAGGTGTGCCCGCGTCTGCAGCACAGCCCGGGCCGCGAGGGCTGTGGGCTCTCAAGGGGCGGGCGGAACCGCGCGTCCTCGGCGCAGGGTGTGGGGCCGGTGGATATCCGGGCCTGAAGGCGTTCCCCGACTCGTCACCGAGGGCAAACCGGGGGAACGGCGTCAACCGGATCGGTTTTCCGCGCTGACCATCCAGGCGTGCCAGTTCTTCAGTTGGACGGGTCGCTGCTGCGCTGGAGTGCGGCTTGGCGCAGCGTGTTGAGCAGCGGCAGGACGTCGTCTTCGGTGGCTTCGCTGATGGAGAGGAGGTAGCTGATGAGGGCGCGGGCGATGATCTCGGTCTGGTTCGGTGTCGTGGTCGGGGCGAGGGCCTTGAGTGTCTCCGGGAGGACTCTGGAGACCTGCACGGTCGGGTCGGTGCGCATCTTCTCTGCCGCGGCCGCGAGTTCGTGGTCGGGCATGCCGTCGTGGATCCCGGCCTGGGCGGGCAGTAGCTGCTGCATGATGCTTTCGCCGAGCTCGGTCAGCAGGACCGCTGTCGGGATTTCGCCGGGTTCGTGCAGGAGGAGCGCGGCCGTGTCGGCCTCGTCGTCGCGCCACACCGCTTCCAGGTAGCCGCATGCGCGGAGGATGTCATCCGGCGCCAGGGGTCGGTCATTACTTGTACTCCCACATGTTGTCGGTCCGCGCCCGGTCGAGGTCGATGCGCACGACCAGCCCATGATGG
Source organism: Streptomyces sp. NBC_00984 (assembly GCF_045162475.1). Classification (NCBI taxonomy): domain Bacteria; kingdom Bacillati; phylum Actinomycetota; class Actinomycetes; order Kitasatosporales; family Streptomycetaceae; genus Streptomyces; species Streptomyces sp. NBC_00984. Next base: position 769,578 of record NZ_CP108735.1, read on the forward strand.
TCCGAGGCACCTGCCGGGGTGTCCAGTAGGGCGTAGTCGACGATCGTGTCGCGCAGCGGCGCGGACACCCACAGCTGGTCGATCCGGTCGTCCGTCGCGGTCCGGCGCAGCAGCTCCTTGTCGCCGCGCTCCTCGAAGAGCTTGGCCGCTGCGTCGACGAATCCGGTGTACGCGAGGATCTCCGTCACACGCCGGTCGGGTACCAGCTGCCCGCCGACCTCTGACGGCAGGCGGGTGCGGGCCGACTGGTTGTACGGCAGCATCGCGGCGTAGTCGGGGGAAGGGCTGGCCGGGTCGGCGGGCGGGTAGTTGATGTCGCCGGCCACGATGCCGTAGGGACCGTACCGCAGCGCCCGGGTGGCGATCAGTTTCGCCTCGTCGCGCGCTTTGTCGGCGACGAACGGATTCAGGTGCGCGCTGACAATCGCGAGCGGGGCGGGCAGGCCGACGTCGAAGACCGCGACGCCGAAGCCGTGCAGGGTCTCCTGGGCGAAGTCGGTGTTCCAGTGCGTCCAGCGGCCGAGTGTCTCGCGCCGGTAGAGGAGCGTCGGCGGGATACCGGAGCGGGACGGCGGGATCGGCATCGCGTCCAGGTCCAGGTCCCGCATGGCCAGCCCGAGTTGCCGGTGGCCGTACTTGTCCCAGTCTCCCAGTCGGCGGCTTCCTGGACCAGGACGGCGTCGACGTGCCGGGCGCCGACCTGCTCGGCCGCGTTGTTGATGCGCTCGGCCAGCTGCGGCCAGCGATGGTCCGGGTCCCCCGATCCGGTGCGGAGGCCGCCGAGCCCGAGGTTCTGCACCGCGATTGTCAGCTCCATGCGCTCTCCCTTTGTAATGATGCGTGTCCCGTCCGGAGGATCGCTCAGACGCCCCTGGGCACCGTAGCCACAATCCGCCCTGCTCATGGGTCGATCACCTCAAGTCGAGCGGGTTCTCGATCAAGCGTGGCGAGCGAGGGGAGAGGGGTAGGGGTGCGTCATGGTGCGGGGCGTCGGATGTCGGCGTACACGCGCGCCCGTACCCCTGGCACCCCGGGTTCGCTGCGCACGGGGTGATGCCGGAGGTGGCCCACCACTGCTCCAGCTCGGCCATCACGGCGTGGGCGGTTTCCTCGTTGGCGGCAGTGATGTCGAGAACCACAAGGCCAGGCTCGTCGATGTGCTGGTGCTGGGCGTCGATCTTCATGCCGAATCTGACGCGGCCATCGCCCGGTCGGGTTCGCCGGCGCCGTGCACGCCATCCGTACGAGCGAGGCGAGGCCTCGCCTGCCGGGGCGGTGGTTGACGGCGCCGCCTGCCCCATGCCCGGTGACGGGGCGCGGGGCAGGGGGCGCGGACAGAAGACATGAGGTGGGTTGTCGGGGGAGTGGTGCGCTGGTGTGCGCTCAATGACGGTGGAGTCGGTGTCCGGTCCAGCCGAACATTGCACCAGCCAGGCCCGGCGACCAGTGCCGTGCAAGGTCACTCTGAGCATCGGAAAGCACGATTGGTCAGATCAACCCTGCATCTCCTGAGAACGGGCCGGCGCCGGGGCGGCGTGGCGGGCTGGGGCGCCGAGACGGAGACAGGGGAACTGCGGCCCGACCGCGGCTGCACAGGTGTGTACGCGTCCAGCCTGCGGCTGGCAGGCCAGGGCGGCGTCCTCGGTGATCAGGCTCAGCGCCTGCTCGCGAGAGGTAGCTCGTTCAGCTGACATCAAGGCGAGTCGACACTGCGCGTTCGCCCTCAGCTGTCACGGTTGGCTCAAGGCCGCATCATCGCCGTCACGATGTGCCGCCCCGCACCGCTCTGGGCGCCTGGGCTGCCGCCGATCTTCACCGGGCGCCAGGGCGGGACGCGTAGTCGTCGGGCGCGGCAGCTTCCATCCCCTGCACAAACAGTCCAGCCGGGGTCACCCTCGCGGGCGGTAGAGGGCATCGCCGTACCGGCAGTCTTCCGGGTCCCCGTCCGTGCCGCTCCCCCGGGAAGGGCGCGTTCGTCGTGCGACCTGGTGGCGTCGAGGCGGAGATAGGGGAACTGCGGCTGCACAGGTGAGCACGCGTCCGGCCTGCGGTACGGCGGGCCCTTGCCTTACCTTGCTGGTCAATTTGTCAATTTGGCAGTGTGGCAGGCAGGGGGGACGATTAAGAAGGGGTCGGGGCTCGGGGCTCGGGTTCGTGCGTGATCGGAGGAAACCGTGATCGTCATCGGAGTCGTTCTGCTGATTGTGGCGTTCTTGGCCAAGATCACCATTCTGTGGACGGTCGGGATCATTCTGATCGTGATCGGAGCGATCCTGTTCCTGCTGGGCCGCCTGGGCCACGCGGTCGGCGGACGACGGCACTACTGGTAGGCGCAGCCGCACCACCGCTGTACGACAACCGCCACGATTGAACCGCCCCCTTTGAGGCGTGGCAGGGGGGCCGCATTGCACGGGGCACTCGGCTAACGAGCGGAGGACCCAATGTCGCCTATTGTCATCATCATTGCCGTCGTGCTGGTGCTTCTCCTGGGCACGGTGGCAGCGTGGATGATTACCACGCGCCGCCGGAAGCTGCGGGAGCAATTCGGCCCGGAGTACGAGCGGGCCGTGGAAGCCAAGCACGGCCGCCGGGCGGGCGAGCGTGAGCTGCGCGAGCGCGAGGAACGCCACGACGCGCTGGACATCAAGCCACTGCCCGCACCTGTCCGCGACCGCTACACCCAGGACTGGACCCGGGTGCAGGAGACGTTCGTCGACCGGCCCGGCGACGCGGTCCACGAGGCGGACCGACTCGTGACCACGCTCATGAGCGAACGCGGGTATCCGACCAAGGGGTACGAGCAGCAGCTGAAGGACCTGTCGGTCGAGCACGGGCGCACGCTGGAGCACTATCGCGCCGCCCATGAGGTCAACGACCGCAGCAGCCGTCAACAGGTGACCACGGAGGAGCTGCGGGGCGCGATGGTGCACTACCGCGCGCTGTTCGGGGAACTGCTCCATAACGGCGACCGGCCGCGCGAGGGCCAGGCGTGAGCCCGCAGCTGGCGACTTGAGGATGACGACGCTGGCCCAGTCGACGTCCGGGCGCAACACGTGAGGGACGGGAGTGAAAAGATGCGCAACCAAGACACACCCCAGCGGGACGAGGGCGTTCCGTCCACGGAGGACCTGACCGGTGCCCAGCAGGGCGCCGGAGACGAGGCGCTGGGTTTGGCCAACGCCCCACCGGAGTACCCCGGGGAGGCCACGACCACCGATCGGGAGGGCCGGGAGGAAGGTGGCGGGCGGGCATCCGTCGGTGAGCGCCGGGAAGCGGAACCGGACGAGGAGCATGAACCCCTGCTCGGGAATGAGCAGGAGGAATTCCGCGCCAGGTGGCAGAAGATCCAGGGCGAATTCGTCGACGACCCCCAGAACGCCGTCAACGCGGCCGACCAGCTGGTCGGCCGAGACGATGCAGGCACTGGCCACGACCTTCTCCGAGCACAAGCGAGGTCTCGAAGGCCAGTGGCAGCGCGGTGAGGAGGTGGCGACCGAGGATCTGCGCGTTGCGCTCCAGCGGTACCGCTCCTTCTTCAACCGCTTGCTCACCACCTGACCCACCCGGCCGCCGCCACGCCCCGCAGACAGCTGACTAGCCGACCTCCCGAAGCCCCAGCAGAAGACACACGAAGAATGGCCGACCATGAGTATCTCCAAGAAGATCGCGCACAAAGCCGAATCGGTCAAAGGCGGCGCCAAGAAGTCCGTCGGCCGCGCCACAGGTAGCCCGCGTCTACGGACGGAAGGACGCGGCGACCAGATCAAGGGCAACATCAAACAGGCTGGGGCGAAGATCAAGGACGCCTTCAAACACTGACCACTGCCTTCCTCGACCGCAGACCCCGAAGTCTGCGGTGGTTACAGCGACGCCTCGCACTCCCCTTGCCGGAACGCGAGGCGTCTGCGGTTCTACCGCGCGTCGTCGAACCGCTCATGCAAGGGCAAGCTGACCAATGCAGCCTCAGGCGCAAAGTCGACAGGGCCTATGCAAGGTGCACCGGTACAGGACAGTCGGTTGCGGTGCGATTCCGGGGCGGGTGGGACTCGTGTGGTTGCGGCGCAGCATTCGCACGGCCGCACGGTCAGCTTTCGTAGAGGGCGCGCATCACGTCCGCGAACTGCTGGGGCTGAGCGGCCTCGCAGCCGTTGCAGCGGTACCGGTAGAACCAGACGCGGGCCGGGCCGTCCTGCTGGCCGGAGGGTTGGGTGCGGCGGTACTCGGGTCGGAGCGGTCGGCGGCACAGCGGACAGGGGTCTCCGTGAACGGGTTCGTGAGTCATGGACGGGAGGGTGCACAGGGCAGTGGCTTACCGTCGCGTGCTGGCGGGAAGGCCCGCCTGGCGGGCGCTCCGGTGAAGATCTGGTGATGGCCTCCCGCCCGGCGGGAAGGACCCCAGATCGCGCTTCTTCGCACGTCAGCACCGGGGTTCCATGGCCCGATGATCAGCCAAACGAAGATCCGTCCGGGAGACGGGCGCTATCTCTTCCGCGGCGTGATGGTCGGAGACGGCCACCGTGCTGCGGGCACGTCGCTGCGCGTCGCCCAGGACGAAGCCGGTGTCCCGCCCGGGATCTGGAAGGGCCGGGGCCTGGCCGCGGTCGGCCTGGTGGCTGGGGACGTGGTGACCGAGCGGCAGGCCGAACTCCTCCTGGGGGAGGGCCGGCACCCGGATGCCGACCGGATCGAGCGCGTGCTCATGGCGGAGGGCAAGAGCCCGGCCCGCGCCCGGCGGGCGACCGTGCTGGGCGGGCCCATCGAGCACAACCGCTCACCCAAGACCGACAAGGCCAAGGAGCGCATCCCCTGGCTCGGCATGCACCTGGTGTTCCGGCCCCCGCCGACGGCACACATCGCGTGGGCGCTGGGTGACTACGAGACCCGCCTGGTGCTGGAGCTGTGCCAGGACATCGCCCGGGACAAGACGTTGGCGTGGCTGGAGGATGCGGTCGCACAGATCCGCTGGAAAGGCGGCGGCAAGCAGCGCACCCGCGTCAAGGACGGGCTGATCGTCGCGGTCTTCCGGCACTACGAGTCCAGAGCTGCGGAGTCGAAGCCCCTTCTTCACGATCATGCGCTGGTCTCGATCCGTGCCCGGCGGCCGGACGAGAAGGGGACGTGGGGCAACCTGTCGGCGGATTCAATGCTGGCCCACATAGTCGCGGCCGACACCTTCTACGTACTGACCTTCATGGAGGAGGTGTCCGCCCGGCTCGGGTGGGCGTGGGAGCCGCGCGAGGTGACGCCCGGCCGCAGGCCCGTCATGGAGATCTCGGGCATCGACCAGCGGCCGATTGGCTGGCAGTCGACCCGCCGCCAGCAGATCGAGGACGCGCTGCCCGTCCTCACAGCCAAGTACGAGGAGAAGCACGGGCACGCGCCGGGGGAGCGGGCCGGCTACGCGCTGGGCTGCCAGGCAGCCGACCGCACCCGCCCGCCCAAGCGCACGGAGCTGCTGTCGCTGACCGAGCTGCGCAAGCAGTGGCGGGACTCAGCGATCGGGGCCTACGGCGCCGACGTCGTCGACCGGCTCGCGGAGCGGGCGCGGGCGGCGGCCGCGGCGGTATGGGCGCGGGTGCGGCCGGTGGTCGACATAGCGCTGGCGGCCGTCGACGTCGTCGCCGTGGTCTATGTGATGCGCGGCGCGTTCAAGCGCCACCATCTGCTTGCCGAAGCGCGCCGCTACCTCTCCTATGTCCTGCGCGGCCGGCCCCACCAGGCGGGCCTGGACGAACAGATCGTGCAGGCGGCCGTCGACGACTACACCCGCCCGGCCAGCCGCCGGATGATGACCGCCGACCTGCGCGCCCTGTACCCGCGCGACACCGAGGACCAGGCCGTGCTGCGCCCGTTGACCCGTAAACGGGCCGCCTCGCCGTACGAGCGGGCCCGCCTCGCCGCCGACGCCCTGGCCGCCCGGGTCCACGCGGTGCGCCGTGCGGAGCGACTGGGCTCCCGCGCCCGGCCGCGCACCGTCTCCGTGCCCGCCGCCTCGAGGTCGCACCCGCGACCGTTCCGCACCGGCCCGAAGGGCGGCCGCCTCCTGGAGCCGGAGACCGGCGTCGACACGGCGGAGCAGACCCGCCGGACCTTCGAAGCCGCCGCCCGGCTGGCCGCCAAGCTCCAGGACGGCGAGCGGGAGCGCTCAGTCACCCACGGCCCCCGGCCACAGCCCGCCCCGGCGATAGCCCCGCCGCCGCACACCCAGCAGCCCGGCACCCAGCACACACCGGGCCGGACCACAGGAGGAGTCGCATGAGCACCCCGGAAGAACGCCCCAACCCCGACGACGCACTCGCACGCGCCCACGCGGCCCGCGCGAAGATGGCCGCCGCGCTCGAAGAGGACCAGGAGCCCGAGCCTGATGAGCCCGTGGGGTGGCAGCCGGTCTGGAAGCGGCCCCGGGCGCCGAAGTCGAAGGCGGCGAAGAAGGCGGAGCTGCGCAAGCAGCGGCGACGGCTCCAGGACGCCGGGAAGCGCCGGCTTGCCGCCGGGCAGTCGCGCCGGCCCCGCCCCCGGCAGAACCGGATCGGCAACGCGGCCGCGCGCCGCGATGCCCGCGCCCTGTCCCGGGTACGGCACTCCAACGCCTGGCTGTGGTGACGATGCCGGGCATCGTCCACCGAGTGGAGCCCCCGATGTTCAGCATCCGGTGGCGATGCACGACATCGAGTGGACTCCACCCGATGGGCTGCACCGAGTGGACTCCACCGTGGTGCGCACCGGATGACGATGGACACCACTCGGGTGCGCACCGCGATGTCCGCCATCGCACGCGGTGCGCACCATCCGACGATGTCCGCCATCGCACGCGCGCACCCGGTGCGCCGCACCCGATGTCCCGCACCGCACCGGTGCGCGCACCGTCGGCCCACCCCTTGTCCAGGTTTCGGCGGGCGCGCGTCGTTCCTAGACCAGGTTCGCTATCCGGCACGTTTCCCCTTGTCAGACCCGGTCCCGACTTCCGATCAGGTCGCGGACAAGGGGGTGTGTGATATGGGTCCTGCCGCCGCGTGGCGAGCCCGGTGCGGTGCGGTGGTGCGGTCCCGATGTGCGCCGCACCACCGCCGTCCCGGATGCGCTTTACGCGGTGGTCCCGTGCACCGGGTGCGCTTCCATCGCCTGCTCCATCCCGGCGGCCTCCAGCTGGCGGAGTACGTCGGCGACGTCGCCGGGCTCCTCGGTGAGGACGTCCTCGGCGAAGCGGGCGATGTACTGGGCGATGCCCGGGGGCGACACCGGGCAGACGCGGTCGACGGACAGGACTTCCAGCAGCAGTCGCCCGAGCGCCGCCGCCAGGAAGAAGTGCGCGCACGGTGCCCCGTCGCAGTCCTCGTCCACGGCGGTCACCGGGATGATGACGCGTGCGGCCACCTCCAGGAGCATTCGGTGCAGGCTCGCACCATTGACGTCCTCGGCGACCGCGCAGGCGGTGTCGATGTCGCCGGCCTGCAGCGCCCGGATGTAGGTGAACGCGTCGGCGACGTCTTCCGGTGCCATCGGAGCGAGCGGCGCGGTGACGGTGTTCTCGGGCATGACAGCTCCTCATGTACGGGCCGCCGCGCTGATCGCGGTGACCTCGAAGCCACCCTCGAACTGCGGGCAGAGTCCGGCCGCTGACGGGGGAGAACTCTCCCCCCTCCCGGTTGATCACGATGCGGTCACGACGGAGAGGTTTTCCAAGGTCGGCGTCACACATGAGCCGAAAGCCGCACCAGTAGAAGGTGAATGGCGGGATAGGCCCGCCCCACCTTCCGGGAGCACCCCGTGGCGAGCACCGCCAACGAGCCTGAGCGGACCCTTGACCAGGCCGGAGAGGCCCCCTCCGTGGGCCCCTCCATCACCCCCTCCGCGCCCCCACGCCAGCAGCCGGGCGTTTCCGCAGGTCAGGCCCGCCGGACAGGGGGTTGTCGCAGGTCCGACAACCCTCATGTAGATGTAGCAAGGCAGCCTCAGCACCGGAGGACTTCGACCGGACCTCGACGCCGGGAGCTCCTGCAAGCACTGGGGATCTTCCAGAGGGCTACGCCCGATCAGTTGTGGAAGCTGACCCGCCCGGACAACCAGCACGACAAGCTCGTGCGGGACAACCCCCTGGATCTGGAGGACCACCAGCTGGTGAGGATCGAGTTGGTACGGGAGGACCAGCGGCAGGTGTGGGTGCTGACCAAGCGCGGACACGGCGAGGCGAAGAAGCTGCTGGAGCCGAAGGGCATACGGGTCTCGGCACTGCGCGAGAAGAAGTACGACCCGGTTACCGGGAAACTGCTCGGGGCCAGCTACGACGACCACGCCGCGGCGGTCACCTCGACGGCTGCCGAACTCCACCGCGCCGGGATCGGTCACCGGCTCGGTTTCCAGACGGAGATCGGTCACCGGCTCGGCAACGGCTACGTGCAGCGGGCGGACCTGGTGGTGCGGGCGCCGGAGGCCGGGGTGCCGGTGCTGCTGCTGGAGATCGACCGCCGCAGCGAGGACACGCACGAGCTGGTCGCCAAGCTGCGCCGGTACTGGGAGTGGGGCCGGCTGCTGCCGAAGGACGCGACGAAGCGCACCGTGGACTTGGTTCGCTCGCGGCCGGACGCGATCGAGCACGTCGACCACGAGAAGCGGCTGTGGCGCAGGGTCTACCCGCCGACCGGCCGGGAGGGCCTGGTCCCGGTGGCGTTCGTGTTCGCGGGCACCACCGAGGCGAAGGTCGACAACACGGTCGCTGTACTGGAGGAGGCCGGCCGCCGCTACTGGGCACCGCGCCGGTACGACACCCTCTACCCGAAGGCGGTCACTGCGCGGGATTACCGCCAGGCGGTGCCCGTCGTCGTCACCACCCTGGAGCAGCTCCAGGAGCACGGCGCCGACGCGGCGGTGTGGCGGCGACTGGGACGCACGCGTGACCAGACGCTGACGGACGCGCTCGACAACCCCGACGGCCACGCCCTCTACCGCGACCAGGAGGCCCGCGCCGACGCGGCGGACCAGCAGCGCCGCGCAGCACAGCGGGAGGCGGAGCGCCCGGTGTGCAAGCGCTGCGGGCGGAAGTTCACGGACGAACGCTGGGAGGAGATCACCGTGCACCGGACCGCCGTACGGGCCGGGGAGAAGTCCGTGTGCGGCCCGTGCCGCGCCGACGACGTCGCCCGCGAGGAAGCCGCCGCCGAAGCCGCCCGCATCGAGGCCGCCGCGCCGCCGGAGCCGGAGGACGACCCCGGGCCGGACCGGGGCCGCGGCTGGTTCCGCCGGCGAGCCTGACCCGGGCAAGCCCAGGGGGAGCCTGGGTAAGCCGTCCCGCCTGGCCGGGCGCGACCGCCCGCCTGGCGGGACGGCTCGTGAAGTCGGGGCGTCGCCGTACGGGAGAGAAGAGGCCGAACCCGGCTGTACGCCAGTCCCATGCCCTAGACAGGTCTCATGAGACGCAGCAAAGAAGAGACCGCGCCGGACTTGCCGGGCGACCTGTGGCACGCCCTGGCCGAACTTCAGCACACCCATCCTGACCCGGTGGGCCGCGTCGGGCCGCTCGCCCGTCCTGCCGGATTGCTGTCCTTCACCGCGGCCGCCGACACCATCCTCGCGGCCCGGGTGCAGCTGACCGGCGCGGAGACGATGCACCAAGTGAACGAGACGCTCCGCGCAATGACCGGCAACCTTCCCCACGCCCACTTCACCGGCCCTGGCGTCGCCTTGGAGCTCACGCTCGGCAGACGGCAGGAGCTCCCGATCCACGCGGCGCACACCGCCGGCCTCACCCGGCTCTTCCAGAACGCCGCCGGAACCATCGGCGCCCGCAGCACACCAGGGGGCGGCCGGTGCTTCCACTGCGACGGGACCGGGCGTGCCCGCCCGCTGTGGGAGCCGGCGGCCGGGCAAGCCTGAGCGGCTGGGAAAGCCCAAGGTGAGCCTGGGCAAGCCCGTCCGCGCGAGGGGGCTTGCCCAGACCGGCGATCCGGCTACGCCATGGCGGCGGCCACCGTCTCCAGTACGGCGCGCTGGCGGGTGTCGATGGGCACGTCGGCCTGGCGCAGCGAGCGAAGCGTGGATCCCTCGGCACACAGCCTGCACAGCCCCATCAGCGGGAGCGGACCGGCGCCGATGAGGGTGTGCGAGGAAGAGCTCTCGTAGACGGGCCGGTAGCAGCCGGGGCACAGGCGGCAGTCCTCGAGTTCGTCCGCCGGCGGTGCGTCCGGACCGAGCACCGGCACGATCCGCAGGAGGCTCTCCCCGGCTTCGGCCCACAGCCCCATCGGTCGTTCCGCGCTCCGCTCGAAGACGACGTCGCCGTCCGGGCCGTCGCTCGTGCGGACCCGGGCCAGCGTGCCGACACCTTCCTCCGGGTGGTCGGGCATGAACGCCAGGACGGTCCTGTGGCCGGGGCCCTCGGTCACACCGAAGACGTGGCCCCGTCCGGCCGCGAGGGCCGCGCCCACCTCGTTCAGCCCGCCGTCGACGTCGTTGCGCAGGCGCAGCGGCCAGGAGGCCGGAACGCCGTCGATCTCGGCAGGGGAGGAGGTGATCAGGATGCCGTTGCCGGACTGGCGGACATCCAGGTGCTGCATCCCCTCGGTGGAGTGGAACGCGGTGCCGAACCACTCCGTGGCCGGGCGGTCGCTCTCGCCCCGTGAGCGGCGTGGCTTGTGCTGCTTGTGACGTCCCATGCTGTGCCTCGCAGACGTGACCCCGTGCGCGGGCCGATCGGTCCGCTGAACCCCACAACCGGCAGCCCGCCGGCCCCGGCACGCCACGGACCCGTCGGCCACCCGTCCGGCCCACCCGGCTGTCGCTTTCGGCGCGCTGCTGACCGTACGAGGGACAGATCCGGCCCCGGTCTTGACCGAGGGCGCCGATACGCGAGACGGTCGGCGCAACTAAGCGCAACCGACTCGATACGGGAGAGCGCCATGACGTTACGGTTCGTCGGGATCGACCCGAACACGGGAGGCGGTGGATCGCCGACGGTGTGGGTGGAGGAAGAGAGTGCCGACCTGGTTCTCCAGGGCGAGGAAGCCGAAGGGTTGTTGAAGGCGATGGTCGGCGGGACCGAGTGGGTGCCCGGCCACGCGGCGGGCATCCCGCCGCACGAAACGGTGATCCGTATCCCGGTCCGGATGGCGTCGATTCTGAGGGAGGCGTGTGATGTCGCAGAGCAGCGTGCCGGACTTCGCTGAACTGCTGAGGGGCGCTCAGCACAGCGCGGTGCACCTGGAGATGCGCGACCGCTACGGCGTCGGCGATGAGGCCGAAGAGATCGAGCTGTTCGCCCGGACCGGCGAGATCGACCTGGACCCCACCGCCCGCTGGTGGCCCGAGTGGCTCGGACTGGTGAAGGAGACCCTGGCCAGGGGAGTCGTCATGCGGCGCGCCCGGATCGTCTCCGAGCCGGTCACCGACTACATCCGCTGGGAACACGCGGTCACCGCGCTGAACGTGGACGCCGGCGAACAGGTCCGCTGGCTGCCCCGCCGCAACGCCTCCGACATCGCCCTGCCGGGCAACGACTTCTGGCTGATCGACGGGCGCCTGGCCATGTTCCACTTCTTCAGCGGCGACGGCGACTGGGTCGCCCCCGGCTGCGAGATCACCGAGGACCCGGCCGCGGTCAGCCTGTGCGCGTCGGCGTTCGAGACGGTCTGGGAGCGCGGCATCCCGCACGAGAAGTACACCGTCTAGGCCCCTGAGCAGCCACATGACCGCCTCTCCATCCTCCAGCGCACAAGCAGCCCGCGAGGCGCTCGCCGTGCGGCTGCAGCACCTGCGCAGGGACGCCGGCCTCACCGGGAAGGAACTCTCCGCCCGGTGCGGCTGGCACCCCGCGAAGACCACCCGGATCCAGAAGGGCGAGGCCCCGCCCTCCGACGCGGACATCCGCACCTGGTGCGCGGCGTGCGGCGCCGACGACCAGACCGAGGACCTGATCGCCACCGCCCGCGCCGTCGACTCCATGTACCTGGAGTGGCGCCGCCTGCACCGCAACGGGATGCGCACCGTCCAAGAGGGCTGGTACGCCCTGCACGAGCAGACCCGCGTCTGCCGGGTCTACGTCTCCAACGTCCCGCCGGGCTTCTTCCAGACCCCGGCCTTCGCCACCGCCCTCATGGGGCAGATCACGACCTTCCAGGGCACGCCGAACGACGTCGCCGAAGCCGTCGCCGCCCGGGTCGCACGCTCCCGGTTCCTCTACGAGGGCGGCCACCGCTACGTCGTCCTCATGGAGGAATCCGTCCTGCGCTACCGCACCGCCGACCCCGACGCCATGCGCGGGCAGCTGCGCCACCTCCTGGCCGTGATGCCGCTCGCCTCGGTCTCGCTCGGGATCATCCCGTTCACCGCGCAGCGCACCGTGTGGCCGCTGGAGGCGTTCTACCTCCACGACGACACCCAGGTCGTGGTGGAGACCCTGACGGCGGAGATCAAGGTGAAGCAGCCGCGCGAGCTCGCCGACTACGCCAAGGCGTTCACCGGCCTCGCGGAGATGGCCGTGTACGGCGACGGGGCCCGCACGCTCATCCGGGCCGCGATCGACGCCCTGGAGTGAACCTCCGCAATTCTCCGCAACTTCGTTGAGGCCGTGGCCCGTAGCTGCGTAGCGTCGACGGCACCGACGGACCACCAGCCGGAGAGGCGGGTCCCCATGCGTGCACACACCGACTTCACCGCCCCGGCCCCGGAGGGCCGCGGCCTCCAGCCGCCCGCCTACGGCGTTCCCTCCCCGGCCCTGCTGACCCGCGCGGACCGCGGCTTCGCCCGGTTCCTCGCCCAGCAGACCGAGGACCAGGACGACGGGGCCGACGGCGGCGAGGACACCCAGCGGTGACCGCCGGCCACCCGCGCGACGACGCCCCAGCAGCGAGGCCCGCCATGCACACCAGCAGCCACACGGTCCTGTACGACCCCGACGGGCTGATCGAGGCGGAGCTCCCGCTCGACCGCGAGCCGTACGAGTGCCTCGTCAAGGCCGTGCTCGCGTGGACCGGCGAGGACACGCTGGCCGAACGCGACTACGAGCAGATCGGCCTCCAGCTGACCGGTCATGCCCGCGCGGTCGCCTCCGACGTCCGGCGCCGCGCGAACCAGCTGCCCAAGGACAGCGGGCCCCGGGCGCTCGCCGATGTCGTCCTGCGTGAGGCGGAAGGCCGGCTGTCCGCGACGCTGGAGGGCACCGTGCGCTGCGTCCAGAACCGCGCCCGCCTGGTCCGCGCGCTCTACGAACGGCTGGACCGGTTGGAGGCCGCGCTCACCCCGGAGAGGGTTGCACCGACCGTCGGGTGACCCGTGTCTCGGGGCCGACGGCGCGCGGAAGGGTACAAGTACCGGTATGGCGCGGGAACGGATCCGGTGGCCGGCGGTCGTCGACCGGGCCCGGGAGATCGTGGAGAGCTACGAGGGCGGTGTCACGCTGCGCCAGGTCATGTACCGCCTGGTTTCCGAGGGTGCGCTGCCGCACACGGCGCCGATGTACCGGCGGCTGTCCGCGCAGCTGGCCAAGGCCCGCCGGGAGGGCCGGTTCCCCGACCTGATCGACACCGTCCGGGAGATCCACGTCCCGCCCGCATGGGAGGGCGCGGACGCGTTCCTCGCGGAGATGCCCGACTGGTTCCGCCTCGACCGCACCAAGGGCCAGGAGTACGCGCTGTACGTCGCGGCGGAGAAGGACACCCTGCGCCAGCAGCTGACCGGCTGGCTCGCTCCTGCGGGCATCCCGGTGCTGGTGGTCCGCGGCTTCGGCTCGCAGTCGTACGCCGACGTCGTCCACGACCGCGTCACCGCCGACCCGCGTGACGCCGTGCTCCTAGTGGTCGTTCTCCCTGGCGCTTCGACGTGTCGCAGGACGCTGCGTCTGATCGTGTGAGCTGGGGTTCTCCCTCGTATCTCTGGAGCTGTCGTGATCGTTGCGACACGTTGCAGATGGAGTGGAGGAAGAGCCTTGCGGGCGTTTCGTGTGCAATTGCCTTCGGGTGCCGGGTACTGGACGGTGCTGGACGAAGACTTGGCGGTGGTGCCGGCGGCGGATGCGTTCTTGCGGTACGTGCGGTTCGGTCGAGATCACAGGCGGAGTTGACGACCCGTACGTACGCCGGGCACGTCGCGCTGTACCTGCGCTGGTGTGCCCGGACCGGCCGCGACTGGCGGACCGCCGCGGTGGATCTCGGGCTGTTCACCGTGTGGCTGAAGTACGGGACGCCGGAGGCCACCGGCATCGAGCGGCCGGTCGCGGGCCGCGGGGTGGTGATGGCCGGGCCGGGGACGGAGCCCCACCGGCAGCCCGGGCGGATCGGGAACGTGCTGACCGGGGTGCGGCAGTTCCTGTTGCACGGCATCACCGCGAAGACCATCCCGTCGGAGGTGCTGGTCCAGCTCTACGAGGTGGCCGAGGACTGGGACCTGCCCGAGGAGGCCCGCGGCGAGGGGATGAGCTACCGGCTCAAGGCCCGCCACCGGGTGCAGGTGCCGCGCAAGCGCCGGGACCGGGCCACGGACGCCGAGGCGGTGGCCCTGTTCGTGGCCTGCCGCAACGCTCGGGACCGCTTCATCGTGCTGCTGCTCGCCCGGGCCGGACTGCGCCGCGGCACCGGGGCGGGCCTGCGGCGCGAGGACATGCACTTCATGCCGGACTCCTCCGCGCTCGGCTGCCGGGTGGCGGGCTCGCACCTGCACGTGCTGCGGCGGGAGAACGCTAACGGGGCGTGGGCCAAGCGCCAGCAGTCCGCCGGTCCGGGGAAGGCCAAGCCGGTCGACATCCTGGTGGTCCAGGCCCACGACCAGTACGTGATCGAGCGGATGGCGCTGCCCCACGGAGCGGCGAGCGACTTCGTGCTGGTGAACCTGTTCGCCGAGCCGCTGGGCGCCCCGATGAGCCCGGACGCCTTCACCGAGCTGCTTCAGCGGCTGTCGAAGCGGGCAGGGCTGTCGAGGATCGTGACCCCGCACATGCTCCGGCACGCGATGGCCAGCAACGTCGTGGACGCCGGTGGCAGCCTGGACGAAGTGGCCGCCCTGCTCGATCACGAGAGGCTGTCCAGCGCCGAGCCGTATCTGCACCCGGACCCGGACCGGCTGCGCCGGGCTGTGGAGCGGGTGCCTTCGCCGCGCGAGCTGGCGGGAGGAAGCCGATGACCGCGGCGGTGAGGCTGCCGGCGGCGCCTCCGGCCACGGGCGCCTGCGAGGAGGAGCGGGCCGCGTTCTTGTGGTCGCTGATCAAGCCGGGGTTCTTCGCAGAGGTCGGCTGGGACGCTGGGCGGCGCGTCCTGAGCGCGCCGGTCGACCATCCCATGCTGGGCATGCGGGCCTGCCCGGTGCCGGAGTGTGACCTGCCGTCGAAGGGCCGTGGTCTGTGCCGAACCTGCCAGGACCAGCACCGAAAGTCCGGACTGCCGCTGGAGGAGTTCGTCAAGCTCCCGCGCACGGCCCCGCGGGTGGGTCCGGGCGAGTGCCGGGTCGGCGGTTGCGAGCGGACCTGGATCAACTCCTGCAGCCAGCCGCTGTGTCGCTCGCACTGGCACCAGTACCAGCAGTTCGGCAGCACGCTGATGGAGTTCCTCGCCGACCCCTCGGCCCTGGCCCTGCCGCACCAGGGCGACTGCGGCGTGCTCGCCTGCACCCGGCAGGCCGTGACCGCCGTGGGCCACCGGCTCTGCCATCCGCACGGCAAGCAGCTCAACCACCTCCGCAAGACAGAGGCGGACCTCGATGAGCAACTGTGGCTGCGGACCGTGCCGTCAGGATGCAGCGGCTCCGAGATCAGCTTCCGGGGCCTGGCGGACCTGGTCGTTGCGCAGCTGCTGTTCGGGTTGCAGCACCGCTGCCAGCGCGGCGCGAAGACCGACATCGGCGGGCTGCGCTCGCTCATCGACCGCACTATCCGCCCCTCCCTGGCAGGCTGCCTGGAGGACGTCCCCGGTCCGGAGGCGAACAGCACCGCGAAGGTACTACTCAACCGCCTGACCGCCTACGCGCTACGGGCGTTCAAGTCCCCGGAAGGCGAGTACGGCAAGGACATCTGGGACCTGGCGGTCTTCGGGCACCGCGGATCGGTGGAGTTCACCGACGTCCACCAGCCCTGGCTGAAGGAGACCGCCAAGCGCTGGGCCCGCGACTACCTGACCCGCGCTCGCTCGCGCAGCACGTGCTCCCACGCCCGCCAGCACCTGACCGGACTGGCCTTCCTGTCCCGGAGCCTCGACGCCCGCCAGGACCACGGCATGGAGACGGCGGCGCTCGGGCGGGCTGACATCGAGAACTATCTGAACCGCATGACGTTCCTGGAGGCCAACGGCCGCATCGCCGCCGGCACCCGCACCACCTACGTAAGAGCCGCCCGCAACGTCCTGCGGCAGGCCCGCGTGATGGGCCTGACCAGGGCATACGGTCCCATGGCCGGGCTGCCGGACGACTTCGTGATCACTCGGCACGACGTCCCGAAACCACCAGAGCCCTCGGAGGAGAGCCAGGACCTGCCGCCGGAGGTGATGCGGCAGCTCTGCGCTCACCTGGATCTCTTCGAGCAGATGACCTGCCGGGAGCTGCGCGTCGCGGTGGAGCTGATGATGGACACCGGCCGGCGCCCGGAGGAGATCTGCAAGCTGGAGTTCCACTGCCTGAACCGGGACCGGCAGGGCAAGCCCATCCTGGTCTACAACAACTGGAAGGAACAGCGGATCCGGCGTGAGCTGCCGATCCACGAACCCACCGCACAGTTGATCCGCGAGCAGCAGGAACGTGTCCGCCTCCTCTACCCGGGCCGGCCGCTGGCCCTGCTGCCGTCGTCGGTGATGAACCAGCTCGGGGCCAAGGGCATCGACTCCACCCACTTCAGCGGGGTGCACCGTGAATGGGTCACCGCCCTGCCGGAGTTCCGCCTCGACGACGGCACGGTCTTCGACAAGGAGAAGATCTTCCCCTACGCCTACCGGCACTCCTTCGCCCAGCGCCACGCGGACGCCGGTGTCCCTATCGAGGTCCTCTCACCCCTGATGGACCATGACTCCTACCAGTCGACCCGCTGCTACTACCGGGTCAAGGAAGTACGGCTGCGCGAGGCCGTCGACAAGGTCACCGCGATGCAGTTCGACCGCCACGGCCAGCGTGTCTGGGGAGCGGTCACCACCTTGCTGGACGCCGAACGCGTCCGCCTGGCGATCGGGTCGGTCCAGGTCCCATTCGGCACCTGCTCCGAGCCATCCAACGTCGCCGCCGGAGGCGGCGCATGCCCCCTGCGGTTCCGCTGCATGGGTTGCGACCACTACTCCACCGACGCCTCCCACCTCCCCGAGCTGGCCGCCTACCTCGACGGTCTGCTGCGGCAGCGTGAACGGCTGCGGTCGATGACCGAGGCCGACGACTGGGCCCGCGCCGAGGCCACCCCGTCCGAGGAAGAGATCTCCCGCGTCCGGCGGCTGATTCGTCGCGTTACCGAGGAGGTCGACCAACTCACCGACGCCGAACGCGCCGAGATCCAGCAGGCTGCGGCCATGGTCCGCAAGACCCGCCAGGGCTTCCTCGGCATGCCCCGCGTTCCCCAGCCCCTGCCCGACCTACGACCGGAGCGACCCGCATGACCTCACCCGACCTTGCCGTCCAAGCCATGCTGGAAGGCCGCAGGGCCGACACCGGCCGACGCCGTCAGCGCGTCCTCGCGGCCCTGGCCGAGGCCGCGAAGGGCGGCTCCGAGACCAGCGTCGCGGCGATCGCCCGCCGCGCGGGCGTCGACCGCACCTTCCTCTACCGCCACCGCGACCTGCTCGGCCAGATCCACGCCCAGGCGGCCGAGCCGCCCACTGTCCCCGGCGGCCGCGGGCCGGCCGTCAGCCGGGCCTCACTGCAGACCGACCTGGCGGCAGCCGACGCCCGTACGGCCCGCCTTGTGAGGTTCCCCCGAGATGCGGGGATGGGTGACAGAGGGTCAGATGGGTCTCATGAGAGGAGCCCAGACGATGCCTGCCCCGAGAAAATACCCGCTGGAGTTGCGTGAGCGTGCGGTGCAGATGTACCGGACTGCCGAGCCGAAGCCTGTGATCCGTCGTATGGCCGAGGAGCTCGGCGTGCACCACGAGGCCCTGCGTAACTGGATCCGCCAGGCCGAGGCCGACGCCGGCGAGCGGGGCGACCTGCTCACCACCGCCGAGCGTGAGGAACTTGCCGCCCTGCGCAAGGAGAACGCCCAGCTCAAGCGGGCGAACGAGGTCCTGCGGACGGCCTCGGCTTTTTTCGCGGCCCAGCTCGACCCGACCCGGCCCAGGTGACCGCGCTCCTCGACGCGCACCCGCATCTGGGGGTCGAGCCCGTACTCCGGGAACTTTCCATCCCCTCCTCCACCTACTACCGGTGGCGCCAGGCCGAGACCGAGCCGTGCGAACGAAGCCGCCGGGACGCCGAGCTGACCAGCAGGATCCGCCAGGTCCACGCCGAGTCCGGCGGGATCTACGGCTCACCCCGCGTGCACGCCGTCCTCAGGCGTGAGGGCGTCCACGTCGGCAGAAAGCGCGTCGAGCGGCTCATGCGCCAGGCCGGCCTGGCCGGGATTAGCCCCCGCCGGGGCAAGGGCTTCACCCGGCGCGACCCGGACGCCGATCTCGCCCCTGACCTGGTCGGGCGCGACTTCACCGCGAACGGGCCGAACCGGCTGTGGGTCACCGACCTGACCATGATCCCCACCGGGGAGGGGCCGCTGTGGCTGTCCGCGATCCGCGACGCGTTCTCCCGCCGGGTGGTCGCCTGGGAGACCTCCGCCCGCGCGGACGCCGACCTGGTCCTCACCTCGCTGGAATACGCCCTGGCCAACCGCGAAGTCGCCCCCGGCGAGCTCATCCACCACGCCGACCACGGCTGTCAATACACGTCCGTGAAGCTCACGACACGCCTGGTCAGGGCCGGTATCCAGGCGTCCATGGGCTCGGTCGGCGACTCGTTCGACAATGCCCTGGCGGAGAACCTGTGGATGGTCATCAAGACCGAGTGCATCCGCGGCCGCGTCTTCGCCACCAGGGCCGAAGCGAACCTCGCGCTCTTCGAGTACATCGACGGCTTCTACAACCCCCGCCGCATCCAGAAACGGCTGGGCTACCTCAGCCCGATCGAGTACGAGGAGAAGCACTACGCCAACCAGGCAGCAGCCGAACAAGTGAACCTGAAACCACGTCAACCCGCCCTGACCAGCTAGTCAGCCACTCCCGCACAGCGGGGGAACCTCATTGCCGCACACATCCGCCGCCTCGAAGGCCGGCTCAGCCAGGTCCTGGGCGAACAGGTCTGGCGTGAGTCCGGCATCGGTGGCCCCGACGACACCGAACAGCTCCAGGCCCGGATCACCACCCTCGAACAGCAGGTCGTCGACCTAGAGCTGAAGCTGCAGGACCGCGACGACGACCTCGCCGCTGCCCGCGCCGCCAACCGCGAGCTGATGGCCCAGGTCAACCGCGGACGCGACGCGCCCCCACCTTCGGGATGAATCAGCAGGTCACCTTATCCGTGGTCCAGGCCGGAGGGTAGACGGCGTGTCGAGGCAGTCGGCAAGTGTCGTACGTCGAGGTCAGGTGCGACGGTCACTTGGAAGGATGAGACTTCAGCCGACGGACCACCTCGCTGAGGCGACAGTCCTTTTCAACCTCTGGGCTTCCCTTCACGAAAGGTTGCAGCTCCGGGTGCTTGTCGATGAGGCTGGTCGCCTGCGTCAGCTGAACCATGCAGTCCGGCGTGCTCGGCGCGTCATGGCTGAGTTCGGCCCCGAAGACGGCGCCCACGATGACTGCCACCGAACCCGCAACGGGCACGGCAACGTACTGCAGGTACCACCGCCAGGCGCTAACCATCCATTGCTCCCGAGCGAGCCTTGACTAGCGCCTCGGCTTGTCGGTACGCGCCTGAACGAACGAGAAATCTCTGAAGCCGATCCAGTTCTTCATCAGCGTGCGGCCAAAAGTTTGGGTCCAGCCTCTGCCCCTCGACGCGCGGATTCAACGCTGCGGCCAGTCGAAGACCGACAGCGTAGGCCGCGAAGACGCAGCGTCGACGGTGATTGATGCCGGTGATCAGGAGGCCAACTGTGATGGCAACCACCAGCCCGCTGGCCCCGTAGGCGATTCGGGAGCCCACGGTCTTGGCACCGTAGACCGATACCAGCGCCAGCAGCGACGCTGTTGCCAGTGCCAGCGCCGCGCCGACGCCGCAGTAGACGAGCGGCGGAGGGTGCGGTCGGCGCGTGAGCCGCCTGGCGTCATGCAGCTCCTCCATCAGCTGGTGCTCTTGGTACCTCTGCATTCCCACCCGAGTCACGCTAAGCCTCGATCCGCCGACGTGGTCTGGAAGTGATCTTCTGACGGGCTTCTGAGCCGGTTTTGGGTCGACCGATGGGCATGGGCGTGCTGCATCCGCTGGTCTGCCCAGCTTTTCCACGGTTTTGGTTCCGGTGGGGCCCTGGCGGGCGGGGTGGGCAGAGACTGTCAGGCGGGTTCGGGTGGGCGGTGGACGGTGTCGAACAGGTGCGTCCAGGCTTTTTGCCAGGGCCAGTTGTGCGGTAGGTGCAGGGTGACGCGCCGTGCGGAGCGGGCGATCCGGGCCGGGACCTGGACCAGGTGGGCGCGGAGGGTGGCGGTGGTGGCCTTGGCGTGGAAGGCGGAGGTCAGTGCCCCGGCGGCCCGCAGCAGGTTGTAGGCCATCGCCCACTGGATCAGCCAGGCGGCATTGGCGTGGAAGTGTCCCGACGGCAGGTGGGCCAGGGCGGAGGCTTTGCTGTCGGCGATGACCTGCTCGACGACGGCGTGGTGGCGGTGCTCCCGCTCGGCCTCGAGCGTCGGCGCGGGGGTGTCGGTGAAGAACGGGTGGTAGCGCCAGACCGGGAACAACTCGCCCTGCTCGCCGACGACGGCGGGTTTGGCCAGGTCACGGACTCGGCGCACGATCAGCCGGGCCGTGACCCGCTCGCCTTTCTTGCGGCTGGCGAAGGCGGTGTAGGCGGGCATCTCGGCAACCTCGGCGTCCGAGATGAGCTCGCCGGTCTCAGGGTCGGGCACCGCGGTCGGGTAGGTGATCTGCTGCCACGCGGTGTCGGGGATGCTGTGGATGGCTCGTTCGATGGAGGGGTTCATCCCGGTGGTGAGGGAGAAGCGGGCGCCGGACCGGCGGCAGGCGGCGATGACACCGGCGTTGTAGAACTGCGAGTCCGCGCGCAAGATGCGCATGCCGGTGCAGCCGGCCTCGACGGCGGTGGCCAGCGCCTCGCTGACGAATTTCGGGGCGCCCCGGGAGTCGGCTGCTTTGCCGCGGCGCATCCGCACGGTGGCGATCACCGGGCGGGAGGTGGGGGTGCAGATCGTGGCGAGCAGAGGGTGCAGGGTGCGGATGCCCTTGAACCGGCCGTACTCGCCACCCTGCTTGGTGCGGCCGTAGACGCGTTTGTGGGTGGAGTCGACGTCGATGAACGCCTTCTCGCCGGAGCCGGGCAGCAACGGGGTGTGCGCGGCCAGTTCGCCGAGGAACCTGCGGTGTACCGCGTGCAGTTGGAGGGCGTGACCGTGGGTGAAGGAGCGGAGGAAGGTGCCCAGGGTGGACGGGGCACGGACCCCTTCGAACACGGCCGACATCGCACCGTGGCGCAGAACGTCGAGGTCGTCGATGCTGTCCGCCCCTGCGGCCATGCCGCCCACGATGCCGGTGACCTTGGCGTCCGCCGAGGCACCCGCGCCGTTCTTCGTCCCGGTCAGCCTCACCTTCTCCCTCACCAGCCGGGGCAGACCGCACCGCTCGGCCAGCCGCATCACCGGAACCAGCCCGGCATGCGCGATCAGGTTCGCGTCATCGAAGGCAGCGGAGACCGCCGCCCGCGTGTGGGAAACTTGCATCTCGGAAGTGCCTTGCTGATTGTGCGTGATGGAGCCTGAAGAACTCCCATCATCGCAGGTCACAAGGCACTTCTTCGTTTTCCGAGACGTTATCCACAAGGCACGGGTCGGTGGATCGAGGCTAAGCGGCAACACGGAAAAAGCCCGACAACAGCGGACGGCCGGAGTTGTTGCTCCGCCGGTTGGCCGAAAGATCGAACTCTGCACCGGGCCCGCCCCCGAGCCTGCAGTGGCAGCCACACCGCTCCTACGACCACTGGGTGAACCGCCAGGAGCCACTGCTGGTCGGCCTCGCTCCAGTCGCACAAAAGTGCGCGCAGAGGTCAGCGAGGGCCCATAGCCTCGCTCGCATGACTATGGATCTGGACGCCCGCTGGGAGCGCTGGTGCGCTGCATACGACGACTCGTACCGGGACATCGCCACCCTCTTTCACAACCGCCACGTCTGGTTGACGATCGAGGAGATGTGGAAGGCGCCGACCGCAGTCGAGCTCAACACCATCGTGACCAACTGGTTTACAAGGCTCTACGTGGTGACTCAGGTTGCGGGAGTCAGGCGTGAGTGCGACGCCGGCGCAGATACGTCCAGCCTGCGGTGGTGTCTCGATGAACTCGTGAAGTTCCCGGAGGTCGCCAGCCGGGTCCGCTACGAGGCGGCGATTGATGCGGACCCTTCGCAGGGTGATGAACTGAAGGCGAGCGTTAAGCCGGGTTTTGACCTGTTCTCCGGGCCTGGGCAGCCCCACATCGACGCGCAGCTGGTACAGGCGGACATCGACACCCTTGCAACGACATTCGGTACCGTCCGCAAGTACACCAACAAGATCCTGCTGCACCGCCAGCGAAATGGTGCAACCCTCGGGCTTTCGCTGTCCTGGGAAGAGCTCGACAACGCCCTCAACGTGGTTGGCGCGATGCTGAAGCGCTACTACCGCCTTCGGTATCCTGGGGCCATCCTGGGCAACCTAGCGCCGGAACTTCCTCTCGGCTGGACGACCCCGTTCGAAGCGCCCTGGTTGCCCGATGGCTTCGTACCTCTTCCAGCTCGGCCTGTTGAAGATCATGTTGGGCCAGCTCGAAGGGGGTCCGGGGGAGAGGACACCTCCGATGAGGACGGCAGCGAACCCGCCTGCTCGGAGCCATAGCAGTGCGATCAGGTGACTCTGTAGCCAGCCGCGTGCACCACAGGTGTTGCAGCGGCTATGGTCGTCCCGACCGCTTCTGA
Source organism: Streptomyces sp. NBC_00984 (assembly GCF_045162475.1). Lineage (NCBI taxonomy): Bacteria > Bacillati > Actinomycetota > Actinomycetes > Kitasatosporales > Streptomycetaceae > Streptomyces > Streptomyces sp. NBC_00984. The sequence continues at coordinate 792,627 of NZ_CP108735.1, forward strand.
GGTGCGTAGATTCGAACCGCACGCTCGCGGAGCCCCGGAGAAATGTCGGCGACTTCGACTGCTCGGGCGAGGACATCGAGCGGGACTGGGTGACGCGCACGGGCTGCTGGAGCCGGACGGAGCGGGTGCTGCTGACCTATGAGCAGGTGCGCGCCTACGAGCTGTCCGCGACCGAGGGCAAGCACGGCGACCCGCGATGGCCGACCTTCGCCCGACGCTACGGCTTCGACCTCCGCCGCCCGGTGCAGTGGGAGGTGGAGGCGCTGGAGCCGGCCGAACTCCAGCGCCTGGTCCTCGCCGCCGTCGACCCGTACATCGACCGCGACGTCCTCGCCCGGCAGGTCGCTCGCGAGGAAGAGCAACGCCGCGTCTTGGCCGCCTTCCTGGACGGCTGGGACGCGGCGGGCGGGGGAGCACCGGCGTAGCACTGTACGGGCGCCCGCAGGCTCAGGCCGGTGCCGGTGCCGGGCGCAGAGAGGCGAGTGGGGAGCGCTGGCCTTTCTCCACCGCGCGGCTGTTAGGAACAGTTGGGGTGTCTCAGCGGGCAGGGACCAGCGGTGATCCCATCAGCTGTGTGGAACGGGCGACGTGGTGGAAGGCTCGGCAGTGTCTCAGCGCAAACCCTTCGAATGAGTGAATGCGTGGTGGCTGCGAGCCGGGTGGGTCCTCCAAGGTTCCTTCGCCGACCAATTCAGTTGCTTTAAGTTCTGTCCTGACCTAGCCACCGAAAGCCAGCCACGACGATGCCCGCAGGCATCCGAGCAGGCGTGTGTGCCTCCAGCAACCTCTCTCCGGCCCAACCACGCCTCTCCTGTCGTAGGCGGCGAACTGGCCACAGCCGCCTACGGCGGCCAACCGCCCCGCCGGGGCACCGCAAGCCCGCCAGGGCTGAGGAGCTACCGGCCCCGCGCCGCCGCACCCCACGAGCGCGAATTTCCGTCGACCAGAGGGCAGGCAGGTCAGCGCATTTGAGCAGCGGTCCCTCGCAAGCCTGCTGAACCGCAAAGACTTCTTCGCGAAGGGCTCTTTGCGAAGGACTCTTTGGGGTCTACTGTGTGTCGCATGACTGATGCAGTGGAGAGGCCGGATGGCCCGAACGTTGAAGAAGACTCGGTTGTCCTGGATGCCAAGGGGCTGCGTGCCCTGGCGCATCCGATGCGCGTGCAGTTGGTCGGGCTGCTACGGAAGTACGGCCCGTCGACGGCCACCCGCCTCGCGGAGCGGCTGGGCGTGAACTCCGGTACGGCCAGCTACCACCTCCGGCAGCTCGGCGCGGCCGGTTTCGTCGAGGAGGACACCGAACGCGGCAACGCGCGAGAGCGCTGGTGGCGGTCGGTGCACCGGACTACCTGGTTCAACGATCCTGAGCTGACCGAGCGGGAGCCCGAGGCGGCACTGGCCTACCAGCAGTCCATCGCGGCTATCTACACCCTGCGCACGCAGCAGGCCCTGAATGGGCTTCAGACGATGCCCCGCGCATGGCGCAACACCTTCGACATGAGCGACTGGGCTTTGCGGATCACGCCGGAGGAGGCCGCCGTCCTGTACCGGGAGCTGACGGAGGTCATCGCGCGCTACCGGCGAGATACGCCCGAGACGGCGGCAAATGGTCCTGAAGGAGCCGAGCGGGTCGCCGTGATCACGCATGTCCTGCCCGAACTGGACACGCCTGCCGCGTCGCCGCTCCCTTCCCGCCCTCAGGAAGAGGAAGGAAGCCCGACGTCATGACCGACGACGCCTCGGAGGCCTGCGGCATACCCGGCAAGAGGTCCTTACGACCGCTGGGCGGGGTGCTGGCGGCCATGGTTGTGTCGCTGACCGGCACTCGGATCTCCGTTGTGGCACTGCCCTGGTTCGTCCTCGTCACAACTGGCAGCGCCACCCAGACCGGACTGGTCGCCTTCTGCGAGATGGCGCCCTACGTGGTGGTCAAGGCGTTCACCGGGCCTCTGGTGGACCGGATCGGCCCGCGGGCCGTTTCCTGGACCACCGATCTGGCCAGCGCGACCGCCGCCGCCGCGGTTCCCCTGCTCCACGCCCTGGACCTGCTGTCCTTTCCGCTCCTGCTGGTTCTGGTCGCGCTGATCGGCGCGGCCCGGGGACCCGGCGACCTGGCCAAGAAGGTGATGGTCCCGGAGGCGGCTGAGCGCGGCCGGGTGCCGCTGGAGCGGGCCACCGGTCTGGCCGGCGTGATCGAGCGGCTCGCCTCCACCGTCGGCCTGGCGGTCGGCGGATCCCTGGTGGCGCTGCTCGGCCCCCTGACCGGACTCGCCGTCAACGCGGGCTGCTTCGCCCTCGGATCGGTGATCATCAAACTCGCGCTGCCTCGCGGCATGGGGCACGCGGCCGAGGAAGCCCCCTCGCCGACCGAGGGGACGGGACCGGGCTACTGGCGGCGGCTCGCCGAGGGCTTCACCTTCCTGCGCGGCGAGCCGCTGCTGCTCACCGTCATCGTCATGTGCGGCATCACCAACCTGCTGGACGCGGCGTTCACTTCGGTGCTCGTACCCGTCTGGGCCAGGGAGTCCGGCAATGGGCCGACCGCGATCGGCCTGATGGGCAGCGTGATAGGGGCCGCGGCGGTCGGCGGGAGCCTGATCGCCGCGATGGTTGCGCACCGGCTGCGGCGGCGGGTGGTGGTCCTCACCGGGTTCCTGCTGGCCGGGGCACCGAGGTTCCTGATCCTCACCTTCGATGCCCCATTGGGGGTGGTGCTGGCCGTCTTCGCCGTCAGTGGGTTCGGCGCCGGCTTCGTCAACCCAGTGCTAGGAGCCGTCCTCGTCGAGCGGGTGCCGCGCCGGATGCTGGGCCGGGTCAACGCCCTCGGTGACTCGCTGTCCTGGGCCGGGACCCCTCTCGGCGGGCTGCTCGCCGGGGCCGCGGTGACCGCTGTCGGACTCGTGCCGGTGCTGCTCGCCTGCGGCGCCGCGTACTTCCTCACCACGAATCTGGCTGGACTGCGGCCGGAATGGCGCGAGATAGACCGTACGCGGGGGCGGGGCGCCGTGAAGCCGCATTCCAAGGAAGACGCCTCACAAGACAGTGCGAATGTAGCGACATGACGTTTACGGGAGGGAGGTGGACCATCTGGCTTCCTTCTCCCTCCCACCGCTCCTCGTGCAGCAGACGGTCGTTCGTCTGCTGCACGGCGCCGCTGCTCGCGCCGTCGTCGGCTCCTTCACGGACGGCGATCAAACACCGCGAGACCTCGCAGTGGTGTGTCAGCAGGGCGCGTCAGCGGGCCCGCTGTCCCACGAGGGGTCAGTCGGGCAAGGGCACACGGATGACAGGCTCGAAGGGGCGCTTGTTGAAACCGGTGCGCAGATTGCGGCAGCCCGGCGCCTTGCACATGAAGAACTCCTCGACGGTCTTCCGGCCTGTGCGGTTCTTGAGCCAGACCTTTTCCGTGGCATTGAGGCGACGGTGCTCTTCGTCAGATTCGCAGGTGTAGCAGTACATCGTGTCAGCTGGCACGACACCCCCTGAAACGGGCGGATAGGTGAACTGCGAGCATATGAAGGCATGTTGGGCAAAGGACAGTGCGCAACAGGACAACTCAACCGGTTCTTGCGCAGTTCGTCGCTGCGCTCGCACGAGAAGCGGCGGCGTGCAGCAAACCGTCGTTCGGCTGCTGCGCGCCGCCAGTCGTGCCGGTCTCACATACGCCCGATCCCCAGGTTGTCCCCGTGGGCGTGGGTCTTTGTACAAGCTCGCGTGGATCTCTGGCGTCGGCATCGACACCAAGCACGCGATCGGCGCTGCACCCGAAGGTGCAGCGCCGATGTCCGTACGAGGCGGGCCGCCGGGTCAGCCGACGGCGTGCAGCGAGCCGCGGCGCTTGCCCGCGGCCGCCTTCTTCGCGGCGGCCAGGGCGGCCCGCTTCTTTCGCTGCTCGGCAAGCTGGTCCTGGTAGGCGGCGACGGCCCTGTGGTAGTCCGCCACGTAGGTCTTGCTGTCCAGCCGGTCCGCCTTGGGCATTGCCTTGACGGCGTCCAGGGCGTCCTCGGGGGAGTTGTAGCCGGCGAGCATCGGGTTGATCTGGTAGACGCCGTTGCGGACCTTCTTGACGAGCTTGGCCAGCTCCAGTTCTCGCAGTGCGGCGTTCACGCTGGGGCGGCTGAGCCTGAGCAGTTCACCGAGGGTGGCCTGGTCCATCGCGATGCGGCCGCCGGCCTCGCTGCGCGCCCGGAGCTTGAGCAGCGCCCGGTAGGCGGCGGGCGGCAGGTCCAGGTCTGCGAGAAGGCTGTCGGCGTTGGTCGCCGACCACTTCAAGGTACTCACTGGGCTGATCCCTCCTCCTGGCGCTGCGCACGGGCCAGTCGGCGTGCAGCGCGTTCTTCGGCCCGCTTCTTCCGCAGTTCCTCGATCGCCTCGCGCATGTGCTCCAGCGACGGGAACCTCACCAGATCCGGCAGGCTCTCATCCTTGCGGATCTTCGCGATCGTCTTGTCCTGGTCGACCTGCACGTACTCGGCTTCGACCAGCTCCGTGCCCGGGATGAACTCCGCTACTCGGTACGAGTAGGGCGGGTTGAACTGGTAGACGCCACGGCGCACCTTGAAGACGATGCCATGGCTCATGACCTCCTGCAGCGCCTCGTTGATCTTCCCTCGGTGCACGTCCAGGACGGTCGCCATCTCCTCCTGCGTCAGCCGGATCTGTCCGCCGGCCTTCTGGCACGCGATCATCAGCAGGATCAGCCGCAGCGGCAGGGCCTCGCGGAAGTACTGCGCGATCAGGAAGAAGAACTCCAGCGAGTCCATGGAGAACGCCTTGGGGCGCTCCTGGGTGTCGTAGAACTCCATCGGCTTGCGCTCGCTGCTGAGCGAGAGCTTCCGACGGGGGTAGCGGCGAGCGACCGAGTCGAGGTCCTCAACCGGCTGCACCGGCTTAGCCTGGATTCACCGGTTGTCCCGGGTCCTGTGGATAGAGAAATGAAGAGAGGTGCCTGCTGACCTGCGAAGATGGGAGTTACCACACCACCATCACGCACTATCAGCAAGGCACCTCGTAGATGAAAGTTTCCCACACCCAGGCGGCGGTCTCTGCTGCGTTCGATGACCGGAATCTGATCGCGTATGCGGGGCTGGTCCCGGTGATGCGGCTGGCCGAGCGGTGCGGTCTTTCGCACCTGGTGGCCGAGAAGGTGAAGCTGCCCGGGGCGGGCAACGGCGCGGGTGCGGCGGCGGACGCCAAGGTCACCAGCATCGTGGGCGGTATGGCCGCAGGCGCGGACAGTATCGAGGACCTTCACCTGCTGCGGCACGGTGCGATGCCGGCCGTGTTCGACGGTATCCGTGCCCCGTCCACGCTGGGCACGTTCCTGCGCGCGTTCACCCACGGTCATGCGCTCCAACTCCACGCCGTGCACCGCAGGTTCCTCGGCGCGCTGGCCGCACACACGCCGCTGCTGCGGGGCGCCGGCGTGATGGCGTTCATCGACGTCGACTCCACTCATAAACGGGTTTACGGGCGGGCCAAGCAGGGCGCGGAGTACGGCCGGTTCAAGGGCATCCGCACTCTGCACCCGTTGCTCGCCACAATCTGCACCCCGCACTCCCGGCCGGTGATCGCCGCGGTCCGGATGCGCCGCGGCAAGGCAGCCGACGCCCGCGGCGCCCCGAAACTCGTGAGCGAGGCCCTGGCCACCGCCGTCGAGGCGGGCTGCACCGGCATGCGGATCCTGCGGGCGGACTCCCAGTTCTACAACGCCGGTGTGATCGCAGCCTGCCGCCGGGCCGGAGCCCGCTTCTCCATCACCACTGGCATGAACCCGTCCATCAAACGGGCCGTCCTCAGCATCCCCAACGATGCCTGGCAGAAGATCAGTTACCCGAACGCGGTGGAAGATCCAGACACCGGTGATCTCATCTCGGACGCCGAGGTCGCCGAGACCCCCGCATACACCGCGTTCGCCAGCCGCAAGAAGAGCGAGCGCGTCACGGCCCGGCTGATCGTGCGCCGGGTCCGTGACCTGGCCAAACCCGCCGTCGTGGGAGAACAGGGCGAGCTGTTTCCCGTCTGGCGCTACCACCCCTTCTTCACCGACAACCCCGCCGGGACACTCCAGGCCGAACGGGAACACCGCCACCACGCGGTGGTGGAACAGGTCATCGCGGACAGCAAAGCCGGCGCTCTGGCCCACCTGCCCTCCGGGCACTTCCACGCCAACTCGGCCTGGCTCACGCTGTGGGCGATGGCCTACAACCTGCTGCGGGCCATCGGAGCACACACCTCGGCCTTCCACGCGAAGGCGACCACCGCCACGATCCGTGCCCACCTGGTCCACGTCCCGGCCCGGATCGCTCGCTCCGCACGGCGCATCATCCTGCACCTGCCCCACAACTGGCCCTGGCAGCAAGCCTGGACGCATATGTTCGCCATCACGCACGGCCCACCGGGACTGATCTGACACCCCTGTCCACCCCGCCCTCAAGGCCCGACCGGAACCGAACCCGTGGAAAAGCTGGGCAGACCAGCAGATACCACCTGCCCCAAACCGAGCACCGACCCGGCACCAGCTCAGAAAACCGTTAGAAGATCCTTTTCAATCCAAGGCGGTGGATTCAGGCTTAGACCACGCCTGGATCTCGTCATCAAGGGGCAGCTCCGGGCGGCGCGGCGCGCGCTTCGGTGCGGGACGGCGGCGCTGTGGCTCGGGTGACACGAGGCTGCTCTCCACTTCGCTGATCTTGGACGGCAGAAGTATGTCAGCCACGCCGACATATATGTCGGTCTCGCTGACGTTCCGGCGTGTTGTGTCCCCCCAGGGGGGACAGATCTCCTCCCCTGGGCACTCCGACGGACCGCCCAACGGAACGGCTGGGGAATGTCGGCCTGGCTGACGTTTGGCTCTCGATCTGTCTCCTCAGTCGGTACATAGCGACGGCGATGTGTACCGGCTGACGGGACAGATCACCGGAAGTGCATGCCTCTGACCAGCGGGTTCTTGGTATTCGTAAGTATTAGGTGGCTGAGGTCCACGCGAACCGCTCCGCAGTTACCGTGCGCCGGGGTCGTACGATGTACGGCCGCGGCTCCGCAGACCTCCGACACCGACGGCCGGCCGTCTCGGTGTCCCAGGGCTCGAACGCTGACGAAACCAAGCCCGTCAACCGACGCCCAACCTCTGGCTCCGACCGACCCGCGAAGGCCATTGGGGTCTGTCAAAGGAACGGTGTAACTCAGGTTGTTGGAGTTACTGACGGGCTGCGGAGAGGCGGCCGTCGAAGGTGATGTCGAAGGCGTTGAGTGCGGTCTTCCAGCGCATGGTCCAGCGGGCCTGGCCCTTGCCGGTGGGGTCCAGGGACATGATCGCCATGTAGACGCACTTCAACGCGGCCTGCTCGTTGGGGAAGTGGCCGCGGGCCTTGACCGCCCGGCGGATCCTGGCGTTCACGGACTCGATCGCGTTCGTCGTGCACACGATGCGGCGGATCTCGGTGTCGAAGCGGAGGAACGGGGTGAACTCTTCCCACGCGTTCTCCCAGAGCCGCACGATCGCCGGATACTTCCGGCCCCAGGCGTCGGCGAACTCGGCGAACCGCTCGAGGGCGGCCTCCTCAGTCGCCGCGGTGTAGACGGGCTTGAGGAGTTTGGCGATCTTGTCCCAGTCCTGGCGGGCGGCATAGCGGAAGGAGTTCCGCAGCAGGTGGACCACGCAGGTCTGCACGACCGTGCGGGGCCAGACGTTCTCAACGGCGTCGGGCAGGCCCTTGAGCCCGTCGCAGACGAGCATGAGGACGTCGTTCACGCCGCGGTTCTTGATCTCGGTGAGGATGTGCATCCAGTGTTTGGCGCCCTCGCCGCCGTCGCCGGCCCACAGGCCGAGGATGTCCCGCCGGCCTTCGGTCGTGACCGCCAGGGCCACGTAAATGGGCCGGTTGGCGACCGCGCCGTCGCGGATCTTGGTTCTGTCGACGATCTTGTGATCCGGACGGTCGAGGCTCACCGTGTGAGCAGGACGCGTTTGCGAAGGAGATCGAGGCTGGCCCTGCCGAACATCTGGCGTTTCAGCATCTTCAGCCGGTTGATGTTGCCCTCGACGGCACCGGAACTGTGCGGCAGGGACAGCCCGTTGCGGACCGCGTCGAAGTCGCGGCGGAGGTTGCGGGCGAAGCCCGCAAGCGGAGCCAGACTGTCCCGTTCGACGTCGGTGATCCACTCTTCGAGGCGGTCGCCGTGGCGACCGGTCATCATTGCGGCGAACCTCTTGATGTAAAGAGTGAGCCGGTCGAGTTCGGGATCGCGCTCACGCAGCCGGTGCAGCTTGCCGGCGTCCTCGTCCCGCAGGTGCTCGGGGTGGGTCATCATCCAGGAGGTGACCTCGCGGACCGATGGAGGCTTCGGTCCCGGGTCGGGTGCGTGTCCGCGCCCGGTCCGGTAGCGCCGCAGATGCCGCTGAACAGCCAACTCTCCGCCGGGATAGCCGAGTTGCTGGATTTCGCGGTAGAGCTGGGCGGCGTTCCTGACGCCCTCATTCCAGCGCCGGTGCAAGTAGCCGACGTACGGGTCGACAACATGCGCTCGTTGGAGGTTCTTGGCCACGACATCATCGGCGGAGCGGGCGTTGACCAGTTTACGGACCGTGGCCTGGTGCAGCCCGAGCTTCCGGCCGATCGCCGCCTTCGACATCCCCTGCTGCCACAGCTCATGGGCGGCAGCATGCTGCTCACGCAGCCGGATCACGATCTTCAGGTCTTTCGGTGGCTGGACCACTTCGGGCTCCACCTCCGCGTGGTCGGGGCCGGAGGCCGAGCCGGGAGGCGGTTCGGCCAGGCGGAAGCGATGGGCGTTGACCGTCTTCTCGACCGCCTGGCCGAGGTTGGCCCACAGGTGGTAGCGATCCGCGACCTGTTCGGCCTGCGGTGCCCCGACCCGAGCGCCCTCCGCGTAACCGCTGGAACGGTCCCGGCAAATGACCTTCACCTCTGGGTGATCGCGGAGCCAGGCAGCCAGGTCCTCGCCTTCGCGGCCGTCGTAGAGGTGCAGCGGCCGGTGGGTGGCCATGTCGATCAATACCGTGCCGTAGTGGCGGCCCTTGCGGAAGGCGAAGTCGTCGACGCCGAGGATCTCCACCTTGCCGATCTCCGGCTCGGGCAGAGCCCTGACCAGCCGCAGCAGCGTGTCCTTTCCTACGGTGAGGCCGACCGCGGACGCCAGTCGGGCTCCTGCCCGGCCGGCCAGGGCCAGCCCGATCTGCGTCAACACCTCGCGCAGCAGCGGGGTATGCCGACTGTGCGGGGTGGTCAGTCCTGAGATCTGTTCGGCGAACGTCACCGCCGTGCAGGCAGGGTTCTCGCAGCGGAAGCGGCGCACGCACAACTCGATCACGACACCGAGCCCGCCCACGGCGACATCACGCAGCCTGCGTACGTACCGACCGTGCACCCGGGCCGAGCTCTGACCGCACCGACAGGAGCCAGTCGTCGCCCGCACCCGCGCTCTCAGCACTACCTGGTCCGGCCGCCGCTCGACCTCCTCGATCAGCAACGCGGACAGGTACGGAAACAGCTCGAGGAGCACATCACCAGAGCACGCGATGCATGATCGCGAACTGGCGGAGCAACGTGCTCAGCCGTCCGGATCACAAGATCGTCGACAGAACCCGGATCTTCACGTGGATGGCGTCGATGAAGATCACGGGATAGACGGCGTCGAGGGGCCGGTTCTGCCACTCTGCCATGCTCTCGAGGACCTTGTCGGTGATCGTGGAGATCGTCTGGCGCGATACGTCGGCGCCATAGACCTCGGCCAGGTGGGCCTGAACCTCACCGGTCGTCAGGCCCTTGGCCGCGAGCGAGATGACCATCTCGTCCACGCCGGACAGACGCTTCTGCCGCTTCTTGACAATCTTCGGCTCGAAGCTGCCTTCCCGGTCTCGGGGCACGACTATCTCGACCGGGCCGACATCGGTCAGCACGGTCTTGGCCCGGGTGCCGTTGCGTGAGTTACCGCCGTTCTTCCCGGCCGGATCATGCTTGTCATAGCCGAGGTGGTCGGTGATCTCGCCCTCGAGAGCGGACTCCAGGAGCCGCTTGGTCAGCTGCTGGAGCAGCCCGCCCTCGCCGGTCAGCTGAAGGCCCTCGGCCTGAGCCCGTCCCACCAATTCATCGATCAGCCGGTCGTCCACAGACTTCGCCGGCACCGTCTCAGACGGCTCGACGGACTCGGCCTCGGTCACGTTATTGCTGGTCATCGATGCATCTTCCATGATCGGGAGTTACACCGAACGTTTTACAGTCCCGCGTCTACCTCATCCTCGCCATCGGGCTTGGAGCCCTGTGCGTCTGGTGGACACGGAAGCGTCTGAGCTGACGCCCGCCCGCTGTTCAAGGGCCATCAAGGGACCGACGATGAGACCGCCTGGCTAGTGCACGAAGGAGCCCAGCGCCGCCACGCGAAAGGCGTTGACAGCGAAGTTAGTCCCTGCAGGTCAGAGCCACCTGTCGACTAACTTCAATGTCAACGGAGTGCGCCACGAGGCGCTATGCAATCGAGTGGAGGTGAAAGACCACCACTGCCGGGTCGTCGCAGCGGCCTGGTGAAGCTGGGGGCAGCCTGACCCGGGGAACGCCGGGGAGGGTGGCAAGCGGCCCCGACAACGGCGGGACGTGCCGGGACTACCGGACGGTGCGGGCCCGTCTAGCGAGGTCAGAAGGTGTAGCGAAAGCGAACCAGTGGTTGAAGCTCCGTAAGCATTGAGCCGGCTCAAACCTGGTGGATACGGGCCGGTATGCAGCGCGTGACCTGCGTGTCCTCGGACGGGTGGGTTAACTCCGAAGCCGGATTTCCTGTTCCGGTGGGGAGGCCACGTTGAAAGCCTGCGGCGTAGGCGTGGCGATGCTGCCGGTGTAGAGCTGGGCACCTCCCTGACCGATCGATTGCGTGGTGAACGTGGGAACCATCCGCGGTCGCCCGAGCCGCCGGACAGCCGGTTCGGCGGTGGGCAGGTCCGTTGCCGACTGAGGGCCGTGGGTGGGGCGGAGGCCCCGTAGTAGTCGCGGGAGTAACGACCCGTCGTGGAGGCCGGGAAAGCCGGTCGCAGGGCAAAGGGGGCCAGCAAGTCAGTGGCCGAAGCACTGGAATGTCGGGAGGGTCGCCGGTGAATACCGACGAGCTGGAGCGCGCCTTGTATGAGGCGGAGCGTCAGGTACTGAAGATCCAGACCAAGCTGCACCGTTGGGCTCGTGATGATCCTCATCGCAGGTTCGACGACCTGTTCAATCTCGTTGCCGATCCCGGCTTCCTGCTGGTGGCCTGGGATCGGGTGCGGGGTAACAAGGGTGCACGCACGGCCGGGGTGGACGGACGCACGGCGTCGTCCATCGCGTTGCGGGTCGGAGTCGAGGAGTTCCTCGACGTGCTGCGGTCGCAGATCAAGGACCGTAGTTTCCAGCCCATGCCGGTGCGGGAACGGATGATCCCCAAGACGGGTGGCAAGCTCCGCCGTCTGGGGATTGCGACGATCACCGACCGGGTGGTGCAGGCATCCTTGAAGCTGGTGCTGGAGCCGATTTTCGAGGCGGACTTCCTCCCGTGCTCCTACGGGTTCCGCCCGAATCGCCGGGCTCACGACGCGGTGGCAGAGGTGCGTCTGCTCACGTCCAAGAAGTACGAGTGGATCGTGGAAGGCGACATCAAGGCCTGCTTCGACGAGATCTCGCACACCGCTCTCATGGAGCGGGTGCGGGCACGCGTCGGGGACAAACGCGTCCTGGCCCTGGTGAAGGCGTTCCTCAAGGCGGGCATCCTCAGTGAGGACGGCCTGCTGCGGGACAACGACACCGGCACCCCGCAGGGTTCGATCCTTTCGCCGTTGCTCAGCAACGTCGCGCTCTCGGTCCTGGACGAGCACATCGCCCAGGCCCCGGGAGGCGCCGGAACTGATCTCAACGAGCGCCGCAGGCGTCGACGCCGAGGTCTGCCCAACTACCGGCTGGTCCGGTACGCGGACGACTGGTGCCTGATGGTTCACGGCACCAAGGCAGACGCCGAAACGCTACGCGAAGAGATCGCCGAAGTCCTCACCACGATGGGCCTGCGCCTGTCCCAGGAGAAGACTCTGATCACCCACATCGAGCAGGGCCTGGACTTCCTCGGCTGGCACATCCAGCGCCACCGAAAGCCAGGCACCAACCGGTATTACGTCTACACCTACCCAGCCAAGAAGGCCCTGCGGGCCATCATGGCCAAGGTCAAGACACTGTGCCGGGAGGTCGGCACGAACCAGCCGCTCGACGCCCTGCTCGCCCGGATCAACCCGGCGGTGCGGGGCTGGTGCGCCTACTTCCGGCCCGGGGTTTCCTACGCGACCTTCTCCTACCTGCGCAACTACATGTGGCACACGGTCTGGAGATGGGTACAGCGCAAGCACCCCAAGACGGGCCGGAGGAAGATCTTCCGCCGCTACTGCGGCCGTAGATCATGGTGGACCGGGGAGACCCGGGAGTTGTTCAACCCGATCACGGTAGGCACCACTCGCTACCGCTACCGGGGCCTGACGATTCCCACCCCCTGGGACGCCACGGGATGAGAACAACCACCACGAAGCCCTCGGGGCTTGTGGAGAGCCGGGTGCGGTGCCAAGTCGCATGCCCGGTTCGGGAAGCGGCTCCGGGGAAACGGGCCGGTCGAAAGATCGGAACCGCGCCCCGGGCCGACTTCACCAAATGTTGTCCCCCGCCATCCAAGCGAGGCGTTTGACAGCGAACCCAGCCGTTTCGCCTTCTGTGACAGTGAACCTAGTCGTGGGGGGAGCGCGCGCCACATGCCGCCCTGGTCCAGCTTGCGCCACCCCGTCCGCTTGTTGCGGGACTGCGGAGGGCCGGCTCAACGATCGGTGAGCAGCCCGGCGTCGTGTGCGAGGACAGCGGCCTGTACGCGGTTGGCGCAGCCGGTGCGTGTGAGGATCCGGCTGATGTGCGCCTTGACCGTGCCGGCACTCAGATACAGCTGATCGGCGATCTCCGCGTTGGACAGGCCCGTGCCGAGCAACCGCAGGACATCCCGTTCGGCCGGGGTCAGCTCTTCGGTCCTGCGCAGAGCGAACTCGGTGTCCCGGCCGGACCGTACGTGCCGTTCCAGCAGCTGGCGGGTGATCCGGGGTGCCAGTACTGGTTCCCCCCTCGCGGCGAGTTGCACGGCGCGGATCAGCTCGGCGGGACCGGTGTCCTTGAGGAGGAAACCGCTCGCGCCGGCCCGCAGGGCGCGCGTCACGCTCGCTTCCTCGCCGAACGCCGTCAGCATCACGACACAGGTGCGGGGGGAGAGACGGGCAATGTCCTCGGCGGCCGCGATTCCGTCCCTGGTCGGCATCTGAATGTCGAGGAGGGCGACATCGATGTCCTGGGCGCGGCATGCCGCGGCGGCTTCCCGACCGTCGCCCGCCTCGGCGACCACCTCGATGTCCTCGGCGTTCTCCAGGATCAGCCGGATTCCCGCACGCATCAGCGCCTCGTCGTCGGCGACCAGGACTCGGATCATCAGCTCATCTTAGGGCTGCCGCCGTCAGCAGTACGACGAGGAAGCCCACCGTCGGCAGGACCACGAGCAGCGCCACGCAGCCGGATCCCAGGACTCGTGGCCAGGTCAGGATCTCGTCCGGCAGCGGGGCACGGGCTCCTGCCCGTCCGATGCCGCCGGACTGCCCGATGCTGCCGGGCGGAAGGCGGGCCGTGTCCGGAGAGGTTTCGGCAAGAGGCCCTGGGAGCGCGGCGAATTCCAGGGGGCTGTTCCCGTGGGTGGGTAGCCAAGCCGCCATGCGGAAACCGCCGTTCAGCAAGGCGCCCGCCTCGAACGTGCCGCCGAGCAACGAGATCCGCTCCTGGCAGCCGGCCAGCCCGCTGTGACTTCCCCCGCGGGAGTGCCCCGCCGCTCGCGGTGCGTCGTTGGTGACGGACACCTCGATCCCCCTGTCCGTGTCCCTGACCTCCACCCTGGTGGGCGCACCGGACGCGTGTTTCAGCACGTTCGTCAGCCCTTCGCGGACCACCCGGTGGATCGCCTGACGCGTACGAAGGCCCACCTCGGCCGTGTCGGGAACGGACCAGTCCAACTCGACGGTGCTGCCTGTCTGCCGGGATTCCGTCACCAGAGCGGTGATGTCCTCACGCGTTCCCCTCTCCTCCCCGGTCCTGTCCGACAGGTCTGTCATGTCAACGTGCCGCAGGACACCGAGGATCTCTCGCAGTTCCTCCATGGCCGTACCTGCCGTCGTGCGCAGCAGATCGGCCTGTCCGACGAGGGCAGGTGCCTGCCGCGCGGCAGCGAGTTCAAGCGCCCCGGCATACACGGAGATCAGGCTCAGCCGGTGGCCCAGGAGATCGTGCATCTCTCCCGCGATCCGGGTCCGTTCCTCCGTCCGGGCCGCCGCAGTGGTCAGCGTGCGGGCCTGTTCCAGATAGGCGTTGCGCTCTCGCAGCAGGCTGACCAGGGGCCGCCGCCGCCCCAGCAGGCTCCCAGCCAGAGTGGGAAGCAGCAGAAGCAGCACCGCGGAGACCGCGTTGCCGGCCAGTTGCGACGGCAAGTCATCGGACCGGATGAGGGCACAGGCGACGGTCAGGACACCGACGGCGGCGCAGGCCACCCCGGCGACCTGCCACGCACGCCTCGGCGGTGCGATACGACGGGTAGCGGACAGCACGATCAGCGGCACCACCGCCAGCGTCCACACGTTGGCACCCACGAGCAGCAAAGAGGCGCCTAGGACGGCGGCGACCGGCCGACCGCGCCGAGCGGGGACGAGCAGCACCGCCCACACCCCCTCCAGCACCGCCGAGGCTGGCTGTTCCGGGGGTGCCAGCAGCAGCGGCATCAGGCAGAAGGCTGCCGCCAGGGCACAGACCAGCGCCTCGACGCCGACCGTACGGCGCTCGGCGGCACGCACCTCGGCCCAGCTCTCGGCCACCTCGCGGCGTACCCACCGAGACACACCGGTCAGCGTGCGTCCCAGCCGTACGGACAGGCGCAACGGCCGTGTGTCTTTGGGTACCTGGCTCATGATCACCCCTGCCCCGCCACTGTGGATCTCCCGGGAGGAACGGTAGCTGCGGCGGTGGCGGTCGCCGCACGGCGGGCCCCGGGGGTCATGCGCCCGGCCGGAGGCTCAGCCCTGCCCGCAACGCGGCGACGTCCACCCGGCCGGCAGCCAGCAGCCGTACGACCACGCCACCGGCCCCGGCGTCCGTATCCGTCGCCGACTCGTCGAGCAGCGCGGACAGCAGGTGGACCGTACCGACCGTGGGCGAACCGTGCTCGGCGGCGGACAGCCGTGCGACCGCCATGGTCCGGTCGGCGGCGGCGGACAGCCACACCTCGGAGCCGTCGGGAACCGGAACGGACTCGGTTGCCGAAGCCGAAGAGACCAGGGAAATCTGCCGTACGCCGTGTCGGCGCATCAGGGCCGGAGCAGCGTTGGCGTCTGCCAGACTCCCGGGAAGCGAACGCCCGGCAACGGACAGTGCCCGGTCCAGGGCCAGTATCCCCAGCAGGAGATCCACCGGCTCCGCCGCGGCACGCCCGCACCGTACCGCTTGCCGCACGCCCTCGACGGTCACCGCGAACAGAACCGGTGAGCCGTTCTGGGAGGCCCCGGAGGTCCACGAAGTCAGCGCGCGTGTCAGGCGGTTACCGCTCCTACCCAGCGTTCCGGCCCGGCGAAGAAGGGTGACGCCGCGGGATTCCGGTCCCTCGGTCTCCGCTGCGGCGCTCGCGTCCAGTCCGTCGAGCGCGGTTGCCGAGGCGGCCGTATCCAGCCTCTGCAGCAGTAGGGCTTCCCGTGCCCTGGTGTCCGGCAGGTCCAACAGGGCACGGGCCACGTGCCGGCAGCGCACCGAGATCGTCCCCTCGACGCGGGCCGACCTGAGCGCGAGCAGCAGGCACGCACGCATCGCCCCGGTCATCCCGGGCAGCGCCCGGCCGCTCTTTGCGGCCGATCCGCGCGAACCAAGGCCGAAGCGCCACCGTGCCTCACGCCAGGCGGCATCGACCTCTATCTCATCGGCTTCCTGATGGGCTTCCTCATCGGCGCCGGCTCCGACCGGCGCACTGTGCACCTCGTCGTCGCTCACCCAACCGAGGCCCGCCCGACCGGAGATCATGCCGCTGAGCGAACCGGCCTTCCGCATCCCCGGAGCGATCGCCTCACCGGCGTCCGTGTCCCCCATCACGAGCTCCCCCAGCAGGGTGTCCGTCCCCACGGCCGACATCTCGCTCCTGACCGCACGGCGCAGTGTCTCCACGAGCAGGTCCATGACGTCCGGCTCGAACTCCGTGGTCGCTCCGACCACGGCCGTGGCGTCGGCGTGTACTCCGGTCGTCCCTCGCTGGTCCATCGAATGTTCCCCTCGAAGCGCGGTGGCTTGGTCAACACGACGCTAGGCGCACCCCCACGACACCGCATCGGCCGACCGGCCACACTCCCGGTCCGATCGGCAAACCGGTTACGGAACATCAGTGACCCGGCGCACCCCGTCGTACGACGACTGGACAACGGATGTCACGCGGACCGCGGCCAGCTGTTTCAAGCGGACGTGTGCGGTGAGGATTTCGGCTCGTTTCACGGTCGTCGCGGGTTCGTGCCGTGAGACTGGCCGCCAACAGCCAGCACAAGCAGTCAGGACACCGACAGATCAACCTCCCGTTGACATCCAACCCAGTCGGGCCAGGCCAGCGCGCGCACACGACTAACTTCACTGTCAAAGGACAAATGTCCCGTCTCACTCAATAGAGTCACTTGCTCAACGAACCGAGTCGTTCGACCTTCTGTCTCAGCGAACCTGGTCGCGCGGCTGAGTGCGCTGGGGTGCTGGATGGCCGTACCGGCTGGGTGAATCTGAAGGGGCGGTCCCTGGCGGGGGTCTCAGTCGCTATGGGCGACCGACGCAGGGTCGGCGTCGAGCGCATCGAGAACTGCGTCGCCGTTCGCCCTGGCCCACTCGGTCAGCATGTGGATCGGCTCGATCAGCGTGGCCCCGAGCGAGGTGAGCTCGTACTCGACGCGGGGCGGCGCCTCGGCGTAGGCGTGGCGACGGATGAGTCCGTGCGCCTTGAGCCTTCGGAGCGTCTGGGTGAGCATCTTGCGGGAGATGCCGCCGATCAGCTCGATCAGCTCGCCGTGGCGCACCGGGCCCTTGCTGAGGCCGTAGAGCACGACCACCGTCCACTTGTCGGCGATCACCTCGACCGCCAGCCGCGCCGGACAGTCGGCGAGAAAGGGATCGCCGGGACGGAAACCGCTCATGCGCCAAAGGTACCTGCGCCGAAGGTACCTGCTGGTTCCTATCAGATTCATAGCCTGGGTTCTCTCCCCCTCCAGAGCCAGGAGAATCATGCGAGTCATCACCCAGCAGACGTTCGGCGGTCCCGAGGTGCTCACCATCGTGGACGCGCCCGAGCCCCAACCCCTCCCCACCGAGGTTCTCGTCCGCGTCAAGGCGATCGGGCTGAACCCGCTGGAGGCGCTCCTGCGCGCCGGCGAGTTCCCCCCGCTGCTCGGCCAGCCGCCATTCATCCTCGGCTGGGACATCAGTGGCGTGGTTGAGGAGGGACCGCTGACGTATAGGTTCAGGCCCGGCGACGAGGTGTTCGGGATGCCACTGTTCCCACGGGCGGGGAGCGCTTACGCCGAGGTCGTGTCTGCGCCGGCGTTGCACCTGGCACGCAAGCCTGCGTCGCTCTCGCACGTCGAGGCGGCGGCCCTGCCGGTCGTCGGGCTGACGGCGTGGCAGGGGCTCGTCGACCTCGCCGGCGTGACCGAGGGCGACCGCGTCCTGGTCCACGGCGGTGGTGGCGGGGTCGGCCACGTCGCGATCCAGATCGCGAAAGCGCTCGGTGCGCACGTGATCGCGACCGCCAGCGGGGGCAAGCGGAAGTTCGTCGAGGAGTTCGGCGCGGACGAGGTGATCGACTACACGGCGGTCGACTTCACCGAGGCGGTCCGCGACATCGACGTCGTGCTCGACACGATCGGCGGCGACACCGTCGAGCGGTCGCTCGAAGTACTCCGCCCAGGCGGTCACCTGGTGACGGCGGTCGCCGAGGGGGATTCGGCCCTCGCCGCCAAGTACGCGGCGGCCGGCATGCGCTTCAGCGGCATCGCGGTCGACCCCGATCCGGTCGCCCTGCGAGGGCTCGTCGAACTCGTCGAACAGGGCAGGCTCCGGATCCACGTGCAGGAGACGTTCCCGTTCGAGCGCGTCGCCGTCGCGCACCGGCTGCTCGACGGCGGTCACCTCCAGGGCAAGCTCGTCCTCACCGTCTGATCCCGTCGTGGGGCCTCGCGTGAGTGAGGCCCCACCGAGATGTCCTCTCAGTCCCCACGGGTCGGCTCCGGCCTTTCGTCTCGGCGAACCGGGTCGATCTGTCTCATCCAACTCAGTCCACGCAGGTCACCGTCATGCGGACGACTGGCTTCGTTGAGACAGGACAGACGCGGTTGGCTTTGTACACGGGAACGGGAGTTTGTCGACGGCTTCGGGAGTCACTCACGGCCGCGCGGGTGGTTCCGGGGCCATCCCTCGGCGAAGGCCCTGAGTTGTCTCCGCTGTCGTTCTTCCTCCGTGATCCGGTCGGCGAGGACGGGTTGGTCGATGTACGGGGCGACGGCGGCGAGGACCAGGCGCTGAAGCTCGGTCGGGTCGAGCGCCTCGACCTCCCACTGCACCGGCTGACCGGGGTCGAGCCCGTATCGGCTGGCGAACCCTGCCCAACGTGGGCCTCGTTGTCATGGAAGAGGGCGGCGATCGCTGTCTGGGCGGCCTTCAGCTTCTTCTCCAGGAGCGTGCACTCCTGGGTCTTCGCGGTCCGGTAGCTGTCAAGTCAAATGAGACGTTCGTGGTGCTATGAACCTTGTGGTTCGGGTTCCATGCGTTTGGCGGGGTCGTTGATCCAGACCTGGCCGGGTATCTCGGGTGGCCTCGGTCGTCGGGCGAAGCGTTCGGGGTGGCGTTCGTATGCCTCGGCGAGAGCGGCGGCCCGCTGGTCACGGACCTCCTTGGCGGTGCCGAAGTGGACGGAGGCGGGGGTGTGCAGGCCGATCCCGGAGTGCCTGTGGTCGTGGTTGTAGTAGGTGATGAATGCGTCCATCCACTCCCGGGCATGGGCCAGCGAATCGAACCGTTCCGGGTAGTCGGCGGTGTACTTCGTGGTCCTGAACTGGCTTTCCGAGTACGGATTGTCGTTGCTGGCCCTGGGGCGCGAGTGACTCCTGGTGATGCCGAGGTCGATCAGCAGTTGGGAGACCTTCTTGCTGGTCATCGAGGTGCCGCGGTCCGCGTGCACCGTCTCGGGGACAACGCCGTTGCGCTCGATCGTCTCGCGGATCAACTCCTCGGCCCGCTCGGCCGTTTCGGCCCGTTCGACGGTGTGGCCGACGATATAGCGGCTGAAGATGTCGATGATGACGTAGGCGTGGTACCAGATGCCTTTGTCCGGGCCCGGCAGCTTGGTGATGTCCCAGGTGAAAACCTGCGACGGGCCGGTCGCCACCAGCTCGGGGATGGTCCTGGCGGGATGGGTGGCCTGGCGGCGGCGTTCGCCGTTCTGCCCGGCGGCGGACAGGATCCGGTACATCGTCCGCTCCGAGCACCAGTAGTTTCCGGCGTCGAGTTCGCGCGCCCAGACCTGCGCGGGCGGCAGGTCGGCGTACTCCGGCCGGTTCAACAGCCCCAGGATTTCGGCCCGCTCGGCCCGCGAGAGGGCCGAGGCGGGCGCGGGTCTCGGGGACGGCGCGGGCTTCGGCTTGGGGTTGATGCGGCGGTAGTGGGTGGCGCGCGAGCGTCCGGTCAGCCGACAGGCCGCCGTGGTCCCCAACTGCCCCTGGACGCCGGCGAACGCCTCATCCACCACCGGTGCGACGGCATGCTTCAGTCCGCGCTCTCGGAGAGCAGTTCCAAGAGCGCGTTGGCTTTTCCCATGACCTCCAGCGCGGCGTCCCGGCGGGCCACGTCCTTCTCCAGCCGTGCGACCTTCTTGCGCAGCCTTTCCAGTTCGGCCTGCTCAGCGGCCTTCTTTGGTCGCACCGCCGAGGTCCGCCGGTCAGCCAGGGCGTCCAGCGCGCCGGCTTCCCGAGCCTGGCGCCACTCGACTACGTGCGAGTGGTACAGCCGCTCACGCCGCAAGATGGCGCCCTTCTCGCCGGAAGGGGCGGCGTCGTACTCGGCAACGATCCGCAGTTTGTACTCCGCGGAAAACGTCCGCCGCTTCGGCTTCGGCGCCGGATCGTCACCGGAGGCGGGTATCGGGGTAGTGCTGGCCATGCTGAGGGGTCTCCTGTCTCGCCCATCCAGACTAACCCGATATACCGGGCGTCTCAGTCGAGACTGTCAGAGAGGGGGGCGCCTGACCAGGGCGGCGGCCGCGGCGGACGGGGAGTACCCGGACAACGACGAGCTGTTCATCGACCCGGACACCGGGGTGCCCAAGCTCAAGGCGCGGCGGGCGAAGGGGCCCCGCAAGGGCGCCGAGCGGCTGGAGCAGGCGATCAAGGCGCGGATGCCGGAGCGGTCGCTGCTGGGGATCGTGGCGCGTACCGCCTACTGGATTGAGTGGTGGCACCGGTTCGGGCCGGCCTCGGGCAACGACCCGAAGCTGAAGGACCCCTTCGGCCGGTATGTGATCACCACGTTCGTCAAGGGCACGAACATGACGTTCGCCGAGGCCGCCCGCCACATCGCCAATGTCAGCGCGCACGAGCTGTCGGTGGCCGCCCGCCGGCACGCGACCACCGCCAGGCTGAACGAGGCGCTCAGCGACGTGGTGAACGCGCACGCCAAGCTGGACATGTCCCGTGCCTGGGGCAACGGCACCACCGCGGCGGCCGACGGCACTCACATGGACACCTACCTCGACAACCTCCTCGCCGAGACCTCGGTGCGGTACGGGGCGGTGGGCGGCATCGCATACCACCATATCTCGGACCTGTACATCGCGCTGTTCACGCACTTCGTGCCGTGCGGAGTGTGGGAGGCCGTCTACATCATCGAGGGCCTGCTGAAGAACGCGAGTGAGGTCCAGCCGGGCACCATCCACGCCGACACGCAAGGCCAGAGCTATCCGGTGTTCGCGCTGGCGGACCTGCTGGGAATCGATCTGATGCCCAGGATCCGTAATTGGAAGGACTGTCTTTTCTTCCGCCCGTCCCGGCACGCCGTCTACGAGCACATCGACTCCCTGTTCGGCGAGGCGGGCCGCAACGTGATCGACTGGGACCTGATCAATACCCACTTCAAGGACCTGATGCGGGTCACGGTCTCGGTCCGCGAGGGCACGATCTCCTCGACGCTGCTGCTCAAGCGGCTGCGCTCGGGCTCCCACAAGAACGCCACCTACACAGCCTTCAGGGAGGTTGGGCGGGTGATCCGTACCGTCCAGCTGCTGCGCTACCTCTCGGACGCGCCGCTGCGGGGGAGGGTGACGGCCGCGACCAACAAGGTCGAGGCGTTCAACGGGTTCAGCGACTGGGTGCGGTTCGGGCAGCGCGGCACGGTCGCGCACAACGACCCGGTCGAGCAGGAGAAGGACGTGAAGTTCACCTCGCTGCTCGCCAACCTGGTGATCTTCCACAACACGCTGGACATCGCGGAGGTGGTGCGGCAGCTGCAAGCCGAGGGATGGGAGATCGACCCGCTGGACCTGGCCGAGATCTCGCCGTACCTGACCGAGCACATCAACCGGTTCGGCGTGTACTCCACACACGAGCTCGGCATCCCCCCGGAGGACTACGACACCCGCCTCGACATCGACTTCAGCACGCTGGAGGAGGAACGGGTCCCGGCTGCGTGAACCGCCTGGCGGTCCGGAATGGCAGGGCCGCGGCTCGACGGTTCCGGCGGATCTGCTGAAGGCTGCGAACGGAGCACCGGTGCTGCTACAGGTGCTTGCGGCCAGTTGGGCGAGACCTTTCGGAGGCTGTCTACTCCAGACGGAGCAGGGGCGGTGACTCCGGACGCCGGTGGACGTTGGACCGACCGTGTCGAAGACCGCGTCCAGCTCAAGCAATGTCAGCGCCGCCCCTGCCGGGAAGGAGCTGTTGATGCCCTTCGTGGCCTGGGCTGGCAGGTGGATGATGAGCTCCTCGGCGGCGATCCGACAGCACCGGTTCCCGTCACGGTGCCGGATCTGGCCCAGGAGGCGGGCCACCCTCTGCCTTTCGGGAAGAACACGCGTTCGCGGGTGTCCGGATGGACCACGCGCGCCTTGTCCGCCAAGCCGGTCAAGAAGCTCCCTCCCTCCCTCCCGCCGGACGGCTGGCTGGCCTGTTTCTCGCCGCGCACAGCACCTCCAAGCTCCTCGGCCAGATTCCGCCCGACCTTCCCGACGCCTGCCGGGCCGCCTTGCCCGACCTCCTGCGGAAGGGCTTCCTCACCGAGCTCTCCGAGGACCGCTGCCGCCTCGATCCCGCAGTGCGCCACTTGTCGGGCATGCGTCAACCCTCCGAAGAGGAGAGGGCGGCAAAGCTCTCTAAGGACAAGGGCAAGGCGGTCGCGCCCGCTTCGACTCCGGGATTCCAGTTCGACGCAGATGCATGGACGCAGTGGAAGAGCGCGGTCACCCCTGCCCTGCGCCGGCACGTTGAGCTCCAGGCCGTCGTAGGTGTTCGGGACGTGCAGGCCGAGGTGGCCGACACGGCGATTACGGCGCTGGTCGCGCTCGCACGGATGCGCCCGGACGCGGCCGAATACTTCGCCGGTCAGATCGCGGAGAAGTCGAGCCGGTTCCTGCCGCAGCAGCCGGCCTTCGATGACGCGGTCTCGGCGGAGCTGCCGTGAACGGCGTCTGGCTCGCTCGGCTCTGTGGTTGCCTGCCGTCAGGGTGATGACACCCCGGGGCAGATCCTGGGCGGCGCGGTGAGACTCTCGGATTGTCGTACCCGCCAGGTTCAATGGAACCGACGAGACGACCGACGGGAGCAGCACGCATGGAGCCAATCTTCTTCTCAAGTCCTGAGAAGTTCCGGGACTGGCTGGAGGAGCACCACGCGACTGCCTCCGAATGCCGGGTGGGCATGTGGAAGAAGGGAACAGGCAAGCCCACCTTGAGCTGGTCGGAGGCGGTCGACCAGGCCCTGTGCTACGGCTGGATCGACGGCCGGCAGAGCCCGATCGACGGCTTCTCCTGGACGATCCGGTTCACCCCGCGCAGGCCGCGCAGCAACTGGAGCCAGGTCAACCTCCGCAAGATCGAGGAGCTGACTGCCCAGGGGCTCATGCGGCCGGCCGGCATCGCGTTGTTCGAAGCCCGTGACCGGGACCGCGAGGAGAAGGTCTGGGAGTTCGAGGCGGCGCAGCTGGCTCGTTTCCAAGCCGAGCCGCGGGCGTGGGAGTGGTTCAGCGGGCAGGCGTCGTCCTACCGCAAGTCGGCCATCCACCATGTGATCAGTGCCAAGCGGGACGAGACTCGGGAGCGGCGGTTGGACCAGCTGATCTCCGACAGCCTGGAGGGGGTGCGGCTCAAACCGTTCCGGCGGCCGGGAACCTGAGGGCCCGCTGGAACAGGCCGAGCGCGATCGCGTAGCCGTCCAGCGCGGGACCTGCCGCTCCAGGAACCCGTCGGGCTTGCCCTTTCGGCGCCCAAGCCCACGGCCGGCGATCGACACCGCCGCCCACGAGACGCCAGCCGCCACCACAGCCTGCACCGCCCGTCGCGGCCTCGACCCCGGAAGCTCGCCGAGTGCGTGGCGATGCTGGCCCGGCACGAGACGGTCCACCCGCAGCGAGCCAGCCGGGGGACCCGCCGACTCGTGACCGGGCGTCTGCCGGAACGGACACCCCCACGCTATTGAGCGGAACTGTTCTCGAAGCCCTGCCTCGTCCGCTTCATGAAGGGTGAAGGTCTCCGCTGGTGCGCGGTCGGCCGTATCGTTGGACGAGGGCGTTGCCGATCGAGGCCAGGTGGTCTCGGACCCCCGGAGGGCCGGTCACCTCGACCCATTCGACCAGCCCGGAGAGCTCGCCGGCGAGGATGTACTCATTGGGGCCGCGGATCACGACCTCGATGCGGCCATCGGTCGTGGGACCTCCCACGTCGAGCCGGTCGCCGAGCGCCATCCGGAGTATGCCTATCCCGTCGGGTGTGCATACCGCCTGGACCTCCAGCGGCGTTCGTTTGCGATCGACCTCTTTGGCGATCTCGTTCCAGCTCTCGGCAAGGTCGAAGTCCCCGGGTCGGTGCACAGGGTCGCCGGTCGGGTCGGCGGACGACACGCGGTCGATCCGGAAGACTCGTCGGCCGGTCTCGGTGTTGGAGACGAGGTACCACACAGGACCTTTGGCGACGATGCCCAGCGGGTGGACGGTTCTCCGGGTTTCGACGCCTTTGCTGTCGACGTAGCCGAGCGACACCTGGACGCCGCTGATCACCGCGTCCTGGAGTTCGTCGAGGAAGCGAGGCGGCCGGTGCTCGATCCGGCTCGCCCCCCATCGCTGCGGGTCTACGACCAGCGACGCCGCCGCTGCCTCGGCCTGCACCTGGAAGGGCTTCGGTAGAGCATGGACGAGCTTGCGCAGAGCTGCTTTCATCGCCGGCGTCGCATCCGAGGCCGGACCGACAGCCAGGAACAGGGCGCGTGCCTCACTGGCGGTCAACCCGGACAGGTCGGTACGAGCGCCGCCCACCAGGCGCCAGCCGCCGCCTCGGCCCTGCACGGAGTACACGGGCACCCCGGCCATGGCCAGGGCGTCGAGGTCACGGCGGGCGGTGCGCTCGGAGACGTCCAGCTCTCGGGAGACCTCCGCGGCTGTCACCTGCTCGCGCCGTTGGAGCAAGAGGAGTATGGCCACCAGCCGATCGGATCGCATGCAGACAAAACTCTCATAAAAACCGGTCATTAGGTGACCGGTTTAGGTAGCAAGATGGCGACATGACCTCATCGAGGAGGTCGACCGCCAGCGAACGCCCCCAGAGAGGAAATGCAGTGATCAATCAAGCAGAATTTCCCGAGCCCACCCTGATCCAGGTCAACGGTGTGGAGCTCGAAGTCTTCGAAGCAGGCCGGGAAAACAAGGGAAAGCCCATCGTGCTCTGCCACGGCTGGCCGGAGCACGCCTTCTCCTGGCGTCACCTGATGCCCGTCCTCGCAGCGGCTGGCTACCACGTCATCGCACCGAACCAGCGGGGTTATGGCAACTCATCCCGCCCGACCGAGGTGACGGACTACGACATCGAACACCTGACGGGTGACCTCGTCGCGCTCCTGGACCACTATGGCTACGAGGACGCCACCTTCGTCGGCCATGACTGGGGTGCGTTCGTCGTCTGGGGACTGACCCTGCTGCACCCCGACCGGGTGAACAAGCTGATCAACCTGAGCCTGCCTTACCAGGAGCGCGGAGAAACGCCGTGGATCGAGGTCATGGAAACCTTCCTCGGCGGCGACTTCTACTTCGTCCACTTCAACCGGCAGCCGGGCGTCGCGGACGCCGTATTCGATGCCAACACCTCCCAGTTCCTCCGCAACCTCTACCGGAAGAACGTGCCCCCCGCACCCCCTGAGCCGGGCATGGCATTTATCAACCTCGCCAAGGCGGAAACACCACTCGGTGAGCCCGTCATGAGCGACAGCGACCTGGCCGTCTACGTCTCCGCGTTCGAGACGTCGGGATTCACGGGCGGCATCAACTGGTACAGGAACCTCGACCGCAACTGGCACAAGCTGGCGGACGCGGACCCGATCATCAAGCAGCCCGCCCTCATGATCTACGGCGACCAGGACTTCGCGATCCCGAGGTTCGAAAAACTGGCAGAGTTCGTGCCCAACGTGGAAGTGGTCGGCCTGGACTGCGGTCACTGGATCCAGGAGGAAATGCCAGAAGAAACCAACCAGGTGATTTCAGAATGGCTGGAACGGCAGGGCTAGTGTCTCGTGATCCGGTTCGTATCACGTGAAGGCCGAATCTTCGCATCACGTCGGTGACAGCCGGACCTGGGGCCAGGTCGCGAGGCCGCCTCGTCATGAGGTGTCGTAGCGGGTCGCTGCCGCGCGATGGAAGCGGGCAGAAGAGGATACGTCCAGTGCCTGAGCGTCCCGGTCGCGCGGCTGGCGGCGCCGGATACGGAAAAACCCCCGAGCATCGGCTGATTGGCGGGGCGTTTCCGTACACCTCTTGGAAAGTGTGATCCCCAGTCTAACGGCGTGCGGGGGACGCTTCCGGGGCCCGTGTGCAACCCCAGCCGCTGGTAATGGGCCGCAAGGAGATCGCCAGGGTGTACGGCATCGCACCCACAGCCGTGAGTGACCATTGGGTTCCTGGCGGGGCCGGCAGCGCGGTCGGGCCGACCCTCCGCCAGGACCCTGCCGTCGAAGCGGACCAGGCCCTCCACGGACCCGTCCGAGGCGGAGGCCAGTACGTCGGCCCGTCAGGACCCGTCCGGCGCCCGGACCTCCAGCTCGGCGTGGGCGCCCGCGTCTCGCCCGGCCCAGGCGAGGTCGAGCTTGAGTAGGTGGTGCGCCTCCGATTCCCCCTCGCGCGCGATCTCGCAGTCCGGAGCGTGCGGGGCATGGGCGAAGAACTGCATCCCCGACCGGGAGGTCTTCGCGTACATCGGGTGCCGACACTCGGCGAAGGTGATCGGCGCCGGCGGCTTCACCTTCCACACCGCTTCCCACGCCTGCCCGCAGCCGAGGTCCGGCAGATGTGCGAAGACGGTTCCCCAGTTCGCGTGCACAGCCCGAAACGCCATCGGCCCCCCTCGATACGACAATCAGCTCAGAGTGTTGCGCCGACCACTGATAGTCGAGACCGCAAAATTCGGACGCACGACCTGAACTCGACCACGCTTGCCCTCCGGGCCGATCGGGGGCCATGGCCGCACGCCACGTGACTGTCAGAAACGTTCCATTCCCGGAGCAAGATCAAGAACGGTCGACGGGAACGGTACGGATCCCGGATTCACTGTCACAACT
Source organism: Streptomyces sp. NBC_00984 (assembly GCF_045162475.1). Lineage (NCBI taxonomy): Bacteria > Bacillati > Actinomycetota > Actinomycetes > Kitasatosporales > Streptomycetaceae > Streptomyces > Streptomyces sp. NBC_00984. Next base: position 819,529 of record NZ_CP108735.1, read on the forward strand.
CGCTCTCACTCAAAAGTGGAACCAGGCATGTTCTGGGAATGGTTTGTGACAGCATCTGGGGTCATGACGGACCCTCAAACCGCACTCGCGTCCGAAGCGGACGACATCGAGCGCCACCCCTGCCCGCGCTGTCACGCATCGTCAGGCTCACCCTGCCGCTCGCGTTCCGGCGCGGTCGCCGGGACTTACCACACCGGCCGCTTCACGAAGGTGCCCCGGCTCGCGAAACTCCTGCGGGTGCCGACCCCGGCCGACGGGAGTCCGGGGCAGCCGTGGCGTCCCGGCACCCCCGTGCCGGCTCCGGTGGACCCGGACACCCCGAGCGCGGACATCCGCATCGGCTACGCCCGCTGCTCGACGCTCACCCAGGAACTCCAGACCCAGCTGGACGCGCTCGCCGCGAAGAGCATCCCCCGGGACAAGATCTTCGCCGAGAAGATCAGCACCCGCGTACGGGTCCGCCCGAAGTTCGAAGCCGCACTCGTCGCAGCGAGGGAGATCAAGGCGCACGCCCCGCATTGCCGGGTCATCTTCACCGTGTACGAGATGAAGCGCCTCGGGCGCGACGCAGCCGAGCTGACCGCGCTCGCCGACCACCTCGCCGCCCACGGCCTGGTCCTGGAGATGCTCGCCGGGCCGCTGGCCGGGATCTACGACCCCACCGGGCACGGCCGGCTGCTTTTCGCGTTCTTCGCCGCGATGGCGATTATCTCAAGCTCGCCGATCGAGCAGGGCTGTGACCTGGGCGGCCAGGTCAAGGACACTGTCTTCGACCTGGCCGCGTGACACCTGCGAGGTCCGATCAGCACGGGCCGATCGTTACTGAAGAGCGACGCGGTGCACTTGGTTCGGGAGCTGTGCGGGCGGATGCCCGCTGGTCGCCGAGCGCATGAGCGAGCTGCCGACGCAGACGCTGGTTCTCTTCCGTGAGCTGCCGGTTCCGTTCCAGGGCTGCCTCCAGGCGTGCGTGCAGTGAGGCATCGGAGGAGCGCTCAGCTGCCGGGATCTGCGGCGAGGGAGAATGTCGAGTCGCGTCGCGGAGCCGTTCGATCTCGGCTCGGATGTCAGGCTGGCCATAGAGCCAGGAACGTGAGATGCCAGCACGCCGGGCGACGCCCTCGAAGGACACCGGGGCCCCGGTGCGGTCGACTTCACGCAGGGCCTGAATTGCCTTGGCGCGTGTCAGTTCGCGACGCTTTCGGGCGGCAGCCGCGAGCGGTGCGGTGTTGGGCTCAGGAGGCATCGGCGGTCGCCTCTCCGGTGTCTGGCTGGCCGTCGTCTTCGAGTGACGTGATGATCTTCTCCAGGTTGTCGGCGACCTGTCGGTTCATTTCGACGAGCCGTTTCTGTCCACGGGCTTCGGCCGCGGAGATGATCTGCAGGGTCTGCTGACGCTGTTCACGGTGCTGGGGCAGGAACTCGGCGGTCGTGATGAACACCGGGCAGGTCAGACACGAGTTGGCGTGCGGACAGGACTGCACCACAGGCAATCCGCAGTAGCCGTTGGGCAGGGCCTGCGTAGCCCGGGAGAGCCTCTGCTTCGCCCAGGCCGCCTCCGCGAGAGGGCCGGCCGGGTCCAGGGCAACGGTCTCGCCCTGGGCGTTGACCTTGCGCGCCTTCTCCCAGTGCCGACGGACCGTCGTGTCCGACAGCCGCGCGTAGTGGGCGGTCATCTGGGCTGAAGTGTGATCAAGAATCTGACGGACGACTTCCTGCGGGACGTCCTTGTTGATCAGCCTGGTGCCCAGGGTGTGCCGGAACTGATGCGGAGTGATGTGCGCCGGTCGACCCAACTCGTCGCGGGTATCGCACTGTTGGAGCCACTCGGCCAGCGAGATCCGGTAGCCGGAGGTGCTGATCGGCCTGTCACCGCGGAGGTTCGCGTCGGCGCGCGGGAAGAGGACCGATACCCCCTCGGGGCGTTTTTCCAGGATTCGGCGCTGGTGGTCACGGAGCTGCTGCTCAAGTTCTTCGTCGATGGGAACCAGCGCCTCGCGCTTCATCTTGTGGTTGAAGTAGCGCAGGTAGGGCGCCCCTTCCGCGTCATGGACGACCGGGTCAAGCGGCAGGTTGATGGCGTCAGTGACGCGCAGCCCGCAGCGCATCAGGACGAGCGTGATCAGCCGTCGTGCGGGGTCCTGCCAGCGAGCGAGGTTAGCGGGGTCTTCCAGCTGGGCCATGACGTGCTCGGCCACGGCCCGGGGCAGCAGAGGTGGCGGCGTGGGGTAGTCCTCGGGAACGAAGGCCGCATTGCCCGGCAACGTCTCGTCCCAGCGGTGCACCCGGATCGTGCGCAGGAAGGTGTTCAGGTTGCTGATGTGCGCGTTCTGTGTGCTGCGGCCGCCCATCACGGCCTGAAGATCGGCCAAGTAGCGCTCCAACAGGGCGCGGTCGATCTGGGCGAGTCCGGTCACCTCGGCCGGGAGGAAGGCGGAGAAGCGCGCGACCATGCGGACTCCGGCGCGTACGGTGTGGGCGTTGATGCCGCCGGACAGCCGCCAACGCGCCCAGCGCTTGGCCAGGTCCCGCAGCCAGAGCTGGGTGATCTTCTCGAAGGTGACGGTCGACGTGTGCGGGTGGACGATGCCGAGATTGCGCAGCCGCCAGACGGCGCGGGGGTATTCCGCCTCCCAGCCACGGCCGTAGGCGAGCTCCTCAACACGCCGGCGGGCGCCGAGAAGGAAGGTGCCCCATCCGGTGGCCCAGATTCCGCTCGGGCCGCGGAAGGTCTTCCAGAACTCCTCCGGCTCGTCCAGAAGTGACCGGACTTGGGCATCGGCGAGGGCATTGACCAGGCGTTGGGCCCATGCTGGCCTGATCTTCTTGGTGGCTTCGTCGTGGCGGCACTGCAGCGCGTACTGCACCTCCAGCCGCAGTTGGACGGGCAGTCGGCGCAGGTCGATGTGCTCGGAGCCGCCGGGGCCGATCTCCTCGTAGGAGGCGGCGAAGTCCTCGATGTCGGGGCGACCGCGCGCCGTCCAGCGGCCGTCGTGGCCGGTGCAGAACACCGAGTTTCCTCTCACCCACAAGTCGCAGTAGCTGATCCGGCAGATCGCGGGCAGCGGCGACGGGGGCGGCAAGGGCGCCGTGGAGCTCTGCCATGCCTCCATCTCCGTACTCGTGGACCGCTTCCACTGACGCCAGTGCCGCTGGCACAGACCGTTGCTGTCGAGGCCGTAGCGGCAGCCGCCGACCGCGCAGGCGGCCAGCGGCTGGTGTCCGGTCCATCCGGGCGGCGTGGTCGCGATGAACGTGTCGAGATCGGGCCTTCCCGCGTGGGCCCAACGGACGGAGTGTCCCCAGCACATGCGGTTGCTTCGGGCCGGACGGTCACATTCGTCGATAGCGCAGGCCGGGCCGCCGAAGACCGGGTGCCGGGGATCGAACGCCAGGTCCTCTTGCCGGAACTCGGGGCGGATCGCGGCCGTCAGCTTTTCCAGCAGGCCCGCGGGCCGGGGAGGACGGTCCTCGTGCGGGCTTGGGACGGTGGTCACCACTGCACCTCCGTTTCGCGGAACCAGCCGGCCTTCTCCAGGACGCTGCGGGCGTCCTCGACGGTCAAATGCCCGTAAACCGCCGAAGTTGTGGTGACCGAGGAATGGCCGAGCAGCTTGGAGACGACCTCGATTGGGACCCCGTCACGCAGTGCCCGGGTGGCTGCAGTGTGCCGGCACCAGTGCGGGTCGAAGGCGATGCCGGTGCGACGCCGCAGCCGGAGCACCAGGTCGTAGACGGCCGGATAGGACAAGGCCTGGCCGCGCGGCTCAGCGAAGAGGTTCACGAACACGTAGTCGCTGTCGAGATCGCCGTACTCGACGTGCAGGTAGTCGCTCCACAGCCGCAGCAGTTCGGCGCTGACCGGGATGGATCTCTGCTCGCGCGACTTCGACCTGGCACGGTTGGCGTTGTTCCGGGGAACGACCGCGACTTCCCGCGCGGCCGCGGCGACGTCGGCATGACGCAGGCCGAGCGCCTCGCCGATCCGCATCCCGGTCTCATGGAGCAGAGCGAACAGGAAGCGGTCACGCAGGTGATCGCAGGCGTCCAGGATGGCCTGCATCTCCGCCGCCGTAAGCACACGCGGCAGCTTCTTCGGGACCTTCAGCGAGATCGTCCGCCGATGCTGGGGCCGACCGGGGCTGATGTGGTGCAGGAACGGCTTCCAGCCGCCCCGGCGACCGGGTGGCTGCAGGGTCGTCAGCAGATCACCGACATCGACACCGTGGCGCAACTGGTGGGCGTAGAACGCGGACAGCGCCGACAACTTGCGGTTGACGGTGGACGCGCTGACGTGCGGCTCGACCGACGGAAGCACCGCGATATGCCCCTTGCGGCCCGACGGCGGCAACTGCAGCCAGACGACATACTCGCCCAGGTCCTCCAGGCGGACCTCACGCCAGTCCAGCCCCCGGCGGGCCAGGAACGTCCAGTAGTCCTTGAGATCGTAGGCGTACGCCCTGACGGTGTTCGGCGATCTGTCGACGTCCGTCAGATAGGCCAGGTAGCGCTCGATCGGCTCCACCGGGACGTCGTCGTCCCCCAGCACCGTCCACGAGTCCACCCGGACCGCCGGCAACGCGACACGCTGTACGAGCATGGCACCTCCCCTTCATCAACGTCATGGATGGAGCGGGAGATAACCACGTCACAGCAGCAGATCACAGGGCTTCCGGCCCACTTGCTGAACATCGAGGACGCCCTCCGGGCGGCTCAAGATAATGGCCGAGACCGAGTGGGAGAACATCCGCGAGTCGACGCTGGAAGGGCTCGACACTGCGGCGCGCAAGGGCAAGCACGGCGGCCGGCCCCCGGTCATCACGGACGACATGCTCCACACCGTCCTGCGCCGCCGCGCGGGCGGCGAGAGCGTCGAGCATATCCAGCCCGACCTGATCATCCCCACCGGCAAGCGCAAGGGACACAACCCCAGCCTGTCCAGCATCTACCGGGCCCTGGCCGAGTACGAGAAGCGGCAGTCATACCCGGAGGCCGTCACCGCGGCACACGCCGACTTCGCCGCCCTCCAGGCCGTCGGCAGCATCCGGGGCCAGATGGCAGGGAGCATGAGCGCATGATCTACGGCATCCACCGCACGAAAGGCGCTCCGGTACTGGGCGCCCGGCCCGGCCAGGACGGCCCCTTCGGCCGCCGGCCTGCGCCCGACGAGGACGACAACACGGACACCGCCATCGAGGAGCCAGCCACCACGGATGGGAACGCTCAGGGCTGATAGAGCAGCCGAGCCCTTCTCGCCGAGGGCCTACCGCATCAGGGCTTCAAGATCATCTGGTGGCGGCTTTGGGGCTCACCTTGGCTGGACCCCTTCGTCAGTCGAAGGCGTTGGGCTCCGTCGCCTCCCCGGGCCTGGCGACGTACATGGCGTGTGTCTTCCAGGTTCCATCGCACTTCTCGTTAGGGCAGCTGCGGATCTCCCAGACGCCATCACCGGTCAGCTCGCCGGGCGGCCACTCGCCGCTCTTCATGCAGACGGTGCAGATCATTTCGGGGTGCCGGCGTATCCACGCGCCGATCGACAGGTTCGCCATGCTGCCCGACCCTACCCACGTCACCACGCCTCTACGTCACGCTCGACGTGCCGTCAGGGCTTCAAGATCATCCCACTGCCCCTTTTGGGCTCACCTTGGCTGGACCCCCAGACCTCCGTGAGTTCAGGGAAACTGAAGGGCTCTGAGTGGGAACCCAGGGGTCCGTCGTCGTGCTCCACGGCACTGGATCCGCGAGTTCGACTCCAACTCGCGACCACGCCGCTTCATGGCTCTCCGGACGCGCAAGATGGTGAGCGGGCTAGCCGAGAGGGCGGCGGTATCGCAACTTGTTCAGAGCGGCTCCGCCAGTGGTGTCTTCCACGGCCGCGCCATCTGCGCGCCAACCGGCGGCCTCGTAGAAGCGCCGGGCGCGTTCATTGCCTTCCAGTACCCACAAGGTGGCTTGCGTGTAGTCGGCCTGTCCGAGGGTGGTCAGCGTGGCCAGCATCAACTGCTTTCCGATCCCCGTGCCCCATACCTCGGGCATCGCGTAGAGCGTGCCGATCTCCGCGACGGCGGGCGTCTCCTGAGACGGGCTGTAACCTGCGAACCCGACGATCCCCACCTCGGTCTCGGCTACCAGTACTCCCGAAGTTGGCCACTGTGTCTCCGCGATGCGTGTCTTCCAGCCGGACTCTTCACGGCTTGGGTCCATGGCATCGAGGTAGTGCTGCGGAACAAGACCGGCAAAGGCCGCCTGCCAGGAGCGCACGTAGACGCCAGCGACCGCTGAAGCGTCATCAGGCCATGCCTGTCGAATCTGCATGGCCGTCATTCTTCAAGGCTCCACAATCCGGGCCAAGTTCTTTTCCCGAGTGGGATGTTGAGTGCTCGGCTGCCTGTTCCAGCAGTGCCCGCGCCGAGTTCGCGTATCGGATCGCGGTCTTCTCGCTGAGGCCGAAGACCTCAGCGAGGTGGAGCGGGTCGGGACCGTGGACGAGGGCTTCTTCGAGCTGGCGGTCTATGCGGAGTCGTTCCAGGGTCGCGGTCTGGCGGTGCAGAGCCGGCCCGGCGACCGAGCTCTTGCCGATGGGGCCGGTTCCCAGCGCGGTGTGCTTGTTGATCAGCAGGTGCGGGTTGGCAGTATCGGGCCAGCGGCGGCGCCGGAACTCCAGCCATTTTCGGGCGACTTGAAGGGTGAGTTCGTCCATCGGGCGGGTGCGGCCATCGATGGACAGGCGCCGATTGCCGATGTCGACGTCGTCGAGCTGGAGGCGGCGGATCGCCGCAGGTCGTGCCGCGTGGACGGCGGCGAGGGCGAGGATCAGCCGGTCGGCGGGATGGGTGACGGCGGCGACAGAACCGTCGATGTGTCCGGGCTCCAGCGGCTGGATGACGCCTTCCTCGCGCTGGCCGACCCGGATGCGGCTGGTCGGGTTCTTGAAGATCGTGCCGTTCTTCTTGGCCCAGCCGAACAGCGACCGCAGAGCGATGATCGTGGTCTGCCGCTGCGAGCCCTGCACGGTTTCGAGGTGGGCGAGCACGTCGTCGCGGGTAACCTCCCGCAGGTGGTCGTAACGGTCCGACCACTCCAGCAGCACGGGCCGGATCCGGTTGAAGTAGTTCCAGACCGTCGCCGCATGGCGGGCCCGGGAACGAGGGCCGCCGTCGTGCAGCAGCCGGGCCCAGTCTCCGACATCGCGGGCGATCCCGGTGGCGAGACCGTCGAGCTTGGACTCCAGCCACAGTCCGAACGACGATGGCCGGTCGTCGAGGAACACGCCGATGTGGTCGAGCACTTCCGTGGTCCGCTCGACGCTCAGGCCGCGCGACCGAAGCACCGGGAAAACCTCCGAGTACCGGATCACGTCGACCTCGGCATGGTCGGTCAGGACGATGACCAGGGCCTGGTCGACGTTCAGACGCGTCTTGCGCGGCCAGCCGCGGGCCTCGCCAAGGCGGTGGGCGCTATGGCGGGCCCAGGCCGGCCAGGGATTGCCGCGGCGAGCGTCCTCATCGCTGACCCGCCCCGTGAGGTCTCGGCGGGCCTCGAACAACGCGAGCTGGCACCAGACCGCGGACGGAGGGGTTGCAGGGGCCGGATCGGGTCGCCGGGGTCGGCCCCGGCGACCGTTCTTGACCGCCGATGGCTTGGGACGCCGGTCCCAGAGTGCCGTCAGTCCGTAGAAGAACAGCTGCTGGTGGCGGAGGTGAGGCAGGAAGGACTCCGGTTTGCCGCCAGTCGCGGCGGCCTCCGTTCTCGCCTGGACCCAGCACAGACGGCAGTACTCCTCCCGCAGGGGTACTTGGCGCGTGCAGCCGGCGCACGCACCTCCCCTCCATCGGCTGGCGAACGAGGAACACGTCGAGCACCGCGGCTCGAAGAAACGCCCCCAGGACAGGCAATCCGGGCAGGAACTCGGGTCCATAGGTCACATCGGAGGAAGGGACCGACCATCCCGGCGGCGAGGAACCACCGCCGGGGCCGGTCCCGAGGAGCCAGCGGCCGCTTGCCGGACATCGGTGTCCTGGCCGGGACGGGTGACTTTCTGCGGTTCGGGGATCAGCAGGTCACCGATCTCGCAGCCCAGGACGACGCAGATCACGTCCAGGTCCTCCAGCTTGAGGGAGACCGGCTGCCCGGACCACAGCCCGGACATCTTCCCCGCCGAGATGACCAACCCATGCTCAGCCAGGTTCCGTTGGAGCTCGGACGCCTTCCAGATGCCCTTGTTCGCGGCGGTCAGCCGCAGGTTCCACCTCATCGGATCAGCCCTTCCAGCCGCTTCGCGGCCCGCTCTTGCCCTGCCGCCCAGGCGTCCTCGACCCGGGTCTGCTGCACATGGACGTACCGCATCGTCGTGGCAATCCAGGAATGTCCCAAAACCTCCTGGATCGAGATCAGGTCGAGCCCGTTCAGATAGAGCTGGGACGCGCAGAAGTGCCGCAGGACGTGCGGCGTCAGCTTGTCGGTCCAGCTGGGCAGGTGGAGCTTGGTAGCCTCCGCGAGACCGTTGCGCAGGGCATCGTCACCGACCCGCCGTGAGGAGCCGTCGGCGTTCTTGCGTTCGGAGGGCAGCAGTGGGGCGCCAGGGCGGGTGTGGTCGTCGCCGAACTGACCCCACACATCCTCGATGAACCACCGCAGAGTCCGGCCCGCACCGTTGATCAGCGGCACCATCCGCTCGCGCGGGCCCGATCCGCGCTTCCCCTTGCCATAGCGGACATGGAGCTTGCCGAACCGCCCGAGGTTCCACTTGATGTCATCCAGGTCCAGCCTGCGGGCCTCGTTCACCCTCAGCCCCACCTCGGACATCAGCTTCGAGGCGGTGTAGTTCCTGGCCATCGGGGCGAACTTCCGGCAGGTGGCCAGCTCACCGGCCCAGCCGGTGAACAACTGCCCGACCTCCGGCTCCAGTGGCGGGATCCGCAGCTGGGCGTCCTTCGCCCCGCGCGGCCGATTCATCTCGTCGATCGGACACTCGACAACCCGGCCGGTCATCCGGTGCAGTTCGACCTTGTGCCTCAGCTCCAGGAACGTGAAGTACGTGGTGAGCGCCTGCGACCGGGCAAGCCGGGTGCCGCTGGGCGAGTTCCGCAGCACCTTCCCGAAGTACGCGTCCGCGTCGGCGGGCTCCATGTCCCACAGCGGCCGACCGAACCACGTCCGCACCTGTTCCAGGTGACCGACGTCCCCGCGGATGGTGCCGTCCGTCAGCCCGGCCGACGCCCGTGCGAGCACGAACCCGGCCAGCGCGTCGGTCTCGAACTGCTCCAGTTCCTCCGCCGAGACCGGAGCCCGCACATCGCGGAGGTCCCGCACGACTGCCAGTGCCGCCAACCCGAGCCCCCTCACCTTCACCCGGACCGCAGATCGGTCGGACGAGATGAGAACGCTTCAAGAATCCCGAAGTTACGTCACCTGGCGGGAGAGCATACGAAGGAGGACGAACCCCCTGGCCACGGGGCTGGGGACTCAGCAGGGCTCAGGGGAACTCACGGGATGTCGCACAACTGGCTCGCACACCGCCCCTATCGCGCCCACGACGCCACTGCCCTGCGGTCGCTGTTCCGCACGCTCAAGGCCGAGCGGCTGGTCTTCGCCAACCCGATGCGCGGCATCAACGGCGGCAAGCCGGCGACCACGATCCCCACATCGCTCACCACGGACGAGGTGGAGTTCGTCGCTCAGGCCGCCCGGCAGGACCCGGCTCTTCGCGTGGTCGTCGCCCTGGCCGGTATCCATGCGCTGCCCGCCCGCCGGATCCGGTCGATGCTGGAAGAGGTGGACCTGCCCGGACGCCGTCTCGACCCCGAGGGCCTGGACCACCCTCTGGACAACTACACCGCCGAGGCGATCACCGACTACCTATCCCACCGTCACCGCCACTGGCCGAACAGCACCAACCCGCACCTGCTGGTCAGCAGGAACACGGCCACCACCACAGCGGCGGTGGGCACATTCTGGATGGACAAGCTGGTCAAGGAACTGCCCGTGGGCGTCGACCGGCTGAGGCAGGACCGCATCCTCGAAGAGGCCCTGGTCAATGGTGCCGACCCCCTGCACCTCGCGCACGTCTTCTCTCTCGGCACCAGGACCAGCCTCCGCTACACGTCCGCCGTCGCCACCTCGGCCGCCGAACAGGGACCGCCCGCCCCCCTGAACCGCAGTGCCCATGCGGGCCAAGCCCCGGGCAGCATCCTTGGGTTCGTCCCGAGCACCCTTCAGAATTCGTGAACCCACGGGGGTTCGTGGATACCTCTGGTACTTCGGGTTTGTCGCCGGATAGACGGTGGCTCGAGGCAAATGCACGACCGTCGTCTCTGGCGTGACTCGCTTGGGGTCCAGCTACATTCCCATCCCCCCGACCATCTGGACACGCCGGTGTTGAGACAACCAACCGAGAGAGCGAGACACCGTCTCGCGTTGACCGCCGAAGTCGTGGCGGCAACTGTCACGGCCACCCTGGTCGTCGCTCTCGCCGTCCAGCAGGACACCGTACTTGTCGGCATCTTTGCGGTGGGCTCCGCCTCGTTCGTCGTCGACGCGATACGCCGGATCCGCAGAAGCTCAGGAGCAAGGACGAACTGAATACCCCAGGGTACCCGCCTCTTGAGCGGCAGCGCTGAGCGCGCCGGCGGCGGCCTGCTCCGGGCCGGAGTCGCGCAGCGGATTGCGGTGACCGCAGTCCCAGCACCCGGCATGCGCGATCAGATTGGTGTCATCGAACGCAGCAGAGATCGCTGCCGGCCTGTGAGAAACTTGCATCTCGCGGGTGTTCTCTTGCTCTGTGGGTGTGGAACCGTAGGTAGTCCCATCGTCCCAGATCAGAGGGCATCCGCGTCTTCATGTCCAAGCCCAGGACCTGCTACTGATCGGCGGATGGACCGAGAAAGAGGCTCATGTACAGCGCCGTCTCCCCATCGGACTCGGTACCGCTGTAGAGAGAAGTGTCCAGGCCGCAGAAGAGGAAACCCATCCGCTGGTAGACGCGGATGGCCGGAGCGTTGATGTTCGTCACTTCCAGCCAGACGTGCCCGGCACCGCGTTCCTGGGCCCAGCCGATGGCGTGGCTCATCAGCGTGCGTCCGATTCCGCGGCCCTGGTACGGCCCGGCCACCTCAATATCGGTAATGATCAGGCGACGGTTCCAGCGCTCGTACTCCGTGTCGACATAGCCGCACACGCGATCACGATCCAGCGCGACAAACCGGCGCTTGCCCTCCGACACCTCATCGCGCTCGGGCTGGTCGTCGGGGAAGACCTTGTGAACCGGCGGGTCCAGCTTGGCAGGCCGAAGGGTGAACCCGCTCTCAGAGCCGACCACTTCGAAGACGGTGTCCGAGACGAACTCGCCCTTGATGACGGCGGACTTGTCTCTCTCGCTCTCTGCCACGCGATAGGTGATTTCGCCCACAGCCTTCCTTCGCGATCTACGCAAGGGTGACGCCCTTCTCGCGGTTGCGCGCCACGCGCACGACATCGTCACGGAACTCTTCGGGATAAGGAACAGGCACAGCAACATCCTTCCAGGCCGCCCCACGGGCAAGCCAGGCCAGGTGTCACCTCAACGTGCAGCAGTCCCAACTGCCCCCGAGCTCCCGGGCGACTTTGGTTACCGTCCGTCCCGACGACCGCACGAGTTCGATCGCGTCCCGCTTGTACTCCTCCGAGTACCGCTTCGTGTACTTGCTTCCCACCTGGCACTGCTTCCTCTGGGCTCTCACGTCCCAGTCTCCAGGTGTCCACGATCAAGGGGAAGGTTCAATGCAATCGTTCTCCACAACTCGAACAAGCTGGCACTACGGCTGACGCCGTGTGACGTCTTTGCCCGGGTCGACGACTCTGCTGCGCAATTCCTGGGTCAGGCTGTGAGTCGGTAGGCGAGGCGTTCGAGCCGGCTGCTGCGGGTGTGATGCTGGTCGTGTCCGGTCCAGTGGGCGTCGAGTCTGATCACGTTGAGTGCGGTGGCGGAGAAGGCGTGTTGGAGGCGGACTTTCGGTAGCCCGCGGTAGCGGGCCCGGCGTATGCCGGTGATGTCGAGGGCTTGATTGATAGTGCCTTCCACACCCGCTCGCAGGGCGTACTTGGCCTTCCACGTCTCGGTCTTCTGCTCGGCGCGGGCCTGGGTGAGGGCTTCTTCTGGCTCTCTGGGGCGCAGGGTGAGCATGCGGCGGCCTTTCGCGGAGCTGGTGCATTGGTCGCGGAAGGGGCAGGGGCGGCAGGTGCGGACGCCGAAGGTGATGACGATCGTGTCCGTTCCGTGCTGTTTCACGGGGTTCCAGTGCGCGCTGGTCTTGCCGGCGGGGCAGCGGACCTGGCGGGCCCTCCAGTCGATGATGAAGGCGCTCTTGTCGAAGCCGGCGTGGGCCTTGGCCTGGGCGGAATGATCCAGCAGAACCGGGGTGACCATACGGGTGCCCTGTTTCAGCGCGGCGGCGATGAGGTCGGCGGATGGATAGCCGGAGTCGAGGTAGTGCTCGGCGGGCCTGATGCCGTGCTCGGCCAGGCGCTGTTGGACCGGGGCGGTCGCTTTCACATCGGGCACGGTGGCATCGGTGGTGCACACGTCCGTGATCAGATTCGGTGCCGCCCGGACACCGGCTTCGGCTTCGGCTTCGGCTTCGGTGGGAGTGTCGCGGGTCTCGGTGAGATGGACCTTGTAGCCCATCCAGAACAGGCCCTCGCCCTTGGCCGCCCAGCGTGCGTCCGCGTCGTAGGGGGAGGCGAGGCGGCGATGACCGGGCGGGACACCCTCGTCGTCGGCGGCCCGCTTCTTGATCACCTCCCGTCCCCTGGTGTCGGTGCTCAGGTAGTACGTCTGGACGAGGATCTGCCGCAGGATCTGTACGGACTCGATCTCACGGATCCATGGGGGTGTGCCGGGTGACCAGGCCGCCCGGCACAACGCCAGCGCGTCCTGGCCGAAGACCTGCGCGAGCCGGTCGCGTTTCGTCTGCGAGGCGGGCATGCGCCAGCCGTCCACCCGCGGCCCGTACCGGTGAGCGAACTCGGCGACATCGACCTGCCCGGCCAGCCACGACGGCGCCGCGACAGCCAGGGCCTCCAGCGCCGCCCGCACACTCTCCCCGGCCAGCTCGAGGCGGTTCAAGTCCCGCACCGCACTGATCACATGGGTGGAATCGGTCCGCTGCCTGCCCCCGGCCGCGACCAGCCCCTCCTCCACGCAGTACTCAAGGAGACGGTCGAAGACCACCCGTTCCATGCCGTTGTCGGACAGGCGGGAACGGAACCGGCTCAGCACACTGGCATCGAAGCCGGTGTCCGTCAGCTCCGCCCCGAGCGCGTACTTCCAGTCGATCGCCCGCACCGCCATCGCCGCGGCCTGCCGATCGGTCAGATCCTCGGCGAACTGCAACACCGTGACCAGGCACAACACCCCCGGAGACAAACCCGGAGCCCCACGCACCCCGAACGCCGACGCGAACGGCTCGTCCGCGAAAACCTCCGCGAGCCGGTCTCGCACCCGTATCGCCAGGCTCCCCTGCGGGAACGCCGCCCGCGCCACCATCACGGTCTGCTCCGGGACTTCCGGCAGCCCCTCCGGCCGCATCGACATCCACACCACCCCCACGGCCGCACGACAGGACAACGACCGTACAGACGATCATCCCGTGCCCACCTTCACCCCCGCACGGAATTGCGCAGCAGAGTCCCCGACAGCCTCAAAACCCGCACCCGACCCCCTACCCCCAACCCCGCATCCACCCCCGAACACCACGACCAGGAGGCCACCCCATGACCCGCCTGCCACCCGCACCCACCGACCAGTACACCGCCCTGCCCGGCGCCCGCCTGGTCACCACCCGAGCCCTGCTCACCGCCCGGGAGAACCTCACCGACACCATCAACGCCCGCGCCATGATGTGCATCCACGGCGGCGCCGGCTTCGGAAAAACCGTCGCCGTCACCAGCTGCCTACGCGAACTCCAAGCCAGCGAAGACATCCGCCGCATCACCTTCCACGCCCGCACCACCACCCGCGCCGTACGCCACGAACTGCACACCGCCCTCGAACTACCAGGCCAGCCCCCGCGCTACGCCACCGAGTTCGACCACCTCCTCAAGGCAACGCTCGCCGCCCACCCGCGTACCCTCGTCCTGGACGAGGCACAGTGGCTCTCCAGCGACCAACTTGAGTACATCCGCTACCTCTGGGACGACCCCTACACCCAGCTCGCCGTCATCTTCGTCGGCGGCGAAGGCTGCCACGCCACCCTCCGCAAAGAACCGATGCTGTCCTCCCGCATCTTCATCTGGCAGCGCTTCACCCGCCTCACCACCGACGAAGTCCTCGAGACCATCCCGCTCTACCACCCGATCTGGGCCGACGCCGACCCCGAGGACATCACCTACGCCGACAGCCGCGCCGCCCACGGCAACTTCCGCAACTGGGCCCGCCTCACCGCCCACACCCACACCGCCCTCAACCGCACCGGCCGCCCCCGCGTCGACCAAGAAGTCCTCCGCTGGGCCTTCAGCCGCCTCGGATCAGGCACATAGCCTCCACCCGACTACCACCCGCTTTACCAGCGCATGCCAAGCGCGTCGAGGTCGGCGCGGCGTTGCTCGGGAAGTTTTGCGGCGCGTTTGCGGACGTTGTCGAGCCATGTGCCGAGCTTGACCACCACGACCCCGCCAGCGCCTGCCTGATGGCCCGACGGGCCTGCCGTGCCCTCCGCCACGCCCTCCAGGTATTCGACGTGCTTCCGAGGCACCCTCAGATGCCCCTCACGGCCATGGAACTGCTGTGCCGCACGCAGGCTGAGGGCCCACATGGTGTCCTGTGTCCGTTTCACCGGCTGTTCTGCCTCCCCGGCGGGTTCGATCCCCAGGACGTTCTCCAGCAGCCACTGCTGTGCGGGAAGGAGCTGTTCCCACCCGAGCCGCTGCGCGGTGACCCACCTTCCGAGGTCTTCTCCTTGCACGATCACTTTGCCGACTGCCACCGGCAGGGCTCCGCCGTTCTGGAGGAGGTTCTGGATGAGCCGGAAGCAGCGTTGCCATCCCGTGTCCCATACCGGGCACCACCCCGGATCGATCTCTTCCAGCGCTGCTCGCCGCGCTTCGGTCAAGGCACCCGCACTGTTTTCGACGGGGAGGCCGGCCTGCCGACGTTGCGCGTTCTGATCTGCGGCCCGGGCGGCGTATCGCTGGTTCTTGACCCAGGTCCCGACCGGGTATCCGTCCCATGCCGCGGTCGTGGGTGGCAGCAGGTGTCCGTGCACGGCCGCCCAGGCGCGGGCGGCTGTGAGGCCTTCCTCGAACGCGACGTCCTGGTGCGACCAGACCATGCCCAGCCCGTCGAGCTGTTCCACCCGCCCCGCATCCAGGCACCCGGCCTTGTGGGTTTTCCGCTGGTCGGTGAGCCACGTCCCCAGCGGGAACCCGGCCGGCACCCAGTCATCAGGGGTGACGTAGTCGTACGACACCCGCAACTGCTGCGCCCCGGTCTCCTCCACATACCGCACGCATGCCTGGATACCGCGCCTCCAGAACGTGCTCTCGGGTTCGATGACCCGCAGCTTCACGAACTGGGCCAGCAGCGCGGGATCCCGGGGTGTGCTGAACTTCAGCAGCTCCCGCGCGGGCACGCTCGGCCCCCGCTCACCTTCGGACACTTCCCGCTCAGCCTCCGCCTCGCCTTCCTCGGCACCCTCCGGTAGCCAACTCCCGCTCCGGATACGAGGGTCGGCGAGGTGTTCGATCGTTTCGGTGTCGTGCGCCCGCAGCGCCCCGAGGACCTTCGCGAGGGTTCCGTAGGCGTCCGAGGTCAGCATTTCGCCCGGTGTTTCACCCGGAGCGAGGAATACAGGAACAATCAGAGAAGCAATCTTTCCTTCACCGGGCTTGATTCTCAGGGCGCGGCCCACCATTTGCACGATATCGATCATCGACCCCCGCGCATCGCAGAACGCGACGGAATCACAATTCGCCGTATCGACACCCTCGCCCAGCACCTTCACCGAGCTCAGCACCCGCAACGCCGCCGGCACCAACCCCTTCCCCGACCGCCGCCCATCCTTGCCGCGCCCGCCACCCCTGCCGCCCCGGCCATCCCTGCTGCGCCCCCCGACGCCACCCTCGACCAGCTGTGCCTGGTCCTGGTCCTCGATGACGTCGGATGCGAACTCCTCCAGGACGGTCCGCCGGTGGGCGGGCGGGTGTTCGCCGTACAGCCAGTCCGCCCATACCCGCCCCGGTTCCGGGTAGCGTCGCGGATCGTCTTCCCAGAGCTTCCTGGCCGCGTCGACGATGCCTGTGGCCATGGCTTCGGCTTCACTGACCCGGCTGTGGAACGTCAGGACCTTGCGCAGGTTCTCCTCGGCGGCCGCGGTCACGAGCCCGGCCTGCAACGCGGCGAGTCGTGCTCCGCGTGCGGCGTCCGACCCGTATCCGGCTTCCTGGCGTAGCTGATGGAACTCGGGATCGGAAATATCGACGCATACCACCTGATACGGGGCTACCAGGCCCCGGCTCACCGCCTGTGGGAGCGTCAGTTTGTACGCCACCGGCCCGAACACCCGCGACCCCGGATCCATGCTCGCGATCAACCGCGGCGCACCGGACTCACCACTCCGGGCATGTTCGGGTGCTTCCCAGATCCGGGCCGTCGCGGTCATGTACAAACGGCGGGTCGCCGGCATCTTCGTCTGGTCGTGCACCGCGGCCCACGGCTTGCCCGCGTACCCACTGGTGCGGTGCGCCTCGTCGACGACCATTAGGTCAAACGCGCCAAGCCCGGCACTATGGGCGCGCTGGAGGATGCCGAGGCCGACGGCGGCGTACGTGGCGAACACCGTCACCCGCTCCAGACCCCTTACCCAGGCGACGAGTTCGCCCGGATCGGTCGTGCACGGCACACCGTCGGAGTCGTCGGCGCGCAGCGAGCAGACCCCGACCATTGCCCCTGTACGGCCTCCTTCCCGCCACGCGGCCGCGGTCTGGGTCAGCAGGTCCAGTGTCGGTACCAGGACCAGGACATGTCGCGCGCCGAGTTTCTCGGCGGCCGCGACGGCGATCAGGGTCTTCCCGGAGCCGGTCGCGGCGATGACCTGGGTCCGCAGCCCCTCGGCCGGCAGGTGTCCGCTCGCAGGCGTCTGCAAGACCCTCAGAACCGCGTCGACCGCCTCCACCTGATGCGGAAACAACTCCTTCAGCGTCACCAAAACTTCCTCTCATCGACCGCTTCAGATATATTTCCAAGCCAGAAAAGACCCGGATCCCTGTACAGCAACATGCATTTTCAGTGACAACCAAGACACAGACAATCGCCTAACGCTGGGGGTGGTTAGTTGCGGTGGTGTGTGGTTTGTGAGCTGGGGTGTTGATGATTGATTGAGAACGGTTTCGGGGTGGTTTTGAGGGTGTGGGATGGGGGTCTGACCTGGGGCTGTTGCAGTTTCGTTGAGACAGAGCGCGGGATGTCGCGGATATGTTCCTGGGTCTAAAGGCATTGACTGTGTTCTTGCTGGTCAGTGGGGTGGCGGGGGGTCAGGACCGTCGTGTACGGGGCCGGGTTGGTGTCGGGGTGGGGCGGTGGTGGGTTTCGGCGAGGTGGTCGAGCTGGATCCCGTCGAGCAAGGTTTTGGTGATTTTTTCGGTGCCGTCACAGATCGCGGTGATCGCGGCTTGGCGGATCAGCCGGGTCAGGCTCCCGATCCGGCCCGCGGTCCGCTGGTGGAGATATGCGGCATGACGGGGGAGGGTTCCGGGCCGATGCTGCTGGAGGTTCAGAGCCTTCTCGAGGCCGGTGATGAGTTCTTTGAACGGCTCGTGTGTCCCGTGCCGGGCGGGCAGCGGCCCGCACTCGATGAGTGAGGCCCTCCCGGCGAGCTGCGCGCCACGCACACCGCTGAACAACGCGGTCGTGGTGACGTCGATGCCCGCGTACACGAACGTCGCACCGATGCGTTCGGTGAGGTCTTTGAGGAGGTCGGCACTCTGGGCGCCGGTGGTGGTGCGGGGGTTGAGGCGGTGGATCTCGTCGATCAGGACGAGACGGACACCGGCCTGCTGGTAGGTGTGGCAGACCGCGTCGGTGATCTGGGCCTGGGTCATGCGGGTGGTGACGGGGATGCCGAGGTAGCGGGCGAATTCGGTGGCGAGGGTTTTCGCGGTGGCACCGGGCGGGACGAGGACGTACGCGACCGGTACGTGCGGATGCTGGAGGCCGGGTGATGGCGGGTTGCGGTGGGTGTGGGCGAGGTGGCAGGTGCGTCCGACGTGGAGGAGCGCGGTGGTTTTCCCGGCCGCCGCGGGCCCGGTGACGATCAGAGAAGGACGAGCAGTCACGGTCTGGTGGCGGCCGAGGATCATCAGGGTGCGGACGCTGGTGGCGAGGGTGTCGATGACCGGGGTGCGGAGGGTGACGAACGCGGAGTGGTAGGCCAGGCGTTCTTCCGTGCTGCGTGGCGGGGCACCGGGCCCGGGAGGCACGGGCGGTGGTGTGGTGGCGAAGTGCTGCCAGCCCTGCCACGTGGTCACCGGCCTGCCGGCGCTACCCG
This sequence comes from Streptomyces sp. NBC_00984, assembly GCF_045162475.1. Lineage (NCBI taxonomy): Bacteria > Bacillati > Actinomycetota > Actinomycetes > Kitasatosporales > Streptomycetaceae > Streptomyces > Streptomyces sp. NBC_00984. The sequence continues at coordinate 838,044 of NZ_CP108735.1, forward strand.
TTTCGGGGACAGCACCCGCAGCCCCCTGCCCGGGCCCGCTGCCCACGTGTTCGTCGCGGGTGCCGACAGGGCGACTGCCCCTGGCCGTGGATGCCTTGGTGTTCACCATTTCAGGGCCTCCGCGCGGGCGTCGTACAGCCCGTACCCGGTATACGGCACGTCCGGTGAGCCGTCGTCCTCACCGGTGTCCTGGTCCGGGGGCGACGGCTCATCCGGCGTGTCGTCGAGAGCGTCGAGGCTGTCGTCGTCTGTTCCGGAAACCGTCTCATCGGCAGCCTGGTCCGGGTGCTGCGGGCCGTCTGAGGCCCGCTGTGCGGGCATAGGCATCCGCACAGGGGCGGTGCGGGTGATCAGGTGCTGTTCGGCGGGGGTGGCATGCCCGGTACGGGCACGGCGCAGGAGCTGGTCGAGGGCGTCGGCGAGGCCGGCCTCGTACCGGTCAGGGTCCAGGTGGCGGGTGACGGTGGTGCGGACGTACCGCCAGGTGCGGTCGTTGAACGGGTGGTGGGCGTGGTCGCGGTGAATCCACGGGATCTCGGCGAGTTGCCCGTCGGGGAGCCGTACCCAGATCTGGCGGACATCGTGCGGGTTGATGCGGACTTCCCATTTCCCGCCGCGGGCCGCTACTTCGGACTCCTGGCCCCGGTAGGGGCCCAGCAGATCACAGTCGTAGGTGCGGTGATGGATACGGATGCCGCGCTCGGTGATGGCCTGCCACCGCACCGGCAGCAACTCCAGATAATCACTGCCGCTCAAAGGGACCGGCACGTACCCGGCGACCGCGACGAGCGCCGCCCACATCTGGTTCGGCGTCAGCGCCGCCCGGGGCAGTACGGGGTGGCGCAGTCCTTCGTGCGGGCGGTGGTGCCAGTGCACGAGCCATTCGTCGAGGAGGTCCTGCAACTGGGCGACGGTGTAGCACGCCTCGCGTTCGATGTCTCTGCCGCGGCGGGTGACGTCGGAACCGGTGTAGCCGGGCAGATGCTGGCAGAACAGGGAGTTGATCGACCCGAAGGTGCGCTCCACGATGCTCTTGGCGGTCGGCGCGAACGGCGGCGCCACCTGCACGCTGATCCCGAGCGTCTCACAGGCGGCGGTGAACACCTGCGACAGGAACACTTTCCCGCGGTCCACAACGATCGTCTCCGGCATCACGACCGGCCGGGCGGCCGCCCCTTGAAGCCGCTCGTCCAGCGACAGCAGCCGATCGCCCGCAAGCAGCCTGGCGTGGGTGAAGCGCAGGGCGTCGGGCCACGCGGGCCTCGCCGGGCGCGGTACAGCCATCTCCGCGAGCAGCAGCGCCGCGTCCACGGCCTGCGTCCCGCCCGGACACAGCACCGCCGCCAGGATCGCCCGCGTGGCCACATCGACGGCGATCGTGAGCTCGGGCCGCCCCAGCGTCCCGTCGTTGAACAGCGCGAGGACATCCAGACGGGTGGTGTCGATCTGGACCTGCTCCCCGGGCCGCAGAGCCACGGTCGGGGTCATGGCGCGCCCGTCTTCCGTGATCGGCGGATTTCGGACCGGCCGCGCGGGGTGGTCGGCCGGGTGGGCGAGCTGATGGACGAGCCGGTAAAAAGTGGCCTGCGCGGGCATGGGCACCGCGTCTCCATGCCGGTCCTTGAGGAGTCGTGCGACCAGCGGCATCAGCGCCTTGACGGTGCCTTTGGAACGCCCCCGCTGCCCGCGCAGCACGTCCTTGATCGCGGTGACGACCCGCTCGTCCTGCCGACCGCCACGGCCCTTCGGGCCGCGGGTGGCGCGGTGGTCGACCAACCCCCATAGCCCCTGTTTACGGTAGGCGAGCCGCATGCGCTGCACCGTCGCCCGCGACACCCGCCCGAACCTCAGCGCGGTCAGCTCCTGCGCTTTGGCCTGCTCCCGCTGGGCCAGTGTGAACCGATCCGGGTCGTACTGCTCCCGTACCGTCCCGCCACTGCCGACCCCGCCGGGAAGGCCGCACTCGACTTCCCGGATGTGCCGCTCCCAGGCCAGCGCCTTCTCCCGCGCCGCGGCCGGCGCCGTTTCGAACAGCCCCCACCGCGGCACCGCCTGCGCCTGATCCGCCTCCGCGCCCAGGACCGCGAAGCCTGGGTCGGCGAACAGATGCCCGGACAGCACCACCTCATCCATCCCGTCCTGGCCGACCAGATGGAAGCCCTGCCCGGCCAGGGCGACGACCTGCCACCGCACCCCCCGGAACCGCACGTGGGCACCGACGGCCACGACCGGCCGCCCACCACGCCGTACCCCGCTCACACCGCCTCCCCGCCCCGGCCACTGCCGCCAGCCGCGCCGCCTTCGCATTGGTTCGTGCCGCCGCTGACGGCCTGCCCCCCTGCTCCGCCACCCACCTCATGTCCGCCGCGACCACGGACGACGTCGCAACCTTGCACGGCGGCGGCCCGTTGATCAACCGGGCCGCCCGTACCCGCAGGGACCATGGGGGAGTGGACCAGGACCCGTTCGTGCAGCGGCACGTCCAGCGCCACGGTCAGCTGCCCGTGCCACAAGGCGTGGAAGGCGACGGGCAGGACTTCGATCGGGTCGCCGACCGCCTCCACGCCGTCGATCAGCGGCCGCGGCCGCGCGAACGCCTCCAGCACGTCGGCCGCAAGTCCCGGGCGGCCCTGGTTGCGTGGGTGCCGGTAGCCGGCCAGCCACTTCAGGTTCGCCACCAGAGTCTTCTCCAGCGGCTCAAGGCGCCGGTAGACGAGCCCTACCTGCGCACACGCCTCCGCGACCGTCTCCGCGGCCTCCAACGCCCGCTCGCCGCCGGCCTCGGTGTGGCTGGGGCAGTCGGCCAGCATCCCGGTGCCGTCCTTGTAGCGGGCGAAGAGCTGCGGCACCCACGAGCGCACCCGCCCCCGGCCATCACGCCACAGCGCCCGTACCGGCCGCCCGGCCAGGCCCACCACCATGGGGTCGCGGTCGAGCACCATCAGCTGCGCCCGCATCGCGTTCGATCCCGACGCCACGTGCCGTCCGGTGGTGGCCGACCACCACAGGCCCGGCCCCCACCGGCGGCCCGGCACGACAGGGAACGCCGACACCGGATCCAGCTCCTCGAAAGCCACCGCCACCGCCGCGTCCGCCCACCGCTGCTGCACCATCCGCCCCACCGGATCGAGGAAGACGGCTTCGAACCCCGCCCCGACCACCACGTCCCGCTGCCCGGCCGCCCTTTCAGGGCCGCCCACCACGCTCCTGCCGCTCATCCCCCCACCCCACCGGTGCCCCCACCGCACCGGACACGTTTCACGGGTTCTGATCACAAGCCGCCGCCTCATGCGCTAAAAGCAGCGACCGGACCACCCCGGCCAGCCCCGGCTCTACTCGCCGTCCGCACCCCGGTACGTCCCGAGGACTTCTACCGCCTCCTCCTCGGACAGCCGCGCCCACCGGGCCACCTCGTCCACCCTCATCCCAGCGTTCACCGCGGCCACCATGACCCGCCCCAGCACCTGGTCGAGCAGATCCGTGCCCCGGCTCAAACCCTCCAGCATGGACCGGGCCACCTCGGCGGTAGTACCGACCTGCGCACCACGCAACTGCTGCAGCTGCTCTTCTACCTCACCGAGGAGATTGGTGATCAAAAAGCGCTGCTCGGCAGGCACCACGGCCCGCCAGTTCGTCCCCGAGCCGGGCAACTTCTTCTCCCCGGCCAAGACCCGCAGCCCTGCAGCCACCGTCGACGGCTGATGCTCCTGCCGCACCCACCACACGTTCTCCCCGAACCGCGCATACAGACCCGGCCGCCCTTCGGGATGACGACGCAGGCGGACAACCGTCCCCATCCACGCGATCAGCGGACCCCCGTAGTCGACCGCGATCAACGGCCCCAACCAAGACCGCCCCACCCGCTCACCGAGACGGCGGCAGAACTTCCCGTCCGCCCCCAACGGCCGCGGCCGTTCACCCCCGCTGTCCACCCACACAAGCTGCGCCATGACCGGATCCAGCAGCGCATCCGCGACCGCCACCACCTCCGGGAAGATCACCGCATCGCGCCCCACCACCCGCCACCACTCCAGATCAACCCCCGCATCACCCCCGGCGACCAGGTGCAGACGCCGCGGCCAGATCTCCTCCCGCTCCCACCCGTACGCCCCCTCCCACCACCGCGCCACCACCGCATAAGCCAGCCCGAACACCTCACCCGGGTCCACACCGGCCCGCACCGCACGACGCACCACACCAGCCCACCGCCGCTGCGCCGCGACCACCTCCGGAAGACCCCGCAGATCGAGGTACTCGCGGGGCTGGTCGGCGTCCGCGTCCAGAGCCCACCGACCATGGCGCACGCACACCCGCTCCCACCGTGGCGCGTACCGCATCACCCGGGCCGGTTCGCCCGTACGCCGTGCCGTGCACAGCCGGCACCCGAACGCCACCGGCCCCGCCACCACGCCCCCGACCCTCCACACCACCCGCCCCCGGCCGCCCTCCGGTCCGTCGAGCTTGGGATCCTCCCGCCCCCACGACGGCAACGCCCGCCCCAGCGACAGCTCCCCGACCCCGCACACAGCGCCCAGCGTCCTTCGGGCTGCCGCGTCCAGCAGCACTTCCCCATCCGCACGCACGGCCCCACCCTCATGACGGGGCCGGTGGTTCACCGCCTGCCAGCGCGCCATGAACGTCTGCTCCTCCATTCCGTAGCAAGCAGCGATACGGCACAGAAAGGAGAACGTCGTCTCCCCGGCGAGAGGAGGCAGCCGTAACACCCCGGCGTTCACCGCGACCGCCCCGCCGTGCCCGCCGCCCACTGCATGCCGAGCTGGTCGAGTTCCGCCCGCCGCTGCTCGGGAAGCTTCCCAGCGCGTTTGCGGACGTTGTCAATCCACGTGCCGAGCTTGACCACCACGACCCCGCCAGCGCCCACCTGCGCACCGAACCCGCCGCCATCGGAAACCAGCTGCTCCTCGTGCTTGCGGGGTACGCGCAGGTGCCCCTCGCGGGCGTGGAACTGCCGCGCGGCCGCCAGGTTGAGCATCCACTTGTCGTCCTGGGTGCGTTGCACCGGGCGCTCGTCCTCACCGGCGGGTCCGAGCCCGAGGGCGTTCTCCAGAAGCCATTGCTGTGCCGGTTGCAGGGCGTCCCATCCCAACCGGCATCCCTTAACCCACCGCCCCAAGTCCTCGCCCTGGACCACGACCTCCCCAGCCTCCCAAGGCACGCTGCCGCCCTGGGCGAGATGGTTCTGCACGAGCCGCAGGCAGCGCTGCCACCCCGCGTCCCAGACCGGTGACCACCCCGGGTCAATCTCGTCCAGTGCTTCCCGCCGCTCCTGCGACAGGCCACCCGCGAAAGCATCGTCGGGCAGTCCGGCCTCCAACTGCTCCGCGCGCGCATCCGCGAGCCTCGCGGCCGTGCGGAGATTCTTCGCCCAGGTCCCGACCGGATACCCGTCCCACACAGCATGGGCCGGCGGCAGGAAATGGCCGTGCTCGGAGGCCCAGCGCCGGGCAGCGGCAAGCCCCTCCTCGAAGGCGTGATCGCGGTGGGACCAGACCACCCCGAGCTCCTCCAACGCCTTCACGCGCTCCGGGGCAAGTGTTCCGGCCCGGTAGTCCATGCGCTGGTTCCGCAGCCATGTCCCCAGCGGGAACCCCGCAGACTCCCACCCCTCATCCACCGGCGTCACGTAGTCGTACGCAACCTTCAGCACCCCGTCCTTCGCCACCTCGCGCACGTACCGCGCCGCAGCCGCGATCCCGCTGCGCCAGTAGTCCGTCTCGGGGTGCAGCACGCGCAGCGCGACGAACCGCGCCACCTCCGCCGGATCCCGCGGAGTGGAGAACCTCAGCAGCCCCTGCGCGGGCGCGCTCGGACCCTTCGCCTCGCCCGTCCGCTCCCGGCCCTCCGCCCCGTCGACGCCCTCGGCCCCGTCGGGCTTCCAACGCCCTGTACGGGGACGGGAGTCGGCGAGCGCCTCGATCACGTCCGTGTCGTGAGCACGCAGCGCCCCGAGGACCTTCGCGAGGGTTTCGTACCCCCTGGAGGTCATCATTTCGTCCGGACTTTCACCAGGAGCAAGGAAAACAGGGACGACCAGGCTGGCGATTTTTCCCTCGCCAGGCTGCATTCGGAGAGCCCGCCCGACCATTTGCACAATATCGACCATTGACCCGCGCGCGTCACAAAAGGCAACAGAGTCACAGTTCTTCGTGTCGACTCCTTCCCCCAGGACGCGAACCGACGCGATCATTTTGAACATGGCCGGACAGGAGACCGTGCCACCCTTCCCGTCGGGCACCTTGACCACGTTCGACGCGAACTCCTCCAGCATTGCCTTTCGGTAGCCGGCCCTGTGGTCTCCATGAAGCCAGGACGCCCCCACCCGCTCCGCCGGGTGGTAGTGCTTCGGATCCTCGGCATACAGCCGCTTCGCGACGGCGGGCAGGCCTTCGGCCATCGCTTCGGCCTCCGCGATCCGGGAGTGGAAGGTGAGGCACTTCCGCAGGTTCTCGTCCGCAGCCGCCGTCAGCAGCCCCGCCTGGAGCGCCGCGAGCCGCGCCCCGCGCACCAGGTCCGAGCCCCGGTCGCCACCCGCCTGCGCGGCATACAAGTCCGGATCGGAAATATCAACGCAAATAACCTGATAGGGGGCAACCAGCCCCCGGGAAATAGCCTGGGAGAGCGTCAGCTTCCAGGCCACAGGCCCGAACACGGGCGACTCGGGGTCCATGCTCGCGATCAGCCGCGGAGCCTCCCGGCCGCCCCGGCGGGCATCCTCGGCGGACTCCCAGATCCTCGCCGTCGCCGTCATGTACAGCCGCCGGACGGCCGGCATCTTCACCTGGTCGTGCACGGCCGCCCACGCCTTCGCCGCATCCCCCGAGGTGCGGTGCGCCTCATCCACGACCATCAGGTCGAAGGCGTCCAGCCCGAGCCGGTGCGCCCCCTGCACCGCCGTGGAGGCAGTGGCGTACGTCGAGAACACCGTCACCACATCCTCGTCCCCCACCCAGGACAGGAGCTCCGCCGCGTCCGTGGTGCAGGGCATCCCGCTGGACGCCGAAACCCGTGACTCGCACGCACCGACCATCGCCCCCGCACGCCCTGCCCGACGCCACTCCGCGGCCATCTGCGCCAGCAGATCCACCGTCGGTACCAGCACCAACACCCGCCGGGCACGCAGTCGTTGAGCGGCCACCGCCGCGATCCTCGTCTTCCCTGACGCGGTCGCCGCGATCACCTGGCACCGCAGCCCCTCCTCCGGCACCGCGACGCCGGCCGGGAACTGGAGATGACGGAGCACGGCGTCGACCGCCTCGATCTGGTGCGCCCTCAGGCCCTGGTCTGTCACCATTCCCCGTTACTCGCCGTCCCGCTCGGATTCGCACTCGTGGTCAGACTCCAGGAGCGTTCCGTCCTCTACCGGACCGAATTCCCACGTCGAGTCACACTCTTCGCAGTATCCGCTTCCGTAGAAACTCACCCGAGACATTCTCTTCTCCTCAATCAGAAACGGACACGAAAGAAAGAGCGACACTATTTCTCAGCTTCCAGTGCCGCGGAGGCATCCGCCCCCGGGCGGACAAACCATCCAGGCCGTGAATTTGACGCATCCTCAACAGGATTTATGGACGCAGCCAGAGTGTCATTTCCTCGGACTCTCCAGTGCTGGTGGGTGTCTGTCCTCTAGGAACAAGGTAGCTGACTCAGAACTATGACGCATGCAGTTCGTGGGAGGATGACCGGAAGTGTTCGCACTCGATACGATCAGGTGCGAACCTCGACAGAATCCGCCCCCGCAGCTTGATGGCTCGTCACCTCACCCAACCCTCGGCCAACCTCCCGTAGCCCGCTGCCCGCGTAGCGGCCCAACTACCAGGCGCGGAGCGGCTGGTAGTGATCCGCCTTGGCGTATCGTCAGGGTCCCCGCGGAGCGCCGACCCTGACCCTGGGCCACGGAGTGGCCCAGCAACCGAATTGCGAAGCAATTCGGGGAAGTGCCGCGTAGCGGCACCGCGTCGCGTTC
>NZ_CP108736.1:0-255036 GCF_045162475.1 Streptomyces sp. NBC_00984
GGTGCCGCTACGCGGCACTTCCCCGAATTGCTTCGCAATTCGGTTGCTGGGCCACTCCGTGGCCCAGGGTCAGGGTCGGCGCTCCGCGCTGACCCTGACGATCCGCCAAGGCGGATCACTACCAGCCGCTCCGCGCCTGGTAGTTGGGCCCGCTACGCGGGCAGCGGGCTACGGGAGGTTGGCCGAGGGTTGGGTGAGGTGACGAGCCATCAAGCTGCGGGGGCGGATTCTGTCGAGGTTCGCACCTGATCGTATCGAGTGCGAACACTTCCGGTCATCCTCCCACGAACTGCATGCGTCATAGTTCTGAGTCAGCTACCTTGTTCCTAGAGGACAGACACCCACCAGCACTGGAGAGTCCGAGGAAATGACACTCTGGCTGCGTCCATAAATCCTGTTGAGGATGCGTCAAATTCACGGCCTGGATGGTTTGTCCGCCCGGGGGCGGATGCCTCCGCGGCACTGGAAGCTGAGAAATAGTGTCGCTCTTTCTTTCGTGTCCGTTTCTGATTGAGGAGAAGAGAATGTCTCGGGTGAGTTTCTACGGAAGCGGATACTGCGAAGAGTGTGACTCGACGTGGGAATTCGGTCCGGTAGAGGACGGAACGCTCCTGGAGTCTGACCACGAGTGCGAATCCGAGCGGGACGGCGAGTAACGGGGAATGGTGACAGACCAGGGCCTGAGGGCGCACCAGATCGAGGCGGTCGACGCCGTGCTCCGTCATCTCCAGTTCCCGGCCGGCGTCGCGGTGCCGGAGGAGGGGCTGCGGTGCCAGGTGATCGCGGCGACCGCGTCAGGGAAGACGAGGATCGCGGCGGTGGCCGCTCAACGACTGCGTGCCCGGCGGGTGTTGGTGCTGGTACCGACGGTGGATCTGCTGGCGCAGATGGCCGCGGAGTGGCGTCGGGCAGGGCGTGCGGGGGCGATGGTCGGTGCGTGCGAGTCACGGGTTTCGGCGTCCAGCGGGATGCCCTGCACCACGGACGCGGCGGAGCTCCTGTCCTGGGTGGGGGACGAGGATGTGGTGACGGTGTTCTCGACGTACGCCACTGCCTCCACGGCGGTGCAGGGGGCGCACCGGCTCGGGCTGGACGCCTTCGACCTGATGGTCGTGGATGAGGCGCACCGCACCTCGGGGGATGCGGCGAAGGCGTGGGCGGCCGTGCACGACCAGGTGAAGATGCCGGCCGTCCGGCGGCTGTACATGACGGCGACGGCGAGGATCTGGGAGTCCGCCGAGGATGCCCGCCGGGGCGGCCGGGAGGCTCCGCGGCTGATCGCGAGCATGGACCCCGAGTCGCCCGTGTTCGGGCCTGTGGCCTGGAAGCTGACGCTCTCCCAGGCTATTTCCCGGGGGCTGGTTGCCCCCTATCAGGTTATTTGCGTTGATATTTCCGATCCGGACTTGTATGCCGCGCAGGCGGGTGGCGACCGGGGCTCGGACCTGGTGCGCGGGGCGCGGCTCGCGGCGCTCCAGGCGGGGCTGCTGACGGCGGCTGCGGACGAGAACCTGCGGAAGTGCCTCACCTTCCACTCCCGGATCGCGGAGGCCGAAGCGATGGCCGAAGGCCTGCCCGCCGTCGCGAAGCGGCTGTATGCCGAGGATCCGAAGCACTACCACCCGGCGGAGCGGGTGGGGGCGTCCTGGCTTCATGGAGACCACAGGGCCGGCTACCGAAAGGCAATGCTGGAGGAGTTCGCGTCGAACGTGGTCAAGGTGCCCGACGGGAAGGGTGGCACGGTCTCCTGTCCGGCCATGTTCAAAATGATCGCGTCGGTTCGCGTCCTGGGGGAAGGAGTCGACACGAAGAACTGTGACTCTGTTGCCTTTTGTGACGCGCGCGGGTCAATGGTCGATATTGTGCAAATGGTCGGGCGGGCTCTCCGAATGCAGCCTGGCGAGGGAAAAATCGCCAGCCTGGTCGTCCCTGTTTTCCTTGCTCCTGGTGAAAGTCCGGACGAAATGATGACCTCCAGGGGGTACGAAACCCTCGCGAAGGTCCTCGGGGCGCTGCGTGCTCACGACACGGACGTGATCGAGGCGCTCGCCGACTCCCGTCCCCGTACAGGGCGTTGGAAGCCCGACGGGGCCGAGGGCGTCGACGGGGCGGAGGGCCGGGAGCGGACGGGCGAGGCGAAGGGTCCGAGCGCGCCCGCGCAGGGGCTGCTGAGGTTCTCCACTCCGCGGGATCCGGCGGAGGTGGCGCGGTTCGTCGCGCTGCGCGTGCTGCACCCCGAGACGGACTACTGGCGCAGCGGGATCGCGGCTGCGGCGCGGTACGTGCGCGAGGTGGCGAAGGACGGGGTGCTGAAGGTTGCGTACGACTACGTGACGCCGGTGGATGAGGGTGGGAGTCTGCGGGGTTCCCGCTGGGGACATGGCTGCGGAACCAGCGCATGGACTACCGGGCCGGAACACTTGCCCCGGAGCGCGTGAAGGCGTTGGAGGAGCTCGGGGTGGTCTGGTCCCACCGCGATCACGCCTTCGAGGAGGGGCTTGCCGCTGCCCGGCGCTGGGCCTCCGAGCACGGCCATTTCCTGCCGCCGGCCCATGCTGTGTGGGACGGGTATCCGGTCGGGACCTGGGCGAAGAATCTCCGCACGGCCGCGAGGCTCGCGGATGCGCGCGCGGAGCAGTTGGAGGCCGGACTGCCCGACGATGCTTTCGCGGGTGGCCTGTCGCAGGAGCGGCGGGAAGCACTGGACGAGATTGACCCGGGGTGGTCACCGGTCTGGGACGCGGGGTGGCAGCGCTGCCTGCGGCTCGTGCAGAACCATCTCGCCCAGGGCGGCAGCGTGCCTTGGGAGGCTGGGGAGGTCGTGGTCCAGGGCGAGGACTTGGGGCGGTGGGTTAAGGGATGCCGGTTGGGATGGGACGCCCTGCAACCGGCACAGCAATGGCTTCTGGAGAACGCCCTCGGGCTCGGACCCGCCGGTGAGGACGAGCGCCCGGTGCAACGCACCCAGGACGACAAGTGGATGCTCAACCTGGCGGCCGCGCGGCAGTTCCACGCCCGCGAGGGGCACCTGCGCGTACCCCGCAAGCACGAGGAGCAGCTGGTTTCCGATGGCGGCGGGTTCGGTGCGCAGGTGGGCGCTGGCGGGGTCGTGGTGGTCAAGCTCGGCACGTGGATTGACAACGTCCGCAAACGCGCTGGGAAGCTTCCCGAGCAGCGGCGGGCGGAACTCGACCAGCTCGGCATGCAGTGGGCGGCGGGCACGGCGGGGCGGTCGCGGTGAACGCCGGGGTGTTACGGCTGCCTCCTCTCGCCGGGGAGACGACGTTCTCCTTTCTGTGCCGTATCGCTGCTTGCTACGGAATGGAGGAGCAGACGTTCATGGCGCGCTGGCAGGCGGTGAACCACCGGCCCCGTCATGAGGGTGGGGCCGTGCGTGCGGATGGGGAAGTGCTGCTGGACGCGGCAGCCCGAAGGACGCTGGGCGCTGTGTGCGGGGTCGGGGAGCTGTCGCTGGGGCGGGCGTTGCCGTCGTGGGGGCGGGAGGATCCCAAGCTCGACGGACCGGAGGGCGGCCGGGGGCGGGTGGTGTGGAGGGTCGGGGGCGTGGTGGCGGGGCCGGTGGCGTTCGGGTGCCGGCTGTGCACGGCACGGCGTACGGGCGAACCGGCCCGGGTGATGCGGTACGCGCCACGGTGGGAGCGGGTGTGCGTGCGCCATGGTCGGTGGGCTCTGGACGCGGACGCCGACCAGCCCCGCGAGTACCTCGATCTGCGGGGTCTTCCGGAGGTGGTCGCGGCGCAGCGGCGGTGGGCTGGTGTGGTGCGTCGTGCGGTGCGGGCCGGTGTGGACCCGGGTGAGGTGTTCGGGCTGGCTTATGCGGTGGTGGCGCGGTGGTGGGAGGGGGCGTACGGGTGGGAGCGGGAGGAGATCTGGCCGCGGCGTCTGCACCTGGTCGCCGGGGGTGATGCGGGGGTTGATCTGGAGTGGTGGCGGGTGGTGGGGCGCGATGCGGTGATCTTCCCGGAGGTGGTGGCGGTCGCGGATGCGCTGCTGGATCCGGTCATGGCGCAGCTTGTGTGGGTGGACAGCGGGGGTGAACGGCCGCGGCCGTTGGGGGCGGACGGGAAGTTCTGCCGCCGTCTCGGTGAGCGGGTGGGGCGGTCTTGGTTGGGGCCGTTGATCGCGGTCGACTACGGGGGTCCGCTGATCGCGTGGATGGGGACGGTTGTCCGCCTGCGTCGTCATCCCGAAGGGCGGCCGGGTCTGTATGCGCGGTTCGGGGAGAACGTGTGGTGGGTGCGGCAGGAGCATCAGCCGTCGACGGTGGCTGCAGGGCTGCGGGTCTTGGCCGGGGAGAAGAAGTTGCCCGGCTCGGGGACGAACTGGCGGGCCGTGGTGCCTGCCGAGCAGCGCTTTTTGATCACCAATCTCCTCGGTGAGGTAGAAGAGCAGCTGCAGCAGTTGCGTGGTGCGCAGGTCGGTACTACCGCCGAGGTGGCCCGGTCCATGCTGGAGGGTTTGAGCCGGGGCACGGATCTGCTCGACCAGGTGCTGGGGCGGGTCATGGTGGCCGCGGTGAACGCTGGGATGAGGGTGGACGAGGTGGCCCGGTGGGCGCGGCTGTCCGAGGAGGAGGCGGTAGAAGTCCTCGGGACGTACCGGGGTGCGGACGGCGAGTAGAGCCGGGGCTGGCCGGGGTGGTCCGGTCGCTGCTTTTAGCGCATGAGGCGGCGGCTTGTGATCAGAACCCGTGAAACGTGTCCGGTGCGGTGGGGGCACCGGTGGGGTGGGGGGGATGAGCGGCAGGAGCGTGGTGGGCGGCCCTGAAAGGGCGGCCGGGCAGCGGGACGTGGTGGTCGGGGCGGGGTTCGAAGCCGTCTTCCTCGATCCGGTGGGGCGGATGGTGCAGCAGCGGTGGGCGGACGCGGCGGTGGCGGTGGCTTTCGAGGAGCTGGATCCGGTGTCGGCGTTCCCTGTCGTGCCGGGCCGCCGGTGGGGGCCGGGCCTGTGGTGGTCGGCCACCACCGGACGGCACGTGGCGTCGGGATCGAACGCGATGCGGGCGCAGCTGATGGTGCTCGACCGCGACCCCATGGTGGTGGGCCTGGCCGGGCGGCCGGTACGGGCGCTGTGGCGTGATGGCCGGGGGCGGGTGCGCTCGTGGGTGCCGCAGCTCTTCGCCCGCTACAAGGACGGCACCGGGATGCTGGCCGACTGCCCCAGCCACACCGAGGCCGGCGGCGAGCGGGCGTTGGAGGCCGCGGAGACGGTCGCGGAGGCGTGTGCGCAGGTAGGGCTCGTCTACCGGCGCCTTGAGCCGCTGGAGAAGACTCTGGTGGCGAACCTGAAGTGGCTGGCCGGCTACCGGCACCCACGCAACCAGGGCCGCCCGGGACTTGCGGCCGACGTGCTGGAGGCGTTCGCGCGGCCGCGGCCGCTGATCGACGGCGTGGAGGCGGTCGGCGACCCGATCGAAGTCCTGCCCGTCGCCTTCCACGCCTTGTGGCACGGGCAGCTGACCGTGGCGCTGGACGTGCCGCTGCACGAACGGGTCCTGGTCCACTCCCCCATGGTCCCTGCGGGTACGGGCGGCCCGGTTGATCAACGGGCCGCCGCCGTGCAAGGTTGCGACGTCGTCCGTGGTCGCGGCGGACATGAGGTGGGTGGCGGAGCAGGGGGCAGGCCGTCAGCGGCGGCACGAACCAATGCGAAGGCGGCGCGGCTGGCGGCAGTGGCCGGGGCGGGGAGGCGGTGTGAGCGGGGTACGGCGTGGTGGGCGGCCGGTCGTGGCCGTCGGTGCCCACGTGCGGTTCCGGGGGGTGCGGTGGCAGGTCGTCGCCCTGGCCGGGCAGGGCTTCCATCTGGTCGGCCAGGACGGGATGGATGAGGTGGTGCTGTCCGGGCATCTGTTCGCCGACCCAGGCTTCGCGGTCCTGGGCGCGGAGGCGGATCAGGCGCAGGCGGTGCCGCGGTGGGGGCTGTTCGAAACGGCGCCGGCCGCGGCGCGGGAGAAGGCGCTGGCCTGGGAGCGGCACATCCGGGAAGTCGAGTGCGGCCTTCCCGGCGGGGTCGGCAGTGGCGGGACGGTACGGGAGCAGTACGACCCGGATCGGTTCACACTGGCCCAGCGGGAGCAGGCCAAAGCGCAGGAGCTGACCGCGCTGAGGTTCGGGCGGGTGTCGCGGGCGACGGTGCAGCGCATGCGGCTCGCCTACCGTAAACAGGGGCTATGGGGGTTGGTCGACCACCGCGCCACCCGCGGCCCGAAGGGCCGTGGCGGTCGGCAGGACGAGCGGGTCGTCACCGCGATCAAGGACGTGCTGCGCGGGCAGCGGGGGCGTTCCAAAGGCACCGTCAAGGCGCTGATGCCGCTGGTCGCACGACTCCTCAAGGACCGGCATGGAGACGCGGTGCCCATGCCCGCGCAGGCCACTTTTTACCGGCTCGTCCATCAGCTCGCCCACCCGGCCGACCACCCCGCGCGGCCGGTCCGAAATCCGCCGATCACGGAAGACGGGCGCGCCATGACCCCGACCGTGGCTCTGCGGCCCGGGGAGCAGGTCCAGATCGACACCACCCGTCTGGATGTCCTCGCGCTGTTCAACGACGGGACGCTGGGGCGGCCCGAGCTCACGATCGCCGTCGATGTGGCCACGCGGGCGATCCTGGCGGCGGTGCTGTGTCCGGGCGGGACGCAGGCCGTGGACGCGGCGCTGCTGCTCGCGGAGATGGCTGTACCGCGCCCGGCGAGGCCCGCGTGGCCCGACGCCCTGCGCTTCACCCACGCCAGGCTGCTTGCGGGCGATCGGCTGCTGTCGCTGGACGAGCGGCTTCAAGGGGCGGCCGCCCGGCCGGTCGTGATGCCGGAGACGATCGTTGTGGACCGCGGGAAAGTGTTCCTGTCGCAGGTGTTCACCGCCGCCTGTGAGACGCTCGGGATCAGCGTGCAGGTGGCGCCGCCGTTCGCGCCGACCGCCAAGAGCATCGTGGAGCGCACCTTCGGGTCGATCAACTCCCTGTTCTGCCAGCATCTGCCCGGCTACACCGGTTCCGACGTCACCCGCCGCGGCAGAGACATCGAACGCGAGGCGTGCTACACCGTCGCCCAGTTGCAGGACCTCCTCGACGAATGGCTCGTGCACTGGCACCACCGCCCGCACGAAGGACTGCGCCACCCCGTACTGCCCCGGGCGGCGCTGACGCCGAACCAGATGTGGGCGGCGCTCGTCGCGGTCGCCGGGTACGTGCCGGTCCCTTTGAGCGGCAGTGATTATCTGGAGTTGCTGCCGGTGCGGTGGCAGGCCATCACCGAGCGCGGCATCCGTATCCATCACCGCACCTACGACTGTGATCTGCTGGGCCCCTACCGGGGCCAGGAGTCCGAAGTAGCGGCCCGCGGCGGGAAATGGGAAGTCCGCATCAACCCGCACGATGTCCGCCAGATCTGGGTACGGCTCCCCGACGGGCAACTCGCCGAGATCCCGTGGATTCACCGCGACCACGCCCACCACCCGTTCAACGACCGCACCTGGCGGTACGTCCGCACCACCGTCACCCGCCACCTGGACCCTGACCGGTACGAGGCCGGCCTCGCCGACGCCCTCGACCAGCTCCTGCGCCGTGCCCGTACCGGGCATGCCACCCCCGCCGAACAGCACCTGATCACCCGCACCGCCCCTGTGCGGATGCCTATGCCCGCACAGCGGGCCTCAGACGGCCCGCAGCACCCGGACCAGGCTGCCGATGAGACGGTTTCCGGAACAGACGACGACAGCCTCGACGCTCTCGACGACACGCCGGATGAGCCGTCGCCCCCGGACCAGGACACCGGTGAGGACGACGGCTCACCGGACGTGCCGTATACCGGGTACGGGCTGTACGACGCCCGCGCGGAGGCCCTGAAATGGTGAACACCAAGGCATCCACGGCCAGGGGCAGTCGCCCTGTCGGCACCCGCGACGAACACGTGGGCAGCGGGCCCGGGCAGGGGGCTGCGGGTGCTGTCCCCGAAACGGGTAGCGCCGGCAGGCCGGTGACCACGTGGCAGGGCTGGCAGCACTTCGCCACCACACCACCGCCCGTGCCTCCCGGGCCCGGTGCCCCGCCACGCAGCACGGAAGAACGCCTGGCCTACCACTCCGCGTTCGTCACCCTCCGCACCCCGGTCATCGACACCCTCGCCACCAGCGTCCGCACCCTGATGATCCTCGGCCGCCACCAGACCGTGACTGCTCGTCCTTCTCTGATCGTCACCGGGCCCGCGGCGGCCGGGAAAACCACCGCGCTCCTCCACGTCGGACGCACCTGCCACCTCGCCCACACCCACCGCAACCCGCCATCACCCGGCCTCCAGCATCCGCACGTACCGGTCGCGTACGTCCTCGTCCCGCCCGGTGCCACCGCGAAAACCCTCGCCACCGAATTCGCCCGCTACCTCGGCATCCCCGTCACCACCCGCATGACCCAGGCCCAGATCACCGACGCGGTCTGCCACACCTACCAGCAGGCCGGTGTCCGTCTCGTCCTGATCGACGAGATCCACCGCCTCAACCCCCGCACCACCACCGGCGCCCAGAGTGCCGACCTCCTCAAAGACCTCACCGAACGCATCGGTGCGACGTTCGTGTACGCGGGCATCGACGTCACCACGACCGCGTTGTTCAGCGGTGTGCGTGGCGCGCAGCTCGCCGGGAGGGCCTCACTCATCGAGTGCGGGCCGCTGCCCGCCCGGCACGGGACACACGAGCCGTTCAAAGAACTCATCACCGGCCTCGAGAAGGCTCTGAACCTCCAGCAGCATCGGCCCGGAACCCTCCCCCGTCATGCCGCATATCTCCACCAGCGGACCGCGGGCCGGATCGGGAGCCTGACCCGGCTGATCCGCCAAGCCGCGATCACCGCGATCTGTGACGGCACCGAAAAAATCACCAAAACCTTGCTCGACGGGATCCAGCTCGACCACCTCGCCGAAACCCACCACCGCCCCACCCCGACACCAACCCGGCCCCGTACACGACGGTCCTGACCCCCCGCCACCCCACTGACCAGCAAGAACACAGTCAATGCCTTTAGACCCAGGAACATATCCGCGACATCCCGCGCTCTGTCTCAACGAAACTGCAACAGCCCCAGGTCAGACCCCCATCCCACACCCTCAAAACCACCCCGAAACCGTTCTCAATCAATCATCAACACCCCAGCTCACAAACCACACACCACCGCAACTAACCACCCCCAGCGTTAGCACGCCAGCGACAACGCCGAGGACGTCCTCCAGGACGGGGACGGGGACGGGGCGGGGGTGCGGGTGAGTGGGGCGGCGGCCGGGGTGCTGCGGTTCAGCGAGGACCGCGACCCGGCCGTGCTGGCCCAGTTCGTGCGGCTGCGGGTCATCGACCCGGAGGGCGCGTACTGGCGGCGCGGGATCGAGGCGGCCGGCCGGTGGCTGCGCGAGACCGGAAACGGGGTGCTGCGGGTGCCGTACACGGTCGTCACGCCGGAGGACTGGGGCGGGGTGGGTGGGTATCCGCTCGGGCAGTGGATCGCCGACCAGCGCCGCTCCTACACGGCCGGGACACTGGAGGCCGGGCGGGTAGCCGAGCTGGAGAAGCTCGGGATGGTGTGGTCCGAGCAGGACGCGGCCTGGGCGGACGGGATCGCCGTCGCCAAGGAATACGCCGCGGTGCACGGCCACTTCCTCCCGCCGACCACCGCCGTCTGGGACGGGCACCCCATCGGGGTGTGGGCGAAAAACGCGAGGGCCGCGGCGCGCAGGGCGCGGGAGAACGAGGAGCTGCGCGCGGCCGGCCTTCCCGTTCCGTCGGCGGCCGGGGCGATGGCCGAAACGCGGCGGGACGAGCTGGACGCGATCGATCCGGGATGGTGCCCGGTCTGGGACACCGCGTGGCAGCGCTGCTACCGCCTCACCCAGAACCACATCCAGGCTGGCGGAACCCTCCCGGAGACCGTGGGCGACGTCGTCGTCCAGGGCGAGGACCTCGGACGCTGGGTCACCGCGCAGCGGTTCGGATGGGAACAGCTCCTGCCCGCACAGCAATGGATCCTGGAGAACACCCTCAAAATCGCACCGGCCGGGGAAGACGAGCGGCCGGTGAAGCAGACGCAGGACACCAAGTGGGCCGCGAACCTCGCGGCGGCACGGCAGTTCCACGCCCGGGAAGGACACCTACGGGTGCCCCGGAAGCATGCTGAGCACCTGGAGTCGGCAGAGGCGGTGTCGGGCCGTCAGAACGGCGCTGACGGGCCCGTGGTGGTCAAGCTCGGCACCTGGCTCGACAACGTCCGCAAACGCGCCGCCAAACTCCCCGAGCAGCGCCGCACCGACCTCGATCAGCTCGGGATGCGCTGGTAGACGGACACAGAGCGCGGGAAGGGCCCGGATCCCAGTCGTCGGCCCTTCGCTGCCAGTCACCCGGAACTGATTCCTGCCCTCGGTGTGGCGCTCGCCGCTTTCATGGCGCTCGCCGCCCTCCTGTTCCTTGTGACCTTCCAATGGGAAACGGGGGCGGAAACGACCCTTTCCGCCTCCCCGGTTGATCGGATCTCGGGAGAGTGGGCAATTTCCGCCCCCGTCCCCACCGGAGACAGTCGGCTGCAATGCTCGGCACACGATCCCGCCTTCCCCTTGGAGAGCAGCATGGAGCTGAGTGCCACCGGCGAACCCGTCGTGACGCAGGAGGACACCCAAGTGGAAGTCGGCCTCGACCTCCAGGTGGGCACGCTCGTCCTCACCCAGAGCGGCGCAGGCTTCGCCGCCTACCACGCCCTGGTCGAGTTCGCCTCGCCCCGAGAGCAGCCCTGGACGGCGCAGCAGGTCAAGTTCTCGGCTCACGGGCCGGACGGCGCATCCGTGGCGCTGGTCGTAGACCTCCTCAACGACGCCTGCGACGGGCCCCGGGACGGCATCCCCGAAGCGATCTGGCAGGTGGTGGCTCTCGCCGCGACGTCCGCCGGCGACGTCGGCATCACCTACGCGCCTCCCGCACTCTGACATCCAGGTAGCCGGGGCTTTCGCAGGCCGGACCCCGTCCCGGCCGCAGCCGCCCTGTACGTCTGAGGCCCCGCCGGTACATCACTGTGTTGACGTACCGGCGACGAGCACCAGGCGGCACAGAATCCGGGACGGAGCGGCCGGGCGTCCGGCGCGCGATCCCGACCCGACCTCGCATGTCCTGCCCCCACGGGCCCGTCGGGTTCGGGATCCTTGATGGATGAGCTGCCGCACGGTGACGCGTTTTTCCTCACGAGCCCGATGTCGGTCCTCGGCAGCCGCGATACATACGTGATGTTCAGTCAGGAAGGGCTAACCGTGTCTGGTGGGACAGTTCAAATACGCAGAGTCCGTACGGGAAGCCTCGCGGACCTAGGAGAGAAGTCCCACACCTTCAGGGTGCGGATCGACGGCGTTCAGGTGGCTCTCCTGCGTATCGACGAAGAAGTCGTCATCCCTGTGTCTTCGGGCCGCCATCGTGTGCAACTGCGCAATGACCTGCTGTCGTTCATCCTCAACCTGAATCACAGCGAGACGTTCGACATCGAGGTACAGCCGGGCGAGGCCATCCGCTTCGAGTGCAGGTGCACTAAGGATCACTCGAAGATCCTGCTGCGCCGCCTGGAAGACTCTTCAACGTCCGCGCCTTCTGATTCCGGGGTTGTGGACGCCCGGGTTCTGGGGGTGACGCAGATGACGCGTACCGAAGAATGGCTCGGTGAGGACGTGCGGCTGATCGATAACAGTGCCAGCCCCGCCCCCGTTACGCGCAGCCTGAAGGCCAGCCGTGAGTGGACCCGGACCCTGACGCTGGGCGAGACCCGCACCCAGTCCTCGGGCGGTCACGTGGGCGTGAACCTTCTCTGGCTCTCGGCGAAGGGAAGCATTGAAGCCGAACTGCAGCGCACGCTCTCCCTGGCAATCGGCAGCACACATCTGTTCGAAGAGGAGATCGGTGTCACGGTTCCAGAACGGACCGCGGTGCGGATCGTTCTGGGCTGGAAGCGTATCTGGCAGTGCGGCGAGGCCCGCGTGTTACTTCCGGATAGATCGGTGCACATCGTGCCGTATCGGGTTGTGGTGAGTGTGACCTTCGATCAGAAGATCCAGGACGTCACCAGCCTCCCGGACGGATAGACCGTCCGCTTGCCCCGTCGGCGCCGACGGGGCAAGCGGATATCTAGACCGCCTAGAGGAAGCTGGGCACGGCGCAGCAGCCGGACGTCGTCCAGGGCGTAAGCCTTCAGCAGCCGCCGCCCGAGAAACCCGATCCGCTCGGTGGTCCTCCTCCACGACCAGGTCCGTCTCCACCCGCATGTACGGCTCACTCCCGGCCCGCCGCTCCCCCACCACCGCCGCGCTGTTCAATGCCTCACCGACACGAGCCGCAAGCACGGGCTCAAGGCGCGCGGAAACCCTGGCCGGCCCGCCCTCGTCCCCCACCGCCAGGACCAGATGGTGCGGTCTAAGCCGGGGGCCGGTGAACCCCAGCACCAAGGCATCCACGGCGCCGGCGTCACAACCGCGATCACGCCAAGATCCGCAGCGTCGGCGAACGCGCCATGGCCACCCTCAAATGCTGGCGGCTCCTGCGGAAGCTCCGCTGCAGCACCACCCGGATCACCGGCGTCGTCCGTGCTGTCGTCGCCCTCGAACTCGCCACCTGATCAAGATGAAAAGGCTCCATGACAGCCATACCCGGAACCCCTGGGCCTAGCCGATCTTACGAATGACCAGTTCAGTCCCACATCAAGAAGGTAGGACTCCATGATCCACAAAAGCCGTGCTCGTCTCATGTCCGGGTATCGACGATCAACCGGTCAAACCGGGAGCGACGGGATTCTCCCCGGGGCCCTGGGGCGCCGCTCGCCGTTTGAACGCTGATCTATTTGACCAGCCACTCCGATCCCGTCCACGACGTGCGAAGGTATTGCTGCCCCGAGAAGACAACATATTCCTTCGGGATGTCCGGCATCTGCATCACGGCGTCGATTCCTGCCGCAAAGCTCGGGTAATGGCCGAGCCCTCCCCATTCGCTCAACGGCTTTGGTTTCTGGACCACGATATCGTTATGGTGTCCGTCGTTCACTTTGAGGCGAAGGTAATGTGAACCCGAGAAGACCCAATATTCGTTGTCGTCATCTGGCGTCCTCGTTACGGCATCAATCTTCTTGAATGATGGAGAAGTGTTGTCGAGGGAACTCCAGCCACTCAGCGGGCTTGTCTTCGAATCTTCCGGAATCCTGGTATCCATATGGGGCCATTTGTTGGCCACGTTGATGCGAAGAAAACGTGAACCCGAGAATATCCAGTACTTGTTGCGGTCGTCCGGCCACTGCATCACGGCATCGATCTTCTTGAACGGTGGAGAACTTTCGCCCTCGACTGCCTGGAGGGAACTCCAGTCGGTCAAGGGTCCTGGATTCTGCACCACTTCAGCGAGATTTCTCTCCTTGCGGGTCACCTGGATGAGGGTGAAATTTTTCCCGGAGAAGAGCCAATACCTGCCTTTTTTATCCGGCGTCTGCATTACGGCATCGATTTGTTTTGTGAACCCTGCTTTATCGAAAGGGGGAAAATCTCGATTATTGAAAGCGAACAAATCGCTCAACGGTCTCGGGCCCTGCGCCTTCTTGCCGTCCGTGCCGGTGAGGCGTACGGCGACGAGTGCGCCGGCCGTCGCGGCAAGTGTGGCGCCGCCGAGTAGGACCGTGCGGCGACTCGGTGTACGCGAGGTGCCCAGTACCTTCTTGGCGTCGGCCGCGGTACCGACGTTAATGGTGAATTCCTGCCGAAGGTCCCCGCCGACGTAGTTGCCGTCCGCGCCCTGCGTGGTCTCGGGTTGACGGGCTGTGCGCCGACGGAACGTCCCTCGGGGTTCCCTCTGCGGCTCACCCATTTTGGTCCTGCCGGAAATCTCCCTTGACGTTGTTCCGGTGCGCTTCCTGCGCTGTGGGCCCGGTGGCCGCCTGGGTCAAATTGCCGTCGATCTCGTTGTCATCGGCCCGCTGGCTTCTGCCCTGCTCCGGTGCCACAGGGAGCCACCACTGCACCACGGTCCCCACTACGAGTAACACCGCCGCAGAAGTCCACCACGCCGTTGATCGGTGATCAGTGAGGAATCCGGTGGCCACGTTTACCGCTGCGGCGACTACCACCGCCCCCACCGCTCCCACGAAACGCTGTACGACTGGAATCATTCATGCCCCCCGAGCAGGACCGAACACCCCGACACGACGGTCGTGCAGGGAACCGGTCGGCCCACGGGTGCGGGCCGACAGTGCTGGACCCGGACACCCACCAGCTGTCGGCACGACTCACGTAGGGGGGCTTCCGCCCATCCGGATCCCTATCTGCCGACTATAGGGCCACAGCAGGGGGGACGTCCGGCTGATGGAACATCTGGCCTTCGGTCATCGACTTGGCCGCCTGCGTCTACTCCCGCGCAATCGGCGAATGACGGGTCGAATCAATTCATGCCCCACTCCGAACCGAACCGTCCTCGCGTCGGTACAGCGCCACGGATTCGGCCGCTGATGGTCGGCCCAGCCGGCGCCGCTTGGGCAAGACTTTGCCACAGAGCCACGAATGATTCTCTTCACTCCCCTGGTGGGGTGACCTCACGCCCCGCGAAGTGCGTCGCGTTACTGCGAGTGATCCATGGTTCGAGTCGGGCGTCGGGGATATTTGATTCCTTGGCGCCTTTCGTGCTTGGCAATTGTCCCCAGGAGTAGGTGCGAAAGTGATCATTGGTAAGTCGGTGTCACGAATAGCATGTCAACGGAGTTCAGGTCCGATACCAACGTCACTGTCAGCGCGGAAACCGGAGTGAAGGAGCCTTTTCATCTTGATCAGGTGGCGAGTTCGAGGGCGACGACAGCACGGACGTCGCCGGTGATCCGGGTGGTGCTGCAGCGGAGCTTCCGCAGGAGCCGCCAGCATTTGAGGGTGGCCATGGCGCGTTCGCCGACGCTGCGGATCTTGGCGTGATCGCGGTTGTGACGCCGGCGCCAGCCGCGCAGAATCCTGCCCCGGAACGGGACACGGACAGCAGGGCCTGCGCCCTGATACGCCTTGTCCGCCCAGCACTTGATGTCTTCGGCGGTCAGGGCGGCGGGAATGCCGTGGGTCCGGGCCGCGGTCAGATCGTGCACGGCTCCAGGTAGCGCGTCCGAGGCCCAGATCAGCCGGCCGGCTGGATCCGCGAGGACCTGCACGTTCATCCCATGGTGCTTCTTCTTCCCCGAGTAGTAGGGCTGGTCGGCAGCAATGCGGTCGATCGGCAGCACGGTGCCGTCGAGGATCACGTACGCCTTCTTCCGCACGGCCGTCATGGCCTGTTCCAGCGTGGGCGCGAGAGCGGCCAGGAGGTCAACAGCCTCGCGTATGTACCGATAGACCGTCGCAATCCCGACGTGGAAACCTGCTGCGAGGCGGGCGTAGGTGTCGCCGCAGCGCAGGTGTGCCAGGACGAGCAGGGCCTGCCGGCCACAGGTGAGGCGACGCCACCGGGAGCCGATCCGGCGGCGGTGACCTGCGAGGAGACCGGAGAGGTGTTGCAGGGCGCGGCTGGACAGATCAATGCCGGACGGGTAGACAAGCACGCGGAAGCTCCTGGCGGACTGGTGATCTTGGTCGTGAACCCGTCTACCAGGAGCTTTCTTCACGCCCGCCGCCGGGGTCACCCATCCGACCACCCGTCAGGCTGGAAACGGCTCACTGAACAACCCACGACGCCCATAATCTGTCTACCGGACAAGGGAAAGTGCGGGCCGGATGGGAGCTGTCTTTTGCTCTCCGCCCCTGTATCCGATGGGTGCAAGGCCGAACAGGTAGTGGTTGAGTTCTTCAGGGAAGATGTGCAATGCGTTCGCCAGATCAGTCAGGGGGATTCCGTCTGCGCGCAGCACTTCGAGTACTTTCGAGATGATTCTGCTGCTCTCGCGGACCATGGATGATCCGGGTTCGCCTTTCCTATATCCAAGTTGGGCGAGCTGTTTCGCGGTCTGCTGAAAGCGCCATTCAGAGAGGAGCTGCAGGCTTCTCAGGCGGTAGGTAAATGCCATTGCAGATACGTTCCACCGTCTTTTGGCGCTGAGGATCCGCTCGACAGAGGCGTTGCTGACCTGTTGGGCAAGGATGCCGGCTTTCGGCATGAGGAAGGCAGAGGCGAAGGCATCGGCAGCGGCTTCGGCGGCAGGACCGCGGGGCGACTCGTAGCCGCTGTGCAGGACAAGGTGGCCAAGCTCGTGCGCGGCGTCGAAGCGGCCTCGCTCGCCGGTCTTGCGGGTATTGAGCAGGATGTAAGGGGTGCCGTGCCGGATGGTGGAGAAGGCGTCGGCGTCCAGGCAGTCCGGTGCGAGGGAGAAGACCCGCACGCCGTGGGCCTCAAGGAGATGAACCATGTTGGGCGCTGGTGCTTCTCCTATCCCCCAGTCGGCACGTACCTGCTCGGCGGCCATCTCGGGGGACAGCTCGCCGTAGGTGGGCACACCGGGCTTGGGGAGGGTGAAGTTGTCCTCAAGCCAGTGGTTCAAGGTGGCGGCGATGGAGCCGCAGCTGAGGGCGCCGTCACGCTCGGCGGCGCTCATCTTCGAGGGGGCGCGGAAACTGACGGCGCCGGGAACCATGTCGGGTGCCGGCGGCGCGTGGAAGAACGACAGGGGAAAGTGAAGGGCTTCAGCGAGTGAGGAAAGTGTTTCGTCGGACGGAACCTTGCGCGCATTCTCGAACGCGGTGATGCTCTGGGCAGAGAAGCCCGATTCGCGGGACAGTGCCGCGAGCGTCATTCGCCTTCGTTTACGTGCGAGTACCAGTCTTTCGGGGGTAAACACTTTCCCCAACTCCTGTCGTGCTTAGTTATTTACTTGCCGACTGACCTCGAAGTCCAGGGCGTCACCGCTGGCAGGCGGCGCGTCCAGGAGTGCGATGTCGAGGCCCGGATCAGCTCGGGTGAAGAGCGGCAGGCGCTCGCTCCACTCATTCTCATTCACGTACTGGCCCTCCATTTTCACCGGGAGGGAGAGCTCGGCCGAGAGCATACCTTCGTCGTTTCGCTCATAGAGCAGGAACCACAGGGGCATGGAGCCAAGTTCCCCGCCGAACTCGACTTCGTCCCGGGAGCTGAAGACGCCTTGGCCGCCGCGTTCGTATTTCATGTTGTTCTCGACCAGCTGCGCCATGACACGGCCCTTGGGGTTCTTGGACCGGACCGTGCAGTCCAGATCACCGACACCACCCGACCCGCTGATAGCGGTGATGGCATGATTCCCGGAAGGATGCACGACACGCAGAATGCTGTCGCGCCGTGTGTACTTCCACACCGGGTTCTGCTTCTTCTGATCAGTCAGGCACTCCGCGAGATAGCGGTTGCTCCTGCTCCAGAACGTGATCCCCGGCATCGCGGGCGCGTCGAAATCCGTGCACATATTCGCCTGGGTCGATGCCCAGTCCAGCGCTTCCTCGAATAACTCCTTGCTCACGCCCAGCTGCTTGAGCCTCGCGTCGACCTGATGCGCCTGACGTCCGATCACAGCGCTCCTCCCAGTGTTGGTTTCAAAGACCGTACCTGAAACGAGGGCCGTTTTTTGAAACCTTGGCGATCATTGCACAACTGCTCGCTTCTGTCATGACGGAAGCGAGCACATGTTCGAATGAACCGGAAGGGCAGACCATCGCCCGGACCGTCCCGGGCACGCAGATCCGGCATGAGGGCCCGGCGCACAGCCGACCGACGGCCTGAGCTGAACAAGAGGAAAACGACGGGGCCGGCAGGTCGAGAACCTTCCCGGCCCCATCCGTACAGTTCGTGAGGAAGGGTCAGTGAACGGCACCGGACGCGTGCTGCCGGCACCCGTCAACCCGTGGGGCCGAGACCCGGGAGGGGCCGTTGCGGCGGCACTGCTCGCCCCGATCGAAGGGACCGAGGTGCAAAAGGACGGATGGATCAAGTGCCCGTAGGGCACCTGGCGCACGCGCGCAAGATTCACAAGGATGCTTGGAACCTTTGGATACTGACGAGTTGAACCTACCCGTGAGGAGACCAAAGCGATGACCACGGCAGAAACCACGGCAGAGACCACGGCGACCCTTTTAAAGGGCGCCTACGAGGGATTCAGACTGCGGCTCGGGGGCGTCCTAATCGACGTGCAGCCCGTTGCCGGGCAGAGCCTCGCCGCGCCCGACCCGGAGATTCAGATAGACGTCTACATGGCGGACGGGGACGGGATTGGGCGGTGCGCGCTGACCGAACGGGTCAGTGGCGCACGGCAGTTGAGGGCTGCCCTTGCCGAGTGGAAAGCGATTCTGTCCTGACAGAAGCAGCAGCCGCGGGCGCGGTATCGGCTCCGTGCTCCTGCTCGTGCTCGTCGTCGGTCCGCGCCGCGTCATCGGGCCGGGCCGACCGGCGGGGCCACTCCCCCGCCTCGGGGGTGCTTTTTGCCGTACGGAGCACTGCATGCCTTTCTGGGCCGCGAACGCGGGCCGCCCCGGGCTGGGAGGCCCGGGGCGGCTGACAGGCGCTCAGGATGCTCTAGGCCCGGACTTCGCGGGTCGTTGATTCGGATCTGCTGCTGGGTCCCAGCGGTACTCACTGGTGCCGTACCAGTGAACGCACCAGGCTCGAGTCTGAGTTACTCGGCGATGGAGGCCGTCACGACGGCAGGAACCTTACCTGGCGGGTCATCGCCCCGGGTGGCTCCGCATGCCATGATCGGCGGCGTACGGAACCCGACCGACTGGAAGGACATCATGCCCGCCTATGCCATAGCGCACCTGCAAGAGGCCGCCCCGGTCCCGGAGATCGTTGAGTACATCGAGCGCATCACCGCCACCTTCGAGCCGCACGGCGGCCGATTCCTCGTGCACGCCGCGCAGCACGAGGTGAAGGAGGGCAGTTGGCCCGGGCACGTCGTGGTGATCGGCTTCCCGGGGATTGCAGAGGCACGGGCCTGGTGGGACTCACCCGCATACCAGGAGATCGCACCACTGCGCTCGCGGCATATCGAGGGCGACATCATTCTGGTCGAAGGCGTCCCCGAGAGCTACGACCCAACTGCCACCGCCAAGGCGATGCGGGAGACCCTGCCTACCGAGTAGCCCTCTGGTTCGGGCCCGGCTCAGCAGCGCCGGGCCCTTGGCGGAATTTGCTCCCGCGGTAGCCGGATGTAGCAGCGCTTCAGCAGGTCGAGCGCATCGTGAATGCCGCCGCTGAACGCGTCACGGATCATCTGTTGGGCAGCACGGCATTACCCGCCATAGGTCGAAGGCACTGCAGGGGTCTGGTGGCTGTCTAGGCCCGGACTTCGAGGGTCACAGTTTCCGGTTTGTGGCCAGTGGGTTTGTCCGATGTCGGTGTCGAGGAGATCGAGGAGGTGGAGTTGAACGCCTCGGGTGATCTGGACGGTGGGTGGGTCGGTGATGTTGCCGATGCGCAGGGTGAGTTCGCCGAGGTGGTAGAAGATTATGCGGCCGGTCGGGCGGACCCGACGGTTATCGGGGTAGAGGCCGGTCATGGTCTGCTCGGGGCCCAGGGCCCGTCTGACCTGCCGCTCGATCAGGCAGAACACCAGTAGGGCCAGGCAGATGACCTGGATGAGGGCAGCGACGCGCCGGTTGTGTTGCACGAAGACCGGGGCGACGGCGAGCGGTCCCTTGAAGTCGTGGTAGCGGCGCTCGACCGCTCCCTGCCCTTTGTAGTGGATCAGGACCTGGCCCGGATCGGCTTCCTCGGCGGGCAGCGAGGTCAGCAGCGCGTACCAGCCGTCGACCGCGGCCTCGGCATTGAGGACCTCCTCATCGAAGTGCCAGTCCATAGCGGGGACGCCGTGCTCGTCCTCGGTGATGTGAAAGCGCAGGCAGGAAGCGACACGGCGCTTCGCCGCGATCACACCGAGGCGGGCGACGATCTTCTCGGCACTCCTGTAATGCCGTCCGCCGGCCGCACCGGCGAGCTTGCCGAGATCGTCAGCCGCTTTGGTCAGGCGCTTGTCCCGGGCGGCCTGCTGGCCGGCGGCGTTCGCGGTGGAGTGGACCAGGATCCGCCGCACGGTGAGCTCGGGATCGCTCTTCCTCGCTCCCTTCAGTGTGTGGGTGTCCTCCAGCACCCGGTAGCTCTCACGCTGAGCGGCTGTCTTGCCCGCGTCTCTGTCCGGCACCCAGTCCACGGTCGTGGCCAGGGTGAGGTCGAGGGCGGCATAGACCTCGCCCTTGACCTGAGCGGCGGGGGCTGGAGCGATGAACTGAACCCCGGCCGTCAGCAGGGCGGCGACGTTGGAGTAGGACACCAGCTTGGAGTCGGCGACCATCAGGAAATCGCGGGTACCGGCCATCGTGCGCAGGTCCTTCATCGTCCCGACGACCTGGCTGACCTCGGCCGCCGATCCGTCGAAGACCCGGGCGTGGACCGGGATACCGCCGTCGGCGCTCACCGCGAGCCCAGCCTGGACCTGTTTCAGATCCACCCGCCGGTCCTTGGGATGCCCGTAGCCGATGACTGGGAAGTCCTCGTCCTGGCCCTCGGCCGGATAGGCGCCGTGGACAGACATACTGGTCATGTCCCAGTGCAGACGGGACACATCAATACCGAACTCGGCGATCGCCCGGGCCCCGACCGTCCCGGCAACGTGCTCCAGATGCGGAGCAATCGCATCCAGAGCCCGGGCTAGCCGGTCGTCGTTGAGCAGGCCCGGCTCGATACCGAAGACTTCCTCCACCGCCCACGTGCGAGCCCAGTCCCCGACCCGCACCAATGGTGCCGGTGCGGTCAGCCGGTTGGCCACCAGCGCCTCGATGACCTGCCCGTGCGTCGCCAGCGCGCTGATGCCACCAGGGCATACCTCATCGATGATCCCGGCCAGATCCAGCCGACGAGTGAACTCGGAAACGACAGGCAGAGCGCCCAGACGTTTCTCCACCACGGACGTCACCGCTACTTCAAAACGCTGACGCTGAGACCGTGACCGCGGGGACCGGGAAGTCTTCGACACACCCCACCCAACGCCACACCCCGGCCCGAGGACACCCCGGGACCGGTCACACCATACGAATCAACGACCCGCGAAGTCCGGGTCTAGGCGGCGAACCCGATGTTGGTGACGTACTCGTACTGGCCCCACTGGGATCCCAGGTCGACGATGACGTCCTCCCAGGCGTCGTCGAGGGCCTGGTGGTCGCCGGCTGCCCAGGTCTCGACTATGCGGTCCCAGCGGCGGACGTTCATCGTGCGGTACTCCACCAGCCGTTGGAGCGGGCGCGGTACCTGTGACTGGTTGAGCGGGTGGATCTCCACCCGGGTCCCGCCGCGGGCGTTCAGGCGTCGGAGCAAGTGCCGTGCGACGTTCTGGCGGCGGACCTGGCGGTAGGCGGCCTCGATGCGTTCCAGGTTGGCGTTCGACGGCCGGCGCTTCTCGTCCAACCATGCCTTCAGCGTGCGGTCGGTCACCGTGAGCCCGGCGTCCCGGGCCGCCCTGCGGCTGTGGTCCGTCCGGGTGAGGTAGTGCAGGCGGGCCATGAGGCCGCGCTTCACGGTGACCGGGGTGACGATGCCGTCCGCGAGCTCGTCAAGCTTGCGTGCGACGGCGTCGCTGCCTTTGGTGCCCCGGGCGCCGAACTTCCCGAAGTCGATGGTCCTCTCCGGCATGAGTCCCTTCCTCGCTTCCTCGTTGTCGGTCCCCGGCTACCAGCTGGCGGTGAAGCGGCGTGGCGCCGGGCCGGAGCGGTCTTTGGCTACCAGGACGTCGACCGTTGCTGGGGCGGTGCGGTCGACGAGTGTGACGAGGTCGGCGTGGTATTTGAGTTCGGCGGCCGTGCCGAGGTCGTCGAGGTCCAGGGGCCGGCCCTCACGGCGCGGGCGTTCCAGTCGGGCGATGAGCAGGATCGAGGGTGTGCCCAGGGATTCGGTCATGGCGATGGACTTGAGATCTCTGGACACCATGTCGATGTCGTCCGGGGAAGCGATTCGGGAGGGGCCGTTCTCGTCGTGCCGGCTCATCAGCTGGAGGCGGTCGATGACTACGAGGGGGGCGCGTTCGCCGCGTTCGGTCATGTCGCGCAGGACGTGTTCGATGCGCTCGGTGGTCAGCGTCCTGACGCGGTCGATCGTCAGGTTGGGGATGGGGTTGCGGGGGGTGAGGTCGGGGGCGAACATCGCTACCCGCCTGCCCTGGGCGGCGTTGTGGACGGCAATGTCGTACCCGGCCTGGGCTTCCCTGCTGCGTGAGCGGGTGCCGAGGCAGCTGAAGTGCGCGCTGGCCAGGTTGAGGGCTTCATCCATCTCGGGCCAGGGCGTCATCTCCTTGCCGTGAGGATTGTCGGTGCCTGAGATCGTGTCCGACCAGAACTTCACGGATTCACGGGCGATGTAGGGCGAGATCATGATCTGTGCCCAGTGATCGAGTAATTGCCGTGTCTCCGGCGCCTGCGCGGTCAGTCGGATCGTCGTCTTCTCGTATCCGTCGGTGCCGACTCGGTTGGAGAAGGCGGGGTCGGCAATCCGTGTCCGGCAGGGTTCGTCGTGGACGGGATAGGGGCCCCAAACCCAGTTCTCCGGGCGGTCCTTGGTGAAGCCGACGGCGGCAATCGCCCCGTTGGCGTCCGGTTCGAGGGGTTCGAGGCAGACAGGGCAGTCGTACATGGGGCCCTTTCGTGTGGTGGTCATCGACATTGATCGTCCAAATTGGCGTCTGCGGGGCGATCCCGGGCAGCCCGGGGAAGATGCGCCCGCGGCAAGAAATAGGCGGCGAGAGGAGCAATCAAGCGCCTTGGATGGGCTCTTGATCGCGTCAGGACAGGCTCACCCGCTCGGCGCATTGTAGGTTCGCGCCGCTGCTGTCATCTCGGACCGCGGTGACCTGCTGCTTGTGCTGCGGTCTCACCGGATGTCCCGCGGCTTCCGTCTCACTTCGGTGGCATTTCTTCATGCGGCATCGCCCTGCTGGTCCTCGTCGGGCTTCCAGGTCTGGTCGAACCAGGCGATGAAGTCCATCACGGTTCCGACGCGGGCGATCCTCTCGTGGATGGCTCGCTGGTCGTGGCCGGGGAGGAAATCGCCCCGGCCGATGGGCTTGCCGCATCCGCAGTTGCACTCGCGGTTGCCCAGGGGGGAGTCGAAGTAGGTGATGGGGTTCTGCTGGGCGCCGTTCGGCGCCGGCTTGCCGACGTAGTGGTCGTGGATCGGATGCCCGGGGCCAAGAATGCGACCTTCGAAGGCCCGTCGCCCACCGGGGACGTCGACAACCCGGTCGATCTCCATAGCCTGGCGGATGATTCCGCCTCCGTTGACGACCGCGAACCGCTCTCTTTCGACGCGCGCCCCGGGCATCACCCAGACTCCGCGGGCGATCTCGTAAAGCTGCCGGTCGGACAGCCCGTCGCGCCAGCCGATCTGTGAGCGCCGAAGAGGATCGCTGTTCGGGTCGACGTCCTTCTTCTTGCCGAGAGTGATCTGAATCATCGCGCCTCCCTGAGAGGCCGCCTCGTGACCGGAAGGGCCGAGGCGGCCTGTTCAGAATAGACCATGCATCCCCGTTATAACGGGGTATCGCGAGTTTCCCTCCACAAGACAATCGGCACCCCGGAGCGGAGCGGACGAGCCCGGGGCACCCGTACAGGGAACATCTACTGAGGGACTGGGTGGCCTGCGCTCACGGACCCGAATGGGTGTGCGCTGCCCACAGCGTGGGGGGCACCGGGGTACCGATCATGCGGGCGCCGCGTGGCGTAGTTCAGGGCGTGGGCGCTCCGCTTGCCCCGGGGCCGGGGTGATCATTCGCGAGAAGGACGCGGTTGATGCCCTCGGGACCCGCGCGCTGCGCCGCCCACCAACCACCCTGATTGAGGCTTTCGCGTCATACTCCGGCCACCTGCCTCGTAGTATGGGATGCAAGGCGTTGGGAGGTAGTCGGTGGCCTGGGAGCACGACCGACAGTTGGTTACCGCATTGGCACAGGCCGCAGTGACGCGAGCCGCGCCGGAGGAGCTGTCGCAGTTCGAGGTTACGGCTGACGCGTTCTTCGCGTCATCGTCACGTACCAGGCGCACCAGGCAGCGCGACGACCCGCTGGCGTTGGGGCTGGACAGCATTGTGGTGCTGACGAGTACGGTCGCACTCAGTGTGGCCGTGGAAGTACTCAAGCACCTTGCCACCGACTACTCGGAGAAGGCGCTTGGCGGCTTATGGCGGAGAGTGCGTTCGATCACCGGGCGACGGGCGGAATCCGACCCCCTAGCGGCGCCTCCTCTACCACAACTGACTGGGCAGCAGTTAGCCGAACTGCATGCTCTGGCGCAGCAGAAGGCCCTAGCCGCACAGCTGCCGTCCGATCTGGCCGTACTCCTCGCCGACGGAATCGTCGCCGAACTGTGCAGGAGCAGCACCGAAACCAACGCCACACCCGGTACCGCGCCCGACACTACATCGGGCACCGCATCAGGTCCTGCTCCCCTTCCTGACTCCGATCCCACGGCGTAGGAGTGGCAACAGTCGCGGCACCACCGCTGAACCCCTTCGCCACCCCCTCCGGTACCGCCGTCCGTTTCGCCCTGCGCCGCCGCCACCGCTACGCCACGATCATCACGGATGCCGAAACCAGCAGACGCGTCGAAGTCCTGCCCGACCGCGAGATGGCCACCCTCGAGTCCTGGCTGCGCGAACATCCTGGTGTCGAGGTCGTGTGCCGGGACGGCTCGGCCACCTACGCCGAGGCCGTCCGCCGCGCCTTGCCCGACGCGGTGCAGGTCAGCGACCGATGGCACCTATGGCAAAATCTCTGCGACAAAACCCTGCTCGAGGTCCGCGCGCACGCCGGCTGCTGGGCCACCATCAACCCGCCCCGCCCCGGCGGAGTACGCGAACAGAGCACCCGCGAACGCTGGAACAAGATCCACGAGCTCCTCGGTCAAGGCGTCGGCCTCCTCGACTGCTCCCGCCGCCTCAACCTGGCCCTGAACACCGTCAAACGCTACGCCCTCATGCCCGAACCCCAGGCCCTGCGCATCGCTCCGGCCTACCGGCCCACCCTCGTCGGCCCCTACCGCGAGCACCTGCGCCGGCGCCGTGCCGAGGAAACGGCTGTCCCGGTCACCCACCTCCTCGAAGAGATCCGGGAGTTGGGCTACACCGGCAGCGCGAACCTCCTGGTCCGCTACCTCAACCAGGGCCGCGCCGAAGGTGACCGCCCCGTCACCACCGCGCGCCACGCCGGCCGCCTCCTGCTCACCGACCCCGAAAACCTGCGCCCGAAGGAAACGACCCTGCTGGAGAAGATCGCCGCGGCCTGCCCGGAGATGACCGCACTCGCCGATCTCATACGCGGCTTCGCCGCCCTGCTGAAACCAGGCGAGGGCAACGACGTGAAACTCACCGAGTGGGTCACGGCCGCCCGCGCCGTCGATCTGCCCTACCTGCGCAGCTTCACCAATGGCCTCGAAATCGACCGGCTTGCCGTGGACGCCGGCCTCACGTTGCCCTACCACAACGGCCGCACCGAGGGCGTCAACACCCGCACCAAAAGGATCATGCGGCAGATGCACGGACGGGCCGGATTCGATCTCCTCCGCCACCGCATCCTCCTGCCCTGACGGACACCCAGCGTCACCACCGACTACGGGCCAGACCCGAACGTTCTACAGTCCCCGGCACCCCTATGCGGGTGCCGCCCACCGGGCGTTTCACGGGTACGGCACCCGAGCGGTGCCGCACCATCGCGGGAGTGTCAGGCGGGATGGTGGGGCAGTTCCTCGGCGGCGCGGCCACCGATCCCGAGGGTCCGCCGCGGAGACGGAGGTGCCGCGGGGCGCGTGCCGAGTACGCCTCGGGCTCGTAGTTCGTCGAGGTCGGAAAGGCGCTCTCCGGGGAGAGTGTCGAGCAGGTCGGCCTGGGCGGCGCGGATGCTGGGCGCGGGAGCCTGGGGGTCTGCGCCAAGGGCACGGCGGACGGTCACTGGTAGTCAGGGGCGCGGTGCCCAACGGGCCCGTTTCCCCATCCCCCTTTTACCGGTGTCGAAGGCGCCATCTCCCAGGCCGTGAACCGCTGCGGCCTGCGCAGATCCCGCTACCGCGGGCTCGCCAAAACCAGCCTCCAGCACCAGCTCACCGGGGCAGCGATCAACCTCGCCCGCATCGATGCCCACCTCACCGGCGCCCCACGAGCCCACACCCGAACCAGCCACTTCGCAGCACTTCGCCCCGCCGATCAGACGACCAGCGGGGCGAAGCAGACGGCCCCGAATTAACCAACAGCATCCGGATACTCCGGGAGCCGGGGCCTGTCGCGCGATGCAGCCTTCTCCTGCACGTGTCGTGCCGCTGCGTCGATCCCCCGCAGGTGGGACCGCGCATCCGGCCAATGTGTCCGTGGCCAACTGGCCCGTTCGCCAGGCAGGCGGGAAAGGATCGGCTTCAAACAGCCATTTCCGGATCATTTTTTTGATCAATCACAATATTGGGCCATTCAGCCGATCTAAGTGGGCGGTTCGTGACTCTATGAGTGGTTCTGCTGTCGCCCGATGGTGTGGGCGAAGCCGGAACGTTCCGGTCCGGTGCCGGTGGCCTGCTGGGATCGGTGGGATGAGTGAACGCAAGCCGTACCAGAGTGACTTGTCCGACGAGCAGTGGGCGTTGATCGAGCCGGTGCTCACGGCCTGGAAGAACCGGCACCGTTCCGTGAGCGGCCACCAGGGCCGCTATCCGATGCGGGAGATCGTGAACTCGATCCTCTACCAGTCCCGGACCGGCTGTCAGTGGGCCCTGTTGCCGAACGACCTGCCGCCGAAGAGCGCGACGTACTACTACTTCGCCGCCTGGCGGGACGACGGCACCGACCAGCAGATCCATGAACTCCTGCGCTGCCAGGTGCGGGAGAGAAACCGGCGATTAGAGGACCCGACCCTGGTGATCCTGGACACCCAGAGTGTCCGGGCGGCCACCGGGGTCCCCGCGGTCACGACAGGCAAAGACGCCGCGAAACGGGTGCCTGGCCGCAAACGGGGACTGGCCGTGGACGTCCTCGGCCTGGTCATCGCCGTCACCGTGGTGGCCGCCAGTGTCCACGACAACGCCGCCGGCATCGCTCTGCTCGACCAGGTCGCCGTCGCGGCCGGCGGCTCGGTCAGCAAGGCCCTGGTCGACCAGGGCTTCAAGAACCAGGTCGTCATGCATGGGACCGCCCTCGGCATCGACGTCGAGATCGTCCGGCGCAACCCTGAGGAGCGGGGATTCGTTCCGCAGCCGAAACGGTGGCGGGTGGAGCAGACGTTCGGGACCCTGATACTGCACCGGCGCCTGGTCCGCGACTACGAACACCGCCCAGCCTCCTCCACCTCACGCGTCTACTGGGCCATGACCCACGTCATGGCCCGTCGGCTCACCGACGCGAGCACGCCCACCTGGCGCGATCCGCAGGTGATCGGCGCGTGAACCTCAACCCCCTCCTCCAGGCGCTCGACCTTCAGGAAGACGCAGTCCGGGCCCTGACCAACGATCTCCGCACCCAGATCGACACCCTTCAGACCCAGCTCTGCGAGGCCGAACTGCGTCTGGAACACCTCGCCATCACCCGCACGACCATCACCGGCCTCGCCGACCGAATCCCGGTCCAGAGTGCCGACCCATCAGGGAGTCTGGAGCTGCCCGAGCACCCGGACTACCCGCGCATCCTCACCGTCTTCAACGACACCACCGGCCCACTGAGGGCCCGCGACATCTGCCAGGCCCTCGACTTCGAACTCCTGCCGAAACACATAGAACGCACCCGCGCCAAAATGAAACGCCTGGTCACACTAGGAATCCTCACCGAGGTCGAGCCAGGAACCTTCAGCAAGAAGCAGTAACCAAGTCCGGAACGGACATCAACTCACGAACCGCCCACTCAGAGGCCCTCTCTCTTTACATCACCTTGTACCGAGCATTTGACACAAGATCCCGACCAGGGCATCTTGTACTCACCGCTTAATACAAGATGATCTGGGGGGATCTCCATATGCTCGACACCGCCCCGCTCCAGTCCCGGTTCCTCGACCACGCCGACTACTGCGCCCGCTGGTCCGGTCTGGCCATCGGCATCGTGGCCGCACAGCAGTTGGCCACCATGGAGAGCGGCGACATCACGATGCCCCTCGTGTTCGCCATCACCGCTTTCGGCCTGTGCGGGGTGGGCGGCGTCCTGCTCGGCGACGCCCTGACCCTGCGTCCCCAGGAAGCAGTACGCACCGCGACTGTCGCCCCACGCCTGGTCAGAGACCAAGTGCCGCCCCTCATGGCGCCCCTGCTCCTTCTGCAGGCGGCGTCCCTCGGCAGCCTGCTGGTGATCGGTGCGGTCACGGCCTCCCCCGACCCTTACCAGATAGGCAGAGCAGGGCATGTCATCACCGTCACCTGCGAAGGGATGCGCACAACCCTCGGCCCCTGGCCCGGCCTGTACTACAGTGGCCCGATGTTCGCCGCCCTCGCGGTTGGAACCCCCGTCTGCGTCTGGGCCCTGCGCCGCATCACCCACAGCCCGGGCGGCGACCAGCAGCGCCGCGACCGCGCATGGGCGATCACCGGAGCCTGGGGGCTGCTGGTGTCGAGTCAGGTGCTGCTCGTCGTGCTGATGATCTTCGTCGCACTCACGGAGAAGGGCTGCGCCGGCCAGTTGGGAGCCGCCACCATCATGGTGATCTGCCCCCTGGGCCTGCTGAGCCTGTTCACCTTCGGATGGTCCCTGGTCACCGTGGTGGCACCCCGGGCGGTCGACGACGAGGCAGCCGACAATGGCCCTTTCGACGATGAATGACCCCGCCATCCGTGTCGACACCACCAGCCAGGCACCGCCGTACGAGCAGATCCGCGCCCAGCTGGCCGCGCTGATCCGCACCGGCCGGCTGACCGAGGGCGAGCGCCTGCCGACCGTGCGCCAGCTCGCCGCCGACCTCGGTCTGGCGCCGGGCACTGTGGCTCGCGCCTACCGCGAGCTGGAGGCCGCCGAGCTGATCCGCACCCGCCGTGGCGCGGGCACCCGGGTCGCGGCGCTCCCGTCCGAGCCGCACCTGCACGATGCCGAGCAACTCATCACTCTGGCCCGGGACTTCACCTCCGCCGCTCGTGCGCTCGGCGCCGACACCGAAGACATCCTGACCGCCGTCCGCGACGCCCTGAGCCCGGGGCCCACCTCCTCTTCTGCCACCTCCGAAGCGGAGCGGGTGGCCCCAAAACGGCCGAGCCGCCCGCGCAAGTCACAAACTTGAGCAGCAGGCGTAAGCAACAGACGGCTCCGAGGACTACCCGTCGTGGCTGACGATCCAGGCGTGGTACCAGTTCGAAGCAGCAGAGCCGGACCAGATCAGCTGAGACGGCATCCGGCGTCCACCCGCCCAGGACCACATAACCCAAGATTCCCGGCACCCCCACGTCTCAACTGAACTGGTCGCCGCAGGCCAGGGGTCCGACTCGAAACCAGATCATTTAAGACGGGACACCCGCCAACTACGATCCTCGGTCACAGGATGAACATCCGTACATGGAGGGCAAGTTGGCGGAGGGGGTCGCCTCGGCGGTGCTGAGCGAGGGGGAGCACCGCGAGTGAAGTTCCCCCACGATCACGGACAGCGAATGTTTACGCTGCGTGGGTGAGATCTTGGGCCGCCAGGGCCCTGGTCTCGATCGGGGTGACGTAGCCGTAGATTGGATGCTTGCGCAGACGGGTTCGGTTGTACTCGGCCTCGATAAAGCGGAAGACGTCCGCGCGAGCAGCCTCGTGGGACTCCCAGACGGTGGTCCCGATCTCCGCTTTCAGTAAACCGAAAAAGCTTTCGGCTGCGGCGTTATCGTAACATGACCCGGTTCGTCCCATGCTCTGGCTCAGCTTCAACTCCCTTATCAGCTTGCGGTATTCACTCGACGTGTACTCCGATCCGCGATCCGAGTGTGCGATGCAGTCCTTCCTCAGGGCGCTGCGGCCGGCGGCCATCTTCAGGGCGTCGACAACAAGTTCGGCGCGATGGTGGTCGGCCATCGCGTACCCGATGACTTCGCGGGTCGCCAGGTCGATGACCGTCGCCAGATACCACCAGCCGGCGAGTGTGGGCAGATATGTGATGTCCGAGACCAGCTTCGTGCCGGGCTCGGCGGCGGTGAAGTCCCTCCCGACCAGGTCCGGCGACGGGGCCGCCTCGGTGTCGGCCTTGGTCAGGCTGCGGCGCTTGCGGCGGGTGATCCCGCGGATGTCGCGCTCCCGCATGATCCGCTCGACCTTCTTCCGATTGATCCGCCTGCCCCCGCGTCGCAGTTTCGCGGTCACCCGCGGGGCCCCGTAAGCCCCACGGGAATCGGCGTGGATCTGCCGGATCTCCCCGGCGAGCTCGTCCTCGGCCGCCTGGCGCACCTCGGCGGCGGGCCGCGCGGCAAGCCAGACGTAATACGCCGATCGCGCCACCTTCAACGCCCGGCACAGCAGACTCACGCCGTAGCCGCCGGGATTGTCCTCGGATGCCTTCTCCGCGTCGATGAACCGGTAGCGCGCGGCTACTTCGTCTTCTGCTGCGCGAAGAAGGCGGTCGCTTTTCCCAGCACCTCGATCGTCTGTTCCTGCTCGCGGACCTTGCGTCGCAGCCGGACCAGCTCCTCCCGCTCAGCGGTGGTCAACACCCCGGCCGGCCCCTCGCCCCGATCGATCCCGGCCTGCCTGACCCAGCCCCGCAGGCCCTCGGAACTCACCCCGAGCTCTCGCGCGACCTCCGTCACCGTCCGCCCGGAGGAACGGACGAGATCGACGGCGTCCTTCTTGAACTCCGCCGTGTACCGCTTGCTCGTGTTGCTCTTCTTACTCACTACCTGGACTGCTTCCTCCGGGACCCATACGTCCCAGTATCAAGCTGTCCTGACATCGGGGGGAACTTCACGGATGTTCCTCACCCTCCTGAAGGACCATGAGTTCGCGCGAACTGACGGGGCTTTGGAGCGAACTCATTGGTCTTCAGTCTTGTCCGGCGGCTCTGGCCCTTGGGTTCACGGGAACCGACGGCCGGTCTTGCTCTGCGGCTGTGTCCGGGATCTCCCGGCAGCGGGATGCCTCGGTGCAGCGGATGCGGTCGACGATCAACTCGCTGCTCGGGGAGAATCGGCCGCCATGTGGAAGAAGAGAGCCATGATGCTCACCCTGTTGATGTCAAATGTCGTGCTGCTGACGCTCCTGGTCGCTACGTACATGCCGTCCGAGGGTGATGTTGCGATAGGCAAGGCCGCCCCCCGAGATGCGACTGTCAACCTTCCTGAACTCAAGGGTGGGGCAATCCTGGCCGCGAATCAGTGGCCGGACGCGTGCTCGTTCGTGGACCAGGAGGAGATCAAGGCGATCTTCCCTGGTGCCAAGGACATCGAACAGGAGAGCCGTCCGATCAGCGCTTTGTCGATCAAGGACTTCGCTGCCGACTCCTCGTGGAAGGAGAGTGACAGGTCCAAGTCCGGCCAGTGCCTCTACAGCATGCGCCTTCCGGGCGAGACCTACGCCGCTACCCAGTTCTGGTTCCGCATCGAGGCCGTGGCCGACCCCAAGCTGATTGTCGGCTACGAAGATCGCCTCGTGTCAGGATCCAGTACCAACCAGGGTGCACAGGGCGCGGATCACTGCGTCATCACCGGTACCTACGAGGGAAGTTGGAACTGCCGCAAAGGTCCGCTGCTGTTCACCGTGGGCGGGCAGAGCAGCGTGACCTTCAAGGGCGAGTTGGCCCCAGCACCTTTCGTCTGGCGGGACGATGTGCTCCCTGAGTTCGTCCGGACCATCGCCGCGAAAATCAAATAGCTTCCCCAGAAGCGGCAGGAACTACGTCATCTGCGCGGGCCCGGTGTCGCCGAGCACAAGACCAGTCACCTCTGTGCGGCGATCAGCGGTCGGTCCCCGGACGAGGTCGACGGCTGCCGGTCACACCCCGTCATCGCCGCCGGGCCAGGTCGCGGGCGGCCTGCCGACGCCTGACGCTTGCGAGGGCCCCCTGCGACTGCCAGTGCCGCCGGCGCGCCGGAGCCCTTCGGTCAGCAGAGCGGAGTGCTTACTGACGCTGCGGAGAGGAAAGCTCCGCCCAGGTTGTGGAGCCCCTGGTTGCTTGGCGGAAGGACCTTCTTGGTGCCCTTGTAGTTCGGCTGGCTCCACAGGCACCAGGCATGCTTGGACGCGTTCAGGTCTGCCCTGGCCGCAGTCAGGCCCTGCCGCCGCACGTCGGCCGTGGCTGAGGTGTAGCTCGCCCAGTGGCCGCGACCATTGGAGTTCTCGAAAAGGCAGAACTTACCCGGGGGGCAAAGCTCTTGCGCTGCGGTGGTTTGCGGTGCGGCAACGGGCAGGGAGGCGGCGGCCATGCCAACGGCGACCATCGGCCAGAACTTGCGCATTACGTCCCCTTTGGTTGGATGCGGAGATCATCGCGAGCAAAGGGCGGGCGTCGCCATTCCCCGGACGAGTGGTTTCCAGGGGTGAGGAAAACTGAAGACGAGACCAGCTCTCTCCCGCGACTGCTCATCCATCCCAGCTGGGCTTGCCAAAGTCGGCCTGCGGGGTGGTGGGACGGCCCGGAGAAGTTCTCACAAGGGGCGTGAGCCGGCAGCCACGTCTACGACGCGGGGCGCGGGTGGTCGACGACGTGGATGCGCTGCTGCTTGACGAAGATGACGGCCGGTGCTGCGACGCGGCTACTGGTGACGATCGCTGGCCAGTCGTCCGAGGTACCGACGACCTCGGTCATGAGCTTCATGCCGGGGCTGGAGGTGAGGAGCTCATCGCAGGTCCCTCAGGACACGGACTGCGGCCGCCGCATCGGCATGGCCCGATCGGCAGCGTCGGAGCCAGCGACGGTGGTGACGGGATGGCGCATTGCGTCGATGGTGGCGGCGATGTTGTCGAGGACTT
This sequence comes from Streptomyces sp. NBC_00984, assembly GCF_045162475.1. NCBI lineage: Bacteria > Bacillati > Actinomycetota > Actinomycetes > Kitasatosporales > Streptomycetaceae > Streptomyces > Streptomyces sp. NBC_00984. Next base: position 32,847 of record NZ_CP108736.1, read on the forward strand.
CGGCTGGGGCGGTGGTCTCGGTGATGTCGTCGAGAAACACGAGGCGTGAGGCGGCTGCCCGCAGGGCGGCAGAGTGGGCCGCGGCGGCATCGGGCGGGAGAGTCGTCATGCCGCGACCCTACTGAAGGGAAAGAAGGTCCGGCGGCGGGAACGCTTCCTCCCGGCCGGGGCTCTTTCGGTACCGCAGCTGGCGACGAGCGGCCAGAGAGTTCAGACGGAGGGGAACCGGCGCCGGAACTGTCCAAATCGGGTCTGATGCAGACTGGGATATCCCCTCAATTCTCCTCGGAGGTGCCTGCCCGGTTTCGGACGGCTTCGTCGGGACCGGTACCGGTGTAGTAGCCGAGCGGGCCGTCGGCGGGGTCGTCGATGTAGACGTGCCAGTCGGTGTCGTACTGCGCCCGCGCGTCCATGCGGGCGCAGAGGTTCGGTGTCGCCGCCGAGGTCGAGTGCCGCGCGTATCGCGTCTTCGAAGCTGGTGGTGGTGCGCAGGGCCCAGACGGCGGAGCCCAGACAGGGCCGGACGGCACCGTTGAACTCGGTCGGGGGTGCCAGTCGGACGCGAGGACCGTGGCGTAGTGGTCGCGGTGCTCGGGGAGAGCCAGGATGTCTCGTCCTGGGCAGGAACGGCTGCCCAACCCCATCTGACGGTGCATCGGCACCCGCACGATACTCACCAGGTCCTGAGTAAGGCGGACTTGCAGGCATAGGTGTAATGCGCTTTCGAGCAGTACTCAAGCGCACTAGGTTGTGAATGGTTACCGCCGCACCCGGAGCCACGGGGGTCTTCCGGGGGAAATGCGGTGGTCAGGAAGGACCGGAATGACTGAACGGTCCATTGCGGGCGGTCACGCCTGCGCCTACCGCCGGATGGGCGCCGATCCGGTACGGGGTTTATGGAAGCTCAGAAGGCTGACGGACCGCGAACGGGAAGTGTTCCTTCTGGTGGGCACGGGGGCAGGAAACCGGCATCTTGCGCGGGAGCTGGGGATTACGGAGCGCACGGTGAAGGCGCACATTGCGCGGATCGTGGAGAAGCTGGAACAGCAGACGCGGCTTCAGGTCGCGGTGCTGGCTGTGCTCGCCCACGAGCAGCTGTGCTCCGATCCGCGGTGCGAGTGCCATGAGGCCGGTGTCCCACCGGGGTTCTCGGTGACGGCGGCTGCCTGATGGGGGTGTCCGTGCTCGTGCGGAACGGGTACGGACACCCTCGTGTCAGCCCTGTCAGTAGTGCTCTTCCCGGTAGACGCCGTCGGTGTCTACACCACGGCCCCACTCGCCAAAGCTCGTGTTCGCCAGCTCCAGGTTGACGACGAAGGATCCGGCCGCTGCGAGGGTGATCCTGAACGGATCGTCGTCTTCGTCGGGCAGGTTGTTCACGGCCAGCAACGGAAAGTCCGCGGAGGCCAGCGTCTGCTCGTCGGCGATGAGAACGAGCGTGCTGTTGGGCCAGTCCTCGTCGTCTCGCCCGATCCGCGCCAGGATCTGATTTGCCGTGATGCCCGCGTGGGCGCGGTTGTCGATGACAGTGATCGACTTGTAGTGCTCCGATCCTCCTTCGAGGACCTGGAGCAAGCGTGCCCACTCGTCTGGCTGCTCGAAGGATGTCCGCACCAGGAGCGGACCGGCGGACTCCTCGATCGTGGAGGAGGCCGACTCGGTCTCGACTCCCGTAGGCTCGCCGGGGATGACCTGGATGAGGAAGCGGGGCTTCTTGCCGTCCGACGACCGGTCACTGGCATGGACACGGATCAGGTAGGGGCCGGGTCCCGCAGTGGCGAGATTCTCTTTGCGCAGCGGCTCGTATCCGCTGTCGCACAGGGTGAGGAAGCCGGTCGTGGAGATCACGGTGATCTCTTCGACCTCGTCCCAGCCGCTGTCCGCTCCCGGGTCATCTCCGGAGTAGAGGGTGACGATGGGGTTCTCCAGGGCGCTTCCGGCGTCGATGTGTAGCCAGTCCTTCTCGGCCGCCAGGAACCCGCGTCCGCGCGGCTGCTTGCCGGCGTCGGGGTCCATGACGGCCAGGTCGCCCCACTCCTTCATCTTGAGCGGCCGGGTGCGGCCGTCAAGGAGCGGCCAGTTGGAACGCTGCATGGAGAACCCCCATCGTGCTTACCTTGCGCCTGCCGGTTACGTCCTGGAAGGGTAGACGGGGCCTGTGGCAGGCGCGTTGCGCGCCTTACTTGATGCGGACGTAGTAGCCGTCGCCGTTGAGGACGCGCTGGGCCTTGTAGAAGCCGCCGAGGCGGGCTCCGGCGCTGCGGTTGTCACCGGCGGAGATGATGCGGGTGCTGCCGCGGGCCGGGTTGCCTCCCTCCTTGCTCGCGGCGAACGGGTACTCGTCGCAGTCGTACTTCTTGGGGTCGGGGTTGTGCACCTTCGCGCACATGGCCTTGCGGTGGGCGTTGATGGTCTTCTCGTTGGTGATGCGGTGCAGCGGGGTGGAGGCCCCCGGGTGACCGGCGATCTTGTGCTGGGCGTCGAAGATGTGGTTGGCGGACTGCTTCACCTTCGCGTCGCTGCGGGAGAGGGTGAAGACTGGGGAGTAGGACGGGAAGACGCAGCCGGGGTTCTTGGTGCGCTGCTTGGGGCCCCAGAACGTATCGTCGCAGCGGTACTTGGCTGAGCTGTAGGTGAAGCCGCCTATCGTGTAACCGGGCTTGGTGAAGGTGAACCGGTAGGAGGCGGGGCTGGCGAGCTGCTTCTTCTTCCCTACGCTGGCGGCGTAGCCGACGGTTCCCTTGTGGGCGGGGCCGAGGGTGGACCCTTGCGGGAACTTGACGGCCGTCTTGACGCCCTTGCCGCCACCGACGGACACGTTGACGTGGATGCCGCCGGCGTTGACGAGCTTGGCCTTGCCGACGGTGAAGCTCTCTGTCCACTTCAGCTTGTTGGTCTTCAGCGTCATGGCGTGCTTGATGTCGAAGGTGGCGGAGCCGAACGGCTTGCCGTTCTTGAGCAGGTCGACGCGGGCGCCGACATCCATGCACATGCTGGTGCGGGTGATGGTGATGGTGTTGAGCTTGCAGCTCGCGGCGGCGCTTGTGCTGGCGTAGACAGTCTTGGCAGCCGGGGCCTGGGTGACGGCGATGCTGTACTTCTCCGGTGCGGCTTGTGCGGTTGCGGCGCTCATGCCGGTGAGGAGGAGGGTGCCGAGAGCGGCACCGCTGACGGCTTTTCTGGACGCGCTGATGCGCATAGGTGTGTGTCCCCTCGTTGGTCGAGGGACGGCACCGCGTCGGGCTGCCGTCCGTCAGGCGAGCACGTTATGCGCTTCAGCGGTCATGGATCTATTGGCTGCTGGGGCACTGTCTGATAGGACAAGTCGGGTTTCGGTCAGCAGCAGTGACAGTGGGAACCGCGACGGCAGAGCGCGCTCGGTGACGCGGTGCTGCGTCACCGGTGACTGTGGCGCTATGGGACCAGCTGCCAGCGCTGGTAGGCGCGTGGTCGGTTCGCTCGGCTCATATGCCGTGCAGAGCTTGACCGAGCGTCAGCAGTGGGAGGAGCGGTGGATGAGAAGCGCTTCGAAACATACGGCCGGTACGTCAATGCCCTCAAGGCCACCAGCCGACCCCGGTCGCCCCTTCAAGCCGGTCGCCAGCGATCTGACCCGGCGGCTGCCGTCGGCCCCAGCGGAGCGCACGGTGCATCAGGATCCCAGCGGCGCGACTGCCGGCCCCTTGCCGCGGCTTCCCTAGCCGCGCGCCCAGCAACGGGCCATCCTCACCCCAGACCCGCACCCCGTCGCGGAGAGGTGTCACATCTCGTCCGGGCGCAGGTCGCGGACCCACCGCCAGGTTCCGCCGGTGTCCAGGCTGTAGAGGGACCGCCCGGCGGGGTACTGGCCGTAGTCGCTGGTCTGGATATCGAGCCCCAGCTCCGCCATCGCGTCTATGACGGCCAAGTCGGAATTCTGGTCGCGGCCGCGTCCTCGATCAGCGTCGGGGACAAACCCCGCCATCGTGAAGGAGGCGGGACCCACATCAGGGGCAGAAGCACCAACGACGACTCCGGCGAACATCAACGGACAGACGAAGGAGCAGAAAGCACCGTACGAGGCGGTAGATGACGCCCCAGCAGGAGCCCGGTTCAGCGCGCAAGGCGAGTTAATTCCCTGGACGGCGCGCCCGCCCGAGCGCAGCTTCGCGAGTCGCATGGCCGGTTCCAACGGCGGGACGACCCTGGCGGTACTGGTGCACTCGGGCCCGGCGCAGCGCGGCGGCCTCGGTTGCCGCGGCCTGGTGGCGCCGCTGTGCACGGGTCGCCTCGATCGGGGCCGGCGCATCGTCCGCGACGGCGTCGGGCTCGGGGAACGCGCGGCGACAGCTCCCGCAGCGCGGCGTTCTGCCGCTCCACCGCTGCTGCGATATCCGGATCCATCCGAGACGGCCGTGCGGCGGCACCGTGCGCGGCGCTGAAGCGGGCGGCGGCCGCGTACCGCGGCGCGGCACCTGCCGCGCGGTCCGGTCCGGTGATCCCTCAGCGGGTCCGCCGCCAGGAGCAGCCCGCGGGCACCGCCCCTAGTTGGTCGTGTGCGTGGGGTAGACCTCGACGTCGGTGTAGGCGCCCTTGATGTCCCCCGCGCCCGCGGGCCACTTCAGGGTCACGGTGTGGGTCTCGTTCGGGGGCGTCACCAGGATGTTGGTCGGGGACGCGAGGCTGTCGCCGGTGTTGTCGATGTCGTAGGCGAGGTCGAAGACAGCGGCGTCACCGGGCTTCAGGGTGGTGATACGCGGCTGGGCGTGGCCGCGCTCGATGGGGTTCGAGGTGTTGTCGGCGTCCTTGATGTCGACGCCTGCGAAGCCCGTTGCCGAGCAGGTGGTCGAACCCCGGTTGATCATGGTGATGTCGATCCTGCCGGAGTTCTCGTCGGGTGCGGCGTCCGTGGCGTCGATGGCCAGGTCCTCCGTCTTGCAGAATGTGACCTTGGCGCCGGTCTTCGTCGCGCTGTTCGTGGCTGCCTTTGCCTCGGTGTCCTCACCTGAGCTCGACTTCGCGTTGCCGGCCTCCGAGCCGCCCTCCGACTTCGAGCCACTGTCCGAGGACGAAGAAGACGAGGACGAGGAGCTCTTGGAGGACGAGGCCTTCCCGGAGCTGTCGCTGCCACAGGCGGTGAGCGAGAGGGTGGCGGCGACGCCGATGGCGGCGAGAGCAGTGATGCGGGTGTACTTCACGGTGTTCCCCCCTGGAGTAACGCGGTGCATGTGGTCGGAAGTATTTGTATCCCGCACCGAGTCACAGCCGGTCCTCCACGACGTCTTCGTTCCGTCACAGGCGTATCGACCTCACGGTCCGCCAAGGCACCGCCGTACGTTCACCAGTGGAAACTCTCACTCCCCCGACCAGGTAATCCTCACCCAGTGACCACCGTGCTGCGAGTACCGCCCGACGCCCCGATCGGTGTCGGCGGGGTGGGCTTCGAGGCCGTCGAGCTGGACGCGCCCGTGGGCGCCACGCTGCTGCTGTACACCGACGGCCTGGTGGAGTCCCGGCTGCGGGACGTGTGGACCAGGGTCGAGCAGTTGCGCGAACGGCTCGCAACCGCTGCCCATCGAGTTGGCCCAAACCACTCGCCGCCGCTGAAGGCGCTCTGCGACGACGTCCTGGACATGCCCGGCCCGGGTGACCGGGATGACGACATCGCGCTGCTCGCCGCCCGGTTCGACGGGATCGCGCCGAAACTATGTCGTGTACTGGCACCTAGAACCGGAGGAGACCGCACCGGGCCGGCCCGCAGAGCCCTGAGCCGCTGGGGTCTCGATGATCTCTCCGACACGGCGGAATTGCTCGTCAGTGAACTCGTGACCAACGCCCTGCGCCATGCGGAGCGACCGGTGACGCTGCGGCTGCTGCGCACCGACATCCTGCGCTGCGAAGTCGGCGACGACTCGCCACAGATGCCCCGGCAGCGCCGGGGAAGGGACACGTACGAGCGCGGCTACGGTCTGTTACTCGTGAACCGACTGGCCAGACGGTGGGGAGCGACACGTCTCTCGACCGGCAAGGTGGTCTGGTTCGAACTGGGCCTGCGTCCGACTCTGACAACCCCTTCTGGTTGACGAACCGGGGGATGCTGGGATGGACGGACCGCTCGTGCGGCTACAGGACGTTGAGGAATGTTCTTGGGGAGTCTCCGTTACAAACGGGCCTGTTCGGTTCGTGCAGGCTGGTGGCGCCAGGCGGGAGGGCTGGCGCTGCCCACAGGCGGACGTGGCCTACTTGTACCAGTAGCGGACGCCGTCATGGTGGCTGCAGGTGCCGCGGAACTTCGCCGCGTAGCTGGTGGTCCCGTCCTTGCATTCGGCGGTCGCACCTGCCGGGTGCGGACTTGCAGCCCTGCACACGCCGGTGGTGTGCGGTGCGCACGTGGTGGTCGCCTCGGCCTGGACGGCCGGGGCGAGGAGCGCGGCGGCGACGGCGAGCGCGGTGAGGGTGGCGTGGGCGATGCCGCGGCGGTCCGATGCCGGGAGAGTGCGGATCATGATGTGGGGCCTTCCTGGTTCAACCCCCGTGTCGTTGTCGTGGGGTTGGGGGTCGGGGTGGTGGGGTCGCCGCGGAGGAAGAGTGCCTGGGCGGAGGGGGCCTGCTCCTCCCCCGCGGCGAGTCGGGGTGCGGACGGGATCGTCCGGTCCTCCGGCGGTCTACCGGGCGGGGTTCCCGGGGCCGGTGATGCCGCCGGGTGGGGTCAGGCGTCGCAGGTGTCGAGCATCCCGGACAGGGCTTCGGCTTCGGCGGGGTTGGCGGTGAGCTGGTAGGTGGCCTTCACGCTGATCCAGGCGCGGCTGTAGGTGCACCAGTACGACTGCAGCGGCGGGCGCCAGTTACCCGGGTCCTTGTCACCCTTCCCCCGGTTGCTGCCGGCCGACACCGCGATCAGCTGCGAGTCGACCAGGTCGTTGGCGAAGGCGCGCCGCTCGGGGGTCGTCCACTGCGATGCGCCGGAACGCCAGGCTTCCTTGAGGGGGACGACGTGGTCGATGTCGATGCCGGAGGCGGAAGTGATTGTTTTGCCGTCGTACTCGGAGTACCAGGTGCCGGACACGGCGCGACACTGGTCGTCCTGGACCACGTCCTGGCCGTCGCGCTGGAGCACGACCTCGCGGGTGTCACAGGTGCCGTGCTGGGTGATCCAGTGCGGGAACTTCGCCCTGGAGTAGCCGGGGATGTCGTCCTCGTCGGCCACCACAAGGTTCGCGAGCAGCTCTCGGGCCTTCACCGCGTCCGGCGGTTCGGGAAGCTCACGCGGGGGCGGGGTCTGGGCGGTGGAGGCTTGGGGGCCGGCGTCCGGGGTGGCGGTGGCGGGTGCGGCGGTCAGCGCGAGCCCGGCGAGAGCCGAGAGGGCCGTGAGGAGCGCGGTACGGCGCAGATGACGAGTCACGCCGATCATGCTCCGGCCCCTGATCAGCGCAGAATCGTTGCTTCCTGGCGGGTGTCACCCGCGTGGGTGGGAAGTCGTACCGGGCGCCTCAGCCAGGCTCGTGACAGCGCGTCGGGCCGGGGAGGCTCGCAGGGCGGCGAGGCCGGGGCCCTGGCCGGGGCTGCGGCCGTCGGCCGACACGCGGCGGTCTGGGTTCGGACCCTGCCCGGCCTTGAATCCGGTCGGTGGGTCACCAGTCCGCTCGCCGAAGCCGTCGAGGTGGCACACGCCCGACCTCGCCTACGCCCTCCGAGCTGCTGCTCAAAGCCGTGAATATTGGACGCGGGCCAGCCACCGCAGCGCCTCCCACCCTGCTGTCAAAACGCTGCTCACCGCCGTGTACGAAGCCACCCTGAGCACCGCCTCACTCCCACCCTGCGCTGGAAGACCGCGCTGAACGCCTTCGACATCACCTTCGACGGCCGCCTCTCCGCACCCCGTCAGTAACCCCAAACACCCCTGATACACCGTTCGAATTGACAGACCCCACCTGTGCCCCTTGTTCGCGCGGGAGCCAAATTCGAGAGCGGCGTGCTGGTCGAACGTGACACGGTGGCGGCATGAACCCGCCGGCCTTCGAGCAGACCTCACCCATCTCCGGTCAGGTGATCGTCGTGACGGGGCCGCCCGGAGCCGGCAAGAGCACCGTGGCGGCGCTCCTCGCCGATCGCCTGGCCCCAAGCGTCCACCTGCACAGCGACGACTTCTGGCGCTACATCAAGCAGGGCTGGATCCCGCCCTACCTACCCGAAGCCCATCGGCAGAACCAGGTAGTCCTGCAAGTACTGGTCTCGGCGGCGTTTGGCTACGCCGGCGGCGGCTACCACGTGGTTTACGACGGCGTCGTCGGCCCCTGGTTCATCGACCCCTTCCGCGCCGCGGCCAAGGAACGGGCCGTGCCGCTGAGCTACGTCATCCTTCGCCCGAACCAGCACACCACGCTGGAACGGGCAACCGGCCGCACCGGCGACGCTCTGACCGACCCCGAACCGATCCGATCGATGCACGACCAGTTCAGCGATCTGGGCGTCTACGAGACGAACGTCCTGGATTCCAGCAACCTGACCGCCATGGCGACCACCGACAGCATCCTGGAACGCCTCGCGAGGGGCGCCTACCTCCTCGACCCCGAAGACAGTGCCACCGACGCAGACGACCCGATCCACAACTCTTGACAATTGCTCAGCCCGATATCGGTATCAACGATGCCGGACGGAAGAGAGACGATGCGCAGGCGAGTCGTCGGTTTGGCCACCAGACTCCCGTACGGCAGCCAAGCGTTGGAAATTCGGCGCATCGCATCTGGTGCCGGGTCAGACCCCCGCGGACGTCCGGGCGTCCTTGGAGGGTGTCACGGGCGCCGCCTCGGGGTCGCTGTCGTGCCCTTTCGGGGATCCGAACCAGGCCACTGCCACCGCGCCCGATGCGGCGAGCACGAACCCGGTGATCGCCGCCCAGGCGAAGCCGGGACGGGAGGCATCGCCGAGCCACAGCACGCCGATGATGCCCGGCAGGACGGTCTCGCCGACGACCAGCGCGGCGGTGGCGCCGTTGACCGAGCCGATCTGCAGGGCGACCGTGTGCAGATACATGCCGCCGATGCCTGCCACCAGGATCGTGTAGAGCGCCGGGTCGCAGAGCAGCGCTCCCGGGTCGAAAGGGTCGATGCCGTTCAGCACACGGACCCCGACACCGAGGGCGCCGAAGCCCAGTCCGGACAGCAGGCCGGCCAGGATCGCGGCGCGCGCCCCCAGTAGGCGTACGACCACGGTGCCGCCCACGATCAGGAGCAGCGAGATCCCCAGCAGCCACCAGTGCGTGGAGATCGGGGTGTCGCCGCTGCCTTCCGGGCCCGCCGCCGTCGCCAGAAGCACCAGCGCGGAGCAGACCACGGCAATCGAGGTCCGCTCGGCGCGGTTGAGCCGGATGCCGAGGAGCTTGATGCTCAGCACCGCCGTGATCACCAAGTTGGCGCTGATCACGGTCTGCGACAGGAACAGCGGCAGGAGGCGCGCCGCCAGTGCGCCGAGCCCGAAGCCGACGAAGTCCAGGATGGTCCCGACGATGAACTCCCAGGTCATCGCCGCCTTCGCGGTGGATGACAGGCTCGGGCCACCGTGCTGGGTCACGCTGCCCGCGGCAGCCTCCCGGCGGGCTGACTTCTGTGATCCGACGGCCTGAAGGACGGAGCCCGTGCCGTAACAGATCGATGCTGCCACAGCGGTGAGCAGTCCTATGAGCACCGAAAGCTCCGTTCATGTATGGGTCGGTGGGGTTCCGTCCTGTTCCCCCTGGCAGACGCGGGTTTCGGCGCAAAAGTTGCTTCCGGCGAGTCAGTTGCCGGCGTATCTCCCTCCACAGGCCAACTGCGGTCAGCCACACTGCCCGTAGCACACTGCAACAGGCCTTAGCGCAGCGTCACGGAGTTTCTTGGTGCTTCGTGGATCTCCCGGCGTGCGGCGCCGCGCTTCCGTCCGGTGTTCTCCCGGTGACGGTGAAAAATGCCGTGTGAACGGCATTCCCGGCTCGCGGAGGAGTACCGGGAATGCGGCCCGGCCGGCCACCCGCCGGTGTGGTGATGCCTTGGCCGTGATCGATGTCCTGCCTGCTGGGGCGGGTGCAGCACAGTGGCCCGCCGGCTGAGGATGGGAGCGTCAGGGCGCCGAGTCATGCGGTGGTCCGCCATAGATACTCGGGCCGGGCCGCGCCGCAGCTGCTGCCGGCGGATCGAGGTCAGTGGGGTGACGGCCTGGTCGTCGCCGGCGGCGGCGGCAGTGAGGTCGCGGCGGAGCCGGGCCAGGCCCCAGCAGCGGGCAGCATCGGCCGGACGCGGGCACACACTGCCGGGGCGCCGGACAGTCTTCCCTACGCCGGGGCGTTGCCCACGCCGACGGGCAGCGGTTGCTCGTCGAGGTCGCGGTCTACGACCCGGACCCGGAGTTCGTCGAGGACCGGTCAGCACTGCGGAGCGACGGCCCAAGACGATCCGCCCCGCACTACGTCACCGAATCCCTTCAGCCCGAAGGGCCCTCGCCCCGGCAACGACGGGGGCTTCGTGCTTCCTGGACTGGGGTGGGCTTGTATTCGTGTTCTATCCGCGGAGGTTTGCTGGAGCTACGTATGTGGTGTAGACGCGTGGGCGTCAAGGTGGCCATTTGATGCGGTCCGCGCTCAGCCGTGCGGGCCCCGGGACATGGCCAACAGGGCGGGCGTGGAGGCGGCTTGACTGCCCGAACGGGCTTGCGGCTGTAGTGAACACGTCGCTGTGTGTGCACGGACTGAGCTAGGGTCCTGTGCTACCGGAGAGGTCCCGAGCCAACGGCGTAGGAACCTGCCTCAGGACCTCTCCGTCTACATGCAGTTGCGAAACGAAAGGAGACTTACGTGGCCTCTGTTCCACATTCGCACGGTCAGGAAACTCATTCCTTGACCAGCGGTGTCGAAACTAGCACGGGCCCTGTTTGGGCTGTAGGGCGCAGTGTGTGTCGACTGGTGAGGCAACACTTCGCGGCGAGGGGGCTGGTGGGCCCGGAGAGAGGCTTCTGCGGTGCGTCGGGCGCCGGGTGGCCTGCCGTTCATCGTTCTGACCTGTGAGGTCCTTCTTCGCCGTGCGGGAGCGCGGCGTGGCTGGTCCGGCGTGCGCCGTTGGTACTGCGCGCGCCGGGCGGGCCTGGACTGTTGTTTCGTTTCGCGCAATCGCGTGACCCGAGAGAACGAAATCGCCTGTTAAGGGCTGCTGAGCGGTCAGACGTTCGCTTCTTTCCCAAATCACCTAGTACGACGGAATCTCATGCCCGATAGCCGATCTGCTGATCAGGTCGAATGCCAGAACTGCCGTATCCGCTTCGTGCGGAAGAGCCCGACCGGTCGTCGTCCCAAGTACTGCTCTGCGCAGTGCCGTTCAGCCGCCTTCCGTGTCCGGAGCGCGGATTCGGAAGAAGCCGACTTCTCCCGGGAGGCCGAGCGCATCGGCCAGGCCGTCGCCACCCGGGCCCGGATGGTCGCGCAGTCCTCCTCCTTGCCTGTTCCGTCCTGGCCGCTGGAGCCCCTGCGGCACTCCGTGGCGCTCAAGAGGGAGCTGGACGACTTCATCGCCGTGTCCGTACGCGAAGCACTTGACCGCGGGGCGCGGTGGGAGGACATCGCCGCGGTGACGTCGATGACGGTCAGCCAGCTGCAGGGCCAGTACTCGACGGTCCAGGTCTCCAAGGCCGTCGAGGCCCGGCGCGGCCGGCGCCCCCGGCAGCCCGTAGTACCGGCCGCCGAGGTCGCCCCGAAGCCTGCGGCGGCCGGGGACGGACCGGACGGGCAGAGCCCGCCCGGGTGGGGGGGCCGGGACGCACTGGCCCGCGCCCTGTCACACCTTCAGCGCTTCAGCGGTCAGCCCGTCCGCGCGGTAGCCATCCAGGCCGGCCTCTCTCCCTCCTACATCTACCGGTTCACAGCGGGCGAGCGGCACCCGTCCTGGACAACAGTGCGCGACTTCGTGCTCGCCTGCGACGGCGATCCCGACGACCTGGTCGACCTGTGGAACGCCGCCAACGGGCAGGAGCAGCAGACACCGCCCGACGCGGGCTTCGACGCGGTACTCGCCCGTTTCCAGGGCGCCATACGCGGTCTGCACCTGGCCGAGGCGCGCCCGGACCCCGACATCCTCATCAACGCACTGCCCAACGGTCACCGGCATGAGGGCGCGGTCATCAAGTCCGTCCTCGCCCCGTCCCCGGCCCGCCAGGCCGGTCAGCTGAGCTGGGAGGCCACCGAGGCGCTGACCGAGGCCCTCCACGGAGACAGCGACCGGATCCACCGCCACTGGACGGCACTTCGGGCAGTCGCCCCCCGGCCGAGCATTCTCACCCAGGCCTTCGGCTAACCGGGCACCGGCCCGGCCCCATCAACCACAGCCCGCCACCACGGAGCAACCGCTCCCATCGCGGCACTCACGCCCCTGCGCAGGAGAACTGTTGTCCACGACCAACCCGCCCGACCCCGCTCCGCCGTCCCCGGAGCCCCGGCCGGCCCCCTCCCCCGAGCCCCGGCCGCCGACCTCCCCGTGGATCATCATCACGCTGATCACCATTGCTCTGGTCCTCGTGATGCTGATCGCCGCCGGAACGCTGTACCTGTCCTATGAGCACCCCGCCATCGCGACACCCATCGCTGTCTCGGTAGGCGCCGTCGGCGGGATCGGCGCGATCGTCAGCGCCGCCGCAGCCATCGCCGCCATCACCAGACGATAACCACAAAGCCAACAGAAGCCCGGCCGGGCGAACAAGAACCCGACCCGGCTCCCACGGACCGCCACGCACAGCCGCCGTCGTCACCAGCACTGTCAGGAGACCCGGGTGCAGGCAGCCTGACGCGCAGCAGCGCCACGAAGAGGCCCCGCCGGATGATCCGGCGGGGCTCTCGCGCACGGTCAAAGGACGGTCCCGTCGCTGAATGCCGTACTGCCGCAGCGAGGCTTACTACCTGCACATTTGACCGTCTGTCACCAGACCATCCGTTCCTGCCATCATGGGGGCGCACCAGCCCCTGACCTGCCGGAGTACCGCTGTGACAGCACGTCGCCTCGCCCCGATCGCCACCGCCCTCCTCATCGCATCCCTCGCCGGGTGCAATCCCAGCGCGGCCAAGTCCGAGTCCGACTCCAAACCCTCGGCCCCCGCCGCCTCCCAGCCGGGCAAGGAGTCCGCCGCACCCGGCGCACCTGCAGGCGGCAACGACCTGTCCCTGGCCGAGGCCATCGCCAAGATCCCCGCCGGTACCGAGGACCGCACCGGGTACGAGCGCGATTCCTTCCACCTGTGGGTCGACGCGGACAAGGACGGCTGCGACACCCGAAAGGAAGTCCTGATCGCCGAGGCGGTCAAGGCTCCCGAGCAGGGGGCCCGTTGCGCACTGAGCGGGGGCGAGTGGCTGAGCTACTACGACGAGGTCACCGTGAACGCGGCCACCAAGCTCGACATCGACCACGTCGTACCGCTCGCCGAAGCCTGGGACTCTGGAGCCTCGAAGTGGGACGCGGACCGGCGCGAGCAGTACGCGAACGACCTCGATGCCGACAGGTCGCTGGTCGCCGTCACCGCGAAGACCAACCGGTCCAAGGCCGACCGGGACCCGGCTGAATGGCTCCCGCCGGCCGCGTCCGCACAGTGCACGTACGGTGCCGACTGGGTAGGCACCAAGCTGCGGTGGAAGCTCACCGCGGACGACAAGGAGCGCGCAGCCCTGGAGAAGCTGGCCAAGGGCTGCACGGACACCGTCGTGAAGTACGAAACCGCCCCCTGACCAGCAGCCAGGCACGGCGTCCTCACCGCATCCGGACCACGGTGAGGGTGCCGTGCCGGCCGGACCCGGCCAGCACCTCCACGACCAGATCTGTCTCCACCCGTGTGTAAGGCTCGCCCTCCGCACGCCGCTCCCCCACCACCACCGCCCCGCCCAGGGCCTCACCGACACGAGCCGCGAGGACAGGCTCCAGGCGGGCGGACATCCGGGAGCGCCCTCGTCCCCCACCGCCAGGACCAGATGGTGCGGTCTGAGCCGGGGACCAGTGAACCCCAACACGTAAGGGGGCGTGCGCCCCGCGTGAATCAGAGAGTGCGCAAAAGACTGCCGCTTCGGTCGGTGGCGTGTTTTGCTGCCCGTGTTACCAGGCCGAGCAGCCCGCACGATGGGCCTCCCTTTGCGCGAGCGGCAATCCAGGGTCTTCTCGCGCAGCACGAAGGGGCGCCCCTGGGCGGGAGCGCGTCTGTGCACAGGTCACCCAGTGCATGGTCAATTGGATGAATACCGAGGAGTATTGATATGGCGTTGACATCGGCAACGGTTGCGGCTGAGTTGGAGGCTGCGAGCAAGGTCGGGGATCCCGCGGCTGACACGCTGGTGACCGACCTCCTCGAGAACAGGGAGGTCGACGGAATCAACGCCCTGTTCCGGACGATCGGAACGCTCAAGCCCGACACGGATATGTCACGGCTTCCCGATCGGCTGGCCCAGTTCCTGCGGGAGGCAGCTACCCCGCCGCCGGACTGGAGCGAGGTAGACGTCAAGGCCGCCGAGGGCACTGTCACGTTGACTGACCGGGTGGGATGATCTTCTGGTTGGTCATGCTGGGAGGGGTCGTCCGTGGACAGCGCATCGCCGTCGTACAAGGGGCACCGGTACCCGGTCGAGGTCATTGCCCACTGTGTGTGGCTGTACCACCGCTTCCCGCTGTCGTTCCGCGAGGTCGAGGAGCTGATGCTCGAGCGCGGCGTGGTCGTCTCCCACGAGACGGTCCGCCACTGGTGTGCGAAGTTCGGGCAGGCCTACGCCAACGGCCTGCGCCGGAGGCGGCCCCGGCCCGGCGACAAGTGGCACCTGGACGAGGTCTTCGTGAAGATCAACGGAGAGCAGAAGTACCTGTGGCGGGCCGTTGACGCCGACGGCAACGTGCTCGACATCCTGGTCCAGTCCCGCCGGGACAAGGCCGCGGCCCGCGCTTCTTCCGCAAACTGCTCAAGAGAACCTGCTCGGTGCCGAGGGTGATCGTCACCGACAAGCTCCGCTCCTACGGCGCGGCCCACCGCGAGGTCATGCCCTCCGTAGAACACCGCGCCCACAAGGGCCTCAACAACCGGGCCGAGAACAGCCACCAGCCCACCCGCCAGCGCGAACGCGCCATGAAAGGCTTCCGTAGCGTCGGCGGAGCCCAGCAGTTCCTGTCCGCGTTCAGCGGCATCTCACCCCACTTCCGACCACGCCGCCACCTGATGACCGCCCCCGAATACCGCACCGAGATGACCACCCGCTTCGCCATCTGGGACCAGATCACCGGCGCTGCAAGCCGGCCCACCACGGCCTGAGCACGGAGCCGGAACCCGACCCCACCACACCCGACACACCATCAGGCACTCACACACCCAACAACGTGACAGCGCCGCGCAGGGCGTCGGTGCTGTCGTGGCTGGGCTGGTGTGCCGAGCGCGGGTACGACGGCCCGAAGGTGCCGGCCTGGGTGAAGCGGATGCCCCCGCCGGACTCGGAGACCCCGGCCCGCTCGAAGATGGCGGTCGACCGGCTGATCGACCGCCGCGAGGTCCACCTGAGGGAGAAGACGCTGTGGCGGATGCTCTACGAGACCGTCGCGCGGTCGGAGGAGATCCTCGGCGTCAACATCGAGGAGCTGGACCTCGCCGCCCGCAGGGCCCCGGTGAAGGCCAAGGGCGCGAAGCCGCGTACCCGCCGCCGCGGCGCCCCGCGCGAGGACTACGTCATGGAGCCCGTGTACTGGGACGCCGGCACCGCCCGTCTGCTGCCCCGGCTGATCAAGGGCCGTACGCGGGGGCCGGTGTTCGTCACCCACCGCAAGCCGGGCCCCGGCAAGGTCCTCGCGCCGCGTGACGTGTGCCCGGACACCGGGCTGGTCCGGCTGTCGTACGGCCAGGCCCGCGCCCTGCTGGATGCGCACACGGCCGTCGGCGGAGTGCCGGGCACCGGGTGGGACCTGCACGAATACCGGCATTCCGGGCTCACGCACCTCGGCGAGGCCGGGGCCAGCCTGCCGATGCTCATGGCGAAGTCGCGGCACAAGAAGCCGGAGAACGTTCGGCGCTATTTCCACCCTCGGCGGAGGCGATCGCCGAAGTCACCAGTCTGCTCGCGCCCGGCGACAGCAGACGGTGAACCCAACACCGCTGGCCGATGGGATCGTTGGTCGGGCCGGGATGGAGGACAGATCGATCCGTGACGGCGGCACCCCTCCCCACCTGCTCACTCATCCCGGCCGACTATCGGCGCCGCTCCCTGCTCCCGTGTCCCCTGACCCTCACAGGGGATTGCAGGTGGAGGACTCGCGGGCGGGACGCTTGTCGGGTGCAGGTTGGAGAGGAGTCCGACTGCCGCCGCGTCGTCCTGCGCGTTTGGGCCGTCCCAGGACGACTCCGGTCAGGACGAGCGCCAGCCCGCACAGCTGCTGGGCTGTCAGCACCTCTCCGGCGACCGCCGTGCCGAGCAGGACACCTGTGACGGGGTTGAGGAGCCCGACAAGGCCCACGGTCCCCGCGGGCAGGTGCCGTAGCCCGGTGAACCAGGCGGCGAAGGCCAGCGCGGTGGCGACGAGGGTGACGTAGCCGAACGCGAGGAGCGCCGGTGTGGAGAGTGCGGGCGGAGGGCCCTCCACGGCTGCGGCGACCGGCAGCAGGAACAGTCCTCCGGCGGTGAGCTGCCAGGCGGTCGAGGCGAGCACATCGGTACCGGCGTTCCACCGCTTGGTCAGGATGTGGCCAAAGGACGACACGAGCATGGCCGCGGCCGAGGCGAGGACTCCCGGCACGCTCACTCCTCCCGTTCCCGTGAGCAGCATGAGGCAGACCCCGCCGAGCCCGATCGCGGCGCCGGCCAGGTGTGCGATGCCGGGCCGCTCGGAGACGAGTGCCCAGGCGATGAGCATCATCGCCAGCGGGGACACCGCCATGACGGTTGAGGCGATGCTCGTCGGCAGTAGCTGGGAGGCGGCGTAGACGAGCACGAAGAACACGCTTACGTTGAGCAGCCCGAGCACCGCGGACCGCCACCACCACGCACCGCGCGGTCGCTGCCTGCACAGCCCCAGCAGGACGAGACCGGCGGGCAGCGCTCGCAGAGCCGCCCCGTAGAGGGGGCTGTCGGGCGGCAGGAATTCATGGGTGACGTAATAGTTGGCGCCCCAGGCCACCGGTGCGACAGCGGTCAGGGCCACCCACCGTAGATTAGCTTCCATGGAAGACAATATAGCTTCCCGGGAAGGTATCATGGTGTGCATGGACGACCCGCAACCGCTGGACCGCGTGGCCCGCATCCAGACCGACTGGCGCCGCGAGCGGCCCGACCTCGACATCTCCCCGCAGGGCGTGATCGGCCGGCTGCACCGCCTGGCCGACCATCTCACCGAGGAACTCTGCCTCGTCTACGGGCGCTACGGACTCAGCGAGGGAGAGTTCGACGTCCTGTGCGCACTGCGCCGCGCCGGTGAGCCCTATGAGCGCGCGCCCGGCGAACTCGCCGCACACACCATGGTCACCACCGGCGCGATGACGAAGAGAATCGACCGCCTGGAGCGGGCAGGACTCGTCACCCGCCGCCGTTCCGACGACGACCAGCGTGGCCGGATCGTGGCCCTCACCCAGCCCGGTCGCGAACTGATCGACCAGGCATTCACCGACCACATGCGCAACGAACGCCGCCTGCTGAGCCTGCTGACGCCCGCCGAGACCAAGGCACTCGAAGGACTGCTCACCACCTGGATCTCACACGTGGAAAATCCGCGTCCGTCCGACAGCAAGTGACCCGCCCGGCGCCGGGAGGCCGAGCGGGTACGGGGGCGCTGTCACGTTGTTGGGTGTGTGAGTGCCTGATGGTGTGTCGGGTGTGGTGGGGTCGGGTTCCGGCTCCGTGCTCAGGCCGTGGTGGGCCGGCTTGCAGCGCCGGTGATCTGGTCCCAGATGGCGAAGCGGGTGGTCATCTCGGTGCGGTATTCGGGGGCGGTCATCAGGTGGCGGCGTGGTCGGAAGTGGGGTGAGATGCCGCTGAACGCGGACAGGAACTGCTGGGCTCCGCCGACGCTACGGAAGCCTTTCATGGCGCGTTCGCGCTGGCGGGTGGGCTGGTGGCTGTTCTCGGCCCGGTTGTTGAGGCCCTTGTGGGCGCGGTGTTCTACGGAGGGCATGACCTCGCGGTGGGCCGCGCCGTAGGAGCGGAGCTTGTCGGTGACGATCACCCTCGGCACCGAGCAGGTTCTCTTGAGCAGTTTGCGGAAGAAGCGCGGGCCGCGGCCTTGTCCCGGCGGGACTGGACCAGGATGTCGAGCACGTTGCCGTCGGCGTCAACGGCCCGCCACAGGTACTTCTGCTCTCCGTTGATCTTCACGAAGACCTCGTCCAGGTGCCACTTGTCGCCGGGCCGGGGCCGGCGGCGGAGCAGGCCGTTGGCGTAGGCCTGCCCGAACTTCGCACACCAGTGGCGGACCGTCTCGTGGGAGACGACCACGCCGCGCTCGAGCATCAGCTCCTCGACCTCGCGGAACGACAGCGGGAAGCGGTGGTACAGCCACACACAGTGGGCAATGACCTCGACCGGGTACCGGTGCCCCTTGTACGACGGCGATGCGCTGTCCACGGACGACCCCTCCCAGCATGACCAACCAGAAGATCATCCCACCCGGTCAGTCAACGTGACAGTGCCCCTGCACGCACTCCTGCTGCCGGGCGAGCAGGTGTTCCAGACGCTCCGGGTCGGGGTGGGAGGCACGGCGCTCCGCCAGGAGTTCACGCGTGTACCAGGCCATCACCTCGCTCACCGCGTCAGCGGAGCCCTGCGGGCCGACCGCATCGGCCGGCTCGGAGGAACTGGAGGGGTCTGCCGGATCGTGCACGAGAACCAACTTCTTCCACGGGAAGACGGCAAAGGGATCATTGTCGAGCGCCGCCGGTATTCCGTCCATTACCCGGTGCGGACCGGACGTGCCGACCACAGAAGCTCCGCCATCTTGATTCTGGCTGGTCCGGGCCTCTGGTGTGATGGCGGGTGAGGCTACTCGGGCTGGTGGTGGGGCAGTGTCCAGCATGTAGATCGTTGGGCAGGGCGGTTCGCCTGTTCCGGTCCGCCGCCTCGTTCTCCTCCCTCCGATCCGGCGCATGGTGGATCCCGAGGTGCAGGAGCGGATCGCGGTACGCCGCACGGAGTTGGACGATCTGGAAGAACAACTGGTCAAGCAGTTGGCCGAGGTACGGGCCGAACGCGAGGACCTGGCGGCGGAGCGGGTCCTGGCCCGGATGGGCGAGCAGGTCGCCGCCGAACGGGCCGCGACGGCGCCGGCTGTCGCGCAGGTGGGCGGGAAAGAGGTGCTGCACTCGCCGCGGCGAGGCCGCCGTAGTCCGCGCACGTCCACGCCTCGGCCGCACGAGCGGCATGGAAATCAAGGCTCCTGGGCCCAAGCAACTGGCACGGAGAACTAAGGCTTCGAGGTTCTGCCCCTGGCATCGTCCGTACTTGAGCAGTACCGACTGGCGACAAATCAGCCCGCGCCCTCCGTGTTCTCCGACTGGTACACGGGGACGCGCACAAGCAACAGGAGGAAGTCATCATCACTACGAACAGGCGTGTCGCAGCGACGCTGATCAGCGCCGCTGCGGTCCTCACGGCCCTCACCGTCCCTGCCCAGGCCGCCGGAACCTCCAGTAGCGGCGTAAAAGCGGTGTCCTGCTACGGCAGTGCCCGCTCGTACTCGGCCGAGGCGGGCTCCAGTGCCAGCGACAACGCGCACTGGCCCAAGCGCGGCCAGTGGACCAGCGTCAAGGGCAACTGCAGCGACATCAACATCAAGACCAACTCCACCCGCTCTGTGAGGGTCTGCACACACAACAAGTGCCACGGCTGGCACAAGGCCAAGGCGGGGGTGTGGACGGTCATCTTCCCGAAGTCGACGAAGAATGCCGAGTACTACGTGCAGTTCGACGGCATGAGCACCAACAGCGGGACGATCGCGGACTGAGCAGTCCGGGCATCGGTATCTTCTGCTGCGTTATGACGCTGCGGTGTTCACCGGACCCGTCAGCATGGCAGCGGTGATACGGAAATCGCAGGTGGTCCCTCATCTGGCACGAGGTGAGAGACCACCTGCGTATGCGCAGGTCAGGCATGGGTCCTTGCCTATGAACGCGTCTCGTCTGTCCCTGGCGTGC
Source organism: Streptomyces sp. NBC_00984 (assembly GCF_045162475.1). NCBI lineage: Bacteria > Bacillati > Actinomycetota > Actinomycetes > Kitasatosporales > Streptomycetaceae > Streptomyces > Streptomyces sp. NBC_00984. Next base: position 52,971 of record NZ_CP108736.1, read on the forward strand.
CCATATGACGGTATTCGCTGGGTGGCATGCCGTACGTGGCGCGGAAGACGTGGGTGAAGTCGGCGGCGCGAGTGAAGCCCCACGCGGCAGCGATGGCGTAGATGGGGCGTGCGGCCAGTGCGGGGTTGGTGAGGTCGCGGCGGGCACCGTCGAGTCGTTGTTGGCGGATCCAGGCGGTGACCGTGGCGCCCTCGCGCTGGAAGACACGGTGCAGGGTTCGTAGGGAGATGTGGTGGGCGGAGGCGATCTGGCGCGGAGTCAGCTCGGGATCGCTCAGGTTGTGACGGACGAAGGTGTGGATGCGTGTAGCGAGCGCCTCGGGGTGAGCCTCGGGTGGGGTCGTGTCGTCGAGGTGGTGGGCGAGCAGTGCCGCTGCCAGATCGAGGGTCACCGCCCCGAGGCGCTCGGCGTCGGCCGGCCTGTAGGTGGCGGATTCGGCGGTCAGGCGATTGAGGAACTGGGCGAGGAGAACGCCGAGACCTGCCCGTCCTGAGAAGGGCAGCGTGAGCAGCCGGTCCGCGGCCCCTTTGGGTAGGGGTAACAGCGCCTGGGGGAAGAGCACATCGATCATGGCGACCGACTCGTGGTCGGTGGCCATCCTGGTACGCAGGGGCAGCGAGGTGGTGGACAGCATCAGATCACCCTCGCCCAGCTGGATCTCCCGGCCGGCGTGGACGGCGCCGGCGCTCCCGCGCTGAGTGAAGGTGAGGTTGTACAGCTCCGGATCGGACTGCCGGATCAGTCTTGGGGTGCGGTCCGAGCGAAGCGGCGGGCAGTCGAGGGCGGACACGCTCACCGGTCCCAGGCCCAGTACCCGTAACGTTGCCCGGAAGTCGTCGGCCTGCTCGGAATCGACCTCGTTGGGCGCGTGGCTGTCACATGCCATGTCTCGCCAGCACTCGAACCGATCGGCCTCAGGCAGCTCCTCCCAACGGAATACTGTCTCGACCATCTATCCCCCTTCGTCATGGAGTGCACCCTCGCAGTGCGGGACAAAACCCAGCACACCCTCGAAAGGTCGTGACCACAAGAGGGCGTAGGCGCGCCAGCCGTCGACGGACCGCCGCCTCACCCGCCATCACACCAGAGGCCCGGACCAGCCAGAATCAAGATGGCGGAGCTTCACAGTGCCCGCCCGCGGCTGCCGGGCGGCATAGGTTGGGGCCGAGACGATCACCTGTGGGGGGGACCATGGCCGACAACTTGCGTGCGCTGTTCAGCTCCAACGACCCGTCGGCGTTCGACGTCGCGGAGGCGTTCACCGACCGGCACAGCCAGTGGGCCCTGGTGGCCACCGCGCTCGAGGAACACCTGCGCCACATCGCCGACCGGTCCTTCGACGTGGAGGACCTCGAAGCCCCCCGTCGCAATCTGATCGTCTTCCACGGGGTGGGCGGCGTCGGGAAGTCGACCCTGCTCCGCAAGATCGAGGCAGCGCTCACCGCTGCCGAGCACCGCCCCGAGCAGTGGGGCGCACCCACCTGGACGGACCGGGTGCTGCCCATCCGGATCGACCTTTCCCGGGCGGCGTCGGCCGGCTCGGACTTCGAGCGCGTGATCCTGACGATCCGCCTCGCGCTCGCCGAGGCTCTTGGTCGGCCGATGCCGTCCTTCGACGTGGCTCTGCGGCACTACTGGGAGCACATGCACCCCGGTGAGCCGCTGGACGAGTACGTCCGGCGCACCGGGCTGGCCGGGAAGTTCACGAACATGCTGCCCGGACAGCTGCAGGCCGGGGTGGGGGAAGTGGCCGCTGCCCTGGCGCTGCCGGGGCTGATCGGCTCGGCGGCCGGACAGCTCACCTCGGCGCTCATCCAGGCGCTGCGCGAACGTCAGGAACGTGCCCAGGCCCTGGCCGGCGCCACCAGGACGGCGGCCCTGCTGGAGGCCACCCCCGGCCTGGAGGCGTTGTCCTACTACCCGCACCTGCTTGCCTGGGACCTGAACCAGCTGCCCGCGAAGAAGCGACTCACGCCGGTGGTCCTGCTGGACACCTTCGAGGACACTGCGGACCGCCACCGGGACTTCGAGCGGCTGCTGCAGCGCCTGGTCTGGCTCATGCCGAACGTCTTCTTCGTCGTCGGCGGCCGCAGCCGTCTGCCGTGGGCGGACTCCGCGTTGCACGGCCAGCTCGACTGGACAGGTCCTGCCGCCTGGCCGGGCCTGGCCGCCTCCTCTTCCCTGACGGTTCCGCAGCCACGGACAGCCGGCTCCGGCGCCCGGCAGTATCTGATCGGCGACCTCTCCCCCGAGGACTGCGAGACCCACCTCGCCAGCCGCCTGGTCCAGAACGGCCAGCCCCTCATCGGCGCCGACATCCGGGCCGCGATCACCGCCCGCTCCCACGGCCTGCCCCTCCACCTCGACCTCGCCGTCTCCCGCTTCCTGGAGATCCGGCGCACCGGCCACACCCCCACCGCCGCCGACTTCGACTGCAGCTTCCCCGCGCTCCTCGCCCGGACCCTCTCCGACCTCACCCCAGAGGAACGTCACTTGCTGCGCAGCGTTTCTCTGCTGGACGCCTTCGACCTCGACCTGGCCACGCGTACTGCGGGCCTTGCCCAGCAGGCGCCGGCCCGGCGCCTGGTCGAGCGGCCCCTGGTCAACGAGAACCCGTACGCTCTGTGGCCCTTCCACCTGCACCGTGCGATCCGCAGCGCCGTCCGCGACGACGACCACAGCGACGACCGCTGGACACCGGCCGACTGGGACCAGGCCGCCACCCGGGCCCTGGCCGCCCTCGGCGACCAGTGGACCAGCGCCACCGCACTCGGCCCCAGCCGCATGCTTCTGGTCGCCTGCCTGCGCCAGGGCCTGCGCCTGGCCCGCGAACACCGTCTGAACGACCTGGGCTGGCTCACCGTCGCCGCCCACACCTACACCGACGACTCCGTGTGGGAACCCCTTGCCCTGCCCACCGACACCACCACCGATCCGGTACCGGACACCCCTGCCGACGCCCTCAGCCCTGGCCGCCGTCCCCGCCCTGGGCTGGAAAGGCCGTCACCACCGCGTCCTCGGCGACATCCACTGGTCCCACGCCGACACCGCCCAAGCGGTCGCCGCCTTCGAAGCCGGCCGCGCCGAAGCCGAGCAGCACAGTGCCGTCGGCGAGCGCGCCATGACACAGGTCCGCCTCGCCCTCGCCCTCTCCTTCGCCGACCCCGCCCGGGCCGGCGACGAGCTCGCTCTCGCCCACCAGCTCCTGAACGGCCTCGACCAGCGCTCCAACACCCTCCTCGCCCAGGTCGTCGCCCTGATCAAGGACGCCGGAACCGACAGCGTCCCAGGCCGCGCCCAGAGCCTGCATGCCGACATCGAGGCTGCGGGGCTCCCCTTCCTCCACCGCTTCGTGGAGCTCGCCCTCGCCTTCCACCACGCCGTCCGCGGCGAGGAGCAGGACCTGGCCGCCACCATCAGCCGCCTGCGCGAGCTCACCGCCACCGGCGACTTCGCCTACTTCACCGACATCGCCCACTTCATGGGCGCCCTGCCCCTGCCGGAGCCCTCGACCACCCGTTGGACCAAGAGCGAAGATGACGTCCGCTCCGCATGGCGCGGCCTGGTCCAGGCCCGCCAGGAACACCTGCGCACCGGAATCTGACCCCGGCACACGCGACGGCCCCGACCAGATGTGTCTGGTCGGGGCCGTCGCGCGTGTACAGGCAACCGGGCACCGGGCCCGGAGAAGTCAGCCAGCGCCGTCGGTACGACGCCCCACAAGCTCGGTGAGCAGCTCAATGATCTGGGCCTGGTTCCGGTCGATCTTCTTGTCGAGAGCCTCGACCTTCTGGTCCAGGTTCCCGATCTGAAGGCGCACCGCGGTCAGGTCGGACTTGATGATCCCGAACTCGCGGTCGTGCTTGCCCGCGACCTCTTCGAAACGCCGGGTCAGGGCAGCAAGCTCGCTCTGGGCGATGGGGTCCTCGGGCACTCGGAACGCTCCTGCCGGATCATGAAAAGCAACAGACATCAGGGGCTTCACGATATCGTGCCCGCCCGATACGGAGGCCACGGCGGGATGACCTGCGGGGTGGGGAGGCGGCAGCAGCCGTCGGCGCGGTGTCGACTCCGTGCTCCTGGTCGTGTTCGTCATCGGTCCGGTGCGGCGGCGACCCTGATTCGGGCCCGGTGTGAGCGCTTTAGGCGGCGGCTTAGCTGGCGGGCTGAGCGTTGTAGTTGGCGGAGTCCCTGGTAGCGGAGATTGTTGCGGGCTCTGGCCGTTAGGGTCGCTCGCATGAGTACCGCGATCGTTGTCGGCAGCGGGCCCAACGGGCTCGCCGCTGCTGTCGTCCTTGCCCGGTCGGGGGCTCAGGTCACTGTGCTGGAGGCGGCCAGCGAGATCGGCGGCGGCACCCGCTCGGGCGAGGCCATCATGCCGGGGCTGCTGCACGATCACTGCTCGGCCATCCACCCGATGGCCGTCGGGTCGGCATTCCTACAGAGCCTCGGCCTTGAGCGGCACGGGCTGACCTGGCGCTGGCCGGAGATCGACTGTGTCCACCCGCTCGATGGCGGCGAGGCCGGCGTGCTGCACCGCTCGGTTGAGGCGACTGCCGCCGGGCTCGGCCGGGACGGTTCCCGCTGGCGGCTGGCGTTCGCCGGGCCGGCGGCCCGCTTCGACATGCTGGCCGAGGACATCATGGGGCCGCTGTTGCGCCTGCCCAGGCACCCGCTTGCCCTTGCCCGGTTCGGCCTGCCGACGCTGCTGCCGGGCTCGGCCATCGCGCGGCTGTTTACCACCGAGCGGGGCCGAGCGTTGTTCGGCGGGGTGGCCGCGCACGCGTTCCGGCCGCTGCACTACCCGCTCTCCTCCGCCATCGCCCTGGGCATCATCGCCGCCGGGCATCGGCACGGCTGGCCCGTCGCCGCCGGCGGATCGCGGTCGATCTCGGCGGCGCTGGCCGCAGTCCTCGCCGAACACGGCGGCAGGATCGAGACCGGCATCGAGGTGCGGCACGCACGTGACCTGCCACCTGCGGACATCACGATGTTCGACCTCGCTCCGCGGGCCGTCGCCGACATCATCGGCGACCGGCTGCCGTCTCGTGTCACCCGCGCATACCGGCGCTTCCGGCATGCCCCGGGAGCCTTCAAGGTCGACTTCGCGGTCGACGGCGGCGTCCCGTGGACGAACCCGGACGCCCACCGAGCCGGCACGCTCCACCTCGGCGGCCCGTACGCCGAGATCGCCGCCACCGAACGGGACATCCACGCCGGCCGCATGCCCGAGCGCCCATTCGTCCTCATCGGCCAGCAGTACCTCGCCGACCCCCAGCGCTCCGTCGGCGACATCCACCCCCTCTACAGCTACGCGCACGTGCCCCACGGCTACACCGGCGACGCGACCCAGGCGGTAATCAGCCAGATCGAGCGGTTCGCCCCCGGATTCCGGGAACGCATCGTCGGACACGTATCGCGATCCACCACGGACATGCACGCCCACAACCCCAACTACGTGGGCGGCGACATCGTCACCGGCGCCAAGGACGTACGCCAGCTCGTCTTCGGCCCACAGCCCACACTCTCCCCCTATGACACCGGTATCCCCGGCATGTACATCTGCTCGGCCGCCACACCGCCAGGACCGGGCGCGCACGGCATGTGCGGTGCCAACGCGGCCGAGACGGCGCTGCGCCACTTCCGCCGCTCGCGCCTGGCGTAGCTCCCCCACTCGACCAGAGACTCCGCCAACTACAACGCTCAGCCGGCCAACTACGCCGCTCATCCGCCCGCCCACACCCGGCGCCGCGGGGCCCGTGCGGGAGCCCGCACGGAAATTCGAACACCTGATTGAATATGTGGATGACGTCCTTCCGTTTCCCCGACGACTTGATCGCTCTCAGGCGCCGGCAGATCCGCATCTACAACGAGCTCGCCTTGCGGCCCGCCGTCGGGGCGGCCGAGCTGCGCCGGGAGCTGATCCGGCTGTCCTGCCTGATCAGTGCCCATCCGTACTGGGCGGAGCACGGCTGGAGCATGGCGGGCCGGGTCGAGCTGGTGCGGGCAGCCCGGAGCGGACCGGACGGGGTACGGGAACTGGTCATGCACTGGAATGGCGAGGAATTCGTCGTCCTCGGGCCCAAAGCACCCGCGGAAGGGCCGTGAGAGGGCGAGAGTCCCGCCCGTCGCCGAAGCTCTTCAGCTGCCCTTGGCGAGGGCGTCGGCGAGCTGATCGTGGGTCATGTTGGAACGCCCTTTGACACCGGCCTTGGTGGCCTTCTCGTACAGCTCGGCCTTGGTCAGCGACAGCAGCATCCCGGCGCCCGAGGCCCCGGTGCGCTTCTCCGAGGCAGGCTTCTTCCCGCGCCCCGTCTTCCCGGAGGCGCCGGCCTTCTCCCCGGCGTCCTTCGGGCTTCGGGCCCGCTCCACGCTGGCACGCAGGGCCTCCACCAGGTCGACCACACCGGTGGGCTGCGCGGCCGGCTCGGCCTTCTCCACGGCGTCACCGGCGGCCTTGGCCTCGATCAGCGCCTCGACCTTCTCCTGGAAGGTGTCGTGGAAGTCCTCCGGATCCCAGTCGGCGGTGAGGGCGTCGATGAGCTGGTGGGCCATCTTCACCTCGGCCGGGGTCGGCTCCGTCTTGCCCGGCAGGTCGGGGACCTCGTCGTGGGGGTCGCGGATCTCGTCCGCCCAGTGCAGGGTGTGCAGGGTCAGCAGGCCGTCCTCGGCCTTCAGGGCGACGAGGTACTCGCGCCCGCGCATCACGAAGGTCGCGATCCCTGCCTTGTCCGACTCCTCCAGGGCCCGCTGGAGCAGGGCATACACCTTGCCGTACTGCTCGCCCCGCGGCCCGAGGTAGTACGTCTTGTCGAAGAAGACCGGTTCCACCGTGTCGAGATCGACGAACTCGGACACCTCCAGGGCCCTGGACCGCCCCGGCGCGATGTCGTCGAGTTCCTCGGGCTCGACGACCACGTACTCGCTGCCGGTGTCGTAGCCCTTGACGATCTCGTCCAGCTCCACCTCATCACCGGTGCGCTCGTTGACGCGCCGGTTGCGGATCCGGTCCGCGGTGCCGCGCTGCAGCTGGTGGAAGCGGATCGTGTGGCTGTCGGTCGCGGTGTACAGCGCAACCGGCAGCGAGACGAGCCCGAAGGAGACGATCCCCGTCCATATGGGGCTGGCCATCTTGGGTCACCACCTCGACCTGCGATGTCGTACTCCTTGGCTCCTTCCCCGCCCAACACCTGATCACCCTTGTCGTGATGGCCGGGGACACGGCTGCCGACGTGGGTCCGGCCTGCGCCGGACGGTGCCCCCTCAGCCCGCAGCAAGACCTGCGCCGCCCGCGAGCCTCGGCCACCGGTGCACCCCATCAGTCGTCCGTCAGGCACTGGCGCTGGCGGTCGGGGACGTTTCGGGTCCGGCGGGAGCGACCGCGTCGTCCACGGTGGCCACTGGGACCTCGGCGGGCGGGACGTTCTTCTGGATCCGGTCGACCACGGGCGCGATGGCGTCGTACATCCGCCGCGACATCAGCTCGACGCGCGAGGAGCTGTTGGTGGACCGCCGGGGTGGTGCTGACGCGGAAGGTGTAGCCCTGGCCGCGTCCGCCGCCAACGGATGCGAGGCGTCGCCTACCGCATAACGGGCGGTAGTCCCAATCTCCAGCCACGATGAAAAAGGCTCTTCAAGAGAGTGCTCCGCGTACGGGAGAAGAGGAGATCTGTGGTGTCGAACGATCCCATGGCGGCGGTGGTCCAGTACGTCGATGGCTTCAATCACGGTGACGTGAAAGCGATGGCAGCAACGTGCGCTGACCCGATGCAGATCCTTGACGGAATGGCACCGCATGTGTGGCAGGGGCCAACAGCCAGCGAAGACTGGTGGAGGGACGTGCTTACCGAGGGCGAGCACGTAGGGGCGTCGGGGTACCACATCACCCTCGGTGAACCACGGCATGTCGATGTCACCAGTGATCACGCCTACATCGTTGTTCCCGCGACCATGTCATTCGACCTGCAGGGCAGACAGGTCACCCAGACCGGCTCGGTGTTCACGGTGGCGCTTCGGAAGGTGGACACAGAATGGCGGCTCACGGCCTGGGCGTGGGCAAAAGGCGCGTGACCGGCCCGGCGCGGACGTGCAATAACACGACTGCAGAGCGTGCACGGGAAGTCTCGGCGCGCCATCCGCGGTCGATCCCTGACGCGGGCGCGTTGCCTGGCCATCGGCCTTTCCCACCCCACTCGATCTGACGGCGACGCTACCGAGCCGCCACCCGCCCAGCCGTACGTCCGCGAGACGCTCCCAAGTGTCGCGGGGATTGTCGGTCATTGCCCCTCCTGGATCAGTAGTCCATGCACAGGTCTGCAAGGGTGTCCCGCAGAGCCGAGCGCTGAGCGGCTATCCGCTCAGTGATCCGGACGTGCGGGCCGCCGTCGGCCCGGTGATGTGCCAGGGCCTGGCGCACCATCTGCCGGATGTGCTCGAAGCCGTCTGTGCCGTAGCCGGCCAGGAGCTCGTCGACGACGTCGCCTCCCTCCGCGGCCGGGACCGTCCTGCATGCCTCCAGCGCGGAGACCGGGTACCGCTCCAGGACATCCGCGGCCTGCCCGAGCTGCACCTCGGCAACCGCCGCCCCGTCCAGGCCTGCGGCTGATGCCCGGTCATGGAGGCAGGCCGCCAGCAAAACGACGGTCCGGGTCCGTGCCGGCTCCTGCAGGACCTGCGGGGCCGTGCGTCCGTTGGGCCGCGCCGTAGGAGCGGAGCTTGTCCGTGACGATCACCCTCGGCACCGAGCGGGTCTTCTTGAGCAGTTTGCGGAAGAACCGCCTGGCCGCAGCGTGTCCCGCCGGTTCTGGACCAAAATGTCGAGCGCGTTGCCATCGGCGTCGACGGCCCGCCACAGGTACTTCAGCTCACCGTTGATCCTGAGGAAGACCTCGTCCAGGTGCCACTTGTCGCCAGGCTGCACACGCCGGCGGCGCAGGCCGTTGGCGTAGGCCTGCCCGAACTTCGTACACCAGCGGCGGACCGTCTCGTGGGAGACGAGCACGCCGCGCTCGAGCATCAGCTCCTCGACCTCGCGGAACGACAGCGGGAAACGGAAGTACAGCCACACGCAGTGCGCGATGATCTCCACCGGGTACCGGTGCCCCTTGTACGACGGCGGCGCGCTGTCCACGGACGACCCCTCCCAGCACGACCAACCAGAAGATCATCCCAGGCCGGTCAGTCCACGTGACAGTGCCAACCCGCAGGTTGAACAACGGGGTTTCGTCGCGCAGGTCCAGCAGGCGGATCAGCCCGGCCGACCGTCGGCTCCAAGGCGTCAACCAGGCGCGCCAGGAGGACGCACAGCAATCAGGGTTGACCTGTTGTCATCGGCCGCCCATTTCGTGGCCTTGCGGTGAAATGTGTGGCGGCCCGATTCTGAGGCGGCATCCGTTGCATCACCGAAAGGAACCGCACTGTGGCGCACCGTAAGGTCTACCTCGCGGTAGGCAGGACGAACACACGGATCTACCGCTTCGATCCGATCGACGGGGACACCCGTGTGGTTGAGAACGTACCGGCGTACGAGGCCGGTTACACCGCCATGGGCGCGCAGTACCGGGGCGACAGCAAGGAGCCACTGCTCTTCGCCGTCAGTGACAATCGGTTGGTCACCATCGACGTGGAGGCCGGCACGGTCTCGGACGCGGTCGTCGACGGGCTGCCGAGCGGCCTGAAATGGTACGACGGGGACATGGACGTCGACGGGAAGAAGCTGCTGGTCGCGAGTGACCCTGGCGCACCCAGCTACACGATCGATGTGGTGACCCGGACGGCGACCGCTGGCCACCGTCCGGGCTCCGGGCGGTGGGACGACTTCGCCCACCATCCGAAGGACGGCCGGCTGATCTCGGTCGAGGGCGACAACGGCGACCTGCTTCATGTGGATCCCCGGAAGGAACCCATGAAGACCGTGCTCAGGAAAAGGGTCTTCCTGCCCGCTGAGGCCAGCAGCTCCAGCGGTTCCCGGAAGTCGTACTCGGCCACGTTCTTCGACTCCGCCGGACACTTCTACGCCGTTGACTCGGCAGGCAACGTCAACCACCTCGACTTGACCGGCAGCACTGTCCCCGACCATGCCGAGCGGATCGGAAACGGGAAGATCCCCGTCGACGGCCTGGAGGTCGTGAACGGGGCCGGGCGCATCACACCGATGCCGATCCGGCCGAGCTACGACGAGATCGTCGTGACGAAGAAGCCCAACAGTTCGTGGCAGAGTTACGACCCGCAGGGCCGGGTGTACAGCATCGAGCTGACCATCAAGGCCGTCAGCAAGGCCGGTGGTGAGGGCAAGCAGACAAGCAGGTTCCGGATCTCGTTCGACCTGAGGATGGCACACGGGACGAAGGTCGAGGCGTCGGGTGTCGACGTCACGCATGAGGACGGCAAGGTGTACATCGACTCCCAGACCGACCAGCTGCTGGAAGCGGGAAACTCGCGGCCCATCGCCGTACAGATCACCTTGCCGGGCGACCCCGCCCAGCTCCCGTCCGAGTACCCACTTGACGGGTTGAAGGCCACACGTCTGGCCTGACACCCGCCCCGGGCCGTCGCAGAATGCGCCGTCACGTCACGTCGTCGCGGCGGCCCGGCGGCGGCGGCCCGGCGGCATCGGCGGGCCCGAGGTCCCGACTCTCCTGATGGCTTCGGCATACTGCGTCTTTTCGCTGTGCGTCTCCGGCGCCAGGGCCGCGCGCATAGCTGCTGCGTCGTCGGCACCTTGGCTCGCCCGCGGCGGCAGACGCGCCCGAACCGCGCTCGCCGGGGCTGCCGCACCCGCCGACGCCGACCGGAGCCTGCGCCGCTTTCTGACTTTTGCACAGGCCAGGGCTGCTCGATCTGGTGAAGGCGGCCTGCTGCGTGTTCCCCTGGCGCGCCGTGGCAGTTGGCCGTACGGCCATGGCCGGGCCGGGGGACTCGCTCCCGCCACCTATCCGAAGGGGATACGACATGACCGATGGGCTTCTGCCGGAGTTACTCGCGCGTCACACCGAGACGTACAACGCCGCAGCGCCCGAGTACGAGCGTCGGGTGCCGCAGAACTATGAGCATGCGGACCAGCGGGTCCGGCGGATCGCACAGTCCGTTGTCCCCGGCGGCAAGGTGCTTGAGGTCGGCTGCGGTGTGGGCCTGGGCCTGATGTGGCTGGCGCGGCATGGGTTCATCTGCACCGGTATCGACTGCTCTGAGGAAATGGTGGAGCTGGCGAGGAGGAGGAACCCTGGGGCCGACATCATCATCGGGGACTTCCTGTCCCACGGCTTGTCCTCGTTCTACGACGCGATCGTGGCCGAAGCGGTTGTCCATCTGTTTCCCGAAGCGGGAGTGCGGGCCTTCATGGCCAGATGCCGGGAGCTGTTACGGCCCTCCGGAGTGCTCTGTGTCTCGACCACCGTCGGCGAGAGCAGTAGCGAGGGCTGGAAGGTGAAGTCGGACTTCTCCGGAGACCTGATGCGATACCGGCGGGAGTGGACCCGACGGGAGTTCGAGACACTGCTGACGGACGACGGCTGGAAGATCCTTGACTACTGGGAGTTCGTTGATCCCCGGGGCAAGAACTGGATGTCCATTGTGGGCACACTGGCCTAGTCGGCCCGGCCCTGCTGGCGTGGCGGCCTCGCGGGCAACAGCAGATACCCCGAACCCGGAAGCGAGCTGAAAATGTCACACGCTCTGCAGCGGCCCGTCGTCTGTATTCTCGCCGTACGCCCCCGCGGCACCGGAGGGTCCGAAGTGCTGCTGCAGCGGCGGACGAAGGCGAACGACGACACGCCATACAACGGCTGCCTGGAGCTTCCGCAGGGCAAGGTCAACAGGAACGAGTCCCTGACACAGGCTGCGCGCCGCGAACTCGCGGAGGAAGCGGGCCTGAGGGTCCACCGGTTCCTGGTCGGCGGCGATACGCATGCCTCCGTCGCCGAGACCTCCGAACTGGCGGTGTCACAGCCGTTCGTATGCGTCACCGACACCATGCAGAACCATATCGGGCTCTGCGTGATCGCCGAGATCACCGGGGATGCCCAAGCCACCAGCGAAGCTTCCGGCCACCGCTGGTACGACCGAAACGAACTGGAAACGTTGATCGCCGCGAAGAGGCTCTTCCCGCTCAACGTGCCCATGCTGCGCAAGTTCCTCGACACCGCCCCTGATGAAATCGACGCATGGCGTCCCTGACCTGACCGTGTTCAGGCCTCCGCCCTGTCGTTGTCATCGTCGATGCCTGCGGTGTCCGGGTCGCGCATCGGCCGCAGGCCGCCCCCGTCCGGGGCGTGCGGCGCCGTCAACACCACCCCCGACGACTGACCGGGGCAGCGTGTGCGTCAGCGGGAGCACGAGGCGCACCGCCTTCGCCAGGTGGGCCAGCCCGACGACGTGGGTACGGTGCCATGGTGGCCCCTCCACTCGCCCGACTCAGTCGGGGGTGTCCGGGGTACGGGTATGTAGCTCGGCGCGCTTGGGGGCCATGGGCATTTCCTCGGGGGGCGTGGGGGGCATCTCTGCGTGGGCTGCCTCCGCGGCCTTCGCTGCCTCGTACTCCTCGGGGCTGGCCGTGCGCCTGCGCCGGCCGACCTCGTCGGTGAGCCGGTGCCGGGTCTCCGGTGCTTGGGGGGCGGCCCAGATCTGGACGAGGTGCTGTTCCAGAACGGTGTCGCCCTCCTCCGCGTGGATGTCACCGGTCTCGGACGCCGCATCTCGTCCACGTGCGTGGATCCGGAACCTCCACCACTGGTACTCCCCTTCCTCACCGAGGAGAGGGACTTCCACCAGGTCTTCGGAGAGGGGATCGCCCACCAGCGGTCCCTCGGACGGGAAGCACAGGCTCACCTCAACGACCTCGTCCCAGCCCTCACAGTTCAGCGGCGGTTCGCCGGCGATCACGTCGAAGACGACATCGACATCACCGTAGGACGTCCCGGTCAGGACGGTGGCGTAGGTGGACGCCTGGTTGGTGTAGACGAGTCCGTTGCCCGCGAGCCGGTCGTCGATGTCCTGATCCGGCTCCTCGGCGTCCGTGTCCAGCAGTACGTACTGATGGTGAGACACCTGCACACGGGCCGGGCCCTGGACCGTCATCGCTCTCCCCGTTCTCTCAACTCTCCGACACCGCACCGCGGCCCACGCACCCTTGGCAGGGGAGCGGGCCGCAGCACGAGCTGTGCGCTGTGAGGTCAGACCGCGACCCAGAAGCCATCCTTGTTCACAAGGCGCTCCTGCTTGTAGAAACCGATGAGCCGGCCGCCCTGCTGGTCCTGCTCCTTCTCCGGGACCATGGCGATGCCCCGGCTGGCCGCCGGGAGTGCCTTGCCCCCTTCGTGGGTCCGGGCGAACGGGTACTCGTCACACGACTTGCCGGTCGGCGGCTTCGCCTTACCGCACACGGCACGCCTGTTCGCGGACGCCTTCTTGTCATCGGTGAGGCGGTGCAGCGGGTGGCCGGAGCCGGGTTTGCCGTAGTGGCCGCCCTTGGCCTGGATCCGGCGGATGTTCTTCGCGATCTCCGGGAGCGTGCTCATGGTCGTCAGGGTGGGCTTGAACTTCGGGAACACGCAGCCGGGGCGCACCAGCCGGCGGGTATTGGCGGCGTTCCAGAAGGTGTCGTCGCAGCGGAAGCCCAGTGAGGCGTACGAGAAGCTGCCCAGCGTGTATCCGGGCTTGGTGAACGTGAACGTGTAGTTCGCCGCGCTGCTGTGGGTCTTGTTTTTCTTGACTCCGTCGCTGTAGTCGACCTTCCCCGAGAAGGCGGACCCCAGAGTGTGCCCCGGCACATGGCTGGATGCCTTGCACGGACTGCCGCAGGAAACCGACACCCCCATCCGGATGCCGCGGGCGTTGTTGACGATCGTCGCCTTGCTGACGCGCATGGTCTCCGACCACTTCAGCGACTTCTTGTTGAGGGTCATCTCGTGGCTGATCGTGAACGTCGCCGTACCGACCACAGCACGGTTATGGATCACCTCCACCGTCGCCCGGGCGGTCTCACACTCCGTAGTGCGGGTGTAGACGATGTTGCCGACCTTGCACCTGGCGGCGGCGACGCCGGTATCCGCGGCAGCCATCATCGCCGGCCCCCTATCGGCACTGGCCACCAGGTGATCCGGGCCGGGCTCGGCCGCCGCCCCCATGCACGTACCTGCAACGGCCACCGCCGCAGCAGCGCTCACGGCAGTACGCATCCATCGGAAGAACACAGTGCTTCCCCCACGCTGCCGTACTACCCAGGCGCCCTGTGCACCTGCCGCGACGACAGCGCGACGAAGCTACGGCCGAATACGACATCACACCCGGGCCTTCCTGCCCAAACGACGAAATAGCACGCGGGAATGACTTATTTCCGTCATCCGTAACAGAACGCACTCGCCACCCCCGAACGGAAGAGCGCCCAAATCACCTGCGGCAAGGGACACCGACCGACTGTCCGAACACCTTGAAGGCTGCGCGCTACGCCACGTCCCCCTGCTGTGCGACATCCCGTGAGTTCCCCTGAGCCCTGCTGAGTCCCCAGCCCCGTGGCCAGGGGGTTCGTCCTCCTTCGTATGCTCTCCCGCCAGGTGACGTAACTTCGGGATTCTTGAAGCGTTCTCATCTCGTCCGACCGATCTGCGGTCCGGGTGAAGGTGAGGGGGCTCGGGTTGGCGGCACTGGCAGTCGTGCGGGACCTCCGCGATGTGCGGGCTCCGGTCTCGGCGGAGGAACTGGAGCAGTTCGAGACCGACGCGCTGGCCGGGTTCGTGCTCGCACGGGCGTCGGCCGGGCTGACGGACGGCACCATCCGCGGGGACGTCGGTCACCTGGAACAGGTGCGGACGTGGTTCGGTCGGCCGCTGTGGGACATGGAGCCCGCCGACGCGGACGCGTACTTCGGGAAGGTGCTGCGGAACTCGCCCAGCGGCACCCGGCTTGCCCGGTCGCAGGCGCTCACCACGTACTTCACGTTCCTGGAGCTGAGGCACAAGGTCGAACTGCACCGGATGACCGGCCGGGTTGTCGAGTGTCCGATCGACGAGATGAATCGGCCGCGCGGGGCGAAGGACGCCCAGCTGCGGATCCCGCCACTGGAGCCGGAGGTCGGGCAGTTGTTCACCGGCTGGGCCGGTGAGCTGGCCACCTGCCGGAAGTTCGCCCCGATGGCCAGGAACTACACCGCCTCGAAGCTGATGTCCGAGGTGGGGCTGAGGGTGAACGAGGCCCGCAGGCTGGACCTGGATGACATCAAGTGGAACCTCGGGCGGTTCGGCAAGCTCCATGTCCGCTATGGCAAGGGGAAGCGCGGATCGGGCCCGCGCGAGCGGATGGTGCCGCTGATCAACGGTGCGGGCCGGACTCTGCGGTGGTTCATCGAGGATGTGTGGGGTCAGTTCGGCGACGACCACACCCGCCCTGGCGCCCCACTGCTGCCCTCCGAACGCAAGAACGCCGACGGCTCCTCACGGCGGGTCGGTGACGATGCCCTGCGCAACGGTCTCGCGGAGGCTACCAAGCTCCACCTGCCCAGCTGGACCGACAAGCTGACGCCGCACGTCCTGCGGCACTTCTGCGCGTCCCAGCTCTATCTGAACGGGCTCGACCTGATCTCGATCCAGGAGGTTTTGGGACATTCCTGGATTGCCACGACGATGCGGTACGTCCATGTGCAGCAGACCCGGGTCGAGGACGCCTGGGCGGCAGGGCAAGAGCGGGCCGCGAAGCGGCTGGAAGGGCTGATCCGATGAGGTGGAACCTGCGGCTGACCGCCGCGAACAAGGGCATCTGGAAGGCGTCCGAGCTCCAACGGAACCTGGCTGAGCATGGGTTGGTCATCTCGGCGGGGAAGATGTCCGGGCTGTGGTCCGGGCAGCCGGTCTCCCTCAAGCTGGAGGACCTGGACGTGATCTGCGTCGTCCTGGGCTGCGAGATCGGTGACCTGCTGATCCCCGAACCGCAGAAAGTCACCCGTCCCGGCCAGGACACCGATGTCCGGCAAGCGGCCGCTGGCTCCTCGGGACCGGCCCCGGCGGTGGTTCCTCGCCGCCGGGATGGTCGGTCCCTTCCTCCGATGTGACCTATGGACCCGAGTTCCTGCCCGGATTGCCTGTCCTGGGGGCGTTTCTTCGAGCCGCGGTGCTCGACGTGTTCCTCGTTCGCCAGCCGATGGAGGGGAGGTGCGTGCGCCGGCTGCACGCGCCAAGTACCCCTGCGGGAGGAGTACTGCCGTCTGTGCTGGGTCCAGGCGAGAACGGAGGCCGCCGCGACTGGCGGCAAACCGGAGTCCTTCCTGCCTCACCTCCGCCACCAGCAGCTGTTCTTCTACGGACTGACGGCACTCTGGGACCGGCGTCCCAAGCCATCGGCGGTCAAGAACGGTCGCCGGGGCCGACCCCGGCGACCCGATCCGGCCCCTGCAACCCCTCCGTCCGCGGTCTGGTGCCAGCTCGCGTTGTTCGAGGCCCGCCGAGACCTCACGGGGCGGGTCAGCGATGAGGACGCTCGCCGCGGCAATCCCTGGCCGGCCTGGGCCCGCCATAGCGCCCACCGCCTTGGCGAGGCCCGCGGCTGGCCGCGCAAGACGCGTCTGAACGTCGACCAGGCCCTGGTCATCGTCCTGACCGACCATGCCGAGGTCGACGTGATCCGGTACTCGGAGGTTTTCCCGGTGCTTCGGTCGCGCGGCCTGAGCGTCGAGCGGACCACGGAAGTGCTCGACCACATCGGCGTGTTCCTCGACGACCGGCCATCGTCGTTCGGACTGTGGCTGGAGTCCAAGCTCGACGGTCTCGCCACCGGGATCGCCCGCGATGTCGGAGACTGGGCCCGGCTGCTGCACGACGGCGGCCCTCGTTCCCGGGCCCGCCATGCGGCGACGGTCTGGAACTACTTCAACCGGATCCGGCCCGTGCTGCTGGAGTGGTCGGACCGTTACGACCACCTGCGGGAGGTTACCCGCGACGACGTGCTCGCCCACCTCGAAACCGTGCAGGGCTCGCAGCGGCAGACCACGATCATCGCTCTGCGGTCGCTGTTCGGCTGGGCCAAGAAGAACGGCACGATCTTCAAGAACCCGACCAGCCGCATCCGGGTCGGCCAGCGCGAGGAAGGCGTCATCCAGCCGCTGGAGCCCGGACACATCGACGGTTCTGTCGCCGCCGTCACCCATCCCGCCGACCGGCTGATCCTCGCCCTCGCCGCCGTCCACGCGGCACGACCTGCGGCGATCCGCCGCCTCCAGCTCGACGACGTCGACATCGGCAATCGGCGCCTGTCCATCGATGGCCGCACCCGCCCGATGGACGAACTCACCCTTCAAGTCGCCCGAAAATGGCTGGAGTTCCGGCGCCGCCGCTGGCCCGATACTGCCAACCCGCACCTGCTGATCAACAAGCACACCGCGCTGGGAACCGGCCCCATCGGCAAGAGCTCGGTCGCCGGGCCGGCTCTGCACCGCCAGACCGCGACCCTGGAACGACTCCGCATAGACCGCCAGCTCGAAGAAGCCCTCGTCCACGGTCCCGACCCGCTCCACCTCGCTGAGGTCTTCGGCCTCAGCGAGAAGACCGCGATCCGATACGCGAACTCGGCGCGGGCACTGCTGGAACAGGCAGCCGAGCACTCAACATCCCACTCGGGAAAAGAACTTGGCCCGGATTGTGGAGCCTTGAAGAATGACGGCCATGCAGATTCGACAGGCATGGCCTGATGACGCTTCAGCGGTCGCTGGCGTCTACGTGCGCTCCTGGCAGGCGGCCTTTGCCGGTCTTGTTCCGCAGCACTACCTCGATGCCATGGACCCAAGCCGTGAAGAGTCCGGCTGGAAGACACGCATCGCGGAGACACAGTGGCCAACTTCGGGAGTACTGGTAGCCGAGACCGAGGTGGGGATCGTCGGGTTCGCAGGTTACAGCCCGTCTCAGGAGACGCCCGCCGTCGCGGAGATCGGCACGCTCTACGCGATGCCCGAGGTATGGGGCACGGGGATCGGAAAGCAGTTGATGCTGGCCACGCTGACCACCCTCGGACAGGCCGACTACACGCAAGCCACCTTGTGGGTACTGGAAGGCAATGAACGCGCCCGGCGCTTCTACGAGGCCGCCGGTTGGCGCGCAGATGGCGCGGCCGTGGAAGACACCACTGGCGGAGCCGCTCTGAACAAGTTGCGATACCGCCGCCCTCTCGGCTAGCCCGCTCACCATCTTGCGCGTCCGGAGAGCCATGAAGCGGCGTGGTCGCGAGTTGGAGTCGAACTCGCGGATCCAGTGCCGTGGAGCACGACGACGGACCCCTGGGTTCCCACTCAGAGCCCTTCAGTTTCCCTGAACTCACGGAGGTCCGGGGGTGTGACCGAGATACGCGCCAAAGGGGCAACGAGATGATCTTGAAGCCCCGATCCGCTCGGATTTATGTGCGGCGACGTGCAGCGGGGTCGCGTTCGGCGACGTGCCGGGCGACCGAGTCGACGCCGGGGCGGGCGTACCGCTCCAGGGAGCGGACGGAGGCGTGGCGGGAGCGGGCCAGCAGCATCGGGGTGGAGGTGCCGTCCTCGGCGTCGTGTGTCAGGGCGCTGTGGCGGAGCCTGTGGAGTGTCCAGCCGTCCAGGTCCTCGATGTCGTCGGGTGAGGCGAGCGGGTTGGCCAGGAGCCGGGTGTTCTCCTCGAAGATCTCCTCAGCCCGGCGGTAGGAGAGCCGGGCCCGGCCGGTCTCCGGGCACACGTCGAGCGTCGGCGTTCCGGCCGGGGCCTTGCGGTCGGTGAGGAACAGCGGGCCGCGGGTACGGCGGGCGATCAGGCGGGGCAGCAGCTGGGCGGTGCCGGACTGCCAGTGAATCCACTCGGTCGCCCCGCCCTTGGCGGTGATCCTGCCGCGTTTGTCCTGCGGGTACAGGTCCTCCACGTTCAGGCACAGCACCTCATCGGCCCGTGCGGCGGACTCATAGAGCATCTTCCACTGCGTCTTCTCCCGGAGCCCGACATCCAGGCGCCACAGGGCGGCGATCTGGTTCTCCGCCAGGGCCTTGGTGCGGTCGGGCGGTGCCGGCCGCCGCTCGATGCCGATCGTCGGATCGCCTTCGATCCAGCCCTGGCGCTGCCACCAGCCGATCGCCTTGCGCGCGATGGACAGCTCCCGGTTGACGGTGTCAGCGTCCATCGCGTCCGCCCGCGCCGCCGCCAGTTCGGCCAACACCTCCGGCAGCACGGGATCGTCGATCGCCGCGACAGGGAAGAGGGGCGGCTTCGCGCCCCGGCGGGCGGGTCCGGTCGGCGCCGCTTCGCCGGTGAGCATCCACCCCCACGTCGTCAGCGAGATCCGGTAGATCCGCGCGGAGGACTTCGCGATGCCCGCACCGGTGAGGTACCGCTCGACCGCCGCGGTGTACGTGGCCGGAGGGCAGGGTGACTCTGCTGCGCAATTCCGTGCGGGGGTGAAGGTGGGCACGGGATGATCGTCTGTACGGTCGTTGTCCTGTCGTGCGGCCGTGGGGGTGGTGTGGATGTCGATGCGGCCGGAGGGGCTGCCGGAAGTCCCGGAGCAGACCGTGATGGTGGCGCGGGCGGCGTTCCCGCAGGGGAGCCTGGCGATACGGGTGCGAGACCGGCTCGCGGAGGTTTTCGCGGACGAGCCGTTCGCGTCGGCGTTCGGGGTGCGTGGGGCTCCGGGTTTGTCTCCGGGGGTGTTGTGCCTGGTCACGGTGTTGCAGTTCGCCGAGGATCTGACCGATCGGCAGGCCGCGGCGATGGCGGTGCGGGCGATCGACTGGAAGTACGCGCTCGGGGCGGAGCTGACGGACACCGGCTTCGATGCCAGTGTGCTGAGCCGGTTCCGTTCCCGCCTGTCCGACAACGGCATGGAACGGGTGGTCTTCGACCGTCTCCTTGAGTACTGCGTGGAGGAGGGGCTGGTCGCGGCCGGGGGCAGGCAGCGGACCGATTCCACCCATGTGATCAGTGCGGTGCGGGACTTGAACCGCCTCGAGCTGGCCGGGGAGAGTGTGCGGGCGGCGCTGGAGGCCCTGGCTGTCGCGGCGCCGTCGTGGCTGGCCGGGCAGGTCGATGTCGCCGAGTTCGCTCACCGGTACGGGCCGCGGGTGGACGGCTGGCGCATGCCCGCCTCGCAGACGAAACGCGACCGGCTCGCGCAGGTCTTCGGCCAGGACGCGCTGGCGTTGTGCCGGGCGGCCTGGTCACCCGGCACACCCCCATGGATCCGTGAGATCGAGTCCGTACAGATCCTGCGGCAGATCCTCGTCCAGACGTACTACCTGAGCACCGACACCAGGGGACGGGAGGTGATCAAGAAGCGGGCCGCCGACGACGAGGGTGTCCCGCCCGGTCATCGCCGCCTCGCCTCCCCTACGACGCGGACGCACGCTGGGCGGCCAAGGGCGAGGGCCTGTTCTGGATGGGCTACAAGGTCCATCTCACCGAGACCCGCGACACTCCCACCGAAGCCGAAGCCGAAGCCGAAGCCGGTGTCCGGGCGGCACCGAATCTGATCACGGACGTGTGCACCACCGATGCCACCGTGCCCGATGTGAAAGCGACCGCCCCGGTCCAACAGCGCCTGGCCGAGCACGGCATCAGGCCCGCCGAGCACTACCTCGACTCCGGCTATCCATCCGCCGACCTCATCGCCGCCGCGCTGAAACAGGGCACCCGTATGGTCACCCCGGTTCTGCTGGATCATTCCGCCCAGGCCAAGGCCCACGCCGGCTTCGACAAGAGCGCCTTCATCATCGACTGGAGGGCCCGCCAGGTCCGCTGCCCCGCCGGCAAGACCAGCGCGCACTGGAACCCCGTGAAACAGCACGGAACGGACACGATCGTCATCACCTTCGGCGTCCGCACCTGCCGCCCCTGCCCCTTCCGCGACCAATGCACCAGCTCCGCGAAAGGCCGCCGCATGCTCACCCTGCGCCCCAGAGAGCCAGAAGAAGCCCTCACCCAGGCCCGCGCCGAGCAGAAGACCGAGACGTGGAAGGCCAAGTACGCCCTGCGAGCGGGTGTGGAAGGCACTATCAATCAAGCCCTCGACATCACCGGCATACGCCGGGCCCGCTACCGCGGGCTACCGAAAGTCCGCCTCCAACACGCCTTCTCCGCCACCGCACTCAACGTGATCAGACTCGACGCCCACTGGACCGGACACGACCAGCATCACACCCGCAGCAGCCGGCTCGAACGCCTCGCCTACCGACTCACAGCCTGACCCAGGAATTGCGCAGCAGAGTCCCGGGTCGCTACGGTCGGAGAGTTGATCGGGCGCGGGGCCGGTGGCCGCCGGTGGGTGGCGACCACCGGAGCGAGGTCACCGGACACGTCACGGCAGCACAGAAGCCATTGCAGCCATATCCGTTGTTCCTGCGGCGATTACTACGGGCCCCCCAGAGCGGTGGCGAGTTCGCGTACTACCTCGGCGAAACCCCGTACGAGGGGGCTGCTCGCGTCCTTGTACCAGGCCAGGGCGACCCTCAGGGGTTCAACGTCGGTGAGGGGGACCCAGGACAGGTCGGGGCGGGCGTAGTACAGGGCCATGTTCGCCGGGGCGAAGCAGACCGCGGCGCCCTCGGCGACCTGCTCCAGCATTTCCTCGACGTTGTCGTTCTTCGGACCCCATTGCGGTGCGGAGCCGTCCGGTCTGGGGTTCACCGCCCACCAGTCGACCCAGTCGCGCGGCGCCTGCTCCGTCCACAGCAGCGGTTCGTCCTTGACGTCGAGGATGCCGATGCCCGTACGTCCCGCCAGCGGGTGCCCGACGGGTAGGCCGACGACCCGGGGTTCGGTGTGGACCACCTCGGTGTGCAGGTCGGTGAGGTCGGCGGGCAGCCAGACGAAGGCGACGTCCACCCGGCCGTCGCGCAGGGCGTCCGCCTCCTGGCCCCAGTCGAAGCGCTTCGGTTCCACCCGGACGTCCGGATTGCGGCGGGCGAACTCGGCCCGGGCCCGGGTGGTCAACTCGCCTGCGCCGCTTGCCTCGAAGCCGACCCGAAGCACCGCCTTCTTCTGGCACCGGTGGCGTTCCGCCACGGCGAGGACACGGTCCGCCTGGCGTACGGTTCGGCGTGCCTCGGTCACCACGTCGCGCCCGGCAGGGGTCTGGGTCACGCCGCCGGGGTGCCGCTCGAAGAGGGGGACGCCGAGTTCTGCCTCCAGCTTCCGCAGCGCGTACGACAGGGCTGGCTGGCTCACGTACAGCCGCGCCGCCGCCCGGCCAAGGTTCCCCTCCTCGGCGATCGCCACGAGATAGTTCAGCTGCCGTAGCTCCATG
The DNA here is from genome assembly GCF_045162475.1 of Streptomyces sp. NBC_00984. Lineage (NCBI taxonomy): Bacteria > Bacillati > Actinomycetota > Actinomycetes > Kitasatosporales > Streptomycetaceae > Streptomyces > Streptomyces sp. NBC_00984. The sequence goes on from NZ_CP108736.1 coordinate 75,204, forward strand.
GGGGAGAGCATAACCAGCGGCGATAAACGCTGATTATGGATCGTGTTGATCTCTGTCTTGGACGGCGGGGCCGAGCGGTGGCCGTAATAGAGACGCACGCCGGGACACCACCTCGGCCGTGTTCGCCGGCCGGCGCCCGGTCGGCTTCCGGAACCACCCTGGAGATCCCGATGAGCGACAACGCCCGCACCGCTGCTGTCCCCGCCGCCACCCCCACCCGCTCCGCAACCGGCAAGGTCTGGCTGATCACCGGCGCCAACTCCGGTTTCGGGCAGGCGATCATGCGGGTGGCCCTCGCCGCCGGTGACACCGTGGTGGCCGCCGTCCGCCGCCCCGAATCCCTCGACGAACTCGCCGCCGCGCACCCCGGCCGCGTCGTCCGCGTCGCCCTCGACGTCACCGACCCGGCCCGCATCACCGCCGTCGTCGCCGAAGTGATCCTCTGGTACGGGCGGATCGACATACTGGTCAACAACGCCGGCCGCGGACAGATCGGCGCCGTCGAGGAGACCACCGACCGCGAACTCCGCGACCTGATGGCCCTGCACTTCTTCGGCCCCGCCGCGCTCACTCGCGCCGTACTCCCGCACATGCGCCGCCAGGGCTCGGGCGCCGTCGTGCAGATGAGCAGCATGGGCGGCCGGTTCTCCTTCCCCGGCGTCGGCGCCTACTCGGCCACCAAGTTCGCCCTGGAGGGGCTGTCCGAGGCGCTGGCCCTGGAAGTCGCCCCGCACGGGATCAAGGTGCTTATCGTGGAGCCGGGGGCGTTCCGGACCGGGTTCGCCGGCGGCAGTGCGCTGCAGCAGTCGGCGCCCCTGGACGCGTACGAGGAGACGGTCGGCCCGGTCCGTGCCGGGCTCCCGGACAGCGACGGCAAGCAGCCGGGGGACCCGGAGAAGGCCGCCGCGGCGATCCTGACCGCGTTGGCCGCCGAGCAGACCCCGCTGCGACTGGCCCTCGGTAACGACGCCGCCGACGCCATCGCCGCCCAGCTGAAGTCCGTCGGCGAGGAGGCGGCAGCCTGGGAGGCGGTCAGCCGGGGCACCGACTTCGACGGGGAGTGAGGGGGCGGCGGTCAGGTCCCGGCGGTCGGTCCCAGAGCGCTGAGGCGGGACCGGGACGAGCCCCCTGCCGGGAGACCGTCTCGCCGGGAGCTGTGGCAGCCCGGGCGGCTCGGCCTCCGTACCCGCACACCGCCGGTCCCGTCGACTGTCCTGCGTGGCAGATGAGTGGAAAGTGACTCAGTCGTCGGTTGTTCTGGCTGCGAGGGATTCGCAGCACACCGAGCACCGGCAAGACCTGGAAGGAATATCCATGGACCGCAACGGTGACGTGCGTGACGAGGGGGCGGCACTCCCCAGTGAAGGGACCGAAGCGACAGGTGACTTCCACCGACTTACGTCGCCGCCTGCGGACTTGGGAGGGACCGCTGCGAGCGGGCAATCTGCAGCCGACGTGAGGGGTACTGCCCCGTCCGGCCTTGAGGAAGCCGACAACCGGCCGGGGCTGGGTCTCAGGTCCACGGTGCTGGTTGCCTGTCTGGCCTTTTTCGTCATCACGCTGGACACCACCGTGGTCAACGTCGCTCTGCCGAGCCTCCTCCGGGAAGTGGGCGAGGACTGCCACCCGCCCCAGACCGCCGACATCACCGACCGGCTCAACCGCGTACTCGCCGTGCTGCTGCTCGACATCCCCGCCGTCCGCACACTCGCCACCGCCCTCGCCACCGCCCTCGACACACCGCAGGACACCGACATCCAGAACACCTACGAACAGATCCGCACGGCATGGGCCACAGCCGGGATCTGCTGACCATCGCTGCCCCCGCCCCGGTCAGTCGCTACGACATGTGAGGGCACCGTCGGGGACATCGGTTCTCGTGATCGAGTCAGCCGTCGCTGTCTCCTCGATGCCTCACACAGTGGTGTATCGGCCGGCTGCGGCGGGAGCTGATCCGGCTGCCCTGCCTGATCAGGACCCACCCGCACTGGGCGGAACACGGCTGGAGGATGGCGGGCCGGGTCGAATTGTCCCGGGCGGCCCAGAGCAGGCCGGACGGAGTACGGGAGCTGGTCGTGCGCTGGACCGGCGAGGAGTTCTCCGTCACCGAGCCCGGGACACGACCCTGAGCGCGCGGGAGGCCTGCCCAAAGAGCCGGCAATCGGCGCGACCGGGCCGGCCGCAGCTCCGGCCGACGTCTTTGTGATGCGATCACACCCGCCCCGCATAAGGATCGGATTACGGGCAGTGGCCCGGCTGCGCTGCTGCCCCTGCCTCCGTGCGGGGGACGGCACCCTTCTCCGGCGCTCCGGCCCGCTTCCCGGCCCATACCTGTCAGGGGGGCCTGGAGGTACGTATGCCGCGGCCCTTGTGGACCGGAGCCATTTCCTTTGGCCTGGTCACGATCCCGATCAAGGTCCTCAGCGCGACTGAGGACCATGCGATCCGCTTCCACCAGGTCCATCTGGAGGACATGGGCAGGGTCCGTACGCGCAAGGTCTGCTCGATCGATGACGAGGTCGTGCCGCAGGAGGAGATCGGCAAGGGCTACGAGGTCACGAAGGACGAGGTCGTCCCGGTCACCGATGAAGAGCTCGACGAGATGCCGCTGCCCACCGCAAAAGCGATCGAGATCGTGGCGTTCGTCGACGCCGACAGCATCGACCCGATCCGGATCAGCGACAGCTACTACCTCGCGATCGACGGACAAGTCGCGGCGAAGCCGTACACCCTGCTCCGCAAAGCACTGGAACGCTCCGACAAAGTCGCGATCGCCAAATTCGCGTGGCACAACCGCGAAAGGCTCGGGCTGCTCCGAGTGCGCGACGATGCGATCGTGCTGCACGCGATGCGGTGGCCCGACGAGATCCGCAGCCCCGAGTCCCTCAAGCCCAAGGACGTCGACCTGGACGAAGAGGAGATCGAGCGGGCCATCCAGCTCACCGACACCATGGCCCTCGACGACATCTCCGGTTTCCGGGACGAGTACCGCGACGCCCTGGAGGAACTGATCGAGGCGAAGGCCGAGGGCGCCGAGCTCCCGGAGCCGGCCGAGGGCGAGGAGCGGGAGTCCGGGAAGGTCGTCGACCTGATGGCCGCGTTGAACGCCTCCGTCAAGGCGGCCCGGGAGAGCCGCGGCGAGCACAGCGGCCAGGACGCGACCGTGCACACGATGCAGCCGCGCAAGAAGACCACGCCGAAGAAGAAGGCAGCCCCGGCCAGGAAGACCACCACGAAGACCACAGCCGGGAAGCGCACGGCGAAGAAGACCACGACGAAGAAGACTGCTGCCGGGAAGAAGCGCAGCGCGTCCTGAACGGGCGCCTGGGCGGGATGGTCATGGGGTTGCCGCGGATCGCTCCGATGCTGGCCACCGCGGGCAGTCTGCCGCCCGCGGATGTGGTGGACCGGTGGGCGTTCGAGGTGAAGCAGGACGGGCTGCGGGCCATGGTCTACCTGCCCGGTGACGGGAGCACGGTCCTGCGGTCCCGGTCCGGGGCGGACATCAGCGCCGTCTACCCGGAGCTCGCAGGGCTCGGGTCCCTGCTCGGCCGGCCTGCGGTCCTGGACGGCGAGATCGTCGCACTCGACAGCCAGGGCCGCAGTGACTTCGAGCGGCTGCAGTCCCGTATGGGACTGACCTCCGCAGCGAAGGCCGCCCGCATGGCGCGGCTGGTGCCAGCGCATCTGGTTCTGTTCGATGCCGTGTACCTGGACGGCGACAGCCTGACCGGGCTTCCGTACACCGAACGCCGCTCCCTCATGGAGGAGCTCGGGCTGGGCGGGAAGCACTGGTCGACGCCCGCAGCAGTCGTCGGACACGGCGAGCAGGCTCTGGAGATGACCCGGGTCGCAGGACTGGAGGGGGTGCTCGCGAAGCGGCTCACCTCTGTGTACGAGCCCGGGGTCCGGTCCCGCGCGTGGATCAAGATCCGTCACGTCAGGGCTGCCGATGTGATCGTGGGCGGATGGGTGCCCGGCCGCGGCCGGCTCGCTGGCCTGCCCGGCGCCCTGCTGGTAGGAGAGGCACACGAAGGCGGCCTGCGGTACGTGGGCAGCGTCGGCACCGGATGGAGCGACACCGAACGCACCACCCTCGCCGAACTGCTCCACGTCGCCGCAATCGACGCGTTCCCTTCGACAAGGCGCCGGGCGTGCCCGGAGCGCGGTGGGTACTGCCACGCCTGGTCGGCGAGGTCCGCTACGCAGCCAGGACCCGGGCGGGACTGCTGCGGCACCCCCCTCCTGGCACCGACTGCGCCCCGACCTCGCCCCGGACGACGTCACCTGACCCGGATGCCTCCTACTGCGGCTGCAGTCCCGTCTGCGGATTACAGATCTGGCACAGCTCGATGTCCGGCTCCTCCAGCGCGATCATCGCGTCCTCTCGGCTGATGAACCCGAACTGAGCGCTGTACAAGGTGCACCCTCCGCGGTGCAGCATTGCCGTGCTCCCACTGCGCTGGGGCTGGATCTTCCAGGACTGCTCAGCCCGTGCCCGCTCCTTACGCCGCCGCTCTTGTTCCTCCTGGACCTCAAGCTCACGAACCCGGTTCCGGGTCTGTCGCAGCTGCCACTCCAGCCACGCGGCAAGGGCACGGTTCTTGTTCAGGTCGGATATGTCACCACTGGGCATGGCTACGCTGGCGACCATGTCCTGACACCGGGTCATGTGTGCTGGTCGTAGCCCCGCAGTGACAGGTGAGCTCACCGCCGGCCCGGGGCGGCCCGGGGCCTCGGCCTCATCGCAGCTGCGCCCCGGGCCGGGCCGAGCACGGATGCAGCAGCTCACCGGGCGGTGAACCACCGCGGCTCGTACGGTCGGTCATGAGTGCCCTGACAGGACGGTGCTCCTGGGATGGCCCCGCGGTCACTTCGCACGTTCCGCAGGGCCACCCCATCCGTCAGGTCAGAGCATCCAGACGTGACCGCCGGCCACCCTGGCAGCGACGGCCCCTGCCAGTAGGGCGAGGCCCGTCCACGGGAACTTGTCCCCATTGATGCGGAACCCGCGGGCCCTGAACTCCACGTCGGGCCGCGGCTCTTCTCCCGTCTTCCCCGACTCGTGGCCGGCTGTCGTGCGCTTACTCATGGAGCTCCTCCTGCGTCCATGCCGCATGGGTGTCGTGCGGCGTGTGACGGCACTGCGGAACAGAGGAGGGTAAGCCGCGCAACTCAGCTCTGACCTGCAGCTTTCCCAGATCGCGCAGGCACCTGCCTCAGGGAGGGCTAGCGGCGCAATACCCGGATGACTGGCCGGGCAGGCACGGAGCGTGACACGTCCTCAGGTACGGGGACCTGTTCCTGGCCAACGGAACGGGGCGACGTCTTGTTGCGACGCGGCGTCGCACGCGCGACGCCGCCCCGGGCCATAGCGAATCGGGGTGCGGTCGGGGTGGTGTGAGGATCAGTGTCCCGGCCGGAGTTCCCGGCCGGCTCAGGGCGCGCAGGTACTCGAGGGCTACGGGTGATGAAACTGTCCTGGGGTGGGGACGGCTGTGGTGGTGCCGGTGCGTGAGGCTTGGAGGGCTGCGTTGGCCACGAGGACGGCGTGCAGTCCGTCGTGGAGGGTCGCGGTGCGCCGGCTGTGGCCGAGGACCAGGTCGCGGAAGGCTTCGTGTTCGGCGATCAGGGGTTCTTGTTTGGGGATTGCGTAGCGGGTGACGTCTCCTTCGGTGACGCCGCGGAATGCGGTGAGTGCTTCCCATTGGGTGCGGGTGGAGCCGTTGGCCCAGTAGGAGAGGTCGGCGGTGAGGGTGTCGGCGATGAGGATGCCGTGGTCGCCGGTGACGACGGTGGTTCGTTCTTTGAGTGGTGAGATCCAGTTGACCTGGTGGTGGGTGATGGTGCCGTCGGTCAGTTGTCCGAGGGCTGCGAGGAGGTCTTCGTGGGGGCGGCCGCTGCGGTGGGCGGTTCGGGCGGCGATCGAGGTGTAGCGGGTGTTGGTGATCCATGCGGTGAGGTCGAGGTCGTGGGTGGCGAGGTCGTGGATCACGCCGACGTCGGTGATCCGTATGGGGTAGGGGCCGGTTCGTCGGGTGGCGATGGAGAACACGTCTCCGAGCTGTCCGGCTTCCAGCCGTTGGCGCAGTGCGATCAGGGCGGGGTTGAAGCGTTCGATGTATCCGACGGCGGCGGGGACTGCGGCGGTGTGGAAGGCTTCTGCGAGGCGTCTGGCGGAGGCGGGGTCGCCCGCCAGCGGTTTTTCGATGAGGGTGGGGATGCCTGCTGCGGCGAGGGCGGTGCCCAGTGGTTCGTGCAGCAGTGTGGGGCAGGCCAGCACCGCGTAGTCGAGGCCGAGTTGCAGCAGCGCGTCCAGGTCTGCGACCACGGGGATCCCGTCGGCGGCCTGGTAGCGGTCGCCGTGCGGATCGAGTGTGCCGACGAGTTCGGCGCCGTTCAGGGACCGAAGGACCCGGGCGTGGTGGCGGCCCATCCGTCCCAGGCCTATCAGGCCGGCGCGCAGCGTCGGGTTGTTCATGCGGCACGCTCCCGGGCCGGGGCGAGGGCCAGTGTGGTGACGGCCTGGGCGACGTTTTCTATCTGGGTTGTGGTCAGCTCGGGGTGGACGGGCAGGGACAGTACCTGCTCGGCGGCGGTGTCGGTGTGCGGGAGGTCGGCTGCGGTGGCGTAGGCGGGTGAGCGGTGGAGGGGGACGGGGTAGTGGATGCTGGTGCCGGTTCCGGCCTGTTGCAGATGGTGGGCGAAGGTGTCGCGGTCGCCCAGGGCGGCGCCGATGCGGACGGTGTACTGGTGCCACACGTGGCCGGCTCCCGCTGCTGTGGTGGGCAGGGTCAGGTTCGGCAGGCCGGTGAGGAGTTCGCTGAGCCGGGTGGCGTTTGCGCGGCGGTGTCCGGTCAGGGCGGGGAGCCGGCGGAGCTGGCTGCGGGCGATCGCGGCGTTCACGTCGCTCATGCGGGCGTTGGTCCCGACGATCCGGTGGTCGTAGCGCCGTTCCATGCCCTGGTTGCGCAGCAGCCGCAGGGTGTGTGCCAGGGCCGGGTCGGCGGTGACGACCATGCCGCCCTCGATGGACTGCATGTTTTTCGTCGGGTAGAAGCTGAAGCAGCCTGCGGTCCCGAAGGTGCCGGCCGGCCGGTTGTTGAGGGTCGCGCCGTGGGCTTGGGCGGCGTCCTCGACCAGTGCGAGGTGGTGTGTGTGGGCGAGTGCGGTGAACTCGTTCATCGCGGCGGGGTGTCCGAAGAGGTGGACGGGGATCACTGCTGCGGTGCGGGGGGTGATCGCGGCGCGTACGGCGTCGGGGTCCAGGCAGAAGGTGTCCGGGGTGATGTCGGCGAAGACCGGGACGGCTCCGGTGAGGCGGACAGCGGCGGCCGTGGCGGCGAAGGTGAAGGAGGGCACGATCACTTCGTCGCCAGGGCCGATGCCCAGGGCGAGGAGGGTGAGCCACAGGGCGGAGGTTCCGGAATTGACCGCGATGCAGGAGTGGCCGTCGACCAGGTCCGCGAACTCGTCCTCGAAGGCGGCGACCTCGGGGCCCTGGACGAGGTGGCCGGATTCGAGGACGCGGACCGCGGCGGCGATGTCGGCCGCCTCCAGGCGTGGCGCGGCGACCGGGATGGGTGGTGTGTTCACGAAGGGGGTCCCTTCCGGTGGACGCCGGGCGGCGCCGACCGGAAGGGGCGGCGGGGGCGTCAGGTGCGGTGTCGGGTGGGGTCGAATCCATGGTGCAGGTAGAGGGTGGTGTCGTGGGTCAGGGCACGCGAGCAGGCGTGGAGGCGGCGGGCCATGTGGGGTGGGAGGAGGGTGTCCCACTCCTCGGGTGCCGCGAGCTTCCACTCGGTCAGTTCGCCGGTGTCGAGGCGCACCTGTTGCTGGGCCTCGTCTTGCGTGGTGAGTCCGCCGTCGAAGATGAAGTTGGCGAGCGGGGGGCGGCCGTCGGGCTGTTCGGGCACCCAGTCGACGACCAGGAGCCGGCCCGGGGTGAGGTCGAGGCCCAGCTCTTCCTTGATTTCGCGCTGGAACGCTTGTCTCGGGTCCTCGCCCAGGTCCAGCCCGCCGCCCGGAACCTCCCAGTAGTCGCGGTAGGTCGGTTTCACCAGGAGGAACCGGCCGGCGGTGTCGTGGATGGCCGCTCCTGACCCAGCGATGGTCTTAGGGAGGGTGGCGTAGTACTCGGCGGGAGGCAGATGCACGGTGCTCATGGAGCGGGACGCTATCCGTGCCGCTCGCACGACCCGGAGAGCATCATCTGCCTGGCACAGAACAGTGACAAACTGGTGTGATTCTCACTCCAGTGGTACGGGTTGGTGCTCGGCGGCCAGTTCGTCGCCGTCGCGCCGGTAGGTGCGCGGGCAGGTGGTGCAGCGCAGTGCCGCGTCCAGGGTGTGGCCGCACCGGCATACCCAGCCGACCTGCCGGGCGGGGTTTCCGATCACCAGGCCGTGGGCGGGGACGTCGCGCATGACGACTGCGCCGAGCGCGACCAGGGCGTGCGGGCCGACGGTGACGCCGGGCGCGATGACGGCCGCGGCCCCGATCGTGGCCCCGGTGCCGATGGTGACGGGGTGACGGGTCCAGTCCTCGGGGCCCTTGCGATGTCCGTCGGGGGTGGTGGCCCGCGGGGCCGGATCCTCCAGGAGGAGCGCGCCGGGGCAGATCATCGCTTCGTCGCCCACGTCCGCACCGAATACGTTGGCGTAGTTCCCGATCTTCACGCGGTCGCCGATGGTGCTGCCGGCGCCGATGAAGGATCCCTTGCCCAAGGTGCAGTCGGTGCCGACCACCGCGCCGTCGGTGACCTGGGACTGATGCCACAGACGTGTGCCTTCTCCGACGCTCGCTCCCGGATCGGACCAGCCCGGTTCCGGAGTGTCGCCGCGGTGTTGCTGATGCACGGGAGCGCTCCTGTCGGTGGTGGGCAGGCGGCCGGCCAGGTCGGCGGGGGTGGCGGCGTCGGAGAGGGCCGGGCCGGGGACGGCCAGACCGGTGGCCCGTTCGACGGCCACCGCCAGGGTGAGCCGGTCCAGGGAATCCAGCCCGAGGTCGCGGAAGTCGGTGTCCGGCCCCGGGGCGGTGCCGGGGCGGATGTGCCGGACCGCGTCAAGCACCTGCTCCACAAGACGGTCGGCGGCGGTCACCGCAGCGCCTCCATGCGGCGGGCAAGCGCGAACAACGACGGGACGGCCTCGATGACCGGGGCTCGGTCCCACAGCCGCCGCAGCGCGGCCCCGGCCTTCGAGTCCTCTCCCAGCAGGGCGCGCAGCGCGAGGCTGGTGAAGGCGGCGAACTCGGCCTGCTGGGAGAGCGAGAGATGCCGGCCTCCCTGCAACAGGTGTTCCAGCATTCCCTGGGCGGCTCCTTGGGCGAGGACGTCGTCGATGTTCGGGGTCGGCATCGGCCGCTGTGCCCGGTAGGGGTGGGTGTCGAGACTGCCCGGTGTGGTGATCTCGTCGGCGACCAGTTGGGCCAGGCGCGGGGCCAGCAGCACCCCGCACCGGTAGGTGGCCGTGGCCAGCAGGATGGACGGTTCGCCGGTACGGCCGATGAGCGGCAGGTGGTCCAGGGTGTAGGGGCGCAGCCCCGTTCGTGTGTCCTTAAGGGTGGCCGCTTTGAGGCGGGGGTCCAGGAGCGCGGCGGAGTCGGTGGCGAGCACGGCGACTTCGTCCAGGCCGGGGGGCTGGTCGGGGTCGGCGTCCAGGGTCAGCCGGTTCGTGCCGCCGAGATACAGGGAGCTGTCCGTACGCGGGACGAGGTGGGTTCCGCATGCGAACGCCGCATTCGGCGTCCGCACCACGTGTTCCAGTTCCATCGCCGGGGCGTTCAGACGGGCGCTGACGCCGCGGCCGGCCAGGATCGGGGGCACGCCCAGCGGGTGGCCCCGGTCCGGCAGCAGCGCCGGGATGCCGTACCCCGCGGCCAGGACCACCTCCCGGGCCCGGACCGTTTCCCCGCCCCTGCAGGACACGGTGCCTGCACCGACGGCCGTGGCCGGCTGGGAGATCCAGGTGGCACGGGGGTGCTGCTCGACAGCCAGGGACAGGGCTTCCATCAGGGCGGCTGTGTCGACGCGGGCCTCCGTGGGCAGCCACAGGGCACCCGCCGAGGAAGCGGGCGCGGACAGGCCGGGGATGGCCGACGCCTGATACTCCTCGGCCTGGTGCCCGGCCGCCCGCGCCGCTTCGGCGATCGACTCCAGGCAGAAACCGCGTCCGGCCGGGGCGAGCACCCACGTTCCGGCCGGTGTCTGGACCTTCCGGCCGCTCATGGCCCCGATCCGCTCCAGCCACGCCGGGTAGGCATTGTGGGCGGCCAGCCGCTCAGCCGTTTCCAGTCCCGCCCGCTGCGTGTCGTGGTGCGGCTCCAGTTCGGAGAATGTGGAGAGCATCGCACCGGCTGCCCGTGTGCCCTGCCCCTGGTGTGGACCGGTCCGCGGTCCCACCACGGTCACGTGCACGCCGCGGTGCAGCAGCTCAACGGCCACCGCGAGACCGACGACACCGGTCCCGACCACGGCTACGTCCGTCGGCTCAGGCATCGTTGCGCCTCCCCGCCGCGGCGCCGGCCAGGACCTGGTGGGCAGGCGCGGCCGGGTCGAAGGTGGCCTTGGTCTGCATGATCCAGCGCCGCGTTCCCTCCGCGAGACCCTGCTGGGGCCCGAGCGCCGTACGACCGTGAGCGATACGCCGCTGGTCGACGACCAGCAGCTGCCCGCGCCCCAGCGTGACCGCGACGGTTGTCTCCGCCAAAGCGGCCGCGAAGCGTTCCAGTACCGCGGTGCGGCCGGTGTTGCGCGGGTCGCGGAGCATCTTCCCCGCCCAGCGGACCCAGACCATCTGTCCGTCCTGGTCGTCCTCCAGGACGGGGAACGGCATCCGGGGCGCCCCGACACCGCGCAGGTTCTCGGCCCTGCCCTCGAAGAACACCGGTTCCCGCAGCGCCTGCCGGTCGGCCTCCCCCAGCCTGGCCACCGCCGCCCGGAGGTCACCGAGCAGGGACGCGCCACCACCGGCCGGATCGCCCCGCAACACCAGCAAGCTCGTGTACTCGGGCACTTGTTCCACGTTCGGGGCGTCAATGTGGAGCACCTGCCCGCCCGTGCCACCGAACGACGCCGCGCCCTTCACCGCAGTGGTCTCCTCCCCGATCCACATCCGACCGCCCCCTTGCCGGATCGAGTTGAACGGGCTGCCGAGCGCGGCCAGCACACCGGCAGCGACCACCTGCAGTTCCTCGTTCGCCAGAGTGGCGGGCAGCGCCAGCAGCGCCCACCCCGCCGAGGACGGATCGCCGCGGTCCAGCCGCCCGGCCAGCGCCGACAGCAGCATCTGCGCGCCGCCACCGGTGAGCACGGTGCGGGCGGCAGCCACGTTCTGCGCACTCCACCGGTGGCCCTCCATCTGCATCGTGCAGGCCGCGGCCAGCGCGACCGAGAGCGTCCTCGGCAGCACCACCCGGACCGGATCCGCAGCTATGGGCTCGATGATCTGGGACATGGAACGACCTCCCGCGAACGACGGATCCTGCACGGATTCCCCCGGCGCAGGACGCCAGGGAACTGCCCTCAGGACAGCAGCGCGAACAGGGGATCCGGGACCCGGTGAAAACCGGCACATGTCGGCAGTGACCGGCGCTGTTCCCGGCGTGCCGCGGCGAAAGGAGCGGCGGAGGTCCGGTGCACGGCCCGGCGGATCCCGGTGGAGAGCCCCGTCCCGTTCCGCCCTGCGTCCCGCGCACCTACTCTGAGAGGTTCGGACATCGAATGCGCGGAGGCACCTATGGGCCGGCCCCGGCTCGATCAGCGAGAGCCCAACGAGCAACTGGCCCAGTGGCAGGCCCAGACGGGCATGTCGAACGCGGCACTCGCCCGAGCCGTCACCAAACGGGCCAGGGCCCAGGGACACCGCGGCATCAGTCCCGACGAGTCGAGCGTGCGACGGTGGCGTGCCGGTGAGACCCCCAGGCACCCCGTGCCCCAGCTCATCGTTGAAACGATCAGCGAACGGGCCGGTATAGCCCTGTCCCCGGCCGACCTCGGCTTCCCCGACCTCTTACCCACGGTCCAGGGGACGGAATTGTCCTGGTTACCCGGCACGTCCGTTCAGGCTCTTCTCCACCTCACCCGGAGCGAAGTGATGCTCACGCACACACGCAACAGCACCAGCGCCTCGCGCGTCCAGAAGGGAAGCACCCTCCTGGCCCCGCTCCAGCAGTGGGCCACCACCGGGCCGTCCTCGCTGACCGTGCCTGCCGGCCGGACCGGCGGGCAGGTCGGCGCGGCCGAGGTCGAAGGCATCCGTGCTGTCACCGCGATGTACCGCGACCTGGACAACCGGCACGGAGGGACCCTCTCCCGCAAGGCCGTCGTCGCACAGCTCAACGAAGCCGCCTCCCTCTTGCACACCTGCACCTACACCGAACGAACCGGCCGCGACCTCCTCGCGGCCGTCGCCGATCTCGGCTCGGTGGCCGGATGGATGAGCTTCGACGCCGGCCATCACACCAGCGCCCAGAAGCTCTTCATCACCTCGCTGCACGCCGCCGCCGAAGCCGGCGACAAGGCACTGGGCGCCCACATCCTCCAGTGCATGGCACGCCAGATGTCCCACCTCGAACGGTACGAAGACGCCCTCGCCCTGGTCGACCTGGCCCAGTACGGTGCGCGCCGCCGCCTGTCACCGGCCACCTCCTCCATGCTGGCCAGCCTCGAAGCCCGGTTCCAGGCCATCCTGGGCAACCTCGCCGACAGCGAGACGGCTGCCGGCCGGGCCGAGGACACCTTCACCGGCATCGTGCCTGGCAACGAACCGGCCCACATGATGTTCTTCGACACCGCTGAGCTGTCCGCCACCATCGGCGTGGCCCACCAGATCGCGGCACGCAACAGCGAAGGCACCGACCGGGCCCGTCACGCGGAATCAGGAATCCGCCTCATCCAGCAGGCCCTTGATTCCCGCCCGGCACACCGGGTACGGAGCAAAGCCTTCGATCACCTCGCACTGGCCCGGACACACCTGGCAGCCGGCGAACCCGAAGGCGCCCGCCAGGAAACGATCCACGCCCTGGACCTGTTCGGCACCATCAGCTCACACAGAGTCGGCGACCGGCTCGCCGAACTGCACGACGAAGCACTTCCCTACGCCGGAAGCGCACCGGCCGTCGACCTCCGAGAACGCATCACACACGCCCTCGGATAGCCGATCAACCCCTGCAGGGGCCTGCACCATGGGCGCAGCAGTGGTGGAGGCGGGGCATTGTCGTGGATGGTTACCCGAGCCAGATGATGTCCAGCACGTAGAGGCGTCCGGCTGGGCGGTTGATCCAGTAGACGGCGGTGAGCTGTCCGACCGCGGCGGAGCGGACGTCCTCGCCCTCGGGGTCGCGGAGGTCGAACGGCGGGAAGGACCACGGGTCGCGGCCGGCGATGTCCAGGACGTCCCGGAGCATCTCGCGGGCGTGATCGGGAAGTTCGCCGACGGTGCCTGCCGCGGGGGGTGACAGGCGTGCGGGCCAGGACGGCCGGTCGCTCACGGGCGGGCCCCGAGGACCTGGTCCAGGTCGACGCCGTCGGAGTCGTCGCAGCCGCCCGCGAGGAACGCGTCGACAGCCGGGGCGGCGGCGAGCCGGGCCCGCCACGTATCCACGACCCCGTACAGCGGGGCGAGGCTGTAGCCGTGCCGGGCATCGTCCAAAGCCCGTGCCCAGTCCTGCTCGAACGCGGGCACCCACGCCCCGGCGCGGCGGTCCGCACGCAGCTGGGCGAGCAGCTGGGCGGCAGCGGCCGGGCCCGGCGGGGCAGCCGGGGCGGGGTGTTCCTCGGACTGCGCGCTCATCGGCACCTCCTGGCGGGGTCTACCACCACGGTAGCCGTTGCGGGGCGGTGGAAGAGGGGGCCGGAGCTCAATTGCCGCGGCTTCTCCGTCGTGGAAGCGGATCGCGGCGGCGGCCGGCTCCGGCTCTGTGCACCAGCCTGATCGCCTCACCGGAGGCTGCACCCCTTTTACTGCGACTCGGCCGAGTGAGGCTACGCGGCGAAGCCGATGTTGGTGACGTACTCGTACTGCCCCCACTGGGATCCCAGGTCGATGATGACGTCTTCCCAGGCGTCGTCCAGACCCTGGTGGTCACCGGTCGCCCAGGCGTCGACGATACGGTCCCAGCGGCGGACGTTCATCGTGCGGTACTCCACCAGCCGCTGGAGCGGTCGCGGCACCTGCGACTGGTTCAGCGGGTGGATCTCCACCCGCGTCCCGCGCCCCTCGCGGTCGAGACGGGCCAGGAGGTGCCGGGCAACGTTGCGGCGGCGTACCGTCCGGTAGGCGGCGTCGATGCGTTCCAGGTTGGCCTTCGACGGCCGGCGTTTGCCCTCCAACCACGCCTGCAGCGTCCGGTCGGTCACGGTCAGACCGGCGTCCTTGGCCGCAGCGAGGCTGTGGTCGGTCTTCGTCAGGTAGTGCAGGCGGGCCATAAGACCGCGCTTCACGGTGACCGGGGTGACGATGCCGCCCGCGAGGTCGTCGAGCTGCCGCATGACGGCATCGCTTCCCTTGATACCCCGGGCGCCGAACTTCCCGAAGTCGATATTCCTCTCCGGCACTTCGCACCCCCTCCGAACTTCGTTGATGCAAGCGGTAGTTGAGATTCTATCGTATGGAGATCTATCAGGGGGTATGTGGTGCTTTCGTTCAGTGGTCGAGGCCTTGAGCGGTCCGAACTGAAGGGAGTGGCTTGGAAGCGGCCACACATTCTCGGACGGCCTGGACTTCAGCCACACCGGCCCTCCGGCTCCGGGCCCTGAAGCACGCTCAGAACTCAGGCCGTTGTACGGACCCCTTCTCGATGGCACAGCCCTTCCCTGCTGTCCTGCCTCAGCCCGAGAACGGGGGCTGAGATATGCGGAGCTTTACGGGACGGGGTACGGAGGTACCGGAGCCGAACGGCCCCCAAGGGCCGGGCGGCGGAACCCGCCACCGTCACCAGCCACTCCTCCAGGCCTTTGAGCGTCATGGCTGGCACCACCCGAGATCAGTGCCGCTGATGCCCCCTACGGCGGGACTGTAAAACGATCGGTGTAACTCCTGATCAAGGAAGATGCATCGATGACCAGTGAGAACGTGACCGAGGCCGAGTCCGTCGAGCCGTCCGAGGCGGCTCCGTCGAAGTCTGTGGACGACCGGCTGATTGACGAGCTGGTGGGCCGGGCTCAGGCCGAGGGCTTGCAGCTGACCGGTGAGGGCGGGCTGCTGCAGCAGCTGACGAAGCGGCTGCTGGAGTCGGCTCTCGAGGGCGAGATCACCGACCATCTCGGCTATGACAAGCACGATCCAGCAGGAAAGAACGGCGGCAACTCGCGGAACGGCACCCGGGCCAAGACGGTGCTGACCGACGTCGGCCCGGTCGAGATAGTCGTGCCGCGCGACCGGGAAGGCAGTTTTGAGCCGCGGATTGTCAAGAAGCGGCAGAAGCGTCTGTCCGGCGTGGACGAGATGGTCATCTCGCTCGCGGCGAAGGGCCTGACGACCGGCGAGGTCCAGGCCCACCTCGCGGAGGTCTATGGCGCCGACGTGTCCCGCCAGACGATCTCCACGATCACCGACAAGGTCCTCGAGGGCATGGCCGAGTGGCAGAACCGGCCCCTCGACCCTGTCTATCCCGTGGTCTTCATTGACGCCATCCACGTGAAGATCCGGGTTCTGTCGACGATCTTGTGATCCGGACGGTCGAGGCTCACCGTGTGAGCAGGACGCGTTTGCGAAGGAGATCGAGGCTGGCCCTGCCGAACATCTGGCGTTTCAGCATCTTCAGCCGGTTGATGTTGCCCTCGACGGCACCGGAACTGTGCGGCAGGGACAGCCCGTTGCGGACCGCGTCGAAGTCGCGGCGGAGGTTGCGGGCGAAGCCCGCAAGCGGAGCCAGACTGTCCCGTTCGACGTCGGTGATCCACTCTTCGAGGCGGTCGCCGTGGCGACCGGTCATCATTGCGGCGAACCTCTTGATGTAAAGAGTGAGCCGGTCGAGTTCGGGATCGCGCTCACGCAGCCGGTGCAGCTTGCCGGCGTCCTCGTCCCGCAGGTGCTCGGGGTGGGTCATCATCCAGGAGGTGACCTCGCGGACCGATGGAGGCTTCGGTCCCGGGTCGGGTGCGTGTCCGCGCCCGGTCCGGTAGCGCCGCAGATGCCGCTGAACAGCCAACTCTCCGCCGGGATAGCCGAGTTGCTGGATTTCGCGGTAGAGCTGGGCGGCGTTCCTGACGCCCTCATTCCAGCGCCGGTGCAAGTAGCCGACGTACGGGTCGACAACATGCGCTCGTTGGAGGTTCTTGGCCACGACATCATCGGCGGAGCGGGCGTTGACCAGTTTACGGACCGTGGCCTGGTGCAGCCCGAGCTTCCGGCCGATCGCCGCCTTCGACATCCCCTGCTGCCACAGCTCATGGGCGGCAGCATGCTGCTCACGCAGCCGGATCACGATCTTCAGGTCTTTCGGTGGCTGGACCACTTCGGGCTCCACCTCCGCGTGGTCGGGGCCGGAGGCCGAGCCGGGAGGCGGTTCGGCCAGGCGGAAGCGATGGGCGTTGACCGTCTTCTCGACCGCCTGGCCGAGGTTGGCCCACAGGTGGTAGCGATCCGCGACCTGTTCGGCCTGCGGTGCCCCGACCCGAGCGCCCTCCGCGTAACCGCTGGAACGGTCCCGGCAAATGACCTTCACCTCTGGGTGATCGCGGAGCCAGGCAGCCAGGTCCTCGCCTTCGCGGCCGTCGTAGAGGTGCAGCGGCCGGTGGGTGGCCATGTCGATCAATACCGTGCCGTAGTGGCGGCCCTTGCGGAAGGCGAAGTCGTCGACGCCGAGGATCTCCACCTTGCCGATCTCCGGCTCGGGCAGAGCCCTGACCAGCCGCAGCAGCGTGTCCTTTCCTACGGTGAGGCCGACCGCGGACGCCAGTCGGGCTCCTGCCCGGCCGGCCAGGGCCAGCCCGATCTGCGTCAACACCTCGCGCAGCAGCGGGGTATGCCGACTGTGCGGGGTGGTCAGTCCTGAGATCTGTTCGGCGAACGTCACCGCCGTGCAGGCAGGGTTCTCGCAGCGGAAGCGGCGCACGCACAACTCGATCACGACACCGAGCCCGCCCACGGCGACATCACGCAGCCTGCGTACGTACCGACCGTGCACCCGGGCCGAGCTCTGACCGCACCGACAGGAGCCAGTCGTCGCCCGCACCCGCGCTCTCAGCACTACCTGGTCCGGCCGCCGCTCGACCTCCTCGATCAGCAACGCGGACAGGTACGGAAACAGCTCGAGGAGCACATCACCAGAGCACGCGATGCATGATCGCGAACTGGCGGAGCAACGTGCTCAGCCGTCCGGATCACAAGATCGTCGACAGAACCAAGATCCGCGACGGCGCGGTGGCCAACAGGCCCATATATGTGGCCTTGGCGGTCACGACCGAGGGGCGGCGGGACATCCTCGGGCTGTGGGCCGGCGACGGTGGCGAGGGTGCCAAGCACTGGATGCACATCCTCACCGAGATCAAGAACCGCGGTGTCAACGACGTCCTCATGCTCGTCTGCGACGGGCTCAAGGGTCTGCCCGACGCGGTCGAGGCCGTCTGGCCACGCACCACCGTCCAGACCTGCGTGGTCCACCTGCTGCGGAACTCCTTCCGCTACGCCGCCCGCCAGGACTGGGACAAGATCGCACGTGTCCTCAAGCCCGTCTACACCGCGGCGACCGAGGATGCCGCACTTGAGCGGTTCGCCGAGTTCGCCGACGCCTGGGGCAAGAAATACCCGGCGGTCGTGCGGCTCTGGGAGAACGCCTGGGAGGAGTTCACCCCGTTCCTCCGATTCGACACCGAGATCCGCCGCATCGTCTGCACCACCAACGCGATCGAGTCCGTCAACGCCAGGATCCGGCGGGCAGTCAAGGCCCGCGGCCACTTCCCCAACGAGCAGGCCGCACTGAAGTGCGTCTACATGGCCATCATGTCGCTCGACCCCACCGGCAAGGGCCAAGCCCGCTGGACCATGCGCTGGAAGACCGCACTCAACGCCTTCGACATCACCTTCGACGGCCGCCTCTCCGCAGCCCGTCAGTAACTCCAACAACCTGAGTTACACCGTTCCTTTGACAGACCCCGCCATGGCACGGCCAGCAACGACGAAGCTTGAGATATATCCCTCGCTCCAGAGCCAGCTCTGAGCATGGGATCGCCGAACACCGTGCGGCCGCCCGGCTCCTTGTGGGCCCGCCTGGCCGCGGCGAGACAGGACAGTGGTCGGGCGAAACGGGTGAAAATTTTATTCTCGTGCTAAATGCGACCGACAGAATGGCGGCGCTGACGGCCTGCTGGCAAGGGGCCGGTATGACGAGACATCCGAACCGCTGACAGGCCGCCAGGAAGCCACACAGTCGTTTTTGCCTGTCCTGAACGGGCATTGACTGCTCCGTATGAGTAGGGAGGGTGCGGTCGTGCGACCCGCTGCCTGGTTCCACTGAACTCAACTCTGCGGCGAAGCGCCGCTTGTCTACTGGGAGGCAGCCGTGACCGAACGCGACGTCATGCTCAACGAACTTGCCCAGGGGCTCCGCCCGACGTCAGAGGGCATCGCATGGTTCGACACGCTCGACCCGGAAGAGCAGTCCAATGCCCTGCTGTTTCTGCGCCACCACTGTGTCCAGGCGCGCGCCGTCGCAGAGGACGGACCGGAGGCGGTAGCTGTCAAGTCAAATGAGACGTTCGTGGTGCTATGAACCTTGTGGTTCGGGTTCCATGCGTTTGGCGGGGTCGTTGATCCAGACCTGGCCGGGTATCTCGGGTGGCCTCGGTCGTCGGGCGAAGCGTTCGGGGTGGCGTTCGTATGCCTCGGCGAGAGCGGCGGCCCGCTGGTCACGGACCTCCTTGGCGGTGCCGAAGTGGACGGAGGCGGGGGTGTGCAGGCCGATCCCGGAGTGCCTGTGGTCGTGGTTGTAGTAGGTGATGAATGCGTCCATCCACTCCCGGGCATGGGCCAGCGAATCGAACCGTTCCGGGTAGTCGGCGGCGTACTTCGTGGTCCTGAACTGGCTTTCCGAGTACGGATTGTCGTTGCTGGCCCTGGGGCGCGAGTGACTCCTGGTGATGCCGAGGTCGATCAGCAGTTGGGAGACCTTCTTGCTGGTCATCGAGGTGCCGCGGTCCGCGTGCACCGTCTCGGGGACAACGCCGTTGCGCTCGATCGTCTCGCGGATCAACTCCTCGGCCCGCTCGGCCGTTTCGGCCCGTTCGACGGTGTGGCCGACGATATAGCGGCTGAAGATGTCGATGATGACGTAGGCGTGGTACCAGATGCCTTTGTCCGGGCCCGGCAGCTTGGTGATGTCCCAGGTGAAAACCTGCGACGGGCCGGTCGCCACCAGCTCGGGGATGGTCCTGGCGGGATGGGTGGCCTGGCGGCGGCGTTCGCCGTTCTGCCCGGCGGCGGACAGGATCCGGTACATCGTCCGCTCCGAGCACCAGTAGTTTCCGGCGTCGAGTTCGCGCGCCCAGACCTGCGCGGGCGGCAGGTCGGCGTACTCCGGCCGGTTCAACAGCCCCAGGATTTCGGCCCGCTCGGCCCGCGAGAGGGCCGAGGCGGGCGCGGGTCTCGGGGACGGCGCGGGCTTCGGCTTGGGGTTGATGCGGCGGTAGTGGGTGGCGCGCGAGCGTCCGGTCAGCCGACAGGCCGCCGTGGTCCCCAACTGCCCCTGGACGCCGGCGAACGCCTCATCCACCACCGGTGCGACGGCATGCTTCAGTCCGCGCTCTCGGAGAGCAGTTCCAAGAGCGCGTTGGCTTTTCCCATGACCTCCAGCGCGGCGTCCCGGCGGGCCACGTCCTTCTCCAGCCGTGCGACCTTCTTGCGCAGCCTTTCCAGTTCGGCCTGCTCAGCGGCCTTCTTTGGTCGCACCGCCGAGGTCCGCCGGTCAGCCAGGGCGTCCAGCGCGCCGGCTTCCCGAGCCTGGCGCCACTCGACTACGTGCGAGTGGTACAGCCGCTCACGCCGCAAGATGGCGCCCTTCTCGCCGGAAGGGGCGGCGTCGTACTCGGCAACGATCCGCAGTTTGTACTCCGCGGAAAACGTCCGCCGCTTCGGCTTCGGCGCCGGATCGTCACCGGAGGCGGGTATCGGGGTAGTGCTGGCCATGCTGAGGGGTCTCCTGTCTCGCCCATCCAGACTAACCCGATATACCGGGCGTCTCAGTCGAGACTGTCAGAGAGGGGAGGGCATCCGCCGTGCCGGTCTGCGCCCGACGCACACGTCGGCGGTGCTGATCACGCGCGGCCGGATCAACGATCAACTTGGGAAGATCGCCTCTCTCACTCCCCGCGACGAACGCCGGAAGGCGTTCCGACTGCTGGTCGCGGTGCTCGCGATCGCCGACGGAAGACGTCGCGAACACTACTGCTCGGACGGGTGTGGTCACTGGTGGCACAGGCTGTCCGCCGCTGGCTGATCCCTCCGTCGGCACTGTATACAGCTTGGCTTCTGCATCAGGCGCGTACGTAGCCCGGCGGATCGACAGGTGCGTTGAGTCACGACCGCGGCAGCGCGGCCAATTCACGTGAAGGTCACGTGCATCCCGCCCTCGGTCAGGACTTCGAGCACCAGGGCGACCAGGTCATACTGCTCGCCCTCCGGCGCCAGGACGCGGGACAGGTGCTCGCGCGCAGCCGCGGCGTCCCGCCAGAGCAGGGTTGCGGGGGCGGTGTAGCCGAAGTTGCCGCGCAGACAGTCCACGAGGGCGTCCAGGCAGCCGCCGAAGTAGCCGCCCGGCCCGTTGACGGCCTCGCCGAGTGCCAGGTAGAGGCCCGGTTCGTCGGTGATGTGCCGGCCGTCCAGCTCGTACGTGTGTCCGGTCTGCCGGTCCTGGTGCTTAAGCCGGCAGCCCCGCTCCCGGACGAGCTCGAGCCAAGCCCCACGCTGGCGGGTCTCGAGCGCGACCCAAGCGCCAGGCGTGTCCGGGGGGCCGGTGAACCAGCGCTCCCAGACGGGCTGGGCGTATCCCGGTACGGGTGCGACGTATCCGTCGAGTTCCAGATCAATCAGGTCCGTCCCGCGGGAGGACGGCTGCCACGTGCGGACTTTGGGCCGCAGCAGCCGGTCGGTGAGCGGTTCGCCCCGGTCGTCCCGTATCTCCAGCCAGGCCTCCTCCAGGTCAAGCGTGCGCCGGGTACCCGTAGCCAGTGCCCGCCGTAGCCGATCACTCGGGGCAAGCCCCCGCAGGACGAGCGGAGGTTCTACTTGCTCGGGCGGCAGGACGCGGGCGAACTCCCGACAGGAGCCCAGCCACCGGTACTCGTCATGCAGTCGGACAGGAGCCCGGTGTCCCTCGGGCGGGCCCTCGTAGTCGTCCAGACCGGTGAGCACGAGGCCGTCCGCTCCCCCGTGCTGTCCGAGGCTCTCCGCGTCCTCCAGCAGCCAGGCATCGAGCGCCCTGTCCTCCGGCACCAGCCACACCCGGCTGCCGGCCCAGCCGCGTACCTCGGCTCCGTCCGGAACCCAGCCGAACAGTTCGTACGTCCCGCGCAGGGGTTCCCTGAACAATCCCTCCGCCTCGGCGCAGACGCCCCAGACTTGGCCGCTTCCTGTGTCCGTCAGCGTGTACCGTCCCTGCCCGCGATGGTCCCTGTCCACATGCACGGTGGGAATCATGCCCAGATCTCGCGTAGTCCGTGAAGCTCCTCTCGTGGTCGGTCATCGTGACTCGAGGCCGAGCGCTCGATCTGGCGCACAGCAGGGCAGCTGAAACGCTCACCGGTGTTGACGGACACTGCCGCGGTGTTCTCTGACGCTGACGCTGCCGCGCTGTATGACCTGCTGAACCCGTGGGCTCCCGATCGCCACCCGGGAGATCGCTTCTATGACGACCTGGTCATGGCTGCGGACGCTGTCTTGGATGTCGGTTGTGGCACGGGCGCGATGCTGCACCTTGCACGCGAGCAGGGTCATCGCGGCCGGCTTGTCGGTCTGGACCCAGACAGAGCCGCGCTGGACCGGGCTCGGCGTCGGGCTGACATTGAGTGGTCCGAAGGCACCGCGGCGGAGGCGAGCAGCGGGAAAGATTTCGATCTTGCGACGATGACCGGCCACGCTTTCCAGTTCCTCGTCACTGACGAGGAAGTGCGTGCTTCGCTCGCTGCGATCCGTGAGGCATTGCGTCGGGGCGGTCGTTTTGTGTTCGAGACACGGCATCCCCAGGCGCGGGCCTGAGAGGGGTGGAATGCGTCGACCACGGACGATGTTGTCGATCTCGTCGACACTGATGGGCGAGCCTTGCGCGTGTGGCACGAGGTCGACTCCGTCGTCGGCGATGTCGTCACCTTTCACGGGACGACGGCTGCGCGGGATGGCACGGTACTCCGCATCGATCACGCGAGCTTGCGCTTCCTCGACGTTGCGGTGCTCAACGGCTTCCTCGCCAGCGTGGGCTTCGAGATCGAGGCGCAGTACGGCGACTGGCACGGAGGGGCCATCGACGCCAGCAGCCGGGAGATCATCACCGTTGCCTGCCGCAGGTAGCCCATGTCGTACTGCGCCTCTTCTCTGCACTGCATCTGATGGGGCTCCGGGGTGGCTCACTGGGTCTCCTCGGGGCGAGGGCGTGGGATGCCCAGGTTGGTGGCGGGCCTCTTGACGAGGCGGGCGGTCTCGGCCTGTTTGGCTCGGAGCAAGGTCAAGGTCGATGCCGTCGACCTCGCCGAGCCAGTGCTCCTCCTGAGCCCGCTTGCGGCGCAGGAGGAGGTCCTTCTCGATCTCCGCGAGGCGGGGCAGTATCAATGTGCTGAGGCACGAATCTTCAAGAAGCCGATCGAGGACAGCCTCGGACGGTTCGCCTCCGACGCCCAGCCCAAACGCCTGCGCGAGGACGGCAACGAAGGGACTCTCCCCTGGAGGACCTCATGAACGGCACACGGCGTGGCGTCGACCAGGCCCTCGCCTACCCGAACCGCCCGCATCACGGCTCTGGCACAGAAACAGCCCGAAGGCCCGGCCGCTCACGCCAGACGGGTACATCAACGCGATCCCGGCCCCCGGCACCGCCTGGAGAACCGCCCGCTTCGACCTGATCCACTCCCCCACCGATACGGACCGGTTCGCGGGGCGGTGCCCCGGACACTGTGTTCACCTGCAGCACCGGTGACCCGCGCATCGCCGACGTACTGCTACGCGAGATTCAGCCTGGCGACTTCCCTCGCGTCACTGGCCTCGTCGTCCAGCCCAAGGATCTCGAGCCCCGGCCTGGCTCACCGTTGACGCTCTGGAGGTCTTGCTGCGGGCCTCTGGGCATAGGCCCTGAGCGGTGGTCTTCAGGCTTGGCGGGTCGGTGTACAGCGGTTCCGGGCGGTGGCCTAGCGGGTCTTGTCTGTGCACGTGACGAGCATCTGTATGGCCACAGCGTCTCCCTGGAGTCAGGGGGCCATCGTTCGCATGGCTCGGGAGGCCGGCTTCTGGCACTCGGAACGGGCGGGACCAGAAAGCACCCATTTGTGCCCGAAGAACCTCGGCAGGCGCGGGTGCTCACTGAATCCGACCCGGCCACGACAAAACGGCCCCACTCCCCCACCACCAGGTGAAAGAACGGGGCCGCCGATGACGCTTGACGCTATGCCTGGGAGTCTTCGACCCGGCTCGTCTCGCTAAGCATCACGCGCTGGAGCTTCTTCGTCAGCATGTGCCGGTCCAGCTCGGACAGTTCCTCCATCAGCCGGTCAAACCACCTTTCCCAGTTGGCGGCCAGGGCCTGCTTCTGCTTTGCGGCAGGGGGCAGCTCGACTTCCGGCGATTCAGGAGCAGCGTCGCGTGGCACGGGGACGGGCAATGCTTCGCGCGGGACAGTGCCCGGTGATTCGGCTGGCAGGGGCTCTTCTGCGCGCGGCTCGGGCTGCTCTGATCCTGCTTCCGAACTGGAGGATGTGTATACCGCGGTATACGTCGGCTCAGGTTTGGGTGCCGGTGCGGCGGTCTCTCTCGCAGGCGCGGGGCTGGGGG
Source organism: Streptomyces sp. NBC_00984 (assembly GCF_045162475.1). Taxonomy (NCBI): domain Bacteria; kingdom Bacillati; phylum Actinomycetota; class Actinomycetes; order Kitasatosporales; family Streptomycetaceae; genus Streptomyces; species Streptomyces sp. NBC_00984. Next base: position 99,176 of record NZ_CP108736.1, read on the forward strand.
CAGGCGTGGGGGATCCTTTCCTGTCCGCCTTCTGTTTCGCAGCCATCCGATCGGCTTTCCACGCGGCGAGCTGATCGCTGGGCGGCATGGCCGAGTACATCCGCATGTCGCGGAAGGCATTGAGCTCGCCGGAGATGACGAGCTGTTGCATCTCCTCGGAGAGGCGCAATAGACCGATGCGCTGGCTGAACCACTGCTTCGACTTCTGTAGCTTCTCTGCAGCCTGTGTCTGGTTGCCGTTGGTCATCTCCAGCATCTGCTGAAGGCCACGGGCTTCTTCGATGTAGTTGAAGTTCGACCGCTCGACGTTCTCTGTGAGAACGGCCGCAAGAAACCTGACGCGGGACTCGGCGATGTCCTCGCGGACGTGTACGTCGAGCGTAGGAAGTCCGACGTGGACGGCAGCCTTCCATCGCCGCTCCCCTGCGGCCATGACGATCCGGCAGTCCGGCAGAAGTTCCTCGTGTTCGGGGAACAGCTTGACGTAGCGGGCCCGGGTGATCCCGACGCACGGCTGGAGCTGCCCGGTGCGCATGCTGTTGCCGAGCTCTTCGAGCTTGACTGGGTCGAAGTCCTGGCGGGGGTTGAGGGGAGTGGGCGCCACCTGGTCGGGCGCCACGTGAACCAGGGTGGGCTTGCTACTGCCGGGGGTGCTCTCCACTGCTGCTCCGGCCAGGGTGGCCAGGTTGAGTCGTCGGCCGGCCATCAGCGGCGGCCTCCGTATCCGAGCTCCAGCGCCAGCCGGAAGTAGTCTTCGCGTGCTCGGAGCGTGGTGCCGTTGTCGGCGTACTGGGTAACGACCTTGCCTTCGGCCGCTGCACGGGTATGAATCTTGTACCGGCGGATCACGGTGTTGGCGCGTGGCCAGCCCATGGCGTCGATGTACTCAAGAGTCTCGTCGCGGTCGGCCTTGCCGTCGCGCGGATCCCAGGCATTGACGACGACCTTGTACGGCAGCCCCCGGGGTGCGATCACCTGGGTGATAGTGCGCGCGGTCGGGTCGAACGCAAGAGGTTCCGGGGGGAGCGGGACCAGGACATCATCGGCGATGTCGAGTGCTGCCGCGAGGATGTGCTCGTTCTCAAGGCTGCCGGGGGTGTCGATGAAGATGTGCTGCCGCTGGTCGCTGCTTCCGAGAACATCGTGCGTAACTGCTGCCAGGTTGACCGTGGTGGTCGTCTTGCCGACTCCACCCTTCTGGTTCGCGATGACGTGGATCTCAGCGCCCAGGTTCTTGAGCTCCGCGAGGCTGTCGGGGTCCTCGTGGGCAGTCGCGAAATCGAAGGGGAGGTTGTCGCCGATCCGGTCGGCCCACCAGATGGTGGATCCCTGTGGGTCGGTGGATACGACGAGGATGGAGGAGGCCATGATGCTCCGTTTCCGTGTGCTTCCCGAGGTGTTCTCGGTACTCGGACTGGAACAGCATTGCAGATGATCGAGCCGGACATTTGCACCACCCTGGATGTTCCGCGTGGCGGATGTATACCGCGGTATACGCGGACGCAGTATCAGCGCGGCTGCCCGAACCGTCGGGTGACGGAGACTCCGAACGGACCGAGGCGTATACCGCGGTATACGCCTCGCCGCAGTCCCGCCTCTCCAGGGTGCATCTCTCAGGTGCTGCGCTGTCGCATCGACCTTGCCCGGTCCTACCGGAGTTCGACGACCGTGCTGTTCGTTTCACCGAAGCTTGCTCACCAATCGGGGTGTCCTACGGATCGGGCCGCGTACCCTCGGCTCTGTGCCTCGCCGTTCGAAGAAGCCCCGCCGACTGGTCGCCGACGGGCGCGTATACATGTGGACGATGCGCCACAGCCACGGCAAGGACGGCGACGGCCGGTCCGTGGACTGCCGCCAGATCCTCACCCTCTCCCTGCAGCCGGTCGGCAGCGGAGGCCCGCTGCGCATCGTCTTCGCCGACGGGCCGGGATGGTACATCCCGGGCGGGGCCCCCATGGGCTCCGGCGACGTGGGCCTCACCCGGGGCGAGTCCCTGAACCTGCACGAGCCGGGCGCCGTCCGAGCTCTGCTCGACGTAGCCCTGGCCCGCGGGTGGCAGCCGGGGGAGCAGCGAGCGGTGGAGGTCGACGGCTGGACCCTGCTCGAGGTGGCGGCCGCCGTGCGAGCCGGGAAGGCTGGCCCCGCGAGCCCATAGGGGCCTATGGCGATCCGTACCTGGGCTCGCGCCGCGATTGCCTGGTGCAGGACGGACCAGTCGCTCACAGACCCCGCTAGGCCGTGTATCGAAAGTGGATCTTGGGCTGTGAATGATCACGGTTCATGGGTCGGGGAGATCTCACGGACGAGCAGTGGGCGGTGCTGGAGCCGTTGTTGCCGAAGGGTGCAAGGGCGGGGCGGCCGCCCGTGTGGCCTCGGCGGCAGTTGATCGACGGCATACGGTTCCGGATCCGTACCGGTGTTCCGTGGCGGGATGTACCTGTCGAGTACGGGCCGTGGAGCCGGGTCTACAGCGACAACAGGGGCGCGCGGAGCTGCGCGAGTCCGGAAGGCGCCGGCCCGTGGCCTCCCGCATAGCGCAGCCTCCGCGCCCCCTGGGTTACCCGGGTACTTACCTGGGCGGGCCTCGTCCTCAGTCCTTCAGCATCACCAGCGGCAGGCCGCTGTCGCTCCACGCGCCACCCGTCTCGTCGACCTGGTAGCGGTCGGCCTCCAGGTCTGTGGCGAAGTCCTCCAGGAACTCCCGCAGACCGGCGGTCTCGTACCGGGCCCGCCAGCCCTCGTGCGACCAGTCGATGACCTGACCACGGCGCTCCGGGGTGGGCGGATCCAGATCGATGCAGATCACGTCACCATTGCTGATCCCGATGAAGGGGATCCACCCGGCGGACCAGGAGATGTCCCGGCGGATCACGCCGTCCTCCTCCCGCTCGTCCCAAGGCGGGTCTCCGGCGTCAACGGCCCGCTGGCGCCAGTCGTCCACCATCTCGCCGAGCGAGTAGAGCGCGGCGTGCCAACCGATCAGGACCCCCGGCAGACCGTCGTGGTAGCGGTAGGAGTCCCTGACATCCTCCGGAAGCTCCACTCCCATCACGGCCTCCACTGCCTCGATCTCCTCCTCGGTGGCACCGGGCGGCATCGCGGCCAGCACCCTCGGGGCGATCCGCCCGAGCACGGTCTCGATCCGCGCCCATATCTGCTGCATCGGGAATCCCCTCCGTCGTGACGAGGACCGGAACTTAGCACCGGCCACTGACGATCGTCCGGGCAACCGTCTCCTCCGCGTCGGTCATGTCCGGCGGATACCGGCGCACCCGTTCGGGTGATCGGCCGTGTTCTCGTACAGGTGAGGTGTCCGGTCGCATTGTGCTGTACTAGTGCCCACCCGACCCGACACGCCCTTGGAGGTTCCCCTGTGGGCCGGCTTTACGTTCGCCCCGGCGTCAACCCTGACGAAGCGGACGTGCCCGTCGCCGTCCTCGTAGTCGATCCCGAAGGCACGCCCGGGGAGCGCGCCGTGGTCCGGCTCGGCGACTACTGCCACGAGGTGAACGGGTGGGCCTGCCTGTTGCAGACCGACGGTTGGGCCGAGCACGCACGCGACGGCGGCCGGCTGGTGGTCGATGTCGCCGTCTATCCGGCCGCGTTGCGCGCGGTCGGCGTGGACCCCGCCGACTTCCCTGGTCGGTCGGCCGTTGACCCGGAGGCCGTGGTGGTCCTGCGCGCGCAGACAGCGGCCAGCCCGGAGCCGTCCGTAGGACTGTCCGAGGGGACCGCCGTCTTTACCGCGGGCCCGGACGTTCCACTGGACGAGCTGCTCGCGACCTATGACGACTGGCCGATGGTGCTCGCGCCCCCGCCCGAGGTATAGCCCGACCACGTGATCCCTTCGATAGGTCCCCGGTCTCTCCCTGTTCGCGCCAGGCCCAGTTCAAGATGACAAAGCCAGACGGCGCTCGGAGGTGGTCAGCACGACTTGCACGGCGGGGGTGACGAGCACGGGATGGAACGGCCGGTCCTCTGGAGACATTGGGCAACGGGCGGTCAACGCCGAAGTACCCCCCCGTTATGTTTTTCGCGGTCCTGCAAGAGGGCCGCTGGCCTCCGGGCCCGGCATGACTGTGTCCCCCTGTCGAACGGATGACCTGGGGGGTGGTGTCACCGGGCCCGGGAGGTGCCGTCGGAGACGCTGATGAGAGGTCCGGCCGCTGCCCGGTCCGGCGCAATGCCGGACAGCTCGCGGGCAGCAGGTCTGCATAACGTGGATGCGCGCGTACGACACCACTGCCGAGGCCGGCGCCGTCAACTCGTATGGAGAGGTGCGATGTTCGACACCGAAGACGTGGGCGTGTTCCTCGGCCTGGACGTCGGTAAGAGTGCTCACCACGGCCATGGACTCACCCCGGCCGGGAAGAAGGTCTTCGACAAGCAGCTGCCCAACAGCGAGCCGAAGCTGCGGGCCGTGTTCGAGAAACTGACCGCGAAGTTCGGCACCGTTCTGGTGATCGTGGACCAGCCCGCCTCCATCGGCGCTCTCCCGCTGGCCGTGGCCCGGGACGCGGGCTGCCAGGTCGCCTACCTGCCCGGCCTGGCGATGCGCCGGATCGCCGACCTGTATCCGGGCGAGGCGAAGACCGACGCGCGTGACGCGGCGGTGATCGCGGACGCGGCCCGCACCCTGCCGCACACCCTGCGCTCTCTGGAACTGACCGACGAGATCACCGCCGAACTGACCGTCCTGGTGGGCTTCGATCAGGACCTCGCCGCCGAGGCCACCCGCACGTCCAACCGGATACGCGGCCTGCTCACCCAGTTCCACCCCAGCCTCGAACGCGTCCTGGGACCACGCCTGGACCACCAGGCCGTCACCTGGCTGCTCGAACGCCACGGATCCCCGGCCGCACTGCGAAAGGCCGGACGCCGCCGCCTCGTCGAACTCATCCGGCCCAAGGCCCCACGCATGGCTGCCCGGCTGATCGACGACGTCTTCGACGCACTCGACGAGCAGACCGTCGTCGTGCCGGGGACCGGCACCCTCGACATCGTTGTGCCCTCCCTGGCCCGCTCGCTCGCGGCCGTCCAGGAACAGCGCCGGGCCCTGGAAGCCCAGATCAACACCCTTTTGGAGGCTCACCCTCTTTCCCCGGTCCTGACGTCGATGCCCGGCGTCGGAGTCAGGACCGCCGCAGTCCTGCTGGTCACCGTCGGCGACGGCACCAACTTCCCCACCGCCGCCCACCTCGCTTCCTACGCCGGCCTCGCCCCCACCACGAAATCCTCCGGCACATCGATCCACGGCGAGCACGCACCCCGAGGCGGAAACCGGCAGCTCAAACGCGCCATGTTCCTCTCCGCCTTCGCCTGCATGAACGCCGATCCCGCCTCCCGCGCCTACTACGACAAGCAACGCGCCCGCGGCAAAACCCACACCCAGGCCCTCCTCCGCCTCGCCCGCCAACGCACCAGCGTCCTGTTCGCCATGCTCCGAGACGGCACCTTCTACGAATCCCGAACCCCCACCATCACCCTCGCCGCATAACCAAGTCACACAGCACAAATGCGGCAGCACCGCCTTGACGAAGAACATAGAGGCCCCCCCCGGTGCCTTTCTCCTCACCGCCGAAGGAGGCGAGCGATCCCGCCCGCTCGTCTCCTTACTGACTTCGGCTCGTCAGGGTGAGGTCAGGGTGTCGAGGGTCAGGCCGGTGCCGGCTATGAAGCCGTCGTGGGTGTCGGGGCGGTACTGCGGGCGCTTGAGCCGGTTGCGGACGAGGGCCTCGAGTCGGTCGAGGGCCATGACGGCGAGGTTGGCCAGGCTGCGTTTGACGTGCGCCCATACCCACTCGACGGGGTTGAGGTCGGGCGAGTAGGCGGGCAGCAGGAACACCGCTCTTTGAGCTCAGCGACGCGGTGCTGTGCTGCGCGTGATGTTGGGGAGAACCGAGGCTCTGTCGCGAGTTCCGTACCGAGTGGCCGTTGACATGCGCGGACGACCCAGTGACATCGCTGGCCAAGTTGAGGCGCACAGCCGAGCAATGGCGCGTTCGCGGAGAGATGTACGACACGGTCAACCATGGCTCGTGCCGCGCCGTCCGTGTCGACTGCTTGCTTCATGCCGCTGCGGCGTGCCACTGGCGGGCAGAAAAGTACTCGCGACGAATATCAGCAGCATGCTGCGTCCCGACGCCCCCGACCATCCCTGGCCTGCTGTTCTGCCACGTCTACAGGTGGGGCCGCAGCGCGGATCCCGGCGGCCCGGGATTGAGCATGGGTGTCAGGTGCCGGACCGGAGCGCACCAGGAGGCCACACGACGTCGATGGCCACCCCGGCCAAGCGGGCCGCAGCCACGGTGTCCGCCGTACCGCCGCCGCGGCCTGTGGGTGCTCTGCCATCCCAGACCGCGACGAGGCGGTCCGCGCCCTGGAGCAGACACCGATTGGCCGCTTCGTAGGCGGCGCGCCCCGCGTGCTCGTATGGCATGACCGTCACTTCGGCAGCGGCGTCGCGCAAGGCGTCGAACTCGGTGAGGTCTGCGGGGCGGACCACCGCTTCCCGGTAGTCCCGGGACGGGATGATCGCTGACAGGCTGCCGCCGAGCGAGAGGATCTCCTCGGCGAAGAGAGTGTCGGCTCCGCGGGCCAAGCACGAGCGCCCCACCAGTGCGTCGTCACGCAGTTCAGCCAGTAGGTCACGGAGGCCTGCGCGGATGGGACCGACTGCCTCGTCGGCCAGGTCAATGTGTCCGGTGACGGCGATGGTGACCACGTGACAACCCTCTTCTGGCCAAGGTGATCTGCCCCTCACTCTATCCCGTTCCGGTGGCGTGATGAGCGGGCTGGGGAGTATCCGCGGCCGTCACAGCACGACGGCGGCGAATCCCAGGGCGTAGGCCAAGGCGAAGAGGAGAGGGATCCAGCGCTCGACACGGTTGAGCGGGACATAGACGCGCCAGTCCCGACCCTCGCTGAGGGCATGCCATTCAGCGGCCACGAAGGCGCGGGCCGGCAAACGCTCTTCGAACGCTCCGATCACCTCGAACTTGCCTTTGTTCAACTGCTGGTAGGAACGAATGGTGAACCACCATGTGGCACACATGCCCAGGAGGACCAGCAGTGCCGCGACGACCAGTACGACCGGAACCCGGCGGTGGTGTTCCTGCGACAGCCAGGCGCCGAGGAAGACGAGCAGACCGCTGTGGAGAGTCAGGAAGAAAGTGTTGGCGAGATTGCGCCGGGCGCTCACCCGGTCGGCCATTTCCACGCACAGCTTGTACTGCTCAAAGACCGCGGTGCGATACGTCGCAGCAGGGTCACGGTAACCGTTCGTGTCGATGTCTTCGTTCCACAACGAGTCACTGATTCCGGCCATGGAGGCCTCTCTCCGTAGTCGTTAACCTCGCCAAATCTGTCGCGGCCGTAGGCGGGCAGGCTGGCGGGCGTCGGTGTGGGTGCTGACCGCGAGGCCGGTGATCCCTCACCCAGTGCCCCGCGCGCGGCTCGTCATCGTGCGCTCGTACCGCCTGCTGAATTCCGCGAAGTCCGCTGTGATCGGGGCATTTGAGGAGTGGCTGCCAGCCTTCGCCTACTCCCGCGCGCGCAGTGGGGGGCGCTGAGCGATGGCTGCGACTGGCGGCGTTACCTGCCGCTCACTCACATCGGGCAGTGGGTGCCTGCCATCTTCACGGCGGCGTGTGTCACTGAGTTCGCCGCACTGGTCAGCTGAACGGGGCCCGAGCAGGCCCGGCCAGACCTCGGTGACGGGGTACTGAACTATCGGGAGCAGGCCACACGCGAGTCCAGGGCCATGCGCACCGACGAGCGACGACGACGGTGCGTTGGTGCGTTCAGCGCCCCATTCCTCACGCCGTATTCTTGGCATGTCCGTGGGTCTGCCATGCGGTGATTCGCCTGACAATGAGGATGATCAGCATTCCGGCCGCCAGGTAGAGCACTGTGAGCAGGGTGGACACATTCGCGTTGGACAGCAGGTCCTGCTCGCTGTCGGCCTCCGCGAAGGCCATGCGCCACTGTATCGGCCTTACGACGATGTTGGCGGCCACGAACAGCGCCCACCATGTGGTCACCAGGGTGACGGGCACGGCCCGCTGGCGTGCGCTGGCCCGCCAGACGTCCGACACGACCTGGTACGGGATCCACATGTTGACCACTGGGGCAAACCAGCTGCCCACCACCCAGCCCCGAGACCGACGGTGCGCGGTGGCACCGCTCATCACCTCGGCGTTGATCCGGACCCGCCAAAGCCAGACGACGAACGCCACGCCGGCCGCGGCCGATACCAGCAACCACGGCCACATCCCGCCCACCGTCGCGAGGGCACCGGAATCGACGGCCTCAAGGTCTGCAGTCGTCGCCCTCCCGGCCAGGTAGTCGTGAACGACGACGTACAGGCGCCAGTTACCCACCGAGACCAATACCTCACGTACGAGGGCTAACGAGATCAGTACCGTCGCAACGTTGGCCGCGCCGGTCACCGTCCTGCGCTGTTCCGCACCGGCCGGGCTCGCACCCGCAGGAATGCTCTGCTGTGAACCGTCCATGATCCCCCCCGAGAGACCGTTCGACCCGCTTCGCAATGCTTCTACGCACTACCTTGGGGTCGGGATGTTAGTGGGCGCTGCCCTGTGGTGTCCCCGGTTTCGCGAGACATCATGCGGGAGTGGCGCTACCAGGGGCCGAATAGTTGCAGCGCCCGGAACACGAGCCAGGACAGCAGGGCCAGGGCCGTGACCAGAGTGAGGCCTTTCATCAACGATGCCTGCGCGGCGAGGGTGGCCCTCCAAGCCATCGTCCGTTTACGGACCCCCACGGACGCCAGAGCGGCCGTCATAGCGCGAGCCAGGTGGTGCGCGGGTGTGTACACGGTCATCGGCGCCAGGGTGGCCTTCATGGCGCGGACCCTGCGCCGCACGAGCGAGCCCCGTGGGATCTTGGCACGTGGTACGGGCCCCACTGGGTGCACCTGGGGCGCCCAAACGCGGTCGAAGGCAATGACGGCGGAGGCCCAGGGACTGCCCCCGGCCACCTCGTTCAGTCGGGACGGGGTCGGCAGGTGCTCGTCCAACCGTTCGGCCACCCCCGGCAGCCCGCCTTGCGCCAGCAGGACGAGCTTCTGCGCGGGCTGGGTGGTGCGAGCCTGCTGGACCTCCCACCACAGCCCATCGCCCAATCCAAGGCGCAGCACTATGAGTTGGGACAGCTCCATCAGCCGCAGCACCGTCGGCTGCCAGTCGTCGAGCGGCAAGTAGAACCGTGCCGCCCCCAGCCGCGGCAGCGGCTCCCCCGGTCTGCCCACCGTGATCACGGGGCCGACGGCGCCCAACGCCGCCGTGAGCTGCTCCTCCCGCGAGTGGATACTGACGTACGCCCCCGAGTCGTCGACCTGGGCTGCGGCGTCGTCGTCGGCGAAGCTTCGCAAGTAGAGCACGGGGTCACGGCCGTCGGCCAGCAAGGCCTGGGCCGCGCCGCGCGCCGATCGCGGGCGGGTGTAGCGCAGAATCAGAACCCCGGCCCCCAGCGCGGCCAGGCCGCCGGCCAGCAACAGCACGAACGCCAGCGGTGGCATCTTGTAGCCCTGCCGTTGCCCCATGCCGGCTGCGATGAGGCCTGCCGTGAACAGCCCGTATCCGATGCCGCTGGCCACCAGGAACAGTGGCCGCCGCCACCACGGCTGACGCGGGGTGAACTGGCTGACCAGGTCGACGATCTCCGCAGCACCCGATCGGCGGCGACGACGCAGCCACAGTGCTGGCACGAGTAGCACCACGGCCGGAGCCGCCCAGTACAGCGCGGTGGCGGTCGAAGAGCTGAGTTCCCGGTCGAGCCGCGCCTGATCCTGCTCAACATCCGCCGCCAGTCGGGCGACACGCTCGCGGGCGAGCGAGCCCCGGCCCTCCTCGGCATCGCGAGCGGCAGAGGAGACCACGGTCCGGCTTCTTCCCGACGGGGCGTTCTCCTCGAACCACGCATCGCCCTCACGGATCTCAGCGCGTGCGGACACGGTCCCATCGGCGTAGCGGTCCAGCGCGGCAGTGAACGCGGCAACCCGCACCGGGGCGCCGCGGAAGCGGTCGCAGGCCCGCAGGTCCATGCCCGCGGTGATCGCCAAGTGCAGCGCGACGTAGGCAGTGACAATCGCGGCCACCGTGACCAGCCGGGCGAACGCCCGTAAACCCGAGGACATCTCAGCCCACCCCCCTCACCTCGCCCAGCCCAGCCCAGCCGTCCAACACAGGCTGTGTCCGTCTTACCACCTCGGCGCAACCGGCCGTGGCCGATTCAGGCCACAACCGCCAACCACGCGGAACCGGGAGCACTCGCCAGCACACGACTGCGTACTCGACCAGTACGTACCCGAGTAGTGCTTCTGCCCCATGTACCAGCGGAACGTTCGCCACGGCTCAGCCGCGTACAGCATCTCCGACGGCATCGACTCCCAGGCGTGGCCCTCGCACACCTCGTCCTCAGCAAGCCGAACACATACCTCTACATCCACCCTCCGCCCCCAGTGCCCGTGTAACTGACCTTGATCGCAGGACAGTTACACGAGCACTGGAGTACGAGCGATCACACCCACTTTCGATCACTCGAAGGGATGATCATTCCGAGCTAGGTATCTCAGCATCACGTCATAAGTGCTATTCAGAAGTCATTGCTAGCGAGAACATGACGCGGATTCTGAGTACCTACACGTTGTGTAGGTTCGCTCCGCCAGTGTCATTGCAGACCGCAGTGACCTGCTGCTTGTGCTGGTGTCTCATTGAATGTCCCGCGGTTTCCGTCTCAGTTCGGTGGCATTTCTTCATGCCGCATCGTCCTGCTGGTCCTCGTCGGCCTTCCAGGTTTGGTCGAACCAGGTGATGAAGTCCATCACGGTGCCAACGCGGGCGATGCGCTCGTGGATGGCCCGCTGGTCGTGTCCGGGGAGGAAGTCGCCGCGTTCGATCTGTTTGCCGCAGCCGCAGTTGCACTTTCGGTTGTCCAGTGGGGACTTGAAGTAGGTGATGGGGTTCTGCTGAGCGCCGTTCGGCGCGGGTTTGCCCACGTACTGGTCGTACACCGGATGCCCGGGACCGAGGATGCGTCCTTCGAAGGCCCGCCGGCCGTCGGGGGTGTCGACGACCCGGTCGATCTCCATGGCCTGCCTGATGATGACGTCTCCACTGACGACGGCGAACCGCTCTCGTTCGACGCGTTCGCCGGGCATCACCCAGGTTCCCCGGGCGATGTCGTGAAGCTGCTGGTCGGAGAGTCCTTCGGTCCATCCGATCTGTGACCGCGCGAAGGCGTCTTCGCACGGGTCGTTCAACCTGCGTCTGCCCAGCGTGACCTGGATCATCGCGCCTCCTTGAGACCATCCCTTAACGGGGTCGATGTGTCTAAGGTAGCGGAGAGACACCAGACCATCAATCTCCCTTGAAGTGGGGTCCTATGGCCTATGTTCAGCGAATGCAAGGCGCCCAGGCCGCCCTCCGACCGGGAGAGCTACGGGGACATCCTCTGACTTCTCCTCCACCTTGCGAGACCCCGGGCCCGCCGGCAGGGCCCGGGGTCTCGTACGTCACCACTCATGTGATCCGAAGACCTCGCTGAGCCGCCTCGGAGGCCGTCGGCCAGGTCCTCGTGGCGCGAGTTCTGCCGTGGTCCAGGCCTTCGTCGTAGATGCCGTCCACGGCGCGCTCGCTCCGGGTGCTCAGGCGGGCAGGCCGGGCAGGACCTGGCCGTCGGTGATCTGGGCACGGACAGTCAGGGCGTGGCCGTCGCAGACAACGAAGCGGTCGCCGGTACCGGCCTGGACGGTGTGGGTGGACGCCTCGGTACAGGCAGTGTCCAGCCGGTCGCACGGCCATACGTTGAAGCACGTGAAGTCCATGCACCAGGACCCGAACCCGCCCGAGCCGGACGCACGGGCCTTGAGGGTGGCTCCGTGCTCGGCCCGCTGTCCTGGTGGTCTGGGTGCGGGGATCAGGTGAGGTGCCCCAGGAGCCAGGCGGTGAGGGAGCGAAGGGTGCCGGAGACGGCACCGCGCAGGGCTGCTCCGGCCAGGGCCAGGCGTTCGGGACGGGTCAAACGCGTGCGGGACATGAGGTCCTCCACAGGAAGTGCGGTGGGTGAACGGGGCAGCCGGCCGGCTTGCTGTCCACATTCAGACCCCGCAAGAGATCGACTCCACGTTGCGATACGCCGTCAACAGGTCTGGCCATTAATGCTGTTCACGCTAGGGCGGGGTACGGGACCGGGGACGATGGTGCGATGAGTGGCGACAACGTGGATGGCCGGCCCGGCCCGAAGGAGAACCCGAAGCGGCCGCGGCCGCTGAATCAGCTGACGCGGGAGCCCGTGGGGTGGCCGCCGGCGCTGAGAGAGCTTAAGGAGTTGCTGTACGAGGTGTACCTGGCGGCTGGTGCCCCCAGCCTGGATGACATCGCCGGGGCCGTCGCCGCCGACGACCGTCTGGCCGGGGCGCCGAGCCGGGACACGGTCCACCGCATCCTCACCAAAGCGTCCATGCCGCCCAGCCAGGCCGATGTGGCCGCCATCGCCACGGTTCTTGCCCGCCGGGCCGTCTGGGATGCGCCGGAACTGACCGGGCGGGTGTGTGATCTGTGGAGGCGAGCGCGGAGGGCGCAGGGCGTGGGGCGCCCGGTCAGCGACTTTCGGGGCGCTGAACGGCTCCTCCTGGACGGCGGCCTGGGGATCCATCCGGCATTGGACACCGATGACGCTCACGATTCGCCCAGTGTTCTGCCCGCCTACATCCGGCGGGAGCACGACGCCCGCCTTGGGACGGTGGCGAGGGACGGGCGCAGCGGAATCGCGGTTCTGGTCGGGGAATCGTCCACGGGCAAGACCCGTGCTCTGTGGGAGGCGGTGAGGGGGCTGCCGGACGGCTGGCGGCTGTGGCATCCGCTCAGTCCTACGGCTCCGGAGGCGGTTCTGGCCGCGCTGCCGGACGTTGCCCCGTATACGGTGGTGTGGCTCAACGAGGCTCAGCACTACCTGGGCCCGGATCCGCTGGGTGAACAGGTCGCGGCGGGGCTGTGGGAGTTGCTGCACGATCCGTTACGGGCCCCGGTGCTTGTCCTGGGCACCTTGTGGCCCGACCACTGGGACACCCTGACGCGCCGCACCGACCCTGACCGGCACGCCGTTGCCCGGGGTCTGCTGGGCGGGCACAAGATTGACGTGCCGACCGCTTTCACCCCGGCGGATATGGCCGCACTCGACGCCAACAGTGCCGATCCCCGGCTGAAGGCAGCCGCCGAGCGCGCAGACGATGCACAGGTCACCCAGTACCTGGCCGGAGTGCCCTATCTGATGGAGCGCTACCACGCGGCGAGGGGAGCCACTCTGGCTCTCATCCACGCCGCCATGGACGCCCGCCGCCTGGGCGCCGGCCTTCATATCCCTCGTGGCTGGCTCGCCGACGCCGCCCCCGGTTACCTCACCGACACCGAGTACCACACTCTCGGCGCCGACTGGCTGGTCCAGGCCCTCGACTACGCCGCCGCCCGCTGCAACGGCATCCCCGGCATCCTCACCCTCATCAACCCCAGCGGCGCCCGCAACCAGCGCACCCGCCGGCCCGGCCATTCCCCGCAGGGGCCGCACTACATGCTCACCGACTACCTCGACCAACACGGCCGCCACGAGCGCGCCGGAATCATTCCGCCGGTCGATTTCTGGCAGGCGGCCGCTCACCATGCGCACCCCACCGACCTGGCCGAACTCGGCCAGGCTGCCTGGAACAGCGGTCTGTACCGCGACTCCGCCCAACTCCACAAAAAGGCCACCACCCACGGCAACACGAACACGGCAAGAATCCTCGTCCAACACCTTCACAGCCTCCACCCCACCGACCACCGCCCCGCCCAATGGGCTGTCCCGCACGCCTCCCTCGACAACCCGAGCGACATCGCGCGGCTGCTGGGGGTGCTGCGGGAGGCCCGGGCGGACGAACAGGTCACCGCACTGCTGGCCCGCGACCCCGCCGCGCACGCCTCCCTCGACAACCCGCACGACGTCGCCGGGCTGCTGGACATGCTGCGGGAGACCGGGGCGGACGAACAGGTCACCGCACTGGCAAAGCGAGCTGTCGTGCATATCGACCTCGACAACCCGGGCGACATCGCGCGGCTGCTGAAGGCGCTGGGGAAGGCCGGGGCGAACAAACAGGCCGCCGTACTGCTGGCCCGCAACCCCGCCGCGCACGCCTCTCTCGACAACCCGCACGACTCCGCGCGGCTGCTGGGGGTGCTGCGGGGGGGCGGGGCGGACGAACAGGTCACCGCACTGCTGGCCCGCGACCCCGCCGCGCACGCCTCCCTCGGTAACCCGTACGACGTCGCAGATCTGCTGGTTGAGCTGAGGAAGGCCGGGGCGAACAAACAGGTCACCGCACTGGCAAAGCGAGCTGTCGTGCATATCGACCTCGACGACCCGGGCGACATCGCGCGGCTGCTGGGGGTGCTGCGGAAGGCCGGGGCGGACGAACAGGTCACCGCACTGGCAAAGCGAGCTGTCGTGCATATCGACCTCGACGACCCGGGCGACGTCGCGCGGTTGCTGGGGGTGCTGCGGAAGGCCGGGGCGAACAAACAGGCCGCCGTACTGCTGGCCCGCAACCCCGCCGCGCACGCCTCCCTCGACAACCCGTACGCTGTCGCGGATCTGCTGGGGGTGCTGCGGAAGGCCGGGGCGAACAAACAGATCACCGCACTGATAGAGCGAGCTGCCGCGCACGCCTCCCTCGACAACCCGTACGCTGTCGCGGATCTACTGAAGGCGCTGCGGAAGGCCGGGGCGAACAAACAGGCCGCCACACTGGCAGAGCGGGCTGTCGTGCATATCGACCTCGACAACCCGTACACCGTCGCGGATCTGCTGGGGGTGCTGCGGGGGGGCGGGGCGGACGAACAGGTCACCGCACTGCTGGCCCGCAACCCCGCCGCGCACGCCTCCCTCGACAACCCGTACGACGTCGCGCGGTTGCTGGAGATGCTGCGGGAGACAGGGGCGGACGAACAGGTCACCGCACTGGCAGAGCGGGCTGTCGTGCATATCGACCGCCACAACCCGGGCGACGTCGCGCGGCTGCTGGGGGTGCTGCGGAAGGCCGGGGCGGACGAACAGGTCACCGCACTGCTGGCCCGCGACCCCGCCGCGCACGCCTCCCTCGACAACCCGGACACCGTCGCGGATCTGCTGGGGGTGCTGCGGAAGGCCGGGGCGGACGAACAGGTCACCGCACTGGCAGAGCGGGCTGTCGTGCATATCGACCTCGACGACCCGGACACCGTCGCGGATCTGCTGGGGGTGCTGCGGAAGGCCGGCGCGGACGAACAGGTCACCGCACTGGCAGAGCGAGCTGCCGCGCACGCCTCCCTCGACGACCCGTACGACGTCGTGCGGCTGCTGGGGGTGCTGCGGAAGGCCGGGGCGAACAGACAGATCACCGCACTGATAGAGCGAGCTGCCGCGCACGCCTCCCTCGACAACCCGTACGCTGTCGCGGATCTACTGAAGGCGCTGCGGAAGGCCGGGGCGAACAAACAGGCCGCCACACTGGCAGAGCGAGCTGCCGCGCATATCGACCTCGACACCCCGTACATCGTCGCGGATCTGCTGGGGGTGCTGCGGAAGGCCGGCGCGGACGAACAGGCCGCCGCACTGGCAGAGCGAGCTGCCGCACACACCTCCCTCGACGACCCGTACATCGTCGCGGATCTGCTGGGGGTGCTGCGGAAGGCCGGCGCGAACAAACAGGCCGCCGCACTGATAGAGCGAGCTGCCGCACACACCTCCCTCGACGACCCGTACATCGTCGCGGATCTGCTGGGGGTGCTGCGGAAGGCCGGCGCGAACAAACAGGCCGCCGCACTGG
The DNA here is from genome assembly GCF_045162475.1 of Streptomyces sp. NBC_00984. Taxonomy (NCBI): domain Bacteria; kingdom Bacillati; phylum Actinomycetota; class Actinomycetes; order Kitasatosporales; family Streptomycetaceae; genus Streptomyces; species Streptomyces sp. NBC_00984. The sequence goes on from NZ_CP108736.1 coordinate 115,035, forward strand.
CAGAGCGAGCTGCCGCACACACCTCCCTCGACGACCCGTACATCGTCGCGGATCTGCTGGGGGTGCTGCGGAAGGCCGGCGCGGACGAACAGGTCACCGCACTGCTGGCCCGCGACCCCGCCGCGCACGCCTCCCTCGACAACCCGGACACCGTCGCAGATCTGCTGGTTGAGCTGCGGAAGGCCGGGGCGGACGAACAGGTCACCGCACTGATAGAGCGGGCTGTCGTGCATATCGACCTCGACAACCCGTACATCGTCGCGGATCTGCTGGGGGTGCTGCGGAAGGCCGGGGCGGACGAACAGGTCACCGCACTGGCAGAACGAGCTGCCGCACACACCTCCCTCGACAACCCGGACGCTGTCGCGCGGCTGCTGAAGGCGCTGCGGAAGGCCGGCGCGGACGAACAGGCCGCCGCACTGATAGAACGAGCTGCCGCACACACCTCCCTCGACAACCCGGACGCTGTCGCGCGGCTGCTGAAGGCGCTGCGGAAGGCCGGGGCGAACAAACAGGCCGCCGCACTGGCAGAGCGGCTTCTTGCCGCAGGACACTTCGATCTATTCATTGAGTTCGGGGGGAACCAGGAACACTTCCGATTCGGACGTGAACCTGATGGGAGTGCCGCCCCGTCGTGGGCGTGGAACGATCTGGACTGAACCAGCACATCGGGTGAGCAGTACGCGGTCGGCCTGATCCAGGACGTCGGGGGTCAGACCTTGGTGAAGGCGACGACGATCCACAGCCGTCGCCCATCGACAGGGGATTCGGCGTATGCAGCACGGAACTTCATGATGCCCATGACTGGCCGTCAACACGTATCTCACGACCGGCAGATATCCCACAGGCACACGGACTGATGAGCCCTGTGTCTCACACGACAAGGGCCAGATCAGGACCGCAGATGACCACGGTCTTCAAGGCCGTCACCCAGTACACGGGCCGGACCGCGTTCGACATCGTCGACGTAACTACGCAGCTGCGGCCCGCTGCTGTCACCGGGGCCGGAGTTCGTCGGCGTCGGGGTCGACGGAGATGACGACCAGGCGCGGTCGGAGGCGTGCAGTTCGGCTTCGCTGGTGATAGCGTCCAGCTGCTTGGTGGCGGAGTCGGAGAAACACGATCCGGGCTCGGCGGCGCGGACCGCCACCACCTCGACGACCTCGCCGTCGTAGGAGAAGCGGCTCCCCACTCCGACGCGCACCGCAGCCCGGCTCACGACGCCGTCCTCAGCACGCTGCGGGCTCTCAGGGGAACGCTCAGGTCGGTCAGCCACTGCTGCTTCCAGAGCAGGTGCAGGACCCCGGCCCGCACCAGCGGAGCCGGACGACCGGGCAGGCAGGCGAACGCCTCTCCCAGCGTGTCCCTGACCCGGTCGCGTACTTCGTCGAGGATGACCGGGTCAAACAGCTGCTCAGGCGGCGACTCCTCCTCCACCACCTGGTCGTATATCTCCTCGGTCAGGTCCGGCTCGAACAGCCAGTCGCGGCGGTAGCCCGCGAGGAACCTGACGTTGGCCAGCTCGGCGTCCGGCGGTTCGCTCCACACCTCGTAGCGCCAGCCGCGAGACTCGACCGCCTCGCGGGTCCAGGCGAAGGCGAACGCGTGCTCCGGCTTGGCCGCCCGGTGCCGCGGCTTGACGACCACGACCAACGGACCTGCCGCGGTGGCCAGCAGGTAGTCCGGGATGTGCCGGCGCAGCACGCCGCCCACCTCGGTCCGCAGCAAGAAGGGCTGGGCCACGATCGCTGTCACGTTCCGGTCGAAGTCGGCGTAGAGCAGCCGTGCCAGCTCCAGCCGCGACTCGTAGATCACGTGATCCGACTGCGTACTCGACCAGTACGAACCCGAATAGTGCCTCTGCCCCATGTACCAGCGGAACGTCCGCCACGGCTCAGCCGCGTACAGCATCTCCAACGGCACCGACTCCCAGGCAAGGCCCTCGGACGCCTCATCCTCGGCAAGCCGAACACACACCTCTACATCCACCGTCCACCCCAGTGCCCGTGTAACTGACCTTGACCGCAGGACAGTTGCACGGGCACTGGGGTGCGAACTTTCACGCGCATTTTCGATCACTCGAAAGGGTGATCGTTCCGGGCCGGGAAATATCAGCACCGCGTCATAAGTGCTATTCAGAGGTCATCGCTCGCGAGAACATGACGCAGATTCTGAGTACCTACAGCGAGATGTAGGTTCGCGCCATCGTTGTCATTCAGGACCGCGGTGATCTGCTGCTCGTGCTGCTGTCTCATCGGGTGTCCCGCGGGTTCCGTCTCAGTTCGGTGGCATTTCTTCATGCCGCATCGCCCTGCTGGTCCTCGTCGGCCTTCCAGGTCTGGTCGAACCAGGCGATGAAGTCCATCACGGTGCCGACGCGGGCGATGCGCTCGTGAATGGCTCGCTGGTCGTGTCCAGGGAGGAAGTCGCCGCGTTCGATCGGCTTGCCGCAACCACAGTTGCACTTCCGGTTGTCCAGTGGGGACTTGAAGAAGGTGATGGGGTTCTGCTGGTTCCCCTTGGGGGCCGGCTGGCCGACGTAGTGGTCGTGGACCAGGTGTCCGGGACCGAGAATGCGTCCTTCGAAGGCCCGCCGACCGTCGGGAGTGTCGATGACTCGGTCGATCTCCATGGCCTGCCTGATGATGCCGCCTCCGCTGATGACGGCGAACCGCTCTCGTTCGACGCGCTCGCCGGGCATCACCCAAGTCCCCCGGGCGACGTCGCGGAGCTGCTGGCCAGAGAGCCCTTCGGTCCATCCGATCTGTGATCGCCCGAAGGCGTCTTCACGCGGGTCAATCGACCGGCGTCTGCCGAGCGTGATCTGGATCACCGCACCTCCCTAAGACCATACCTTAACGGGGTCGACGGGTCTAGAATAGCCGAGATAGGCCAGACCATCAATCTCCCTTGAAACGGGGCCATGCGGTCTATGATAAATGGCCATGCTCCGCGGTTGCTCCCTTCCGTAATAGGGCACCGACGTAAGCCCGAAAGCCGCTGCGCGAGCAGGGCCTGGCTGCGGCATGTTTCGGCACGGCCGCCTGAAGCGGGCGGGCCGGGGTCGGCATCATGAGGGTCATGGACGAGACGCGTGAGCTCACCGAGGACGAGGTGAACGACCTGCTCGATGGCAATGAGCGGAACGCCGGATGGGATGACGACGAGTACGAGTGGGTGCGGTGAACGTGCCAGGCGCCCGGGCGGGGGCCGTCGCTCTCCCCGCCCGGGCGCCTGGCACGTACGGCCCATGTCAGGGCCTGGGCAGCGGCAGGCCGGTCATCTGCGGATGCCGCAGGTGCTGCCCGCCGTCGTACACGTGCAGGGTGAACGTCTCTGGGCGCCCGGGGCGCCGGCCGCCTCGTAGGCATCCAGGACATCCCCGAGGCGCCTCCACATCCGCACCGGCCCGCCCTCGTGTACCTCCCATGCGCCGTCGGCCGGGGTGAGGGTGGCGGCGGAGCCGGTGACCACGTCGACCAGGTGCACCACCTCGCCCACGGTCGTCATCTGGGCATCCAGGACCGCGCTTTGTTGGAGGAGGAGCCACTCGGGTGGCGGTCTTGGCGAACGCCTCTGCCGTTTGACAGATTTCTGCGTGCCGGGTGTGCCGCGGTCGCGGTCGCGGCATGATCGTGAGGCGCCGGTTCGCCCGATGGGAGGCGGAATCGACGAAACGGGGGAGGCGGGCAGTGCGAGACCAGCTCTTGGGAGGCCGATACCGGTTGGTGCGGCAGCTCGGTGAGGGTGGCATGGGGCAAGTCTGGGAGGCAGAGGACGAGTCGCTGGGCCGACGCGTCGCAGTCAAGGTGATCTCGCTACTCGCCGGCGGCGGAAGCCATGGCACCGAGGCACGCGCCAGGTTCCTGCGCGAGGCACGTATCACCGCCCGCCTGCAGCACCCCAGCATCGTGACCGTCCACGACCTCGGCGAGACCGGCACCGGGAACAACACGGCCCCGTTCCTGGTGATGGAGCTGGTCCGCGGCGAGGGACTGGACGCATTGCCACGCCGAGGCGCCGTCACTTTGCCGGACGCGGCTTACTGGGGCGCGCAGATATGCGACGCGCTGGCCGACGCGCACCACGCCGGAATCATGCACCGGGACATCAAGCCGTCCAACATCCTCATCACCCCTTCCGGTGCCGTGAAGGTCCTCGACTTCGGCATCGCGCGGGCAGCTGACCCCTACGCAACCACGGACCGCTTGACCCAGACCGGCTTCATCGTGGGCACACCCCCATACATGGCCCCCGAACAAGCACGTGGCTTCCCGGAACCGCGCAGTGACCTGTACGCGCTCGGCTGCCTCCTCTTTGAGTTGATCACAGGCCAACTGCCGTTCCAGGCACCTGACACCGTGGGCTACCTGTCGGCGCACCTCACCCAGGCCCCGCCCAGCCCCAGCTCGGTCTCCACGGGCATCCCACCTGCCTGGGACGACCTCGTGCTCACCTTGCTGCACAAAGACCCCGACAAGCGGTACCCGAACGCGGCCAGCCTCGCTCGGGCGCTACGACGACTCGACCACACCCGTATCCCCGCACCGATGGAGTCCCGCGCTGCGCTCCTCGTCCGGCTCGCTACCGCCATGCGGGCCGCGCACGACGTCGCCGCGACCCGTATCCCTGACGCTCTGAGTCACCCACAGCACCCTCAGCACCGCAAGGCACCGGACCGACAGACCACGGCCGTGCAACCGCCCCCCGCGCGCACGCTCCCTCTGAACGGAACACAACAACCGGTGACGGTCTCGTTCACGAGAGGGCAGGTCGTGACCCAGCTTGCGGGGCGCCGTACCTGGCAGGGTATGGGCATGGGGCTGCTTTTCGGCGTCCTCGCCGGATTCACCACCGGCAGCGGGCCGATCATCGAGATCGGCTCGTTCGTTCTCAAGCTCGATGACCCGACAGGCAACCGCCTTCTGGCTGGGGTGATTGCGTTCAGCATCGCGGCAGTCATCGGATTGCTGACAGGAGTGCTGCAGGGACTCCACGCGAAATCCGACATGGTGACCGTCGATAACGATGGGTTCTCGGTGGTCTGCCGCTGCCACCCGAAGAGGGAGCAGACATTCGTCATCCGTTGGACTGCGGTCGAGCAAATCGCCCTGGGCGGACCGTTCGCGGAGCGTGGAGTGGCCTTTAGCAGTGATGTCCGGGTCTGGTTCCGTGCGGGCAGCGAACCTACGCAGGCTTGGTTGACCAAGCATGACATCAAGAAGCAGGAGGACGGCAGCTTCTCGGTGTACCCCGGTAGCCACTACCCGTATGTGAATGCGTCGCGGCTGCATGAGCCGCTTCATACCTTCGCAGACACCCTGTATCTCGACCCGAGCCATGCCCCTGACCCCGCATAGGTGGCGCTGCCACTCAAGTGGAGCGGCGCGTCGACGCCGCCGACCCGCTCGCCGCGTACAAGGAGCGAGGCCGCCCGCCGATGGACATCTACCGCCGTCACCGGCCCGTGCACGGCGGTGCCGGCCACCTCTGCCCCGACGAGCCGCGCATGCTGGAGGGAGTGGAACGACTTCACGTACCAAGTGGTCGTGCCTCCCCGGCTTACCGCTGGGTGAGCGCGGTCTCCCCACCGGCCCTTCGCCGGCAACCGGGCAGGTCGTGCCGCCGACCCAGGTAGCTGATCATTCCGAGTGAGAAGCCGGTCTCCGCTGCGAGTTCGCGGCAGGTGCGTCCAGCGGCGCGTTGGTCGCGGAGCCAGTCGAGATCGATCTGGCGCCAGCGGGTGGCTTTGCCGTCGCGCTTCATGCCGTATTCGCGGACGAGGACCTTGATGGCTTCCTCATTCACGCCGGCGTGCTCCGCGGGCTCGTCGGGAATCTACGGGTTGCTTCCGGGACTTGGGCTCGTTGATGTGGTATGGGACGTTTTGATGAGTTGATCGGTCCGTTGCGGGCGAAGTTCGAAGCGGTGGTTCCGCATCTGAACGAGCGACAGTGCCGGTTGCTGTACGGCGCGGAGGCTCGGCAGCTCGGACACGGCGGGATCGCCGCGGTCGCCGCGGCGGCCGGGGTCTCGAAGGGCTGTGTCAGCCGGGGACTGGCCGACCTGGAGGAGGACGCCGAGCCGGACGGCCGGGTACGCCGCCCCGGCGGGGGCCGCCCGGCCGCGGCGAAGAAGGACCCGGGGCTGCGCGCCGCGCTGCTGGCCCTGGTCGAGGACAGCACGCAGGGCGATCCGATAGGACCGCTGACGTGGACCACGAAATCGCTGCGCAACCTGGCCGGCGAGCTGGCCGCCCGGGGACACGCGGCGGGACGGGACACGATCGCCGCGCTGCTGAAGGAGGCCGGGTTCAGCCTGCGCGGCAACGCCAGAGTCCTGGCGGGCAGTACCCACCCTGACCGCGACGCCCAGTTCCGCCACCTCAACACCGTGGTGAGCCGGTTCCTGGACGCCGGGGACCCGGTGATCAGCGTGGACACGAAGAAGAAGGAGGTGCGACACGATGCTGCACGAGATGAGTGAATGCGCTGGTCAGAGGCCCGACGACTGACGTCGGTAGCGTAATTCCTGGCCAGTGCTCAAGGCCAGTCCCCACCCCGACGTGCGTTGCCGGTAACGGCTCGGTGCGGAGCTCGGGGGAGAAGCCCAAGGGTCCGCGTTCCATCCGCAGACCACAGGCAAGGGGAAGACCGGACGGGTGAAGGCGACTGAACCCCTGATGATGCTTCGTGATCTTTGGCTCCGCAGGTGGGATGTTCCAGCGGGGTGCAGGACTGGCCGTTGAGAAGCGGCAGGCGCCGGTTGGGGATTCTTTGCCAGCCGGGAGAGCATCGCCGTCCCGGAGTAAAGGGGGCACCCACCCCGGTCGTATCTCGCTCGCGTGGAACGTGGTAACCCCGATGGGGTCCGGAGGGATCTTCTCCGGTAAGCCGACCGTAAGGAAGGCCCAACTCCCCAGCGGGCAAAGGATGATCCAAAAAGCCAAGGCCGGCAGCCGAAAGGCGACAGGAAACCGGGACTGGTGGCCAGCGCCTCCGCTGGCCGTCCCGCACAACTGGCCGGATACGGGCACTGCCCGGACCCGAAAGGGTGCTGACGTGGATCAGGTGGGCCTGTGAGGACCCGATGAGTATCAACGCCCGAACCGAAGGACAAGTTGGACACCATGGCGACACCGATAGCCACGGCGGACTCCGCCGTGGATCACCGGGCTGCGGTGAACGGACCGGAGGACGACCCCACCGACTGGCAGTCGATCGACTGGCAGGCGACGGAGGGGGAAGTACGGCGGCTGAGGCAGAGGATCTTCACGGCATCGCAGGCAGGGGACCTCAAACGGGTTCGCAATCTGCAGAAGTTGATGCTCCGTTCCCGCTCCAACACGCTCATGAGCATGCGGCGGGTCACGGAGGTCAATGCTGGCCGCAAGACGGCGGGCATCGACGGGATGGTCGTACTGCTGCCCCGGGGGAAGGCCGAGTTGGCCGACTGGTTGCAGCACAAGGCCGCTCCGTGGAAGCCCCGCCCCGTCAAGCGGGTGTTCATTCCGAAGGCGAACGGGCGTCAGAGGCCGCTCGGGATTCCCGTGATCTTGGACCGGTGTCTTCAGGCCCTGGTTCTCAGTGCACTCGAGCCCGAGTGGGAGGCACGGTTCGAGCCGCGATCCTATGGATTTCGGCCCGGCCGTGGCTGTCACGATGCGATCCAGGCCATCTTCCAGGCCGCGAAGGGCAAGGACCCCAAGCGGCAGTGGGTGCTGGACGCCGACCTGACGGCGGCATTCGACCGAATCAATCATGATCGGCTTCTGGCCCTGCTCGGACAGTTCCCCGCCCGGGGTCTGATCGAGCAGTGGCTGGGGGCCGGGGTGGTCGATCAAGGGAGATTCGCTTCGACGGTGGAGGGGACCCCGCAAGGCGGGATCGTTTCTCCCCTCTTGATGAACGTGGCCCTTCACGGGTTGGAGGGGGCGGCTGGAGTCCGCTATCGGCAGACCGGTGCTCATGCCGGGGAGACCGAGGCGGGCTCGCCGATTTTGATCAGGTACGCCGACGATCTTGTGGCTCTCTGTCACAGCCGTGACGAGGCCGAACAGGTCAAGGCTCGGCTCGCCGCGTGGCTGGCGCCCGGGGGCCTGGTCTTCAACGAGGACAAGACACGCATAGCGCACCTCGATGACGGCTACGACTTCCTGGGGTTCAACGTCCGCCGCTATCGCGGCACGCTGCTGATCAAGCCGAGCAGGGCTGCCCTGCAACGGATTCGGGACCGGCTCTCCGCCGAGGTGGTGAACCTGCGAGGGGTCAACGCCGCAGCGGTGATTGCCAAACTCAACCCGATCATCCGGGGCTGGGCCGCCTACTACCGGGGTGTGGTGTCCAGCGAGGCGTTCGCCTCCTTGGACTTCCACATGTGGAAGCTCACCTACAAGTGGGCTAAGCACAGCCACCCGAAGAAGTCGAAGCACTGGGTGGCGTCCCGATATTTCGGACGGTTCAACCGGTCCAGACAGGACCGGTGGGTGTTCGGGGACCGGGAGACCGGGGCCTATCTCACCAAGTTCGCCTGGACCAAGATTGTCCGGCACCAGATGGTTCCGGGCCGGGCGTCGGTGGACGACCCGGCCCTGAGCGAGTACTGGGCTGCACGACGGAGCAAGCGGAAACCCCCGCTGAGTGCGACCGGGCTGCGACTGCTGCAGAAGCAGCACGGCCGCTGTCCGCTCTGCGACGGGTTCCTCCTGCACGCCGACCGCGAGCCGCAGAGCCCATCGGAATGGGAGCAGTGGCTCAAGGTGACCCGACAGGCGGTCCGCAAGAACGCGATCACCGCCGACCCGGGCCGCAGCACACCGGACAGCGCCGCCTACCTCCGTCTGATCCACACCCACTGCCACCGCTGGCGCGGTGCCAGCACCGGCAGTCGGACAGCACTGCAACCTGTCAGCAGCCCTCCGGGGCCTGCTTGAGCCGTGTGCTCGGATAACGGGCACGCACGGTTCTGAGGGGGGGTGCGGTGCAGCAATGCGCCGCACCTACCCGACCCCCCTGGCCACAGGGGAAAGGACTCAACAGGGCTCAGGGCAACTCAAGGGATGTCGCACAGTCCTGCTCGCACCACCCGTTGTGGGGCAGGCAGTGCATGCACCTTCGGTGCCCCACCACAACTGCCTATGGTCGATGTACTGGCCAACGTCGAGTATCAGCACGCCACCGCAGTCGTCGCACCGCGCCGTGACCTTTACTCCTTGAGTGATCACCGGGCTCCTCACCGTCGGATGCCAGCAAGCGGATACTCCCGCAAGGCGCTGTCACGTTGACTGGCCGGGTGGGATGATCTTCTGGTTGGTCGTGCGGGGGAGGGATTCGTTCGTGTCGTCCGCGTCGCCGTCGTACAAGGGCCACCGGTACCCGGTGGAGGTGATCGCGCACGCGGTATGGCTGTACTTCCGCTTCCCGCTGTCCTTCCGCGAGGTCGAGGAGCTGGTGCTCGAGGGCGGGGTCATCGTCTCCTGCGAGACCGTCCGCCGCTGGTCCGCCAAGTTCGGCCAGGCCTACGCGGACGGACTGCGCCGCCGTCGGCCACGGCCCGGGGACAAGTGGCACCTGGATGAGGTCTTTGTGAAGATCAACGGCGGGCGGAAGTACCTGTGGCGGGCCGTCGACCAGGACGGCAACGTGCTCGACATCCTCCTGCAGAGCCGCCGGGACAAGGCCGCGGCCAGGCGCTTCTTCCGCTGCCTGATGAAGAAGACCCGTACGGTGCCGCGGGTGGTCGTCACCGACGAGCTCCGTTCCTACGGCGCGGCGCACCGCGAGGTCATGCCCTCGGTGGAACGCCGTTCCCACAAGGGCCTGAACAACCGGGCCGAGAACAGTCATCAGCCCATCCGGCAGCGCGAACGTGCCATGAAGGGATTCCGTTCCGTCGGCGGGGCCCAGCGGTTCCTGTCCGCGTTCAGCGGCATCTCACCCCGCTTCCGCCTTCACCGCCACCTGATGACCGCCTTCGACCACCGAGCCGAGATGACCGTCCGCTTCGCAATCTGGGACCAGATCACCGGCGCTACCGGCCGGCCCACCACGGGCCTGACCACAGGCCCGGACCGCGGGCCCCACCAGGCCACGACGCACCGTCAGGCACCTGCAACCCAACAACGTGACAGCACCCGCGCGAGGCCCACACCCGGTGGCAGATCCCGGCACACAAGACGCTCCGGACCCTGCGCCAGGCCGTCGCCCTGGACGGCAAGCTGAGCGAGGAGGACCGCAAGGCGTTCTTCGTGCTTCTCGCTCCGCCGGCCGAGGCCGACTGACCCGCACCGTGCACCTGCGGGGCCCGGAGCCAATGACAGTGGCTCCGGGCCCCTTCGCGACTGTAGCCGCACCCGCACGACCGCCTCATGCACGACCAGAAGGACGCCTCGCCCACCAGGATCCCCGCGGCCATCGTGGACGACGCAGTCGCCCCCGCCAAGCCTTACCCTCGTTGCCCAGCCGGCCGGGCCCGGGCACTCGGCCCTCATCGAACGCACTTCGTACGTGACCGGCATGTGTGCGTACCGTGGCATCCCGGGCTCAACTGCTCAGGCCCACGGTGGTGGCCCACCTCGGAGGAATGGGGTGGGCCACCGGTTCGTGGCCGGGTCAGCCGCAGTCGTTGCGGTTGATCTTCAGGGATCGGGTCTGGTCGTTGAGGTTGTAGCCGCGCAGGTCGTGGATGGAGCCGCCGCTGCGGGTCACGCACACCCAGCGGCCGGAGTAGTTCCGCTTCTCGTAGACCCGGGCTGTTCGGTCGGAATTATTCCGGATGGAGCTGCCCCGGTCCCGGATCGCGGAGGGCAGGTCTTTGACGCCGCCGTCGACGGCTCGGCGGACCCAGGGCTGGCCGCCGAAGTTGATCTCGGGGTAGATGCAGACGTAGCCGGACGGGCAGTCGATCGCCGCCCGCACCCCGCCGGCCGGAGAGGAGGCGGAGGCGGTGGTGGCGGGAACGGCGAGCGGCATGAGGGCCAGGGCGGCGAAGGCCGCGACACGCTTCACGGTTTTGATCACGGCACCAGACTCCCCGGCCGCCCTGGCCGGAAGCGGGCGATCTTCTGCGCGTTCACTCCGCCAGCGGAGCGCGGAAGAAGCGTGCCGGGCGCGAACACGGCAGGCCGGCCCAGCTCATTACCCCGGCACGGCCGACAAGAACGCCACCGCCGCACCGCCCCGTAGAAGCCCCGGCGCCGATGGTTGGTACGGCCATGTCCCGCATGGACCGGCTGATGGTGCGAAGGATGTTCCGCACCAGCCAACGACCAGCAGGGCCTTGAGGGTGCCCCTATGTCTTCTGCCAAGCTGACATGGCATCCGGCTTTGCCTTTGCCCAGTCTGACAAGGCTGGGCAAGGGCGCTCAGGTGCGCTGGCCTGACCAGGTCAGCACCCGCCCCCGGGAGCACGCGCGGAGCCCCGCTGTCTTCTACGTCGCGGGGCCGGTGGATCAGCGGTAGTCGTCCGCAGGGCTGTTCTTCCCGCCGTACCTGGTGTCCTCGAAGTACGCCCAGGCGTCCGGCTGGCTGCCGTCGATGTCCCGTACGTTGTAGGTCCTGGCGAGCTCCGCGCTGGAGGCGGACTTCCCGTTCCAGCGGGCGGCCCGGTCCGGGTCGGCGGCGAGCCCGGCTACCGCGCGGGCGAGGTAGTGCGGTGATTCGGCGATCGCGAAGCCCGGTTCCTGGGCGATGGCGTCGCGCCAGTTGTCCTCGCTCACGCCGAAGTGGGCGAGCATCTGTTCCGAGCGCAGGAAGCCCGGTGTGACGGCGACCGCCGTGCCCCCGTACTCCGCCAGTTCCTCTCCCAGCCCGAAGGCGATCCGGATCGGGGCGTTCTTCGCGAGGTCGTAGTAGAGGTTCTCGCGGTACCTGCGGTTGGAGACCGCGGTGCCGTCGGTGACCTCCACGTGCAGGGGCGCGTTGGAGCGGACCAGGAGAGGGAGGGCGAGTGCCGCGGTGATCACGTGCGAGCGCACCCCGAGCTCCAGGATGCGCAGCCCGTCGGCGAGCGGTGTCTCCCAGCTCTTCTTGCCGAAGACGGAGCCGACGAGCAGGTGCTCGCCGCCCCAGAGGTCGTTGACCAGGATGTCGAGCCGTCCCTGTTCGTGGTCGATCCGTTCGACGAGGGCGCGTACCCGGGCCTCGTCCAGGTGATCGGTGGGGACGGCGATGCCGGTGCCGCCGGCCGCTGTGACCAGTTCCGCGGTCTCCTCGATGGTTTCCGTGGTCCGGCCGACCTCGCTGGTGTGCTCGCGGGTGGTGCGGCCGGTGACGTAGACGGTGGCGCCGGCGCGGCCGAGTTCGACGGCGAGGGCGCGTCCGGCACCGCGGGTGGCCCCGGAGACGAGCGCGATCCGGCCGGTGAGCGGGCCGGCCTGGCCGGTGTACTGGGTGGTCCTGTTCTTGTTCATGGCACCACCGTGCACGTTAAAGGCGACAGTTCATGTCGCCTTTTCTCCCTGGACTGTTCCCGCTCTGCGGGGGCGTAGAAGAGCCTGGTAACAGAGAATCCGGGGGCGACACGGGAAATCCGTGTCGCCCCCCAATTCTCTGTTTGCTCAGGAGGAGTTCGGTCAGGCCGGGACTGCGGCGGTCTCCGGATCGGCCTTGGCTGCCGCAGGCCGAGTTCGGGTTGGTCGCCCTCGCACGCGACGAGGAAGGCCTTGTCGAGATCGGGCCGGCGGGCGAGCTTGCCGGACGCCTTGTCGGTGAAGATCTGTTCGCACCCTGCGGCTTTCAGGGCGTCTTGTTGCGCTTCGGGGTGTTGATCGCGCCTGGACGAGGCCGGGGCGGTCTTTACTGTGACTGGTCACAGATTGACGCTCCCCGTGGCGGTTCCCAAGCTGATATGAGGGGCGCTGGTAGGGAGCGTGGTCGTGGGTGCTGAGCACAGCGGACTTGCCCGGTTGCTGGCGGCTGCGGAGATGGCGGCGCCGGTGGAGGCCGTCGATGTGGTCGCGGAGGACCTGCGGCGGCGTTTTAAAGCTACGAAGGTCTCTTTCCTCATCGTGGACCTGACGGGGAAGGCGGTGGCGCGGCTGCCCGTCGCCGGCACCCTGGGGCGGGAAGCGGAGCGGTTCCCCCTGTCCGGCAGCGTCTACGAGCAGGTGATCCGTACCCAGCGGCTGTATCAGGAGGCGACCGGTCAGGAACAGCGGGTGATCGCGCCGGTCACCAACCGCGGGGATGCCATCGGGCTGCTGGAATTGCTCCTGCCGGCCGACCCCGGCGAGGACTTCCTCAATGCGATCAGGGAAGCCGCCCACATCCTGGCCTACATCGTGATCGCCAACGGGCGGTTCACCGATCTCTACGCCTGGGGCAAACGCCCCAGGCCTTCCACCCTGGCCGCAGAAATCCAGTACCAGCTGCTGCCCATGTCACTGTCGTGCGAGGCAGCACAGTTCACACTGTGCGGGAGCCTGGAACCCTCCGAAGACCTCAGCGGCGACACCTTCGACTACGCCCTGGACCGCGACACCCTGCACCTGTCGGTGACCGACTCCATGGGCCACAACACCGACGCCGCCCTGGCCGCCACGGTCCTGGTGAGCGCCCTGCGCAGCGCCCGCCGCGCAGGAGCCGACCTGGCCGAGCAAGCCCACCGGGCCGACCAGGCCCTGGCCGACCACGCCCACGGCCACGCCACCGGGCAGCTACTGCGCATCAACCTCCACACCGGCCAGGCCCAGCTCGTCAACGCCGGCCACCCCTGGCCGCTGCGCATGCGCGAGGGGGCTCCGGAGGTGATCACCTGCGAGGTAGACCATCCCTTCGGCCTGTCCCTGCCCGCCCCCCACCCCTACCGCGTTCAGGACATTGATCTGCGCCCCGGCGACCGTCTGCTCATGTTGACCGACGGCATGCTCGAACGTCATGGGGAGAATGTCGACCTGCTCGCCCTGGTGGAGCGCACCCGGGACCTGCATCCGCGGGAGACCGCACTGACGCTGACGTCCGCGGTCTTGGACGCCGCTGGCGGCCGGCTCGAAGACGATGCCACCGTGATGTGCCTGGACTGGCACGGCCCCCAGGAGACCCAGCGGCAAGATGCCAGCTCCGGCGCGGACACTCAGCAAGCCTCAGCAGGCCGCACGAAGTCATATTGATCAGAAACTCAAAGGGTTCTCGTCCAGGACGTAGCGGACGTGCGGGCCGCCGAAGTAGCCGCGGACGATGTGTGGTTGACGCTGGCGTCTATGGAAGAACCTGCGGGTTTCGGCGGCGAGTTCGGTCTGGTTCCTGGCCCGGTGGGTGTGGGGCAGGCTGCGTTTGAGGTCGGCGTTGACCAGCTCGTCGGGGTTCAGCTCGGGTGAGTACGAAGGCAGGAAGTGCAGCTCGATCTGGTCCTTGTGGTCGGCGAGCCAGGTCCGGACGGTCTTCGAGCGATGGGCCGAATGCCGGTCGACGATCAGGTGGATCTTCCGGTCGAAGTGCCCGGCGAGCCGGGCGAGGAAGCGGCACATGACCTTCGCGTCGAACGACTCGGTGAAGACCATGAAGTGCATCCGGCCGCGGGTGCTGATCGCGGACATTGCGTTCACGGAGAACCGGTTCCCGGTGCGGCGGACGACCGGCGTCCGCCCCTGCTCACCCCAGGTGCGGCCGGTGACCTGGTCCGAGCGGATCCCGACCTGGTCGCCGAAGAGAACCTCGGCGTTCTCCGCCTTCGCCCTGGCCCGGATCGCCGGCCAGGTCTCCTCGTGCCAGAGGCGGACCGCTTCCGGATCCTGCTCGACCGCCCGCTTGTCCGGACGCTGGAAGGTCAGCCCCCAACGCTTGAGGTACTTGCCCACCCCGGGCTCGGTGAAGCGGACCCGGTACAGCTTGAAGATCAGCTCGCCTATTTGCCCCCGTGTCCACAGTTGACCCGAAAGCCCCAGGTCGGAGGGGATGCGATCGAGGACAGCCTGCCGCACGGCGGCCTGCTCGGCCTCCGACAGGACCTGATGCTCACCCACGCGACGACCCCGCGCGCGGGAGAGCAGTGCGCCCCGCCCGCCGGCCCGCCACTTCGCCCACCAGTTGTCCACGGCCCTGACCGACACCTTGAACAGGGCGGCGACCTCTACCCGGTCCCGGCCCTCCACCAGCGCGGACACTGCCAGCAACCGCACGGGCTCCTGCGCGTCCGGCGACCAGGCCCGCGCATCCCCCACCAGATCACTCACACACCGTCAACGAGCCTGAACCCAAAGCGTTTCGGATCAATAAAAGTGACGCGTGAAGCGACTCGCCGTACGGGTGGCCCTGCGGTCCTCGCGCAAGCGCTCCGGTCCTCGGGGACCTCAGCCAGAGCCAGCCGTAACCGCGGGTCGAGTCAAGCTCCTGTCGAAGGCAGCGAGGCGTGGCCAATGCCCGTTGTGGTGGATGTGGCCTCCGCAGGAGGTTTCGCACACACCTGCCCGGTGGGGGCTGACAGTCTGTGGCTGATGTTCCATCAGCAGCCCGTGGTCGCTCGCGAATCGGGTCACCCACACGTAGGGCACGCTTGGTTGGCGCCAGGTCATCGACCGTCGCTTCGATGGCATCACGAACACGTGGACTGAGCCGGGCCGCTGTACCGCTCGACACACCGTCGACAGCGATGCCCGCCGGTAGTGCCCAAACGATGTCGCCTGCGAGGATCCCTCGGTGCGCGACGGCTGAAGGCCCGGCCTGCGGAACATCGTCGACAGATGGCTGATCATCATCTCGTGCGGCCGTCGCCGATCCGTCACAGTGGCGCGATGGACTCAGGACTCGCCGCTGTTCTCGGCGCCACGGTTGGAGCCCTCGGCACCGGGGCGACGGGTCTCGCAGCGGCTCTGCCGGGTCGCAGCACGGCTCGCCATCAGGTCAGGGCCGAGAACATGCGAGCCCTGCGGGAGTCGCGCAGGGCCACCTATCTCGCCTTCGCCGAGGCGCATGAGCGCTACCTGGACCTGCTGTCCACCACGCTGATCCCGCTCTCTCGCATCGAGCGTTCTCCGAGCCAGCGCGAGGAGTGGATCGAGAAGGCGCACAAGCGCTGGAATCAGGCGCTGAAATACCGGCAGAACGAGACCCAGAAGATTCGTGCCGTCCTCTACCTGGACGCCACCCGCCCGGTAGCCGAGGCCGCGCTTGAGGTGACAATGAGGTTTGCCCTTTTTTGCGACCCGCCGCACCATCGAGGCCCTCAAGGGCCAGGGTTTAGACACCGGCCCCATCACGCCGCCACGGCCGGGCTACATCGACCGCCTGACGGAAGACGGGCTGGACCCGGAGACGCCCGCATGACGCACATGCCCGCACGCTACGCCTTGGTCGACACCGAGCTGGGCGGCCAGCGGATCATCCGCGGCGAGCCATTGATCCTGGGACTGGCTGCGGCGAACACCGATCCGCGGATCCACACCAACGACCCGGAGCGGGAGATCGGCAACCGGTCCCACCTCGGGTTCAACGCGGGCCCGCATCAGTGCCCGGCCCGTACTCCCGCCCGCCTGATCGCCCGCGTCGCTGTCGAACAGGCCCTGCATGGCCTGCCACGGATCACACTCGGTGTCCCCGCCGACGCAGTGACGTCCAGCCCCTCTCCCTGGATGCGTCACCTGGAATCCCTGCCCGTGACGTTCGCCCCGGCCGGCAACACCGCCCCCGACTCTTCCGTCCGATAGCCCAGTCCGCCCGCTCTCGCACCGTGTACCGGAGGTAGATCATGACGGCACCACAACGCACCACTCAGCACGTTCCCGTCCTGCGCCTGGACCCGACCGGCGCCGACCACCAGGGCGAAGCCGCACGGCTGCGAGAGCTCGGCCCGGTCGTGAAGGTGATCCTTCCCGGCGACGTGGAAGCATGGGCCGTCACCACACACCAGCTGCTGACGGAGCTGGTGAACGACCCCCGGGTCAGCAAGGACTGGCACCGGTGGACGGACATCCGCACCAACCGGATTCCCGAGGACTGGCCGCTGACCGGAATGGTCAAGATCACCAACATGGTGACGGCCGACGGCGACGACCACCGCCGCCTGCGCCGCGTCGTCACCCAGGTTCTCACCCCCGAACGTTTCCGGGCCATGCGCCCGCGCATCACCGAACTCGCCCGCCGCCTCGTCCAGGCGCTGCCCGAGCGCACCGGCCCGGACGGCTCGGTCGACCTGCGTGAACACCTGGCCTACCCGCTGCCGATGACCGTCATCTGCGACGCCATCGGAGTCCCCGGACCGCTCCGGCCCCAGATTCGGCGCCTGGTCCGGTCCATCTTCGACTCCACTGCACAGCCCGAGGAAGTCCTCGCGACACAACGCCTCATCTACGAACTCCTCGACAAGGTCGTCGCGCACAAACGCCGCACACCGGGCGACGATCTCACCAGCAACCTGATCGCCGTCCAGAGGGACAACCCCGACCTCCTCAGCGACACAGAGCTGACTGGCACCCTCTGGCTGATGATCTCCGCCGGCCACGAAACCACCCTCAGCCTCATCACCAACGCACAGCGCGCCCTGCTCACCCACCCCGACCAACTCGACCTGGCGCTGAGCACCGGCCCGTCCGTCTGGCCGGTCGTCGTGGAGGAAACCCTGCGCTGGGACGCCCCCATCGGCAACTTCCTCGCCCGCTACCCCCGCGAGGACCTGCACATAGGCGGCGTCACCATACCCGCCGGCGACGCCGTCCTCGCCCCCTACAGCGCGGCTGGCCGCGACACCGCCCAGCACGGCCAGGACGCCCACCGGTTCGACATCACCCGCGACCAGGCCCGGCACCTGGCCTTCGGCGGCGGCCCCCACGTCTGCCTCGGCGCACCCCTGGCACGCATGGAAGCCGCGATCGCTCTCGAAGCACTGTTCAGCGAGTACCCCGGTCTCTCCCTCGCCACCAACCCCGAATCGCTCGTGCCCGTGCCGTCCCTGATCTCCAACTCCGTCCAGGCCCTCCCCGTCTACCTGAACCACCACCGCCCCAACACCACGGCCACCGACACATGCCCTCAAGGAGCCCGGCAGTGAATGTCCCCGCACCCGCCATCGACGTGGACAGCCCGGCCGAAGGCACGGGACTGTAAAACGTTCGGTGTAACTCCCGATCATGGAAGATGCATCGATGACCAGCAATAACGTGACCGAGGCCGAGTCCGTCGAGCCGTCTGAGACGGTGCCGGCGAAGTCTGTGGACGACCGGCTGATCGATGAATTGGTGGGACGGGCTCAGGCCGAGGGCCTTCAGCTGACCGGCGAGGGCGGGCTGCTCCAGCAGCTGACCAAGCGGCTCCTGGAGTCCGCTCTCGAGGGCGAGATCACCGACCACCTCGGCTATGACAAGCATGATCCGGCCGGGAAGAACGGCGGTAACTCACGCAACGGCACCCGGGCCAAGACCGTGCTGACCGATGTCGGCCCGGTCGAGATAGTCGTGCCCCGAGACCGGGAAGGCAGCTTCGAGCCGAAGATTGTCAAGAAGCGGCAGAAGCGTCTGTCCGGCGTGGACGAGATGGTCATCTCGCTCGCGGCCAAGGGCCTGACGACCGGTGAGGTTCAGGCCCACCTGGCCGAGGTCTATGGCGCCGACGTATCGCGCCAGACGATCTCCACGATCACCGACAAGGTCCTCGAGAGCATGGCAGAGTGGCAGAACCGGCCCCTCGACGCCGTCTATCCCATGATCTTCATCGACGCCATCCACGTGAAGATCCGCGACGGCGCGGTCGCCAACCGGCCCATTTACGTGGCCCTGGCGGTCACGACCGAAGGCCGGCGGGACATCCTCGGCCTGTGGGCCGGCGACGGCGGCGAGGGCGCCAAACACTGGATGCACATCCTCACCGAGATCAAGAACCGCGGCGTGAACGACGTCCTCATGCTCGTCTGCGACGGGCTCAAGGGCCTGCCCGACGCCGTTGAGAACGTCTGGCCCCGCACGGTCGTGCAGACCTGCGTGGTCCACCTGCTGCGGAACTCCTTCCGCTATGCCGCCCGCCAGGACTGGGACAAGATCGCCAAACTCCTCAAGCCCGTCTACACCGCGGCGACTGAGGAGGCCGCCCTCGAGCGGTTCGCCGAGTTCGCCGACGCCTGGGGCCGGAAGTATCCGGCGATCGTGCGGCTCTGGGAGAACGCGTGGGAAGAGTTCACCCCGTTCCTCCGCTTCGACACCGAGATCCGCCGCATCGTGTGCACGACGAACGCGATCGAGTCCGTGAACGCCAGGATCCGCCGGGCGGTCAAGGCCCGCGGCCACTTCCCCAACGAGCAGGCCGCGTTGAAGTGCGTCTACATGGCGATCATGTCCCTGGACCCCACCGGCAAGGGCCAGGCCCGCTGGACCATGCGCTGGAAGACCGCACTCAACGCCTTCGACATCACCTTCGACGGCCGCCTCTCCGCAGCCCGTCAGTAACTCCAACAACCTGAGTTACACCGTTCCTTTGACAGACCCCCGGTATTGGGTGTAGCCCTTGTTGCCGCCCTTGAAGGCGATGATTTCTAGGGCCGGGAGGACGTCGTATCCGAGTGGCACCAGGCCGTGGTGCTGCCAGTCGATGACCCCGGCCGACAGGACGTTGGGCAGGCCGTAGTCGAGGTGGCCCTGCACCAGCGGAACCGTGCCAAGGCGGTCCAGCGCGTGATCGAGTACTGCGTGCGTCCGGGGGTTGTCCAGGTCGGGGTTCTCCTCGAAGACGTTCTGGGTGAACCCGGCGCTGTCCAGCCACTGCCGCAGTGTGCCGGGCGTGGGCTGGACGAGGTGGGCGGCCTGTGCGCGCAGCAGCCGGGCGGCGACCTGCGCGGCGGTGTCGGCGATGTCGTCGGGCAGGTCGCGGCCGCCGTCCAGTGACGCCACCGCCCGGTCGTGCAGGGTCTGGTCGCCCAGTGACTCCTCCACGACGTAGTAGTGGCCGTCGTCGGTGAAGCCCTCCTCCAGGACGTGCGGGACCGGATAGTCCAGGTCCGCGATCCGGCGCTGGAATTCTGCCTCCGCCTGGAGCTCGGCTCCGCCGGTGCGCCGGTAGCGCGTTTTGTCGGCGGAGACGTACACCGCGCCGTCGGCGGCGGTCCGCTTCTTGACGAACCGCCAGTTGTTCTCGTTCATCAGCTCGCTCCTTCCGGCTCCTGTGCGAAGCCGTGGGTGGCCGGGTGCTCGGGGATGGCCCGGGACAGGGTCCGGACGTCCATGACCCAGCGCATATCACCGGCCGCGACGCGGCGCCGCAGTTCGGCGGGGACGTCACTCCCGGGTGTGTCCGGCCGGGCCAGGTGGGCGCGGCGCCAGAATTTCAGCAGGCCCGGGAGCTGTGCCGGGGTGATGCCCGCCCGGATGTGCAGTGAGCACAGTGGCAGGAACCAGGCGAGGAACAGCTCTCGTAGTGCGGGGCTGACGCGGTGCACCTCGCACAGCCGCTGCAGCGCCGCGGTGTCGTCGTACGGGATGCGTCCGTGCAGCGCGTACCTCAGCCGCGTTTCGTTGTGTCGCCGGAATATGGCCCCGTAGGCGGCGACGTTTGCCGCGGCGTTCTCGGTGACCGTCATCACCGGTTGCCCGGCGCCGTGCCGGGCAGCAGCGGCCAGCACGGCGATGTGCACGCCGGCCCGCGGGTCCAGGACCAGGCCGTCGAGCCCGAGCGGCGCGAGGCTGATGCCGTGGTCGCGGGTGCGGGACAGGATCACCTGCTCCGGGACGTTCTGGGCGATGGTCAGCAGATGTCCCGGTGGCCGGGCCCGGTGTGCGTGGAAGTCATCACGTGCGAGCACTGGTGCGCCGGGGGGCCGGTCCCAGACCAGCAACCGCCGGGTGTGAGGCCGGGATCCCTGGTGCCCGCACATCCGGCAGGCGTGGGCGACGGCGCCGGTCATGTGACCGCAGCGGGTGCAGAGATGGACCCTGGTGGGAGAAACCGCCAGGTCGCCTTCCAGCAGGAGGCGTTCGGTCATCTCCAGCGCGAGGGCGGCCACGACGGGCGTGGTGTCGGTGAGAACGCCACCGGCCGGGGCGGTGCCCGGTGCGTACTTGGCGGCGATCGCGCGTTCCTCCCGCTCCTGCCGGCTGACGGTGTCCCGGTCGGGGGCGTCACGGTGGCGCAGGTCTCCGGCCAGAGTGACGGTGTTCCACAGATGCGGGACTGGACCGACATCAAGGAGGGTGTTGAGTGCTTCGGCCGCGCGGATACCGGCCGCCTTGCCCGGCCGTTCAGCAAGAGTGAAGGGGCCGTTCTGCACGGGCCCGCTGATGTACAGCACGTCGTTCATGGCCGCGGCCTCCTCAGCAGACCGGTTGAACGGTGCCGCGGGCGTGGAAGAGGCCATCAGCCTGTTCGTAGACCAGGATGGCGGCATTGGGCGTCTTGCACACACGGGCCTCGTCAACCAGTTCGGTCACCGGCCGGCGCTCCAGGACCGCGCGCAGCGCGAGAATCGTGGTGTGGTGCGTGAACGCCACGACATCCACTGCGGACGCGGTGTGCAGGCTGTCGACGAAAGCCGTGGCTCGCCGCAGGACACCGCAGGCGAGGGACTCTCCGTCGGCGCCGGGAGGTGTCCACAGGTGCTTGCGGGTCTGCCGGTCCTGCGTCCCCTCGGGATAGGTGGCGTACAGCTCTTCCTTGGTCATGTAGGTGGCTGCTCCGTAGTGCTGCTCGTTGAGGAGCGCGGTCACCTCGTAGGGCCGGGCGGGCAGAGCAAGCACGGCAGTATCTCGGGCCCGGCGGTACTGCGAGGTGTGGATCAACGGGTCGGGTCCGGTCAGCTCCAGCAGTGTCTTCCCCAGCCACAGGCACTGGAGAAAGCCACGGGGCGTCAGGCCTACAACGTCCCGGGACAGGGCATGCGCGGCCGGCCCGGTCCACGGACGGGGGTTCTCGTAGAAACCGGTGTACTTGGTGGCGTTCTCAATAGATTCGGCGTGACGAACAAGGAAAAGCATCTTCATCCTCTCGGTAGAGGGTGTGGGGGTCTGACAGCAACGTGCTCTGCGTGATCGCCGCCCCGTACGGCGGCGCTCGCGTGTGGGCGACGGTGCGGGCCGCAGCGACCTGCTGCTCCACGGGGCTGAGGTTCAGGAACAGGCGCTCGGCTTCGACAAGTCCGGCTCCCACAGCGGCGTCTTGCTGCTCCTGCGGGTCATGGCCGTAGGTGGGGCAGCTGCTGGAGGACGCGGTCTACGAGGTCCTGCGTCGGCTTCCAGGCCGGGAGCGCACCCGTGGCGGGCACGGGGAGCGGGAGTTCGTGGACGTCGTTGAGGACCAGGTGGTGAACGTCCCTGTGCGCCCAGGGGCTGGTGCAGTGCTCGGATCCCTGGTCGGGGTGACAGTCGGTGAGACGTGCGACGCCGATGACTGCGCCGAGGTGGAGCTCGCGGCCTCGAATGGCGGTGGCCACCAGCGGGTCACGCAGCAGGGTGGAGTCCGGGTTCGCTTTCCCGGCGTGGAGGAGGACCCAGCCGCGCCACGGCCAGTTCGCGGGCCTGTTCTCGGGGTTCTTCCCGGCGAGGATGCAGGTGGCCCAGGGCTGGCGGATCGTGATGCCGCCGATGAGGTCGCCCATCATGCGGCACGCTCCGGCAGGGCGGTGCCGGGGCGCCCGGCGCGGCGGCCGTTGACCGTCGGCGTGTCCAGGTCCTCGATCTCCGCCCAGCCGTAGCGGCCGGAGTGCTTGGTTCGGTACATCGACGCGTCCGCGCCGCGCAGCAGGGCGGTCAGGGTGTGGATACCGAGGTAGTCCGGGACGGCCGCGCCGACGGAGGCGGCGACGGGCAGCGGGCCGGCCTGTGTGGGCACGGGCTCGTGCAGTACGTCGACGAGGTCCTGGAGGTGCTGCTCGATCCCGTCCTGGCGGCGGGTGGCCACGGCGAACTCGTCGCCCCCGAGACGGCCGACGACGCCGTTCGGTCCGGCCCACTGGGCCAGGCGCTCGCCGGTGGCGGCGAGTGCGGTGTCCCCGGCGGCGTGGCCGTGGGTGTCGTTGAGGCCCTTGAAGTGGTCGAGGTCGACCAGGCAGACGACCGTGTCGTGGTGGTGGCGGGCCAGGAGGCGCCGGGCGCGGTGCTCGAAGGCGGCGCGACGCTGGGCGCCGGTGAGGGGGTCACGTCGTTCGGCGGCCAGGCGCCGGTGGAGCTCATCCGCTGATCGCCTCCAGGGCCTGCGCTTCGAGATCGGCGCAACCCTCGGGGTCGTCGCCCTGGTCGTGGTCGTCGGACCCGCCGTGGACGGTGCACACAGTGTCCGGGTGCGGCTTGTCGCTGGCGTGCGCGATGAGCAGGTCGGTCACCGAGTGCACGGGCTGCCAGGCGCGCGCGTCGCACTCGTCGTCGTACGGGCAGCAGGTGAGCAGGTCGAAGCCGAAGTCGCCTTCGCCGTCGACGTTCGTGCGCAGGGCGAGCACGAGCCGGTCCTTGCCGAGGCGGATCTCACCGACCCGGTCGCCGCCCGCCAGGCCGCTGCCGTCGCGCCAGGTCCACAGCGGAAGCACGTCCGGACCGAAGACGCGGCGCACCAGGAGCAGGGGGCCGAGGCCGTCGCTGCCGTCCCAGCCCATGTCGCGGCGGCGGGCGTCGCTGGCCCGCTTGAGGAGCGGCTCCAGGCGGTGGATGTTGTCGGCGAAGACGACGTGGTCGAAGCCTTCGCCGCGCAGGTTCGGGAAGGCGGCGACGGCGTCGGCGTGCTGGCGGCGTACAACGTCCTCGGGCACGGCGCGGGCCGGTTCGCGGACGGCCTGGCGCCGCACGCAGACGTCGGCCGGGGTCGCCGCGAGCAGCGCGACGACGGGCACGCCGTGGGCGCAGGCGGCGTCGATAAGGCTCTTGCGGACGTAGGGGTCGGTGTTCGTGTCGCTGATGACCGTGGTGAGCCGGCGGGCCATACGGGCCTTGAGGGCGGCGTGCATGACGGTGATCGCGGCCTCGGTCGCGGACTGGTCGCCGGCGTCGTCCGCGATCATCGCCCGGAAGGCGTCGAGCTCCAGGACCTGGGTGGCGGGCCAGCTGCTCGCGAGCGTGCTCTTGCCGCTGCCGGACGCCCCGATCATCACGATGAGCGCCGGGTCGGGGATGGTCGTGTCGAGCGGCTGCATGGTGCCGGTGAAGGTGGTCTTCACGTGCGTTCTCCTTGCGAGTGGAGGGGGGTGGAGGTGGCCAGGTGCAGGCGCAGCCCGGCTTGGGCGGGGTGCTTCCCGACGCGGTGGGGGAGGTCGGCGTAGGGCTTGAGGTAGCTGGCCCTGAGCGCGACCGCCGCCGTCGCCGTGGTGGGCGGGAGGACCGTGGCGGCCGCCACGGCGATGAGGATCGGGGCGAGCGCGTGCGGCCAGTTGCTCATCCAGTGGCCGCGAGGACCGCGGCGACCAGGAGCAGGGCCAGGGCGGCGAGGATCGCGTCGACCGCGAGGGCCAGACGGTTGAACTTGCCGACGGTGAGGGCGGACAGCGATTTGATCCGGATCGCGCGGGTGTCCTCTCGCATCGCGGTGACGAGCTCGTCCTCGCTCAGCCGTGCCCAGTGCGGGAAGCCCTCGCGGATGACTCGCCCCCGGCCTCCGATGTGGGGGCGTACGACCAGGAGCAGCAGGACTGCGGCGGTCGTCAGGGCGAGGATGGCGGCGGAGCCGGCGATCTGGGTGGGGAGGGGGAGGGGTTTGTCGGCGAGGGTGGCGAGTCCGGCGAGGACCGCGCCGTCGAACGCCAGCAGTAAGGATGCCTTGCCGTCGATGCGCGCGAGTTCCGTGGCGGTGTCGGCGCAACCTGCGTCGAGGTTCTTGTTCACCGTGGCGGATTCGGTGCTGGCGGCGGGGTCGGTGCTGATGGTCATGGGTGGTGGTTCTCTCGGGTCAGGCGGCCGGGAGGTGCTTGGCCGGGGGAGCGGTGTAGGTGCCGGGGGTGGGCTCGTAGCCCTTGTCGCAGGGGTCGCAGACGCCCTGGGTGCGTAGCGGGAGGCAGTAGTCGTAGCGGCGCTGGCACCGGGGGCAGGTGGTTCTCGCGGCCATCGCCCGGTCGAGTGCCCATTCCTGAGCGAGCGTCGACACCCTCTTGGGTGCTGCGAGGTCGGTGCGGAGGAGGAAGCCGCGGGTGGGGTGGCGGCAGGACCAGTCCGGCCGGGTGGCGCACAGTTTGCAACGCAGGATCGCGACCGGGCCTTCGTTGTTTCCCGGGCTGAGGTTCCTTGCCCTCAGTTCACGCCGTGTGACCAGTCCTGCGGGTACGGCGCCGCGGTCGTACTCGGGCAGTGCGGTGGTGCTGCGGGGTACCCGGGTGGCTGTGCGGCGCTGCTTCGTGCGGGTCCGGGGCGTCACGTGTTCCGGGTCCTGGTGGCCGGGGGGCGGTACGGGTGGCGGGGCCCGGGGCGTTGAGGGCGAGGCCGGCCGGTTCGGCGGCGCGGGCGGGGGATGGGCATGAGCGTCCTCCAGTTGTCGTTGGGCAGGGCCCCGGGCCCGTCGGCGTCGTGCTGGTGTCGGCGGGCGCGGGGGTGTGGTTGCGGTGGTGGGTTCGGCGGCGGGGTCGGGGGTTCGTCCTCTTGCGCGGGGGTGACGGGTTGTGAGGGTGTATGGGGTGTCGGGGTTGTCTGGGGTGGGGTGCGGTGGGTGGCTGTATGGGGTCGTCCGGGCGGGGTTCCGGGGGGTGTCCCTGATCCCAGACACCCCATACATGCAGGTCAGGACCCCATACAGGGGCGGCATCCCAGACGGGGTGTCTGGGATGCCGCTGTAGGGGGTGTTGGGGGTGCTGTGGTCACTCTCGGTATCTGTCGATGGCGGTGGCGAGGGTCTCGGCGTAGTAGCCGAGGCCGGGCTTGTCGGCGCCGGGAACACGGAGCTGACCGCCTGCCGGGCGCTCGACGTCGACCTCCCGCAGAAGTGCGTTGAGGTCGATCCCGAGCTTCCGCGAGTCCTCGTATCCGAGCGCCTCGGCGAGGGGTCCGGTGTGCATCCGGCCGCCCGCGTCGACCACCGCCTCGTGTGCGCGGAGGAGGAGGACGGGCACGCCGTCGGCGGTGAACCCGTCGTCCTCAAGGCCGTCATGCTCCCCGCCGTCGTCCTCGCCCTCGGGGCCGAATCCGTCGTCCTGGCCCTCGTCGATGTCGTCGTACTCGTCGACCGGCGGGGCTGGTCTTGGTGACGCAGTGTGTCCGGGTGCCGGGGTGCTCAGGCCGCGCATAGCGGCTTCGATGGGGTCGTTCCACTGGCCGCGCAGCCGTCCGGCAGCGGTACGGGTATGGGTGATGGTGTCGATCAGGGCGAGGAGGTCGGGGCCGTCGAGCCAGAGGGAGCGGATGCGGCGGTAGCGGTCGGCGAGGAGGATGCCCATGCCGCGGATCGCCGGGTCGAGGGTGGAGGCGTCCCAGCCGGCCTTCGCCGCGCCCTGGCTCAAAGCCATGTTGGATTCGGTGGTCTCGGTGACCCGCATCGCCCATTTCCAGGTGATGTTGCCGGTGACCAGGCGGGGCAGGACGCCGTCATTGCCCTTGGTGACGACCTGGGTGGCGATGACGAGGATGATGCCGAACGCGAGGCCCCGGGCCGCCAGCGAGGAGAGCGCTTCCTTGATCGCCGCGCCGTGCTTCTTGTCGCCGGTGATGGCCGCGGCTTCGTCGACGACCACGAGCTCGAGGCCGCCGAGCTCGGCGATCAGGTCGGGGTCGTCGATCTGTTCCATGCCGTACCTCTTGAGGATCGCGGCACGGCGGTCCAGGTCGGCGACCAGGGCCTCAAGCAGGGCGCGGGTGCGTTTGGCGCCCTTGGTGCCGGGCTCGTCGACAAAGGTGGCGGCCAGGTTCCTCCAGCGGTCCTGCCCTGGTGCTTTGCCGTCGACCAGACGGAGGTTCACTCGCAGGTCCAGCAGGGCGCCGGCGATGATGCCGCGCAGGGCCGCGCCCTTGCCGGAGCGGGAGGCGCCGCCGAGGGCCAGGCTGGTGTCCTTGAGGACCAAATTGACCAGGGCGCCGAAGGCGTCGAAGGCGACGGGGATGCCGTCGGCCCAGACGTCGACCGAGTCCATGCCGACCAGGGGCGAGGTCCGCGGTGTGGTGAACGGGTCTTCCTGGAAGGCGGCGA
This sequence comes from Streptomyces sp. NBC_00984, assembly GCF_045162475.1. Taxonomy (NCBI): domain Bacteria; kingdom Bacillati; phylum Actinomycetota; class Actinomycetes; order Kitasatosporales; family Streptomycetaceae; genus Streptomyces; species Streptomyces sp. NBC_00984. The sequence goes on from NZ_CP108736.1 coordinate 142,031, forward strand.
CGGCGATCGTCTTGGCGTTGCCGCCGGCGGAGGCGTGGACCGGGTCCATGAAGAAGCGGGCCCGGTCCAGGCCCATCTCCCCGGCGACCTGTCCGAGTTTGGGCAGGACGGTCTCCACGGTCACTCCGTCGCCCTTGGGCAGGACGATGTGCGCGAGCCATCCTCCGGGCACGCGGGTGATCGCGTCGGGCCGGGCGAGACGGACGGTGCCTTCGCTGATCGCTCCGGCGGCGAGCATCGCCTCGGTGAGCTGGTCGGTCTCCTCGCAGTCCAGCTCCCCTTCCACCGGGCCGGACGGGGCGGCCGGGGCAGGGGAGTCGGCTGGGGTCCAGGACGCGGTGAAACCGGCCCCGGCCCCGGACGCAGCCGTAGCCGGTTTGGTGAACACCGGCCCGGTAGGCCAGGTCTGGCCGGGGATGAACGCGGTCGCGCCGGGGGAGGCGGTGGTGGGTGTGGCCGGTGCGGCGTAGTCGAGCTGGGGGATCTCCGGTGGGGCCGCGCGCCAGGTGGTGAACCGCCCCTTGGCCCAGCCGACGGCCACCAGCCCGCTCAGGAGGCCTCCCAAGAGCGTGGGGCCGCCGAACTGGAGCATGCCCCACCCTGCGGCCACACCGGCCGCGATGGACTTCCAGCGGCGGCGGTTTCCCATGCGTTTGCGGTGGGTGGCGAGCTCCGCGGCGGTGGGCTCGCGGTGTCCGGTGTAGGGCTGGAGCTCGACCTGCCGGACGCGCTCGCGCCACTCGGCGGCCTCGGAACGCAGCGCCTCGGCGCCCTTGCTGGCGCGTTTGTGGTCGGCCGGGTCGGCGTCGTCGGCACTGCCCTCGGCCACCTTCTCGTCGGCCGACTTCTCCAGCGCTTCGGCCTTCTCGATCAGGCGCTGCACCTCGCGAGCCGCCTCCTGCTGCCAGGTGGCGTAGCGGTCGTTGAGGAGGTCGGCGCGGACATGGGCGTCGGTGACCAGGGTGCTGTCGCTGTTGAACCATCCGGCGCGTTCTGCGCCCAGGACGCGCAGGCCCTCGCGGACGGCGGTGGCCTCCCGAAGGGCGGCCGCGCTGAGGAAGGTGGCGGCGCGGGCTGCCAGGCCGGGGCGGTCTGGCCGGTCGGCTGAACCGGTGTTGGTGGTGGGTTCGTCGTCGTCAACGAACTCGGCGTCGACGATGATCCGGTCGGGCAGGTGGGTCATGGTCCTTCTCCAGGGACAGGGGCTGGGGCCGGGCGGTGACGGCCGTCCGCACACACGGGCCGCCCCTGGCCACGGGGGCGGAGGGGCGGTGCGGGTGGGTGCGGGCGACCGATGGCGCCGGGACACGGCGGTCGGGGGAGCGGAGTCAGCCGACGTTTCCGAGGAGCTGCGTCCCGAAGCCGTTGACGGCGGGGATCACGGTGGCGGCCACCGCACCGCCGAGGACGGCGGACAGGCCCAGCAGGACACCGGCGACGATGCCGCGCTTGGCGAGCTTCTTCTCCTCGGACTTGATCGCCTTCCACAGGCCGAAGACCACGACGGTCAGCAGGAAAAGCAGAATGTTGCCGTCGGCGGTCAGCTCGACCGGGGTGGCGCGGACGGCCCGGGTGGCGTCCCCGCCGGTGATCCCCCACAACGCCAGGCTGCCGGCGCCGTTCCCGAACAAGGTGATGGCCCCGGCACCGAAGGCGATCAGGCCGCCGGTGCACATGGAGGCCATGCCCCCGTAGGCCATTCCGCCCGCGAAGGGGATCAGGGTCTTCCAGTCCTTCTTCTTGGACTTGAAGTTGGCCTTGAGCCAGTGGGCGGCGAAGTGGACCGGGATGGCGAGGCCGATGGCCAGGCCGCCGGCGGTCAGGGTGGAAGTGGGCAGGTTGAGCACGGTGACCTCCGGTCACATACGAAAAAGGGGGGAAGGAAGAAGAGGGGTTACTGGAAGGGCAGGGCGGCGGTGATCTGGTCGCCGAGGTGGTTCACGGCCGGGATGAGGGTGAGGGCGGCCAGGCCCGACGCCGCCGCGGTCAGCCCGGCTGCCGAGCCGACCAGCGCGCCGGCCGCGATCTGGCGGCGCAGCTGGTTGTCGCAGCAGCGCCAGGCGAGGACGAGGACGGCCAGGAGCACGGTCGTGGCGACGGCGCCGCCGGGGCTCATGCCGGACGGTGCGGTCTCGGGCAGCAGCCGGCTGCTGCCCGTACCGGCGACGGCGTTCCCGAGGGGGTTGGTGATCGTGGTGACGGTGCGGCGGGCGGCCCAGCCGAGCAGGCCGCCGGAGCACAGGGCGCTGAGCAGGCCGATCACCAGGCCGCCCGCGATGGCGGCCGCCGACGGCGCCTCGCGTCCGGTGCGCCACCACCGGGCGAGCGTGAGCACCAGGACCGCGGCCGCCAGGGCGAAGCCTCCGAGCGATAGTTGGGCCGGCGTCACGCTCACGGCAGGACCACCGCCACGACGGACGCCATGGGACTGTCCAGGCCGCCGAGCAGAGGGCCGGTACCGAACGCGATGGCGGCGCCGAGCAGGGTGAGGACGCCGAGCACGACGCCGATGGCAGCGGTCTCCCAGGCGGCCCGGAGGAACGCCAGCACGGCCCGGCCTTCCCCGCAGAGGAGAGCGGTGGCCAGGAGGCCCGAGAAGACGGCACCGGCCAGGACGAGGAACTGGGCACCGGTCATGACCACACCCCGGTGAGGAGATAGCCGTACAGGTACAGCCCAGCCGGAGTGACCACAGTGGAGACGAGGAGATTGCAGGTCAGGACCCGCACCAGCCAGGACCTGACACGGCTGTGCGTGCGCAGTTCCAGGATTCCGGCGACGGCCAGCGCGGCCATCAGGACGCCGGGCTCGTCCCCGCAGATGTGGAGCGCCTTGCCCGTCACCGGGAGCAGAAGCAGACCCGCGACCAGGGCGGCCCCGTTCCTGACCGGGCTGAGCCGGGAGACACTGAACCGCGGCGGGCGGTCCTGCTGGGCGGGGTAGTAGTGGTAGTGGTGCTCCACCGGCGCGGGTGCAGGGGGCGCCTGGGGCGCCATCACACCGCCGCCCCAGGACCATGGAGGCGCCGCCGGAGGCCCGGCCGGCGGCGGGGGCGGAGGGGGTGTTCCGCGTCGGGGCGGCGGGACCGGTTCCGGGCTCGCCGGCGGCGGCGTCGGCGGCTGGGACGGAGGCGGTGGTGGAGGGGGCGTTACCCGGTCGGTGCGCTCGCCGGAGAGCTCGACAGTGGTCGGCTCGATCGGCTGAGCGTGGCGGATGTGCGTGGTGTCGGTCACCACCTGTCTCCCGTCTCATCGGGGCTGGTCACGAGGTCGCGGCGACCGACCTGGTTGGTGTGGAGCCAGGCCCGGACACCGCGCTCGGCTGCGTCCGCGGGGGCCGGGCCGGCCGGAACGGGTGCGAGTACGGGGTCGGCGGGGTGGAAGCCATCGGGCAGGCGCGCCGGTACGGGGCCGTACTGCGTGTCGGGCAGGAGTCGGCCGGGCAGGCGGGTCGCCGTGACCGGGGCGTCGGCGAGGGCGAGGCGCCGCAGGTGGTTCAGGCGGCGGGGACGGCGGATGTGCAGGCAGGCGAACAGCACGGTGTCCTCCAGTTGAGGCCCGAGGGCCGTGACACCAGATGCTGGTGTCACGGCCCTCCGGGAAGTCGGGGTGACGGGATGCGGGCTGGTCAGCGGGTGCGCCACCAGCCGCCGCGGTCCTGGCGGGCGCGCTCGGATGCCTCCCACGCCTGGCCCTGCCGGTCCGCCGACCGGGCGTTGCGGTGGTGGGCTTCGCGGCGCTTGCGGGCCGCCTTGTCGCTCGCGGACTCGCGGCCGCTGTACTCCTGCGTGGCGAGCTTCTGGTCGTTGCCGATCAGGCCGAAAAAGGCCATGGTGATTCCACTCCTGACTGCTGGTTGGGGGTGCATGGGAAAGCCGCTCCTGGCCGGGCCGTGGAAAGCGGGCCGGGAGCGGCGTTCGGCTTGGCGGCCGTGGCGCACCACCAGTCGTCGCCGGCCGGACTGATCCGGTGGGCGGGGCTGGTGGCGACCATGCGGGGCCAGGTCCGGCGCGGTCTGTGCGGTCCGGTCAGCGGACCGCGTGCTGCTTGAGCGCGACGGCGATCTGACCGGCGCGGTCCGTGGCGATGGACCCGCCCTCGGTCCGGACCGCGTTCGCGATGTTGGACCGGTTCAGCGGCCGGTCCTCGGTCCGGAGCCGGTCCAGCGCGGTCCGTTCCAGGTCCGTGAGCGTGATGACGGTCCGGTCCGGACCGCTTTCCGTGCCCCGGTCCGGAGCGTTGTCGGCGCTTTCTGCCGGACCGCTGACCGGTCCGGTCCGGTCCGGGGTTCCGGTCCGGACCGTCACGCCGCGCGTGACCGGTGCGGTGTGCGTGGCGGGCACGCTCTTCGCCTTCCGGTCCGGACCGGCCGGACCGTGCAGGTCAATCGTGGTGCGGTCCGTCGGACCGGGCTCCAGTGCAAGGGCCGGTCCGGCGGTCCGATCCGGGCGGTCCGTGGACCGGACCGGACCGTGGACCGCGTGCCAGTCGTCCGGACCGGACCGGACCGGGTACCGGTCGTGCTGGACCGGGCGGACCGGACCGGGGCTGTCGACTGGTCCGGACCGGTCCATGCGGGTGAGAGTGAGGACCGTGGGGATGGCGGCCGGACCGTGGTCGTCGGTCCCAATACGGGGGACGACGACACGGTGCAGGGCCCGTCCGGTCCGGACCGCCCTGCGGTCCGCGAGGTCCGCACCGGCCGCGGTCCAGGCCCGGTCCAGGGTGGTCAGTCGCGCATCGGTGATCGCGAGGGACCAGGCGGTGAAGCTGTGGACCGGGTAGCGGATCCAGCGGACCATGCCGATCGAGGGCCGCGCCTTGGCGACCTTGCCGTCCTCACGGAGCGTGCGGCGGTGGATCAGCGAGGCGTAGAGCTCCCACAGCACCATCCCGACAATCGACATGGCGGCGAACGCGACGGCCTTCGGCGTGAAGTGCCAGTAGGTGATCTGCTCCGTCCACGCCTGGGCCGCGTCGTCCCACATCCGGCTGCCGGGCACGGGTTCGCCGGAGGCGTGCCAGAAGTTCATGACCGCGGCACCGAGCGCGAAAATCCACGTTGAGACCCGGTACAGGGTTCCGGCATCCCCGCCCCGGCGGGCCTGGTGGTACATCCACCCGACGAACGCCGTCGACAGCTCCCACGCAGCGGCGAAAAGGATCGTGAACGGCATGACCCAGCCGAGGATGTCCCCGGCGAACCCGGCCTGCCCGGTCCACGCGACCGCCATCGGCGCGGTGATCGGACCGACCACCATCAACCGCTCCGCGTTCACCTTGACGAACTTCTTGACCCGGTCCGCCATGGCCGGCTGCCCGGCCCGACGTACGGCCCGTGCCTCACGGGCCTTCGCCTTCCGGGCATCCTTCTCGTCCCGCCTCGCCGTACGGGCCTCGTTCTTCAGGCGCTTGCGTTCCAGCGCCTGCTCGGTCCGTGAGGTCGCCCGCTGCATCCGGGCAGCTGCTTCTGCCAGGGCGTCGTTGGCGGCCTTCAGCGTGACCTCCGCGTCCGCTTCCCTCACCCTGGCCTGCGCGAGGACGCTCTCAGCGGCCTCAAGGTCGGCGTCCCGCTTCGTCCGGGCCTGCTCCACAAGCCGGTCAGCGGCTTCGCGGGCGGTGCGGGCGGTGCGTTCGGCGTCCTCGGCCGCGGTCGCCCGCAGCCGCCTGACGTCCTCCTCGGCCAGGCGCCGGACACGGGCAACTTCCTGACGGGCCGTCTCCTGCTCCCGGGCCGCGTCCTCACGCATCCGGGCAGCAGCCGCGCGTGCCTCACGCAGCTGCCGCTCACTCTCGGAAGCAGCTTTCGCACGGACGGCCTCCAGCTCCTGGCTGGTCGACGCACGCAGTCCGGCCGACGCCTCCTCGGCCTCCTCCCGCACCCGGGCCGCTTCGGCCTGCGCCAGGACCCGCACGGACACGGCCTCGGTGCGGGCGGAGGCGAGCTGCTGATCAGCCTCCGCACCCGCCCGGTCCAGAACGCCCTGAGCGGTGGCCCGGATCGTGGCGGCCTCGTCGGCGGCGGCTGCCAGGAGCGTCTGAGCCTCGCGGCCGGCGGCGGACCGGAGCTGCTCGGCCTGCGCCTGGGCGCGTTTCTCGATCGCCGTGCCGATCCGGGCGGCTTCCGCACGGTGGCGCGCGGCCAGAGCCCGTGCCGCCGTCCGCTCGTTCCTCGCATCGCTGCGGGCCTGGTCACGGATCTGGTCCGCGTCCCGGTCGGCCGCGGCGCGGATGATATCGGCGTCGGCCGTGGACTCACGCAACCGCCGTCCTGCCTCTTCGACGACATCGGCCATCACCTGGCGGGCGTGACCGTCAGCCGCCGCGCGAACGGCGGCTGACTGGCGGTCCGCTGCGCGGAGCAGGTCCTGGGCGCGGAGCTCAGCGTCGGCCAGGACCTGCTGCATCTCACGGTGCGCGGTCTCCCGTACGAGGTCGGCGACGTCGGCGGCCCGGTCCCGGGCATCGGCCACCACCGGATCAGCGGCCGGACGCACCGGCTTCGGCGCGACGACGACCGGGTCACGGGGCGCAGCGACCAGAGCGGCAGCGGTGCTGGGCTTCGGCCTGGTCGCGGTGGTCTTTGAGGTTCGGGCGGGCCGCGGCTTGCGCCGGGCCGGAGACTTCGAGCGGGCACTCGCCACGGCGGGGAACTCCTTGAAGTAGTGGGGCACCGGCCGCCCCCGAAATGAGAAACAGGGGGCGGACCGGTGCGGGAGAAGAGCAGGGTCAGGTGCGCGGGAGGTCCGGACGCCGGGAGGCAGTGGTGCTCTGCGCGATGAGCCAGGCCACAGCAGCCGGGGCCATGTCGGCCGCGCCCGTGTCGAGCGGTGCGGTGTCGATGTCGTGCATCGCGTCGGCCGGCGGCAGCAGCCGCATGTACCGGGCGCGGGCCGACGTGATCCTGGCGCTGGTATCCAGACGGACCAGGCTGTAGCAGAACTCGCTGCTGCTGAACGGGACGACCGCGTCGACCCGGCAGACCACCGTGTGGCCCGCCTTGCCGAGCCAGAAGCGCTCGGGGTCGCGGTAAAGGACGTAGTCGTCGCACCGGTAGGTGGCCGGTGCGGCGACCGTGACGGCGTCGGGGATGTGTGCGTGCATGTGCGTCTCCCTCGGATCGGGACGGGCTTGTGCCCGGGGCAGGGGTCACGAAAAACCGGCTGCCCGTGGGGCGGGCTACCAGCTAGGACAAGGAGCACCGAGCGGGCGACGGATTCGTTGTCCGTCTCGTGTCACGGGTCAGCGCGAGCGCAGGCGGCGAAGGTGGGCCTTCGTTGGTGGTGGTCGGGCTGTCCGGCTCCCCGTCACCGCGAAACGCCCCTCGTCACCGTGCGACCAGGGGCGTTTCGCGGATCAGGCAACCAGCAGACCGTCACCAGCCGTTGACGAATGCCTCGTAATACGGGTGGCCGAAGCGGGCAGCCGCCGCGTACTCGCGCGACGCCTGCGCACCGCGGCCCCAGATCCCGGCCGCCACGGGGTGCCCCTCGGCGGTCAGCCGGTCCGCGACCGCCTGCTGACACGCGGAGGACTGCTCGTAGTCGGCGGCGATGGCCTGCATCTCCGCGTAGGAGTAGAGCGGCGGGACCGGCGGGGCCATCTCCCCGAGCACGGTGTAGCTGTCGTACTCGGCGGCGCACCACTGGGTGGGGTCGCCGTGCTGGTCGCGGAACCGGGCGAGGGTGTCGTTGTCGAAGGTCATCAGGTGCCTCCTCGTGAGCGGATAAGGCGCAGGTAGTCGTTCTGGAGGTCGGCGAACTGCTGGTACATCTGGGCTCCGTCCGGGCAGTCCTGCCCGGACCCGCAGGGCGAGCAGCCCTTGCGGTGGGTGCGCCATGCGTCGCTGGCGCGCATGTAGCGGGTATGCAGGTCGTCAGCCATGGCGGCCTGACTGGTGGTTGGGCATGTGGGGCGATGCCTCTCGGGGACGTGCGGGGTGGGTGTCGGTGACACGGTGGCCGGCGTCCCACGCTCTCGCGGCCGCCGTGGCGGCGGCCGCGAGGAGCGTGAGGGTGATCGGGTGGGCCAGCCCGCGCGCGGTGATGGCCCGGACCGCGTGATGCTGTGCGATCCGGGCGGCTCGTATGGGGTGCACGCTGGCTACTTCTTGCCTCCGCCGCACTGGCAGGGCTCGTGCACCACCGTCTGGTACGGCTTGCCATCAGCCCCGACGTGGTTCACCGTCACCAGACGCGGCGGGTGTCCGCAGCTGCTCATCGGGCCACCCCCGTCGGCGTCACCGTGGTGGTCGGGGCCGGAGCGATACCGCCACAGCGGCACGTCCAGTACCCGCACAGCACGCACGCGTCGTCCGCGGAATGGAAGGTCAGCGGGCGGGTGAGGTGCAGGATCGGCTGGAGCTCGGTGCCCGGGGCCATGTCGGCGAGGGTGCGGCGGGCACGGCGGCCGGCCGCTCGGGCACGGATATCGCCGGTGGCGACGAGCTGTCCGATGACCTGGTGGAACTGATCGGTCTCGTCCCGCTCGTAGCCGCGTGCGTCGTCCTCGCGCCGGATGTCGTCGATCTTCCCGGCACGCGGTACGAGGGCGACGCCGGTAAGCGTGAGCGCCTCACGCGTAATAATGCTCATGCGGATGAACTCCTGTGAGATGGCGTGGATCCGTGCTGGCCCCCGGCACATATGGCGTCTTCAGCGCCGTGTCGGGGGTCGCCCCCGGTCGGGGACTGTGCACGGTTGGGGTCTCCTGTAGCCCCACGCCGACACCAGCCCGCGATGCGGCGGGCTGGGGGCGACGTGGAGAACAGGAGCAGGTCAAGCTGCGACCACGAGGTCTCCGTCTTCTCGGGCAAAGACGAAGTCGAAGGTGACATCGGCGCCGGCCGCGTTGTAGACAGCGATGTCCCAGGCCCTGCCCTGGTCAGCGATCCGCATGACCATCGCCCCGATCCGCTCGACAGCCTCGCGCGGCAGACCCGGCTTCGTAGCCGGCCCGGCGTCCATCGTGTAGGCGAGCGTGAACCTCTCGCTGCGGGCTGCGGCGTTGCGCTCCAGGAAGTGCTGCCAGTCGGCGGCGGCAGCGGCGGCGAGACGGCCGGGCTGGCGAATCTCGCGGTCGATGGCCAGCTGCTGGCCGGTTCGGCCGCCGCGGACAAGGTCGTCGCTCGCACGATCACCTGCCCCGTCGCGCAGAGCGAGCTCCTCGCACGCCGCCCGAACAGGACAGGCGGCACAGAGCTTCTGGGCGGCCGCCTGCTGCGCCGCCCAAATCACGGGCGGTGCACTGCGGTTGCGGTTGAGCAGATCGCGGTACTGCTCCCGGTCGTCGCAGCGGGCGCCAGCAGTGACGGCGGCCTGGAGCACGGGGCGGCGAGCTAAGCGGGCGGCCTGGGGGGCAATCCTGTTGAGCGTCATGGCGGATCCTTCCGTGGTGGGCTGGTGTGCGGGCAGCGTGATGAGCCCCCAGGCCAGAGGCGCCTGGGGGCTCATCACGCGTGAGTTGTCAGATGTGGAGGTGGTCGAGAGGCAGGCCGGGGCCGCCGTGCATAGGGGCGGGCCACGAAGCGGTGCGGCGGACGAGCTCGTGCTCGTCGACGAGCGTCTTCTTCGACCGTGCTTCGGGGCGCGGGAGGTTGTGACGGTCGCGGGTCGCCCGCGCGACCTTCGGGAGGGCCGCCTTCAGCGACTCCCGCCGCGCGGCGCGCTGCTGATCGGCGGCGCGGCGGTCGCGGAGGGCCTGCTGCTCGTGGGTAAGTACGGCAGTGGCCTCGACCTCGCGGAGCGCGATCTCCAGCTCGCGGCCCTCAGCACACCGGCCGCTGCTCCCGCACATCATGCACATAGCGTGGTGCGCGGTGTGCGCGCTGCGGGCCCGGTCCAGGAGCGGGAGCAGTCTGGCTTCGGCGGAGGCGGCCCGCTGTGCGCGGGTGGCAGCGAGCTGGTGAACGGCGGCCGGAGTCGTCGTCACGGGCTTGGGCAGCACCTTGGTCGCGCGACGGGACGCCGTGGTCGGGGCCGCCTGGACCAGGTCGGTACGCCACTTGGTGACCGCGATGTTGATCGAGACCTGGCGGTTGCTGCTGGAGCAGCGGCGTGGGCTGGTAGTGCGGTGGCGCCTGGTGTGGTGCGGGACGAGCTTCGGAGTGCTGAGCATGTCGGTGATCGGGGTCCACCGCGAGCAGTTGGGGCATACGAGGTGCTCTTTGCCCGGCGTCAGATCGATCTCGTTGGTCTTGAGGGTGGAGGCGACGATCGGCGGGAGGTGGCTGACGTTCTTCGTGCGGGTCTTACGGCGGCGCTTGCTGGCTTCAGGCTTCGCGGCTACGGCCGTGGTGGTCATGGATGCTCCTCGGATCAGAGGGGGAGGGGCTGCATCGCGGTGGGCTCTCCGCCCGCCAGGCGCACGGCCGAGGCCGGCGGTCCTGGAGGACGGACAACGCATCTGCGTTGCGACGTGCACGGGAGCGCTCGGTCAGGGGACCGATCCGGGGGATTTGGTCGAGCTATCAACCCCGGCCCTCCCCCTCTTCGGGGCAAGGGCTCCTGCGGTAGAACAAGTGGTGCCACCGAGGTGGCGATCTGCTGCGGTCTCGCTTATGCCGACCAACCGGCCTTGTCGACATGGCTAACTTAGTTGATACAGTCCGGTCGGTCAAGTGCTTCACTGAGGAAGCTAGCTAAGTTGATGAGGGCGACCTACGATGATGCTCATGACCAACGAGGCAGTGCAGCCGTACCAGCGAATCGTGCGGGACGTTCAAGAGAAGATCGTCTCGGGTCAGTTCACGGGCGGCGAGAAGCTGCCGAGCACCCGTGACCTGGCAACTGAGCACCGAGTTTCCCCCGGAACTGTTCAACGAGCACTCGCTGAACTGCGTTCCGCCGGCCTCATCTACTCCCACCAAGGCAGCGGGTCCTACGTCAGCGAATCCGCCAGCACGACGGATCTGGATCCGACCGCCCAAGCCATCAAGGCGCTTGAGACTCAAGTGGAGAGGCTCGCCGCCCGACTGGACCGGATTGAGAACAGACTCAACGACTGATCCTCTTCCACTCATAACCGCGTTCATCGGTAGCCCTCCTCTGCCCGTTCCCGGTTCGCGTTTCGCTGACCTCGTTTCTATTTCCAATCACCCCGCCACCGGGAGGGGTGCCATGAGGCCCAGGAAGCTGGCCCCGCGGGCCCCATCTGGGAGAGGGTGACACCGCAGCAGCACACCTCGATCAGCAACGGGATACCGGAGGGCACATGGGGCAACAGCCGAGGGAACTGACGCCAAACGCCAGCCCGTGGCACCGCTGGGGATATGAGCTTCGAGAAACCCGGAAAGCCCGAGGAATGTCCCTGCAGGCCCTCTCAGAGCTCGCGCTCTGTGACAAGGCCCACCTGGGACGATTTGAGCGCGCTGAACGTCCTGTGCCCCGAGCCATTGCGCTCACCCTTGACGACAAACTCAACGCGGGCGGCGCATTAGTCCGCGGCTGGGACCGCGCCAACGAAGACCAGCCCAGCGCAACAGCCACGCACGGCACGTCCAGAGCGGAGGCCCGGAGCCATGGGGCCAAAGCCCGGAGCCATGAGGCCAAGCCCATGTCACCCCTGGCCACCAGCACGTTCGGGCAGGCAGGCTCAAACGATGACGACGCAGACACGGTCGTCGTCCCCTGCCGCCGCCCCAACGGAAGGATCTTCTTCGTGCCCGTACCTCGCCGCACTGTGTTGGCCTCTGCCGTCGCCGGGTTCGCCGTCATGGCTGTGCCAGCTCCTGCCACGGCCTCCAACGCCCTATCTGCCGGAATGAAGTCCCCTGCGGAGCACTACACACAGCTCCGCCGCGTGATGATCCAGACCGACAACTTGATCGGCCCCCGGCACGTTCTACCCGCAATCCAGCAGCATCTCGCCACGCTTGCCGCCCGCCGGCGCACCGCCCGAGGCATTGACGGCACTCGTCTCCTGGAGCTGGAGACCCGGTACGAGGAGCTGGCTGGCTGGCTCGCTCAGGACATCGGTGATGACAGGGCAGCGTATGGGCACACCGCACGCGCTCTGGACGCCTCACACATGACCGGCGACCAAGCACTGACCGCGTACATCCTCGGCCGCAAGGCGCAGCTCGCTGTCGACACCGGCCATGCCGCCGACGCTCTTGGGCTCGCCGCCGCCGCCCGCCGAACGGCACGCCCCGGTAGTCGCCTTGAGGTAATTGCCGTTATGCATTAGGCCCATGCTCACGCGGCGCTTGGCGACGAAGCTGATGCCTTTCGCGACTACGACTCCGCGCTTGCTCTCCTGGATGCGTCCGACGACGACGGCGTTTGGGGCTCCTGGCTCGACGTTCCGTACATCCACACCGCGCGGGCCCGCTCCTACGCCGCCCTTGGCCGATACGACCAGGCTGCCGATGGCTTCCAGAGCGCACTCGCTGCTCTCCCCCCGGCCTACCGGCGCGATCGCGGTGTCTACCTCGCCCGTGCCGCGCGGGCCCACGCTGGCGCCGGCGACCACGTGCGCGCCGCCGAGACCGGTCTGCAGGCCGTCGGGATCGCCGCCGAGACCGGCAGCGCCCGGATCATCGGGCAGCTCGACAAGCTTGATCAGACCCTCGCAGCCGTCCCGCGTGATCCCGGGGTCGCCGAGTTCCGGGCCGCACTCGATCGAATCGTCCTTCACCTCGACTAACCGCTTGCCCCCGCCCCTCCCAACTCACCAACTGGAGCCGCCCCGTGTCCCGCCCGTACGTCTTGCTGTCCGCCGCCGTATCGATCGACGGATACCTCGACACCCGGCCGGGCGAGGACCGGCTCATGCTCTCCAACAAAGCGGATTTCGATCGCGTCGATTCCATTCGGGCAAGCTCCGACGCGATCCTCGTCGGCGCCGGCACCCTCCGCGCCGACAATCCCCGCCTCCTGGTGAACTCAGAGGAGCGCCGCGCCGCACGGATCGCGGCCGGCCTCCCGGAATACCCGCTCAAGGTCACCATCACGGGCACTGGTGACCTTGACCCCAGCTGGAAGTTTTGGCACTACGGGGGAGAGAAGCTTGTCCTCGCTGTTGGTAGTAAGGCGGCGGAGAAGGCTGGGGAGGCTCTCGGTGACCTCGCCGCCATCCAAGGTGTTCCTGCCAGCCACACCTGGCCGGTCGCCCTCGATGTCCTCGGCGACGTCTACGGCGTAAGGCGGCTCATGGTCGAAGGCGGCGGGCGGGTCCACACTCAGCTCCTACAGCAGGCTCTCGCCGATGAACTTCAGCTCGTCATCGCGCCTCTCTTCGTCGGCCAGAGCGACGCCGTACGGATGCTCGGCTCTGGGAACTACCTCGGTGGGCCTACCAATCGCATCCGCCACCTGGAGACCCGGCAGATCGGCGACGTCACGCTGCTCCGGTTCGCACCCAAGGAGCTCAGCAGGGAGGTGTCGTGAGCCATACTCCCTCGGCCTGCGGTCAGCCCGGCCCTGGCATCGAAGCCACCAGCGCCGACCGGGCCTGGCTGGCCATCGCCTGTGAACTCGCCGCTCTGTGCCCGACGTCCAGCACCGCCTTTAGCGTGGGTGCGGTCATCGTCGCTGCCGACGGCACGGAACTGGCTCGCAGCTACTCCCGGGAACGCGACCCCCACGACCATGCCGAGGAAGGCGCCCTGGCCAAACTCGCCGACGGTGATCCGCGCCTCGCGGACGCCACGATCTACAGCTCCCTTGAGCCATGCGCGAAGCGCGCGTCCCGGCCCCGGCCGTGTGCCCAGCTCATTTGGGCCGCTGGGATCCACCGCGTCGTCAGCGCCTGGCGTGAGCCGGACACGTTCGTCCCTGGCGCCGACGGCAACGAACTCCTTCAGGAAGCTGGGGCCACCATCATCGAGGTGCCGGAGTACGCCGCCGCGGCACAGGCGCCCAACCGTCACCTCCTTCAATCCCCGGGTGAATAGGTGACAACATCGGTGCCGCTTCGTCTACCTGGAAGAAAGTGCGGCACATGCGTGTGCGAGGACTGACAGGTATTCGGCTGGCCGAAACCCGTGTCCGCGTTCCCGTAGACCACCAGCGCCCTGTATCTTTTCAGGAAACGTTTTCCAGGATGGGGGTTGTGATGCCGGATCCGCTGCGGCGAGTTGATGCCTTGGTGGATGCTGACACCCTCCCGTCACCTCGCGTTCGGCAACAGTTGCGTGTCGCCGCGGGTCTCACCCAGGCGGAGGTCGCTGATGCCATCGGCGTCCAGCGCGTCGCCGTCGCACGGTGGGAGGCGGGACTCACCCAGCCTCACCGCGGGAATCGCCTGAAGTATGCGCACCTCCTCCGTCGGCTAGCCACGAAGTACCCGGACGCCGCCAAGGAGGCACCGAGTGAGGACTGACCTCGCGCACACCTTCGGGCATGCCGACTCCACCTTCGGATTCGAGGGGGTCGGGATGACCTAGTGGCCATCGGCCGCGCGTGCCAAGAAGCGGATTTACCACCCGCTGGCCTCGCGCGGCCCGTCTACCGACCGGAATAACCACCCGCGTCGGCTGCTCAAGTCCCGGTTCCCGCCGGTCCTGAGCTGCGGCTCACCGAGCCGCACATTTCCCAATCGGCCCCTTACCAGGGCCACCACTACCGGCCACTAACCACGGCCACCACAGCCGCGCAGCACCCAGTTGCGCTCACCGAATCGGTGTCGGTTGCGGGCCCCCACCACAGGGGCTTCGCAATTCGGCACCACCGGGAGGGGAGGAGAAATCTCCCCCCGCCCGATCGGTGTCCGCCCGCTTCTCACGAAGGGGGCAGCACCCGACACATCCGCACATCTGGCCGTCCAGCCCGGAGGGGCTCAGGTCGGTCCAGCTATATGGAGAGCAGGTCGTTTCTCATAGTGCCTGAGAATGGTGTCCCCTGTCAGCTCGACTGTGTCCGATTCACACCGGTTCGAGCGACCGATGCTTCCCATGTGACGGGATTCGCGTGCCGTCTCCGCCAGGTTCGCGGCATTAATCACGAAAGTTCTTCCGGTTGGAGTGTCACACCGGTCCCACTTCTCGGCACCTGTACCGAGGGGGGAGCCCCTGCCCTCCTGGCGGCGCCGACCGCCGCGCTGATCCACCCCGTTCGGGAGGACGTCGACAACTCCGTCGACGACGTCCTCGATGCGGCCGTCCCGTGTGGCGGGACGCGATCCGAAGTTCCTGCCCGCCCAGTGGGAGGGATCGGGGGTCTCGCCGGTTCCTGGCCTCTGTCCGCAGGCGGTCCGCGCGAGGCTGCCGGGATGATCTCTCTTTTGTCTGTCCGGGCGGGCCGGTGAGCGCCGCGGCGGCACCGGCCGCTGTGCTGATTCCTGCTCCGCGTTCATCGGCCGACGGAGATGCGGTCGGCGTGCTGCTGCCGGGAGTGCGGTTCCGTCTGGTAGTGGGGGAGGAGCAGGACGTTCTGTATACGGCGTCCCGGCGGTCCGAGCCGCGGGCGTGGCTGCGGTCGGTGGTGTGGCTGGTCGCTGCGGGGCTGCATCCGGAGGCGGGGCCATCGACGGTGGTGGTCGCGGAGGATCTGGCGGGCCGGATGGATTACCGGCGCGGGATCGTGGTCTATGACCTGGCGGGCACCGCGCGGCGGACCGGTATGTCGGTGGCGTCGGTGAAGCGGCATGTGAAGGTGCTGCGGGAGCTCGGCGCGCTGGTGTGGCTGGTGCGCGGGTCGAAGCGCAATCTGGCGCTGCCCGGTGAGCCGTACATGGCGACGGCGACCATCTACGGGGCGGTGATCCCCGTCGTGTACGACGAGGCGATGGGGCACCGGCTGGCCGGATCCGGGTACGAAGGCCGGGTGTGCGGGGTATCCGAGGCCGGCCGCGAGCGTGCGGTCACCGAAGCGGCCGTGCGCAGCCAGGCCCGCCAGGCCGGTCGCCACCGGACGGGGCGGTCGCAGTGGTCCGGCACGGGCGCCCGCCGGAATGCCGGTACCGGGCAGGGCCGGGGGGCTCTGCCTGTGGAAAACCGGGGTGTGGATAACTCCCGCTCACAGGGCCGTGAGCCCCATTCTCCTGGTAGTTACCACCGATCACCTGAAGTGCAGGTTGAGAGTGGTTGTAAATACACCTCGCGCCAGCGCGCGAGCCGCTCCACGACCTCCCCTGCCCCGCGAAAAGCCAGCTTCAACAGCGACGGGAGTCGCCGTACCGCTTCTCAGACACGGGCATCGGTAGCCATCACGTCTCGGGTCAGGGCCTTGGTGAACTGGACGCAGGGGGAAGACGTTCGCAGGCTGGACGTTGTGCTGCGGCCCCGTACGGACGCGGGATGGGACGAGCACATGATCGCGGCGGAGCTTCACTCCTGGATGCTGACCTGGCGCCCGTCCCGGCCTGCGGCGTACATCCGCGCGCGGCTGGCCAAGCAGGCCACCGCCGAACACGTGGCGGCTGCGCACGAAGTGGCCGAGGGCTGGGACGAGCAGGAGGCGTCCGGGACGCTGACCGCCTCGAAGCCGGGCCTGGTCCGCAGCGTGCTGGACGGACTCGCCGCCGGTATGGCCGCCTACTCCGCCCGCCAGGCCGAGCGCGGTCTGGACGACCTCACCGACACCTCGGCCGCCGCCGACATGGCCGCCTTCCTCGCCACCGAAACGACGGGAGCCCTGGCATGACCGACACGACCAGCGGCGTCGACCTCGCCCGCGTCGCCCTGCGCGCCGCCCGCGCCGCCGCAAAGACCCAGCCCCAGGCGAAGCGGCGCTCCGGAGCCTCCGCACCACCTTGCAGCCGGGGTGCGGGCCGGGACCCGCTGTCCTTCGGACAGGCCATCAGCAAGATGGTCGCCGAACGCGGCTGGGGCTCCCCAGCAGCAGCCGCCTCAGCGGCCAGCAGCATCCTCGACCAGTGGCCGGCCATCGCGCCCGAGCTCGTCGGCAAAGCCGACGCCGTTCGGTTTGATGCTGAGACCCGGACCCTGCACCTGCGTCCAGCCACCCCCGCTTACCGCACCCAGCTAAACCTCCACCAGAAGCAGATCACCGCGAAGGTTAACGATGCTGTCGGCCCGGACACCGTCCGACAACTGGAAATCCTGCGCCCCTCCACCCTCACCACCAGCCCGCCCCACGAGCCACCGTTCACTGGCGGCAGCCAGACACCTGCGCCTTCCGCCGCCCCACAACCTGCCGCGGTGTCCAAAGACCCTGTCCGGCGGAAAGCACCGGAAGGCTATTGCGAGGCCCTCGCCGCGCACCGCGCCACCTGGAACACCACGCAGCGGCAAACCAGCCCTAAGATCCAGGCGGCGATCGACCGGCAGATCCGGGAGCGGCTGCGAGAGCCGGACAACGCCTTCGCCGACGGTCGCCAGGCGGTGGAGGAGCCCCGTGCCAAAGCCGCCGCCCAGCAACGGGCGCGCTCCAGTGACGCAGCCAGGGCGCGGGCCCTGCAGCGACTGGCAGCAGAACGGGTCGGCCTGCCAACGATCACCCCAGTGGCTGCGCCTGAGCGCCTGGGGCGTACAGCGTGAGCAGGAGAGCGCGGCGTGAAGTGACCCCTGTCGCAACGCATCGTTGTCACTATGGGTTCGACACGGGTTCGGTGAGAGGTCGGGCTTCGCGCGAGCGCCGATCCAGCAGCGGTCCTGGGCAGTTCGGATATGAAGTGCCAAAGTGGTGAGGGGCGATGTGGGTACGGACAGGTGGTTGCGCGTCTGTGACTCGGGGCCTCGCCTGTGTCTGATCGGGAGATGACATGCCGAAGTCACGGAAGCGCCGCACCGCACGGTCCCGGGATCTGCGTAAGGATCTTCACCGCCGTCTCGCGACCCCCTTAAGCGAGCCGCGACCGAAGCACTCCTGCTACGAGCAGGTCTGCCCTGACGACGTCCTGATCGATGAGTTCGGTGAGGAAGGCGCAGACTGGCTGCAGGAGGAGTACGGCCGGCGTTTGACGCTTGCGGAGTTCAGCCTGGAACACAGCATCCGCATGGACGAGTTTCTGCTGAACGACCCGTTTACGGGGCCGGAGGTCACCACCGCCGAGAAGATCAGCAAGGTGATCGAGGTGACAGCCGATGTCATCCTGGCGATGGCTGAACAACAGGGCGTGCTCAACGAGGAACAAGCCCGCGAGGTCGCGGAAACTAAAGCCATGCCCCCCGTCGACCACGCGACCGAGGGTATCGACGTCGTACGCATCGCCTTCGAAACGGGAGGGTTCTTCCTCAACGACCGCGGCATGTGGGACTTCAGCGAATAGGGCTCATACAACTGCACCAGGTCCTCGCCGCGCACCGTGCCGCCTGGACCGCCGAGAGGAAGACGGACCTGAAGGTGCTGGCCGCCGCCCGGCGGCAGGGCTGCGTCAAGCCGGGACGGCGAGGCTGGAAGATTCCGCAGACGAACGAGGCCCTCTCTGGCTATCGCCTGTCCGCGAAGGTGCGGCACGGTGAATGACAGGCGCGGCCTTCAGCAGTCCCAGCTCAGTTGTGCAGTTTGGCCATGACTGCCTGGTGGGCTGTCCTCAACAGCTCCTGCTGTTCCTCATCGAGGCCGCGCGGCGTCTTGCTCCAGCTCGTGACTGCGAAGAAGGCGATCGGGCCGAGCAGCGGTTCCTGGCCTTCACCGAGGAGACTCAGCATGGACGCGCCGACGTAGTTCCTGTTCTCGCGAGTTGCTGGCACAAGTTCGCCAATGTAGGCGTTCACTGTGGGGGTGCCATCGATCATGATGCGATCCACGAAACCGCTGCCTGTCAGGGTAACGTCGGCACGCAACTCCTCTGCGGTTCCCTGCCGGAACTCGAGGCTTCCGTCAGGCGGTACAACCGCGTAGTAAAAGGATGAGGCGTCGCTCTGCTGAGCCTTACCGCTGGGGCCCTGAGGACTTTTGAAGTCAGGGACCGTCCAGCCGCCCCCGTCGTCTCCGACGAAGTCGGCGTCCATTTCATCGTCCTGACGACTATTGACCTTCTGTTGAAGTGCCCGGAACTTACCCAGGGCCTGGTTTGCCTTCTCGTGTTGGGCAAGCATCCGCAGTGCAACTGAATGCATCGCGGGGCGCGGAACCCAGTTCGGTAGCTCGTACTCGGGAATGGTCCGGTCCTTGGCATACTCGATACGGCGTGCCAGGTTCGTCACCGACGCCGACGACACCGCCCCGGGTTTGAGACCGGGAGTGCGCTGCCCCCAGGCGACGGCACCCGCAGTAGCGCTCCAGCAGACGGCAAGAACCTGTTCAAGGACGAAGCCGCCATTGAGAGCTTCCTTGATAGCGGAGTAGGCATCCGGAATTCGGTGCTCGGGGACAGATTCTTCCCGGTACTTCCTGATCAGCAGACCGTCAAGGTACGCCAGAGCCATGTCTGCTTCGATGTCGACGAGAGCGGCGCGTACACCATCAATGTTGTTCTCGAGACGGACTTCCATGGACACCTGGGCACGCAGGTTCCCGCTCACATCGTCGTCTTCCAACCACTCAGGCAGGGTCCAAGGAATTTGGTCGACGTAGACCCCGCGTACGGAATCGTCATCATCGAACGCGAAAGCGCCAGTGGTGGCAGGAAACGTGGGTGCCGCCCATCCAGTCCTGTGCAGTTCTTTGAACGCCTCGATGTCCCCTTCCGGCGTTCCCGTCAGGGTGTAGTCGAGCTTATTGAAGGGGCCGATGGACGTGGTGCCCGCCTTCTTCATGATCTGCGTCGAGGTAAGGAGAGCAAGGGCGGCCATGACCGTCTTCGGGTACTCCCCTCTGGGTTCCGCAGTCCGCTCCCGCTCCAGCCAGGCTTCCGCGTTCTTCACCCGCCGCGCCGTGCGGTCGGCCTCACGCTGCTCCGCCTGCTCAGCAGCCCTCCGTTTCTCGGCTGCGGTCGCACTTGCGCACTCGGCACATACCGACCTCGCGCTCACAGCGCTGGTAGGCATGTCCGAGGCCCACCAGCCGGTAGCGGCCATTTCCGAGCGGCTGGTAACCGTGACAGGCGCCGTGCACTGGGGGCAAAAAACGGTCAGCAGCGAAGCGTGAGAGGCGCCCTTCACGGCCTTGTAGATCTGGCTGGTGGACCCGAGCTCCGCTACCGGCCTCGCCCACACCCCTGGGCTCGAGAACTCCCAGTAACCCCGGCACAGCGCCGCCGTCTCGGCGTCGGCAGTCTCGTCGACATGCAACTCGACGAGCGGCTGCGCCTCGCTCGGAAACAGAATCCGCGGCGGTTCCGGCGCCCGTGCAACTGTTGCCGCAGCCTTCTGGTGAGCCCTGGCCCGCTCGCGCTTCCTGCGCCGATCCCGCTTCCCCATGGTGCCCCCTCTGATGCGAGATGCCAGCGTAGCGGCGGCATAGCTACTCGACAGGCCCGTTTCGGACGCCCGTACTTGACCCAGGCCGTGCGATTTCTGAGCACTCGAAGTACCTTGAGCAGACATCCGGGACAGCCCAATTCACTCTTTCCGGTACTGCCCGTGTTGTACGCGCCTGGTATAGCTGCGCCGCCGACCGTCAGGTACCGCGTGCCGAGGGAACGACCCACAGCCGCATGCGGAACGTCGAAAACTGCGCAAAGCTGGCCGGCCTCCCTCCGGCTGGCCATACCGGTGAATCCCACGAGGCGGGCGGCAGGACGGCGCAGGCGTGCCTGATCCGACAGCCGGACTTGGCGGCCCACTGGGGATGCACCCTGTCGGCGGTACGTACAGTGACCTTGGCTGGCCACGCACGTTGAAGGGCTATGCCGATGTCCTCAACGTCTCCCGCCCCGGCTCCCTGGAGCGCCCAGCAGCCCTTTCTGCTGACGTGAGCCGAGCTGTCTTGTCGGCCGTCCGTGAGAAGGCCCGGAACCGCACCTGTCCGGACTGCCGGGCCGCGCCGGGGGAGAAGTGCGCGCCGGATCGGGCTGGACGCTCACAGCTGCACCGGGGCCGGATCCAGGATGCGCAGCGAGCCTTGGCTCCTTTGCCTCCGTACCGGATCCTGCCACCGAGTACGGACCAGGAGCGAAGGTTCATGGAGCTGGATCCGGGCTGCGCCGACACCCTGGTCGTGTCGTGGCACAAAGACGTGCTTCGGGAACTGTTCAGCTCTCCATACGAGGCCACGGCTCTGCTGTGGCTGGCCCTGCAACAGGAGGGGCTGCGCCGGCCCGGGGAGCCGCCGGAGATCAGGAGTTTCCAGCTGGGGTTCTTGCTCGCGCCGGTGTTCTTCCTGACACCCGGCGAGTTCGTCGAGGCGGTGGACCGGCTCGACGCTCGCGGTTTCGTCGAGAGGGTCGGTGCCAGGGGAGTCTGGATCAACCCCGTGGTGGTCCGCGTTCTCGAGCGCCGGGAAATGCCCGCTCGCCTCCTGATGGAGTGGAACGCGGACAAAGTCAGCTGGCCAGGCCCCACGATGCCTGTGTTCCCCGATCCGGTGAACACCTGAACCGGGCTCAGATCTGCGCGGGCGCGGCCGGCTGGTGGTAGGAGGCGGGGTTGTGTAGCCATTTCTGGACCTGCCGGAGACCTTCGCGGAGCTGCTCGTCATCCGCGTCGGCGCGGGACTCCGCTCCCATCACGCCGCGCCCCGCAGTGCGGCACACAACGGGCCTACCCGTTTGCCGATCTCTGAACGCAACCCCTTGCCGTTCAGCGCGTCGATCTCGTCATCGGGCAGGGTGCGCACGCCCAGTTGCAGTGAGTCCGGATCGGCCAGCCAGCGCTCGACTTGGGTGAGACCGACGCCGATTTGCTCCAGGGACACCTCGTCCTGGCGCCGGACGCCCATGGAGCGGTTGGCCTCCGGGTGGATCGCGCGCAGCGGCTCCTTCTCGCGCAGGGCAAGGTCGGTAATTTCGGCGTTGATCAGTTTCCGGGCCTGGGCTTCGCTGAGCAGTGTCACTGGTTCGCACGGCCGAACCCGGGGCACGCCCCGCACAGCACCTCCGCATGGCGTGGCGAGCTACGAGCCGGACGCCGATACTGACGAGTTCTGCGGCATGCGGAAGTGGCGAGGGCCGACTACTTGGTGTCGACGTACCGGATCTGGCCGAGCCAGGCGCGTACGGCGTAGGTGAGGGCCAGAAGGCCGGGCGAGAAGATGCTGGCCCATGCCGCCGCAGGGCGACGGGGTTGAGGTGTACGCCGGCCGCGCTGCGTCAGGCCCGTGTCGAACGCCCTGGTACGGTCGGGTTTGTTCCGCCGTTGAAGCGGGCCGCGTAACTCGCGAAGCCGCGCTCGGGCGGGCGCGCCGTCCAGGGAGCTGCTGGGTTGTCATCTGCCGCCTCGTGCGGTGCTTTCTGCTCCTTCGGATGTCCGTTGGTGTTCGCCGGAGTCGGTCCGCCGACCGGCTCCGGAAGGGCTGGCCCGACCCCGCCGGCACCTGGGTGCGGCTCGTCACGGCAGCGGACGCGGATGCCGTCGACGCGCTGATGTACGCAGCTGGCGCCCGGCTCATCCCAGCTCTACGGTCCTCCATCGAGCAGGGCACGGCAGGCACCCGCCCTTCTGGACGGCCCGGAGGGCAAGACGTTCTTCGAGGACTTCGCGCGCCGGACCGTCGCCCGAACGCCGCGCCCGCAGCCCTCTTGGGAGGACCGCGGGCGCTAGGAGGACGGGCCGGAGGGTAGGGCTGTCGTCAGGCGACAGTGACGAAGTGTTCGAGGACGGCGGCCACGCCGTCCTCCTCGTTGGATGCGGTATGGCGGGTGACGGCGGCGCGGACGCTTTCGTGCGCGTTGCCCATGGCGTAGGCGGTCCCGGCCCATTCGAGGATGGTCAGGTCATTCGGCATGTCCCCGAAGGCGATCACGTCGGCGGCGTCAATGCCCCGCTCCGCACACAGCGCGGCCAAGGTTCCCGCCTTCGTGACGCCGGAGGCGCTGACCTCCAGCAGTCCGCTGCCGCCGGAGTGGGTGAACTGCGCCTTCCCTCCGGCCGCGCTCTCGGCGGTGGCGAGCATGGTGTCCGCGTCGACCTGCGCCGACCAAGCGAGGAGCTTGACGAACGGGGCGTCCAGGGACCACAGCCCCTCAACCGAGTCGACCGGGAACTCTGCCTCGGCGTCCTCCGGGAGGCGGTGGCCGTAGCCGGGGGCGAACACCACTTTGTGCCCCGTCTCCACGGCGAACCCGACGCCGTCCACCGCCCCGGTCAGCGCCTCGGCAACCTTGCGCGCATCCTCGGGGGGCAGGGTGCGCGACTCCAGCAGGGTCTGTGTGTCCACGTCGTACACCAGGGCTCCGTTGCTGCACACGGCCGTTCCGGACAATTCGGAGACAGCGGCCAGTTCGTCCACGAAACGGGGCGGACGGGCAGTGACGAAGACGACTTCGATGCCCGCTGTGGTGGCAGCCCGCAGAGCGCGCAGCGTGCGCTTCGAGACAGTTCGATCGTTGCGCAGCAGGGTGCCGTCGAGGTCGGTGGCGATCAGTTTGGGGATCATCGGGGCATCCTACTGATCACGTCGGCACTCCGATCCGTAAGCGTCCGGAAACATTCAGTTAATAGGCCGAGTTTACATGCTATACAGCCAATGGCAATGGTGGTTGTCATGATCGCGACGGCTATGAGGCGAGATGTCGGAATTCTAGGGCGCCCTGGATTCAATCGTCGATATTTGGCCATCACGCTCGCATCGTGCCCTTTCTCGTGAATACCCGAGCGTGATCTTCTGGGGATCGGGCGGCGCACCGAAACCTACGTAATGCCGCCTATATATTTCCGGCATTTTAGGGGGAGGTACTTGATGGCTATCCCACTCGCAGTCGAGGATTTCTTTTCCGTCGCCGTCGACGCGGCAAGACCCCTCAAAGGAAACGCGCTCAGGGATTCCAAGTTCTCCCGGCTGCTGTTCTCCAACGAGGGGCGTCGCTATCTCGCGACGCGTGAGCACTGGGAGAACGACCCGCCCGGGGCCGTGCCTGCACCGGACGGGCCGACGGCCGTCGAGGCCGTCGCAGGCCACTGCGGATACGGTGGTCCGGACTCGTTCATCGTCGACATGCAGGGCATCGACGCCTTCCTGTTCGCCCGGGCCAAGTACTTCCGCGACGAGGCCGCCCGCCAGGCCGCGCTCGCCTTGGGCGTGGTGCGGGAGGACCGGACCTACCTCAGGGTCGGCGCTGCGGGCGCACCGCCCACGGCCGACCACCCGGGCGGAGAGGTACTCGAACACTCTTTACTGCGCGGTTCCGACCTGGCTGGCGCCTCCCGGACGTCCAGTGGGTACCTTCCGGACGGCCACGAGTTCAGCGCGGCGGCGCCGCTGCGGACAGCCGCCTCACCGGGCCTGCTCGATCTGCGCAGTGTCTACTCGCACACCGCCTTCCTGCCCGAGGCCGCGAGCGTGGCGGGGAACGACGGGACGTCTGGACACCTGCTGCGGCTGGCGGGCGTCCCCGGCGGACTGAACGCGTTGGACGCCGTCAGCGAGTACGCCAGGGCCCGAGGCATCAGGTGCTACGCGATCCGGATGTTCGTCTCTGTCGCCGACGAGAGCGATCCGCCGGTCGTCGTCGGACGGGTGCTGCGCCGTATCCCGCGGCGTCGACTGCGCACCGTCCAGGAGGCCACGGACATCGCCTCGGAGCAGGTGTTCCGGCTGCGCCCCGGACAGGAGCTGCATTGTTTCGGTACGCACTATCCGCGCCGGTCCGTCGACTGGGAGGAGTTCCGCGACGGAAAGCCATACGAACCGCGCGGCCATATTCACATGGCCCTGCGTGGAACGGACGCGGACGCACATCAGCATGCCGTCTCGCATCTGCGGGAGCTCTTTGTGACGCCGGGCGCGAAATGCGATGTCGTGCTGACACCGGTGTCGGAAGTCGTGCGCGTCGAACCGATCGTCCGGCGTGGAAATCGCCTCGCGAGCCGGTGCACCGGCCGGACCATCATCGAGGAATTCGACCGGATTTCATGGAGGAAGTTACCGTGACAGCGCCCATGGCGGCCGCACTGGGACAGAAATGGCTGGTACTGGATGTCGACCGCACCCTGATCAACACCACCTCGTGGTACCGCGCCTGCATCGCGCCCGGACTCATGCTCACCCCGCAGGCGGTGGAGCGGTTCCGGGCGGCCAACGAACGCGCCTACGGCCTGGCCCCCACCCTCTCGGAAGCCGACTTCCGTGAACTCACCCTAAACCTGCTCAACTCCTCCTCGGCAGGCTGGTCGGCGCAACGGATGCGGAACGCGGGCCGCCGCATCGCCCGTGAACTGCCGCTCTACCCCGAAGTCGCCGTGTATCTGCGGCAGGTGCGGCAAAGACCCGGGCCGACGCCCCAGATCCTCTTCCTGAGCGCGGGTTACCAGCCTTTCATTGAGGGCGTCGTCGACGGCCTTCTGCGTGGCGCGCTCCTGCCGGGCTTGGCGTACGAGGTCGTCGGCTCGACCCTGGAGTTCTCGGGCGGCGATTGCGTACAGGGCATCGTCATCGACGGGGATGGTAAGGCCGAGGTGGTCTCGCGGCTGCTCGACGCCGGAGCCGAGATCGAGCTAATGGCCGACGACAACTACCACGACCACCCCATGTTCGAGCGCGTCGAAAAGGCCGGCGGCCGGGTGCTGCGGGTACACCACGAACCGGACCGCTCCTCCAGCCGCAGTTGGCGCGCGCTGCTCGCCGACGACCCTCACCTGGACCTCCATGCCCGCCTGGCCGGAGGCGACACCCACTACGCGTTGGACCGACCTCCGGTCGCCGACCGGTACGCCGACCGGCTGGACATCCTGCCGCCCACGGACAACAGTGTCGGCACCGGAACCGTCGACGCTGAGGTGTTCACCGGAGCGCTCGACGCCCTATGTGCACGCGTCGCCACGCCCGACGAGGCGGACCGGATGCGCCGGCACATCCTCGCCTGCGTGCACCAGGACGGCGACCTGATACGGCTGCGTGGCCGACTCTTCCACCTGGCCGCGCCGCCCTACCTGTTACCGGACCCCAGCACAAGCCGCGCCCGCTGGCGCGAGGCGCTCGACGGCGCGCTGGACGCCGCGGCCTGCCTGGACCGCGCGGACCTGCCCAGGCTGTGGCACGAACTCCCTGTCGCCCAGCGCTGGATCGTGCTCTGCGTCCTCGACCACCTCAAGAACGCGGCCACCCATGCCCTGGACGTCCTCACCCGCGGCGCTCTCGCAGACGGCGCGGCGGGCGCTATGGACGACGAACTTGAGGCGCTGGTCGAGGAGAGCCATCTCGCCTATTGGAGCGCGGTGTTCGCTACCCCGCGCCTCGGCGTGGTCCACCGTGCCGCCGCCTGGCAACGGATGCGCTCACTCGTACAAGAATGCGTGGCCATACCATTCAGGATGAGGGAACTCGACGACCCGGCCGTGATCGCCCGGTCCGTGCTCTCCCTGGCCCGGCAGTGCGAGGAACGCGGCGAATGGCCGGCCGGCATCGTCGACTTCCAGTCCGGGGCGCTCGAACTCGGCCTCGCCTTTGCCACCATCGCCCGGATCACCCGGCCGCACCGATCCCCCGTGGGCGTCACCCACGCCGTCTACTCCTCCAAGGACCTACTGCGCGGCCACGACCTCGCGGCCCCGCCCGACCTCGAATCCTTCGTCTCACGAGTGGCCAAGCACTTCAGGGAGCGGTTGTACTCCTGGCTGAACGGTGATGGAGTCGTACTCCTCTACGACAACAACGTCACGACCTTCACTACCCTGGCCGTCGCCAAGCGTGTGCTGGGCGGCTCCTCGGCGCGCGTCCGAGCCGCCGTGGCCTGCGTGAACTACGACAACATCGCCCGGCGGCTGCGCTCCCTGCCCGGCGAGGAGCTGTGCGAGGGATGGCAAGAGGTCCTCGACTACCGGCCCGTGACCGACTACGTCACCGCGTTCGCCACCTGGGGAACCAGCGCCAAGACACTGGAACTGCACCGGATGTACGCGGCACCGGCCGAACCGCCGCCGCTGCCCGGTACCGCCGTACCGGAGCCGGTCGGCCATGAGGGTTCCGAAGGCTTGCTGTTCAAGGTCTGCCGGGTGCACAACTCCTTCGACCTCGCCGCCGTGGTCGCGGCCGGCGCGCATGCCATCGGCATCCACGCGGTGTCCCCACCCGAGCCGGCCTACTCGGCCTCGCAAGAGCGCTACGGCCCCCTCGACCGCGCTCCGGTGCGCCGGGGCAACCTACCGCTCGCCCACTACGAGACCGAGGCGATCCGGCT
Organism: Streptomyces sp. NBC_00984; assembly: GCF_045162475.1. NCBI lineage: Bacteria > Bacillati > Actinomycetota > Actinomycetes > Kitasatosporales > Streptomycetaceae > Streptomyces > Streptomyces sp. NBC_00984. Next base: position 169,090 of record NZ_CP108736.1, read on the forward strand.
GATGGCCACCATGCTCCCGCCCGGCCTCAAGGTTGTCGTGGTGATGGAGCGGGTACCGGACCGGCGCGACTGGCAGGCCCTGCTGGTCATCCTTGGTCTGCCCGGCTCCAGTGCGCTCCAGCTACAGTGCCGGGTCACCGCCGCCGAGCTGGCGCAACTGCGCCAGACGGCACCGGGCGGGCTGGTCTGCGCCGTCGGCGCAGACCAGGAGGATTTCGAGGAGTACTTCCGGTTCCTCGACGGCACTCTCGACCCGCGCAACGACCACATCCTGGTGGACCACTCTGTCCACCAGCCTGACCTGATCGCCGCCGGAGTGACGGACGCCCCTGGCCGGGCACTGACCGAGGATCTAGCCCGCGCCATGCGCGGCAACAGGGTCCCCGTGCTGGTGGCGGACGACACTAGTGCCCGGGCGGTCGTGGAGCGGTGCGCCTCACTACGGGCGCACGGCGTCCTCGTAGCCGGCTGCGATACCCAGAACAGCGTCGAAGTGCCCAAACAGGCCCAGCGCTACCGCCTGATCAAGGACGTACGCGGCGCCCAAGCCTTGGTCCGCAAGTGCCCGGACCGCCTTCGCGAGTGGACCTGGGCGCTCGACGGCGCCTGAATATCCCGGCCCCCACTTTTGCCATCCCACCCTTTTCGCGCCGCGCGGCGGCACAACCATGGAGGAAAGCACGTGATCGTGTGCATCGGTGACTTGATGGTCGACGTTTTCACGGACGGCGACGGCGCCCAGCGGCGGCACCCCGGCGGCAAGGCAGCCATCTACGGGGTGACCGCCCGTGCCCTCGGCGCCCCCGCGGCCGTCGTCGGCTGTCTGGGCGCCGACGATGACGGCGCGGCCGTCTCTGGCGCCCTGCGTGCCAGTGGCACCGACGTCTCAGGCGTAGTGGTCCGCACGGAGGAGACGACCGGCGCCGACTTCTTCGAGGGCGGCGACTGGCGCATGGAACGCGCCGCCAACTGGGCCCTCACCGCCCAGGACGTCCGCGACGCGCTCGCCGGGCTGAGCGCCCGGGCCACCGACGGCGTCAGAGCCGTCATTGTCAACCAGGGCATCCCGCTGGAGACCTCCCAGGAGGCAGTGTCCTACGCCCGGGAGCAGGATCTCTTCCTGGTTCTGCACCTCGGGCCGGAGGCGCTCGAGGAACGGCGGAAGGTCGACCCGCGTTTCTACCCGCTCGCCGACGTCATCGTGGTCAGTCAGCGCGAGGCCGACGTGCTCGCCGAGCACCTCGGGCTCGACGCCGGCCGGACCGGCACCGACCTCGCCCGCATGCTCTTTGACGCGACCGGCCCGCGGTGGGCGCTGCTGCTCTCGTTCGGTGTCGGTGGCGCCCATCTGGTGGCACGGGACGGCGATCGGGTGCTGACGGCCGAGGTACCGCCGAGCAGCGGGCCGGACCACGAGGTGGAGAAGTACATCGGGGCCAACGACACCGCCGTTGCCGCATGGCTCACCCACCTGGTGCACAGCGACCCCGGAGACTCGGCCCTCCGGGAGACCCCGTCCTTCCGGGAGGCGACCGACGCCCTCGCCCACTCGGTCGGCCTCGCGGCCCGCACGCTGGAGCACCGCGGACCGCTCACCGCGGCGATCAGCACGCCCGAAGTGTTCGTCCGGCTGGACGTCCAGCGGGCGTGACCCGCGCACCGGACATCGCCGTAAGCCGTGCGAGGTGCGGGCTGTCCGATCCCCACCTGTTGCGCGGCCGCCGGCTGTGATCGACTGTCGGCCGGGCCGGGCCGTGTCTACGGCCCGGCCCGCCGCTGAGGACCATGTCGGGCGTGCCGCCCGGCCGCCGGAAGATGGAGCCAACCTTGCCCCTCGCCGTCTACGTGCTGGGAATGACCGCCTTCGCGCTCGGCACGTCGGAGTTCATGCTCGCCGGGCTGCTGCCCGCCATCGCGTCGGACCTGGGGGTGTCCGTGCCCGACGCCGGCCTGCTGGTGTCGGCTTTCGCAGTGGGCATGCTGATCGGCGCCCCGCTGCTGGCCGTCGCCACCCTGTGGCTGCCGCGGCGGGCCACGATGGCCGGACTGCTAGTGGTGTTCGTGCTCGGGCACGTCATCGGCGCGCTCACCGACGTCTACGGCGTACTCTTCGCCTCACGAGTCGTCAGCGCGTTGGCCTGCGCCGGATTCTGGGCGGTGGGCTCGGCGACGGCGATCTCCCTGGTGCCGACGGACCGACGGGGCCGGGCCATGGCCGTCATGGTCGGCGGGATGACTGTCGCCAACGTCCTGGGGGTGCCCGCCGGGGCGTTGGTCGCACAGCACTTCGGCTGGCGGGCCGTGCTGTGGTGCGTCGCGGTATGCGCCCTGCTGACCCTGGCCGGCGTAGTGACGCTCGTGCCCGAGGGCTCCAATACCACGGGTACCGGCCCCCGTCTCCGGGCGGAGCTGCGGGTCTACGCCGACGGCCGCGTGTGGCTCGCGCTGATGACAACCGCGCTGGTCTCGGCCGGTATCTTCGCCGCGTTCAGCTACATGGCACCGCTGCTGACCGACACTGGCGGGCTGGCGGGGACCTGGGTACCCGGGATGCTGGCGTTGTTCGGCGTGGGTTCCTTCATAGGGATCACCCTGGGCGGGCGGTTCGCTGATGGCCACCCCTTCGGCACCCTGTACGCCGGGACCGGCGCCGTCGCCGCGGTGCTGGCCGTCCTGGCTCTGCCCGTGCGCGGGGCCGTGCCGCTGGCGGTGGGGGTGTTCCTGTTCGGGCTGGCCGGCTTCGCCGTCAGCCCCGCCCTCAACGCCCGCATCTTCGCCCTGGCCGACGGTGCCCCCACCCTCGCCGGGGCCACCAACGTCTCCGCCTTCAACCTCGGAAACAGCATCGGCCCCTGGCTCGGCGGCCTCTCGATCGACGCCGGGTACGGTTACCCCTCCGTCTGCTGGCTGGGCGCGGGTCTGAGCGTGGCGGCGCTCGTCACGGTCGGGGTGTCGGCGTCGCTGTCCCGCACGCCCGCCGACCGCTCCAGGCGGGTCATCTCGTCGCCCAGGTGATCCGCCACGGCCTCCAAGGCTGCGGCTGTTGGAAGATGTTGTCACGTTAACGGGTGCTTGATCATCGGACGCTGTGCCGGGGTGTTCCGAGGTGCGGTCTTGATGCCTGGTTCAGGCCGCGGCGGGCAGGCCGATGCCGCCGGTGACGTGGTACCGGATCATCGGACTCGGGATCCTCCAGAACGGCTGTCTGGATCTGCCGGTTGTCAACGCCCATCGCCAGCCCCTTCGCCAGCACAGCCCGCCTCTCCCGCCCGCACGAGAGCGTCCTGCGGACGCGCTGAAACGGGAAGACGCCGGGCCCACCAGCCCAGCGCCACCTCGGCGGCAATCCACCGACGTCCCCCAACAAACAGGCAAAACTGTACGAAGGGTCTGGCCCGGGCGCGTGAGGGACGACCCTCAACTCCAGGAGGACTTCCGTTTCTGTCGCCGTCTGGCCCGGGCGCGTGAGGGACGACCGAATGAGCTCAGCCTGGCAGCTGGACCGAGCTCCTGGTTCAGGCCGTGATGGTGGGGTTCGCGCCATCCTTCGCCAAGATCCAGCAAGCCCGTGCGGCTGTCGCCATACTCGTTCCGCCCGACCCCGGAAAGCAGGGGAGGGCTCGGAGCAAGGGGGGCCGGTGGGCGAAGCGCGGACGGAACACGAGGTGCACCAAGAGCACCAGAAGCTGGTACGTGCTCTGCACGCTCTTACCGACGTCCAGGACCACGACGAGGGTGTTCCGGACGAGGCGTTCGACATCCTGATGGAGCGCGCGCAGGCGCTGATGGCGTATGAGAAGCAGATGCCGGCCCTGCTGGCCGAACCTCAACGCCTGCGTAGCCAGAAGGTCATCTTCTGGTCCTGGCGGGCCCAGAGCGCGGTGGCGATCGCTCTGATCCTCGCCTTCCGTCTGCTGGGGTACTCGGACGGGTGGTACGCCCTGGTTGTGCCGCACCTGGTGGGCACCTTCTGCGGCTGGCCGCTCGAAGCGACCGTGAAAAACCATCTCGCCCGCCGCAACGCGTCCATCGCTCTGCACGCGGTGGGGGCGCTGCTCGTCCTGGTCGTCCTGGGCGTCCTGTCGCCCTGGTTCATCGTCGCCCTCCTGATCGGCTGGGCCTTCGTGGGCACAGCTGTCGCGGACGGACAGGAGGCGGGGAAGTGAGCGACGCTCTGGACTCCCAGTTCCGGGACACCGACCGGCGGGTCCGCAACATCGACCTACAGGTAAGCGGTCTCGACAGCCGGCTGGACGATCTGGAGGGCGAGCACGAGCGGTTGAAGTCCCGGTTCGGCTATACCGAAGACCTGGACCACGAACTGCGTTCCCTTCGCGACGACATCTCCGGCCTGGAGACCACGACCGAGGAAGTCGACGGCCGGGTCGACGAGCTCGATGACCGCATCAAGACCGCGGAGCGAACGGTGAAGAGGCTCACCCAACACGTGCGGCTGCTGGAAGGCCAGATCATGGCTGTCGGGAACGTCCCTCCCGCGGACCTGGACACCTTCACCAAGGACCAGCGCGCCCTGGCCGCCACGATGGAGTCCGGGTGGGACGCCGCCGACGTCCTCCTCACCAGCACCCTCCGCACCCACCACCAGAACCGGGTACAACGCTTCCACGACGCCCAGGCCCGGCACCAGGCGACCCGGGAGGAAGCCGTCGCCCTGGTCGGCACGCTGCTCTCCACCCCCTACAACACCCAGCCCCATGCCAAGGCCGCCGCCAAGCTGCGCTCCGTCATCGCGCGCGAGGAGACCGAGAACCAGAGCCTTGCCCGGCAGGCTTCCGAGGCACGCACGTCCACCGCGGCCCTCGCCGCGGATCGGGCGGCCACCGCCGACAAACAGCCGGCCATCGCCGCCGGCCAGCGCGCGGAGCAACGGCTGACCCTGGCGCTACGCAGCACTCTGGCCGACGCCGTCAGCAACCGCCTGCTCCTGCCCGCGTGGTTCGCCACCGTCCTCGGACCGGCCCCACCAGCACGAGACACCGAACGCTGGCTCGAGTGCGCGACCCGCGTCCTGCTCTACCGCCTCACCTACCACGTCGACGACCAGGTCCTCGCCCTCGGCCCCTGCCCCGACCCCGAAGACGAACACCAACATCAGTGGTGGGAGGAACTGACCACCGAGCTCCGCCACTGGTGACCGGGGCCTGCGGGTCCTTATTCCAGCTGCCGCGCCGTGCCCGTCGTCCAGGGCTCTGGGCACGGTGCAACTAAACAAGCGGGGGCAGAGTGGAAGAACAGGTTCCTGTCGAGCAGCGCGTCGCGGAGCTCATGGACAAGCTGGTAAGAGGCGAGGACACCTTCCTTGAAGAGGTCGTGGCGGCCCTCGCGGTGGAAGTGCAGCGCCCCGAGCTCGATATCGAAGAGATCACGCGACTCTTGGATCTTGTGGTGGTGCATCCTGAGCCGGAATTGCGCGACATCATTGACATCCCATCAGTGGTCGCAACCCTTGCTCTGGTCCCTTTCGTCCAGGCGGTCGCGTCCTCCCTGGGAGAGGTGTTCTCTCAGAAGATCGATCAGCATGCCGGCCAAGCCCTGAGCTCTCTCAAACGCATGTTGATCCGAACAGCTCAGCGCCCTTCCGAGCCGCTTGAATCCCGGATCACGCTCTCAGAAGATGTGCCCACCCACGCTCTTTCGCAGCTCATCACGATCGACTACGAGGCACTCCCCTCTGGAGTGCCCCTCACTGTGCGATGGATGAGTGTCGTCTGGTGCGCCAGCTACCTGGAGGACGGACAGATTGGCGACCTTTACTGGAACGCGCACGAACGTCGGTGGGTGAGTGAGCCGAGTCAAGCTCTCGGTAACGGAGCAAGTTGAACCGCCAGCCGCTGAAATGCGCGACGGCCCGTGTGAGCGTCGCTCGCGTCGCAGCCGGGGCAAGGCGATATCCGTCACTCGCCACGAAGCCGATGGCGCTGGCGTCGCTTCCTGGTTCGTCCGCGTTTTCCGCTTGCCCCGCTTCCTCCCCCGAGCCGGGCGTTCAGGGCGAGAGGACCCAAGAGGCTGGGTCCTCCCCGACGCGGACCGACCGTGCGCCTGCCCGGTACGGTATCCACCGGCTGGGCCTGCTTCACCACCGGTGATCAGCTTTTCACCCCAGCCCTCTGTACCCCGGATCAGCGCTGGCCCGGGGTACAGCCGTGTCTCCACCAGCAATGCCGCCTGATTCGGCACTCTGTGCGCATGACCGACGTCTTTGACCACGCGCCGCAGGTATGGAACGCCGCGCAGCTCCGCGCAGCACTCAAAAACCTGCCCGACGACACCCCCATTCACATTGGTGTCGCCGAAGACCCCGGCGACTTCGGCGGGTACCGCGAATCCGTCCTCGTCGACGCCCACCACGTCGAGAACTGGTGGCCGGCCACTGGTGCCACGCCCGAACGGGCCGAGAAGGAGAAGGCGCTCACCCTGTTCGCCGACTGGACGCCCGGAGAGTACGACCTGCTCGATTGAACCTGCGAACCCACGACGCCGGAGGTGACCGTTTTGCGGGGTTTCGGCGCGTCATTCGCATCCGGTATTCGAACAGACGTACCCTTGGGACGTGCCAAAATCCTTCCCCTTCCCGCAAGATCTCCTCGATGCCCAGGTCGCCCTCGATGAGACCCGTGCCGCGTGCGAGAAGTACGCCAAGACCTTGCCGTGGTCGGCCGAACCGATGCCCGGGTGGGAGAGCGACAAGCAGCTCCACAGCAAATACATCTCCGCGAAGCCGGACAGCCCGGGGTACACCGGGGACCAGCACGCCGAGGTCGCCCGCTTCCGCGCCCGCCTTCTGGAGCTGTCCATCGCCGTGTCGACGCATCCGTTCTGGGGGACTGTCGACCATGGGGACGTTGTCGCGGCCAGGATGGCGTTGAAGCACGCCCACGAGCCGGCCGAGGCGTAGCCATGCCCGGCGGCATATCCGACCTGGACAAGAACCGGACACTGGAACAGTGGCTGGAGTGGCAGCTGCGTCAGGTCCGGGGCCGGATCCGGGAGCTCGAGATCAAGGAGCAGCAGGAGCGGCGGCGTCGGGAGCAGGCGCATGCCGCGCTGCGGTGGAAGATCCAGCCGCAGCGGTCGTCGTCGGCGGCTCTGGTGCACCGCGGGGACTGCGCTCTGTATCCGGTCCAGGGCGGATTCCTCAACCGTGAGGAGGCGATGATTGCCTTGGCGGAGCCTGACATCGAGGCGTGCCAGATCTGTAATCCGCAGACGGGACTGCAGGCGCAGTAGAACAGAGGCCGGGTCAGGTGATGTTGTCGGGGGCGAGGTCGGGGCGCAGCCGGTGCCAGGAGGGATGCCGCAGCAGTCCTGCCCGGGTCCTGGTCGTGTAACGGACTTCGCCCACCAGGCGTGGCAGCACCCACCGCGCTCCGGTCACGCCCGGAGCCTTGTCGAAGGGGCACTCGTCGATCGCGGCGACGCGGAGCAGGCCGGCGAGCGTGGTGCGTTCGGCGTCGCTCCATCCAGTGCCGACGCTGCCCACGTACCGCAGGCCGCCTTCATGCGCTTCTCCTACCAGTAGGGCGCCCGGCAGGCTCGCGAGCCGGCCGCGGCCGGGTACCCAGCCGCCCACGATCACATCGACGGTCCGGACGTGCCGGATCTTGATCCACGAGCGGGAGCGGACGCCGGGTTCGTAGACGGACGCGAGCCGCTTCGCGATGACACCTTCCAGTCCTGCGGTCCGGGTCATCTCCAGTGCCTGCTCGCCGTGTCCAACGACCGCTGCGGGCGTCGACCAGTGCTTCCCGCCCAACCCGAGCTCCTCCAGGAGGGTACGGCGCTCGGTGTACGGCAGCCCGGTCAGGCCGCGGCCGCCCAGGTGCACGGCATCGAACACAACGAGGTGCGCGGGCACCAGCCGCGCCATGCGGGCGGCCTTCGCCTCCGAGGTCAGGCCCATGCGGGACTGCAGCCGCTCGAAGTCGCTGCGCCCCTCGCTGTCGAGTGCGACGATCTCGCCGTCCAGGACCGCAGGCCGTCCGAGCACGGACCCGAGCCCTGCGAACTCCGGGTAGGCGGTGGTGATGTCCGCCCCGGACCGGGACCGCAGTGTCACCGTCCCGTCGCCCGGAAGGTAGACCATGGCCCGCTGCCCGTCCTGCTTCACCTCGAACGCCCATCGGTCCTCCACGGCTGCGGGCGGCAGGCTGCCCGGTGTAGCGAGCATCGGAGCGATCCGCGGCAGACCCACCATGACCATCCCGCCCTGGCGCCCGCTCAGGACGCGCTGCGTTTCCTCGCGGCAGTGGTCTTCTTCGCCGTGCGCTTCTTCCCGGACGCGGTCTTCTTCCCGGACGCGGTCTTCTTCGCGGTGGTCTCCTTGGCCGTGGTCTTCTTGCGGGGCTGCATCGTGTGCACGGTGGCGTCCTGGTCCTGGCCGTGCTCGCCGCGGCTCTCTCTGGCCGCCTTGACGGAGGCGTTCAACGCGGCCATCAGGTCGACGACCTTCCCGGACTCCCGCTCCTCGCCCTCGGCCGGCTCCGGGAGCTCGGCGCCCTCGGCCTTCGCCTCGATCAGTTCCTCCAGGGCGTCGCGGTACTCGTCCCGGAAACCGGAGATGTCGTCGAGGGCCATGGTGTCGGTGAGCTGGACGGCCCGCTCGACCTCCTCCTCGTCCAGGTCGACGTCCTTCGGCTTGAGGGACTCGGGGCTGCGGATCTCGTCGGGCCACCGCATCGCGTGCAGCACGATCGCGTCATCCCGCACCCGCAGCAGCCCGAGCCTTTCGCGGTTGTGCCACGCGAACTTCGCGACCGCGACTTTGTCGGAGCGTTCCAGCGCCTTGCGGAGCAGGGTGTACGGCTTCGCGGCGACCTGTCCGTCGATCGCGAGGTAGTAGCTGTCGCTGATCCGGATCGGGTCGATGCTGTCTGCATCCACGAAAGCGACGATCTCGATGGCCTTCGCGGTGGGCAGCGGCATCTCGTCGAGTTCTTCGTCGGTGACCGGGACGAGCTCGTCCTTGGTGAGCTCGTAGCCCTTGCCGATCTCCTCCTGCGGCACGACCTCGTCGTCGATCGAGCAGACCTTGCGAGTGCGGACCCGGCCCATGTCCTCCAGGTGGACCTGGTGGAAGCGGATCGCATGGTCCTCAGTCGCGCTGACGACCTTGATCGGGATGCTGACCAGGCCAAAGGAAATGGCTCCGGTCCACAAGGGCCGCGGCATCCGTACCTCCAGGCCCCCCTGGCGGGTAGGTGGGACGGGAAGCGGACCAGCGCGCCAGGAAGGCGCGCTGACCCCGCGCGCAGACAGGGACGCGGTCGGGCCACCCGTACCTCGATCCTTGTGCGGGGCGGGAGTGATCGCATCACGAAGACGCCGGCCCAGGACCGCGGCCGCGGGCGGCCTTGTGCTTGTGTACGCGCAGGGATCAAGGCCGGCCGAGTGGACCGGAACTGCCCGCGGCCCGCCGCCACACACCCGGTACGACTTCCCACCCACGCGGGTGACACCCGCCAAGCAGCAACGATTCTGCGCCGTCCTGGGCCGGAGCATGATCGGCATGACTCGTCATCCGCTGCGCCGAACAGCGCTCCTCACGGCCGTTTCGGCGCTCGCCGGGCTCGCGCTGACCGCCGCCCCGGCCACCGCCACCGCAGTCGGCCCCCACACCCCCGCGCACAAGGCCACCGTCGGTCAGGCACCGTCCCTCCGAGAGCTCCCCGAACCGCCGGACGCGGTCAAGGCCCGAGAGCTCCTCGCGGACCTGGTCGTGGCCGATGAGGACGACGTTCCCGGCTACTCCAGGGCGAAGTTCCCGCACTGGATCACCCAGCACGGCACCTGTGACACCCGCGAGGTCGTGCTCCAGCGTGACGGCCAGGACGTGGTCCAGGACGACCAGTGCCGCGCCGTGTCCGGTACCTGGTACTCCGAGTACGACGGCAAGACGATCACCTCCGCCTCCGGCATCGACATCGACCACGTCGTCCCCCTCAAGGAAGCCTGGCGTTCTGGGGCATCGCAGTGGACGACGCCCGAGCGGCGCGCCTTCGCCAACGACCTGGTCGACTCGCAGCTGATCGCGGTGTCGGCCGGCAGCAACCGAGGGAAAGGTGACAAGGACCCGGGGAACTGGAAGCCGCCGCTGCAGTCGTACTGGTGCACCTACAGCCGCGCCTGGATCAGCGTGAAGGCCACCTACCAGCTCACCGCCAACCCCGCCGAGGCCGCAGCCCTGTCCGAGATGCTCGACACCTGCGACGCCTAGACCGCCGGAGGACCGGACGACTCTGTCCGCTGTCCGTGCCCCGACTCGCCGCAGGGGAGGAGAAGGCCCCCGCCCGACCCTCTTCCCCTGCGGCGACCTCACCCCCAAACCCGGAGTAGCCGTACGCTCCCGTGCTACAGAAGCTTCCTGTTTCGCATTTCGCCGCGCACCCGGCGATGAACTCCAAATATGCCCCTGACATATTCCGTTTGCTGGGATTCGGTTCCTTGACTCGTGGGGCGTGCGTAGCATCGGCAGCGTCGTCGTGAGACGCAGGAACGGGGCCGCCCCCTGAAGGAACGGCCCCGCGGAGCGGTCGCCGGGCTACAGCGGGAGCCGACTGAGTAAGTCGAGCAGCAACTCGACTGCACTCAGGTAGAAGCTCCACGCGGCGTAGTCCGGCGCATCGTCCCACTTCATGATCTGCCTCCTCGACAAGGCCGGGAGAGGCACTTCCTCCCTCCGGCCAGCTGGTCCGGAGAGAATCGAGCGAAGAGGGACACCGCGCGATCGCACTCTAAGCGCCGGGACGCGGCCACCTTCCGCCATGAACGAAAGTGCACGGTCGGTGCCCCTTCTTGACCGAGTACGAGGCAGCCCGCGATGGCCGGCCCGGAGCCCGAGCACGCTGGAGGCATGACCGCGCGCCGATCACCATGCATCGATGCGGCACCTGCCGTGCGGTACGGGCAGGCGCCGCCGCTGTAGGCCGACCGCCCGTACGACTGCCGGTCAGGGCGAGTCGCCGGCCCAGTCCCACCGGCCCGGGTCGCCGGGCCGGCCCTCGTAGTCGGCCCGGCCGCCGGGGCCGTAGCTGCTGGCCTCGGTTATGAGGCAGGCGCCGCCATCGGCCAGGTGCGCCTCCGGCCAGGACGTCACGTCGAGCAGCTGACCGTCGAGCGGGCCGCCGACAAGCTCGACGTAGCGCTGGCCGGGCTGCTCCCAGGGGTCCGGGTCATCGTGGTACGCGCCGTACACCCGGCGCCGCATCTCTGCCATCACCCCAGCATCCCAAGTGGGTGCCGGCCGCGGCAGGGGATCGGGAGACCGGCCGCACGGAGGTGATGCCGGCGGCTTTCTCCTCGCTGCCCTGCCCGGCCCGGGAAGACTGGTTCCATGATGATTGGCACACGCGCTGCACCTTGCGGCCCTGATGGAAAATGCCGACCGGCCACAAGGCGCCATCGGCTCTGGCGGGAACAGATCTCCCGGAGCGACGACTGACTGGACACCGAGGCCGCTTCGGGCATCTGCTGGGACATCCTGCAGCACCCGGACCCGCAGATCGGCGACTGCCGAAGCCACCCTTACTTCGAGTCGGCCGGCTGTTGACCCTCGACTTGGTGGAGGGCTCAGAGTGCTGGGTGTGGAGAGCGAGATGCGCAGTATTGGTGAGATGGCCCGGGACAGTGGACTGAGCGTGAGCGCCGGGCCCCGTGTGCAGATCATCGTGCCGTCCCCGCTCGCCGACGCGATGCGGGCGCTGCTGAGTGACGACGCATCCGTTCAGCTCACTGTGGATGGTGACCGCGTGGCCTTGGAGACGGGGGACCGTCAGGCGGCTGGCCAGTGCCTCGATCACGACTTTCCTGATTACCGTCGCCTCGTCCGCCTGCCAGCAGGGCGCCGTGCCCTTGTCGATGTCCCGGCTTTCCGGGAGATGGTGGAAACTGGCCCCGTCCGTGCAAGCGAGGTGCGCGAGCAGGACGGCGTGCCCTGTGATCTCAGCGTGCTTAAGGTGGCGGCCGACGGCGTGGTGACCGTCTGCGAAGACGGTGACGACGATCAGGACCACATCGCCGTCAACCGCGAGTTCCTACTGCATGCACTCGCCGCCGGAGCCCGGGACCAACTGATTCTGGAGTTCGGCGCCCCTACAGCGCCCCTGGCGATCCGCCGGACCGACACCGAGGACACCTTTTCGATACTGATGCCTGTCCGCCTGGAGAACTGACCACTGGGGCAGGCGCTCCGCGGTCTCCCTCGGAGCAGACAGTGCCCTCCTGCTGGTCCGTTCGTTGACCAGGCCATGGAAGAACGTTGGGTAGGAGGCCCGGCCGACGCCCTGGAGGTGGCCGGACACGGCCCGTCTACGTGGCGGGGGTGAGTTCGGCGCGGCCGAACAGCAGCGCGTGGCCGGAGGGGAGCTGGCGCAGGATGCGATCGAGGAGATCGGGGCCGGCCAGGACGGCGACGGCGGAGAAGACTGTTCCGGTGTCCCAGCGGGTGGTGGCCAGGGAGGCGCCGGAGCGAGCGGCGAGGCCGTTGACAAAGGCCCAGCCGGTCAGAGGCTCGGTGTCCGGGATCTGCGCGGTCAGGACGCGGGCGGCTTCGAAGGGCAGGCGGGCGGCGAGTTCGACGCGTTCGTCGCCCGTCAGTTGCGCCCCAGTCCCGCTATGACCAGCCGGACGGCTTCCTCGGCCCGCTCCGGGGTGGGGTAGGCGCCTTCGTAGCGGACCTTCTCCAGCATCTGCTCGTATGTCATCGCGGGCAGCTGGTGCAGCGGTGCACGTGGGTCGGAGATCACTGCCGTGGTTGCCTTTCTGTTGCCGTGGTGCCGGTGCGCGGGCACCGGGCGTGCTTCATGTCAGGTGGGCTGGGGACGGCCGAAGAGGAGGTCGTAGCCCGCGGGGAGCTGGAGCAGGATTTGCCCCAGCAGGTCGTCACCGGCCGCGTCGGCGGTGGTGCTGAGGACGGCGCTGACGTCCCAGGCCGCGGTCTGCTCGGTGGCCCCCTCGATCCAGGCCGCCGCCGCCCGAACGAACCGCTCCGGTGGCAGCGGCTCGGCGCTCTGCAGCGGGTTGAGGAGGATCAGGGCGAAGCCTTCCGGCAGTCGCGCCGCCAGCTGGGCACGTACCTCGCCGACCAGGTGTGCGCCCAGCAGGGCGAGCACCACGCGGGCCACGCGTTCTGCTTCCTGCCGGCTGCCGTACTCACCGCGTTCCTGCACCTGGTCGAGGAACGCTTCCCGTCGCACAGTCACGTCGGCCGTCACCCTTCCTCGGTCCATGGGGTGCGGAGGACGGGAGAGGGGGAGATCAGTTACCCGTCCTCCGCCGCTGTTGGGGCCCTCGTCGTTCCGGCTCAGCCGGAGATTTCCCTCCGGCCGGATCCGACGCCGATGGTGATCTTGCGGGGCTTGGCACGTTCGGCGATCGGGATCCGCAGGGTGAGCACGCCGGCGTCGTAGTCGGCCTTGATGTGCTCGGTGTCCAGTGTGTCGGCCAGCATGATCTGGCGGGAGAAGACGCCCAGCGGCCGCTCCGACAGTTCCATCTGCACGTCGTCGGCCTTCGCCACGGGCCGGCGTTCGGCCTTGACGGTCAGCATGTTCCGCTCGACGTCGATGTCGATCGCGTCCGCGCTGACGCCAGGGATGTCGAAGGCCACCATGTACTCGTCGCCCTCGCGGTAAGCGTCCATCGGCATCGGGGAGGGCCGCGACCAGGTGCCCGGGCCCGTCAGCTGCTGAGCCAGCCGGTCCAGCTCACGGAAGGGGTCAGTGCGCATCAACATCGTGAAAACACCTCCAGCAGGTTCGGGCAGTTGCTGCCAATGCGCTTCACTGAAGCCGTTGTAACATGTCATCCATCGGATGACAAGCACGGTGTCGTCCACTCGATGACAAGCTGAGGAGGTGCCCGTGACAGCAGCCGAACAGCCGGCCCCGTCCAGCGCCGACGGCCGAAGCCCGGCCTCGTTCCTCGCCGCCGCGGCGGCCCTGCACGCCATAGACGACGCCCTGCACTCCGCCCGGCGGGAAACCTCCGACGCCCCTGATGCCGGCCCCGGCACGGAGCAGGCCCTGGCCTCCCTGCTGCTGCTGCGGCAGGTCCGCGAGCAGCTCGCCGGATGGGAGACCGGCCTGATCGAAACGGCCCGGGACGCGGGAGCCAGCTGGGCCGACCTCGCCCACCCCCTCGGCGTTGCCAGCCGCCAGGCCGCCGAACGCCGCTACCTGCGGGGCCGTCCCGGCCCCGCAGGAACCACCGGCGAACAACGCGTCCAGGCCACCCGTGAACGCCGCGCCGCCGACCGCACCCAAGCCGAATGGGCCCGCCGCAACGCCGCCGACCTACGCCGCATCGCTGGCCAGATCACCGCCCTCACCGACCTCCCCACCGCCGCCCGCCACCCGCTCGACCAACTCCACGCTGCCCTCGCTCACAACGACCCCGCCGACCTCATCAACCCCCTCACCGCCACCCGCCCCCACTTGACCGGCACCCACCCCGACCTCGCCGCCCGACTCGACACCCTCACAGGTCCCGCCACGGCCCCGCCCCCACCCGACTGAACGGACGGGAGTGTCATGAATTAGGTGGGAACTTCACCGGAAGGGACACCTGATGATGATTCAGAAGCCTCACTCTCTCGAGACGGTTGGCGGCGTGTCGCTTGCGCCCGTCGAGGCGGCCGTGGACGGTGCGGGCGTGAAGAGGATGCCGGAGACTGTGGACGGGCTGGGCCTGGACCTGCTGGACGCGCTGACGCTGCTGGCGCGGGACAAGGTCCGCGAGGGCGGGCTGAAGCTGGTCGGCGAGCAGGGCCTGTTGCCGGCGATCACGCAGCACCTGATGCAGGCCGCGCTGGAGGCCGAGATGGAGGAGCATCTGGCCGCCGAGGCCGAGCGCGTGGGCGGCAGGGGTGCGCGCTCAGGCGGCAACGGGCGCAACGGCTACCGCACGAAGAAGGTGATGAGCGAGGTCGGGCCGATCGCGCTGCAGGTCCCCCGCGACCGGCTGGGCACCTTCCGCCCGGGGATCCTGCCCCGGCATGCGCGGCGGACCGGTGCACTGGACGAGATGGTCCTCTCGCTGACCGCGCGGGGGATGACCTCCGGGGAGATCGTCGCGCACCTGGAGGAGGTCTACGGGATGAAGACCTCCAAGGAGACCATCTCCACCATTACCGACAAGGCCCTGGACTCGATGAACGAGTGGCGCACCCGCCCCCTCGACCCGGTCTACCCGGTGATCTTCGTGGACGCGATCCACGTGAAGATCCGGGTTCTGTCGACGATCTTGTGATCCGGACGGCTGAGCACGTTGCTCCGCCAGTTCGCGATCATGCATCGCGTGCTCTGGTGATGTGCTCCTCGAGCTGTTTCCGTACCTGTCCGCGTTGCTGATCGAGGAGGTCGAGCGGCGGCCGGACCAGGTAGTGCTGAGAGCGCGGGTGCGGGCGACGACTGGCTCCTGTCGGTGCGGTCAGAGCTCGGCCCGGGTGCACGGTCGGTACGTACGCAGGCTGCGTGATGTCGCCGTGGGCGGGCTCGGTGTCGTGATCGAGTTGTGCGTGCGCCGCTTCCGCTGCGAGAACCCTGCCTGCACGGCGGTGACGTTCGCCGAACAGATCTCAGGACTGACCACCCCGCACAGTCGGCATACCCCGCTGCTGCGCGAGGTGTTGACGCAGATCGGGCTGGCCCTGGCCGGCCGGGCAGGAGCCCGACTGGCGTCCGCGGTCGGCCTCACCGTAGGAAAGGACACGCTGCTGCGGCTGGTCAGGGCTCTGCCCGAGCCGGAGATCGGCAAGGTGGAGATCCTCGGCGTCGACGACTTCGCCTTCCGCAAGGGCCGCCACTACGGCACGGTATTGATCGACATGGCCACCCACCGGCCGCTGCACCTCTACGACGGCCGCGAAGGCGAGGACCTGGCTGCCTGGCTCCGCGATCACCCAGAGGTGAAGGTCATTTGCCGGGACCGTTCCAGCGGTTACGCGGAGGGCGCTCGGGTCGGGGCACCGCAGGCCGAACAGGTCGCGGATCGCTACCACCTGTGGGCCAACCTCGGCCAGGCGGTCGAGAAGACGGTCAACGCCCATCGCTTCCGCCTGGCCGAACCGCCTCCCGGCTCGGCCTCCGGCCCCGACCACGCGGAGGTGGAGCCCGAAGTGGTCCAGCCACCGAAAGACCTGAAGATCGTGATCCGGCTGCGTGAGCAGCATGCTGCCGCCCATGAGCTGTGGCAGCAGGGGATGTCGAAGGCGGCGATCGGCCGGAAGCTCGGGCTGCACCAGGCCACGGTCCGTAAACTGGTCAACGCCCGCTCCGCCGATGATGTCGTGGCCAAGAACCTCCAACGAGCGCATGTTGTCGACCCGTACGTCGGCTACTTGCACCGGCGCTGGAATGAGGGCGTCAGGAACGCCGCCCAGCTCTACCGCGAAATCCAGCAACTCGGCTATCCCGGCGGAGAGTTGGCTGTTCAGCGGCATCTGCGGCGCTACCGGACCGGGCGCGGACACGCACCCGACCCGGGACCGAAGCCTCCATCGGTCCGCGAGGTCACCTCCTGGATGATGACCCACCCCGAGCACCTGCGGGACGAGGACGCCGGCAAGCTGCACCGGCTGCGTGAGCGCGATCCCGAACTCGACCGGCTCACTCTTTACATCAAGAGGTTCGCCGCAATGATGACCGGTCGCCACGGCGACCGCCTCGAAGAGTGGATCACCGACGTCGAACGGGACAGTCTGGCTCCGCTTGCGGGCTTCGCCCGCAACCTCCGCCGCGACTTCGACGCGGTCCGCAACGGGCTGTCCCTGCCGCACAGTTCCGGTGCCGTCGAGGGCAACATCAACCGGCTGAAGATGCTGAAACGCCAGATGTTCGGCAGGGCCAGCCTCGATCTCCTTCGCAAACGCGTCCTGCTCACACGGTGAGCCTCGACCGTCCGGATCACAAGATCGTCGACAGAACCAAGATCCGGGACGGGCAGGTCGCCAACAGGCCGATCTACGTCGCCATCGCGGTCACCACCGACGGCTACCGCGAGATCCTTGGCCTGTGGGCGGGCGACGGCGGCGAGGGCGCCAAGTTCTGGCAGCAAGTCCTCACCGACCTGCGAAATCGCGGCGTGAAGGACGTCCTCATGCTGGTCTGCGACGGCCTGACCGCCCTGCCGGACGCGGTGGCGAACGTGTGGCCCCAGACCGTGGTCCAGCAATGCGTGGTTCACCTGATCCGCGCGAGTCTGCGGTACGCCTCGAGGCGGGACTGGCCCGAGCTGGCCGCTGACCTCAAGCCCGTCTACACCGCCGTCAACGAGGCCCAGGCCCGCGAACGCCTCGACGAATTCCATGCCAAATGGGGCGACAAGTACGGCAGTATCGCCGCCGTCTGGGAACGAGCCTGGAGCGAGTTCGTGCCCTTCCTCGCCTTCCCCGACGCCATCCGCGAGGTCGTGTACACAACCAACAGCATCGAGTCCCTGAACGCCCGCTATCGTCGCGCGGCCTCCGCCTGCGGACACTTTCCCAACGAACAGGCGGCGCTCAAGAGGATCTACCTCGCCACCCTCGCCCTCGACCCCTCCGGCCGCGGCCGCAAGCGCTGGAACAACAAGTGGAAGAGGGCTCTCAACGAGTTCGACCAGCTCTTCGACGGCCGCCTTACCGCCGGCCGGGTGTAGGCCAGTCAGACCAACCAAAAACCTCTAGGCCAAAAGGCCTAAAAACACCTAAATCATGATAGACCCCGGGAAGGTTCAGCGTTTGATGCGTCCGCGGATGGCGAGGACGGCGAGGGCCAGGAGGGCGGGTTCGAGGAGGCGGGAGGTCATCTCGATGTAGGTGCCGGCGGTGGTGAGGTCTTGTCCGCTGGAGCGGAAGACCACGGAGTTGAGCGTGATGTTCAGGGCTTTGTCGAAGCGTTTGCTGGTGAATTTGTCCCCGGCCGGGTTTCTTAGGTCCTGCTTGTCGATGGTGAAGGTGACCCTCCCCCCGCCCGGTGGGAGGGTGCCGGTTGCTTCCTGCTTCGGGGAGGACGCCGGCAGGCCGAAGGCCATCAGCAGCACGATCGTGGCCAGCATGGAGGCGGCGAGCCACCCCAGGGCACGGGAGGCGCGCAGACCGTAGCCGGACAGCAGCCAGTATCCCCACAGCAGACGGCGTTCGACTCTCGAGGTGCCGGTGCGATCGTGGCGGCGCATCTCGCACTCGCCGTAGTAGAAGTCCGCAGCGCCAGGCTCATTCTTGCCGTCCTCGAACGCCTTACGGAGCTGCCGGTACAGGGCCGAGACATCGACCGGGTCCGGGGTATGGGCCGGGTCCGGATGGTGTGGGCCGGTACGCCACCGGTCGGTCGGCGGCACGGTACCCGCGGGCACAGCGGACTGGCCTGCTGCCCGCGCCCGCCAGTGGTGCTCCTCGGCCAGCGCGCGCCGACGTGTCCAGCGACCGATCTGTATGCCCCGGCGGTGCCAACCGGTGGGCGGAGGGGCAAAGATCGTGCGGCCTTCCAAACGGAGCTGATCGAGGTGGAAGGCCCCGGAGAACAAGCAGTCGGACACGTCGGTGTCGGTCAGCACTAGGTTCGCGGCGTCCACCCCCTGCACCGAGGTCACCCGCACCCCTGCGGGGCCGGACAACAGACTCTCGTCTACGACACCACCAGCGGTGAACGGGGCGGGGTGGGCGGTGACCGCAACCGGAGCCGTCAGCACCGCATAGCCTAGATCTACGGAGGCGTAGCGCAACCTCACTGTGGCCGTCGAATCCCACCGGGTCTGCACACACAGCACCTCACGCGCCGCCATCTCCAGCGTCACCGGCGCTAGGAACACAGCACCCGACAGATCCAGCGTCCCTGAACAGACAATCGGCCCCCACCGCGAAGTCAGCGAGAACGTCGCCTTGTCGAACTGGCCCTTGCCTGTGACTCGCACTCCGACGAACCGGGCGTCGCCGGAGAAATGTACGGAGTCGAACCGGGCGTCGCCAGCAAACTGAGCCCTGTTAAATATGGCGCTGCCAGCGAACTCGGCCTCGACGAACATAGCGACGCGGGAAAACCGCGTCCTGAGGAACCATGCGAGACCGGAGAACCGCGCCGCAGCAAACCAAACTTCGCCGGAGAACCGCGCCTCGTCGAACCAGGCGTTGCCGGAGAAGCGTGTCCAGTCGAACCGGGCGTCGCCAGTGAACTGAGCGCTCTCGAACCGGGCCTCGCCGAGGTGGGGGTATGTGGTGGCGGGGTCGCGGACAGCGGTCAGAAGTCGATTCAGAAGGTCTTCGGTGAAGGGTGTGCCGCGGTGGTCGATGTCGGCGCCGGGGGTCAGGCCCGTCATGTAGGCATCGCGATCGGTGTCGGTCAGGTGGGCGAGGCAGGCGGTGTGGCCGGGGACGTGGATGCCGCGGCAGCCGACGGGGTCGGTCGCCGGGTCGGCGCCGCGTGCGCAGTACGGCCAGGACGGTGCAGGCGGGGGTGTGCTCATGGTGTGACGGCTCCAGGAAGAAGAAGTGTGCCGGGGGCCGCCCGGACGGGCAGCAGCGTGGGCCGGGCGGCTGCGCCGATCAGTCGCGACCGGGGGGAATGGGTTGTACGCGGTGTACGGGTTCCTCTTGGACACACGCCGCATCAAGGTCCTCGACCTGGCGGTCACGAGCGAGTTCTTCGATGTCGAACGCGATACGCAGTAGCGCTCGCTCCCGCTCCGTTCGCTCCAGCCGCCACACGGCCAGCCGTACCCACGCCAGCACCCGCCGCTCTCGCCGGAACTTCCCCAACCAGTCACCCCGCACCCACCACAGCCTGCCAGGCCCGCACCCACCACACCGCACGTTCAGCAAACTGAACACCCAACCGCTACTCACGGCGCTGCCACTCCCCGAGGGCGTGGTCGTACCGATCCTTCTGACAGCCAGATCGTCGCAAAGAGTGCAAGCGCCGGTTTTCGTTCGGACTCCTCAATCCCCGAATAGCGCAGGGTTGGAACACCGACTCTTCGCCAGTGGCCGACGACAACGACTGGGCCGACGACCCCGAGGGGCGTGCCGACCTGGAAGAGCAGTACGCGGACGCGGTCCGCGAGTGAGCCGTGCCGCCGACGCCTCGCCGAACAACCAGATTCCGCCGTGGCCCGGCCACACCACGCCGGGCAAACCGGCCCCGGCGGCCGGGCCGGCCTGACGGACACCGTCGACCGGGCGGCCCGCACTGAACCGCCGCCGTTTCCACTGGAAACGGCAGTGCGCCGCACGGAGTATCCGTGCGGCGCACCTCGTACGCGGCGGTCGGTCTCGCCGATGCGCGGGAGACCAATGGCCGCTACTCCTGCTGCTGGGGAGCAGTGCTCCCGGGAGGCCGGCCACCGACGTTGTCGCGGTCCCAGCCCTTCTCCCAGGCCACGACAGCCGCCCGCTCCCACACCCGGCCAGCCCTCGTCTGAGCGACGGGTGAACCTTCCCCTTGATCGTGGACACCTGGAGACTGGGACGTGAGAGCCCAGAGGAAGCAGTGCCAGGTGGGAAGCAAGTACACGAAGCGGTACTCGGAGGAGTACAAGCGGGACGCGATCGAACTCGTGCGGTCGTCGGGACGGACGGTGACCGAGGTCGCCCGGGAGCTCGGGGTCAGTTCGGAGTCACTGCGGGGCTGGGTGAAGAAGGCCCGCGCTGCCCAGGACACCGGATCGGGACCTGGTTCCGTGCGAGCGGGGCGGGCCGCCGACGATCGGGACGAGGAGCTGAAGCGGCTGCGGAAGCTGACCGCCGAGCAGGCGAAGACGCGGTGATCAGGTCGCCTTCCCAGTGGCCGGGAACAGCCCGGTCCTCGGCCTCGGCCGGACGCTCGTGGATGGAGACCGCGTCGCGGATACAGCCGCGCTGCTGACCGGCGGTGGAGGCGTTCTTCGAGCGGCGCATCGTGCGTCGGCGGCGCAGATGGGAGACAAGCTCCTTCTTCAGTACGCCTCGGGCCTGGATGAACAAGCTCTTGTAGATCGTCTCGTGAGACACGTACATACCGTCCTCGGGTGCGAAGGCGCGGGCAAGCCAGCCTGCGATCTGACGCGGCGACCAGTCCTCCTTCAGCTTGCCCGCGACCGTGTCCCGCAGGGCCGGACTCTGTTGCAACAGACACGGCTTCGGGCGCCGGGCATTGCTCCAGGCGCCCTCGTCCGCGCGAGCGGCCCGGTACCTCTCACGCCCGCCGTGACGCCCCACCTCGCGACTGACCGTGGACGGTGCCCGACCCAGCCTGCCCGCGATCGCCCGGAAGGAGTCACCGGCGGCCAGACCTCGGGAGATCTCCTCCCGCTCCGCCAGCGACAGCACTCCGGCCGACCGAGTCCTGGCCGCCGGGACGAAACCGCCGTTCGCCGCGACCACCCCGTGGATTGACCCGGGCACCTTGCCCAGCGCACGCCCGATCTCGCTCAGCGACTGCCCGTCCCGCCATCGCCGCCATACTTCATGCTTCTGCTCGTCCGACAACCCCGGACGCCCGATCCTCGCCACCACCCAGCAACACCTCCAGCAACCGTTCTACCTGGGATGTTGCACCGACCCATTGACCTCACCACTGCCTTCTTCGTGAAGGAGAGCGACCGGTGAGCAAGATATGCCGGTTCATCCACGCGGAGAAGGCGAACTATGCGGTCACGCTGCTGTGCAAGGTGATGAGGACCGCCCGCTCCACGTACTACGCGTGGGTGGCCGGGCGGCAGGCCCGCGAAGCGCGGCGGCAGGCGGATGAGGCCCTGGCCCACGAGATCACGGTGATCCACCTGGCTTCCCGGCGGAACTACGGCGTCCCGCGCGTCACCGCCGAACTGCGCCGGCAGGGCCGACTGGTCAACCGCAAGCGGGTGGAGCGGGTCATGCGGGAGCACGGCATCGCCGGGCACAGCCGGCGCACCGGACGCCGCGGCCTGACCAAGGCCGACACCAGGGCCGCCCCGTCGCCGGATCTGATCGGCCGGGACTTCACCGCGACCCGCCCCGGTACGAAGATCGTCGGGGACATCACCTACATCCCCACCGCCGAGGGCTGGCTCTACCTCGCCGCGTGGCTGGACCTGGCGACCCGGGAGGTGATCGGCTACTCGATGGCCGACCACCATCGTGCCGAACTCGTTGTCGATGCCCTGGACATGGCTGCCGCGCTGGGCCGCCTGGAGCCCGGCTGCGTGATCCACAGCGACCGCGGATCGGAATACACCTCCGGCCAACTCCGCATGAAAATCGGCGATTTGGAGTGTCGGCAAAGCATGGGGCGGACCGGCAGCTGCTTCGACAACGCCGCCGCGGAGAGTTTCTGGGCCGTGCTCAAAGAGGAGATCGGCACCCGCTTCTGGCCCGACCGGGCCACCGCCCGCACCGACATCTTCGACTTCGTCGAGACCTTCTACAACAGACGCCGTCTGCGCAAGCACATCCACTGGGGCTACCTCACGCCCCACGAGACGCGCCTGCGCTACCAACAGGATCAGGCCCTCGCGGCGTAACGACGACGTGTCCAAGATCACGGGGAAACTTCACAGCACCGTCGACCAGGTCCTCGCCCACACCGGCCTCGACGTCAACCACGGCGTGCGGCACTACGCCTACACCCGCGCCGTGGGCCTGGCCATCGCCGCCCAGCACCAGCACCGCTTCGACCCGTACGTCGACTGGCGCGACAGCCAGCACTGCGACCACTGGCAGATGCGCCCCTGCGCGCTGTGCGAGCAGCCCACACCGCTGCGCTCCCACTTCGGGGAGCCCGTCCACATGAGCTGCGCCGAGGACTGGATCGCCGCGAACCCGGTGGAGGCCCGTCGTCTCGGCCGGTTCGCCTCCGACATCCAGGCCAAGCGCCGGTACGACGACGACCACGCCTGAACCCCTCCGCCCGCCCGGCCGTCAGAAGCAATCGGTCCTGACGGCCCCGCCGAATGCGAGACCACTCGATGCTCGTCTACGACCAGTTCACCCGTCGCATCACCGACGTCACCACCCAGCTCACGACCCACGGCATCCCGCTCACCGCGCCAACCGCACCGCCCGCCGGCCCCGACCCCACCGACCCGTGGGCCGGCAACTACGCCGCCGTCCGTTGGTCGCCGGGCTGTAGGGGTGGACGTCGGGATGGCAGCGGGTGTGGCATGGGGTGAAAGTGGTGAAGTCGTTTCGTTGGAGTTCCGGGACTGGGTGGCCGCTCTCCGCGCCCAGTGGCCGTTGCGTCCTCGGCCCTCGGGGGCCTGCGGTGCACCGGCGGGAGGCACCGCGATCACGCGGCTGCGGGCCGTTCGGTGGGTTCGGATGCAGTGGCTGGGGTCGGTTCGGGCTGATCGAGACACACGTGGCGGGCGCATTGTCGGCTGCGGGCGCACTGTGGCGTGCTTTCGAGGGCTGAGGACAGAGTGGGCATTACCGAGTGCTTACCGGCCAGAGTAGGTCAGCCCTCCCCGAGGCCCTGCTCGAAGACGATGAGCGTGTAAGTGGACGGCAGCATGCCGTCGCCCGGGGAGTCCGTGGAACTGCAAGGCGGACGACCTGTTCCTGTTTGTATAAGAGTGCGCGGGCCTTGAAGGTGCTCTGACCTGCGGAAGCGCATAAGCAGGCAGGTTCTGACGATCTGGCACCCGGTTTATAGCATCGTGCACCCAGTTTCTGAGGGCAGGGCAGGCAGTCCGAAGGACCGCGCTGTTCATGTTCTGAGGACTGGGTACCACGGTTGCAGGACCTGAGTAGATTGACGTCACGTACATGAGTAAAGGCCGTACAGGCGCGGCAGGCTGGGTTCGTGGATTGATGCCAGGTCGATCGACACGCCCTGGGGGCTGGGTCCATGGACTTGGCGCTCATGTACGTTAGGTTCATCTGGGCGGCCTCCAGGACCGTTGCTCATGAACGCCACAGCAGTACCCAGCCCGGGAGGGCCCGTTGGGAGCACTACGCAGACTGGTCGACGCCGACACAGGCGAGTCCATCCCTTATGCGCCCTACGCCTTTTCCGGTGACCACATCCAGGTCGACAAGGCCAGGGTCGAAGCGATCACCGAAAGCAAAGAGTTCACTCCGAGCCAGAAGTACATGGTGCTGTGGTGGATCGGTGTTTCTCCGCAGGGCATGGAGCCGCTGAGGGCGACTGGCGCGGACATCGCCAAGAAGGTCGGCATGACTGCCGACGCTGTCGGAAAGATCAACCGGAAGCTCCTCAAGCGGCGCATCCTGATCGAGCGCGGGCGCATCGGCAACTACAAGCTCTACCGGATCAGCCCCTACATCGCGTTCCACGGCCCCGGTGTTGAGCAGCGGGAAGCAGTCAAGACGTGTAACCCGCCCGATATCCCCGGCTTCAACAGCACCGTTCCCTCGACCTGGGAGGCCCAGTGAACAACGATGACAAGCAGAAACTCCTGGACGTCCTCCACCGCACCGTTGGCATGACGGCCAACCAGCGCCTGGTTGTCATGCTCTACGCGCTGCACCCCACCGACCGTGCCGGTGCGGTTATCGAGACCGGTGCCAACCTCGCCAGCAGGGTCGGCATGTCCCCGACCGTCTTCTCCCGCATCCGGCGCCAGGTCGTCGACGCCGGATGGCTCGAAGAATCCTCCCGGCTCGCGCACATCAGCTACTACCGGCTCAGCCCCAGGTCCACCGGCGAAGATGTCGTCGTCCCTCTGCGTCGCGCAACCTGAAGGGTTCCAGTGAGCAGGGCTCATGTACGTGAAGTCAATGAAGACGGGATTCCAGGCCGGTCCTCATTGACTTCACGTACATGAGCCCAAAGTGCGCGACAGGAGGAAGCACGGCGTCAGGCTGACGCCGCCGACAGAGAGGCCCACCACTGAACAGCAAGAGCGCCAGTGGCCAGGTGACCGGCTGGTGCCATGGATGTTCACTGCCTCCCGTCACGTGGGCAGTGGTGCGACAGCTGCGGCTTGGAGAGATGGGCGGCGGCTCCCGGGTCAGCCCTTCCCGCTCCGTTAGCGGCCTGTTCCACCTGCCCCGAACAACTTCGTCACCAGGAAGAGCTGACACAACCGGGTCATGCATCCGGGCCCCGGCGGTACTTGTCCTGCGGTTGGGGACCTTTCAGCGGCAGGCGATCGCGGTAGTACGTCGACTCGAACCAGTCCTCGATCACAATGAGCGGACGCGTCAAGCAGGTGTCGCCGATCTGCTGCGTTCGTATGAGAAGGCCGAGGTCGGTCAGGGCGAATGATCCGTCAAGAGTGAACAGGATCGTTCCCCCGTACTCGGCCGCGTAGTCCTCCAGGAGCCACTGCTCCATCTGCTGGGGATCCCGCCCGGCCAGGGGGACGCCGGCGAGAGTGGTCTGGGGTCCGGCGGCCGCCTGTTGGACATCGTGGCCACGCGGCCAGGCGCGAGAGCCGCAGCCGTCCAGCACGATCTGAACTTCTGCCCGCCTCGCGTGAGATCGCCGGAGTAGACATCACCCAGATCGGACCATCGATAGGCCAGCCTTGCTGGTGAGCGGCGAGGCCTTCGATGAGTTGATCATTCAATGTCCGTCAAGACCTTCAGTGAGACGAGATAGCACGATCGGTCAAAACTGGTGAAAATTCCTTTCTCTGGCTAAAAGCGACCGGCAGAAAGGCGGTGCTGGCGGCCTGCTGGCAAGTGGTCGGTATGACGAGACGTCCGAGCTGCCAATAGGTCGCCAGGGAGTCGCACAGCCGTTTTTGCCTGTCGTGAATGGGCCGGGGAGCCCTGATACGTGCCCCAGACGTCGCTTCATGAGACTGAGCGGCTGAGTTGGCCCTTCAGAAGTGATCTCATCCGGCGAGTCTGCGGTAGCAGATGAGGGTGCAGACGATGCCGGTGAACGCCAGGAAGTGCTCGGCCTTGCGTTTGTAGCGGCGGTGGAGTCGGCGGCAGCCGGCGATCCAGGCCATGGCGCGTTCGATGGTTCACCGGTGCCGTCCGAGCCGCTGGGAAGTGTCGATGCCCTTGCGGGCGATCCGGTGCCGGATTCCGCGTCGCGAGAGCCATTGCCGAAGGTGGCGGTAGTCGTAGCCCTTGTCGGCGTGGAGCTTGCCGGGTTGGCGCTGACGAGGGCCTCGGAGGGAGCAGATCGAAGGTATGCCCTTCACGAGTTCAGCTTCGCCCATACCCTGGCCTTCGACCACTCAGTAAACCGGCGATGCGCCGTAGCCCCGGACGGCCCGAACGACGCGGCGGGCAGCTGCTGCCACGCGCACCCAGAGATTGCCACGAACACGATCGCCGCCAGCACCCCACGGTCGCCATGCCGACGCCGACCGCCACCCTGAGGTCGCGAGGGTGCCTCCGGCACCACACGCTGGAACAACTCCTACAACTCATCCGGCACCAGCCGCTGAACAATCCCCACGTCGGCAGGCTACCGACCCCAAGGAGGAGGCCCGCAGTCAGTGACCTCTGCGGCGCTGTGCGTCGAACCGACGCAGCACCCGCACCAGACGCCACACTCCGGCCGTCGCTCCAAGCAGCGCACCTCCCACCAACGTGCCCTTCCCCGCTGGACCAGAGACGCCAAAAGCTAGTGCGAGAGCCAGAGCGACGGCAAAGACCGCCGCAGCCAGCACGACCGCAGTGACCAGAGCAAAAACGATCTCCACCGTCATTGCATCCTTTTCCCACCGCGACTCACGCCCCATATCCATGCTGTAAGTCTCACATCACGGTCAAGCCATTGAGCCTGGACCGAACAGCACCTGACTTCTTACAACCCGCGCGGATAGGGGCGGTTGGGCGTTTTGGCCAGGTCACGGTGAGGCGGGGCGGCTGCTACGGACTGTGATTGTTACTACAGGTACGGTGGTGCCTCCAGTCGGTGGTGTCGGTAGAAGTGCCTATTGCGCTACGGCATTTCGCCGTGGAGTGTCGGGCCGGAGCGGGCGTGTCAGCGAGGGCGTTTACCATGCCGGTGCGGCTTCGAAGAGGTCAGCTCAGCGGCTCACCATCTGACAGATGCACTTCGACAAAACTCGACGCCAATTACACGAGGGTAGTGTCCTGGCCATGATTGCCAACGTGCGTAGCTACAAGAAGAATCAGGTCTCCCAAGCCGAGGTCATCACGGCAATCGGCCGGTTTCACGACGACTACAAGATCAAGCATGTGACCGCGGCGCTCGACGAGATCGAGGACTACACCGGCGATGTCTGGTTTGTCGATGGCGACCTGCACATACCCGGCGACCTCGACCTGACACAGGAGGGCGTCTACCTCTTGGTCGTGCTCGGCGATCTGGTCGTCGACGGCGCGTACGGCGATAGCGACGATCCCGAGTCCTTTTTGCTGGTGACCGGCAACATGCGGGCACGCGACGTGGTGACCGCCGGCTGGCTCGAGGTCCACGGCGACCTGAGCACCGATCGGCTCATCGGCGACTACAACGACTGCTCCGCCTACATCGGCGGCGATGTCCATGCCCGGCTCTTCTATGGCGAAGAACATCACTTCACCATCGGTGGCGCGCTCAGCGCCGACGCGGTGATCGGTCGGCCGCGCCTTGAGATCGCGACCCCACCGGCCGTGATCGGCATGGACGACCTCCGCATACTGGAGCATTTCGACCGCGCCCTACTGCGCGTGTTCGACGACCATGACAACAACGGCAACGCGATCACCTACGTGGACGGTTTCCGCGACTTCCGCGAGCTGAAGCGGCGCGTCAACGCAGGTCTACCGCTCCGCGCTGCTGAAACACGCGACAACTGAGCCTTCACCGCCGCACCGGATAAGGCCGGGCTTGTTCGCCACCAGGTCCCGGTCGCGTCCACCATCGTCCAGCATGCCACCACGCTTTCCGGCGACACTCCTGCCATGCTGCAAAGTTGTAGTGCTGGCCCCCTGCTGACCACGTCCCGCACGGCACGCCCCTGGGGGCTGCCGCGTGGCCGACACCCCAGGGGCGTGCCAACGTCGGCGGTTCAAGGGCGGTGGTGGGGTCGGGTGTGCCAGCGGTGGGTGGTCCATGCCCGGCGGATCAGACTGCGGACGGTGATGATGGTGTCGATGAGGTCGAAGAACGCGTCGGCGACCACGGCGCGGCGCTCAAAGCAGCGGGCCAGGCGATGGAAGGCGTTCTGCCAGGCATGTGTCCGCTCCACATGCCATCGCCGACTCGCCTGGATAGGGGCTTTCTCGCCCTTGCGAGCGATGCGGCCGTGCAGGCCGCGCCCGGCCAGCAGGGTGCGGGTGTTGTCGCTGTCGTAGCCGGCGTCGAGGTGGACGGTGATCTGCTCAGGCAGAGGCCCGAGACCGTTTAGGAGGTCCAGGGTCGGGGCCAGGAGTGGTGAGTCGTGGCGGTTGGCCCCGGCCAGGACACGACCCAGGGGGATGCCGTAGCCGTCCACCATGCCGGAGCGTTTCAGGCCCTGCTTGCCCCGGTCAACCGGCGAGCGCCCCGCGACCTCACC
The DNA here is from genome assembly GCF_045162475.1 of Streptomyces sp. NBC_00984. Classification (NCBI taxonomy): domain Bacteria; kingdom Bacillati; phylum Actinomycetota; class Actinomycetes; order Kitasatosporales; family Streptomycetaceae; genus Streptomyces; species Streptomyces sp. NBC_00984. The sequence continues at coordinate 197,470 of NZ_CP108736.1, forward strand.
ACCGCCCGGGGCTTTGGTGATGCAGCCGTCGACGGCGACCTGGTCCAGGACCAGCCCCACGATCCGGTCGTACGCCTGAAGCGCGAAATGCCTCAGCCGGGCAAAGACACCCAGCCGGATCCACTCATCGCGGCGGGTGCGGATCGTGGTGGCCGAACACGTGGTGTCGGCAATCGCCTGGTAGGAACAGCCGAACCGCAGCAGCTGCAGCAACTTGTCGAAGACGACCCGGTCACTGATACGTGGCCGGTGACAGCCCAGCGGATGAGCCGGATCGTAGACCGGCCGCTCGGGCAGCAACGCCGCGAACTGCTCCCACAACGGCTCGGTCAGCCAGGACGGCAGGACAGGCACAAACACCCCCAGCAATCACGGAACGTCACCACTCCATGGTCACCAAGGCCGCGACCCACCTTTCTGCCGGGTATCCCCAACGCGCCTATCCGCGCGGCTTCTTAGTGCTTGAGTTGGCCCGCCTGAGCGCCAGAGTTGGCCCGCAGGGTAGCGGCAAGCCCTTTCACCTGCCGAGTCTTCGGGGAAGTCGCACGGGAGGCAGTGCGAGCGGGGCTGCTCTGGGGCATGAAGGTTACGGTCCTCCGGAGATTGAATCCCGGCCGGTGTGGTCGCACAGCTGCGCCCTGGATGACCTCATCGTGCCGTACGCCATCGATCCGGCCGTGGCGGGGAGACTGGAAACGAAGCCCAGGCCAGCGCCCATAGGCCAGCCCGAACAATGACGGCACCTGACGCATCTGACCGAGGAGTGCTCCGAATGCTGCACAGGCCGCCGATCAGCGAGGCTCTCTCGTTCTTGCGGGAGGAGTTGGAGAGCGGGCACCGTGAGCTTGCTGAGCTGACTGCGCGCGACGTCTGACCGGCGTTCCTATGCTTTGGACGACAGTGTTTCGACACAGTTGCGACACCCGACTCCGACGGACTCCTGTTCCAATACGGCTCACAGGCCTTCAGCGGTCCCCTCGTGTTCACCTTGGACCTCACCCGACAGCTCAAGATCAACGATGTCGAGGGCGAGCACGACCACTACGTGCAGGTCCACTGCGAGCTCCGATACTCGCCCCAGGCGTCGCTCCGGGATCTCGGCAGCTTCGACGCGTGGTTCTTCCATGACGCCGACGGCAACCTCGACATCTGGACCGCCTCGCTCAGCGTCCATCTGGAACTGCTCCAAGATCTCGAACCCGTCGAAATCAGTCTCTACGAAGAGGCGATCTAACGCCCGCCTCCCAGATTCGGTTGTGAGAAGGTCCTGTGCATGATCGAGTCCTGGACATTCAGTGACAGCGCTGCGATGTCGTCGCCCGAGGCGGTGCTGGAGAGGCTTCGGGCAAGGGTCGCCGGAGGTCAATTTGAGACCCGGCTGACAAGTTCGGCCGGGCGGTTGCTGGTCATCGTGACCAACAGCGAGCGCGCGATGGTGATGCTCCTCGACAGCGCGGATGATCCCGGCGAGCACGCAGTGGACCCGGAAGCCAGCGGCCGGAGCAGGGGCTTCATCCTGGCAAACGGACAGCACGACGAATACCCGAATGAGGACACCGTGCCGTTGGAGGACGCGTTCAGGATCGTCGACCACATCGTCGCCTCGGGATCACCGCCTGCTGATGCAGCCTGGTGGGTAGACCGCTGAGCCAAGCCACATCATCGCCAGCCCAGATGGGAGAGCTGCGAGATGGCGCTCCCGACATTGTCAGCGATTGAGCGTCCTACTTGGCGAAACGGGCCAACTGAGCCACTCAGTCACAGCTTCAGGGCCCTGGAACCTTCAACTCGTGGTTCTTCCATTCGTGGTTCTTCCATGACGCCGGCACGGTCGGGCTGGCGACTGTTCTGGGCAACGACAACGTTGACCAGGTTCTCGGGCCGCGTCGACCCGGCGCGCGAGGGCAGCACGCTGGTCGCCCGGCAGGGGCGGGCGCTTCGCCGACGACGACCCGCGCTCGATCCTGGGACACATCGCGGACAGCAAGCCCGTCGGCGAGGTCGTCCGCGCGGACGAGGCCAGCACCCGTGAACCGGGGACACGCGCACCGAGACCGTGGCGACCTCGGCCTTGGCGGAACTCTGGCTGCCGAGTACGGCAGTGGCCCTGGTCGCTGACAACTGCTCCGCGATGAAGTACCCGATGCCAGCGTTGCCGCCGGTGACCAGGAAGACGCGGTCCTTGGCGCCGGGCAGCAACATAGCGACGGGGCTCCCTTGCGGTTGAAGGCGACTGCGGCTGCTCCATTGGGTAACACGTCACCCACGGTTCCAACGGCCACCGACGCATCACCTATGGATCACCGACGGTTCCGCCGGACAGCCGACATCCCGCCGACGCGGCCTGGCGGGGAGGTGAAGGTGGATCCGGCTCGGCCACGACAAAGCGGGCCCCGCTCCCCCGCCATCAGGTGGCTGCTGGCTCCGGTGCGGCAGGCACTCTCGCAGGGTGCGGCGAAGGCCGGCTGGGACGCCTCCACACTGGACCCGGCGATCCGGGGCATGGGCATCCTGCTCGCCGACCGCTACCGCCGCATCCGCTCCCTCTGGCTCGACGGTACCGACCTGCTCAAGGTGATCGACACCCGCACCCGCACCGGAGCCGAACGGCTGCGCGGCCAGTGGACCGATCCGTTCGAGGCCGCGATGCGCAGCCTCGGCTGTGCCACCCCGCCACCCGGACGCGCCGTGCCACCGCAACCGGCCGACCCGGACGAGGGCCTCGGCGAGGACCCGGACGACGAGTTCGACCCCGACACCGAGGACTGGGAGGACGACACCGACCTCCCCGACGGCAATGAGGACGACGGAGTTCGTCGCCGCCGACGGCGTACCCATCCTGCTGCTGCGCGCACACAAGGCGGTCCTCGCCGCAGGAGGCCGGATCCACACCGGACCGCTCGCCCAGGCACTCGGCTACGAGGACTCGCGGACGCTCGGCATCGCCCTCAACAGCCTCCTGCGGGAGGTGACGTCGAGCCGCCCGCAGGAGGCCAGCTCCGCGTCCTCGGTGCATGGGGAGGGCATCGACCGGCTCCAGTACGTCGAAGCCACCGCTGCGTTCCCGGCCCTGTGCAGCGAGGGCTCTGACCACGTTGGCTTCGCCGACAGCATTCACCGCCTGAGCTCGGTTCCAAAACCGGGTTTTGAACCGAGCCGCAGTTCGCCCTTCAGGGAGGGGACTGCTGAGTGTTTCAAAACCCGGTTTTGGAACCGGCAAGCCGAGGCGCCGTTGATGGAGGCACGCATGGCATCCTGTTTGGGTCCGCTAGTACCGACCCAAACCGGGCCGGGAAGCATACGGAGCATCAGGAGTACTACCCATGGCACGGATCACCGCGCTTATCAACCGCAAAGGTGGAGTCGGTAAGTCGACTATCACCGTGAACGCAGCGGCCATTACCGCCCACGTGCTGGGCCAAGCCCCCGAAGGCGACCCTCACTACGTCGCTGCGGTCTCCGCCGACCCTCAGGGATCCACCACCTGGTGGTCAGAACGAGTCGGTGAGGATCTGCCCTTCTCCTTCCAGCAGATCAACTCCAGGGACGACCTTGAGCTGTTCTCGCACCTGAAGAAGTCCCGCAAGGTCAGGCACGCCTTTATCGACACCCCCGGCTGGATGGACCTGCCCGAGGACGAGAAAGAGGAAGCCGGCGACCCGTTCGGTAAAAGCACCGCAGCCGACGCGATGCGCGCTGTCCTGTCCAACGCCGACGACATCATCATCCCCGTCGAGCCCGAGCCTCTCGGCTTCATGCCTACACGGGACACGATCGAAGAGGTCGTCAAGCCGCTCGGCATCCCCTACCTCGTCGTCATCAACAACTGGGACCCCCGCGACGGGGAAGCCGATCTCGAGCAGACCAAAGACTTCGTCAGAGCTCAGGGATGGAAGCTGGCGAACACAGTCATCCGGCACTACAAGGTCCACACCCGAGCAGCCCTCGAAGGCACCGTCGTCACGCAGTACAAGAAGAACCGCGTAGCAATGGAAGCACGCGAGGACTTCTACCAGCTCGCCCTGGAGCTCGGTGCAGGCAAGAAGGACCGCCGCTGATGGCCGCCGCCAAGAAGCCCTGGACGGATCTGCTCGATGGCCCTGGCAAGGCCGCGAAGAAGAGCACAGACAGCACCGACCAGCCCGCCAAGCCGGACGTCCCGCCGACCACCGTGTACATGCACACAGTCATCGGTAACCCCGGCAACCCGCGCACTGAGCTCGACTACACGGACGAGGACGCGGAGTTCCGCGAGCTGAAGGACTCGATGCGATCAGTGGGCCAGCTGCAGCCCGCTGTCGCCATGTCGAGTGACGCATTTCGACGTGCCAAGCCCGAGCACGCCGATGCCATCGGCGACGCTGAATGGGTCGTCATCCTCGGGAACAGGCGATACCACGCGGCCAAGCAGCTCGGCTGGACCAAGTTCGAGGTCCGAGTCCGCGACCGTCTCGGTAGCGTGGAAGATGACAGGGTCGACGAAGCAGTCGTCATCGAGAACATCCACCGCAAGAACATCCCGCCGTACAAAGAGGCGGAGTTCCTCCAGGGGATGCTGAAGCGCCACGGGTCCCAGGAGAAGGTCGCCGAACGTATCGGCAAGTCTCAGATGTACGTGTCCAACCGCCTGGCACTGCTCAATCTGACTCCGGAGCTGCGAGACGTCGTTGACACCAAGCAGATCAAGGTGAAGACGGCTGAGCAAATCGCCAAGATCGCAGATCCAGAGGAACAGAAGGTCAGGGCCGCAGAGGAGATTCAGAAGGCTGCGCAGCCGAAGGAACGGAAACCTCGGAGGCCGAAGGCAGAGGCAGCCGCCAGCCTGGTTCAAAACCCGGTTTTGAACCAGGGATCGCCGGAGACATCCCAGAATGTCACTGCGACCATGGTCTCCAACGAGAACCAAGGACGACTGGTACCGAGCCCCGTCCCTGAACCACGTCCCGGAACCGATCAGTCTCCACCTGCAGCCGGAGGGACATCCTCTCCCCCGGCGCTGTGGCACGACGGAGCCAGCCTCATGGACCTGGCTTTCACGCGACTCGACGATCGTCAGCGAAGCCTCTTCATCCAGCGCTACTTCCACCGAAGCCAAGGTGTGGAACAGGTAGCTGCGGATATGAAGAGCCAACTTCGCCCTGAGGACTGCTTGGCCTTGGCCTCCATCCTTCAGCAGGTCTCGATCCTCATGACAAAGCACGAGTAGCTCATAGGACACAGGCCCCGCTCCCCCATACAGATATGAGGGAGCGGGGCTTTGGCATGTCTGTTCCGAGTCAAGGGTGCACGAGGTCACTGAACCGTTCCGGGTTCGATAGAGACTTCAGATTGTGGTTGTGACCTGGGGTTTGGTGGTTGCGCGGTAGTAGTTGGTCTCGTATTCGGCGGGGGGGATGTGCCCTATTTCACCGTGGAGCCGACGGTGGCAGTACCAGTCGATCCACTCGGCGGTGGCGAGTTCAACCTGGGAAAGCGTTCGCCAGGGCCGTCCGGGCTTGATCAGTTCGGTCTTGAACAGGCCGATCGTGGACTCCATGAGGGCGTTGTCGTAGGCGTCACCGACCGAGCCGATCGAGGCCGCGATGCCGGCGGCGTCCAGGTGCTCGGCGAGCCGGAAACTCGTATATTGCGACCCGGCATCGGAGTGATGTATCAACTCGCCTGCTCGGTGCGGGTGTTCGTCGCGGTCGCGTTGCCACAGAGCCATGTCCAGGGCGTCCAGGACGAGCGTGGTCTGCTTCGACGTGGCGGCGGACCAGCCGACGATCCGGCGGGAGAAGGTGTCCACGACGAAGGCGACGTATACCACTCCTGACCAGGTGCTGATGTGGGTGAAGTCGGCAACCCAGCAGCGGTTCGGGGCCGGCGCGACGAAGTTGCGGTCCAGCAGGTCCGGTGCCCGCTCGACGGAACTGTCCGGGATCGTGGTGATGATCTTCTTTCCGCGGACGGCACCGGTGACGCCGAGCTCGCGCATGAGGCGCTCGACGGTGCACCGGGCCACGACGTGGCCCTGGCGGTGCAGCTCACGCCAGACCTTCCTGGCCCCGTAGACACGGTAGTTGCCCTCGAAGATCTGCTGGATGAGCGGCTTCAGCTCGGCGTCGCGGACAGTGCGGGCGGACGGGGCCTGGAGGCGCTTGCGGTGGGCGTAATAGGTGGAAGGGGCGATCTTGCAATCGTGCTCGGTGAGCACGCGGCAGATCGGCTCGACACCGCCGAAGCGGGCCCGGTGCTCGTCGATGAACGCTACGAGCGTGTGTGGCCGGTCGAGCTCGGCCGCGAAGAAAGACGCCGCCGCCTTCAAGATGTCGTTCGCCCGCTTCAGCTCGGCGATCTCCTTCTTCATCGCCTTGATCTGCGCGGACTCCTCCGTGGTCGTCCCCGGACGCTTCCCGGAGTCGACCTCGTCGCGCTTCACCCAGTTCCGCAGGGTCTCGGCCGAACCGATGCCCAGCTTCTGGGCGACCGCCCGCAGAGCGGCCGACTCGTTCGGGTAGTCACCACGGACCTCGGCGACCATACGGACCGCTCGTTTGCGCAGCTCAACGGGATAGGAGGAGGGACGTGCCATGACTCAATCCTTTCACGGAATCGAGTCTCTATCGAACCCGGAACGGTTCACACTCCTCAGCAGGCGGCCCTGGTTCAAAACCGGGTTTTGAACCAGGCTGGCGACTGGGCCGGCCTTGGCCTCCGAGGTCTCCGGCCTGTCGCCCTTCGCCTCACGGAACTCCGCATCCTCGGTGGTGTAGAAGAGCTCGGGCAGCTGGCCCGGGACAACAGCTGGGGCGGCGCGGAGCAGATGGCATGGTGGCAAACCGAGCAGGAACGGCGAGCAGCAGCGTCGGCTGATTGTTCAGCCGCTAAGAGGGCAGCCAAGAAGGCCACCGCTGCCAAGCAGCTGATTGTCTCCTCGAAGCCGCTTGCCGAGCCCGAGCGGCACAGCTCTGATGCTGAGGAGTTTTACGGCCGTAAAACAGAACCTGATGCTTCAGTAGCGTCGAAAGCTTCCTCGGCACCGAAGGGACCGGCTGCCGTAGACCGGGCTCCGGTCCCCGCACCGACGGCCACGGAGGTTGAGCCTCCCGTCAACGGGTCAGAGGAGACCACACCATCTCTCCCTGCGCAGGCCACCGCCGCCGAAGCCACGGCCGGTGTGGAAGGGCAGCAACCGAAGAGGTTCCCCTACGAGGACGGCGCCTACGCGGCACAGCACCTGATCCACAAGATGCCGTCAGATGAGTTCAACAAGTTGCTGGACCTGCTCATCAAACACAGAGACAGCCAGACCGTCCCTGTCAGCTGATTTCGTTCCAGCCAACCACAACGTAGGGGCATCGACTGCGAGGGCCAGCCTCCCGAATCTGGGAAGCTGGCCCTTCGCACGTTCGGGTCAGGGGCCGGAACCGACAGTCGCCCGCCATGCGGGATGTTCAGTTCTCGGCGGACTGCTGCGGCGGGGGGCCGTCCACGTGGCGGCGCGAGGATTCTGCTTCTTCAGTGGCACCGGCCCGTGTGTAGGCGGTGGTGGAACGTTCCCACGCTTCCCTGATGCGCGCAGGATCCGCGCCGGCGGCTTCCAGCGTGGTGGCCAACTCTTCCCATGCATGGGCCGCGATCCGGAGGTGGTGGGGGTCACCTCGCAGCCGTTCTGCGCTGGCAGGATGGCACTCGGCCTCACGCCCGCGCTTGCTTCGGCATGGTGAGGATCTCCGCTCCGTCGTCGGTGATGGCTATCGTGTGCTCGCTGTGTGCCGTCCTGCAGCCGGTGGCGCTGCGGAGGGTCCAGCCGTCGGCGTCGGTGACGAGTCGGGCGGTGTCCGCCATGACCCACGGCTCCAGAGCCAGCAGCAGTCCGGGGCGCAGTGTGTAGCCGCGGCCGGGCCGTCCGGTGTTCGGGACGTGCGGGTCCTGGTGCATCGTCGAGCCGATGCCGTGACCGCCGAACTCGGTGTTGATCGAGTACCCCGCCTTGGTGAGGGCCGTGCCGATGGCATGGGCGATGTCGCCGATCCGCGCCCCGGGCCCGGCGGCAGCTATGCCCGCGGCGAGCGCGCGTTCGGTCGCACTGATCAGGGCGACGCTCTCCGGGGGCTTCGCGTCGCCCACGATGAAACTGATGGCGGCGTCGGCGGCGATTCCGCCCAGGGAGACGGCGAGGTCGAGGGTCAGCAGGTCACCGTTGGCGAGCGGATAGTCGTACGGCCGCCCGTGCAGGACCGCGTCGTTGACGGCGGTGCAGATGTAGTGGCCGAACGGGCCGCGTCCGAAGGACGGGGCGTAGTCGACGTAACAGGACGTGGCTCCCGCCTCGATGATCATGTCTTTGGCCCACCGGTCGATGTCCAACAGGTTCGTGCCGATCGTGCTGCGGCTCTTCAGCGTCTGCAGGATGTCGGCGACCAGGGCGCCGGTGTCTCTCGCCCGGGTCAGCAGGGTGGGGTTCAGGATCTCGATCATGCGGCGTCCTCCTCGCGATACCAATAACTATACCGGCCATACTGTACCGGTATAGAATTCGTGCCATGGTCAGGTTGCCGCTCACTCCCGAAGAGATCGAACGCGGACAGCGTCTCGGCGCCCTCCTGCGCCGGGCCAGAGGGGAGCGTTCGATGCTTGACACCGCGCTCGCCGCACGCGTCTCGCCGGAGACTCTCCGGAAGATCGAGACAGGCCGCGTGGCCACCCCCGCCTTCCCGACCATCGCGGCGATCGCCGACGTCCTCGGCCTCTCCCTCGACGCGGTATGGGCCGAGATCAGCGGGGCCGAACGCGTCGTCGGGCTCGCCGGCTCCACCCACCGCTCCCCGGAACGGCTGGCGTCCTGAGCGATGCCGCGGCGGCCCTGCCGGCCGGGGCAGCCGCCGAGGCGGCGCGGACTCGGGCCCGGCTTCCCAAAGGCATCCGGGCGGGCCGTTGACGGCCTTCTACGGGGGAAGGGCTCCTTCTCATAGGCATATTGGGGTGCAGGGGTCCGTCTGCGGTTTCGTGAGCGGGCCGCAAGCCGGGACTATCGGCGGGTTTGTCGGGGGCCCACATCAACCGACGCCTCGATCGCCGTCTGTCACCCCTGCCCCAGCCGGCCGCCGACATCCCTCCGTGCCTTCAACGGGACGGCTGCGCCGTCTGCGGGACGCCACTCTCCCGGGTGCTTACGGACGGGTCCGGCCGACCCGCTCAGGTTCCTGTCGAGCAAAGCGCTCCTACTGAGCAAGAAGGCGGAGCTCGCTACTACCGGCTGACCAGTCCAACTTCATTGGCAAACAATCCAACTTCGGTGTCGGAGGACATCCGGGCCCAGCGCGACTGGCTCGCCACCTACCAGCAGCTCGCCGCACCTCGCCCCCGCCACACCCGCCCTGCGCCGCGGCCTCCTGGACCTGTCCGCCCAGGTCCAGTGGCATCCGTTCTGGTCCACCCCGCCCGGCACACCCGCCGCTCGGGTCGAGTTGCGACGGCTCGCTCGCCGCCAGGAGCAGCGCGGGACGCGTGCGGCATGACCCCGGCCCGACGTCCTGTCCGCCCGGCAGGAGGCGATCCTGGCGACGATCCGGGACTGGGTCGCCGAGACCGGCGAGAGCCCGTCCGTCCGGCAGATGGGCGAGCGGGTCGGCCTGTCCAGTACCAGCTTCGGATGCGGTCCTGGCGCAGGCCGACCGCCGAACTTCTCGGCCTGGGCCCGCATGTTCTCCATCAGGACCGGGCCGTCGATGCCATCGGGGAAGCCGGGGAAGTTCTCGACCTCGGTCGTGGTGGTGAGCGATCCGCCGACGAAGATCGAGCTGCCGAACAGCAGGGGCCTCAGCTGGGCGCGGGCGGTGTAAAGGGCGGCGGTGTATCCGGCGGGGCCGGAGCCGATGATGACGACCTCGCGTATCTCGCTCACGCCGTCGCCTCCGGCTTCGCCGGGGCGATCTCGGCGATCAGGCCCTCGACCAGCGTCTTGATCTCGTCGCGGATGGGGCGCACGGCTTCGACGCCCTGGCCGGCCGGGTCCTCGAGCTTCCAGTCCAGGTAGCGCTTGCCGGGGAAGACGGGGCAGGTGTCGCCGCAGCCCATGGTGATGCAGACGTCCGACTCGCGGACCGCGTCGATGGTGAGGATCTTCGGGGTCTCGGCGGAGATGTCGATGCCGACCTCGGCCATGGCCTCGACGGCGGCCGGGTTGACCTGATCGCCGGGGTTGGAGCCGGCGGAGCGGACCTCGACGCGGTCTCCGGCCAGGTGGGTCAGCCACGCGGCGGCCATCTGGGAGCGGCCGGCGTTGTGGACGCAGACGAACAGGACGGACGGCTTGTCGGCCATGGTGATCGTTCTCTCTCGTCGCATGGCGGAACCCGGCCCGCCAATGACTTCAGCCCCCGCTGGTATCAGCGAGTGATGATGTGAGAGTATCAGTGCATGCTGACTTCAGTCGATCCTGATGTGATCCGGGTGCTGGGCGATCCGCTCCGCCTGAAGATCGTGACCCTGCTGGCGCGCGAGACGCTCTGCACGACGCACCTGGTGGAGGAGACCGGAGCCAAGCAGACCAACCTGTCCAACCACATGAAGGTGCTGCGCGAGGCCGGGATCGTGGAGACCGAGCCCTGCGGCCGCTTCACCTACTACAAGCTCAAGCCCGAGGTCCTGGCCGGGCTGTCCGAGCAGTTCGCCGCGCTGGCCGAGTCCGCCCGCACCGCTTCCGAGAACAAGAGGGCCTGCCCGTGACCTCCACCGAGCCCACCACCGCCCCCGCTCCGGCTGGCGGTGGAGACGACTCGATCGTCAAGAAGCTCTCCACCCTCGACCGCTACCTCGCGGTGTGGATCCTGCTCGCCATGGCCGTCGGTCTGGGCCTGGGCCGCCTGATCCCGGGGATGAACGACGCGCTCGCGAAGATCGAGATCGGCGGGATCTCCCTGCCGATCGCGCTCGGCCTGCTGGTGATGATGTACCCGGTCCTGGCCAAGGTCCGCTACGACAAGCTCGACACCGTTACCGGCGACCGCAAGCTGCTGATCTCCTCGCTGGTCATCAACTGGATCGTCGGACCTGCGGTCATGTTCGCCCTGGCGTGGATCTTCCTGCCGGACCTGCCCGAGTACCGCACGGGCCTGATCATCGTCGGGCTCGCCCGCTGCATTGCCATGGTCATCATCTGGAACGACCTCGCCTGCGGCGACCGCGAAGCCGCCGCTGTTCTCGTCGCGCTGAACTCGGTGTTTCAGGTGTTTGCGTTCGGCCTGCTGGGCTGGTTCTACCTCGATCTGCTGCCGCGCTGGATGAACCTGGGCGACGGCCAGGGTCTGGACGTGTCGGTCTGGCACATCGCGCTGAACGTCGTCATCTTCCTCGGTATCCCGCTGCTGGCCGGCTTCCTGACCCGTCGCATCGGCGAGCAGAAGATGGGCCGCGAGAACTACGAGGCAAAGTTCCTGCCGAAGATCGGCCCCTGGGCGCTGTATGGGCTGCTGTTCACGATCGTCATCCTCTTCGCGCTCCAGGGGAAGACCATCACCTCCCAGCCGCTGGACGTCGTGCGGATCGCGCTGCCGCTGCTGGTCTACTTCGCGATCATGTTCTTCGGCACGTTTTTGCTCGGCAAGGGCCTCGGTCTGGCCTACGACCGCACCACAACGCTGGCGTTCACGGCTGCGGGCAACAACTTCGAGCTGGCCATCGCGGTCGCCATCGCCACCTTTGGCGTCACCTCCGGCCAAGCCCTGTCCGGAGTCGTCGGACCGCTCATCGAAGTTCCGGTGCTGATCGGCCTGGTGTACGTCGCGCTCGCCTGGCGCCGGAAGTTCCCCGCCGACGCGGTGGCGACGGCCCCGTGACGCAGCACGCGGATGTGGTAGTGGTCGGCGGCGGCCAGGCTGGGCTCGCCGCCGGCTACCACCTGCGCCGCCAGGGCCTCGACTTCATGATTCTCGACGCCGATACGGCGCCGGGCGGAGCCTGGCAGCACATGTGGGAGTCGCTGCACCTGTTCTCCCCGGCCGAGCACTCCTCGCTGCCCGGTCGGCTCATGCCCGCCCAGCCGGGTGAGACCTACCCGGATGCCGGGCACGTGGTGGACTACCTCACCGACTACGAGAAGCGCTACGGGTTGCCCGTCCAGCACGGCACCCGCGTGGGCGCCGTACGCCGCGACGCAGGCGGGCTCCTGGTCGAGGCGGACACCGGCATCTGGCTGGCGAAGGCGGTCATCAGCGCGACCGGCACCTGGTCGAGGCCCTTCCTGCCCGCAGTCCCCGGCCGCAGCGTCTTCACCGGACGCCAGCTCCACACGGTGAACTACTGCTCCCCGGCCGACTTTGCCGGACAGCGCGTGGTGGTGGTCGGCGGCGGGAACTCCGGCGCGCAGATCGCCGCCGACCTCGCCCTCGACGGCAACGCCCACGTGACGTGGGTGACCCAGCGCCCACCGCGCTTCCTGCCCGACGACATCGACGGACGGGCCCTGTTCGACGTCGCCGCCGCCCGCCGCCGCGCCCTCGACGCTGGCCGCACCGACACCGGCGGCCTCGCCTCGCTCGGCGACATCGTCGCGGTCCCGCCCGTGCGCGCCGCCCGCGACGCCGGACTCCTCACCGCGAAACCGATGTTCTCCCGGCTCACCGCCAGCGGCGTCCGGTGGGACGACGGCAGCCGCGCCGGCGCGGACGCGATCGTCTGGTGCACCGGCTTCCGCCCGGCGCTGTCCCACCTCGCCCCGCTGAACCTGCGCGGCCCGCGCGGGCACATCCCCACCGACGGCACCCGCGCTCTGGGCGAGGCGCGGCTGCACCTGCTCGGCTACGGCGACTGGACCGGCCCGGCCTCCGCCACGCTCATCGGCGTCGGACGGCCGGCCCGTGATGCCGCACGCGAGATCGCACAGCTGAGCTGACGGTCAGGTGATGGCGGGGCTGCGGCGTTCAAGAAGGACGACGTCGCGCCAGACGCCGTGATGGCGCCCGATCCGCTCCCGCGTGCCGATGACCCGGAAGCCTGCCCGCTCATGAACGGCAAGGCTGGCGGCGTTCTCGGGGAAGATCCCGGACTGGATGGTCCAGATCCCGGCCCGCTCGGTGGATTCGATCAGCGCCTTGAGCAGGGTGGAGGCGATACCGCGGCCGCGGGCTGCGGGGTGGACGTAGACGGAGTGCTCGACCACGCCCGCATACGCGCACCGGTCGGAGACTCCGCTCGCCGTGACCCACCCCAACACCGTCCCGTTCTCATCGAGAGCGGCGAAGCGGTGCTCGGGCAGCTTCGCCGCATCGAACGCCTCCCAAGTAGGGGCAGCGGTCTCGAAGGTGGCGTTCACTTCGTCGATGCCCGCCTGGTAGATCGCCAGCACCTGCTCGGCGTGCTCCACCGCCAGCGGCACGACTACCGCACTCAGCGCCCCGCTCACCGCTCTCCCTCTGTCCGTCCGGTCGTCAGGCCGCTGCCGGCATGGCCAGCAGCTTGCCCATCGCGGCGAGCACCGACGGCTCGACCCGGTAGTACACCCAGGTGCCGCGCCGCTCGGAGGTCAGCAGCCCGGCCTCCTTCAGTTTCTTCAGGTGGTGGGAGACGGTGGGCTGGGAGACACCGACGTCGGAGATGTCGCACACGCACGCCTCTCCGCCCTCGTGCGACGCCACGGCGGAGAACAGCCGCAGCCGCACCGGGTCACCGAGCGCCTTGAACATCCGCGCCGCCGTCTCAGCCTCCGCGGCACTCATGGGGCGCTCGGTCAGCGGCGGGCAGCACGGCGCCACACCCTGACGATCGGCGGGTTCGAGCAGCGGCAGCACCTTCGCATTCGACATGCGTCTATGTTGACACACATCGAACCAGTGCGGGGAGACCCGTCACCGGTGCGCGAGGTGGACGGCCAGGCGCCGGGCGATCCGCTCCGCGTCCCGGCCCACACCGCGCAGCGAGTTCGACGAGAGGCTGCGCTGCCACTCCAGCCCGACGAGCGCCAGCCCCGGCACGCTGGTGGCGAGGCCCTCGCGGTGCTGCGGCTTCCCCTCGGTGTCCAGGGCGCCGCCGAGGTCGGCGAGGTAGGGCAGGTCGGGGCGGTAGCCGGTGGCGAGCACGATCGCGTCGACCTCCTCCCGCTCCCCGTCCTGCCAGATGAGCTTGGTCCCGTCGGCGCCGGTGAACAGCGGTCGCCGCTCGGGTCGTCCGGCGGCCAGGGCGGCGCGGTAGCGGCCGTCGTCGAGGACCGGCTGCGCCGGCGGACGCGGCAGGAGCCGGCCGAGGGGTGCGGTGTCCAGGCCGGTGCGGGCCGTCCAGAAGTGCAGGTCACGGCCGAGGATGCGCTGGGCTGCGAACTTCACCGGCCCGCGGGTGGCGAGCGTGACGCGGGCAGTGGAGGCGAGCTCGGCGGCGATTTGCACCGCGGAGTTCCCGGCCCCGACCACCAGTCGGCCGCCGGCGAACGGGGCCGGGTTGCGGTAGTCAGCGGCGTGCACCACCTGGCCGGTGAACTCCTCCAGGCCCGGAAGCATCGGCCGGTACGGTCGGCCGAAGGTGCCGGAGGCCGCGACGACGGCTCGCGCCCTGAGCCGGCCGCCGCCTTCGAGGGCCACTTCGAGTACGGATCCGTCTCGTCGTACGGAGGTGACGCGCCGGCCGGTGCGGATGTCGGCGCCCAGGCGGTCGGCGTAGGCGGCGAGGTAGGCGACGACCTCATCGCGATGCGGGTATCGGTCGCGGTCGGCACCGGGGAACGGCATCCCGGGCAGAGAGCTGTACCGGGCAGGTGAGAACAGCGTGAGGCTGTCGTAGTAGCGCGCCCACGACCCGGCCGCCCGGTCGGACGCCTCCAGCACCACCGGCCGCAGCCCGCGGCGCAGCAGCGCGTGGGCGGTGGCAAGTCCGGACTGGCCGCCCCCGATGACGGCGACGTCGATGAGCTCCATGAGCAATCCCCCTGGTTTCGATGAATGTCTATGTTGACGCTCATCAATACAGGTGCCATGCTGGGCCGCGCAAGCCATCGACAGATGTCGAACCACGCAAGGAGTCGCCGTGAACGCGCCCGCCACCACCGAGCTGCCCGTCGTCGTGATCGGAGCCGGACCCGCCGGCCTGGCCGCCGCCGCCCACCTGCTCGACCAGGACATCGAGCCCCTGGTCCTGGAAGCCGGACCGAGGGCCGGCGCCGCCGTGCGCGAGTGGGCGCACGTACGCCTGTTCTCCACCTGGGGCGAGGTCGTCGACCCCGCCGCAGAGAAGCTCCTCGCTCCCACCGGCTGGACCCGTCCCGACCCGGCCACCTACCCCTCCGGCGGTGACTGGGCCGAGCAGTACCTGCAACCGCTCGCCGATACCCTGGGCGACCGCGTCCGCCTCGGAGCGGCGGTCACCGGCGTCTCGCGCACCGGCCGCGACCGCATCGTCGACGCCGACCGCGAGCAGCAGCCGTTCGTCGTGCACTTCACCCGCGCCGACGGCCGTGAGGAACGCGTCTTCGCGCGCTCCGTCATCGACGCCTCCGGCACCTGGGCCACCCCGTCCCCCGCCGGCGGCAGCGGACTGCCCGCCCTCGGCGAGAGGGCCGCCGCGGACCGGATCACCTACCGCGTCCCGGACCTGAAGGACCCCGCCGTGCGCGCCCGGTACGCGGGCAAGCGCACCGCCGTGATCGGCTCCGGCGCCTCCGCGTTCACCGCCCTCGCCTACCTCTCCGACCTCGCCAAGTCCAAGGACGGCGCGGGCACGAAGGGCGTATGGATCCTGCGCCGCGGCATCTCGGGCTCCACCTTCGGCGGCGGCGAGGCCGACCAGCTCCCCGCCCGCGGCGCTCTGGGCCTGGCGGCCAAGGCCGCCGTCGACGAGGGCCACGCGGATGCCGTCACCGGCTTCCGCACCGAGGCGATCGAGCGCGACACCGACGGCCGCCTGGTCCTGGCCGGCGAGGACGGCCGCCGCCTGGACCCGGTCGACGAAGTGATTGTGCTGACCGGCTTCCGCCCCGACCTGTCCTTCCTCGACGAGCTGCGCCTGGGCCTCGACGAGCGCCTCCAGGCACCCGTCGAGCTCGCGCCGCTGATCGACCCCAACCAGCACTCCTGCGGCACCGTCTACCCCCACGGCCACCGCGAGCTCTCCCACCCCGAACCCGGCGTGTACCTGGTCGGGATGAAGTCCTACGGCCGCGCCCCGACGTTCCTGGCGATGACCGGCTACGAGCAGGTCCGCTCGGTGGCCGCCGCGATCGCCGGCGACCTCGAGTCCGCCGACCGCGTGGAACTCACCCTGCCCGAGACCGGAGTCTGCGGCGGCGCCGGCCTGTTCGATACCCCCGGCGCCCAAGAGGCCGACGGTGACGGCTGCTGCGTGCCCGTGCCGCAACTCGTCCAGCTCGGCGCCCCCGTCACGGTCGGGGCCGCCGCCGAGGAGGCACCGGCGGGCGGCTGCTGCGGCTCGTGACCGACCTGGGCACCACCTCGCGCGGGGCCGCGACCGGAACAGGGGACCGGTCGAGGCCCCGCGCCGCCCTGCCCGCCCTCTGCGCCACGCAGATCGTGAGCTGGGGCATCGTCTACTACGCCTTCCCCGTCCTCAACCCCCAGATCACCGCCGCGACCGGCTGGCCGGCCGGGGCGACCACCGCGGCGTTCTCGCTGGGCCTCGTCGTCTCCGCCCTCGCCGGAATCGGAGTCGGCCGCATCCTCGACCGGCGAGGCCCACGCACCGTCATGACCGCCGGATCCGTACTCGGCGTGGTCAGCCTGCTGATCGTGGCCGCGGCCCCTAACCTGCTGGTCTTCTCCGCCGGCTGGGCGCTCGCCGGGCTCGCGATGGCGGCCACCTTCTACCAGCCCGCGTTCGCCGCACTCACCCGCTGGTGGGCCCCCGACCACGTCCGCGCCCTGACCATCGTCACCCTCGCTGGCGGACTCGCCTCCACCGTCTTCGCACCCCTCACCGCGACCCTCGCCGACCACCTGTCCTGGCGCCACACCTACTTCGTACTCGCCGCGATCCTCGCCGCCATCACCATCCCCGCCCACGCCCTGGCCCTGCGCGCACCCTGGCCCGAGGCTCCAACCAGCCCTGCACACACGGCCGCCGACGCTGCCGATGTTGCGCGCAGCCGCCCGTTCCTGCTGCTCGTCGCTGCCTTCACCCTTTCGGCCTTCGCGATGTACGCCGTCGTCGTCGCCCTCGTCCCGCTCCTCCTGGAACGCGGATACACCACCAGCCAGGCCGCCTGGGCTCTCGGCATCGGCGGCGCCGGACAGACCCTCGGCCGCACCCTGTACGCCACCCTCGCCCGCCGCACCAGCGCCACGACCCGCACCACGATCCTCATCGCACTCGGCGCTCTAACCACGGCCGCGTTCGCCGCCACCCCTGGCCCGTACGGCCTTCTCATCGCCGTGTCGGTCGTAGCCGGCATGGTCCGCGGCAACCTCACCCTCCTCCAGGCCACCGCCATCACGGACCGCTGGGGCACCACCCACTACGGCCGACTTTCCGGACTCCTGGCCGCACCCGCCCACACAGCAGCAGCACTCGCACCGTTCGCCGGCGCCGCCCTCGCCGTGCCCCTCGGCGGCTACGGACCGCTGTTCTTCCTCCTGGCCGCCGCCTCCGTGGCCGCCGCGCTCATCGCACCGTGGACAGCCACCGACGCCGTACGCCGTCGATCCCCAGGGCAGTGACAACCGCGAAAGCCCCTGCAGGCGCAGACGAACCCACTCTCATTCCGATGTCCAACCCGGGGCGACGCGCGGGTTCGACGGTTGAGCCCTCCAGGAATCTGCGAACCCGCGCGCTTCGCGGAGGCCGGCACGGAATCGTCCTCCGGTACGCAGGTCCTCGACGAAGGCCGCCACGGCGCGGCGGAAGGGAGTGTCATGAATTAGGTGAGAACTTCACCGGAAGGGACACCTGATGATGATTCAGAAGCCTCACTCTCTCGAGACGGTTGGCGGCGTGTCGCTTGCGCCCGTCGAGGCGGCCGTGGACGGTGCGGGCGTGAAGAGGATGCCGGAGACTGTGGACGGGCTGGGCCTGGACCTGCTGGACGCGCTGACGCTGCTGGCGCGGGACAAGGTCCGCGAGGGCGGGCTGAAGCTGGTCGGCGAGCAGGGCCTGTTGCCGGCGATCACGCAGCACCTGATGCAGGCCGCGCTGGAGGCCGAGATGGAGGAGCATCTGGCCGCCGAGGCCGAGCGCGTGGGCGGCAGGGGTGCGCGCTCAGGCGGCAACGGGCGCAACGGCTACCGCACGAAGAAGGTGATGAGCGAGGTCGGGCCGATCGCGCTGCAGGTCCCCCGCGACCGGCTGGGCACCTTCCGCCCGGGGATCCTGCCCCGGCATGCGCGGCGGACCGGTGCACTGGACGAGAACACCGCGCAGTTCTTCGACCGCGGCCTGGTCCTGCGCCCCGAACACCGCGTCTTCTGACCTCACCGCCCAAGCAGTCCGCATTGGAGCCACGTTGACCTTCGAGCCAGCCGACCTGAATCTGACCGACCCGACGAAGAACTACTTGCACTTCGTCCTCTACACCGAGCCCCGGCGCGGCGCCGTCACGTCGTCACTGAACGCGGTGCTGGACATCGAGGCCCAGCAGACCGTGACACCGCACTTCCAGGAGTGGCTGGACAGGCTGGTGCGGTGCGAACCGAACGCGATGCACTGCACGCTCGTGGGGTCCACGTACATCCCGACACTGTTCCACCCGTGCGTCACGGAGGACCCCAGCAGCCCGTCGGCGATCAGCGGATCGGGCTGCATGTGCCGCCGGACCTTCTACGACCCCGAGTACGGGCTGCCCGTCGTCGGCAAGCACTCCAAGCACCGCGGCGAGGGCGGCACGGACCAGTGGAGCTACACGACGTACGCGCCGCTCGAACTGCGCCCGGACGACATCTTCAGCCGCTTCCACACCGGTCGCGGTCTGTTCTGGGCCCGGACGGACAAGGGCGTGCTCTCGATCCTGCCGCAGAGGAACGGCCTGGGCTACGAGATCGGGTACAACGGCGGCGGCCCGCACGCCCTGGCCGCCTACCTCACCCAGGTCGCCACCACCGACGGGCAGCACACGACCGCCGGCGCCCCGTACGAGGATGCGCACCCGGCGATCGTTGCCTGGACGCAGAGCAAGGCGGCGGACCGTGGCACGAACGAACTGTCGCTCAGCGACCTCAAGGACATGATGCAGAGCTGACCGCCGCCACATCAGGACGCCCCAGCCGTCCGTGGGGCGTCCGCGCGTACGCCAGTAGACCGGACCAGCCGCGCTCCGCCTCGCGGGACACAAGGCGAAGTTGCCGGCGCACCTGCCGGGATGCGATCGACGCGGACGTCCCGGAGGTGACGGTCAGGGACGAGGGTGCAAGACCACACCCGACTACGGAGGCCCCCATGGTTGAACCGGTCCAGCCGTCCCTCTCGCCGGAGCAGCGCGAGCGCCTGGAGCAGCTCGCCGACGCCGCCCGGCTGCGCATGGCGCTGTCCCCGTCGCCGACACCGCCACCCGCCCGGCGCCCCTCCCGCTCCCGGCAGTACCCCGGCGGCCGGCCGAACCCCTGGCGCACCGCGCGGGCCCGCCGCCGGGGATGAGCGGACGCGATGGACTCCACCGCGCGCCGTGCACGGAGGGAGTGGAGACCGGTGGTGCGGATCGGGCGGTCCACCCTCTCCACCCGACGTGTGTACAGAGGTCGACGGCGCATCGGACGCGTGCACGCGATGCACACCTCCTTGGCGAGGTGTGCTGCCGGATTCCACCCAGCCCATCGAGTGGGACGTTAAACGGGCTCTAGCGGGTCAGGGCTGCACATCCCACAACTGCGTCGGCGGGTCCCGCTCGTCCGCAACTCTTGCGCGGCCAGGAGGGCCGGGAGAGAGGGCCAGTCGAGATGCCGAGCCTCGTTCTCGTTCCCGCTCTTACGGCAACACCGTTGCGTTAGGGCCGTGAGCGGCTGCTGAGGCCGTGGGCGAAGAATGCAACGGTGGTGTGGACGGTGTAGTTCTGGGCCTTCTGGGGGTGCTGTCCGGCGTTCGGGCCGTACTTGCTGGTGGGGTTCTTGCGTGTGCGGGCCTTCACTCGTTGCCGTCGGTGGGCGGGCAGGAGGTCGCCCAGGGCGGCGTGGCCGATCGTGCCGACCAGGTCGATGAGGGTGCCGGGGAAGATTCCAAGGCCGGCGGTGACGGTGTCGGTTGCGGCGGCCAGTAGGACGGTGAAACTGATCCGTTCCATGGGTACTTCCGGCCGCCCGGTCAGGGCGTCGTCGCCGGCACGGATCAGAGCCTGGTAGGCGGTGAGCAGGGCGTAGACCTCCTGGTCGAGGCCATCGATGCTGCGGGAGCGCAGGACGCGGCCGTCGAGCATCGTGGCCTTGATCGAGAAATACGTAGTTTCCGCCTGCCACCTGCGGTGATAGAGATCAACGAGCTCGGCGGCCGGAAAACGGACGGGGTCCAGCAGATTTGTGATCAGCCGCCACTGCTCGGTGCGGACGGTGCCATCGGCCAAGGTGACGGTGAGGGTCGCCTCGGTCACGCGCACCGGCAGCAGTACCCGCAGGACGCCGTAGCCGATGCGGGCGATGTAGGAGCCGTCGCCCAGGTGCTCGGCGGGGGTGGGGACGCGGCGGGCCCCGGAGCGCACCAGGAACCGGGCCCCACTCTGATGGACGGCATCAAGGAACTCGTTGCCGTCGAAGGCCGCGTCGGCCAGCAGGAGCATCGTCTTGTCCAGGGCGGTCAGAAGCCGCTTGGCATAGGGGAGTTCACCCTCGGACTCCGGTCCGAAGGCGGCGGCTATGAGCGCGCGGGTGCCGCACTCGACCAGGGCCAGCAGCCGCAGGAGCGGATAGCCGAACTCCAGACTCTCCGCGGCCCGCTTGGGGTAGCGCCAGGTGAGCGTCTCGTCGTCGGGGGTGTGCAGCAGGGTCCCGTCGACAGCCACCGTGCGCAGGCCCCGGTGGAAGGACCCGGCCTGCCCGGGGCGGGCGACGGGCCCGGCAAGCGTCTCGAACAGACGCCGCAGGGGTGCAGCCCCCACCCTGCGCCTGGCCCGCGTCAGCGAGGAGACCGCAGGATGCATCAGGGCCAGCGGGGTCAGGGCGGTGGTCAGCTTGGACCACACCGTGCGGTACGAGCGGTGTTCGAACAGTGCGAGAGCGAGCACGAAGTACACCACCACCCGCGAAGGCAGCAGCCGCAGGCGCTTCTCGCGCCGACCGGTCTCCTCCAGCACCGCGTCCACCAGCGCGAAGTCCACGATCTGGGTCAACTCCCCCAGATGACCCGGCGCGAAAACACCCCGGGCTGTCTCGATCGTGGACGTGATGACAGACTTCTCCTGCAACGGGACCCCTGACCTTGACCGACTTTCTTCGCCGATCGTTGATCTATCAGGTGGTCCCGTTGCGCTGTTCAGCAGGGCTTGACGTACAGCTCAGGGGCCAAACGCAACGGTGTTGGCTCTTACGGACACGCCTGATCAAGAAATCGAGTTGTGCCAGGCAACTCTCCACACTGGGCAGGCTCCTGCAGTCCCACCGGTGCAGCCGGTTCGTGGTCAGTACATAGACGTGACCGTTCGCGACCTGACCCTTGTAGCGAGCAATGTCCTCCGCAGCCTGAAGCTGCACACGCCTGATGATCTGGCACAGCTCGCATTCTCCCGGCCCCGCCGGTGCGCGGCAGGAGCATCGGCCGCACTCTCCGCACGCGATGCAGGCGTGCTGCGCGGGAGCTGCCCCTGGAGTCTTCGGTGTCACCGGGGAAGCGCTGCTCGGCGCCTTGTCCCGTGCTGCCATGCGATCTGAGACTTCCATGGCGGATGCGGTGGCTACGTACCCTCCGGCCATTCCAAGACTCTCCTGCGCCCGCTTTACAGTCGATCCGGGGAGGTCCTGACCCCAGACTGCCTGCTGGATGAGCCACCGCGCCGCTGATACTGCGTGCAGGGCACCTTCTACCCGCACACCCCCGGGCATCGCGCCCTCAAGGGCGGAAGGCATCCCGATCGCCTGCTGGTCGTGAGCTTCGAGGGTTCCTGAGTCGATAGAACCTGCCAGCGTCCTCTCAACGGCGCGCAACATGTCGAGGGCGGCTTGCCACTCACGTGACGAGGGCGGAGCCGGATGAGTTTGATCCATGTGTATTCAACTTCCCACGAGCACCGTGGTCACAGGCGGGGCATTCTGCGATCGGACACGGTGGAGCGGACCGCACGGTGAACTCCACTTGCACCGCACCAGAGTGGAGTCCACCGTGGCGCGGTGCACCGCGCATCCGATGCGCGCCGTCACGATGCCGTGCATCGCGTCGGGTGCCGAGGGCAAGCGCGACAGGGCGGGGGCTACACGTGCGGGCGGCGGAGGTTCTCCTTGGCCGACAGCAGGCCGAGAACGGCGTGCTCCTGGTGGTGGGCGTGCCAGCGCTCCGCCAGGGTCCGGTCGGTGAACAGGGCCAGTCCCCGCGCCGTTTCAGAGGTCAGGGCGACGGCGTCGAAGCCGCCGGCGGCCTGGACGAACTCCATCGCGATGTCGTGGAAGCGCGGGCCGCGGAAGTAGGAGACGTGCGTGTCGTCGGGAGCCAGGGGCTGGCCGCTCTCGTCGGACACGAGCGTGTGGGACGCATTGCGGGACCCGTAGTAGGTGTTGACCTGCGGCTGGATCTCGGTGCGCATCGCGGCCAGCACGCGCTGGCGGTGCGTGGGTGCGTCCAGGCACTTCTGGTAGGAGAAGGCGACCTTGCTGCCGTCAACCAGGACCGCCTCCGCGGGGTGGGGATGATCCGGAAACGGTCGACCCCTGGACCGACCTTGCCCGCAGCGTCGGGGTGCATGTCCAGCAGGTCCCGCAGCAGCAGGTCGTCGTCCTCCTGGTCGACGACCTGCCCGAGGCCGTAGCGGCCCAGGACCGCCTGTACCGCCTCCTGGCGGGCCTTCTTCGTCGCGTAGCGGCGCGAGCCGATCCAGACCTCGGGCACCTTCAACTCCTCTGCCAAGCGGTGATGGGAGCGCTCACGCTAGAGCAGACCTCCTGGTCCGGGCGGGGCTTTGCCCTTGCTGTCAGCCCGCCGGGGGACAGGGAGCCGGTCGTGATGCCGCTCACGGTCAAATCGGGAGGACAAGGGGCGGTCAAGGGACGTAACGGGCATCGGTGGCGGCGGCGGTCAGACCGCGGTCAAGGGGTGGCTTCGCACGGTGGCCCCGGCCCGCGCCCACATCGGCGTGCGGGCCGGACGCTCACCGTCCCGGCCAGCAGGCCGGAGAAACGCGAGGACACCATGCCCGCCGACCACACCCCTGATCCCGCCCGCGAGCCGCACGGCGCCGCCGACCAGGCACCCGCCGCCGACGTAGACCAGGACCCACAGGCCCCCTCCACGGGCACCTCCATCGCTCCCTCCGCGGCCTCTTCGCCCGCCAGGCACGTATCCGCAGGTCAGACCCGGCAGAACAGGGCCTGCGCCGCGTTCGACAACCCTTCTAAGTCTTCTAAGCAGACATGGAAGCCAACCCACACCCGGAAGAAGGAAGTGCTGAAGGCTCTCGGGATTTTCCAGAGGGCTACCGCTGAACACCTGTGGCGGATGCTGCGCCCCGGAGACTCGCACGACCGGTGCACGAGGGACACCCTCAACGCCCTCAAGGACGACGGGAAGGTCCGGGTGGAGACGCGGCTGGAGTCGAACCATCAGCTGTGGGTGCTCACCGAGCGAGGACACAAGGAAGCCAAGCAGCTGCTGCCGGGGAACGTCCGGGTCTCCGCGCTGCGCAAGCCCGAGTTCGACGACGACGGTGAGCCGGTTACCGGCGAGGGCTTCGACGAACACGCGGCCGCCGTCACGATGACCGCTGCGGTCCTCACCGGGGCCGGCTTCGGCACGCCGCTGTCCTGGCAGACCGAGATCGCCCACCGCCTCCCGTACGGCTACACCCAGTACGCCGACCTGACGATGCGGGCCCCGGACGTCGACGTGCCCGCGATGCTCCTGGAGGTCGACCGCGTGAACGAGCCCGTCGACGTCCTGGTGGCCAAGGTGCGCCGCTACAGCGAGTGGTTCGAGCTCCTGGCGCCGAAGGCCGACAAGGTCAGGGCGCAGGCGGCCCGTCACGATGGTGCGGCGGTGCACGACTTCCGGCTGTGGTCGCGGATCTACCCGGCGACCGGCCACGAGGGCTACGTGCCGGTGGCGTTCGTGTTCACGGGCAAGACGAAGGCGCAGCGGGCCAGCAGGATGCGGCGACTGGAGCAGGCCGCCCGTTCCTACTTCGCCGGCACCAAGTACGCGGGCGGTGGCATCACGGCCGTCGACTACCACCAGGCGGTGCCCGTGGTCGTCACCGAGCTGGAGCGGATCACCGCCGACCCGGCCGGGGCGGCGGGGAAGGTGTGGCGCAGGCTCGGGCGCGATGAGTGGCAGACGCTGACGGAGGCCCTGGATAACCCCGACGGTGACCGGCTGTACGTGGTGCAGCGGGAGCAGGCCCGCAAGCGCCAGAAGGGGCGCGAAGCCGCGGCCCGCGAGGCGCAGCGGCCCGTGTGCAGGCGCTGCGGAGCGAAGTTCACCGACGACCGCTGGGACACGGTCCGGCAGTACCCGGCGCAGCAGCACCGCGAGCTGTGCGGACCGTGCCTCCACGAACACCATGAACAGGCGCAGACGGAGAAAGCCGCGCGGCTCCAGGCGGAAGAGACCGCCGTACGGGAAGCCGCCGAAGCGGAGGCGAAGAAGAACCGCGGACTGTTCGGCCGCCGCCGATAGCCGGTGCGCGAGCCGACGGCCGGAGGACGTCTTGTCCGCTGCCGGGCCGGGGCGGAAAGATCGGATGCGGACCATCCACAACCGAGGGGGAAGAACACGGTGAGCAACAAGCTGCTGGCACCGGACGGCTGGCTCGTACTGGGACTGCCCTGGCCGGAGCAGACCCAAGATGGCTGGGGCGAGTGCGCGGTGGCCGTCGCCCCGACGATGATCCCCCGCCACCTCGTCAGCAAGGGCGCCGGCATCGCGCTCGATCTCGCGACCGGCCTGGCCCGCGACCCGAAAGACGGGCCGGGCAAAGCGGTCTTCTTCTCCGACGTCACCCTCTGGCTCGACAAGCAGGGCAAGGACTGGGCTGACTTCGGAGCCGACTACGAAGCCGTCATCGACGAACTCGTCAAGGCCCCGGTCCCGCAGCTCTACATGACGCTCGTGCAGAAGGCCCACGCCATCCTGTGCGACGCCAGCCGCGACGGGGTGCGCCTGTACTACCCGGGCGGCGACGTCGAACACGTCACCCCGCAGGTACGCGCCGACGTCCACGCCGCCCTCACCACCAGCCTGGAACGGGACTGGCCGCCCTACATCCAAGGACTCATCGACCGCGGCGCCCTCCAGACCCGATAGCCGTACCGCACACGCCACGGGCCCGGCCTTCACCCAGGCCGGGCCCGTCGCCGCCCCGCCCCGGCTGTCGGTGGCGGCTGGAAGGCTGGTCGGATGAACGCCGATGGGTGCAGACCCTTTGAGGGGTCGTTCCACGTCGCCGGTCTGCTGCGCTGAAGAAGCGGCCTCACGGAGTCCTAGTGAGCCCCGAGGACAACCTCACACGAGCCACCAACGGCCATGCCGGAAAGCCGGAAACGAAGGAGGAATTGAAACTCTTTCGTGGATGACACTCGAAGTCCTGACATAACGCGAATATGAAGAGGATCCTGGGTCGTATGAAGAAGTTTGCCTTAGTGGCCGCTCCGCTCGCCCTCGCCGCGAGCCTCGCCTTCGCTCCGACCGCCAGCGCCGCCCCCTCGGACACGCCCGCCCTGGGCTGCGTCCGGGTGTTCAACCTCGACAGGCCGCCGTTGGGCCTAGACATCGACGCAGTCAAGCGCGTCGCCACGTTGCTGGGCCTGCCCGGAGTCCCGAACCGCCTCGGGATGGTGTGTGAAACGCCCCAGCAGACCGACGCCGAGCACGGCGTAGTCAACTACCCCCGCCATGGCCCGATCATCCTGCGCAACATCGGATCAGCTCGGTTGCAGGAGTACTGCACCGACTCGGTCAGCGAACCCGGCGCGACAGCCCCCCTCCCCGGGACCGACATCATCACTAAAGGACTGGTCGTGTTCGGATCAGGCTGCGTCACCGAACCCAACCCGATCGCCGTGTGAACCAGCGCCGGGCAGCAACCAGAGCTAAACGCTCCTGAGCGCCCACAACGGCCTCGCACCCGATCCCCCGGGGTGCGAGGCCATTTGTCGTTGGGCGCAGATCCAATCACGGTCCCAAGGCCCACAAACGGGCCGCTTCTTCAGCGCAGCACGCCGGCGACATGGAGCGGCCCCTCAAAGGATCTGCACCCAACGCCGATGACGAGCAGCTGCTGCGCGGCCGGGTGTACGGCCGCGACCACGACGACCCCGACCCCGGTCCGCTCCCGCACCAGACGTACGCCGCGCTCGTCGGCGGGCCGCTGGACGGACTGCTGCTCGACATCACGGGCTGGCGGACCGAGGAAGTCGACGACGGTGTCGCCCTGATTACCGAGCTGGGGCGGTGGCCCGGCGGCCGGGCGCTGTACGACCCGCGCTCCGGTGAACCTCGCACACCCGGCCCCGGCGTCAGCTGCCGCTTCTACTACTCCGGCGATACGCCCTGAGTGCCCATCCTTGAACCTCATGTTCCTTGGCGAATCCAGTACATGGGGTGCGTGGAAGGTGGCAGGCCAGGGCGGCGTCGTTCAGCGAATTTGTCCGGTTTGATCACGTGATGCCGAGAACGGCCACCAGTCGGATGGCGTCGCACGTGTGGTGGTGGAGGCCGGTGGCGATGTTGGTGCGTCCGGTACGACGTAGGGCTCTGGAAGCGAGGTTGGTCAGGCGAACCGCGGCCCGGGGTGCGGTGGCGGTGGGCACACGCGAGGCGTCCTCGGCTCAGAGGTGTCGCGCACATGGTGGATCTTGTTCTCGATGCCGGGTGTCACATGCTTGCCCCGGGCGAGCGGGTGCGGCCGACGGGGAGGCGTGGGCAGGTCGAACAGGTGGAGCCCCGGAGTGCGGGGTTCATGCCGCGCCGGGACGCGAACACTCGTCACTGGCTGCGTCGCTCCTTCCGCCTCCGGTGTGCCGATCGTCTGTGGTGAACAGTCCGTCCAGGTGCTGATCGACAGCGGTGAGCACGTCCCGGGGCTCGATCACGTTCAGTTCGATGAGGGTGGTGAAGCCGGTGAGGGCGAGAAGCAGATTGGTCTCGGCCACCGGGTCGCGGTCGGGGCCGATGTGCCCGTCGGCGATCGCCTGGCGGACCAACTGCTCTACCAAAGCGCGCCCTTGGACCATCCCGTCGCGCGCCCGGGCGTGGAAATTCTCGTTGTGCAAGGCCTCCAGGACGAAGGCGGCGCTCATCCGGCTGGTCGCGCGAGCGTCGGCATGTAGCGGGAGTAGCTCCGTGAGCATCACTCGAAGCACGTCACGGGGGTGCGGCCGGTCGCCGAGCTTTGCAAGGCCCTGGCCGACGCGCAACGAGGCCTGCTCGGACGCGAAGTCCATGGCGAAGGAGAGCATCGCCTCCCGGGAGCCGAAGTAGTGCTGCAGTTGCCCGAGGGATATGCCCGCCTCCTGGGCGACCTCGCGCATGCTCAGATGCACCACGCCGCGCTGCTCCACTACCCGCCACAGCGCTCGCGCGATCGTTTCGCGGCGTTCGCGGTGATCCACCTGTTTCGGCATCGTCCGGCTACTCCGTGGGCCTTGTTCTCACTGCTGTTGACATAATACAGCTGACTGAAATAATACGGCTGACCTATAACCCTGGAAGCCTGCGGAGGAAGGAAGCGACATGCCTGAACAGCCGACGGTGCGTACTGCGGAGGGTGTGGTGGAGGGCCGCTGGCGGCAGGGGCACGCAGTGTTCCGCGGCATTCGATACGCGGAACCACCGGTAGGAGCGCTCCGTTTCGCGGCACCCGCCCCGCCTCGGCCCTGGGAAGGGACGAGGCAGGCGGTGGAGTTCGGACCGGTGGTACCGCAGTCCGGGCCGGTTCACGCGAGTTCGCCGGACGGCACGGACTGGTTGACGCTCAACGTCTGCACTCCGGACCCTGGAGCTGCGGGGCTGCCGGTGCTGGTGTGGATCCCCGGTGGCGGCTACATGACGGCGGACTCGAGTGACCCGATACTCGACCCGGCGTCGCTGGCCGGGGCGGGGCTCGTCGTGGTGAGCATCAACTACCGGGTGGGCGCCGAGGGTTTCGCGTTCCTGGAGGGTGCCCCGCCGAACCGCGGATTCCTCGACCAGATCGCGGCGTTGCAGTGGGTGCGGCGGAATATCGCCTCCTTCGGAGGCGACCCTGACCAGATCACGGTCGCCGGGCAGTCCGCCGGGGCGGGGTCGGTCGCCGCCCTGGTGGCGATGAAACCGGCGCGCGGCCTGTTCCGGCGGGCCATCACCCACTCGGTACCGGGCCTGCACTGCACTCGCGCACTGGCACAGCAGGTCGCCGCCGCGCTCGCCGACCGGCTCGGCACGGTGCCCACCGCCGCAGCCCTGGCCGACGTCGATCCCTGGCGCCTGGCCGAAGGGGTGACCGCCCTCAGCGCCGACCTCCACGGCTATCGCGAGAGCTGGGGACGGCTCTCCGGGACCGGTGTCGCCATCTGTCCCGTGGTCGACGGCGAAGTCCTCGCCGAAACGCCCTGGTCCGCACTGACCAGTGGCCGCGCAAGCGGAATCGAACTCCTCGCCGGCCATACCCGCGATGAGTTCCGGCTGTTCAGCGTCATGTTCGGACGGCTGGGCAAGTTCACCGAGCAGGACGCCCGAACCGCCCTGGAGCTGTTCGCCCCGGCACCGGACGGTGCGGACGCCTACCGTGCAGCCCACCCGCACGCCGCCCCAGAGGAGTTGCTGGAAACGGTGTACTCCGACGCCCTCTTCCGGATGCCCTCAATGCTGTTGGCCGAGGCGAACGCCACAGCCGGCGGCACCTCGTTCCTGTTCGAGCTGCGACTGGCCTCGCCGGCCTTGGGAGGAGTCCTGGGCGCCTGCCACAGCCTCGACGTCCCCCTGGCGTTCGGCACGCCGGACAGCCCCACCGGCCGACAACTCCTCGGCGACCAGGCCGCCCCCGAGGCCATCGCCGTGTCGCGGGAACTCCAGCAGGCGTGGGTTGGTTTCGCCACCACCGGTGACCCCGGATGGGCCGCCTACCACCCCGACCAGCAGCTCACCCGCGTCCTGGACGCCGACTCGAAGACCCTGCCCTACCCCGAACAGGCCTCCCACCGGATCTGGAAGGGCCGCGCCCCAGCCCCCTTCGATCTCGTGTAGGACGGGCCGCAGACGGCTTCGGCCCGCTGACCCCTGCTGCGCCCGCCCGCCGTTGCCACCACTTGCCTCGGCACGCTCCTCAACGGCGGCGGTGGGCCCGCCTTGCTAGCCGCGGCCCGGCTTGTTGCGACCGATCTGCCCGGTTTGATCACGTGATGCTGAGGGTGGCGAGCGGGCGGTGGGCGTCGCGGGCGTGGTGGCGGAGGCCGGCGGCGATGTTGTCGTGGCCGGCGTGCCGGAGGGCGCCGAGGGCAAGGTTGCGCAGGGTGGCCATGGCCCGGGGTGCGGTGCCGGTGCGCACGCGGGAGTCATCCTCGGCGTAGGTGGTGTCGCGCACGTGGTGGATCTTGTTCTCGATGCCCCAGTGGCCGCGCACCCATGCGGCGAGCTCTGCGGGTTCGGCCTGTTGGGATGCCAGGCTGGTGACGCCGTAGACGCGTTCGAGAGTGACCTTGCCGGTGGTGACGGTGCGGCGGCGTCGCACGACCTGCACGGCCTGGGCGGCGTGGGGGAAGTCGAGACCGCGCGCGACGGAGCAGGTCTTGATCCGGCGGATCTCGTCGCGGCCGTGGGCGGTGGCGCGGGTTCTGTCCTGCAGGGGAACCTCCCGCCACGGCAGCCGCTTCAGTTCCTGCTGCAGGGTGGGGTGGTTGCCCTTGATCACGGCGATGTAGTGGGCCTGCTTGTCCTCGACGAGGAAGCGGGCGTGCTCGGTCTGCGAGTGCAGCGCGTCGAAGGTGACCACGGTGTCGGCGAGGTCGAGCGGCGCGAGCAGAGGCTTGAAGACGGTGATTTCGTTGGTCTTCGAGTTGACCTCGCGCTGGGCGATGACCTGGCCGTTGCCGGTCATGGCGGCGAGGAGGTGGACCTGGGTGCCGTCTCGGCGGCGGGCACCGCGGACGGTCTTGCCGTCAACGGCCAGCGTGCGGAGGGGTTGCCGGCCCGGGGCCCGGCCGGATGGTGGCGGCTCGTGCTCGCGGTCGGCGAGCCAGCCACCGACCGCGGCGTCGAGGGCGTCACCATCGACGCGTTGCAGGAGGCGGCGCACGGTGGCCTCGGCCGGGGCGACCGGCCCGGCCGGTTCGCGCACCGGCCCGCCGAGTGAGGTGAGCACGGCCGGCGGCGCGTCGGCAACCCACTCCGCGATCGCCGCCAGGGACTTCGCGCCCGCGAGCACGGCACACGCGGCCACTGCCAGGACGAAGGACAGGGGATGACGGCGGCCGGCGGTCCGACGCGGATCGGGTACGGCGGCCAGGCGGTCCAGCAGGCCGGGATGCTCGTCGGGGGCGGGCGGCGGCGCGGTGATGAGTTGGCTCAGGCCTGCTGGGATGGGCGATGATGAGCGGGCAGGCACGGTCTTCCGTTGCGGTGGTCAGGGCTTCGACACCTCATGATCACCCGGAGACCGTGCCCACCTCCGTCCATCCCGGTCCCGCGAACACGGGAACCACACCAGCCATCTGAACCGGCATCAACCCGGACGGATCCTCTGAACGACGCCGCCCTGGGGCGGGCGGGGTGGCTAGAGCGAGGACGCTGAGGCAGGCATTGGGCTGGCAGCGGCTGCAGGCGGGAGTTTCGTCGCGACTGCCGGACCGGTTCCGTGTGCCGGCCACGCGGCGAAGGCCGTGATGGACCCGGGCGGCGGGGCCGACACCGATGGCGTTCACTACGCGCCCGCCCTGGGCATCGTACCCGTTTTGTCCGAGGCGCGCCGCTGGCGTTGTATCAGCTCTACCAGTCCCGCCGTAAGCGCCGCCGCGGCCGTGGCCACGAGCAACCCCCAGCTCGGGATCCCCACTGCCGACCGCCACTCCAGCGGCGTCGGTAGTGGCGATCGGGACGGCACATCCCAGTACCAGGCCGCACCGGTCAACACCCGAAACCCCGTCAAGGTACCGAGCGGTACCATGGCACCTGCCACAAAGGCGGCAACGACGCCATGGGGAAAGCGAAGGAGCCGGGCGCGCGCGGAAGTCACGACAGCGGCCGTCAGTTCGGCCACGACGGTGATTGCCTCCACGTCTATGATCTGGACCTTGTTTCCGGCCAGCACAAGGAACAGGTACCCGCTCCACACTCCTGCGGCCCCGCAGGCCACTCCGGTCCTCAATGCGACAGCGTATTCCGCCGTCATGCCGCGGTCTCCTGGACCACGTCGGCGTCGGCGCCCCCACTCGTGACCGATGAGCGGAACAGCGGCGAGTAGCAGCACAATGGTGACCATCACCCCGGGCAACTCCCCGAAAAGCATCGTCCCAGCCGCGCCTAGGAAGGAGCGCAGGGCGTCCGCGTGCGGGCCGGCGTTCGCCTGGGCGTACAAGGCCACGCCAGCTTGCCGCAGGGTGTAGAACACCCAGAACGTCGTGGGGAGCGAGGCTGCAGCGATGACGCCGGAGATGAGGAGTGCCGGACGGTCGCTGGCAGCGGCGACGGGAGCCCACACGCGAGTGATGAGCCCGATCCAGCAGACGACGATCACACCGCAGAGGAGGGCTAGCCCCGACCAGAGGAGCAGGGTGGCCGCCGGTGAGGAGTGGAATTCGTGGACGAGTAGAGCGATGGTCGGGCTGGTGACCGGGCGAAGGCAGAGTCCGAGGCCCACTCCGGCAGCCGCTGATCCGACATTCATGGCCGTACCCGAGTTCCTGCATCTGTCGGCGACACGCCAGACCGAGAAGGTCAGCCCTGCCGTGAGGAGGGGGCCCGCGATGGCGACCGCGACGTGGTCGCCGATTCGGGCGCCCAGGGAACCTACTGGATGCGCCATAAAGTCCGAGATGTTGTTGAAGAGGATGGCTGCCGTCGCTCCCAGAGCCACGGATTCCCAGAACCCGAGCCGGAAGAGATTTGACGCGTCCGTGAGTGCGGTTCGGCGCTCGCCGAGCGAGGGATGCTTGCTCAGCAGCCGTCTGTTTCCCTCGCGTGCTTCGGGGTGGGGCGAGTAGGTGTCGAAGAGTTGCTGCATGTTGCTCGGGCCAGCGTCCCAGAGCATCGTCCTGGCGTCGGCGTACAACTCACGACTGCGCAGCACCGCGTTGCGGGTCAGGGGCACCAGCGCAGTTAACACGATGGTCTGCAAGGTGCTCGCCGTATCGGGTAGGACCCGGTCGGCAGAAAGCTGCCCAACCAGGATGGCCAGCAAGAGGTAGACCGCACGTCGGAGGAGAAGGAAGCCGACGAGCCGCCATACCACCACCGTGATGAAGGTGATGTCCACGTCGTGATTGCGTAGATGCGCTAGTTCGTGAAGAACCACCGTGCGGAACGCCGGGCGATCCCGGCTGAACAGTGCTGCCAGGCCGCCGCTGATGACAACGCAGCGCCGACCAACCCTCCCGAAGGCCAAGCCATTCACCCGGGGATCAAGGGGGTCCAGCAGGAAGGTGACGCTCCCACGGACGCCGGTCTGTTTCTGCAACCGACTCAGGTACGCGGCCATCTCTGGCAGTAGATTGGGACCGGTGCGGCGTAGTCGCTTCCTGCGAATCCGCCAGGCAGGCAGACACCAGTACACAGCGAACACGACAAGCCAGAACAGTAACAGCGCGCTGATCGCTGGCCAGGGACCGAACTCATCCCTGGGATCGTGGCAGGTGGGCAGCGAGTTGATGATCTCCCCGAGTTCAGACGACCCGCCAGCATCTGAATGCCGCAGGGCGGCCGCCTCGCGAGTTCGGGCGATCATGCAGTGCTGATAGGCGAGCACATCCCTGGCGGACAGCCCGAGTAACTGCCCCGTGTCCTGGCTGAGCAGGCTGACAGCAGCGGTGGAGGCGGCGACGATGAGCAGGGCGAAACGGACGGCGGTACCGGAGGGGGTGGCGAAGGGGTTCAGCGGTGGTGCCGCGACTGTTGCCACTCCTACGCCGTGGGATCGGAGTCAGGAAGGGGAGCAGGACCTGATGCGGTGCCCGATGTAGTGTCGGGCGCGGTACCGGGTGTGGCGTTGGTTTCGGTGCTGCTCCTGCACAGTTCGGCGACGATTCCGTCGGCGAGGAGTACGGCCAGATCGGACGGCAGCTGTGCGGCTAGGGCCTTCTGCTGCGCCAGAGCATGCAGTTCGGCTAACTGCTGCCCAGTCAGTTGTGGTAGAGGAGGCGCCGCTAGGGGGTCGGATTCCGCCCGTCGCCCGGTGATCGAACGCACTCTCCGCCATAAGCCGCCAAGCGCCTTCTCCGAGTAGTCGGTGGCAAGGTGCTTGAGTACTTCCACGGCCACACTGAGTGCGACCGTACTCGTCAGCACCACAATGCTGTCCAGCCCCAACGCCAGCGGGTCGTCGCGCTGCCTGGTGCGCCTGGTACGTGACGATGACGCGAAGAACGCGTCAGCCGTAACCTCGAACTGCGACAGCTCCTCCGGCGCGGCTCGCGTCACTGCGGCCTGTGCCAATGCGGTAACCAACTGTCGGTCGTGCTCCCAGGCCACCGACTACCTCCCAACGCCTTGCATCCCATACTACGAGGCAGGTGGCCGGAGTATGACGCGAAAGCCTCAATCAGGGTGGTTGGTGGGCGGCGCAGCGCGCGGGTCCCGAGGGCATCAACCGCGTCCTTCTCGCGAATGATCACCCCGGCCCCGGGGCAAGCGGAGCGCCCACGCCCTGAACTACGCCACGCGGCGCCCGCATGATCGGTACCCCGGTGCCCCCCACGCTGTGGGCAGCGCACACCCATTCGGGTCCGTGAGCGCAGGCCACCCAGTCCCTCAGTAGATGTTCCCTGTACGGGTGCCCCGGGCTCGTCCGCTCCGCTCCGGGGTGCCGATTGTCTTGTGGAGGGAAACTCGCGATACCCCGTTATAACGGGGATGCATGGTCTATTCTGAACAGGCCGCCTCGGCCCTTCCGGTCACGAGGCGGCCTCTCAGGGAGGCGCGATGATTCAGATCACTCTCGGCAAGAAGAAGGACGTCGACCCGAACAGCGATCCTCTTCGGCGCTCACAGATCGGCTGGCGCGACGGGCTGTCCGACCGGCAGCTTTACGAGATCGCCCGCGGAGTCTGGGTGATGCCCGGGGCGCGCGTCGAAAGAGAGCGGTTCGCGGTCGTCAACGGAGGCGGAATCATCCGCCAGGCTATGGAGATCGACCGGGTTGTCGACGTCCCCGGTGGGCGACGGGCCTTCGAAGGTCGCATTCTTGGCCCCGGGCATCCGATCCACGACCACTACGTCGGCAAGCCGGCGCCGAACGGCGCCCAGCAGAACCCCATCACCTACTTCGACTCCCCCCTGGGCAACCGCGAGTGCAACTGCGGATGCGGCAAGCCCATCGGCCGGGGCGATTTCCTCCCCGGCCACGACCAGCGAGCCATCCACGAGAGGATCGCCCGCGTCGGAACCGTGATGGACTTCATCGCCTGGTTCGACCAGACCTGGAAGCCCGACGAGGACCAGCAGGGCGATGCCGCATGAAGAAATGCCACCGAAGTGAGACGGAAGCCGCGGGACATCCGGTGAGACCGCAGCACAAGCAGCAGGTCACCGCGGTCCGAGATGACAGCAGCGGCGCGAACCTACAATGCGCCGAGCGGGTGAGCCTGTCCTGACGCGATCAAGAGCCCATCCAAGGCGCTTGATTGCTCCTCTCGCCGCCTATTTCTTGCCGCGGGCGCATCTTCCCCGGGCTGCCCGGGATCGCCCCGCAGACGCCAATTTGGACGATCAATGTCGATGACCACCACACGAAAGGGCCCCATGTACGACTGCCCTGTCTGCCTCGAACCCCTCGAACCGGACGCCAACGGGGCGATTGCCGCCGTCGGCTTCACCAAGGACCGCCCGGAGAACTGGGTTTGGGGCCCCTATCCCGTCCACGACGAACCCTGCCGGACACGGATTGCCGACCCCGCCTTCTCCAACCGAGTCGGCACCGACGGATACGAGAAGACGACGATCCGACTGACCGCGCAGGCGCCGGAGACACGGCAATTACTCGATCACTGGGCACAGATCATGATCTCGCCCTACATCGCCCGTGAATCCGTGAAGTTCTGGTCGGACACGATCTCAGGCACCGACAATCCTCACGGCAAGGAGATGACGCCCTGGCCCGAGATGGATGAAGCCCTCAACCTGGCCAGCGCGCACTTCAGCTGCCTCGGCACCCGCTCACGCAGCAGGGAAGCCCAGGCCGGGTACGACATTGCCGTCCACAACGCCGCCCAGGGCAGGCGGGTAGCGATGTTCGCCCCCGACCTCACCCCCCGCAACCCCATCCCCAACCTGACGATCGACCGCGTCAGGACGCTGACCACCGAGCGCATCGAACACGTCCTGCGCGACATGACCGAACGCGGCGAACGCGCCCCCCTCGTAGTCATCGACCGCCTCCAGCTGATGAGCCGGCACGACGAGAACGGCCCCTCCCGAATCGCTTCCCCGGACGACATCGACATGGTGTCCAGAGATCTCAAGTCCATCGCCATGACCGAATCCCTGGGCACACCCTCGATCCTGCTCATCGCCCGACTGGAACGCCCGCGCCGTGAGGGCCGGCCCCTGGACCTCGACGACCTCGGCACGGCCGCCGAACTCAAATACCACGCCGACCTCGTCACACTCGTCGACCGCACCGCCCCAGCAACGGTCGACGTCCTGGTAGCCAAAGACCGCTCCGGCCCGGCGCCACGCCGCTTCACCGCCAGCTGGTAGCCGGGGACCGACAACGAGGAAGCGAGGAAGGGACTCATGCCGGAGAGGACCATCGACTTCGGGAAGTTCGGCGCCCGGGGCACCAAAGGCAGCGACGCCGTCGCACGCAAGCTTGACGAGCTCGCGGACGGCATCGTCACCCCGGTCACCGTGAAGCGCGGCCTCATGGCCCGCCTGCACTACCTCACCCGGACGGACCACAGCCGCAGGGCGGCCCGGGACGCCGGGCTCACGGTGACCGACCGCACGCTGAAGGCATGGTTGGACGAGAAGCGCCGGCCGTCGAACGCCAACCTGGAACGCATCGAGGCCGCCTACCGCCAGGTCCGCCGCCAGAACGTCGCACGGCACTTGCTCCGACGCCTGAACGCCCGCGGCGGGACCCGGGTGGAGATCCACCCGCTCAACCAGTCACAGGTACCGCGCCCGCTCCAACGGCTGGTGGAGTACCGCACGATGAACGTCCGCCGCTGGGACCGCATAGTCGAGACCTGGGCAGCCGGCGACCACCAGGCCCTCGACGACGCCTGGGAGGACGTCATCGTCGACCTGGGATCCCAGTGGGGCCAGTACGAGTACGTCACCAACATCGGGTTCGCCGCCTAGACCCGGACTTCGCGGGTCGTTGATTCGTATGGTGTGACCGGTCCCGGGGTGTCCTCGGGCCGGGGTGTGGCGTTGGGTGGGGTGTGTCGAAGACTTCCCGGTCCCCGCGGTCACGGTCTCAGCGTCAGCGTTTTGAAGTAGCGGTGACGTCCGTGGTGGAGAAACGTCTGGGCGCTCTGCCTGTCGTTTCCGAGTTCACTCGTCGGCTGGATCTGGCCGGGATCATCGATGAGGTATGCCCTGGTGGCATCAGCGCGCTGGCGACGCACGGGCAGGTCATCGAGGCGCTGGTGGCCAACCGGCTGACCGCACCGGCACCATTGGTGCGGGTCGGGGACTGGGCTCGCACGTGGGCGGTGGAGGAAGTCTTCGGTATCGAGCCGGGCCTGCTCAACGACGACCGGCTAGCCCGGGCTCTGGATGCGATTGCTCCGCATCTGGAGCACGTTGCCGGGACGGTCGGGGCCCGGGCGATCGCCGAGTTCGGTATTGATGTGTCCCGTCTGCACTGGGACATGACCAGTATGTCTGTCCACGGCGCCTATCCGGCCGAGGGCCAGGACGAGGACTTCCCAGTCATCGGCTACGGGCATCCCAAGGACCGGCGGGTGGATCTGAAACAGGTCCAGGCTGGGCTCGCGGTGAGCGCCGACGGCGGTATCCCGGTCCACGCCCGGGTCTTCGACGGATCGGCGGCCGAGGTCAGCCAGGTCGTCGGGACGATGAAGGACCTGCGCACGATGGCCGGTACCCGCGATTTCCTGATGGTCGCCGACTCCAAGCTGGTGTCCTACTCCAACGTCGCCGCCCTGCTGACGGCCGGGGTTCAGTTCATCGCTCCAGCCCCCGCCGCTCAGGTCAAGGGCGAGGTCTATGCCGCCCTCGACCTCACCCTGGCCACGACCGTGGACTGGGTGCCGGACAGAGACGCGGGCAAGACAGCCGCTCAGCGTGAGAGCTACCGGGTGCTGGAGGACACCCACACACTGAAGGGAGCGAGGAAGAGCGATCCCGAGCTCACCGTGCGGCGGATCCTGGTCCACTCCACCGCGAACGCCGCCGGCCAGCAGGCCGCCCGGGACAAGCGCCTGACCAAAGCGGCTGACGATCTCGGCAAGCTCGCCGGTGCGGCCGGCGGACGGCATTACAGGAGTGCCGAGAAGATCGTCGCCCGCCTCGGTGTGATCGCGGCGAAGCGCCGTGTCGCTTCCTGCCTGCGCTTTCACATCACCGAGGACGAGCACGGCGTCCCCGCTATGGACTGGCACTTCGATGAGGAGGTCCTCAATGCCGAGGCCGCGGTCGACGGCTGGTACGCGCTGCTGACCTCGCTGCCCGCCGAGGAAGCCGATCCGGGCCAGGTCCTGATCCACTACAAAGGGCAGGGAGCGGTCGAGCGCCGCTACCACGACTTCAAGGGACCGCTCGCCGTCGCCCCGGTCTTCGTGCAACACAACCGGCGCGTCGCTGCCCTCATCCAGGTCATCTGCCTGGCCCTACTGGTGTTCTGCCTGATCGAGCGGCAGGTCAGACGGGCCCTGGGCCCCGAGCAGACCATGACCGGCCTCTACCCCGATAACCGTCGGGTCCGCCCGACCGGCCGCATAATCTTCTACCACCTCGGCGAACTCACCCTGCGCATCGGCAACATCACCGACCCACCCACCGTCCAGATCACCCGAGGCGTTCAACTCCACCTCCTCGATCTCCTCGACACCGACATCGGACAAACCCACTGGCCACAAACCGGAAACTGTGACCCTCGAAGTCCGGGCCTAGACAGCCACCAGACCCCTGCAGTGCCTTCGACCTATGGCGGGTAATGCCGTGCTGCCCAACAGATGATCCGTGACGCGTTCAGCGGCGGCATTCACGATGCGCTCGACCTGCTGAAGCGCTGCTACATCCGGCTACCGCGGGAGCAAATTCCGCCAAGGGCCCGGCGCTGCTGAGCCGGGCCCGAACCAGAGGGCTACTCGGTAGGCAGGGTCTCCCGCATCGCCTTGGCGGTGGCAGTTGGGTCGTAGCTCTCGGGGACGCCTTCGACCAGAATGATGTCGCCCTCGATATGCCGCGAGCGCAGTGGTGCGATCTCCTGGTATGCGGGTGAGTCCCACCAGGCCCGTGCCTCTGCAATCCCCGGGAAGCCGATCACCACGACGTGCCCGGGCCAACTGCCCTCCTTCACCTCGTGCTGCGCGGCGTGCACGAGGAATCGGCCGCCGTGCGGCTCGAAGGTGGCGGTGATGCGCTCGATGTACTCAACGATCTCCGGGACCGGGG
Source organism: Streptomyces sp. NBC_00984 (assembly GCF_045162475.1). Lineage (NCBI taxonomy): Bacteria > Bacillati > Actinomycetota > Actinomycetes > Kitasatosporales > Streptomycetaceae > Streptomyces > Streptomyces sp. NBC_00984. Next base: position 236,278 of record NZ_CP108736.1, read on the forward strand.
CGGCCTCTTGCAGGTGCGCTATGGCATAGGCGGGCATGATGTCCTTCCAGTCGGTCGGGTTCCGTACGCCGCCGATCATGGCATGCGGAGCCACCCGGGGCGATGACCCGCCAGGTAAGGTTCCTGCCGTCGTGACGGCCTCCATCGCCGAGTAACTCAGACTCGAGCCTGGTGCGTTCACTGGTACGGCACCAGTGAGTACCGCTGGGACCCAGCAGCAGATCCGAATCAACGACCCGCGAAGTCCGGGCCTAGAGCATCCTGAGCGCCTGTCAGCCGCCCCGGGCCTCCCAGCCCGGGGCGGCCCGCGTTCGCGGCCCAGAAAGGCATGCAGTGCTCCGTACGGCAAAAAGCACCCCCGAGGCGGGGGAGTGGCCCCGCCGGTCGGCCCGGCCCGATGACGCGGCGCGGACCGACGACGAGCACGAGCAGGAGCACGGAGCCGATACCGCGCCCGCGGCTGCTGCTTCTGTCAGGACAGAATCGCTTTCCACTCGGCAAGGGCAGCCCTCAACTGCCGTGCGCCACTGACCCGTTCGGTCAGCGCGCACCGCCCAATCCCGTCCCCGTCCGCCATGTAGACGTCTATCTGAATCTCCGGGTCGGGCGCGGCGAGGCTCTGCCCGGCAACGGGCTGCACGTCGATTAGGACGCCCCCGAGCCGCAGTCTGAATCCCTCGTAGGCGCCCTTTAAAAGGGTCGCCGTGGTCTCTGCCGTGGTTTCTGCCGTGGTCATCGCTTTGGTCTCCTCACGGGTAGGTTCAACTCGTCAGTATCCAAAGGTTCCAAGCATCCTTGTGAATCTTGCGCGCGTGCGCCAGGTGCCCTACGGGCACTTGATCCATCCGTCCTTTTGCACCTCGGTCCCTTCGATCGGGGCGAGCAGTGCCGCCGCAACGGCCCCTCCCGGGTCTCGGCCCCACGGGTTGACGGGTGCCGGCAGCACGCGTCCGGTGCCGTTCACTGACCCTTCCTCACGAACTGTACGGATGGGGCCGGGAAGGTTCTCGACCTGCCGGCCCCGTCGTTTTCCTCTTGTTCAGCTCAGGCCGTCGGTCGGCTGTGCGCCGGGCCCTCATGCCGGATCTGCGTGCCCGGGACGGTCCGGGCGATGGTCTGCCCTTCCGGTTCATTCGAACATGTGCTCGCTTCCGTCATGACAGAAGCGAGCAGTTGTGCAATGATCGCCAAGGTTTCAAAAAACGGCCCTCGTTTCAGGTACGGTCTTTGAAACCAACACTGGGAGGAGCGCTGTGATCGGACGTCAGGCGCATCAGGTCGACGCGAGGCTCAAGCAGCTGGGCGTGAGCAAGGAGTTATTCGAGGAAGCGCTGGACTGGGCATCGACCCAGGCGAATATGTGCACGGATTTCGACGCGCCCGCGATGCCGGGGATCACGTTCTGGAGCAGGAGCAACCGCTATCTCGCGGAGTGCCTGACTGATCAGAAGAAGCAGAACCCGGTGTGGAAGTACACACGGCGCGACAGCATTCTGCGTGTCGTGCATCCTTCCGGGAATCATGCCATCACCGCTATCAGCGGGTCGGGTGGTGTCGGTGATCTGGACTGCACGGTCCGGTCCAAGAACCCCAAGGGCCGTGTCATGGCGCAGCTGGTCGAGAACAACATGAAATACGAACGCGGCGGCCAAGGCGTCTTCAGCTCCCGGGACGAAGTCGAGTTCGGCGGGGAACTTGGCTCCATGCCCCTGTGGTTCCTGCTCTATGAGCGAAACGACGAAGGTATGCTCTCGGCCGAGCTCTCCCTCCCGGTGAAAATGGAGGGCCAGTACGTGAATGAGAATGAGTGGAGCGAGCGCCTGCCGCTCTTCACCCGAGCTGATCCGGGCCTCGACATCGCACTCCTGGACGCGCCGCCTGCCAGCGGTGACGCCCTGGACTTCGAGGTCAGTCGGCAAGTAAATAACTAAGCACGACAGGAGTTGGGGAAAGTGTTTACCCCCGAAAGACTGGTACTCGCACGTAAACGAAGGCGAATGACGCTCGCGGCACTGTCCCGCGAATCGGGCTTCTCTGCCCAGAGCATCACCGCGTTCGAGAATGCGCGCAAGGTTCCGTCCGACGAAACACTTTCCTCACTCGCTGAAGCCCTTCACTTTCCCCTGTCGTTCTTCCACGCGCCGCCGGCACCCGACATGGTTCCCGGCGCCGTCAGTTTCCGCGCCCCCTCGAAGATGAGCGCCGCCGAGCGTGACGGCGCCCTCAGCTGCGGCTCCATCGCCGCCACCTTGAACCACTGGCTTGAGGACAACTTCACCCTCCCCAAGCCCGGTGTGCCCACCTACGGCGAGCTGTCCCCCGAGATGGCCGCCGAGCAGGTACGTGCCGACTGGGGGATAGGAGAAGCACCAGCGCCCAACATGGTTCATCTCCTTGAGGCCCACGGCGTGCGGGTCTTCTCCCTCGCACCGGACTGCCTGGACGCCGACGCCTTCTCCACCATCCGGCACGGCACCCCTTACATCCTGCTCAATACCCGCAAGACCGGCGAGCGAGGCCGCTTCGACGCCGCGCACGAGCTTGGCCACCTTGTCCTGCACAGCGGCTACGAGTCGCCCCGCGGTCCTGCCGCCGAAGCCGCTGCCGATGCCTTCGCCTCTGCCTTCCTCATGCCGAAAGCCGGCATCCTTGCCCAACAGGTCAGCAACGCCTCTGTCGAGCGGATCCTCAGCGCCAAAAGACGGTGGAACGTATCTGCAATGGCATTTACCTACCGCCTGAGAAGCCTGCAGCTCCTCTCTGAATGGCGCTTTCAGCAGACCGCGAAACAGCTCGCCCAACTTGGATATAGGAAAGGCGAACCCGGATCATCCATGGTCCGCGAGAGCAGCAGAATCATCTCGAAAGTACTCGAAGTGCTGCGCGCAGACGGAATCCCCCTGACTGATCTGGCGAACGCATTGCACATCTTCCCTGAAGAACTCAACCACTACCTGTTCGGCCTTGCACCCATCGGATACAGGGGCGGAGAGCAAAAGACAGCTCCCATCCGGCCCGCACTTTCCCTTGTCCGGTAGACAGATTATGGGCGTCGTGGGTTGTTCAGTGAGCCGTTTCCAGCCTGACGGGTGGTCGGATGGGTGACCCCGGCGGCGGGCGTGAAGAAAGCTCCTGGTAGACGGGTTCACGACCAAGATCACCAGTCCGCCAGGAGCTTCCGCGTGCTTGTCTACCCGTCCGGCATTGATCTGTCCAGCCGCGCCCTGCAACACCTCTCCGGTCTCCTCGCAGGTCACCGCCGCCGGATCGGCTCCCGGTGGCGTCGCCTCACCTGTGGCCGGCAGGCCCTGCTCGTCCTGGCACACCTGCGCTGCGGCGACACCTACGCCCGCCTCGCAGCAGGTTTCCACGTCGGGATTGCGACGGTCTATCGGTACATACGCGAGGCTGTTGACCTCCTGGCCGCTCTCGCGCCCACGCTGGAACAGGCCATGACGGCCGTGCGGAAGAAGGCGTACGTGATCCTCGACGGCACCGTGCTGCCGATCGACCGCATTGCTGCCGACCAGCCCTACTACTCGGGGAAGAAGAAGCACCATGGGATGAACGTGCAGGTCCTCGCGGATCCAGCCGGCCGGCTGATCTGGGCCTCGGACGCGCTACCTGGAGCCGTGCACGATCTGACCGCGGCCCGGACCCACGGCATTCCCGCCGCCCTGACCGCCGAAGACATCAAGTGCTGGGCGGACAAGGCGTATCAGGGCGCAGGCCCTGCTGTCCGTGTCCCGTTCCGGGGCAGGATTCTGCGCGGCTGGCGCCGGCGTCACAACCGCGATCACGCCAAGATCCGCAGCGTCGGCGAACGCGCCATGGCCACCCTCAAATGCTGGCGGCTCCTGCGGAAGCTCCGCTGCAGCACCACCCGGATCACCGGCGACGTCCGTGCTGTCGTCGCCCTCGAACTCGCCACCTGATCAAGATGAAAAGGCTCCTTCACTCCGGTTTCCGCGCTGACAGTGACGTTGGTATCGGACCTGAACTCCGTTGACATGCTATTCGTGACACCGACTTACCAATGATCACTTTCGCACCTACTCCTGGGGACAATTGCCAAGCACGAAAGGCGCCAAGGAATCAAATATCCCCGACGCCCGACTCGAACCATGGATCACTCGCAGTAACGCGACGCACTTCGCGGGGCGTGAGGTCACCCCACCAGGGGAGTGAAGAGAATCATTCGTGGCTCTGTGGCAAAGTCTTGCCCAAGCGGCGCCGGCTGGGCCGACCATCAGCGGCCGAATCCGTGGCGCTGTACCGACGCGAGGACGGTTCGGTTCGGAGTGGGGCATGAATTGATTCGACCCGTCATTCGCCGATTGCGCGGGAGTAGACGCAGGCGGCCAAGTCGATGACCGAAGGCCAGATGTTCCATCAGCCGGACGTCCCCCCTGCTGTGGCCCTATAGTCGGCAGATAGGGATCCGGATGGGCGGAAGCCCCCCTACGTGAGTCGTGCCGACAGCTGGTGGGTGTCCGGGTCCAGCACTGTCGGCCCGCACCCGTGGGCCGACCGGTTCCCTGCACGACCGTCGTGTCGGGGTGTTCGGTCCTGCTCGGGGGGCATGAATGATTCCAGTCGTACAGCGTTTCGTGGGAGCGGTGGGGGCGGTGGTAGTCGCCGCAGCGGTAAACGTGGCCACCGGATTCCTCACTGATCACCGATCAACGGCGTGGTGGACTTCTGCGGCGGTGTTACTCGTAGTGGGGACCGTGGTGCAGTGGTGGCTCCCTGTGGCACCGGAGCAGGGCAGAAGCCAGCGGGCCGATGACAACGAGATCGACGGCAATTTGACCCAGGCGGCCACCGGGCCCACAGCGCAGGAAGCGCACCGGAACAACGTCAAGGGAGATTTCCGGCAGGACCAAAATGGGTGAGCCGCAGAGGGAACCCCGAGGGACGTTCCGTCGGCGCACAGCCCGTCAACCCGAGACCACGCAGGGCGCGGACGGCAACTACGTCGGCGGGGACCTTCGGCAGGAATTCACCATTAACGTCGGTACCGCGGCCGACGCCAAGAAGGTACTGGGCACCTCGCGTACACCGAGTCGCCGCACGGTCCTACTCGGCGGCGCCACACTTGCCGCGACGGCCGGCGCACTCGTCGCCGTACGCCTCACCGGCACGGACGGCAAGAAGGCGCAGGGCCCGAGACCGTTGAGCGATTTGTTCGCTTTCAATAATCGAGATTTTCCCCCTTTCGATAAAGCAGGGTTCACAAAACAAATCGATGCCGTAATGCAGACGCCGGATAAAAAAGGCAGGTATTGGCTCTTCTCCGGGAAAAATTTCACCCTCATCCAGGTGACCCGCAAGGAGAGAAATCTCGCTGAAGTGGTGCAGAATCCAGGACCCTTGACCGACTGGAGTTCCCTCCAGGCAGTCGAGGGCGAAAGTTCTCCACCGTTCAAGAAGATCGATGCCGTGATGCAGTGGCCGGACGACCGCAACAAGTACTGGATATTCTCGGGTTCACGTTTTCTTCGCATCAACGTGGCCAACAAATGGCCCCATATGGATACCAGGATTCCGGAAGATTCGAAGACAAGCCCGCTGAGTGGCTGGAGTTCCCTCGACAACACTTCTCCATCATTCAAGAAGATTGATGCCGTAACGAGGACGCCAGATGACGACAACGAATATTGGGTCTTCTCGGGTTCACATTACCTTCGCCTCAAAGTGAACGACGGACACCATAACGATATCGTGGTCCAGAAACCAAAGCCGTTGAGCGAATGGGGAGGGCTCGGCCATTACCCGAGCTTTGCGGCAGGAATCGACGCCGTGATGCAGATGCCGGACATCCCGAAGGAATATGTTGTCTTCTCGGGGCAGCAATACCTTCGCACGTCGTGGACGGGATCGGAGTGGCTGGTCAAATAGATCAGCGTTCAAACGGCGAGCGGCGCCCCAGGGCCCCGGGGAGAATCCCGTCGCTCCCGGTTTGACCGGTTGATCGTCGATACCCGGACATGAGACGAGCACGGCTTTTGTGGATCATGGAGTCCTACCTTCTTGATGTGGGACTGAACTGGTCATTCGTAAGATCGGCTAGGCCCAGGGGTTCCGGGTATGGCTGTCATGGAGCCTTTTCATCTTGATCAGGTGGCGAGTTCGAGGGCGACGACAGCACGGACGACGCCGGTGATCCGGGTGGTGCTGCAGCGGAGCTTCCGCAGGAGCCGCCAGCATTTGAGGGTGGCCATGGCGCGTTCGCCGACGCTGCGGATCTTGGCGTGATCGCGGTTGTGACGCCGGCGCCGTGGATGCCTTGGTGCTGGGGTTCACCGGCCCCCGGCTTAGACCGCACCATCTGGTCCTGGCGGTGGGGGACGAGGGCGGGCCGGCCAGGGTTTCCGCGCGCCTTGAGCCCGTGCTTGCGGCTCGTGTCGGTGAGGCATTGAACAGCGCGGCGGTGGTGGGGGAGCGGCGGGCCGGGAGTGAGCCGTACATGCGGGTGGAGACGGACCTGGTCGTGGAGGAGGACCACCGAGCGGATCGGGTTTCTCGGGCGGCGGCTGCTGAAGGCTTACGCCCTGGACGACGTCCGGCTGCTGCGCCGTGCCCAGCTTCCTCTAGGCGGTCTAGATATCCGCTTGCCCCGTCGGCGCCGACGGGGCAAGCGGACGGTCTATCCGTCCGGGAGGCTGGTGACGTCCTGGATCTTCTGATCGAAGGTCACACTCACCACAACCCGATACGGCACGATGTGCACCGATCTATCCGGAAGTAACACGCGGGCCTCGCCGCACTGCCAGATACGCTTCCAGCCCAGAACGATCCGCACCGCGGTCCGTTCTGGAACCGTGACACCGATCTCCTCTTCGAACAGATGTGTGCTGCCGATTGCCAGGGAGAGCGTGCGCTGCAGTTCGGCTTCAATGCTTCCCTTCGCCGAGAGCCAGAGAAGGTTCACGCCCACGTGACCGCCCGAGGACTGGGTGCGGGTCTCGCCCAGCGTCAGGGTCCGGGTCCACTCACGGCTGGCCTTCAGGCTGCGCGTAACGGGGGCGGGGCTGGCACTGTTATCGATCAGCCGCACGTCCTCACCGAGCCATTCTTCGGTACGCGTCATCTGCGTCACCCCCAGAACCCGGGCGTCCACAACCCCGGAATCAGAAGGCGCGGACGTTGAAGAGTCTTCCAGGCGGCGCAGCAGGATCTTCGAGTGATCCTTAGTGCACCTGCACTCGAAGCGGATGGCCTCGCCCGGCTGTACCTCGATGTCGAACGTCTCGCTGTGATTCAGGTTGAGGATGAACGACAGCAGGTCATTGCGCAGTTGCACACGATGGCGGCCCGAAGACACAGGGATGACGACTTCTTCGTCGATACGCAGGAGAGCCACCTGAACGCCGTCGATCCGCACCCTGAAGGTGTGGGACTTCTCTCCTAGGTCCGCGAGGCTTCCCGTACGGACTCTGCGTATTTGAACTGTCCCACCAGACACGGTTAGCCCTTCCTGACTGAACATCACGTATGTATCGCGGCTGCCGAGGACCGACATCGGGCTCGTGAGGAAAAACGCGTCACCGTGCGGCAGCTCATCCATCAAGGATCCCGAACCCGACGGGCCCGTGGGGGCAGGACATGCGAGGTCGGGTCGGGATCGCGCGCCGGACGCCCGGCCGCTCCGTCCCGGATTCTGTGCCGCCTGGTGCTCGTCGCCGGTACGTCAACACAGTGATGTACCGGCGGGGCCTCAGACGTACAGGGCGGCTGCGGCCGGGACGGGGTCCGGCCTGCGAAAGCCCCGGCTACCTGGATGTCAGAGTGCGGGAGGCGCGTAGGTGATGCCGACGTCGCCGGCGGACGTCGCGGCGAGAGCCACCACCTGCCAGATCGCTTCGGGGATGCCGTCCCGGGGCCCGTCGCAGGCGTCGTTGAGGAGGTCTACGACCAGCGCCACGGATGCGCCGTCCGGCCCGTGAGCCGAGAACTTGACCTGCTGCGCCGTCCAGGGCTGCTCTCGGGGCGAGGCGAACTCGACCAGGGCGTGGTAGGCGGCGAAGCCTGCGCCGCTCTGGGTGAGGACGAGCGTGCCCACCTGGAGGTCGAGGCCGACTTCCACTTGGGTGTCCTCCTGCGTCACGACGGGTTCGCCGGTGGCACTCAGCTCCATGCTGCTCTCCAAGGGGAAGGCGGGATCGTGTGCCGAGCATTGCAGCCGACTGTCTCCGGTGGGGACGGGGGCGGAAATTGCCCACTCTCCCGAGATCCGATCAACCGGGGAGGCGGAAAGGGTCGTTTCCGCCCCCGTTTCCCATTGGAAGGTCACAAGGAACAGGAGGGCGGCGAGCGCCATGAAAGCGGCGAGCGCCACACCGAGGGCAGGAATCAGTTCCGGGTGACTGGCAGCGAAGGGCCGACGACTGGGATCCGGGCCCTTCCCGCGCTCTGTGTCCGTCTACCAGCGCATCCCGAGCTGATCGAGGTCGGTGCGGCGCTGCTCGGGGAGTTTGGCGGCGCGTTTGCGGACGTTGTCGAGCCAGGTGCCGAGCTTGACCACCACGGGCCCGTCAGCGCCGTTCTGACGGCCCGACACCGCCTCTGCCGACTCCAGGTGCTCAGCATGCTTCCGGGGCACCCGTAGGTGTCCTTCCCGGGCGTGGAACTGCCGTGCCGCCGCGAGGTTCGCGGCCCACTTGGTGTCCTGCGTCTGCTTCACCGGCCGCTCGTCTTCCCCGGCCGGTGCGATTTTGAGGGTGTTCTCCAGGATCCATTGCTGTGCGGGCAGGAGCTGTTCCCATCCGAACCGCTGCGCGGTGACCCAGCGTCCGAGGTCCTCGCCCTGGACGACGACGTCGCCCACGGTCTCCGGGAGGGTTCCGCCAGCCTGGATGTGGTTCTGGGTGAGGCGGTAGCAGCGCTGCCACGCGGTGTCCCAGACCGGGCACCATCCCGGATCGATCGCGTCCAGCTCGTCCCGCCGCGTTTCGGCCATCGCCCCGGCCGCCGACGGAACGGGAAGGCCGGCCGCGCGCAGCTCCTCGTTCTCCCGCGCCCTGCGCGCCGCGGCCCTCGCGTTTTTCGCCCACACCCCGATGGGGTGCCCGTCCCAGACGGCGGTGGTCGGCGGGAGGAAGTGGCCGTGCACCGCGGCGTATTCCTTGGCGACGGCGATCCCGTCCGCCCAGGCCGCGTCCTGCTCGGACCACACCATCCCGAGCTTCTCCAGCTCGGCTACCCGCCCGGCCTCCAGTGTCCCGGCCGTGTAGGAGCGGCGCTGGTCGGCGATCCACTGCCCGAGCGGATACCCACCCACCCCGCCCCAGTCCTCCGGCGTGACGACCGTGTACGGCACCCGCAGCACCCCGTTTCCGGTCTCGCGCAGCCACCGGCCGGCCGCCTCGATCCCGCGCCGCCAGTACGCGCCCTCCGGGTCGATGACCCGCAGCCGCACGAACTGGGCCAGCACGGCCGGGTCGCGGTCCTCGCTGAACCGCAGCACCCCGGCCGCCGCCCCACTCACCCGCACCCCCGCCCCGTCCCCGTCCCCGTCCTGGAGGACGTCCTCGGCGTTGTCGCTGGCGTGCTAACGCTGGGGGTGGTTAGTTGCGGTGGTGTGTGGTTTGTGAGCTGGGGTGTTGATGATTGATTGAGAACGGTTTCGGGGTGGTTTTGAGGGTGTGGGATGGGGGTCTGACCTGGGGCTGTTGCAGTTTCGTTGAGACAGAGCGCGGGATGTCGCGGATATGTTCCTGGGTCTAAAGGCATTGACTGTGTTCTTGCTGGTCAGTGGGGTGGCGGGGGGTCAGGACCGTCGTGTACGGGGCCGGGTTGGTGTCGGGGTGGGGCGGTGGTGGGTTTCGGCGAGGTGGTCGAGCTGGATCCCGTCGAGCAAGGTTTTGGTGATTTTTTCGGTGCCGTCACAGATCGCGGTGATCGCGGCTTGGCGGATCAGCCGGGTCAGGCTCCCGATCCGGCCCGCGGTCCGCTGGTGGAGATATGCGGCATGACGGGGGAGGGTTCCGGGCCGATGCTGCTGGAGGTTCAGAGCCTTCTCGAGGCCGGTGATGAGTTCTTTGAACGGCTCGTGTGTCCCGTGCCGGGCGGGCAGCGGCCCGCACTCGATGAGTGAGGCCCTCCCGGCGAGCTGCGCGCCACGCACACCGCTGAACAACGCGGTCGTGGTGACGTCGATGCCCGCGTACACGAACGTCGCACCGATGCGTTCGGTGAGGTCTTTGAGGAGGTCGGCACTCTGGGCGCCGGTGGTGGTGCGGGGGTTGAGGCGGTGGATCTCGTCGATCAGGACGAGACGGACACCGGCCTGCTGGTAGGTGTGGCAGACCGCGTCGGTGATCTGGGCCTGGGTCATGCGGGTGGTGACGGGGATGCCGAGGTAGCGGGCGAATTCGGTGGCGAGGGTTTTCGCGGTGGCACCGGGCGGGACGAGGACGTACGCGACCGGTACGTGCGGATGCTGGAGGCCGGGTGATGGCGGGTTGCGGTGGGTGTGGGCGAGGTGGCAGGTGCGTCCGACGTGGAGGAGCGCGGTGGTTTTCCCGGCCGCCGCGGGCCCGGTGACGATCAGAGAAGGACGAGCAGTCACGGTCTGGTGGCGGCCGAGGATCATCAGGGTGCGGACGCTGGTGGCGAGGGTGTCGATGACCGGGGTGCGGAGGGTGACGAACGCGGAGTGGTAGGCCAGGCGTTCTTCCGTGCTGCGTGGCGGGGCACCGGGCCCGGGAGGCACGGGCGGTGGTGTGGTGGCGAAGTGCTGCCAGCCCTGCCACGTGGTCACCGGCCTGCCGGCGCTACCCGTTTCGGGGACAGCACCCGCAGCCCCCTGCCCGGGCCCGCTGCCCACGTGTTCGTCGCGGGTGCCGACAGGGCGACTGCCCCTGGCCGTGGATGCCTTGGTGTTCACCATTTCAGGGCCTCCGCGCGGGCGTCGTACAGCCCGTACCCGGTATACGGCACGTCCGGTGAGCCGTCGTCCTCACCGGTGTCCTGGTCCGGGGGCGACGGCTCATCCGGCGTGTCGTCGAGAGCGTCGAGGCTGTCGTCGTCTGTTCCGGAAACCGTCTCATCGGCAGCCTGGTCCGGGTGCTGCGGGCCGTCTGAGGCCCGCTGTGCGGGCATAGGCATCCGCACAGGGGCGGTGCGGGTGATCAGGTGCTGTTCGGCGGGGGTGGCATGCCCGGTACGGGCACGGCGCAGGAGCTGGTCGAGGGCGTCGGCGAGGCCGGCCTCGTACCGGTCAGGGTCCAGGTGGCGGGTGACGGTGGTGCGGACGTACCGCCAGGTGCGGTCGTTGAACGGGTGGTGGGCGTGGTCGCGGTGAATCCACGGGATCTCGGCGAGTTGCCCGTCGGGGAGCCGTACCCAGATCTGGCGGACATCGTGCGGGTTGATGCGGACTTCCCATTTCCCGCCGCGGGCCGCTACTTCGGACTCCTGGCCCCGGTAGGGGCCCAGCAGATCACAGTCGTAGGTGCGGTGATGGATACGGATGCCGCGCTCGGTGATGGCCTGCCACCGCACCGGCAGCAACTCCAGATAATCACTGCCGCTCAAAGGGACCGGCACGTACCCGGCGACCGCGACGAGCGCCGCCCACATCTGGTTCGGCGTCAGCGCCGCCCGGGGCAGTACGGGGTGGCGCAGTCCTTCGTGCGGGCGGTGGTGCCAGTGCACGAGCCATTCGTCGAGGAGGTCCTGCAACTGGGCGACGGTGTAGCACGCCTCGCGTTCGATGTCTCTGCCGCGGCGGGTGACGTCGGAACCGGTGTAGCCGGGCAGATGCTGGCAGAACAGGGAGTTGATCGACCCGAAGGTGCGCTCCACGATGCTCTTGGCGGTCGGCGCGAACGGCGGCGCCACCTGCACGCTGATCCCGAGCGTCTCACAGGCGGCGGTGAACACCTGCGACAGGAACACTTTCCCGCGGTCCACAACGATCGTCTCCGGCATCACGACCGGCCGGGCGGCCGCCCCTTGAAGCCGCTCGTCCAGCGACAGCAGCCGATCGCCCGCAAGCAGCCTGGCGTGGGTGAAGCGCAGGGCGTCGGGCCACGCGGGCCTCGCCGGGCGCGGTACAGCCATCTCCGCGAGCAGCAGCGCCGCGTCCACGGCCTGCGTCCCGCCCGGACACAGCACCGCCGCCAGGATCGCCCGCGTGGCCACATCGACGGCGATCGTGAGCTCGGGCCGCCCCAGCGTCCCGTCGTTGAACAGCGCGAGGACATCCAGACGGGTGGTGTCGATCTGGACCTGCTCCCCGGGCCGCAGAGCCACGGTCGGGGTCATGGCGCGCCCGTCTTCCGTGATCGGCGGATTTCGGACCGGCCGCGCGGGGTGGTCGGCCGGGTGGGCGAGCTGATGGACGAGCCGGTAAAAAGTGGCCTGCGCGGGCATGGGCACCGCGTCTCCATGCCGGTCCTTGAGGAGTCGTGCGACCAGCGGCATCAGCGCCTTGACGGTGCCTTTGGAACGCCCCCGCTGCCCGCGCAGCACGTCCTTGATCGCGGTGACGACCCGCTCGTCCTGCCGACCGCCACGGCCCTTCGGGCCGCGGGTGGCGCGGTGGTCGACCAACCCCCATAGCCCCTGTTTACGGTAGGCGAGCCGCATGCGCTGCACCGTCGCCCGCGACACCCGCCCGAACCTCAGCGCGGTCAGCTCCTGCGCTTTGGCCTGCTCCCGCTGGGCCAGTGTGAACCGATCCGGGTCGTACTGCTCCCGTACCGTCCCGCCACTGCCGACCCCGCCGGGAAGGCCGCACTCGACTTCCCGGATGTGCCGCTCCCAGGCCAGCGCCTTCTCCCGCGCCGCGGCCGGCGCCGTTTCGAACAGCCCCCACCGCGGCACCGCCTGCGCCTGATCCGCCTCCGCGCCCAGGACCGCGAAGCCTGGGTCGGCGAACAGATGCCCGGACAGCACCACCTCATCCATCCCGTCCTGGCCGACCAGATGGAAGCCCTGCCCGGCCAGGGCGACGACCTGCCACCGCACCCCCCGGAACCGCACGTGGGCACCGACGGCCACGACCGGCCGCCCACCACGCCGTACCCCGCTCACACCGCCTCCCCGCCCCGGCCACTGCCGCCAGCCGCGCCGCCTTCGCATTGGTTCGTGCCGCCGCTGACGGCCTGCCCCCCTGCTCCGCCACCCACCTCATGTCCGCCGCGACCACGGACGACGTCGCAACCTTGCACGGCGGCGGCCCGTTGATCAACCGGGCCGCCCGTACCCGCAGGGACCATGGGGGAGTGGACCAGGACCCGTTCGTGCAGCGGCACGTCCAGCGCCACGGTCAGCTGCCCGTGCCACAAGGCGTGGAAGGCGACGGGCAGGACTTCGATCGGGTCGCCGACCGCCTCCACGCCGTCGATCAGCGGCCGCGGCCGCGCGAACGCCTCCAGCACGTCGGCCGCAAGTCCCGGGCGGCCCTGGTTGCGTGGGTGCCGGTAGCCGGCCAGCCACTTCAGGTTCGCCACCAGAGTCTTCTCCAGCGGCTCAAGGCGCCGGTAGACGAGCCCTACCTGCGCACACGCCTCCGCGACCGTCTCCGCGGCCTCCAACGCCCGCTCGCCGCCGGCCTCGGTGTGGCTGGGGCAGTCGGCCAGCATCCCGGTGCCGTCCTTGTAGCGGGCGAAGAGCTGCGGCACCCACGAGCGCACCCGCCCCCGGCCATCACGCCACAGCGCCCGTACCGGCCGCCCGGCCAGGCCCACCACCATGGGGTCGCGGTCGAGCACCATCAGCTGCGCCCGCATCGCGTTCGATCCCGACGCCACGTGCCGTCCGGTGGTGGCCGACCACCACAGGCCCGGCCCCCACCGGCGGCCCGGCACGACAGGGAACGCCGACACCGGATCCAGCTCCTCGAAAGCCACCGCCACCGCCGCGTCCGCCCACCGCTGCTGCACCATCCGCCCCACCGGATCGAGGAAGACGGCTTCGAACCCCGCCCCGACCACCACGTCCCGCTGCCCGGCCGCCCTTTCAGGGCCGCCCACCACGCTCCTGCCGCTCATCCCCCACCCCACCGGTGCCCCCACCGCACCGGACACGTTTCACGGGTTCTGATCACAAGCCGCCGCCTCATGCGCTAAAAGCAGCGACCGGACCACCCCGGCCAGCCCCGGCTCTACTCGCCGTCCGCACCCCGGTACGTCCCGAGGACTTCTACCGCCTCCTCCTCGGACAGCCGCGCCCACCGGGCCACCTCGTCCACCCTCATCCCAGCGTTCACCGCGGCCACCATGACCCGCCCCAGCACCTGGTCGAGCAGATCCGTGCCCCGGCTCAAACCCTCCAGCATGGACCGGGCCACCTCGGCGGTAGTACCGACCTGCGCACCACGCAACTGCTGCAGCTGCTCTTCTACCTCACCGAGGAGATTGGTGATCAAAAAGCGCTGCTCGGCAGGCACCACGGCCCGCCAGTTCGTCCCCGAGCCGGGCAACTTCTTCTCCCCGGCCAAGACCCGCAGCCCTGCAGCCACCGTCGACGGCTGATGCTCCTGCCGCACCCACCACACGTTCTCCCCGAACCGCGCATACAGACCCGGCCGCCCTTCGGGATGACGACGCAGGCGGACAACCGTCCCCATCCACGCGATCAGCGGACCCCCGTAGTCGACCGCGATCAACGGCCCCAACCAAGACCGCCCCACCCGCTCACCGAGACGGCGGCAGAACTTCCCGTCCGCCCCCAACGGCCGCGGCCGTTCACCCCCGCTGTCCACCCACACAAGCTGCGCCATGACCGGATCCAGCAGCGCATCCGCGACCGCCACCACCTCCGGGAAGATCACCGCATCGCGCCCCACCACCCGCCACCACTCCAGATCAACCCCCGCATCACCCCCGGCGACCAGGTGCAGACGCCGCGGCCAGATCTCCTCCCGCTCCCACCCGTACGCCCCCTCCCACCACCGCGCCACCACCGCATAAGCCAGCCCGAACACCTCACCCGGGTCCACACCGGCCCGCACCGCACGACGCACCACACCAGCCCACCGCCGCTGCGCCGCGACCACCTCCGGAAGACCCCGCAGATCGAGGTACTCGCGGGGCTGGTCGGCGTCCGCGTCCAGAGCCCACCGACCATGGCGCACGCACACCCGCTCCCACCGTGGCGCGTACCGCATCACCCGGGCCGGTTCGCCCGTACGCCGTGCCGTGCACAGCCGGCACCCGAACGCCACCGGCCCCGCCACCACGCCCCCGACCCTCCACACCACCCGCCCCCGGCCGCCCTCCGGTCCGTCGAGCTTGGGATCCTCCCGCCCCCACGACGGCAACGCCCGCCCCAGCGACAGCTCCCCGACCCCGCACACAGCGCCCAGCGTCCTTCGGGCTGCCGCGTCCAGCAGCACTTCCCCATCCGCACGCACGGCCCCACCCTCATGACGGGGCCGGTGGTTCACCGCCTGCCAGCGCGCCATGAACGTCTGCTCCTCCATTCCGTAGCAAGCAGCGATACGGCACAGAAAGGAGAACGTCGTCTCCCCGGCGAGAGGAGGCAGCCGTAACACCCCGGCGTTCACCGCGACCGCCCCGCCGTGCCCGCCGCCCACTGCATGCCGAGCTGGTCGAGTTCCGCCCGCCGCTGCTCGGGAAGCTTCCCAGCGCGTTTGCGGACGTTGTCAATCCACGTGCCGAGCTTGACCACCACGACCCCGCCAGCGCCCACCTGCGCACCGAACCCGCCGCCATCGGAAACCAGCTGCTCCTCGTGCTTGCGGGGTACGCGCAGGTGCCCCTCGCGGGCGTGGAACTGCCGCGCGGCCGCCAGGTTGAGCATCCACTTGTCGTCCTGGGTGCGTTGCACCGGGCGCTCGTCCTCACCGGCGGGTCCGAGCCCGAGGGCGTTCTCCAGAAGCCATTGCTGTGCCGGTTGCAGGGCGTCCCATCCCAACCGGCATCCCTTAACCCACCGCCCCAAGTCCTCGCCCTGGACCACGACCTCCCCAGCCTCCCAAGGCACGCTGCCGCCCTGGGCGAGATGGTTCTGCACGAGCCGCAGGCAGCGCTGCCACCCCGCGTCCCAGACCGGTGACCACCCCGGGTCAATCTCGTCCAGTGCTTCCCGCCGCTCCTGCGACAGGCCACCCGCGAAAGCATCGTCGGGCAGTCCGGCCTCCAACTGCTCCGCGCGCGCATCCGCGAGCCTCGCGGCCGTGCGGAGATTCTTCGCCCAGGTCCCGACCGGATACCCGTCCCACACAGCATGGGCCGGCGGCAGGAAATGGCCGTGCTCGGAGGCCCAGCGCCGGGCAGCGGCAAGCCCCTCCTCGAAGGCGTGATCGCGGTGGGACCAGACCACCCCGAGCTCCTCCAACGCCTTCACGCGCTCCGGGGCAAGTGTTCCGGCCCGGTAGTCCATGCGCTGGTTCCGCAGCCATGTCCCCAGCGGGAACCCCGCAGACTCCCACCCCTCATCCACCGGCGTCACGTAGTCGTACGCAACCTTCAGCACCCCGTCCTTCGCCACCTCGCGCACGTACCGCGCCGCAGCCGCGATCCCGCTGCGCCAGTAGTCCGTCTCGGGGTGCAGCACGCGCAGCGCGACGAACCGCGCCACCTCCGCCGGATCCCGCGGAGTGGAGAACCTCAGCAGCCCCTGCGCGGGCGCGCTCGGACCCTTCGCCTCGCCCGTCCGCTCCCGGCCCTCCGCCCCGTCGACGCCCTCGGCCCCGTCGGGCTTCCAACGCCCTGTACGGGGACGGGAGTCGGCGAGCGCCTCGATCACGTCCGTGTCGTGAGCACGCAGCGCCCCGAGGACCTTCGCGAGGGTTTCGTACCCCCTGGAGGTCATCATTTCGTCCGGACTTTCACCAGGAGCAAGGAAAACAGGGACGACCAGGCTGGCGATTTTTCCCTCGCCAGGCTGCATTCGGAGAGCCCGCCCGACCATTTGCACAATATCGACCATTGACCCGCGCGCGTCACAAAAGGCAACAGAGTCACAGTTCTTCGTGTCGACTCCTTCCCCCAGGACGCGAACCGACGCGATCATTTTGAACATGGCCGGACAGGAGACCGTGCCACCCTTCCCGTCGGGCACCTTGACCACGTTCGACGCGAACTCCTCCAGCATTGCCTTTCGGTAGCCGGCCCTGTGGTCTCCATGAAGCCAGGACGCCCCCACCCGCTCCGCCGGGTGGTAGTGCTTCGGATCCTCGGCATACAGCCGCTTCGCGACGGCGGGCAGGCCTTCGGCCATCGCTTCGGCCTCCGCGATCCGGGAGTGGAAGGTGAGGCACTTCCGCAGGTTCTCGTCCGCAGCCGCCGTCAGCAGCCCCGCCTGGAGCGCCGCGAGCCGCGCCCCGCGCACCAGGTCCGAGCCCCGGTCGCCACCCGCCTGCGCGGCATACAAGTCCGGATCGGAAATATCAACGCAAATAACCTGATAGGGGGCAACCAGCCCCCGGGAAATAGCCTGGGAGAGCGTCAGCTTCCAGGCCACAGGCCCGAACACGGGCGACTCGGGGTCCATGCTCGCGATCAGCCGCGGAGCCTCCCGGCCGCCCCGGCGGGCATCCTCGGCGGACTCCCAGATCCTCGCCGTCGCCGTCATGTACAGCCGCCGGACGGCCGGCATCTTCACCTGGTCGTGCACGGCCGCCCACGCCTTCGCCGCATCCCCCGAGGTGCGGTGCGCCTCATCCACGACCATCAGGTCGAAGGCGTCCAGCCCGAGCCGGTGCGCCCCCTGCACCGCCGTGGAGGCAGTGGCGTACGTCGAGAACACCGTCACCACATCCTCGTCCCCCACCCAGGACAGGAGCTCCGCCGCGTCCGTGGTGCAGGGCATCCCGCTGGACGCCGAAACCCGTGACTCGCACGCACCGACCATCGCCCCCGCACGCCCTGCCCGACGCCACTCCGCGGCCATCTGCGCCAGCAGATCCACCGTCGGTACCAGCACCAACACCCGCCGGGCACGCAGTCGTTGAGCGGCCACCGCCGCGATCCTCGTCTTCCCTGACGCGGTCGCCGCGATCACCTGGCACCGCAGCCCCTCCTCCGGCACCGCGACGCCGGCCGGGAACTGGAGATGACGGAGCACGGCGTCGACCGCCTCGATCTGGTGCGCCCTCAGGCCCTGGTCTGTCACCATTCCCCGTTACTCGCCGTCCCGCTCGGATTCGCACTCGTGGTCAGACTCCAGGAGCGTTCCGTCCTCTACCGGACCGAATTCCCACGTCGAGTCACACTCTTCGCAGTATCCGCTTCCGTAGAAACTCACCCGAGACATTCTCTTCTCCTCAATCAGAAACGGACACGAAAGAAAGAGCGACACTATTTCTCAGCTTCCAGTGCCGCGGAGGCATCCGCCCCCGGGCGGACAAACCATCCAGGCCGTGAATTTGACGCATCCTCAACAGGATTTATGGACGCAGCCAGAGTGTCATTTCCTCGGACTCTCCAGTGCTGGTGGGTGTCTGTCCTCTAGGAACAAGGTAGCTGACTCAGAACTATGACGCATGCAGTTCGTGGGAGGATGACCGGAAGTGTTCGCACTCGATACGATCAGGTGCGAACCTCGACAGAATCCGCCCCCGCAGCTTGATGGCTCGTCACCTCACCCAACCCTCGGCCAACCTCCCGTAGCCCGCTGCCCGCGTAGCGGGCCCAACTACCAGGCGCGGAGCGGCTGGTAGTGATCCGCCTTGGCGGATCGTCAGGGTCAGCGCGGAGCGCCGACCCTGACCCTGGGCCACGGAGTGGCCCAGCAACCCGAATTGCGAAGCAATTCGGGGAAGTGCCGCGTAGCGGCACC